>NZ_JAYKZA010000002.1:240000-2301851 GCF_047308065.1 Brucella sp. H1_1004
GGTTGAAAGCGAAGTGAGCCTGCGCGTTGCAGATTTTCCGCTCAATAGCGCGAGCTTTGACCCTTCAAATGACTTAACTGTCGATGAAGTGGAAAAAGTGGTTCGCGAAACAGGTGTTTTACTAACTGACGGCGATGTTCAGGTTGCTTCTCTACACTATGTCGATCCAGCACGTTTCGGTGGAGTAGACTCCTCTTTCGCACTGAGCCCTGCTCTTGGCGTGAAAATCACGCAGGAAAATGTGACTGTTGCGCAACGTGCTGACGACGAAGAAGCCACCGACGGTTTTTCTGAAGAGTTGATTCCCTTCCGCCAGACGATGGATATCAATCAAGCATTGCAAAGCGCCGGTTACACGGACGACGATGCTTCAAATATGGCCGACGCCATCACGAAGCTGCTGAATTCACCTCGTCTGAAAGAAGGAAGCGTTCTGCGTGTTGGAACGGAAACACGCAACGGCGAGGATCGCGTCGTCAGAGCGAGCGTTTATCATCGTACAACGCATCTGGTCACAGTTTCGCTTAACGACCGTAATCAATATGTGCCGTCCGATCAGCCCGAAGAAACGCCGCTGCTCGCATCGGCATTTGATGGAGATGCACCGCCGAGTGCAATTCGCGGTAATCTTCCAAGTGTTTATGATGGTATCAGCCGGGCGGCGTTAGCTTATGGCATGACAGAAACCATGCGCGAGCAACTCGTGAAGATGTTGGCGTCAGATGTAGACTTACAAGCGCGCCTCTCGCAGAGCGACAAGATCGACGCTTTCTTCTCCCTGCCTGACGATCCTGAAAAGCCAGACGGCGATTCACAACTGCTTTATGTCGCCGCCAATTTCAGCGGAACCACGCGAAAATTTTATCGCTATCAGGCTCCGGACGGCAGCGTTGATTATTTCAACGAAGACGGAAAAAGCGCCAAGCAATTCCTGTTACGCAACCCAGTACCAAATGGTGTGTTCCGCTCGCCATTTGGAATGCGTCGCCATCCCATCCTCGGCTATAGCCGCATGCACACCGGTGTTGACTGGGCAGCACCTCGCGGCACACCGATCATCGCATCGGGTAACGGTGTCGTTGAAAAAGCCGGCTGGACCAATGGCTATGGCAATCAAACTCTGATTCGCCACGCCAATGGTTATGTCAGCAGCTATAGTCACCAGAATGCGATTGCGCGTGGCGTAACGGCTGGTTCACGAGTGCGCCAAGGACAGGTTATCGGTTACGTTGGATCGACAGGTCTCTCAACCGGACCGCATTTGCACTATGAGCTTATCGTCAACGGCACCAAGGTTGATCCACTTCGCATTCGTTTGCCGGATAATAAGGCTCTCAAGGGCAAGGAACTCGAGGCCTTTATTCAAGAGCGCGAGCGTATCGATACGCTGCTGAACACAGATGATACAGGCACCAAGCTTGCATCAACAGGAACCACAAAAAGTTAGAGAGTCTATTCAATTACTGAATGCCAATAATAAAACACCCGGAAATCGCTACTGATTTCCGGGTTTTTCCTTTTTAGCGGATGATCTTCAGCTGTGCTTACTCTGTAAACTCAACAGTTACACCAGCTTTGACGAGTTTCGCTAATTCTTCCGCATCCCAGTTCGTCAAACGCACACAACCATGGCTTGACGTCTTGCCGATACGCGAAGGTTCGGGAGTTCCATGGATACCATAAGTTGGTTTTGACAGTGCGATCCAAACCGTACCAACCGGACCATTCGGACCGGGAGGGATAGTGAGTACCTTGTCATTACTGCCCTGCTTGAAATTGATCTTTGGATTATAAGTGTAGTTCGGATTAATCGCGATTCGCTGCACCTGAACGATACCTGAAGGCGATGGAGTATCGGACGAACCAATTGTCGAGGGGTAAGCCACTACGAGCTTGCCATTTTCATCATAACCCCGAACCTGCTTGCGAGCCTTGTCCGCAATGATCCTCGCAACCTTTGCACGGACCGGCTTACCGAGATTTGGTACCCGAACAACAGAACCCGGCTGATTAAAGTTCACGCCCGGATTGATCTCTTTGAGATAAGCCTCATCAATGTGAAATTTTTCCCCAAGCATTTCAGTCACAGACGTGTATGCCATCGCAGGTAGCTGCGCCTTGTGAGCATAGTCATCTGGGATCGAAGCCACATATTGACGACCGACATCTTCATTGGTGATCGTATATTCTGTGAAAGCCGGACCGCCGGTCGCCTGCAATTCTGCCTCGATTGAAGCTTCATCGGTTGGATTGAGGAACTTGCCCGTCATCTCGCTATAAGCGGCCGCTGCCTTATCGACATTGGATCCTGAACGCCCGTCAATCACGCCCGGCGAAGCACCTGCCCGATCAAGCAAGACCTGATAGGCTGCGATCTTCTGCTTCGCACCCTGCCCTTTTGGCATTTCAATGGCTGGCGTCATATCATCGGCATTGGGCACAGCATGTGGCTGTGTCGATGGCTGTTGATAGCCCGGATCGCGATTGATGCTTGCAGTTGGTGATTCTGTATCGGGATATTCCGTACCTGCCGGTGGCAACTCAGAGCGCTGCACCTGACCATCGCGATTAAATTCATAACCCGGTGCTGATGGTGCTTCGGGGTAATAATTCGGATCTTCCGGCACATTACCGAAGCCATCATAAGGCGCACCACCGCCAACAGGACCATCTGACCACCCACCGTCCTGCTGACCACCACCTGCATAACGGCCTGAATCGCGGGGATCTTCAATATTGATTACACGTCCACGGCGATCAATCGTGACCTGCCGGCCATATTCATCTGTATAAACGCGCACTCCCCGATCCCGGCCACGCTCATGCCCCCAGTCGAAAAGCTGTGCCAATTGCACGGGTTGCGAAACATGAGTGGTCGCATCGCGCTCATCCGCAAAGGCTGAACCACCTGCTGCAAAAATGATTGCAGAACCGACCAAACCGAAGCGAAGCATGCGTAAGAGATGCGACATACAAGAAACCCTGAATTACCTTACATAAGGGATGCAACTATATGGTTAACAATTAATTACTCAATAACAGCAAATGCCAGATGAACTGGACATGAAGATGGCCTTAAAAATCGATAGTTCATAAAAAACGCCGCAATCGAATGATTGCGGCGCTTTCGTCATCAGCTCGATAAAGCCTTATGCCTTTTCATCGTCCTTCACCGGCTCACCCTCACCCATCACGCGGATGGGACGAAAGTTCAGTCGATCAGAGCCAGGCAATATTTTGACGATGGAACCGTCAAAAATATCGCCAAGCAGAATGCGTTCTGCCAGCGGGTCCTGAACTTCCTTCTGGATAACGCGCTTCAGTGGACGCGCACCATAAGCCGGATCATACCCCTTGTTAGCCAACCATTCGCGGGAATCGTCTTCCAGTTCCAACGTGATCTTGCGATCATGCAAGAGAGCCTGCAGACGCTTCATCTGAATATCGACAATCGAGCCCATGTCTTCGCGACGCAGCCTGTGGAACAGGATGATTTCATCGACACGGTTCAGGAATTCCGGACGGAACGAAGCCCGCACCACACCCATCACCTCTTCACGAACACTTTCTACATCATCCTTCTCACCGAGATTGACGAGATATTCAGCGCCAAGGTTCGAGGTCATAATGATCAGCGTATTGCGAAAATCCACCGTGCGCCCCTGACCATCTGTCAGGCGTCCATCATCGAGAACCTGAAGCAAAACGTTGAACACATCCGGGTGCGCCTTTTCGATTTCGTCGAACAGGATCACCTGATATGGCCTGCGTCGCACAGATTCCGTCAGGACACCGCCTTCTTCATAGCCGACATAGCCGGGAGGTGCACCGATCAGCCGGCTCACAGAATGCTTTTCCATGAATTCCGACATATCAATGCGAACCATGGCCGTGTCATCCTGAAACAGGAATGAAGCCAAAGCTTTGGTCAACTCGGTCTTGCCCACGCCGGTTGGTCCGAGGAAAATGAACGAACCAATTGGCCGGTTCGGATCCTGAAGACCCGCACGTGCACGACGAACAGCTTTTGAAACAGCCTGAACTGCTTCACCCTGTCCGACAACCCGTTTGCCGATTTCATCCTCCATGCGCAAAAGCTTTTCGCGCTCGCCTTCCAGCATCCGCTCAACCGGGATGCCAGTCCAGCGGGAAACAATCTGCCCGACATGCTCAGGTGTTACGGTTTCCTCCAGCAAGGAGCCTTTGTTCTCATTGCTTTCAGCCTCGACAAGCTGCTTTTCAAGCTGCGGGATCGTGCCATAGGCCAGTTCACCAGCCTTCTGGAATTCCCCACTACGCTGCGCAATCGCCAAAGCATTGCGCGCTTCTTCAAGCTGCCGCTTCAAATCTGCCGCAAGTCCAAGCTTCTGCTTTTCAGCCTGCCATTTGGCTGTCAGTTCCGCTGATTCTTCTTCCAGATCGGTCAGCTCTTTTTCAAGACGCTGCAAACGATCAATCGAAGCCGTATCAGTTTCGACCTTCAGTGCTTCCCGCTCGATCTTTAGCTGCATCGCACGACGATCAATCTCGTCCAATTCTTCCGGCTTTGAATCAACCTGCATACGCAGACGCGAAGCGGCTTCATCGACAAGATCAATAGCTTTATCCGGCAAAAAGCGATCTGTGATGTAACGATTCGATAGCGTTGCAGCCGCAACCAGTGCCGAGTCGGAAACGCGGACCTTATGGTGCTGCTCATACTTCTCCTTCAAACCGCGAAGGATTGAGATCGTATCTTCAACAGTCGGCTCATCAACAAACACCGGCTGGAAACGACGCGCGAGCGCTGCATCCTTCTCAACATATTTGCGATACTCCTCAAGCGTGGTCGCACCAACGCAGTGCAATTCGCCACGAGCCAATGCTGGCTTGAGCAGGTTGGATGCATCCATCGCACCATCAGACTTGCCTGCGCCCACAAGCGTATGCATTTCATCGATGAAAAGAATGATCTGGCCAGCAGCAGCCTGCGTTTCCGAAAGCACAGCCTTCAGACGTTCTTCAAACTCACCGCGATATTTCGCACCAGCGATCAACGCACCCATATCGAGCGCCATCAACTGCTTGTCTTTCAGTGATTCCGGCACGTCACCATTGACGATACGCAACGCCAGACCTTCGGCAATTGCTGTTTTACCAACGCCAGGTTCACCAATCAAAACTGGGTTGTTTTTGGTGCGGCGCGACAGAACCTGAATCGTGCGGCGAATTTCTTCATCGCGACCGATAACCGGATCGAGCTTGCCCGCACGCGCATCTTCCGTCAGATCACGCGCATATTTTTTCAGCGCATCGTAATTGCTTTCAGCAGAAGCGGAATCGGCTGTGCGGCCTTTGCGCATGTCATTGATAACCTTGTTGAGCGCGGTCGGTGTCACACCGGCGGCAGCCAGAATTTCAGACGTTTTTGCAGATTTCTCGATAGCAAGGGCTGTGAGCAAACGCTCAACCGTCACAAAGCTATCTCCGGCCTTGTTTGCCAGCTCTTCAGCAAGAGTAAAAACCTTTGCCAATGGCTGAGCCAAATAAAGCTGATCGTTACCGCCGCTCACCTTTGGCAGTTTTTCAAGCGCTGTCTGCAAGCCCAAACGTACGTCGCTGATGCGGCCACCGGCACGCTCAATGAGCGATGCAACAAGACCTTCGTCATCATCGACGAGCACTTTAAGGAGATGTTC
This sequence comes from Brucella sp. H1_1004, assembly GCF_047308065.1. Classification (NCBI taxonomy): domain Bacteria; kingdom Pseudomonadati; phylum Pseudomonadota; class Alphaproteobacteria; order Hyphomicrobiales; family Brucellaceae; genus Brucella; species Brucella sp. H1_1004. Next base: position 245,679 of record NZ_JAYKZA010000002.1, read on the forward strand.
AGGGGTAAACTGCTGATTGCCCGAGGAAAGGGCGAAAGTCTGGGCCGACTGAATAAAACCGCGAACCCGTTCTGTGTATTTCTCAATATTCATATTGTCTCCTTTTCCTTCCAACCCATTCTGGCATCGGAAGAGTTCTGGTGACGGAGCCCCCGAATTCGGCTGGCTCACTATCCAAGGAGAAATATGGGAAGATCAATAAGGTTCGGCAAGACCAGAAAAGCCAAAAGCGCGTAAATAAAAACGGCGCGGAAAACCACGCCGTTTTTTGCAATCAACCATATTGCCATTCAGGCATTATGCGTCGGAATCCGCTGTTTCAGGAACTTCATCCTTCGGCACGCGACGCGGGCGACCCGGACGACGTGTGACACGGGCCGGAGCCTCTGCCTTAACTGAAGCTTCAACAGATGCTTCCGCTACAGGCGCTGGCTTTTCAACAACGGGTGCCGCTTCTTCTGCAACCTTTGCAGGCCTTTCAGCACGCTTTGGCTTTTCGGCAACTGGCTGTTCTGTAACTGGTGCCTCAACAACCGGCGTTTCAACGAAAGGCTTTTCAGCAACTGGAGCTGGAATCGACTGCTGATCGGCAACCGCAGCAGCAACCGGTGCCTCTACAGCTGGCTGATCGGACTGCTCATCCGCATTGAAGCGTTCACGCTGTGGACGACGACCGCGACCAAGACGGCGCTGATCACGTCCGTCGCGTCCTTCGCGGGAATCACGACCTTCGCGTGGCTGCGAACGGTTGTCAGGACGGCCATCAGAACGAGTATCCGGGCGTCCTTCCGAACGATTGTCGCTGCCTTCTTCGCCATAAACCACTTCAGCTGGAGTGCCTTCAATCACAGGCTGCGGACCCGAACCATTGACGGGCTGGTGCACAGGAGTGGTTGGCACGAAGCCACCTTCATCCTCATCGCCACCATCATTGTCGAAGTTTTCTTCGCGCTGGTATGGAATGTTCTGCGCTGCCATAGCAGCCATAATGATGCGATTATAATGTTCTGCGTGCTGAAGATAATTTTCAGCCATAACACGGTCACCAGACGCCTGTGCGTCGCGAGCCAGTGTCGTATATTTTTCTGCAATATGCTGAGCATTGCCGCGGATTTTTACGTCCGGACCATTGCTTTCATAATTACGCGACAGAGGATTGGGGCCCTTGCGGTTGTTATTGTTGTTATTATTGTTATTCCCCCGTCCGCGCATACGCCTGTTCTGCTGTGCTGGCCTCATCGTCTTCTCTTTTCAGATTTAAGGGCGTCATATTCCTGTGGCTTAAAGCCACCGGCTTCGCATTATCGAGCCATGGAGGAAGCACACCCTAAAACTTCCCACACATCGAATTGTTAAGAGTTCCGCACTGTCCACCAAAGACAATGCGAACTTTCCGGCTTGGCATTTGCAAGACCCTCCGAAAAGCAAAACTCTTCGGAACTATTTGTGAAAGCCGTGCACTTCCGTACAAACCATCCCTTGAGAAAAACCCTCACGGGAGCATGACCTAAATCGTCATGGAGTATTTCCGCCACCGCCCTCAAGCGGGCAAAACCATTCTGGCTATATACGGTGGCTGGAAACTAAACGGCTTCGCCGCAAATTCCAAGCGCTTTTTTGATGTCATCGCGCGTTTTTTAACATGCAGTCTTTCAAACGCTTACACTGTCTAAATTTATGAAAACCATGGCCCTTCTATGACCACCGAGATCAATTGCTTCATTCGTCAATTGAAAATCAGCGCTTTCAAAAATGACGCGCACATCGTCAAACTGGCCTGCGCCAATCTCAACGGCAACTATTCCACCTTCATATAGGTACGCACGAGCCTCATTTGCAAGGGAGCGATAGAAATCAAGTCCGTCATTCCCGCCATCCAGAGCCGCCATTGGGTCATGCTCGCGCACTTCGCGCGACAGATCTTCAATGTCCCTGCTTGGAATATAAGGCGGGTTTGAGACAATGAGATGAAACCTGCCACTTACATTTGAAAACCAGTCGCTTTTAAGCGCAGCAAATCTCGCGCTCACACCATTGGCCGCCGCATTGATCCGTGCCATGGCAAGCGCGCCGTCGGCAATATCGAGCCCGATACCGTTGAGCTTTTCAAACTTGTGCAGAAGTGAAATCACAATAGCACCAGTGCCGGTGCCCATATCGAGCATCAAGGCCCGACCATGCTGTTCGATCAGCTTTTCGATATAGGGTGAAACGAGATCGACAAGCGCTTCCGTATCCGGACGCGGTTCAAGCGTTTCGGGCGAGAGTCTAAATGGCAGACCATAAAACTCACGCATACCGATGATGCGATGCACCGGCTCGCCTGCAATACGGCGCTCCAGCGCATCGTTTAACTGCGCGACCTTGTCCTCATTTATCAACTTTTCCGGCCATGAAATCAGATCAAGCCGTGTTGCGCCAGTCGTCCATTCGACAAGCAATTGCGCATCAAGATCAGGCGTATCCACGCCCCCTTCGCGCAACCGCGTACGGCTCAATGCCATTAACTGATCAAGGCGCTCGCCGCTCACGCGTTTTCGCCCAGTTCCATGAGAAGGGCTGTCTGATGATCAGAAATCAGCGCATCGACCAGTTCGTCAAGCTCGCCCATCATCACACGATCCAACTTGTAAAGTGTGAGGTTAATACGGTGATCGGTCACGCGGCCCTGCGGAAAATTATAGGTACGGATACGCTCAGAACGATCGCCAGACCCCACCTGACTGCGGCGCGATTCAGATCGTTCGCTTTCTGCTTTCTGACGTTCCATGTCATAAAGACGGGCACGCAGAATCTGCATGGCACGGGCGCGGTTCTGATGCTGTGATTTTTCCGCCTGCACAACCATGATGCCTGTTGGAATATGCGTTATACGAACAGCGGAGTCGGTCGTGTTAACGTGCTGACCACCCGCACCCGAAGCGCGCATTGTATCGATGCGAATATCTTCATTGCGAATTTCAATATCAATGTCTTCCGCTTCAGGAAGCACGGCGACCGTTGCAGCAGACGTATGAATACGGCCACCTGCTTCCGTTTCCGGCACACGCTGCACACGATGCACACCGGATTCAAACTTCAGTTTCGAGAACACACCCTTTCCCGAAACAGTCGCGATGATTTCCTTAAAGCCGCCGGCATCGCCATCGCTTGCCGAAACCAGTTCGACGCGCCAGCCTTTTTCAGCGGCAAACCGCTCATACATGCGAAACAGATCGCCAGCGAAAAGTGCCGCTTCCAATCCGCCCGTACCCGCACGAATTTCAAGAATAGCATTCTTCTCGTCGGCCGCATCTTTGGGCAGAAGCAAAATCTGAACTTCCTGCTCAAGCACTTCGATGCGCTTTTCAACTTCTGGCAGTTCTTCAAGCGCCAGCGCACGCATTTCCGCATCAGTCGATGCATCATCGCGCATCGCAATCAGATCTCTCGCCTCGCTACGCGCATCCGTCAGTTCGCGAATTTTACCGACAACGTCCTGAAGCTCAGAATATTCGGAAGCCAGTTTCACATAGGTGACAGAATCAGGATTGTTCGCCATCTGGCTTTCAATCATTGAGAACCGCTTCAAAAGCTGGTCCATCCGGTCCTGTGGCAAGGCGCTCATGGGTATGTCCTGAAATCTTTAATCTTGGCGTGAATAAGCAAAATTGAGCGCCGAACATAGAGTCCCGCGCCCAAACATTTCCTGCAATGATCTCAGCTATAGCGGAATATCGTTGTCTTCTGCAAACTGAAGCAGCAATTCACGCAGCGAATGCGCACCATTTGGCTTGTCGAGCTTCTCATTCAACAAAGCATTCAGCTTGCTTACGTCAAGCGCACCAAGCATTGCTTTGACCGGGCCAATATTGGCAGCCGACATCGAAATCGAGCGGAAACCAAGACCCAGCAATGCCATAGCCGTCAGCGGACGTCCGGCCATTTCACCACACAACGTCACAGGCTTTCCATGACGATTACCAGCGTCAACAATGTGACGAAGCGTGCGCAGGAAGGCAGGCGACAACTGATCGAAACGGCTTGAAATCAGCGAATTGCCACGGTCAACCGCCATCAAGAACTGGAACAGATCGTTGGAACCGACGGAGACAAAATCCACAATCGCCATCAGTTCATCAAGCTGCCAAAGAAGTGCAGGCACTTCGATCATCGCACCAAGCTTGAGATTATTCGGCAACGTATGGGCAAAGCGCGAAAGGTGACGCACTTCGCGATCGATGATCTCGCGTGCGGCCTTAACCTCGGATACTTCAGTGACCATCGGCAGCATAATCTTGAGTTCACGCCCACCAGCAGCTTTCAGAAGTGCACGCAACTGCGTGCGCAGCAATCCCGGACGATCCAGCGTGAGGCGAATTGCACGCCAGCCAAGCGCCGGATTTTCTTCCTGCGCAGTTGCCCGGAAATAAGGAAGAACCTTGTCACCACCAATATCAAGTGTGCGGAAAGTCACTGGCTTGTTGCCCGCAGCCTCGATCACCGAGCGATAGAGACGCTCCTGCTGTTCAGCACGTGGGAAGGTGGACGCAACCATAAACTGAAGTTCGGTACGGAACAGACCGATACCACTGGCACCTGATGCTGCAAGCTGTGGCAAATCCACCAGCAGACCCGCATTCATCAGCAGAGAAATGTCAACGCCATCTTTGGTCAGTGCAGGCTTGTCGCGTGATTCGCGATAAAGGGCCTGACGGCGCGCACGGAAGCGAACTTTTTCGGCATAGGCCGATTCAACATCTGTCTGCGGACGCAGATGCACGATGCCTTCATCGCCATCGATAATCGCAGCATCATTGTTTTCAGCCATGGACACAGCGCCCTTGGCCTGACCAACGACAGGAATCCCCATCGCACGGGCAACAATCACCACATGGCTCGTGGCTGCACCATCTTCCAGCACCACGCCACGCAAACGCTCACGCGGATAATCAAGAAGCTCCGCAGCGCCCATCGTGCGCGCGACAATAATCGCATCCTTAGCCAATGATTCGGCCATCGTTTTAACATCGCGACCCATCAGCTGACGCAGCAGACGATTGGCCAGATCATCAAAGTCCGACAAACGCTCCCGCATGTAAGGGTCAGTCAGATGCACCATGCGCGCACGCGTATCGCTCTGCACCTTCTCAACAGCCGCTTCTGCTGTCAGACCATTGTGAATGGCTTCTTCAAGACGACGCACCCAGCCGCGATCATGCGCAAACATGCGGTAAGCTTCGAGCACTTCACGATGCTCGCCTTCAGCAGCAACATCACGTCGCGAAAGCATATCATCAATGGAAATGCGCAAAGAACCGAGCGCTGTTTCCAGCCGCGTCAACTCTGCCTGACTGTCTTCGTTAAACAGGTTCGTTACAACGATACGCGGCTCGTGCAGCACAACATGGCCGAGGCCAATGCCGTCATTGAGCCCGTTTCCGGTCACACTCATCGGTCGACCAAGATCCAGTTCGATACCGGGCCGCGCCAAACGCAAGCCGTCGCCCGTCGCGATAATCTCGGCCAGAACCATTGCTGTCGTCTCAAGTGCTTCAACCTCGTCTTCGCGATAAGCCCGCTTGGTCTGATTCTGAACGACAAGAACGCCCAAAGTGCGGCCAGCACGAAGAACAGGAACACCGAGGAATGAATTATAAGCTTCTTCGCCGGTTTCCGGCAGATAAGCAAAGGCTGGATGGCTTTGCGCATCGGTCAGGTTCAGCGGGCGCGCGCTTGCAGCAATCGTTCCCACTAGGCCCTGCCCCAGACGCAGCTGTGCCAGGTGGACAGACTGTGGATTAAGACCCTCAGTCGCGTACAACTCAAGCACGCCATCGGCACGAAGAATATAGAAGGAGCAAACCTCCGCGACCATATTTTGCGCGATTTCACGGACGATCCGGTCAAGGCGTTCCTGTGGCTCCAGTGATTCAGCCATCAATTCGCGCAGCCGCTTCAGCAGCACGCGGGGACCAGTTGTCAGATCACGCATGATCGTGGGGGGCTCCTCATTTGGTACAGGCTCAGCTTTTCCGCAAAGCCAGTTCCCTTTACCCGCCTGCGAAGCGTTACGCCGAATCCTTTGTGAGCATTTTTGACACGCGCGTCTAGTCTAATCGTCAGAAAATCTGACAACTTATATAATAAGAAAATGCCGCGCCCTTATTATAGGGAGCGGCATTGTTTCAAAACGAAGCAGACAAAGAGGGCGAATTACTTATCCAAACCGTAAACGCCATGCAGCGTGCGCACTGCGAGTTCAGCGTAAGGGCCATCGATTAGGATCGAAATTTTGATTTCCGACGTGGTGATAGCGCGGATATTAATCCCCTTTTCAGCCAATGCTTTAAAAGCGGTCGCTGCAACGCCCGCATGACTACGCATACCGATGCCGATTACAGAGATCTTAGCAAGACCGGTTTCAGACTGAATGTGATCAGAACCGATTTCACCCTTCGCCTTATCGAGAACACGCAGCGCCTTGTCGATGTCACCCGTTGGGATCGTGAAAGTCATGTCGGTTTTCGAGCCGTCTTCCGACACGTTCTGCACAATCATATCGACATTGATGTGCTCTTCAGCCAGTGGGCCGAAAATTGCTGCCGAGATACCTGGCCGGTCGGCCACGCGTCGGAGCGAAATCTGAGCTTCATCCTTCGCATAAGCGATACCAGTGACGACCTGCTGTTCCACGATTTCATCCTCGTCGCAAATGAGTGTTCCGGGCGGGTTGATCGGATCATCCATGCCCGGTGCATTGGGGTCCGTAAAACTTGAGCGCACGAAAGTGCGAACTTTATGTACCATGGCGAGTTCAACCGAACGCACCTGCAGAACCTTTGCGCCGAGCGAAGCCATTTCCAGCATTTCTTCAAACGTAATGCGGGAAAGGCGCTTTGCCTTGGGTTCAATACGTGGATCGGTCGTGTAAACGCCATCAACATCGGTATAGATGTCGCAACGGTCAGCCTTCACACCAGCAGCAATCGCCACAGCCGAAGTGTCCGAACCACCACGACCGAGCGTTGCAATGCGGTTATCCGGGCCGATGCCCTGGAAACCGGCAACAACGGCAACCTGCCCCATTTCCATGCGACGGATGATTTCCGAGCCGTCGATTTCCTGAATACGGGCAGCGCCATGCGCATTGTCTGTCTTGATCGGAATCTGCCAGCCCTGCCACGAACGCGCGTCAACGCCGATAGATTGCAGCGCAATCGCCAGAAGGCCACTCGTTACCTGCTCGCCAGATGCAACAATCGCGTCATATTCGCGTGCGTCGTAGAAAGGCGATGTACCACCGGCAACCTTGGGCATGTTCTGCACCCAGTTGACCAGCTCATTCGTCTTGCCCGACATGGCGGAGACGACAACAGCAACCTGATTGCCCGCATCGACTTCACGTTTGACGTGGCGCGCCACATTAGAGATGCGTTCCAGATCGGCCACAGAAGTGCCGCCGAATTTCATCACGATGCGCGCCATTTAAGGATACGTCCCGTCTTTTGCAAAATTACACTAACGCCTGCCGAAACCTTATTTTCTTGCGACAGACAAACCCGGGGTCACATAGCTAAAATGTCGCGCTTCCGCAAGGGTGTGATTCCCGTGAAACAATAATCAACGCGTCCAATTCGGGAATTTGATTTGATCCTTGACTTTAACACGCTACCTTGAGAGCAGGATTGCACGCGCTTCCGCAGGAGAATGATATGACTGAGACCGCCCGCACCACCATCGATGCTTCTGAAATCGAGCATTTTTCGCGTATTGCCGCGCAATGGTGGGACCCACAGGGTAAGTTCCGTCCGCTCCATAAATTCAATCCGACGCGCCTGACTTATATCAAGGAAAAGGTCTGCGAAAAGTTCAACCGCGACCCGAACAGCCCGCGCCCCTTTGAAGGCCTGCGCTTTCTCGATATCGGTTGCGGCGGTGGTCTGTTGTGTGAACCGATGTCGCGTCTCGGTGCAACAGTCATCGGTGCCGATGCTTCTGAGACCAATATCGAAGTCGCAAAAATCCATGCAGCCCAAAGCGGTGTGGACGTCGATTATCGCGCGACCACTGCGGAAGCGCTGGCTGAAGCGGGCGAGAAATTCGACGTCGTCCTCAACATGGAAGTGGTCGAACACGTTTCCGACGTTGACCTGTTCATGTCGAAGACCAGCGAAATGGTGAAACCGGGTGGACTGATGTTCGTCGCTACCATCAATCGCACGCTCAAGGCCTATGGCCTTGCGATCATTGGTGCGGAATATGTGCTGCGCTGGCTGCCACGCGGCACGCATCAATATGAAAAGCTGGTCCGCCCGGAAGAACTGGAAGCAGCCTTTTCAAAGGCTGGCCTTACCCTGATCGACAAGCTGGGCGTGACCTATAATCCGCTTGCCGACAGCTGGAGCCGCTCACGCGATACCGATGTAAACTACATGGTTCTCGCTGAACGGCCTGCTTAATACAGCAACTATTATCGTTTCTGAGCTTTTGTCGTCAGCGCCACACCAATGGCGATGACGACTGCACCTATCCATGTAAGCGGCGGATAGTTTTCCCCCAGGAACAGCGTGCCTGAAATCAGTCCGAGTGCCGCAGCCACATAACCGATCTGGCTCAGATAAACCGGACCACCCACCGCCTGTAACCGGAAGAAAAGCGCAAACATACCTGCCGCAGCGATCCCTTGCGCCACAGCAGTCGCGGGCGCCAGAGCGAGCGTTTCAATCTGGAAATTGCCGCTAAACAGCAAAATCCCGATAAACAGCATCAGGGCCGCCGCCAGATGACTGCCCGCAGCAAGCTCAGTCGGATCAGCATTTTTCGGCCAATCGATTGTGCGATAGACATTTCCCATCGCCAGAAACACAGGAATGAGAAGCGCCAAGCCGATCCACAGCGGATCGGCTGGCTTGCCCACTTCACCACGGGTCATCGCAACCATGATTGCGCCAATAAAGCCTACAACAATACCAGCAATACCCAACGCGTTGGGGCGTCGAAGGCCAAAGCCCATCGAAATCAGAAGCGTGATCACTGGCGATAGCGTGTACATGATTCCTGTGAACCCAGCACCAAGACGCGGGATTGCCGACAGAATCAGCAGATTGGGCAGCGCATAGGAAATCGCAGCTGTGCAGATGTAATAACGCAGCCTGCCACCCGCAAAGCCAATACGCCTTTTTCCCAAAAACATGACCAGCAACAGGATAATACCTGCACTCGCCGAAAACAGAAATGTCCAGATCGCGGGTGGAACACCTGCCTCAGCCGCAATCTTACCAAGCGGTAGAATAAGCCCCAGAAGCGTGCCGGTCGTCAGCAACAAAAATGGCGCAGAATCCATGAGTTTCATGCGCCTGATCTCCTACGCATCACAATTATCAACTAATTCTTATCTTCCGGAAAAACCGGCAATGGCATGACTTCAACACCATCTTCAAGCAACGAATGAACATCTTCCTTGGACGCTTCACCGTAAATCCCGCGCGCTTCCGTTTCACCGAAATGGATTTTACGCGCTTCCTCGGCAAATTGATCGCCAACATAATCAGCGTTCTCGCGCACCTTGCGGCTGAGCTCGCGCATTTGCTCAAGCACCTGCTTTTGCGCCTGATCCATAGCAATCGCCACCTGCTCTTTCGAACGGCTGGTAGAGACCGCAGGGGCCATTAGTGATTTCTGAATATCAGGCGAATTGCAAACAGGACAGGAGACGAGTTTTCGTTCCGACTGCCGGTCAAAATCGGCATTGTCGCGAAACCAGCCTTCAAATTCATGGCCGTGATCGCAATGAAGCGAAAAGCGGATCATAGATTATGCGTCCTGTTTCTCTTGGGCGACCTTCACCGAAAACTCGCGCGCATTCTTGAGGTTTGGCACTTTCGCACGTGCCGCAACGCTCTCCGCAACATCAATGTCAGCAATGATGACACCCGGCTCATCATGGGCGGCTTCTGCCAGAACTTTGCCCCATGGCGAAACGATCAGTGAATGACCATAAGTCTCGCGACCGTCTTCATGCACACCACCTTGCGCCGCTGAAATCAGGAATGCGCCATTTTCAATGGCACGCGCACGCTGCAAAACATGCCAGTGTGCCTCACCTGTCTGACGCGTGAAAGCGGCAGGCCCCGTGATTACATTTGCACCAGCCAAAGCCTGCGCACGGAAGAGCTGCGGAAAGCGAATATCATAACATACCGCCATGCCAACATTGGCAAAAGGCAGCTCCGCAATCACCGTTTCCTTGCCCGGCTCATAGGTTGCCGATTCGCGCCAGCTTTCGCCGTTGTCGAGATCGACATCAAACATATGCACCTTGTCATAAGTCGCGATCTTCTCACCCGATGGCGCGAAAATACCGCCACGATTGGCAATCTTGCCATCACCCGCTGCAATGGCTGTCGAACCGATATGCAGGAAAATGCCGTGCTTCTTTGCAAGCGCTGATGCGGCTTTAAAGACGAGGTCATCATTTTCATCACGCAGGCTTGCAAAAAGCGCTGCACGGTCGCGCATCAGCGCGCCCGTCATCTCAGGGGTTTGCACATATTGAGCACCTTTTGCCACAGCATCGGAAACCATTTTTTCCATCGCCTCAACATTGCGGGTCACATCGGTGCCTGAACGCATCTGGACGGCAGCAGCGCGAAAGGTGCTCATAAAAACCTCCCCTACCCTGATCTTAGTTCAGTTCGCCGGTCGCAAGCAGGCCGTCAAGCTTGCCTGCATTGTCGAGTGCGACAAGATCATCGCAACCGCCAACATGCACCGAGCCGACAAAAATCTGCGGGAAGGTATTACGGCCCGAACGTTCCTGCATTTCTGCACGCAGTTCCGGTGTAGCGCCCGCATTAATTTCGTTAAACTCAACGCCCTTGTTTTTGAGAAGGCTGACGGCACGGGTGCAATAAGGGCAGCCGGGACGGGTATAGATGGTAATATCGGTCATGAAAAACTCCATTCGTTGCCATCTATATAAGTAGCAAAACCACGATCTGGAAGCCCCTTATCACTTCACAAAGCTGTATTCAGGCGTCAGGCAGAACCCGGCTGAATGTGAGCACGTCAACGCTTTTTGCACCGCCACGCAGCAGCGCGCGCGTAGCAGCCTTGACCGTCGAACCCGTGGTATAGACATCATCGATCAACAACACCCGCCGCCCACGCACATGAATTTCATGCTCTTTGGGTACGCGAAACGCACCATCCACATTGCGCTTTCGCTCTTTTAGGCCCAGCCCAATTTGCTGATCAGTCCGCCGAATGCGCTTTACCGCCTGTGGAGCAAAAGGTTTGCTGCTTAATCGCGCCAGTGTACGTGCCAATTCCGCAGACTGATTAAATCGACGCGACCAGAACCGCCATTTGTGCAAAGGCACCGGCAGAATAACGTCACATTCGTCGAGCAATTCGCATCCAGCGCGCTGCATCCAGCGTGCCATCCACGGCGCAAGATCAGTGCGATCATGAAATTTCAGCGCGACCGCCATGCGCTGCGCTGCCCCCCGATGCAACACGGCAGAACGTAGACGCCGGAAAGGTGGCGGATCAGCAATCGCTTCTGCACTCATGAAGTTTTCACCAAAGTCATAGCTAAACGGAATGCCAAGCACCGGACAATAAGGCTTCTCGATAAAGCGCAGTTGCGACCAGCAGCGCGGGCATAGTGTTCCCGGCTCTGAAACCTGAATGCGACAACCGATACAGGTCGCTGGAAACAGAATATCGGCAGTCGAGCGCAAGCCGCAGCTTAGAGCGCCCAGCACACTTGCTTTCAGTCTCAACAACAAGCTTTGATGAGACCTCTCGTCATCAACCATTGCATTCGCCCCCGTTCGAATGCATCTACGCCTGTATCTATATTACCAACGCATATCCGAAAGAGAAGACGGAATCGCAATGGCCGCCCCTTCACCTGCCCAATCGTCTGAAAATGCGATCTTTGATCGCGACCTCCAGCTTACGTTTCGCCGCCGTGCCTTTAAACGCGCGATCCCGGGAGCAGACTTTATTTTGCAAAGGGCAGCAGAAGATCTTGAAGATCGGTTGGATGCAGTGACACGCCGTTTCCCGGTTGCAGTTGACCTCGCGGGGCATAATGGTCTTGCGGCGAGTACCATTGCCCGTTCTGGCAAAGCAGATATGATTTTGCGCATCGAACGCGATGCAACTTTTCTCAATGGCCCCTTCCCGGCAGTCGTTGCCGATGACGAAGCCCTGCCACTCAAGCCGCAAAGCGCTGATCTCATTGTTTCGCTGCTATCACTGCATTCAACCAACGATACTCCGGGTGCGATGATCCAGATTGCACGCGCATTGAAGCCCGACGGTTTGTTTCTGGCAGCACTCAGCGGCAACGGAACTTTGGGCGAATTACGCGAAAGCCTTTTGCAGGCAGAGGTCGAGCTAACAGGCGGCGCTTCGCCGCGTATCTTCCCATTTGCCGACGTGCGTGACGTCGGCGGGCTGTTGCAACGCGCTGGTTTTGCGCTTCCGGTCACAGACGTGGAAAATGTCACTGTGCGTTATGACAGCATTTTCAACCTGATAGCTGATCTGCGCGCCATGGGAATGCAAAATGTGCTGCGCGATCGTTCCCGCAAACCAGTTTCAAAGAAACTATTTCTCCGTGCAGCCGAAATCTATGCAGAGCGCTTCAGCGATCCGGATGGACGCATTCGCGCAAGTTTCTCGACTATCTGGCTGTCTGGCTGGGCACCGCACGAATCACAGCAAAAGCCATTGAAGCCCGGCTCTGCCAAAGCCTCATTGGCTGATGCGCTTAAAAAAGCAGAGTAAGCCGTTTAGCAGTCGCCCCTTTGAGTGCCGTCTACTTCGATCACACAGATTGGTCTTACGGGTGCCTTGCGCTCCGCATGAACATCCCGCTTGATTGATCCGGTCATCGTGCGATCAATGCCAGCTGGCAGAACCGATTGTGCCGCAAGCTTATTCGCCTGATCATTTAAAACCGGCACAATAATCAGTGCAAGAGCGACTGCGGCAGAGCCAAAAAGAAGCACGACGCGCAGGATGCCGCGACCCGCTTTCGAAAGTGGGCCCGGGGTGTATTCATTATGATCTGCGCTGAAATAATTATTATCAAAACTCATGAGGCTAACTCCGGAACACTTATCCCTGAGAATGCCGCAGTGGAGTGAATCATCGATTAACGCGGAAGGTTAACGGTCAAGGATTTGGGAACTATTTCGTAGCTTTCCACAGGCTCACAACAGATCGATCAAAAATGGGATCAGCGGCTCGTCTGCTGGCGGCATCGGATAATCCCGCATATCCTTCGGACGCACCCATTTCAGTGCTTGACCTTCCAGCCCCTGCGCCACACCTTCAAAGCGACGACAGACATAAAGCGGCATTAACAAATGGAAGTCATCATAGGTGTGGCTGGCAAAAGTCAGCGGCGCGAGACAGGCCACTTTCGTCGTAATACCAACCTCTTCCTGAAGCTCACGGATCAGGGTTTCTTCCGGCGTTTCACCAGCCTCAACCTTACCTCCGGGAAACTCCCAGAGACCAGCAAGCGACTTACCTTCTGGGCGCTGTGCCAACAGCACACGCCCGTCAGCATCGACCAGCGCACAGGCCGCAACCAAAACAATACGGCGCGATTTCACGTCAGTCATTTCTCATTACTTTCCCGATAAGCGTAGCGATAGGCTTCCTGAAAGCCGAAGCGCTTATAGAGCGCTAAACCAGCAACATTATCAGCTTCAATTTGCAGCCATGCGGTTTTTGCACCCAGCGATTTTGCCCATTTGAGCGTCGCACCGATCAAAGCCTTGCCGTGCCCCTTTTGACGCACTGCTGGCAAAGTTCCGACATCAAACAAACCGGCCATTGCACTATCCTGAACACAGAGCACATTGGATACGGCGCGATTACCTTCTTCGAGAACAAACATCCCCTTATTCGGGCGAATCCCGTCCAGCAATTCGGAGAAGCCCGGACGCAATTCTGTCGGGCGACCATGAATGGCAATCGACGCATCTACATAGCGGCCAATGTCTTTCAAAGGCGCTTCATCACGTTCAGCCGTAAGATCAAGAGCACTCAGATTGGCTGTCATAACGATCGTTTCATCGTGACGCTTCCAGCCAAGTCCTTCGAGATAATTCTCCAACTCAACAGGAGCCAGCGGCGAAAGCCTGAAACACGGAACCCGGCCATAGGTACGAAAGCGTTGTGATGCCTGCTCGACACGCGCCGGAATATCGCGCGTATCACCCGGATCGAGTGGGTTAACCGAGTTGAGACGCTTGGAGGGATGCGCAGCCGTCATGCGTATCGCCCATGTCCCGTCATAATGAACGGACGTGGCAGGCCATGCGCGAAAACCCACGGCTTCCAGCTGGCGAACGATAGCAAGATTGGACATGTTCAAACTCTCTTTAAACTTAACTACGGTAGTCGCCGTTGATCGCAACATATTCCTTTGTCAGATCGCAGGTCCAGACGGTCGCCTTACCCTTGCCGAGACCGAGATCAACGCGGATGAGAATATCTTCGCCCTTCATGTAAGCCGAGGTTGCTTCTTCTGAATAAGCCGGATCGCGCTGGCCCTGATGCGCCACGCGAATATCGCCAAACCAGATGGCGAGAAGATCGCGATCAGCCGGTTCTCCAGCCTTGCCAACAGCCATAACTACACGTCCCCAGTTTGCGTCTTCGCCAGCAACAGCGGTTTTGACCAGCGGCGAATTGGCGATTGAAAGTGCAATTTTCTTGGCTGAAGTGGCCGATTTCGCACCCGTCACTTCAACTTCGACCATTTTGCGGGCACCTTCACCGTCGCGAACGACCTGAAGTGCAAGTGATTTCAGAACACGGCCCAGCGCCTTCTTAAATTCGCCAAGACGTTTATCGGAAGCATCAGTGACTTCAAGCGCTCCGCGCTCTGTTGCCGCTCCGGTTGCAAACAGCATCAGCGTGTCAGATGTCGACGTGTCGCTATCGACAGTCACAGCATTGAATGTCGAGCCTACGCCTTTTGAAAGCAAGCTTTGCAGCACATCAGCCTTGATCGGCGCATCTGTAACGACGAAGGAAAGCATCGTCGCCATATCAGGCGCGATCATGCCCGCACCCTTCGAGATACCATTGATCGTTACCGGAACCTGTCCGAGCAGCACTGTTTCGGTCGCAACTTTCGGATAGGTATCGGTGGTCATGATCGCTTTAGCGGCTTCAGTCCAGAAATCATCGCTGGCAGTGTTTGCCATATCATCCAGAAGACCGGAGAACTTTGATGCATCAAGCGGTTCGCCAATCACACCTGTAGACGCAAGGAACACATCAGTCGTCTTGCAGCCAACAGCTTTGGCAGCGGCTTCGGCAGTCGCCTGCGTTGCTTCACGACCCTTAAGGCCGGTGAAAGCATTGGCATTACCGGAATTGACCACAACAGCACGCGCTTTGCCATGAACGAGATTCTGGCGGCAGAAATCCACCGGGGCGGACGGGCAGAGCGAACGGGTGAAAACCCCGGCTGCTTCCGCAGGCTTGTCAAACACCATCAGCATGACGTCCGTGCGGCCCTTATACTTGATACCGGCAGCAGCAGTTGCAATGCGGACGCCGTGAATGACCGGCATGGATGGGTAATGTTTTGGAGCAAGCGGGGATACGGTCGCAGACATGATTGCCTCTAGAGAAATGCGATTTGATTCTGCCGCATTGGAAAGGTTTGCCGTACAAAATCAAGTTATAAGTAAAGCATTTCCAGCAAAAGTGCGAAGCGGTTTTGCGCGGGATAATGCGGCTAAATAAAACGATCGGGCGGTTTCATAGTTTCATCTGTCTGATACCGCCCGATATCGGCATAAAAAAACGCCCCGCAATGCAGGGCGTTTTCATGCATTCAAAGCTTACTGCTGCGGGGCGGCGTCGGGTGCATCACCCTGTTCCTGCGCCGCTGCGGCTTCCTTCATCGCTTTATCGACGGCTGGATCCTTATACTCGATCTTCATGCCATCGCGCAGCTTCTTCACCATATCGACATAACGCTCACGCATGATGATCGAACGGATCTGCTCAGCCACCTGATCGAATGCTGGCGGCTGCTTGGTGCGGCGGTCTTCCAGCTGAATGACGTGGAAGCCAAACTGCGACTGCACAGGCTCCTTCGTGTATTCGCCCGGCTTCAATGCGAAAGCGGCCTTTTCAAATTCCGGAACCATCTGACCTTCGGAGAAGTAACCGAGATCGCCACCATTGGCAGCAGTGCCATCGGTCGAGCTTTCCTTGGCGAGATCTTCAAACTTCGCGCCACCTTCAAGCTTCTTGATGATCGCTTCGGCCTCTTCCTTGGTCTTCACGAGAATGTGACGCGCACGCACTTCTGTCTGTGGAGGAATAGCCGCGATTTCCTTGTCGTAACGACTACGAACATCCGCGTCCGAAATCTTGTCGACAACGGCATCTTTGAAATATTCGTTGTGGAGCGCGCGTTCACGCAGAAACTCCATGCGCTTCTTGAAATCGTCGCTCTGATCAAGCTTTTCCTTGGTTGCTTCACCAGCCATCGCCTTGATGTCGATGAGGGCTGCAAGAGCGGCCAGACGGCGCTGTTCAGCTGGAAGGCGAGCAAACTGTGGATCAAGATCGCCAGCGGCCTGATCGACTTCACCAACCGTGATGTCATTGCCGTTGACGGTAGCAAGAACCTTTGCCGGATCTTCGGAAGCGGCAGCAGACGTTGCGGCTTCAGCGGGTTTCGCTGCATCCTGCGCAAAAACAGCCGAACTGCTGAAACCAGCAAGCGCAACGGATGTCGCGAGAACGGCAAGAGCTTTGCGGGATGGGGCTTTGAAAAAGGCTTTCATATGAGATTCTCTCCTTCGAGACCGCCTACCGGCCCCATGAATGCGGCGGAATTTGGCCCGAAACCCGGATTATCCTTTAGAAAATACGAGCTTTCCGGCCTTTCGAGCAACATTGACATCGCTTGAAGCCCCTCTTATCTGTCCTTCAGCTTGACGTCCAGTAAGCGGCTGGGGAATTGCGTTGAAAATGCGCCGTATCTGGCAGCTTTCGACGCGCAGTTTTCTTGCATTTGTTTTAATACGCGTGAATAAAGCATTCGACAAAGCATGATCGGCAAAATTGCAATGTGGTTTTGCACTCGAAAATGCGAAAGAATTAAAGAGTTAGAGCCTTTTTAGAGTTTCGGTGAAATCGAAAAAGGCAATGGCGCCGGAAGCGCTTCCGGCTGAACGCACAGGAAAGGACCAGGAATGGTCAGCTTTGGCGGCCTCGCCCGCAAGATATTCGGTTCGTCCAACGACCGCCATGTGAAAACACTGCGCGCTCGTGCGGAACAGATTACTGCGCTTGAGAAGAATTACGCATCCCTTACCGACGAACAGCTTCAGGCAAAGACTGCGGAATTCCGCGCAGAACTCGCCCAGGGCAAGAAGCTCGACGCATTGCTTCCGGATGCTTTTGCAACCGCACGTGAAGCGGCAAAGCGCGTGCTTGGCATGCGTCCCTTCGACGTACAGCTCATCGGCGGTATGGTTCTTCATGAACGCGGCATTGCTGAAATGCGCACCGGTGAAGGCAAGACGCTGATGGCGACCTTGCCCGTGTACCTCAACGCGCTTGAAGGCAAGGGCGTGCATGTGGTGACGGTCAATGATTACCTCGCTACCCGCGACGCTGAAACCATGGGCAAGCTTTACAACTTCCTCGGTCTGACCGTGGGCGTGATCAAGCATGGCCTTGATGATGGTGAACGTCAGGCAGCCTACGCCTGTGACATCACCTACGCGACCAACAACGAACTCGGCTTCGATTATCTGCGCGATAATATGAAATATGAGCGCGGTCAGATGGTACAGCGCGGCCACAACTACGCCATCGTCGATGAAGTTGATTCGATCCTCATCGACGAAGCCCGTACGCCGCTGATTATCTCCGGTCCGTTGGAAGATCGCTCTGACTTCTACAACCTCATCGACACTTTCATTCCAGCGCTTGAGCCGGAAGATTTTGAAATCGATGAAAAGCAGAAGACAGCAATCTTCACCGAAGTCGGCACCGAAAAGGTTGAGCAGCTTCTCGACGCTGCCGGACACCTTAAGGGCGAAAGCCTTTACGACATTGAGAATGTCGCAGTTGTCCATCACCTGAACAACGCGCTTCGTGCGCATAAGCTGTTCCAGCGCGACAAGGATTACATCGTCCGCAACGACGAAATCGTCATTATCGACGAATTTACGGGACGTATGATGCCGGGTCGCCGCTTCTCGGAAGGCCTGCATCAGGCGCTGGAAGCGAAGGAACATGTGACAATCCAGCCTGAAAACCAGACGCTGGCTTCGATCACCTTCCAGAACTACTTCCGCATGTACACCAAGCTTTCCGGCATGACCGGTACAGCGTCTACGGAAGCAGAAGAATTCGGCAACATTTATGGTCTGAATGTTCTTGAAATCCCGACCAATCTGCCAGTTAAACGCCTTGACGAAGACGATGAAGTCTATCGTACTGTCGAAGAAAAATACAAAGCCATCGTGAAGGACATTCGCGCCTCCCATGAAAAGGGACAGCCTGTTCTGGTCGGCACGACGTCGATTGAAAAGTCGGAATTGCTTGCTGAGCGCCTGCGCAAAGATGGCATCAAGAATTTTCAGGTTCTCAATGCCCGTTATCACGAACAGGAAGCTTTCATTATCGCACAGGCCGGTGTTCCGGGTGCGGTGACCATCGCCACCAACATGGCGGGTCGCGGTACGGACATTCAGCTCGGCGGCAATCTTGAAATGCGCGTTCAAAACGAGCTCGCAGATGTTCCGGAAGGTCCAGAGCGCACAGCAAAGATCGCTGAGATCAAGGCCGACATCGCTAAGCTGAAAGAAAAAGCACTCGCAGCGGGTGGCCTTTACGTTCTCGCGACCGAGCGTCACGAAAGCCGCCGTATCGACAACCAGCTACGCGGTCGTTCGGGTCGTCAAGGCGATCCGGGCCGTTCAAAGTTCTTCCTGTCGCTTCAAGATGATCTGATGCGCATCTTCGGCTCCGACCGTATGGACGGCATGCTGCAGAAGCTGGGCCTCAAGGAAGACGAAGCTATCGTTCACCCATGGATCAACAAGGCGCTTGAAAAGGCGCAAACCAAGGTTGAAGCGCGTAACTTCGAAATCCGTAAGAACCTTCTCAAATATGACGACGTGATGAATGATCAGCGTAAGGTGATCTTCGAGCAACGTCTTGAAATCATGGACGACGAAGACCTCACCGACACCGTGACCGAAATGCGTCACGAAGTGATCGAGGACATGGTTGCGCTTCGTATTCCCAAAGATGCTTACGCAGAAAAATGGGAAATTGCCGCCCTCAAGGACGACATTCTCACCAAGCTCAACCTTGCGTTGCCAGTTGACGAATGGGCCAAGGAAGAAGGCATCGCCGAAGAAGAGTTTGAAGCCCGCATCAAGGAAGCCGCCGACAAGGCAGCCGCCGAGAAAGCAGAACGCTTCGGTCCGCAGATCATGACTTACATCGAAAAGTCAGTGATCATGCAGTCGCTCGACAATCTCTGGCGCGAACATCTGGTCAATCTTGACCACCTGCGTTCGGTCGTTGGTTTCCGTGGCTATGCGCAGCGCGATCCGCTTAACGAATACAAGACCGAAGGTTTTGAGCTGTTTCAGGCTCTGCTCGCCAACTTGCGCGAAGTGGTCATTACACAGTTGATGCGTGTTGAAATCGTTCGTGAAGCTCCGGCTGAGCCAGAACTTCCGCCAATGACCGGCGTTCATATCGACGGCACCACTGGCGAAAATGACTTTGACGAAAATGCTTGGGCCCAACACCAGCAGGATGAGCGCATCATCCCCGCTTCTGAACGGGACCCCACTGATCCTAAAACATGGGGCAAAGTGAGCCGCAACGAATCCTGCCCTTGCGGGTCTGGCAAGAAATACAAGCATTGCCACGGCGCATTTGAATAAGCGCTGACAACAATCTAGCTTACCTGAAAACCCGGCGCGCAATCGCCGGGTTTTCTTTTTAAAACGCGGCATAACGAGTATGGCGGACCCGAAATTCGCTTCACTGCAAAGCGACCACCTGAGCGAATTTCGGGTCCAAAGCCATGCCAGCAAATTATTGAATCTAGTGTGGTTTACGGGTTTAAAGTTCCTCGAGGTGAATGCAGCGCGAATGATAGGAACTTTAAATCCACCACACTAGCCTTAGTACATGCGCTGAAGCTTATATATTCAGAAAGTAATTACCATCTCTCTCAATTTGCCGGTGCTGTAATAGCTGAGGCCGATTCCTTTTACCTTTTTAAAGAACTGCAATCTAATGTCCGGCTATCGTGGGTTGAAAAATACCCCCGAATAACATCGTGCCTTCTTTAAACCATACGAAAACAGGGTTAGCTTAGCGTGCGTCTCTTAGTATCCAGTGCAGCGAGCCGGTATTTACCCGGCAGTATCGCAGCCGCACTTCGTCCTTTGACGGAGCGGCTTGATACTATGCTCAGCGGAACGGATGCCCAGTCGAGCGCACAGCGTTCTTCAGCCGTCGCGTTCACGGTACGGATTGCGAGCTCAGCTATCGCATTGATTTCACAAGTCATCCTCGCCCGCTGGATGGGAGAGTTTCAGTACGGTATCTTTGTACTTGTCTGGCTGACAATGGTCATTGTCGGTGACCTTGCCTGCTTTGGACTACACACCACCATCATTCGCTATGTGCCTGAATATATTCAACGCAATCTTTTCAATCCATTGCGCGGCATACTCTACACAGGGCGCATTTTTGCCTTTGTATCTGCAAGTATAATAGCTCTGCTGGGCTATCTGCTACTCTATTTGCTCAGAGACAGCGTCGAGAGCTATTATCTTGTCCCATTCATTCTGGGCCTCATTTGCCTGCCGATGATCACTCTAGGCAATATGCTTGACGGTATTGCCCGATCACGCTCATGGATCATGATAGCCTTGACACCGAGCTACATCATCCGGCCTTTGCTTGTGCTTGTTTTCATGATTGCCGCCCATGTCATTGGGCTAAAAGCATCAGCGATCACTGGTTTGGCTGCTTCCATAGCAGCAACGTGGTTAACCGCTTTGGGCCAACTCCTGAGTGTTAATCGGTCGCTGAAAAAAGACATCCCCATTGGCGAGAAAGAAATCCTCTTCTCGCAATGGATGAAAGTCGCA
This sequence comes from Brucella sp. H1_1004, assembly GCF_047308065.1. Classification (NCBI taxonomy): domain Bacteria; kingdom Pseudomonadati; phylum Pseudomonadota; class Alphaproteobacteria; order Hyphomicrobiales; family Brucellaceae; genus Brucella; species Brucella sp. H1_1004. The sequence goes on from NZ_JAYKZA010000002.1 coordinate 266,858, forward strand.
CTCCCGATGTTTCTTGTCGAAGGTTTTTTCTTCCTGCTCATCAATGTTGATGTACTGATGGTTGGCCAAATGATGGAACCGCAGGACGTGGCCGTTTATTTTGCTGCAACAAAAATTATGGCGCTGGCGCATTTCGTCTATTTCGCAGTGAAAGCGGGGGTGGCTCAACGCTATTCTGACCTGCTACACAGTGGAAATCGCGCTGAATTTGTGCGCTTCGCCGAAGCATCGACAAGCTGGACATTCTGGCCGACACTCCTGCTAGGCATTGTCATTCTTGCATTGGGCTATCCGCTGTTAATGCTTTTTGGAAGCGGCTTCACGCACGGCTATCCGCTACTCTTCGTACTGATTATCGGGGTCATAGCCCGCGCAAGCGTTGGCCCGGCTGAAAGCCTACTTAACATGTCAGGCAAGCAGAATATCTGCGCGCTGCTCTACGCGCTAACACTTGCCGTGAACATTCTGCTCAACCTCATCTTCATTCCACGCTTTGGATTAATGGGCGCCGCGTTATCTACCGCTTTTTCAATGTTGCTCGAGGCATTTTTGCTTTCAACGGCTGTGTATAAAACAATGCAAGTCACCATGTTTATTCTCAAGCCCCTTAGAACTTTCCCCGAGGAGACTTTGTAATGGCTGCCAAACCTTTGCTTGAGGAATCCGTCGGCGGACATACAGCACGCATAATATCGCAATTCTCAGAAAATGTAGCGGCGATGGATGCAACCAAGAGGCTCGAAGAAAGTCTCCACAATCGCGACATTCCACGGAAGCTAGCCATCTACGGCGCGTCGGCTGGTTTTGAACTGCGTGATGAGCTTGACCATCTGAGCAGTCGTACCATCGAGCCAAACATCTTCTTTAATGCGCGCTTTCTGGCACCTGCCATGCCACGCCTTGAAGATCGAGAAGTCCGCTTCATGGTCATGCGTGATGAAAACGAAATTCGCAGCCGCCTGCGTTTCGTTATGCCCTATACGATTGAGCGACCCGGCTTACCGCTGTCCTCGCCGGTCATTCGTGCATGGGCAACACCATTTGGTCCACAAGGCACCCCGTTGATTGATCATGATGATCCAGTGGGCGTCGTTGAAGATCTGTTTGATATTCTCGCCCGCGACCACATTAAAATGCCGGAAGTACTCGTACTCCCGGAAATGCGCGCCGATGGCGCTGTTGCAAAACTTATTCGCTCAGTCGCGATCGGACGTCAGTTGCCAATCGTCTCTATAGAACAAAAAGCGCGACCATTTCTTGAAAGCAAGCTGGATGGCGAAACCTATATCAAGCACGCCATCGGATCACACCACCGTCGCGATTACAGCCGTCTATGGCGTCGCCTCGCGGAGAAGGGCAACCTCGTACATCGTATCGCCCGCACGCCCGATGAAATCCGCTTTGCGTTTGAACATTTCCTGACGCTGGAAGCCAGCGGCTGGAAAGGCCGTCGTGGCACCGCGATGGCCGTTGACCGGTTCCGCGCAGCCTTTGCGCGCGAAGCTGTCAACAATCTCGCCGAGCGCGATTGTGCACGCATTCATACGCTTGAATTGGATGGGCGTGTGATCGCTATCCTGATCGTTTTCACCGTGTCCGGCGAAGCATGGACATGGAAAACAGCCTATGACGAGACGTTACGGGCCTACTCACCCGGAACGTTGCTGATGATTGAGGTGGTCAAGAATCATCTTGAAGACCCCAACATCACTCGAACCGATTCTTGCGCCGTGCCGGATCATCCGGTGATGTCGCGACTGTTTGGAGAGCGTGAAACCATCGAAACACTTGTGATTGGGCTCCATCCGGGCGTTGACAAACAGGTCCGCCAGGCGGCTTCACAAATTCATCTTTATCAACGCACCCGCAATCTGACGCGTATCATACGCAACCGTATTCGTAATTTTGCGGAACGGAAATAATATCGAACACTCCAAAGTAGGGACAAATACAAAAATTTGATAATTCGGAAAGCTGTGCTATATTTTCTATTGGGAGAGCGTCTGAATTAAAGCAATGCATGCGAAAGATGAAGGCCTGAACTTGTTGCTCTAATTTTTAATTATATTGCAGCAAGTAAATCTGAAATTAAGACCGTTTTTCGCTGCCTCATAAAAACCAACACGCCTCCCTTGGGAAGGAGATGCGCTATGTTGGAATATCTCACATATCTGAAGACACTCGATCTCATCGTGTTAGGCCTGATTGCTTTTCTCGTCTGTTGGAATATCGTCGAATATAATATGCGCCGCTAAGGTGACGCGATATTGAAAAGTCTGTTTGTTCAGGCGACATCAGCTACTGACTATGTCGCCGGTTTCGAACAGATTGGCGTCTGTGCAAAAGTATAATCAGTCAAGCCGCTTGAGAGCGATTGACCTCGTTTCGTTTAGCCGTTATATCCGTCCCCGCTGTCCGTTTTTGGACCATATCAAACTGCTTCGGCAGTTAAGTGCGGGTGTGGTGGAACTGGTAGACGCGCCGGACTCAAAATCCGGTTCCGCAAGGAGTGTCGGTTCGATTCCGACCACCCGCACCATTTAATTCAATAAATCGCCTATTTTTCAAACACTTAAAAAATTATTACTCTCCCCATCGTGGCCCCTACTTTTTCACTCGGTTGGTCATTGGATAAACATTGATGTTAAATCGAACCATCCCGCAGGCTTACTGCGCAGGAAATCAGCCGTCATATGCCAGCCCATAAGGTGACTGAAACAAGCTGGGTGCTTGAGTATCAACTAAAAATAGAGAGCCAAGGCCATCGAGACCTATAGGTTTGGCACTTGCTGATAAAGAGATCTCTGTGAGGATTATTTGGATTGATGCGTAAAACACCTTTCCACATGTCATCAAATCCGATTGGTGCGTAGACAGAACCTGTCTCGAGATTAATTCCAAACTTGCTACCTTCGATAAGAAAGCGGTCGATACCATCTTCAACGCATGTCAGTACAGGGCAAGGCGAATTGAATTTTTGCTGATACCAGAGATGAACACGGGCTTGGTTCCGTATCTCAATGCTTTCACCCATGTTGCCAAGCAAAGACCTCGCTTTTTGGATTACAGCATCTTCCGCTTCCCAAGATAGGTCACTGGCATCAAAATAAAAAATGTCATAATCCTTGATTGCCCAATCGGGCTTGTTCCCGCTTTTGATATTCCATACGGTTTGAAACAAGCAGCCCGCAGTCAATGTGCATTGAGGCAATCTTAAAGCTGGAAGCGTGTCTAAGAGGTAACGGTTACGATCGTTCCGCATAACGTATTCGACAAACTCCTCTTCGGAAAAAATCACAGTTCGCCGCTCCTACATTAGTCCAGTGCCTCGATTGATTGAGTATAGCGTTGGTGAGTAATAAAGTTCGCGGTTAATTTGCATGCGCTTTTTTTATAACACTAAGATTCATAGCCCCTTTTATTTTCTTTGATTAAATTCAGAACCTACCCACGGAATGACAAGGCACTCTCAAACCCATTGAAAATGTCCAAGGTGCCCCCTCAAAAGCATCAAAAATATTTCAGCTTGATAACCGCCCAAGTTGGACTCTCAGTAAATCGCGGTATTTGAGTGAAAAGCGCTGGAAAAGGGGATAGGCAAAATTGAACAGGCCCAATCCTTAGTATTCAGGCGAAGTTGGCTCGCAACTTGCGCGCAATCGGAATCAGGATATTACTAACGGGATTGACGACGAGGGGGTAACATGCAGCCGTTAGATATGTTGTGGGTCGGTCTAGGCTCAGGACCTATTGATTTGAGAATGAAGAGCTGATTCAGTTTCTCTTGAGGAGACTGAACGATGAGCAATCTTTACTGGCTGAGCGAAGGGCAAATGTCACGCCTTCGGCCCTTTTTTCCCAAGAGCCATGGACGTCCACGCGTTGATGACAGGCGTGTCTTGAGTGGAATTATATTCATTCTTCGTAATGGGTTACGGTGGTGTGATGCCCCTCGAGAATACGGGCCCTCTAAAACGCTCTATAATCGTTGGAACCGTTGGTGTCACAAGGGGATATTTGCTCAAATACTTGAAGGCCTGTCTTCCAAGTCGTCGGTCGGAAAGACTGTCATGATAGATGCGACCTATTTGAAAGCGCACCGCACGGCCTCAAGCCTACGGCTAAAAAAGGGGATGGTGGACGGCTGATCGGCCGGACAAAAGGTGGCATGAATACCAAGTTGCACGCCGTCACCGACACGCAGGGTCGCCCTATCAGGTTACACGTCACGGCGGGACAAATCAGCGACTACACCGGAGCTGCAGCCTTAATTGAGACGTTACCGAAGGTCGACTGGCTTCTTGCTGATAGAGGCTATGATGCCGACTGGTTCAGAAAACGGTTAAAAGACAAAGAGATAAAGCCATGCATCCCGGGTCGCAAAAACCGTAAGAAGCCTATTAAGTATGACAAACGTCGATACAAGCGACGCAATCGTATCGAAATCATGTTTGGCAGACTGAAAGACTGGCGAAGAATTGCTACCCGTTATGATCGCTGCCCGATTGTGTTCCGTGCAGCAATAGATCTTGCAGCAGCCGTTATATTCTGGCTCGGAAAGCAATGAGTCCTGAGCCTAGGAGGCGGCGTTGGCTCATTGTTTCGGTGGTGGGTCGGTAAACTGGCTAACGAGAGCTATAATGGTAAGTTTCCACTCGGAACATTCATGATCAATGTGACAGGCGCTTTTGTTATAGGCTTTCTGTCAGTGTTGTTTTCTGTCGAATGGGATGACCGCTTTGGCAATATATTGAAGGCAGGCGCTCTGACCGGCTTTCTCGGCGGATATACAACATTCAGTTCGATGCAGCTGGATGCTGTAAAGCTGGCGCGGGAGCGTTATCAGGGTTTGGCAATCGTATATCTTTTTGGATCTGTGATTTCGGGCCTGGCTGCGGCGGCATTCGGTGCCACGCTAGCAAGTTGGATAGGTTGAGGGCGGCGCGATGATGAACACAATCATATTGGTTTTCGTGGGAGGTGCCGTCGGTGCTATTTCCCGTGAATTTCTGATGTTGGGCGTGCCAACGCTTTCAGACGGGATTCCAATGTCAATCCTTCTCGCTAACATCATAGCATCATTCTTGCTCGGACTTACGACCAGCCTTTATCAGAAAGGTACGCTCAGCCAAGGTGTTAACACGTTGGTAGCGACTGGCATCATGGGTGGGCTTTCGACTTTCTCCAGCTTTGTTTACGGTGCCTATGTTTTAATGGCAGGGTCAACGACCGGAATGCTGTCGGCATTATTGTATTTAACGTTGAGTATCGTTCTCGGCTATATCGCCGTAGTCTTGGGAATGCGTTTGGGTAATCGTGGTTAGGTTCAGGCCCGATTGATTTGACAGTTATGAACTGATCCAGCTTCGCTTGAAGAGACTGATCGATGCGTAATCTTTACTGGCCAAGTGCAGGACAAATGTCGCGCCTGCCCCCATTTTTCTGCACAACCATGGGCTCACCCAAGGTGCAAACCCGTAAAAAGCCTAACAACTATGAGGAGCGCCAATAGAAGCGGCGCAATCGTATCGAAATTATGTTTGGCAGACTGAAAGACTGGCAAAGAATTGCCAGTCTTTATGAGCGCTGCCTGGTCGTGGGCCGTGCCAAACAGAGATAGACCGCAATCTTCTTGCGGCATTAGACGCTTAAGCGACTAAGAGCGAACAGAACCGTCTACTCGCCATCGTGCAAATTACCTGACTACTTGATCACCAGAACCGGCACCGAGCTGAAAGAAAGAACCTCAGCCGCCTGACTGCCCAAGAGCAATTTATTGACGCCACGGCGGCCATGCGATGCGATGACGATCAAATCGCTCCCAGTCTTTTGTGCCGCCTCGATAATGCCTTGTGCCGGAGATTGGTTTTCAATGTGCAAAGTTTCAGCCTCAACGCCCACAGCTTCTGCCTTGGCTTTCGCTTTTGCGAGAAGCTCAGATGCCGCTTTGGTGATTGCCTCGCGATACTCCTGAAATGCAGCAGGGCTGGAAGCCCATTCGGCAGCAACCACAATGCCATAGGATGGCAGAAGCTCAGTCACAGAAACCAGCGACACTTTCGAACCAAACTGCTTTGCAAGCGCCACGCCCTGTTCGACGCCTTTATCTGCAAGTTCAGAACCATCAGTAGCAATCAGAATTTTCTTATACACAGCCCAAGCCTCCTGTATGTGATCACGATCCAATCATGCGCGCCGCTATGAAAAAGGGCATTGATGTGGATCAATCAGACAGGAAAAGCTTATAGACACGAAGAGCTTATCGAAAGAGAGAACGAGTGGTTTGAGAGTGATGAATTGTCTTTTTCAAACAAATCATGGTGCGCACCGTCCGCGCATAACAGCGTGAAAAGATATTCTACTCTCATCGATGTTAAAGAATAAAATTCCAAATTTTAGCAATCCGAAGCACAGAGCCAGCTATGCTTTTGCGCAATTTCCTCTTAAACTTCGTCCCAAACAAAAGGAGATTTTTCCATGAGCAAGCCACTTGGCGAAAAAGGCGGCGCAGCTGCGGGACGCGGGCGCATTTATGATTCTATCCTCGACACGATCGGCAACACGCCGCTCGTCCGCATCGATAAATTCGCCAAGGAAAACGGCGTAGAAGCCAACCTGCTGGTAAAGCTTGAGTTCTTCAATCCATTGGCGAGCGTCAAGGACCGTATCGGTCTTGCTCTGATCGAAGCACTGGAAGCACAAGGCAAAGCTGTTCCGGGTAAAACCGTATTCGTTGAGCCGACCTCCGGCAATACCGGCATTGCGCTTGCTTTTGCAGCAGCTGCCAAGGGCTACCGCCTCGTGCTCACCATGCCTGAAACCATGTCGGTTGAACGCCGCAAGCTGCTAAAGTTGTTGGGTGCAGAACTTGTTCTCACCGAAGGCTCGAAAGGCATGAAGGGCGCAATCGCCAAGGCCGAAGAAATCGCCGAAGGCAATCCGAATGCGATCATTCCGCAGCAGTTTGAAAATCCGGCTAACCCGGAAATTCACCGTCTTACAACTGCCGAGGAAATCTGGAACGACACCAATGGCGAAGCGGATATCCTGATTTCCGGCATTGGCACTGGCGGCACGATCACCGGCGTTGGTCAGGTCATCAAGGCGCGCAAGCCATCCTTCAAAGTCGTTGCAGTCGAACCAAAGGATTCGCCAATTCTTTCGGGCGGCACACCTGGCCCACACAAGATTCAGGGCATCGGCGCTGGCTTTGCACCAAAGACGCTGGATACCGGCGTTTATGATGAGATCGTGACTGTTTCAAATGAAGATTCCTTCGCGAATTCGCGTCTGATTGCGCGTCTCGAAGGCATTCCGGTTGGCATTTCGTCGGGTGCAGCACTTACCGCGGCTATTGAAATCGGCAAACGACCTGAGAACAAGGGCAAGAACATCGTCATCATCATTCCATCCTTTGCAGAACGCTATCTTTCGACGGCACTCTTTGAAGGTCTCGAATAAGAAACTGATAGATAAAAAGCCAGAGCGGTCACCCGCTCTGGCTTTTCTATTGCCTGAAATCTTGCACTTCGCGCACGAACCTCAGTGGCCCTGCTACGGGAGTCTCAATCTTCAGTTTACTGTGCGTGCCGCGCAAGCCGGACCAGGACCGCGCATGTAATGGCGCTCGGGCCTGTAGCTTGGTGCGACGAATTCACGAATAACATTAACGCTGTCACGCAGCTGAACTATAATGTTCATCGTCTTCACCTCTTCACCAAATTGCTTTTCTAAAATGATGTCCAGCACCAGCCCGAATAGGGTTAAGGCAATGCTTTTCGCTTCCGAACATCTTAATGAAAACTTTAACAATTAAAGATGAACAACCCCTGAACTCGTATGGTTAAGGTTAAGTTAACGGTAACGATATTCAGGTTTTCCACAGGCGTGGGATATTAGCCACAAATAAAAAGCCGGTATGAATACACCGGCTTTTTTCAATGCTGAGGCTTTAATTAGAGCGCAGATCTGATTGAATCAGCTCGGTGTTCTAATCATTTTTTTATGCACATCTTGGTCCGAAAACGGGTTCCGCTTTTCGGGATGTGCTCTAGCGCGTTGGAACCGGGTGTTCGCCGCGATAATCATAAAAGCCACGCCCCGTCTTACGACCCAGCCATCCGGCTTCAACATATTTCACCAGCAACGGACATGGGCGATATTTTGAATCCGCCAGGCCATCATGCAGAACCTGCATAATCGATAGACATGTATCGAGACCGATGAAATCAGCAAGCTGCAATGGGCCCATGGGATGGTTGGCGCCAAGCTTCATCGCCGTATCAATGGCTTCCACACTGCCCACACCTTCATAAAGCGTGTAGATCGCTTCATTAATCATCGGCAGCAGAATGCGGTTTACGATAAAGGCCGGAAAATCTTCGGCAACAGTGACTGTCTTGCCGAGCGCAGTCACAAAATCCTTGGACTTGCGGAATGTTTCTTCGTCAGTAGCGATCCCGCGCACCAGTTCCACCAGCTTCATGATCGGAACCGGATTCATAAAATGAATGCCGATGAAACGCTCTGGACGATCAGTCGTCGATGCAAGGCGCGTGATCGAAATCGATGACGTATTGGTTGCAACAATTGCTTCAGGATTGAGCACAGGGCAAAGCTGAGCGAAAATCTTGCGCTTGATGGTTTCGTCTTCCGTCGCCGCTTCGATCGCCAAATCAACGCCTGCAAGATCCTGCATGGTGTTGGCTGCACGGATCAGCTTCATAGCATCGGTGCGTTGCTGTTCTTCCAGCTTACCCGAAGCGACTTGCCTCGCCATATTACCATTGATCGTGGCAATACCTTTTTCCAGCCGATCTGCAGCGGCATCGTGTAACAGCACGTCGTAACCTGCCAAAGCGCACACATGGGCAATCCCGCTGCCCATCTGACCCGCACCAACAATACCTACCGTTTTGATTGCCACAGTATCGACTCCTCCATGCTACGCATTCATGCTTATTAAAAAGCTCACCTAACAAGCCAGTTAAAGGTGAAAAATGCAAGGTCATCGCGCAATCTGTGCGATTTAGCGAATAAAAAAGGCGACAAGAGTGACTTGTCGCCTTTTTAGAAAATTAGAGCGCTTTTTGCAGCTCTGGCAGAATGGTAAAGAGATCACCGACGAGGCCGTAATCAGCCACCTGGAAGATCGGCGCTTCTTCGTCCTTGTTGATCGCCACGATCACGCGGCTGTCTTTCATGCCCGCGAGATGCTGGATCGCGCCGGAAATACCAACTGCGATGTAAAGTTCAGGCGCAACCACCTTGCCCGTCTGGCCAACCTGCCAGTCATTTGGCGCATAGCCCGCATCAACCGCTGCACGGCTGGCACCAACTGCTGCACCGAGCTTGTCAGCAACAGGAAGGATCACTTCCTCAAACTTTTCCGACGAACCAAGCGCACGACCGCCAGAGATGATAATCTTGGCAGAGGTCAGTTCCGGACGATCAGAATCCGACAACGCGTTTTCAACAAAGCTCGACAGCGCCGGATCAGCAGCAGCGTTCACGCTTTCAACCGAAGCCGAACCGCCCTCAGCCGTTGCCGAGAAAGAAGCCGTGCGAACCGTGATGACCTTCTTGGCATCAGTCGACTGAACGGTCTGGACTGCGTTGCCTGCATAGATCGGACGCTTGAAGGTGTCAGCGGACACAACTTCCATGATTTCCGACAGCTGCATCACATCAAGCAGTGCTGCCACGCGCGGCAGCACGTTCTTGGCGGACGTCGTTGCTGGTGCAATGATCGTGTCGTAATTGCTCGCTAAGTCAACGATGGCTGCCGCCAATGGCTCAGCCAGACGGTTTTCCAGTGCATCACTTTCAGCAAGCAGAACCTTGCGAACGCCGGAAAGCTTAGCTGCGGCATCAGCAGCCGCTTTCGCGCCTTTGCCTGCAACCAGAATATCGACATCGCCGCCGATCTGGGCAGCAGCAGTCAGCGCCTTTGCAGTCTGATCGGAAAGGCTTGCATTGTCATGTTCGGCAATAAGAAGAATAGCCATAAGTTTGTCCCTTCAGATCTCTTACAATACGCCGTCGGCCTTAAGCTTCTCAACCAGCTCGGAAACCGAACCAACCTTCACGCCAGCCTTGCGGCCGCCCGGTTCTTCGGTCTTCAAAACCTTGAGACGCGGAGCGATGTCAGCACCGAAATCAGCAGGCGACTTTTCATCAAGCGGCTTCTTCTTCGCCTTCATGATGTTTGGCAGCGAAGCATAGCGCGGCTGGTTCAAACGCAGATCAACGGTGACAATCGCAGGCAGCTTCACATCAATGGTCTGAAGACCACCATCGACTTCGCGCGTGACCTTGGCAGAACCATCGCCCAGTTCAACTTTCGATGCAAAAGTTGCCTGGCTCCAATTGAGCAATGCAGAAAGCATCTGGCCAGTCTGGTTGGCATCGTCGTCAATTGCCTGCTTGCCGAGGAACACGAGGTCTGGCTGTTCAGCTTCGACCACGCCCTTCAGAACCTTGGCAACGCCGAGCGGCTCCACGGTTTCGTCAGTCTTCACGAGGATTGCGCGGTCCGCACCCATGGCGAGCGCGGTGCGCAGTGTTTCCTGCGCCTGTGCCGGACCGACCGAAACCACGACGATTTCCGTGACCTTGCCAGCTTCCTTCAAACGGATCGCTTCTTCAACCGCGATCTCGTCAAAAGGGTTCATCGACATCTTAACGTTTGCAAGCTCAACGCCTGAACCATCACCCTTAACACGGATCTTTACGTTGTAATCTACAACCCGCTTTACTGCGACAAGGACTTTCATCCGCGATTACCTCTTCAATGACTTTTTGCGGCCTGACTATGCCGCCATGAATCTTTGCCCGCATGTCAGAATCCGACATGACAACGCTGCTGACAGAAACGCCGTCAAAGCCAGCATTTCCCCGCAGCATCAGGAACCGGCACGAAACCTAAAGACGGTTGACGTGCGCGTCAATCGTGGATGGGCGGCAATATCGATTTAAATGAATATATTCTGACAGATAGTCATTCCGTTTTCGCACTAACGTCTATCCGAAAGCCGCCTGACGACTTGGCACCAGTCGACCCGTTTAATTTCTTCATGCCGCGCCCTCCCATTTTCGTGGCGTTTACAAGCCATACCTCATGCGCTAGGAGTGCAGCGTAAACATCCGGTCGCAGCCTACCCGGTCAAAACAAGGACTCAAACTATGAAGACGCTTGTCATCTGCTCCGGCGGATTGGACTCCGTTTCGCTCAGCTATAAAATCGCAGCGGAACATCAGCTCACTGGCCTTATTTCTTTCGATTACGGCCAGCGACACAAAAAGGAACTGAGTTTTGCTGAAGCCTGCGCAAAGTGGCTTAACGTTCCTCATCAAATCATCGATATTCGATCCATTGGTGCCAGCCTGACCGGCTCAGCACTCACAGACGACGTCGATGTTCCCGATGGTCATTATGCCGAGGAAACGATGAAAATAACCGTCGTTCCCAACCGCAACGCTATTATGATGGCCATTGCTTTCGGTGTGGCAGCCGCACAGAAAGCTGATGCCGTGGCGCTCGCCGTTCACGGTGGTGATCACTTTATCTACCCCGATTGTCGTCCCGACTTTATCGACGCTTTCCAGACCATGCAAAACCATGCGCTGGAAGGTTATGCTGATGTCCGGCTGCTTGCGCCCTATGTGCACAAGTCAAAAAGCGACATCGTTTCAGACGGTGCGAAATACAAAACGCCGTTTGAAGCGACATGGTCCTGCTACAAAGGCGGAGACCATCATTGCGGACGTTGCGGCACCTGTGTCGAACGACGCGAAGCCTTTCATCTCGCTGGTGTCACAGATCCCACATATTACGCAGATGCTGATTTCTGGCATACCGCAATCGAGAAAAGGAACGCCTGATGTTCCGCATCACCAAGGAGTTCCATTTCTCCGCTTCGCATCAGCTGACAGAGCTTCCCGCCGATCACCAATGCGCGCGGTTGCATGGACACAACTACATCGTGGAAGTAGAACTATCCGCCAATGATCTCGATCCGCATGGCTTTGTCCGCGACTATCACGAGCTTGCGCCGCTCAAGCGCTATATCGATGATGAGCTCGATCATCGCCATCTCAATGACGTGCTCGGACACAACCGTATAACGGCAGAATTTCTGGCGCGTCACCTTTATGAGTGGTGTCATAGCCGCTGGCAGGAAGTGACGGCGGTCAGGGTTAGCGAGACGCCCAAAACATGGGCGGAATATCGGCCAGAACGTCTGCAACCGTGTTTCCTGCAACAATGAACAAGCATCCTGAAATCCGCATCAGCGAGATTTTCGGTCCAACCATTCAGGGCGAAGGCGTATTAAGCGGCGAGCCGACTGTTTTTGTGCGCACGGGCGGCTGCGACTACCGCTGCGCATGGTGTGACAGTCTGCATGCTGTTGAAAGCCGCTTTCGCCATGACTGGAAGCCGATGAGCATTGATGCCATATGGCAGGAAGTGACGGCATTATCAGGTGAAAGGCCAATAACAGTGTCACTTTCTGGCGGAAATCCGGCTATTCAACCATTAGGGCCGCTGATTGATCATGGCCACATGCAGGGATATCGCTTTGCACTGGAAACGCAGGGATCGGTCGCGAAAGACTGGTTTGCACGACTTGATACACTGGTGTTAAGCCCAAAACCGCCTTCAAGCGGCATGGAAACCGACTGGCAGACGCTCGCCGCCTGCATTGATACGGCAGGATCAAAACCAAAGGTCGTGTTGAAATTAGTGGTCTTTGATGATGCGGATTATGCCTTTGCAAAAGCTGCATCGGCCCGTCATCCGCATTTGGCCATCTATCTTCAGCCAGGAAATCATACGCCACCACCACCGGAAGATGACGAAGCCAGCATCGACATAAACGGCATCATGAGCCGCATGGAATGGCTGATCAACAAGGTGATGGAAGATCGCTGGTTTGAAGCGCGCGTCCTGCCCCAGCTTCATGTGCTAATCTGGGGCAATAAGCGCGGCGTCTGAACTTTACCTATTGGCGCCCGGCACCCAAAGAACATCCCTCGCGCCATTATCATTGACGGCGCGGGCGGCGACAAACAGAAAATCGGAGAGGCGGTTGATATATTGCAACGCCTCTTTTGAGACGACTTCGCCTTCAACCTTTGCAAGCGCTACCATCAGTCGTTCGGCACGGCGCGAAACCGTGCGCGCCAGATGTAACGCGGCAGAAGCAGCCGAACCACCCGGCAGAATAAACGAACGCAAAGGCGGAATCGAAACATTCAAATAATCGATGTCAGATTCAAGCCTTGTCACCTGTGATGCAACAATGCGCAGCGGTTCATAGGCAAGCGGTTCCCCATCATCCGGCGTTGAAAGATCGGCACCGAGATCAAACAGATCATTCTGGATGCGCATGAGCATCACATCAATAGGGCCATGATCTGCGCCACTTGTATGAAGCCGCGCCAAGCCGATACAGGCATTGGTTTCATCAACCGTGCCATAGGCTTCCACGCGCAGATCGGATTTCAGTCTGCGCGCACCGGATGTAAGGCCGGTGGTGCCATCATCGCCTGTGCGGGTATAAATCTTGTTGAGCTTGACCATTTGCTATTGTCCACTTGCCTGACGTGCAAAATAGATTGCCCCAACGACCAGCAGAATTGCAACAAATTGCAGCAGAACACGCAACTGCATCATCTTGTTGGAGAAATTACCGTCGCCACCACGCATCATATTGCGCAGGCCAATAATCAATACGATTGCCACAGCAATCGCGGCGACCGTGGCCGCTGCCTTAAAGACGAAATCCATTTATATTCCTCCCATTGTCCGTTGCCTTGTTGGTTTCAAGACTGATCGGACAGCATTTTGTAGAGCCAGCGTGACGGCAGCAGACGTCGTGCCAGAATACCCAGTTTCGCCGGTCGCGTAACTGCGTAATGCGGACGCGGCTTTGGTGCTTCGAGTGCATGCTTGAGTACCGCGTAAACCGCTTCCGGGCCAAGCTTGTTTTTGGATTTCGTGCCGCCACCCTCTAACTTTGCCATCTGGCGCTGATAGAGTTCGCGATGCACCGAATTTTCGAGATCGATATTGGTCCGCGCATGCGCTGCTGCACTATAGGTAAAGCGTGATGCAATTGGACCCGGCTCGATCATCGACACCTCAATGCCCGACCCTTCCAGTTCCATGCGTTGCGCCATCATCAAGCCTTCAAGCGCGAATTTCGATGCCACATAAGCACCGCGCCACTTCATCGGCACAAGCCCAAGAATAGACGAACAATGCACAATCCGGCCCTGCCCCTGTGCGCGCATTGTGGGAATGATACGGCGCGTCAGATCATGCCAGCCAAAGAAATTAGCCTCGAATTGCGCACGCAATGCTTCGACCGGCAAATCTTCAATGGCACCCGGTTGCGCATAGGCACCATTGTTAAAAAGTGCATCAAGCCTGCCATCGGTAGCGCGTAAAACGGCATCAACCAGCGCTTCAATGGATTGCGGTTCCGTATAATCGAGATAAAACGCATCAATGCCTTTGGCTTTGAGTGCAGCAATATCTGCGTCTTTTCTCGCAGTCGCAAACACACGCCAACCAGCCTCATGCAAAGCCGTTGCGCAATAGGCCCCAATACCCGAAGAACAGCCGGTTATAAGAATGCTGCGCTTTGCAATTTCCACGACCATATACGGATTCCGCTCCTATTTTTCGTCAGAGTGCTTGATTCGTCCGAGTATGGCGAACCCGAAATTCGTATCACTTTTGAGCAGCTTCCAGAGCGAATTTCGGGTTCTAAGCCATACGAGTAAACTTTTGAATCTAGTGTGGTTTACGGATTTGAAGTTCCTAAACGTGAATGCAACACAAATGATAGGAACTTCAAATCCACCACATTAGTTTTAAAACCGCTATGCCCTTGCAATATTGAATCTAATACTAGATTTAAACGCTTGGAATGAATGTCGGTCGACCGAAGGAAAAAATCTACGGATGCGAAAAGTTAAACGTTTTCTCCGTCAGGTCACTTACGATGTTTACTGGCATTTCAGCACCGACGACGGCTGGGCTTTTGCTTCGCACATCGCCCTTTCCGGACTGATGGCGCTATTTCCATTCCTGATTTTCGCAACAACACTGGCTGGTTTTCTTGGCACCAAGGAATTTGCCAATAATGCCGTGCATGTCATTTTCGATATGTGGCCGTCCAACATTGCGGCCCCCATTGCCAATGAAGTGATGAATGTTTTGACGGTTCAGCGCAGCGGACTTCTGACATTGAGTGTGATCGCGGCAGCCTATTTTGCTTCCAATGGTGTGGAAGCTTTGCGCATGTCGCTCAACCGCGCCTATCGTGTAACCGACCAGCGTTCGATCATTTTCTGTCGTCTGCAAAGCCTGGGCTTTGTGCTTATCGGCACAATCAGCCTAATGGCTATCAGCTTTCTGCTGGTTCTGGCACCGCTTGCCGTGCGTCTCGCCGAACAATGGTTTCCAGACATCGCGCCCTTCACTGGCACAATTGCCATCTGGCGCTATACGATTGCGGTGATCGTTCTGGTGTTGGCACTTTTCATTGTGCATATTTGGCTGCCCGCCGGAAAACGCCGCATGAGTGACATTCTTCCGGGCATCGGCATCACGCTCGTTGCTTGGCTGGCCGCAGCAACGGCCTTTGCAAAATATCTCGAAACATTTGCCAATTACGTCACCACCTATGCGGGTCTTGCTTCTATTATGGTGGCTATTGTGTTTCTTTACATGTTGTCCGCGATCTTCATCATTGGCGCTGAAATCAACGCCGCAATCATGATTTTCCGCAAGCGCGAACAGCAGCCCGAACTTATCGACGCAAAGTAGTGAGCGCCACACCAAGCGTCGTCACGACCATGCCCGCGATCTGAATTGGCCCGAGAGTTTCGCCGAAAATCAGATAGGCCATGATCGCAGCCGTGCCCGGCACCAGATAGAACAGGGACGCAACCTTCGACATAGCGCCTTCGCGGATCATCACCAAAAGTGCCAGAATTGCACCGATGGAGATCGCAAGCGTCAGCCAGACCAGTGCAAAGATAAGCTGTGGCGACCAGACCATAATACGGGTTTCAAAGGCGAAAGCACAAACCGCGGTCATTGCTGCGGCCGCAATATATTGCACCGCAGTCCCGGTCTTCAAATCCGCTGCTGTGCCAAAACGCTTCTGCCACACTGTGCCGGTGCTGATCGCCAGAACTGCCAAAAAGGCTGCAATCAGGCTTTGCGGATCAACACCGCTATGGCCAGAGAACTTCGGCCAAACCACCATCGTAACACCAAGAAAACCAATCAGCAGCCCCAGCCATTGCCGTCCACTGGCCCGCTCTCCGAGAAGAAGTGCTGCAATCAGCGTGGTCAACATCGGTTGAAGACCAGCCACAAGTCCCGACATACCGGCTGGCAGGCCATGATGCACGGCCCAGAAAAGCGCCGAAAGATAGCCGCCGTGAATAAGGCAGCCGACAATGGCTGCATTGAGCAGTGTTTTGCCGCGTGGCCACACACTATGACTTGCCAGTGCCCATAGGATCATAATGCCTGCTGCAATCGAGAACCGCACCGCCATAAAGCTGAATGGTTCTGCATAGGGCATTGAAAGCCCCGCCCCGATAAAGCCAGTGGCCCAGAGCAGCACAAACATAATCGGAAAAAAGCGGGTAGCCATGATCAGAGACTCTTTTCTTTGGCGCCTGCTCTAATCCGGTTCGGAGAATTGCGCTATCGCATAAATCTGATTGCTGCGATCAATTTGCCAAATGCCTCGCTTCTGCCTATGAAAAAGCATGGACACTCAGAACGATACAATCCGCATTTTTGTTGATGCCGACGCCTGCCCGGTGAAGGCGGAAGTCTATCGCGTCGCCGAACGGCACAATCTGCCGGTGGTCCTCGTCGCCAACAGCTACATCGCCATACCGCGCGATGCGGAACGCGTTGAACGCGTCATCGTGTCCGACAAGCTGGATGCGGCGGATGACTGGATTGCTGAAAATTCACGTCCCGGCATCATTGTCATTACGGCAGATATTCCGCTGGTAAGCCGGTCGATTGAGATGGGGGCATCAGTGATCTCCCCCAATGGAAAAGTGCATACAGAAAGCACCATCGGCAACACACTTGCCACGCGCAATCTGATGGATTCACTACGTTCAGCAGGCGAAACGACGCGCGGACCGGCGCCATTTTCGCCAAAAGACCGCTCGGCCTTTTTGTCTGCGCTTGAGCTGACCATTGTTCAGCTCAAGCGTGCTGGTTTCAAATCAGCTTGAACGGATCGAAGCCGTCGCCACACCCGCACCAATAAGCATTGTACCCCCGGCACGATTGAAAATGCGCAACGCCCGTTCGTTGGCAAAGAAACGACGGGCGCGTGTGGCAATCAGCGCGTAAGCAAAAGCATTGAGAAATGCCAACACAAGGAACGTGCTTTCAAAGACCAGCATCTGCGTGAGAAAATCGCGATTTGGGCTTAAAAACTGCGGCAGGAACGCCACGAAAAACGTGATACTTTTGGGGTTAAGTGCTGTCACCAGCCATGCATGAAGCAGCATCCGCACTGGCTTGACCTCATCGTGCCGCGCTTTGGCGTCCATGGTGCCACCGGCTCGAAACAGCTTTATGCCAAGCCAGATGAGATAGGCTGCCCCAATCCATTTAACGGCAGTGAAGACCGTTGCAGAGGCGGCAAGCAAAGCACCAACCCCCAGCATAGACAGCGTCATGGCAGTGAAATCACCAAGCGCCACGCCAATGGCCATAGGGAGTGCCGCTTTCCAGCCCTGTCCCAGTGCATAAGACACGACCAGCAGAACGGTTGGCCCCGGAATTATCAGCATAACAATTGAAGCAGCAGAAAATGCCAGCCAGACTTCCAGACTCATTGGTATCTCCCCCTTTTGTGAGGTTAAGGAAGCCACCAAACAAGATATTTGTCTATCTAAAGTTTTTGGGCAGCTTCAATCAGCTTGATTGCATCCGGACCATCCCATGGAGCCGGACCGTTCATCGATGCAATCTGGCAACCGTCTTTGTCGACAAGCAATGTCACAGGCAGGCCAAATGCAAGATTTTTGCGCTTTAATTCATTGAAGCTCGACATGGTGGCATCGCGGTTGAGGCTCAGGCTCTTGATGCCAATCTCTTCGAGAAATTTCTTTGGCTTCTCGTCCGAGCCGGTATCAATATTGATAGCAACCACATCAAAATCGCTTCCGCCCTTTGCCGCTTGCAAATTATCCAGCTCCGGCATTTCTTCACGGCAAGGCGCACACCATGTTGCCCAGAGATTCACAAGCAGGGTTTTGCCCTTGTAATCACCCAGCGTCATCTGCTTGCCATCTGGTCCAGTGGACGCAATATGCGCCACTGAAATCGGCTTTTCAGCTGCACGCATAGCAGCAACACTTCCGGTTGCAGCTTGATCAAGGCTCTTCAGACTATCGGCCTTTAACGCACATTGTGCGGAAGCCTCGTCACTTTGAACGTAAACTTTGCTGGGTGTAGCATTGCCAGAAGGCCGTTCCATCACGTATACCGCGCCTATACCGGCAATGACACCGGCCAGAGCGGCAAGATAGACGATCCTGCGATTTCCTGACTTAGCCTTATCGTTGTCTTTTGCCATCTCGCGTCACTTCTTTCCTAGTCTTGCATTCGAGGCATACGAGCATGAGCGAACAAAAATCAAGCAATCAGATGTGGGGCGGCCGTTTTGCCTCAGGACCCGATGCGATCATGGAAGAGATCAATGCATCGATTGGCTTCGACCGCAAACTCTATGCGCAGGATATCCAAGGCTCGCTCGCCCATGCTGCCATGCTCGCAAAGACAGGCATCATTGCGGCAGACGATCATAAAAAGATCGAAGACGGCCTGAAAACCATCCTCAAAGAGATCGAAGACGGCCAATTCACCTTCTCGCGCAAGCTCGAAGACATTCATATGAATATCGAAGCGCGTCTGGCCGATCTGATTGGCGCATCTGCCGGACGTCTGCATACAGCCCGCTCGCGCAATGATCAGGTGGCGGTGGATTTCCGCCTCTGGGTTAAGCAGGAAATGCAAAAGACTGCCGTCGCGCTTGAAGGCCTTATCAACGCGTTTCTTGAACGTGCCGAAGAACATGCGGCAACTGTCATGCCGGGCTTCACGCATTTACAGACCGCCCAGCCTGTCACTTTTGGTCATCATTGCATGGCCTATGTGGAAATGTTTGGCCGCGATCTTTCCCGCGTACGCGATGCGATTGAACGCATGGACGAATCACCTCTCGGTGCCGCAGCCCTTGCAGGCACTGGTTTCCCGATTGATCGTCATATGACGGCTCAGGCGCTCGGTTTCCGCGAGCCAACCCGCAATTCGCTCGATAGCGTTTCCGACCGTGATTACGCGCTGGAATTCCTGTCACTCGCAGCCATCTGCGCGGGCCATCTGTCGCGTCTGGCTGAAGAAATCGTCATCTGGTCAACCCCTCAGTTCAACTTCGTGCGCTTGTCCGACGCTTTCTCGACCGGCTCGTCGATCATGCCTCAGAAGAAGAACCCGGACGCTGCCGAACTCGTTCGCGCCAAGACCGGCCGCATCAACGGCTCGCTTGTAGCACTTCTGACCATCATGAAGGGCCTGCCGCTCGCCTATTCCAAGGATATGCAGGAAGACAAGGAGCAGGTTTTCGACGCTGCCGAAAATCTCGAACTCGCAATCGCTGCCATGTCCGGCATGGTGCGTGACCTGACCGTCAATGTTGCAAGCATGAAAAAAGCTGCTGGTTCGGGCTATTCGACTGCCACCGATCTGGCTGACTGGCTGGTGCGTGAACTGGGCCTTCCTTTCCGCGATGCGCACCATGTCACCGGCCGCGCTGTTGCTCTGGCTGAAAGCAAACAGGTTGATCTTGCAGAACTCACGCTTGAAGATCTTCAGTCGATCAATGCAGGCATTACCGATGCGATCTTCGGCTATCTGACGGTTGAGCAGTCGGTTGAGAGCCGCCAGTCCTTTGGTGGCACCGCACCACAGCAAGTGCGCAAACAGATTGCCTACTGGAAAAATCGCATCGCGAAGGCGTAAGCTGACCATTCTGGTGAAGTCACTCTTAAAGGAGTGATTTCACTTTCTGATATTTTGGGTTAGACCTGACCCATCCAAAAATTCCGGGAACCAAAGCTGATGACAGGCCGCTCCGCCATTTCTTCCGTGCTTCTGATCGCAGCCCTTGCTGCCACTCTTGCCGCTTGCGGACGTAAAGGCCCACTTGAGCCACCGCCAGCACAGCTCATCACCAATGAACAGGGTCGTACAGTCGAAAAACCGAAGGAAGACAAGCCTTTCATCCTCGACAAAATCCTGTAAATCCCCTCATTCGGATTGTTTCCCGTGAATCATTTTGAATATCGTGACGGCGTTCTTCATGCCGAAAATGTAAGCCTGCCTGAGATTGCAAAACAGGTTGGCACGCCTTTTTACGTCTATTCCCGTGCAACCATTGAGCGCCATTTCCGCGTTTTTAGCGAAGCTTTCGCCGATATGGATACGCTGGTGACCTATGCGCTGAAGGCCAATTCCAATTTGGCTGTTCTCAAGACGCTTGCCAAGCTTGGCGCAGGAGCTGACACGGTTTCGGAAGGCGAAATTCGCCGCGCTTTGGCCGCAGGTATTCCGGCAAACAAGATCGTGTTCTCCGGCGTTGGTAAGACGCCGCATGAAATGGATTTCGCGCTGGAAGCAGGCATCTACTGCTTCAACGTCGAATCCGAACCAGAGCTTGAAATCCTTTCAGCTCGTGCGGTGAAGGCAGGCAAGGTCGCCTCGGTATCTTTGCGCATCAATCCTGATGTCGATGCAAAGACCCATGCCAAAATTTCGACGGGCAAATCCGAAAACAAATTCGGCATTCCACGTGTAAAAGCCCGACAGGCCTATGCGCGTGCTGCAAGCCTTCCCGGTATCGATGTCGTTGGCATTGATATGCATATCGGCAGCCAGATCATTGATCTTGAGCCTTTCGACAATGCATTTGCGCTGATGGCGCAGCTGGTTGAGGAATTGCGTGCCGACGGTCACAACATCCGCCACGTCGATGTTGGCGGAGGCTTGGGCATTCCTTATCGCACCGATAACAACCCGCCGCCGCTCCCTGTGGCCTATGCGGAAATCGTTGCAAAGCACATCAAGCCGCTGGGCCTCAAAACCGTCTTTGAGCCGGGTCGTTTGATCGTCGGCAATGCTGGTCTTCTGGTCACAGAAGTGATTTTCGTCAAAGAAGGCGACGCCAAGAACTTCATCATCGTTGATGCAGCGATGAACGATCTCATCCGTCCGACCCTTTACGAAGCTTTCCATGACATCAAGCCTGTTCTGGAAACCAAAGATAATGCCCCTCGCATTCGCGCCGATTTTGTTGGTCCGGTTTGTGAAACGGGCGATTATCTTGGCCTTGATCGTGAAGTGGCAAAGCCCGCTTCGGGTGATCTGATAGCCGTGTGCACGACGGGCGCTTATGGTGCCGTTCTGTCCAGCACCTACAATAGCCGTCTTTTGATCCCCGAAGTGCTGGTCGATGGTGATCGCTATCACGTCATCCGTCCACGCCGCACCTATGAAGAGCTTCTGGCGCTCGATTCCGTGCCGGACTGGCTATAAGCGCATCCCAAAAAGTGTGAAGCGGTTTTCGGAAAAGATGCGCGTTGAAAACAATGATTAGAGCGCCGATCTGATTTAATCAGATCGAAACGCGCTCTAATTGGGACCAAAGCCTCGCCTTTGCCATGATGCGTGTTATTCTATGAAACAACCATAGGCGTTACACGCATCAGAAAGACCCGATGACACAACAGACAAAAGACAGCAAAGACTTGCCAATCCGCAAGCGCGATGCGTTTTTCCGCCTGTTTTCCGGCGAGGGTGCGGCCCTTCGGCGCCTGCGTCTGCAAAGTTTTCTGACGATCAGCTTTGAGCGGGCATGGCCACTCGTTTTGCCGCTGATTCTGCTGATCGCGCTTTTTGCAAGCCTGAGCTGGCTTGGGCTTTTTGCGCTCATGCCGCGCTGGCTGCATCTGGGCGTGCTTGGACTTTTTGGCCTTGCAGGGCTAATTGCACTGTATCTGCCTTTCCGCTTTCGTCTGCCAGATGATGATGCGGTCACCGCCCGCATTGAAGATGTGAATGGACTGATCCACGAGCCATTGGCCGTCCAGACTGGCCAGATGGCGACCGGAGGCAACGATCCCTTCACCATAGCCCTCTGGCGTGAGCATCAGCGTCGCATGGCCGAGCGGTTGAAAAACCTGCAATCCGGTGTTCCACGTCCGCACATCCCTGAGCGCGATCCTTATGCACTGCGCGCTGTCGTGGTCTTGCTGTTCGTGACTTCCGCCGCCTATAGCCTCAGCCCGAATAGCGGTCAGATTGCTGATGCATTTAATGTCCGTGCCGGTTCGGCAAATGCCGTTGCGCGCATTGATGCCTGGGTAACGCCGCCATCCTATACCGGTCGTGCGCCGATATTCCTCAGCACGGCGCTCGATGAAGCAAATGTCGAAAAGCCAATAGAAGTGCCGCAGGGCAGCGTCGTCAATATCCGTATCATCGGCGGCAGTTCCGAAAGGCTAACCACCACCGATGCCACAGGTCATCGCGCAGAGATTAAGCCCATTGCACCAAAGCAAGGCGAAGACGACCAGAAAACAAGCCTCGATGATAGCCGGAATTTCCGTTATGATCTGCAACAGAACCAGACGCTCAATCTTTCCGGCATAGATGCCCGCTGGACTTTTGCTGTCACGCCCGACAATCCACCGACTATACGCTTCAGCAAAGAGCCGGGTCACGCACTAAACGGCACTTTGCAGCTTAGCTATGAAATTTCCGACGATTACGGTGCCGTCAAAGCCTATGGCGAAATAGTTCCGCTCGACATTGACCACGAGGACGAGGAAACGGCGCCGCTCTATGGCGCGCCAGACCTGCCACTTACACTGCCGCGTCGCGGAACCAAAGAAGCGACGACTTCCAAAGACCTGACCCAACACCCATGGGCTGGCCAGAAAGTGGCGTTGACGCTGGTTGCAACTGATGCAGCAGGAAAATTCGGACGCAGTGAGACGAAGATCATCACGCTCCCGGAACGGCCTTTCTCTAATCCGCTTGCTAAGGCTGTTGCAGAGCAGCGCCGGATTCTCGCACTCGATGCAACGCAGCGTGATCATGTGCGCGATATGCTGTCAGCACTGATGGTCCGCCCGGAAGAGACGATTAAGGACAAAGCGCACTATCTCGGCCTCGTGACCATCCGTACGCGTCTGCGCTTGGCAACAGGTGACAATGCCCTGCGCGATACAGCGGATTATATGTGGCAGGTGGCACTCGGCATTGAAGACGGCAATCTGTCGGCCGCAGAGAAGCGTCTGCGTCAGGCACAGGAAGCCCTGCGTAATGCACTACAAAATGGTGCATCACAGGAAGAAATCGAAAAGCTGACTGCGGAACTTCGTGAAGCCATGCAGCAATTCCTGCGCGAATTTGCGCAGCGCCAGCAGCAAAATCCAAATGCGCAAAACCAGCCGATGAACCCGAATGCCCGTGTTTTGACCGATAAGGATCTGCAGCGCATGATGGACCAGATTGAAAATCTGGCCCGTCAGGGTTCGCGCGATCAGGCTGAACAGCTTCTGTCCCAATTGCAGGATATGATGAACAATCTGCAGATGGGGCAACAGTCTCAAGCGGGCCAACAGGGGCAAGGTCAGGGTCAGCCCAATCAGATGCAGCAGCAGATGAACAAGCTGGGCGATCTGATGCGCCGTCAGCAACAGATGATGAACGAGACTTTCAAGCTCGATCAGCAGATGCAGCAGCTATATGGAAGCGACCAATTTGGCGATGAAGATTTGCTGCCCGGTGATGATGGAACGATGGGACAAGGCGAATCGCAGCAAGGCGGCCAGTCGGGTGAAACATCTTCGGAATTGGCTGAAGCTATGCGCAAGCTGCAAGAACAGCAGCAAGCACTTCAGCAAGAACTGAAAAAGTTCGGCGAAGACCTGAAAGGCATGGGAATAGACCCCAATAAGGATTTCTCTGACGCAGACAAATCCATGGGTAATGCCGCTGACGCTCTTGGTCGCAATCAAAGCACTGAAGCCGGAGACCATCAAGGCAATGCGCTGGAGGCTCTGCGCCGCGGTGGTCGCGATATGATGCAGCAAATGCAGCAAGCCATGGGGCAGCAAGGTGAAGGCCAGAACGGGCGACAAGGACAGAATGGCCGCGATCCGCTCGGGCGTCAGCAGGGCAGCAACGGCATGTCGAATGAGAATGGCGTCAAGATTCCCGGCGAGATTGATATTCAGCGCGCCCGCGAGATTCTGGATGAAATCCGTCGCAAACTTGGCGATGCGCTGACACCACAGCTGGAAAAAGAATATCTTCAACGTTTGTTGCAGTTCGACTGATCAAAGCGAGATCAGTTTTTCCAAAACGTACACCATTAGCCGCGGGAGATTTTGGTTATAACGTGCCGAAAATGGTGATTTTCGAGAACCGGCGCGCAGCGTACTTAAAGTACGTGAGCACCGGAAGCGCAGGAAAGCGCCATTTGCAGGCCGTTAAAGCCGAAATCTCTGGGTTAGTCCCGGACGTGACCGACGTAAGGTAGCTGGCGGAACGAATGCGCGACATCCATGCCATAGCCGACAACGAAATAGTCCGGGCATTCGAAAGCGACGAAATCGGCATCCAGATCCACCTTGCGGCGCACGCTTTTATCGAGAAGAACGGCAATACTCACACTGCGCGCTCCACGCTCGATCATCAGCTCACGGACAAACTTGAGCGTCTTGCCTGATTCGAGAATATCATCAATCAGAAGAACGTCGCGATCTTTCACATCGCTGTCGATATCGCGCAGCAGACGCACTTCGCTGCTGGTCGTACCCTTGCCATAGCTTGAAACGGTAATGAACTCGACATCCGGTTCAACTCCAGCATCATGCATAGCACGAATAAGATCGGCTGCGAAAATGAACGACCCCTTGAGGATCGAAATCGTCAGCAGATTGTGAAAATCACGTCCTGCTATTTCTTTTGCCAGCGCGAGATTACGCGCAGCGATTTCCTCCGGGCTGAAAAGCACGTCGATGGTTTTTCCGCCAACCTGAGGCATCTGCTGCGTCTCCTGATTTATAAGCATAACTTCGCTCTGAAAGGCACGCTCTATAGCATGCTTTCAGAAAAATGCACCCTTTTGCAGTGCACGAGTTAGAGAACCGCTGAAGTGCGCATATTCATTTGCCATTTCATCGATTTGATATAGCGTGCCTGCCATGCATCCGGACATTATCGAATTCCGCTCCTTTTATGAAACCACCCTTGGCCATCTCGCCGAGCGATCCATTCGCATGGCGCTTGCGGCACTATGGGGGCACGTCCCGGGTGAACGACTCGTAGGCCTTGGCTATAGCCTCCCCTATCTCGATCGATTCAGCGCAGATACAGAGCGAAGCTTCGCATTCATGCCTGCAGGACAGGGTGCTGTCGCATGGCCATCATCGGGCAAATCAAGCACAGCGCTTGTCTTCGACGAAGAACTGCCGCTGCCTGATTCTTCGATCGACCGGGTGTTGATGGTTCATGCACTCGAATATGCCGAAAACGCTTCGGAAACGCTAAAAGAAATGTGGCGTGTACTGGCCCCGAACGGACGGCTCGTTATTGTCGTGCCAAACCGGCGTGGCGTGTGGGCACGTCTCGACCGCACGCCATTTGGCAGTGGCCGGCCCTATAGCCGCACGCAGTTGACCGCGCTACTGCGCGAGGCAAATTTTAGCGTCAATACAATCAGCAATGCGCTGCATTTCCCACCCGTGAAACGCCGCTGGATGATGCGTCCTTGCATGGCAACTGAAGGAATTGGCCGCAAACTCTGGCCACTGTTTTCAGGCGTTTTGGTGGTCGAAGCACAGAAGCGGCTCTATCAGGGTCTGCCTGTCGCACAACGCTCCTCGCGTCGTGTCTTCGTGCCGGTTCTCGCTCCACAAGGAACTCCGGTCAGCGGGTTGAGAAAAACTGCATTAAAAGACCCCCCAAAATAGCGCTGCAACCTTTCACAGCAAGGTTTTTCTCGACTTGAACGCGACAGAGGTTTATGCCCGCTACGCAACCTTAACATCAGTCCTTTTGGCGGAGCCAAAATCATGACCAATACGCAAGACCTTTCTCGTCCCCAGCCTAAAGCCGGCTTGCTCGATATAGCAGCCTATGTACCCGGCAAGGAACACGTCGAAGGCGTTGCAAAGGTCTATAAGCTCTCCTCCAATGAGACGCCAATCGGCGCCAGCCCTCATGCAATCGAGGCCTATCGGCATTTGGCCGATACGCTTGCGATTTATCCAGACGGTCAGGCACAGGCGTTGCGCGAGGCAATCGCGGAATCACAGGGGCTTAACATCGGCAATATCATTTGCGGCAATGGCTCGGATGAATTGCTTGGCCTGATCTGCCAGACCTATCTCGCACCCGGTGATGAAGCCATCATCACGGAGCATGGCTTTGCTGTTTACAAAATCCAGACGCTTGGCGCAGGCGCAACGCCTGTGACGGTAAAGGAAAAGAACGAGCGCATCGATGTCGATGCGATCCTTGCTGGTGTAACGCCACGCACGAAGATCGTTTTCATTGCCAATCCAGCCAATCCGACCGGCACCTATCTGCCGTTTGAGGAGGTGCGCCGTCTTCATGCAGGTCTGCCGAAGAACGTTCTGCTGGTGCTGGATGCTGCCTATGCAGAATATGTTCGTCGCAATGATTATGAGTCGGGTCTTGAACTGGTGTCGTCGAACGAAAATGTCGTCATGACCCGTACCTTCTCGAAGATTCACGGTCTGCCGGGCCTGCGTATCGGCTGGATGTATGCGCCATTGCACATCATTGATGCGGTTAACCGTATCCGTGGGCCTTTCAACATGAACTCGGCAGCAATCGCTGCGGGTGCCGCCGCAATCCGCGACCGTGCTCATGTGGTGAAGTCGGTCGAATATAATGAAAAATGGCTGTCATGGCTCACAGACGAATTCACCAAGCTCGGGCTTCGTGTCACACCATCGGTTACAAACTTCCTGTTGTTTCATTTCCCGGAAGATTCCGCACATTCTGCAGATAAAGCGGATGAGTGGCTTTCAAAGCGCGGCTATATTCTGCGGCGTGTGAGCGGCTATGGCTTCCCGAATGCATTGCGCATGACGGTCGGCACGGAAGAGGCCAATCGTGGCGTTGTGGCAGCTCTGACCGAGTTTCTGAAATAAGACGATGCCCACGATCCATTTTGAAAAAATCGCGCTTATCGGTATCGGACTCATCGGTTCATCGCTGGCGCGCGTCATTCGCCGTGAAGGCCTTGCCAATCATATCGCCATTGCAACACGCAGTGCCGAAACACTAAAGCGCGCCGAGGAATTAAACCTCGGCGACAGCTACTCAACCGATAGTGCAAAAGCCGTTCAAGATGCCGATCTCGTTATCGTATCGGTGCCAGTCGGTTCATCCGGCACCGTTGCCAGACAGATTGCTGAACATCTGAAGCCAGGCGCTATCGTAACCGATGTTGGCTCGACGAAGGCTTCGGTGATTGCGCAGATGCAGCCGGAGTTGCCTGAGAATGTGCATTTCATTCCGGGCCATCCGCTTGCTGGTACGGAATATTCTGGTCCTGATGCTGGTTTTGCAGAGCTATTTAACAATCGCTGGTGCATTCTCACGCCACTGCGAGACACGGACCAAGCGGCCATAGACAAGCTCTCCGCATTCTGGACGGCTTGCGGCTCGCGCCTTGATCAGATGGACCCGCAGCATCATGATCTGGTGCTTGCCATTGTTTCTCATCTTCCGCATATCATCGCCTATAACATCGTTGGTACAGCCAGCGACCTTGAGCAGGTGACAAAATCGGAAGTCATCAAATATTCAGCATCCGGCTTCCGCGATTTTACACGTCTAGCTGCATCAGATCCAACTATGTGGCGAGACGTCTGCCTGCATAACAAGGACGCGATCCTTGAGATGCTGGCGCGTTTTTCGGAAGATCTCGCCTCGTTGCAGCGCTCGATCCGCTGGGGCGATGGTGAAGCTCTGTTTGATCTTTTCACCCGCACGCGGGCTGTACGCCGCAGCATCATTGATGCCGGTCAGGAAGTCGATGCACCGAATTTCGGGCGTCAGGCAGCCTCACAAACAAGCGGCAAGAAATAAAAAAAGGGCAGTATGTGATACTGCCCTTTTCTTTATAGGTTGGGCAAGCGCCCAAGTGGGATAAAGCCAGCGCTGGCCTTACCCTTACGAACGGTGATATCAATAACAGGGTTGCCGTTTTCGTCTTTCGGCATAGCGGAAAGAGCGAAAAGGGCAGTGGCAATATTACCGCCCTGTTCTGGAAACACCGTCTGTCCAGCCTGTGCGAAAGATTGCGAGTTGACCATGGTAACTTTCAGGTCAGCATCAATTTCGCCTTGCAGACCAACTGAAAAAGGCCCGGCGACCGTCAACATTGCGCCATTTGGCATCGAGAGAAATGCTTGATTGATCACCCCGCTATGACCGCGCATCCGTTCGTTGAATGGCGCGGAACTTGGAGCAAGGAACGTCGCTGCATCCACAACAGCTAAATCAACCAGACCGTCAATCTCGGGGCTTTTGGCATTGCCAATAATATAGGGTTCAAGCTTCAATCCAGCGAAACGACCATTGATCTTGAGCTGACCTTCCTCATTGCTCATGCGGAAATTCATCTGCTCAAGCTTGCTAATCTGCTCAGTGGTCGTGGTTTCGGTTCGCAATCCGACCTTAACGTCTCGTGCGTTTAGCTCAATCTCGGTTGGAAAAGGTCGTGCAAGACGCGTGTTGGAAGTAAACGCTCCCCAATTGATTTCGAGCGGCTGAACACCGGGAAATTCTACAAAAGCTGGCCCCACCAACTCATTGCTCAGTGAGTGTGGCGCATAGACCGGAGAACCAGAGGTAAATCGCCCGGCGCGCAGCGCCATACCTTCAGAAGGCTTCTGCCATGATATGCTGGCACAAACCACATTCACGCGAAGCGGGTAGCCACCCATGTGCAGGTTTTCACACTGAACGCCAACGCCCTGCGCTGCCAGTTTGGCTATGTCAGCTTTAGCGCGCACCTCAATCTTATCGGCAACATAAAACCACCCAGCCGTATAGGCGGCTATCAATACCAGAACGATAATCGCAATCGTAATCGGACGCTTTCTGGATTTTTTGGTTTGAGTCCCAGCATGCGCCATTAAAAAAACCTTTTTAATCAAATACTTTGTTAGCGGAAGATGTTGATTGTTTGCAAACCTGACGCAACATAAGTCAATGTGCTGTTCCCAACAGGTGGCTATATTATGGCAGGATTGAGTCTTGTGAAGTTTCGCACATCAAAAAAAGCAGTATATCCTGAGATTGCTGGTAAAAACGCGCCATATTTAAACGTATATTGATTCTCACCATGACAAACCATACCAACAATCAGCATATGAATGACTTCTGGGTATTCGGTTACGGCTCCCTTATGTGGCGACCGGGATTCGCACATGTAGAAACCGCGCGCGCACGCCTGCACGGTTATCGGCGCAGCCTTTGCATCTATTCACATGTTCATCGCGGAACGCCTGATCATCCAGGCCTGGTGCTCGGTCTGGATACAGGCGGCTCCTGCCTTGGAATTGCGTTCCGTGTACCGGGCGAGATGACAGATGAAGTCATGATTTATTTACGCGAGCGTGAAATGTCCAATCGCGTTTATCATGAGAAATGGCTGCGTCTGCGCCTTGCAGATGGTCGCGATGTTAAGGCTGTCACCTATGTCGCAGACCGAGCGCATATTCAATATGCAGGATCCCTCAAAGCCGAAGAAGCAGCCGCGATTGTTGCATCAGCTCGTGGCGATTCAGGCGCGAATATCGATTATGTTTCAAACACTATCGAGCATTTGCGGAATATGCGTGTACGCGATCACGCACTTGAGCACGTCAACGAACTAATAGGCAGAACAAGCGGAAATGCTATCTGATAAGCGCCCTGTCTCAGTTCGGCTTAGCTTCGTGGCTTTCCCGGATGAGAAGCACAGCGCCCACAAAGAAATATAAAGCTCCGATTAGCGTATGCGTATTTGAATAGCTGAGTAACCATAGCGCATCGCCTCGGTCCGGCGACGTCGGCGTAATCGCTGCGATCATAAATGCGACACAGCCCAAAAGGTTGATAAATACGATCTGCCAGGACAAGCTCTTTGGGTGCCAACTCCAGTGCTTGTTTCCAACTTCAACAAAGGCAAGATAGCCTGAAATCAAAAACAAGACAGATCCTTCGAAATTAGGTGCCCATATCTCAAGAACATTTAATTCAGGCGACCCAGGCGCAGCGATGCTATTAAATGTACTGATATTGAAAGCAAATGTTCCGAGTAACTGTGTGAACGAACTAAGCCATCCAGCACTATGCGGATGCCATCCGATAATCGACAAGCCTTTACGCTCACCAATTGATTGCGATAATGCAGCATTAAAATCTTGAGCATTGGCCGATTGAAAGTGTTGTAGCGCAGCAGCAATGGTGAAAGGGATGGAGCCTGCAAAAAAAGTCAGATTGGTCAGATTAGCCAGCTGAGGCCAGCGAAGAGCGCAAAACATAAGGACACTTCCCATCGCAAAAATGAAAGCGCCCACAGCGAATGAAATCCCAATTCTGGCATTATAGCCCTGGATCTGCCAGAACGGAACCTGCTGAGAATTGTTTTCTGAGAACTTAAACCCCAGCCCTTTGCGTTGCATTCTCGCAAGCCAGACCATTCTAGCGCCGTGAAAACTGCAAACTCTTTCGGTCACAAGGGGCCAGACACCCAATAGCTTCATCGCCGTTCCGTAATCAGCAAAAGACGTTATGAGGCGCACAGAATTGCGGGCAAGAAATGCCGACGGTCCCGTACTTAAAGAAAGTGATACACAGCTCGGTTGCTGATGTCACCAGCCCGGTTCATGTAATCAGTATAAGAAACAGGTATCCCAGCTCTTGTTCTTGCCCAATGCAACCGCTACATCTCGGCAAGTTCTCAAGGAGAAGTTTTTATGATCGCATTGTTTCGCACCATTGATCTGGCGCTCGATATCTATACGTGGATCATCATCGCAAGTGCCATTTTCTCATGGCTCTATGCGTTCAACGTCGTCAATTCTTCCAACCGTTTCGTCGCATCGATTGGCGAGTTTCTTTACAAAGTTACTGAGCCGGTTCTGCGTCCGATCCGTAATATCCTGCCCAATCTCGGTGGCATCGATCTTTCGCCGATCGTCCTGCTGCTGATTATCTTCTTCATCCGCCAGTTCATGTGGACGACGCTGCTTCCAGCACTTCTGTAAGAAGCAAAAGCGACATGGTAAACAAAAATGCCCGGATTTTCATCCGGGCATTTTTATAAATCATATAAGGCTGGTTACTTGTTCTTAGCGCGTTCAATCGCTTCAACGATGAACTTGCGTGCGTAATCTTCATCACCCCAGTCACCGATCTTAACCCACTTACCGGGTTCCAGATCTTTGTAGTGCTCAAAGAAGTGCGCAATCTGCTTGAGTGTGATTTCCGGAAGATCGGAATAATCATGCACCTTTTCGTAGCGCTGTGTCAGCTTTGGCGAAGGAACTGCGATGATCTTCTCGTCCTTGCCGGAATTGTCTTCCATGACCAGAACGCCGATTGGACGGCAGTTGATCACGCAACCCGGAATCAGCGGACGGGTATTGCACACCAGAACGTCAATCGGATCGCCATCTTCTGAAAGCGTATGCGGAACGAAGCCGTAATTGCCCGGATAGGTCATCGGCGTATAAAGGAAACGGTCCACAATCAGGGCACCAGCTTCTTTGTCCATCTCGTACTTGATCGGCTGTCCGCCAACTGGCACTTCGATGATTACGTTGATGTCTTCTGGCGGATTCTTACCAATCGAGATAGCATCGATATTCATGATGGGTCCTTTCGTGTCGCGCTCTGATAACGGGTTTCATGTTTGCGTGCAAGAAAAACGAAGTTTCAACAAAACGTGACGAATTGTCGTTCCCTCTGCCGTAACAAAGCGCAATCGAGTTATTTGGGAGTTGTGGTTGTTTCACTGAGTTCCTTCAGCCGTTGCACGGCTGTTGGTGGCATAGGTGGTGCATTCACATCGCGACTTGCTGCAACGAGCAGTTCATCACAAGCCGTCTCCGTCGTTTCGATCAGACGACGCAGAAACTCTTCTTTTTCCAGTCCTGCTGGAATAGGCGGCAAGACCCTGCAACGGATCGTGCCGGGAAAGCGAAAAAACTTGCGGCGCGGCCAGTAAAGCCCGGCGTTGTGCGCGATAGGCAGAACTGGAAGTTTGAGCGCATGATAAAGATGCACGATACCATATTTATATTCTGGCGGCGCACCCGGTGAACGACGCGTGCCTTCGGGATAAATCAGAATCTGACGGCCTTCAGAAATCGCCTTCTGCGCGCCAACTGTGATCGAATGCAACGCCTTTACGCGCGATCCACGATCGACCGGGATCATTTCCATTTTTGCGACATACCAGCCAAACAGCGGTATCCGCATCAATTCCCGTTTAAGGATCAGAACCGGATCATCCAGCTGCGGCAAGAACGCATATGTATCCCATGCCGACTGATGCTTTGGCGCGACGATATAAGCGCCTTCAGGAATATTCTCGAGGCCTTCAATCACGTAGTCCGTGCCTGCAATATACTTTTGCAACCACAAATTAACGCGTGCCCATGTCTTGGGTACGATCCATGCCTTCTTGCGCGGAAGCAAAAAGTAAAATGGTGTGTAAAGAACCATCTGCACGAATGTGCCGATGTAAAAAGCGAGATTGAACAAAATGGAGCGCAGATAGAGAAGCATCGTATCGGCGATAACCTTGGTTATACCCATCACCCCACATTTTATCATCTGGAGCAACTAAGCAGAGAAATTGAATGCTTTTGTGAGAAAGCAGCGGCACCCGATATATCAGGAAGCCGAAATTTTTCCATAAGGAAATCGTTGCACAAGACGATCAATTGCGCATGATCACGAAAGGATTAGGCAGCTTCGCCGAAAATCTTCGCTCCGCCCACACGAATGGCCGCGCCAATATATTTAATATACTCGATAAATAGCACGCGCAGCGTATCGCTTTCAGCAACCCAGCTATGAGCGCGCTTCTCACCATTGACCACCGGATAAGGCACGAATTCCACGTCCTGCATCCGCGATGACATCTCAAGAATACTGCGTGGGATGTGGTAATTGTTCGTAACAACAATCACGCGGCGATACTTGTTGGCACGTATCCAGCGTTCACTTTCAGTCGCATTCCCCACCGTATTCAGCGCTGAGCGATCAAGATCGACGCAACAGTTAAACAGGCTCGCATCCGTATGTGTGGCGCGCTGCAAATCTTTTTCATTGGTCGAAGGATGCACGCCACTGATCAGCAGTCGCTTGCCCTGCTTATTTTTCAAAAGGTCAAGCGCCGCCTGAATACGCGACTGGCCACCTGTCAGAACGACAATTGCATCAGCAGGCGTATCCAATGCAGGCGATTGCATGCTTGTCACTTTCTCACTGAACACAACAAAGCCGATCAGAAAGGCGACAATCACCAAAAACAGAAAAATGGAAACAGGCTGAAGTCGACGGAATACACGCATTAAAAGCGACCATAGAAATTTAGCGCCCGCCAGTGCAAGTCCAGAGGGCGCGTCAATAGTGCTACTGCGGCGCCATACCACAGCGCCCATATGCGCCCCTGCTTCTTGGCGTGCCGCTGCATCATTGCTTTCCCGATATTCAACTGCGTGTTCGTTCGACTTGCCATCATAGCTACCATTGCGGCGATATGTCGGAAAGCTGCCAGGAATTCGCGATTTGCGATCGGTATGAGCAAAAAAAGCTGTCATTCAGCCCGCACTCCCGGACCATCCATCGTCGCAAGTTGACGAACAACCGTCAGCCGACTTGTCAGCATCGTCAAAAAGCTCACAAGAATGATAATTGCTGCAGCACCGATATAGCCTTCACGACCAATCGCGAAATTGCCAAACATCGCCGCGGCCTGATCGCCAGCCGGTGTTCCCATGCGTCGGGATGCCCACCAGGAAAAGCAGAAGAACACAAACATAGCTGCACCGCCGCCAAACAAGGCACCTTTGAGCGCCGTGCGGAAGAAGTGCCATTCAAATTCACGCGCAACGAATTTTGATTCTGCGCCGATAAAATGCAGAACTTCAATGATATGGCCGTTGCCTGACATCGCGCCGCGCGTGGCAAAAATCACCGTCAAAACCGTGGCAGCAATAACCAGTGACAGAACGCCAGTCCCTATAAGCACAGTCGTATTGGCCATCGAAACAAGTCTGTCGACCCAGGTGCGATGATCATCAAAACTGGCACTTGGAATAGCGCGCGAAATCTCCGTCCGCATGGTTTCAAAATCCGGCGGCGCGTTTTCATCGATCGTGACCACGACAAGACGCGGCACTGGCAATTCGTCAATATTCAGACCACTGCCAAGCCATGGCTCAAGCAACCGTGCCGTTGCGTCCTTGTCGATAATATTGGTGTCTTTGACCCCGGAAAAACCGCGAGCAATGCTGCTGGCATCCGACAGCGCCTTATCCATGTCCAGCCCGTCGACAGGCCTGATCTGGATAGTTGCTTCACGTGCAATCTGGCTTTGCCATTGCGCAGCCGATGTTCGCACAAGGGTGACACCGCCAAGCGTGAGGCAAGCAAGAAAGGTCATGATCGCAATGACGGTGACCAAAGCTGTTCCGGTTACACTTCCATCAGGAACAATGGGATTTGGTCCCTGACGCTTTCTGCGTTTACCGATGCGCACCAGCAGCATATCTTTGAGATCTTCAAAGCGTATGCGGAGATCTGTCATGGCTTTCGCGAAAGCGTTTTGGCTGTTTCTGCGCGCATTATTCATAAATATCGAGCCGTCCATGTTCTATGATCATACGGCGCGCATTCACCTGATCCATCAAAGATAAATCATGCGTCGCAATAATAACCGCGGTGCCCGAACGATTAAGCTCAGCGAAAAGCCGTAACAAACGCTTTGCAAGTGGAGGATCGACATTGCCTGTCGGCTCATCGGCCAACAGCAGTTCCGGCTGATCAATCAGCGCACGTGCAATCGCCGCGCGCTGCTTTTCTCCACCTGAAAGGACAGGTGGCAGCACGTTCATACGATCACCAAGACCAACCCAATGCAAAAGCTCTTCGACTTCATGACGATAAGTGGCTTCTTCTTTGCCACGTACACGCAAAGGAAGCGCAACATTTTCATAGGTCGTCATGTGATCGAGAAGACGAAAATCCTGAAACACAATTCCAATACGGCGCCGAAGTAACGGCACAGCTTTATGGTCGAGACGCGCAACATCTTTGCCGAAAATATTGATAAGTCCACGAGTTGGCTTCAGCGCCATGAACAGCAGTCGCAATAGCGAGGTCTTGCCCGCGCCTGACGGGCCAGTCAGAAACTGGAATGAGCGCGGTGGAATATGGAAGCTGACATCCCTCAGGATTTCTGGCCCCATGCCATATCTCAGGCCAACATTCTCAAAACGTATCACCGCTGCGCTTCTCTGAATTGTCCGCCCACCAATCGGTGCTGCGGATGAAATCTAATTTAAAATGACCTTTAACCCCCATGGTTAATGTGAGGTTAATTATATTAAAATCACCTGTAAAAATTACGAGAGATTTGATTTTCTATAACGCAGAAAAATTGGGCAAATCTTGGAGCGGACGCACCAAATCACTCCGCAAAAAATAATTGCGGAATAAACGATGCAAATTATCCACGAAAGCCGATGTTAATTATTCCCAGCAGCCCAGATTACGGCCCTTGAGGTTATGAGAGTCAATGTCAGTGACGAGGCGCGCGTCTTCCCGCAACAAAATCATCGTCGTGCGCTGTTTAAGATCAATCCTCTGCCAGCCTGCACATTCCGTTGGCATTGGTGGCCTGCTATCGATCCTGACCGTTTCTGACCACGTCGTCGCGGTGCACCCGGAAACAGCCGCACCGATTCCAATCACCATGGCCGATTGTAAAACCAATCTGCATGTTCGCGCCTGAAATTGACTATTCAAGACTGGCAACTCCCTAAAACGCCCCACGAAACACCCGCGTACCTAGATCGATTTCATCGCAATTATCTGCCTGAACAAGCTTCTTATAGCCCGTGCTCACCCATTACCGCAATATACTCGCCAAAAACAAACACGATTTAAATTAAGGCATAAAGGCGGCTAAATTACGGATTTATAAAGTATATTTAATATTTCACCATCAATTGAAGCAATCTCCATCAATACAAATGTAATTTATATTAAAATATTAAATATTAGAAATATTGATTAAATATAAGTCCTATAAAATGCAATTGAAGCAATAAATTCATAGATATATATTTGAGAAATTGATTCGCATTGGCATCATCACGACACCAACACTGGGGACTTCCATGTTGAATAAATTGTCTGCGGAATTTTTCGGAACATTCTGGCTTGTTTTCGGCGGCTGCGGCAGCGCCATATTTGCTGCTGCATATCCTGAGCTCGGCATTGGCTTTGCCGGTGTCGCTCTTGCTTTTGGCTTGACGGTCCTGACAATGGCTTACGCCGTTGGTGGCATCTCCGGTGGCCATTTTAACCCAGCCGTCTCGCTCGGCCTTCTGGTCGCCGGTCGTTTTGAGGCCAAAAATCTCATCCCTTATTGGGTCGCGCAAGTTTTGGGCGGCATTGCCGCGGCGGCAATTCTCTATCTTATTGCCACAGGCAAGGCTGGCTTCACAGTTGGTGGCTTTGCATCCAATGGCTATGGTGAACTTTCACCCGGCGGCTACAGCCTAACTTCTGCATTGATTGTGGAAATCGTGCTCACAGCATTCTTCCTCATCGTGATTCTCGGCTCAACATCCTCTTCTGCGCCAAAAGGCTTTGCACCGATCGCCATTGGTCTTTCCCTTACGCTGATCCATCTCGTGGCTATCCCCATCAGTAACACCTCGGTGAATCCAGCACGTTCAGCGGCAGCAGCTCTCTTTGCCGAAACCAACGCGCTCGGCCAGCTGTGGTTATTCTGGGTGGCTCCACTACTTGGGGCTGCGATCGGTGCAATTATCTGGAAAGGCCTACTCGGTAAAGACTGATCAGCATCCCTAGAGCATTTCCAGTTTTCATTGAATCATTAGAAATGCTCTATCTGTTTGTTTTTTATGCGCAATCATCGAAAAGGCCGGGTCAAACCGGTCTTTTTATTTTTCAACTATGTGTTTTAAAGCAAACCACACCAGATCTTTCAAAAGTTTCGATTTTCCAAGAAAAAGTGATCATTGCTCGCAATAAATTACTATAAGACAGAACTCCCTTTCACAGATGTTCTGAGCAATGTCCCCCAGCACTGATGCCACCCATGCGGATCGCTATGCCGCATTCCGTCATACGTCGTTCAAAAAATATTGGGCCGCACGCTTCCTGAGCGCATTTGCCGTTCAGATCGTCAGCGTCGCGGTCGGCTGGCAAATTTATGACCAAACCCGCGATGCCTTCAATCTTGGCATGGTAGGGCTCGTACAGTTTCTACCCGCCCTGCTGCTGGTTTTGTTGACGGGTGCCGCTGCTGACCGGTTTGGCCGACGCCTTGTCATGGGCTTGTCGCTCATATTGGAAGCAGGTGTCACTGCATTTCTGCTTTTGCTCACGCTGTTGAGTGATTTCGAGCCGATAATTGTCTTCGCAGCCCTTCTGGTGTTCGGGATTGCCCGCGCATTTCTTGGACCATCGTCAGCCTCTCTAGTTGTAAACCTCGTTCCGACAGAAGATTTTGCCAATGCAGTTTCATGGAACTCATCAGCCTGGCAGGTAGCAACAATTGTCGGCCCGGTTGCCGGTGGATTGCTCTATGGTATCTCACATCTTGCAGCTTATGGTGTCGCAACAGTTTTTCTGATTTCAGGTTCGGTCCTGATTTTCTCGATCCCAAAACCAAGGCAACATACGACGATGGAGGAGCGTTCGCTTACCTCCATGCTTGCTGGTTTCCGCTATATCTGGAAAGAAAAGATTGTTCTGGGCGCCATCTCGCTTGATCTCTTCGCTGTTCTGCTTGGTGGCACGGTCGCGCTTTTACCGATTTATGCCCGTGACATTCTCGATCTCGGACCATGGGGATTAGGTTTGCTACGCTCTGCACCCGGTATTGGTGCCGTCCTGACCGCGATCTGGCTTGCAGGTCACCCGATCCGCGATCATGCAGGTCGAGTGATGTTCGTCTTTGTCGGTCTATTTGGCTTATTCAATATCATCTTTGGCGTGTCGACACTCGTTTGGCTGTCGATTATCGCTTTGGCTCTTGCCGGTGCTGCCGATATGATCAGCGTTTATATCCGCGAAACGCTGATGCAGCTCTGGACGCCAGACCACGTGCGCGGACGCGTCAATGCGGTCAATATGGTGTTTGTCGGCGCATCAAACGAGCTGGGTGAATTCCGCGCCGGGCTTATGGCTGCGGCTATTGGTGCGGTACCTGCCGTTGTTATTGGCGGAATAGGTTCCATCGCTGTTGCGGCTGCGTGGGCCGCGATGTTCCCGCAACTGCGCAAAGCGCGCAATTTGCAAGGGCGCACCTAATTTCCGATCAGAGCGTCAGGCTTCTGACGCGCTGATATTCCCGGCCTGAACACGCGTTTCAATCTGATCCCGATCTTCAGCTTTGATGCCAATCAGATCGGCAACACGCCACATCACATCAACCTCGACTTCGCTTGCAACACCATCGGCATAGACAATGTTCCACATCAGGGCGATGAAATCGAGCCGAGCCTGATAGTCGAGATGGCGTTTGAGAACAGATGTAAAATCCGACAGGCTGATTGATTCCTGATCAGCCTCTTCGGCAGCTCGGAGAAGCTGCTTAAGAGCATCGCCCTTCAGTCCATATTTCTGTGCAAGCGTGACCGAAAGCTTGGCGCGCTCTACCTCACGCGCATCACCATCAGCATCCATGATGTGAAACATCAGCGCTGCTGCAGCCAGTCTTGGATCATCGTCGGAAAACTTTTCGCCCCGCTCACGTAAACCGCTTCCAGGCAACTCTTTCAGAAAATCCAGCAACCGCTCGAACATTCACCCTCGCCAAGTCTCAAACCGCAAAAGACCAACTCGGTCTGCTCTTCTTTAGAAACTTTAAAACTAACGGGATGGAAATATGAGACAAGACTGGAAAGCGACGATGCCGTCTTTCAACAGCGAAAGACGGCATCGCGTGGTCTTTAAGCAACAATCTACACGCCAATGCGCCAATTCAGAACAGACGAAGCCCGCTTTGCGGCTTTTGCGATGCTGTGCTTTCATCAACACCCGGGTCATCCACAATGATATGAGCCGTCCGTTTTTTGTCCGTCTCATCACTGTCCGGCCCGGCTGCATCGATAAATGCTGGCTTCTCGACCTGCTGAATTACAGGTTTTTGGGGCTCTGGCTTAACCTCAACAGGCTTTGGCGAGACCACCTCCGCCTCAATCACATCATCATTTTGCGGCTTCGGTTTAAGTTTTTCAGCCGGAATAATCGCATTGCTTGTCAAAACAGAATCTTCAACAGCCGCTGCAATTTCGGGCTTCTCCACTTCAATCACCGGTGAAAGCTGCTCGACAGGTACTTTCCACTCAAAGCTGTTCAGGCGTCCGGTCACAGGCGATACAGGCGACCACTGTTCAGACACATAACCATCAGCGGTCCATGCCGGATCGCGCGGTGCTTTCACCGCCTGTGCAAGCCACTGACGCACCTTGCCCTGATCGCCTGTTTCGGCTTCCTCAATGTCTGCCAGCAAAAGATAAGCGCTTTCACGCGGCGACCCGCGCAACACCTTATCGGCATTTTCTCGCGCCAGACGATAATCGCCCGCATCGTAAGCAGCCCGCGCAAGCGCCAGACTGCCTTCGGCATTGTTGGACCTGAGCGTCACCAGGTGCTTTGCCCGTTTGAGACGGTCCTGCACTGTGTCTCCAGCGCGACCATAAATATAGGTCGATGCAATATCGGGATGCGGAGCACGCTTCCACGCGGCCTCTAGAATTTTCGACCCCTTGCGCACTTCGCCATCAGCAAACAATGCCCGCGCTGCAACGACAGCCGCGGGCACCAGATCAGGCGCAAGCTTGTTGGCTTCAAGCGCAATCGCCTTGGCATTTGCATGATCGACATCAACAGTTGCGATTGCTTTGGCCGTCAGAAGCGCTGCACGCTCCTTCTTCACAACATCTTTGCTATGCGAGAGGGCCTGTTTACGCGCATCAACCAATTTAAGCGCGCCATCCCAGTCACCTTCCGAGCAAAGCTGCCCCATAACGGCAGACGACGCCCATTCAAGCTGCGGTGCATGTTTCGCGGCTTCTGTCGCATAGTGACGTGCCGCTTCGCGTGCGCCCATGCGCTGCGCCTCAATATAAAGTCCGCGCAAGCCCAGAAGTCGGGTTTCAGGGTCCTCAACCATGGCCTCAAATGCCTTGCGCGCATCATCCGAACGGCCTTCAAGCATGGCCGTCTGAACTTCCAGCAACTTGATCATCGGCTCCAGATCAGGATCAAGCAGGGTACCGGCCTGCTTTGCCATACGGCGGGCAGCTTCTGCATCACCGGCACCAGCGGCAATCAAGCCTGTTGAAAGCGACTGATACCCCCGGTCGCGTTTGCGCGAACGAAAATGACGGCGCAACGTGTAAGGCGACTGAATGGTGCTTTTGATGACCCACCAGAGGATCAGAATTGCAGCCACAATTGCCACGACACCTGCGGCAGCAGTAATCAGCGGCACATTGTAATGATTGCCAGCAAAGGTGACATCAAGTTCGCCGGGTCGATCAGCCAGCCATGAGAAACCAAAACCGAGAGCAACAACGATAGCGAAGTAAAAAATCACACGCAGCATGAACGGCTCCTTAGTTTGGCGCCGTGGCGTCTGTTGCGTTCTTTGGCTTAATGCTTTCAGTGACGACGCGCTGAATAAGCGCATCAGCGTCACGACGCGCCTTCATCTGGCTCGCAAACTCTGCCGAAACAGCTTTCGCGTCAGGGGGCAGCTGCTCCCATTCAGCAATCGCGCGCTCCAGATCACCAGCATGCAGGGCCGCTTCCATGCGGGCCGTTGTCGGACCTGCGCCAGTGCCGCTGACATTGCCCGCGACCGGACGCACACTGACAAGCCCCTTCGCGCTGGCTACCAGCTGATCCCACACACCGGCATCGGCAGGCAGCTTGTTTTCAGTGGCGATGATTTTGTTAGCGACCGGCCCAAACCATGCATTGAGATCAGCAACTGTCGGCACACCTGAATGTGCAAAGGCATTCAGTCCTTCAATTGCCTTATCCTGCGGAGCAACCGAGGCATATGTATCGAGCTCAGCCTTATATGAACCACCGCGATCAATCGCAGTCTTCAGTGCATTGGCAGCAATCAATACGGACGCATCGGGCTGGCGCGCGTTTTCACTCACCTTGCCCTCAAGCGAAACCAGCTTCTGTTCAAGGTTTGAAATTGTGCCGCTGTTGCCAGAAACACCAGCTGCCGCCTGATCAGCCTGATTCTTTGCATCACTTAACTGCGTTTCGAGCGCACTAAGGCGCTCCGTCAAGGCCGAAATGTCCACGGGAGCGGCATCTGACTTTGGAAGCGACGCAAACTGCTGTTGAACTTCTGTCAAAGTTGCGGCCACGGCTTCCGCCTTGATTTCAGCTGCCTCAACATTTTTCTGCAAATCTGCAAGCTGCGCCTTGCTGGCGTCATCAAGTGGCGCAGGCGCTGGATTGGAGCGTAAATCTGCAATCTGCTGCTCAATATGGGCCAGCTGTTCGGCGGTCACTCTTGCGCCGGGCGATGGCACGACATTGCCCCACTGCAATGCAAAAAGACCAGCCAGTGCAATCACACCACCTGCAACACCTGCCAGCAAGTGAGAGCCGCCTGAACCCGATTTTTGCGCTGGGACTGACGCAGCG
Organism: Brucella sp. H1_1004; assembly: GCF_047308065.1. Classification (NCBI taxonomy): domain Bacteria; kingdom Pseudomonadati; phylum Pseudomonadota; class Alphaproteobacteria; order Hyphomicrobiales; family Brucellaceae; genus Brucella; species Brucella sp. H1_1004. The sequence goes on from NZ_JAYKZA010000002.1 coordinate 308,970, forward strand.
ACGCTAGAACGCGACGCCTCTGGCTTCACACCGGCAGTAAAGGGTGGCTTTTCTGATTTGCTTTCCGGCTTGAACACAGGCTTTTCTTCTGGCTTGGGGTCCATTTTCACTGCTGCATCACCCACTGGCTCAGCAGCCGGCGTCACCTTCGGCGCTGCTGCTTCATCAACGCGTTTAACATCCGACGGATCAAGACTGATCGTCACGGGTTTGGTGGTCGGTTTGGAATGCCGCGGAGTGCCAGATTTCGCCATGGGTCCTCTCGGTGTGCAAAGAATTTTTGTGAAGCTTATCAGATAAAATCACGAGATGAAGGAAGGTTGCGCCCAAAAGAGTCAAAGTTTGGAAACCAAACGAAAAATTCCCTTCTCGTCAGGATGGTCGGCGATGCGTTTCTGCGTTTTCCATTTCTCCGGCAATTGCTCCGCAACCCGGCCAGAAATGCACAAAAACTGCGTATCCGAGCCAAATGCGGCCTCAATCTGCGGCATCATCCGAGCCAGATACTGCGCAGCGACGCCCGAATAAAGCAAAACCGCGACAAATGGACTTTTGGGCAAAAGCGCTCTGATTTCATCATCAGAATAGCCAATCTGCTCGACGTTATAAACATCGCAGACCCGCATTTTAAGGCCAGCCTGCAGCACACGTTCTTCAAAGATCGGCTGACGTATCCGTCCGGCGAGATAAAAAACCCGTGCGCCTTTTGGCAAATGTTCTGCCATGCTCGCCGCCAGACGAACGGCATCACCGCCGCCCTCAATCACCTGATCAAAACCCGCTGCACGCGCGGCACGCGCCGTGCCCTCACCAACGGCAAACAGCGGCAATGCTTTATAAAGCCGGAGAAAATCGTCCTGCACATGCCGGAATGCATTGGCGCTGGTCACAGCAAGTGCGTCGAAGGATTGATTCGCGGCAGAAAACTCCAGAGCAACCGTACGGCTTAAAGGCATCAAAACCGGCGAAAAACCGAGTGCGGCAAGCTTTGCTGCCGTCACTGATGCCGATGGTTCGGGCCTTGTGATCAGAACAGGGCCGCGCGTTCCTGTCTTGTGCTCAGCTGCCAATGTTACTCCCAGCCCTCAAAGAAATCTGGACCCGCTTCCGCGCGCACGCGCTTGGCGGCATCCGATCCAAGCTCGGCTGCATCGGACGCCAAACCTTCAGCCGTCACTTCATGCGCCTCACGACCATCCGGCGTCAGGATCATCCCACGAAATGAAATCGTGTCACCATTCACAATCGCAAGACCGGCAATCGGCGTGCGGCAAGAGCCGTCAAGCGTCGCAAGGAATGCACGTTCACAGGCCAGCGCCACATGCGTGTCATGATGCGCCAATGGCTTTAACAGTGCATCGATTTTTTCATCGCCAATACGGGTTTCAATCCCGATTGCACCCTGTCCCGGCGCTGGCAAAAACACCGACGGATCGAGCAAATCGGTGATAACATCTGCCAGATCAAGCCGTCGCAAACCGGCACACGCAAGAAATGTTCCATCCACTTCGCCTTCTTCGAGTTTACGCAGACGTGTCTGGACATTGCCACGGAACATCACCACGTGAAGATCAGGCCGCAGACGCTTGATCATTGCCTGACGGCGCAACGAGGATGAGCCAACCACAGCCCCCTGCGGCAGATCAAGAAAACGCTTGGAGGTGCGACCGACAAAAGCATCACGCGGATCTTCGCGCTCTAGGAATGCGGAAAGATGAAGACCTTCCGGCAGAACAGTCGGCATATCCTTGGTGGAATGCACAGCCAGATCAATGCGGCCATCTTTCAGCGCTGCTTCGATCTCTTCGGTAAACAGCCCCTTGCCACCAACCTGCGACAGCGGGCGATCCTGGATACGATCTCCGGCAGTGGACATGGGCACGATTTCGATCGCATCTTCATTGAAGCCATGCGCGGCAATCAGACGGGAGCGCGTTTCATAGGCCTGCGCGAGCGCAAGCTTGCTGCCCCTTGTACCGATCTTCAAGCTGCCAATCTTCAAGGATGCTGTTTGCATATCGCGCCGTCCATGATACCGGGTTTCCGGGAAATATTATGTAAAGTTATGAGACAGGCAGGGTCTAACCGCAAATGCGCGTTCTTGGAATAGAAACAAGTTGCGACGAAACAGCCGCCGCCATCGTTGAACGCGACGATAGCGGCAAAGGGCATATTTTGTCCAATGTGGTGCTCAGCCAGATCGCCGAACACGAACCTTACGGCGGCGTGGTGCCGGAAATTGCCGCCCGCGCCCATGTTGAAGCGCTCGACCGGCTGGTGGAACGTGCGCTGAAAGACGCCAATGTGCCGCTCGATGATGTGGACGCGATTGCCGCGACCGCCGGTCCCGGGCTTATCGGCGGTCTTATCGTCGGCCTGATGACTGCTAAGGCGATGGCCATGGCTGCGAACAAGCCGTTTTATGCGGTCAATCATCTGGAAGGCCACGCGCTCACAGCACGACTGACCGACAACCTCCCATTTCCGTATCTGCTGCTGCTGGTATCCGGCGGTCATACGCAGATGGTTCTTGTGCGTGGTCTTGGTGATTATGAACGCCTTGGCACGACAATCGACGATGCTCTGGGGGAGGCTTTCGACAAGACTGCCAAGCTGCTTGGTCTGCCTTATCCGGGTGGTCCGGCTGTTGAACGCATGGCGCTAACGGGCGACCCGAAAAGGTTCCCGCTGCCACGCCCACTTAAGGGTGAAGCCCGGCTCGATTTCTCATTCTCTGGCCTCAAGACGGCTGTGCGCCAGACCGCAACAGAACTTAGCCCTCTTTCTGATCAGGATGTAGCTGACATCTGCGCATCGTTTCAGGATGCGGTTGCCGATACGTTGTCAGATCGTGTGAAGCGCTCGCTCGAGCGGTTCAAGGATGAGTTCCCGGATTGCGAAACACCGTCGCTCATCGTTGCAGGTGGTGTTGCAGCCAACAAAACCTTGCGGGCCGCGCTGGAGAAGCTTTGCGAAAAGCATGGTTTCAGCTTCATCGCACCGCCGCTCAATCTCTGCACCGATAATGCAGCAATGATTGCATGGGCAGGTGCCGAGCGGGCTGCAACCCAAGGCCCTGATTCGCTCAATCTTGCTCCGCGTTCACGCTGGCCGCTTGATGAAAAATCAGCGCCCATGTTCGGCACCGGACGACGGGGAGCAAAGGCATGAGCGAACGCGCTAAAATCGCCGTTCTGGGTGGCGGCGCGTGGGGAACAGCCCTTGCAGCCATGGCAGCCATCAACGGTCACGACGCATGGCTTTATGCACGCGATGCGCAAACCGTTGCTCATATAAACGACCAGCGCCGCAATCCCTCCTATCTCGGCGAGATCGAATTGCCCGCAGGAATTCGCGCCAGCACGGATGCCAAGGCTGTCCTTGAAAAGGCCGATGCGGTTCTCGTCGTTATTCCAGCACAGGCAATGCGCAAAGGACTGATGGAACTAAGCGCGCATATTCCGCAATCCGCACCCGTCATTCTTTGCGCCAAAGGCATCGAGCGCGAGACAGGACGCCTCATGTCAGAAGTGGTGTCTGAAGTGCTTCCACACCATACAATCAGCGCGCTGTCCGGCCCAAGTTTCGCAACCGACGTAGCACGCGGTCTGCCAACGGCAGTCACCATTGCCTGTGAAGACGCAGCCATTGCCGATCAGCTTGCAGCGATGCTCTCCGGGCCAGCCTTCCGCTGCTATTCGACCACCGATCTCAAAGGCGTTGAAATCGGCGGCGCTCTGAAAAACGTGCTGGCGCTTGCAGCAGGGGCTGCCATCGGGCGCGGCTATGGTGCCAGCGCGCAAGCAGCCCTTGTCACGCGCGGCTTTGCCGAACTGCGCCGTGTTGCGCAGGCCATGGGCGCAAAGCCAGAAACCATTATGGGCCTTTCCGGACTTGGCGATCTGATGCTGACCTGCTCATCATCGCAATCGCGCAACTATTCCTACGGGCTGGCAATCGGTCGTAGCGAAGATCTCACCAACCGCCCGCTGGCGGAAGGTGTGGCGACCGCTCCGATAGCTGCCGAACTTTGCAGACAACATGACGTGCCAGCACCAATCATTTCGGCAGTCGCTGCACTTCTTGCAGGAAAAATCACGATTGATGAAGCCGTTACCGCGCTTTTAAACCGACCACTCAAGACTGAGGATTAAAGCATGATCCCGAAAAGGGCGTAGCGGTTTTCAGATAAGATCATGCTCAAACAAAATGCATGATCCCGAAAAGTGGGAAGCCAATTTCGGATAAGATCATTCATAAACAAAAAGGTTAGAATAACATGCTTTTTGCTCTTCTGTGCAACGACAAGCCTGATCATCTGCAAGTGCGCCTTGATACGCGTCCGGCCCATCTCGACTATCTCAAATCGCTGGGTGATGTGCTGAAATTCGCAGGCCCATTCCTTGGTGAAGATGGCAAGCCAAATGGCAGCCTCGTCGTTGTGGAAGCCGCCGATAAGGCAACAGCTGAAAAGATCGGCGCGAATGATCCTTACGCACTGGCTGGCCTTTTTGCTGATGTGACCGTGCGCCCATGGAACTGGGCGATCAACAATCCAGCAAACGCATAAGGGCAGGTCATGGCTTACTGGCTGTTCAAGTCTGAACCATTCAAATGGTCATGGGAAATGCAAAAAGCCCGTGGCGAACAAGGCGAACAGTGGGACGGCGTGCGCAACTATCTGGCACGCAACAACATGCGCGCCATGAAGATCGGCGACAAAGGCTTTTTCTACCATTCCAACGAAGGTCTGGAAGTGGTCGGCATTGTCGAGGTCTGTGCGCTTTCGCATCCTGACAGCACCACAGACGATCCGCGTTGGGATTGCGTGGACATAAAGGCTGTTCGCGATATGCCGAAGCCGGTGACGCTCAAAGATGTGAAAGCCAATCCGAAACTCGAAAAGATGGCGCTCGTCACATCCATGCGCCTTTCGGTGCAGCCGGTAACGGAAGACGAGTGGATTGAAGTCTGCCGCATGGGCGGACTGGACGCGAACAGAATCTGATGCTTAATCCGGCACATAAGGCGACGCGCGATTTCATACTGGCCAATACAGGATTGCAAGCGCCGCCGCATGTGCCGGAAATCAATCTCTATCTGGCCGATGAAGCCCACGACCTCTGGCATAAAACCGAGGAAGAACTGGCAACCATCGGCCTGCCGCCGCCTTTCTGGGCCTTTGCCTGGGCGGGTGGTCAGGGCGTAGCACGCTATATTCTCGATCACCCGGAAATGGTCTTCGGCAAAACTGTACTGGATTTCGCTTCCGGCTCAGGTCTGGTTGCAATTGCAGCTATGAAAGCGGGCGCAGACAACGTGCTTGCTTCCGATATTGATCCATTTGCGCTGCCAGCTATCGAAATCAACGCGGCTGCAAACAGTGTTACCATCACCCCGACACTCACCGATCTGATCAATCAGGATCATGGATGGGAAGTGGTGCTTGCCGGCGATGTGTTCTACGAAAAGCCGCTCGCAGATCGTCTGATCCCATGGTTTGCAAAGCTTGCCGCTCGCGGTGCCCACATCATCGTCGGTGATCCGGGCCGCGCCTATCTGCCCAAAAACCGGCTTGAGCAGCTTGCCGTTTATACAGTGCCTGTCACACGAGCGCTTGAGGATGCTGAAGTCAAACGCACGACAGTCTGGGGATTCATATAACGCTTGTCTTTATCCCAAAACTGGTTCCCACTTTTGGGCGACAAGCTTGTCTAAGCAAACCGTTTGGCTCCAGCCACGCAGAGCACCACCACACCGGCAGTCAGCACCATACCCATACTAACCGGTTCACCGGCAATCGATGCGGCCAGCATCAGGCCAAAGAATGGCTGTAACAATTGCAGTTGGCCAACGGCTGCCGCACCGCCTTGCGCAAGCCCGCGATACCAGAAGAAAAAGCCGATCAGCATCGAGAATAGCGTCACATAGGCAAGTCCACCCCATGCCATGGCGCCGATGCCAGCCCATGTCTCAGGGCGTGTGAGAATGCTGAGCGGCAACATCACCGGCAGCGAGAAGACCAGCGCCCAGCAGATCACCTGCCAGCCACCTAGTCTGCGCGAAAGGCTCGCACCTTCTGCATAACCAAGCCCACAGGCAATGATCGCGCCGAGCATCAGCACATCGCCCAGTAACGTGGACTGAGAACCCTGCCCGTAAGCATAAGACGCAACAATAGCGCTACCCGCCACAGAGAACAGCCAGAACAGTGGGCGCGGGCTTTCACCGCCACGCAAAACAGCAAATACGGCTGTCGCCAAAGGCAGCAGGCCAATAAACACAATTGCATGGGCAGAGGTCATGTGTTGCAGTGCAATGCCTGTCAGCAATGGAAAACCCACCACCACACCAAGCGCCACAACAATCAGCGAAACAACGTCATTTCGGCTGGGAAATGGCGCGCGGAAGGCGAGCAGCAGCGCAAGGCCCAGCAGCCCCGCAATCGACGCGCGCGTCATCGTTAAAAACGTCGGGTCTATATCGATCACCGCCAGACGTGTTGCGGGTAACGACCCACTAAAAATAAGAACACCGATAAATCCGTTAATCCAACCCGCAGTCTTGTTCATAAGTCTTTTCGATCTGTTGCAGTTTCATGGAGATGATTCTGGCAAAGTGTCGTGAATTCGGCAAATTAAGCAGAGACAGTTTCCATACAATTTTGCTAAACTGTACTGATACGAAGGATGGTACAGATGATTTCAACAGGCCTGTTACGCAGTCTTGAAGCAGTGGAAGCCGCATATCTCGCTGGCAACAGCGAAGAGAAAACGACTGCTGAAAAAATCTCGCTCGTTGACAAAGTCATGACGATTATTCGTGAGCGCATTGCCGCTATGAGCCTAGCACCCGGAGCACGTCTGCCATCAATCCGTCGTCTGGCCGAAACCATGAATGTCTCGAAATCCACTGTGGTTGAAGCCTATGATCGGCTGGTAGCGGAAGGCGTTATTCAATCGCGCCGGGGTGCAGGGTTTTATGTATCTGAGCGCGGACGCCAGCCATTTACGGTTGCTGCAACTACACCATACAAAGATCGGCAGATTGATCCTTTCTGGGTCATGCGCCAATCTCTTGAAACGGATAACGAAACCTATAAGCCCGGTTGTGGCTGGCTGCCTGATCAATGGCTGCCGCTTGAAGGCATTCGTCGCGCCATGCGCACCATCGCACGCGATGAAGACAGCAATCTCGTCGCATATGGAGAGCCGCTCGGCTTTCTTCCTCTGCGCAATCATCTGGCGCGCAAACTGTCTGAACAGGGCATTGATATGTCCGGTGGCGATATCTTGCTGACCGATTCAGGCACACATGCTATCGATCTCATCTGCCGCTTTCTGCTGCAGCCCGGCGACACCGTGCTGGTCGACGACCCCTGCTATTTCAACTTTCAGGCTTCGCTTCTTTCACATCGCGTCAAACTGATCGGCATCCCCTACACGCATACAGGCCCCGATCTGGAGGCCTTTGCAAAGGCCGCTGAAGAACAAGCGCCAAAGCTGTATATTTCCAATGCTGGGCTGCACAATCCGACGGGCGGCATCATGACGCCCGCCACAGCACACCGTTTGCTGAAGCTTGCCGAAATCCACGACATAAAGCTTGTAGAAGACAATATCTTTGGCGATTTTCATCCGTCACCAGCACCGCTTCTTGCCGAGCTTGATGGCTTTGACCGGGTGCTCCATATCGGTAGTTTCTCGAAGACACTCTCGGCCGCAGCGCGTGTCGGCTATATCGCAGGTCGTCGTGACTGGATCGACGGAATTACTGATCTGAAACTTGCGACCTCATTCAGCAGCAACGTTCTGTCCGCCCAGATTGTGCACGCCCTGCTTACCGATGGAACCTATCGCCGCCATATCGACGGTCTGCGCGCTAAGCTCGCTGACACCATGACCATGACGGCAAACCGGCTCAAAGCAATCGGGCTGGAACTCTGGACCGAACCGCAGGGCGGCATCTTTCTATGGGCGCGCTTGCCTGAAGGCATGAATTCAGGCCAGATTGCCCGCTATGCGCTTGAGAAGGGCGTATTGTTAGCACCCGGCGACGTCTTCAGCCCATCGCGCAGTGCAACCCGCTATCTGCGTTTCAACGTCGCGCAATCACTTGAGCCTTATATCTTCACCGTTCTCAGTGATGCCATGCGCGAAGCGCCTGCCTAACCCATTAGGTCGCTTACATCGAAAACAACTTCAAGCAAAAGCAATGCAGTCAGTCTGTGTGTGAGGAATATACTCGCCCCCTGTCTTTGAGGAGAGACATCGGGAGGAATAATCGTGAATGCACACCCAACAGGGATGATGGCCAGTCCGCGTCCTGAAGACGAAAAACTATCCGTCGCCGCCAATCTTGCCTATGGATTTCAGCATGTTCTAACCATGTATGGCGGCATTGTCGCCGTGCCGCTGATTATCGGTCAGGCGGCAGGCTTGAGCGCCAGCGAGATCGGTTTGCTGATTACCGCGTCGCTTTTTGCCGGTGGCGTCGCAACCGTCCTGCAAACCATCGGCATTCCATTTTTTGGCTGCCAGCTTCCGCTGGTGCAGGGCGTATCATTCGCTGGTGTTGCGACGATGGTTGCCATTGTCACCTCTGCCGAAACCGGCGAGGCAGGCATTCAGGTCGTGCTGGGCGCAGTGATAGCAGCAGCGCTCATAGGCTTTCTCATCACGCCAATCTTCTCACGCGTGACACGTTTTTTCCCACCCCTTGTTACAGGCATTGTGATCACCACCATCGGTCTCACTCTCATGCCGGTTGCCGCGCGCTGGGCGATGGGCGGCAACAGCAAAGCGCCCGACTTTGGCAGCATGGGTAATATTGGTCTTGCAGGTCTCACCCTGCTGATCGTGCTCTTGCTCAGCAAAATCGGCAATGCAACGATTTCACGTCTATCGATCCTGCTTGCGATGGTGATCGGAACAGGCGTTGCATGGGCGCTCGGCATGACGGATTTTACGCGTGTAGCAGAAGGCCCGGTGATGGCCCTGCCCGAAATCTTCCATTTTGGCTGGCCGATTTTCAGCATCGCAGCAACGCTGTCGATGTTCATCGTGATTGTCGTGACACTGGTCGAAACCTCTGCCGATATTCTGGCGGTCGGTGAAATTCTGGGAACGAAAGTCAACTCCCGCCGTCTCGGCGATGGGCTGCGCGCCGATATGGCATCGAGCATTCTCGCACCTGTCGTCGGCTCATTCACGCAGAGTGCCTTCGCACAGAATGTCGGTCTTGTTGCTGTAACAGGTGTGAAAAGTCGCTATGTGGTTGCCACGGGCGGGCTTATCCTGATTACGCTTGGTCTTCTTCCGGTGATGGGCCGTGTGATCGCCTGTGTGCCGCCAGCCGTGCTCGGCGGTGCCGGTATCGTTCTGTTCGGAACGGTTGCCGCAAGTGGCATCCGCACACTGTCAAAAGTCGATTATCAGAACAATATCAATCTGATCATCGTGGCAACGTCGATCGGCTTCGGTATGATTCCGATTGCAGCACCCGAATTCTATCACCATTTTCCGGCATGGTTTGAGACGATCTTTCATTCGGGCATCAGCTCAGCTGCATTGATGGCAATCGTGCTCAACCTGATGTTCAACGAGTTCAAAGCTGGCAACTCAAACCAGATGTCAGTCTTTGCTGAGGGCACGGAACGCATTATTCGCCACCACCAGATCGCAGAACTACATGATGGCGATTATATCCAGAACGGTAAACTCTACGATGTTGAGGGCAATGAAGTGAAAATCGTTCCGGCGGGGGCACACTAATTACCTGAGAACACGAACAACCGTTCTATTGGTCAGATGCGGTAAGAGGCGCGCCATGTCGGCGCGCTTCAATGCTATACAGCCTTCGGTCGGCGTATAACCCGGACGCGCAAGATGAAAGAAAATCGCGCTGCCACAGCCACGTTTGCGCGGGCTGATATTCCAATCCATTACAATGCAGGCATCGTAAACGTCATCATTGCGCCACATCTTCTCATGGCTTGGCTTAAAAGGAAGATGGACCGGACGATTGTAATTGGCGTCGTTTGGCGCATCGCACCAGCCATCGAGCTTGCGCACACGCTTCAACGGCAAAGGCGTGAGAGGCCATTGCCGGGCATCGCCACGACGATATCCATAAAGCAACCGCATGGAAGAAAGTGGCGTCGCACCGTCACCTTCGCGCTTGAAAGCGCTGATTCCCCCCTTGCCAAGCGCACATTCGAGCACCAAATTGCCAGCAGCAAGCAGGCCGCGCGTTTTATGGCCGGGCTTTGCCCGTACCTCGATGACGCCAATTCCGCGGTTGTTGTGATATTTGGACAAGCCTGCCTCCGTTTTCTGCCTGCTGGTAAAGTTTGGGTGATCGCCTGAAAAGCTGCTCTGTTTTTTCACGGCTTCAACTTGTCGCCATTAAATGTCATAAAACACGAACAACTATTTGAATCAAAGAGTAACGAGGACAGGCATGACAGGTCGTACAATACTGCTCGTGGACGATGACGAAGATCTCCGCTCCATCCTCGTCGAACAGCTGGAGCTATGCGAAGAGTTCCAGATTCTTCAGGAAGACAATGCCACCAAGGGTATTCAGACAGCGCGCAACGGCATTGTTGATCTGCTGATCATGGACGTGGGTCTGCCGGATATGGACGGTCGCGAAGCAGTCAAGCTGCTCCGCAAAGGTGGATTTAAGGCTCCTATCATTATGCTGACCGGTCACGACACCGAATCGGACACGATTCTCGGTCTCGAATCAGGTGCGAATGATTACGTAACCAAGCCGTTCAAGTTCGCTGTGCTGCTTGCGCGTATCCGCGCGCAATTGCGCCAACATGAGCAAAGCGAAGACGCGACATTTATCGTTGGGCCTTACACATTCAAGCCGGGCCAGAAGCTGCTTATCGATGAGAAGGGCAGCAAGATCCGCCTGACCGAAAAAGAAGCGGCGATCATCAAGTATCTCTATCGCGCTGGCGACAAGGTCATTGGCCGCGATGTGCTTCTTGAAGAAGTTTGGGGGTATAATTCTGGTGTCACGACACACACGCTGGAAACCCATGTTTATCGTCTGCGTCAGAAAATCGAGAAGGATCCATCCAATGCATCGCTTCTGGTTACAGAAAGCGGGGGATACAAACTTGTCCCATGATGGACAGCGCATGATGCGGGTGTCATGACAAGCTATGGCGCTCGATGACGATATCCGCATTCTCAGTTTAGTCAGCCTGTTCGAGTCTTTTTCACCCGAACAGTTGCGTCTGCTCGCTTTCGGCGCAGAACGTCTTGTGCTGCGTGCTGGTCGCGAATTATTCCGCGAAGGCCAGAGTGCTGATTGCGGCTATATTGTCGTATCGGGCAATATCAGCCTGTTTCACGATACAGACGAAGGGCGGGTCACAATCCGCCCCGTCGGCCCCGGTGCCATGCTTGGCGAAATGGCTTTGATTGCCCAAACCTCCCGTATGACCGGTGCGCTGGCTGAGGAAGAAACCGAAGTCATCCGCATCAGCCGCTCAGTGTTTCGGCGCATTTTGGAAGAATATCCGGAAGCTGCAGCCTCGCTACACGCGCATATCAGAAGAAACCTGCTGCAACTGATTGCCGATATTGAAAAAGTAGCACCACACTTTGATTGATGATCGATCAACTAAAAAATAAATACTACATATTATGACAGCACGATAAACATTTTTATATGCTATATTATTATTTTCAGTAAAGAGTATTTATAATATGGGATACGTATCTTTAAAAAAATTTTGTATGCAAGATAAGCCAGAATTAAATGATATATATCAACTTATTAAAATTAATGACAAATATATCATGTACAGCCTGGGTCATAAGTTACCTGTAATAGCTGACGGATATTTTGCTTTTGTTATACCTATTGAAATACGTAATCCTCGAATAATTTGCGGTGTTCCTGTCCGGCCAGAGCCAAATAACTTAAATGATGATAAATTGATTGGTCACGGTTCGTTGGCATCAATACCTGGTACAGAAAACCCGAGAGTATATTACGCAGGAAATATTTCTCTTGAAAACGGGAAAATAATTAAATGGGATAATAAAAGCGGTCATTATAAGCCAAGTATTGATGAAATCGATTTCATACCTGACAACCTAAAAAATTTATTACCAACGGAGTATTTCGTAGGTCATACATTTATTGAAGAAAATGAAATAAAAAATATCCATTTAAAAGACTATATAGCGACATCAAATATTCCAAAATATTGTTCATCTCATAAATCAAGTGATCGCCTTTATTATCCTGTAGCGCGTGGATCTGAATCTTATGGTCTGAATCAAGGGCAAAAGCCAATAATATCTCCAAGATATCTGGCTAGAGGAATTTCCGATGATCGAATTAATCAATCGTTAGGTGAATTAAATTTCATTTCCACTGAAAATATATTTCAAAATTATTTGAACCGATACTGCTGCTTAATTTGACGAAAAGTTCCATACCTATAATTCGACAGTGGTTTTCAAGCTAAGGGCATCCAGAAACTGCTGATCATGGCTTACCAGCAACAGGCCACCCTCATAATCATTCAGTGCTGTTTCCAGTGCCTGAATTGAATCAAGATCGAGATGATTTGTCGGCTCATCCAGAATAAGCAGTTCAGGTCTGCGCGTTCCTGCAAGCACACACGCCAACGCTGCACGCAGCAATTCACCACCGCTTAAGCTACCTGCCAGACGTGACGCACTCTCACCACGAAATGAGAAGCGCGCCAAAGCCGAATGAGCATCATTATCACTGGAACCTTTGTTCAACCTGCGGAAATTCTCATAGAGCGTCGCATCTCGATCCATCAAGCTCATCTGCTGATCAAACACGGCAATAGACGCAAAGCGCTTCACCTCACCTGAAACAGGCTGCAAATCGCCCGTGATCAATCGCAACAGCGAGGTTTTGCCAGCACCATTTGCGCCGCGAATGACAATGCGTTCTGGCCCGACAATTTTCAGCGAGAAGTCCCGGATAACTGGACGCTCCGGTACTGGCCCGCCAGAAACATTGAGCATTTCCAGCATCACACGCCCGGAAGACGAAAGCGCAGCCTCAATGTTAAAGCGCATTGGCTTATTGCGTTCGACCTTAGCTTGCGCTTCACGCAACTGGTTTTGCGCGCGCTCTGCATTGCGCTCAGCAAGCAATTCACCACGACCGCCAGTCTTTTGCGCTTTATCGGCACGCGCATCCAGCAGCAGCTTGCTCATGCCCGCATCGGCGCGAGACTTTTTCCCGCGTGCATCGCTTTTTGCCTGCCGTTCGGCAGCTTCCTGCGCCTTGAGCCTGACCTGTTTCACATCGCGCTGCGCAAGCTCAAGATCACGCTGCGCCCCTTCCCGCTCTGCTTCCTTCCGCTCGTGATAGAAATCCCAGTTGCCGCCATAAAGCGTCAAAGCGCCTTGCGAAAGCTCAGCTATCGCATCCATTCCCCGCAACAATTCACGATCATGACTAACGACAACAGCAGCTCCCTGCCATTTCGCAAGCATGTCAGCGACAGCCTGACGACCATCGCGATCAAGATTGTTGGTGGGTTCATCGAGCAGAATAAGATCGGGCTTCTTAAACATTAAAGCTGCGAGTGCTGCCCGTGTCTGCTGCCCGCCGCTTAATGCTGAAAGCAGGGTTTGTGGCGCAAGCGAAAGCCCAAACAGCTGCAAAGCCTCATCAAAGCGCTGTGGCAACAGCCAATCGGCCTGCTCGAAATCAGCGTCAGTGCCCGCACCTGCTTCGATACGCGCAAGCATGTCAAAGGCAGCACCCGCCTCAAACAGATCGGCTACAGTCTGCTGACCATCACTGCCGATATTCTGCGCAAGCACACCAATCCGGCCAGTGCGCGCAACAGTTCCGCTTGCAGGCAACAACGCCCCGCTCATGATTTTCAGAAGGGTGGATTTGCCAATACCATTCCGTCCGACAAGCCCAATACGGCCTTCAGTTAAGTTGAAATTGATACAGGAAAAGAGTGTACGGCCATCAGGCGAGAGCGCGGAAATATCCTGAAGCGTGAGAAGAGAAGACATGAAGAACCCCGGAAACGTTGCAAACACTGGTCATTGAAAACAGTGCTGAACGATCCATGCTCTTATCTCCTCTTCTAAACTTCGCTCTATATAGGCTTGCGCGTTCGATTAATCCAGATTGAATGTCGCAATCACTGGTACGTGATCGGATGGACGATCCCAGCCACGCGCTTCGCGCAGAATTTGCAGGCCCTGCATATGCGCTTCCAGATCAGCCGAACCCCAAACGTGATCGAGCCTGCGGCCACGATCGGCTGCATCCCAATCCTTCGCGCGATAGCTCCACCATGTATAGATTTTCTGGTCTGCTGGAATAACCTGACGCATCAGATCGCTCCAGCCGCCTTTGACGCGAAGATCTTCAAGTGTGGTGGTCTCGATCGGTGTATGGCTGACGATTTTCAACAATTGCTTATGCGACCAGACATCGTTTTCCAGTGGCGCAATGTTGAGATCACCCACGAGGATCGACGAATTGCCATCCTGCCTGTCAGCAACAATCGCGCGCATCTCTTCAAGGAAACCAAGCTTGTGCGCAAATTTTGGATTGATTTCCGGGTCCGGCTCATCGCCACCCGCCGGCACATAGAAATTGTGAATGCGCAGTTTTTTGCCGCCTGCTTCGACGACCGCGCTTAAATGACGGCAATCGCCCATTTCGCAAAAACCGACCTTTTCAACGTCGCTCAGCGGCCGTTTTGAGATCGTTGCAACGCCGTGATAGCCCTTCTGGCCACTGATCGCGATATGCTCATAACCAAGCGCGCGGAAGCCCTTGGAAGGAAACTGATCGTCGGGACATTTTGTTTCCTGAAGGCAGAGAACATCCGGCTGATAATCGCTTAAAAACTGCTCAACCAGCGGCATACGCAGGCGAACGGAATTGATGTTCCAGGTAGCAACAGAAAATGTCATGGAAATAAGACTCACAGCCATCAGAAGATGGCCGCGAACCTAACGATTTATCCGAAAAATGCAAATATCGAGCGTAAGATTTACTGGCCCTTGCGCTTCATCGCGATGCGCTGATAGTCAATCTTGAACATGTCGTCGGTAAAGCGAACGCCACTGCGAACATTAAACACCATGATCGTTGTGTCGAGCCCCTGCGCGTCAGTGATGGTCCATTGCTTAAGGTCCATGGTCTTGGGCTCAAACATCATGGTTATTTTTGAGTTTCCAAAAGCTGATTTGTCACCAACCACCAGTGTGGTCATGTCAGGGTCTTGTTTGACGCTCTGAAGGCGACCGCCACCCAGATCAATCCGGTCAGCAAGAAGCATCCGCAAAGGCGTTGTGTTCAGCGCGTACATATCCCATGTATCGAGCTTGCGATTGTTGATGACAACCTGATTGCCATCAGAAATCACGCGGATTGGCGACTTGTCATAGTTGAAACGAATCTTGCCCGGACGTTCCAGATAAAAGGTGCCGCCTGTCTGTTCACCCTTGGGGCCGAATTGAACAAATTCACCGGTCAGCGTCCGCAATGATGAGAAATGATCTGCGATCTGCTGTGCAGCGGCAGCACCGCTTGCGCCTTGTGCATGGGCTGCCACCGGCACCAAAGCCGGAGCCACAACACCAAGACTCAATGCTCCCAATCCGAGGACGGCCACTAAGCGGCTGGCTTTCATAAAACTCGAAATACGGGAGATCATCATGAGCAAACTCTCTTTTTTCATCATTGTCTCAGAATAAACCGGCAGTTAGGCGCCAGTATGGCAGCACAAAAACCGATGAGATCCTGAGAATTAATAGTCGTCTTCTGTCGGCACAAGTATCTCGCGCTTGCCCGCATGATTGGCAGGACCGACAATGCCTTCTTCTTCCATGCGCTCAATGATTGAAGCCGCACGATTATAGCCAATGCCCAAGCGACGCTGGATATAGGACGTTGAAGCCTTCTTATCGCGCAATACCACCGCAACAGCCTGATCATAAGGATCGTCGGAGTTTTCAAGGCTGGACGTTCCAGCCGGTCCGCCGCCTTCGTCTTCTTCCTCATCCTCGGTTATCGCGTCGAGATATTCCGGCACGCCCTGAAGCTTGAGATGCTGAACAATACGCTCAACCTCGTCATCGCCCACGAATGGACCATGCACGCGCTGAATGCGACCGCCACCGGCCATGAACAGCATATCGCCCTGACCAAGCAACTGCTCAGCGCCTTGTTCACCCAGAATGGTGCGGCTATCGATCTTAGAAGTAACCTGGAAGGAAATACGGGTCGGGAAATTCGCCTTGATCGTACCCGTGATCACATCAACCGAAGGACGCTGCGTTGCCATGATCACATGGATACCCGCCGCACGCGCCATCTGCGCCAAACGCTGCACTGTGCCTTCAATATCCTTGCCCGCGACCATCATCAGATCGGCCATTTCGTCGATAATCACGACGATATATGGCATTGGTTCGAGATCAAGCTGCTCGGTTTCATAGATCGCTTCGCCCGTGTTCCGGTCAAAGCCGGTCTGCACAGTGCGCGCGATGTTCTCCCCCTTTTTCTGGGCTTCGCCAACGCGCTGATTGAAGCCGTCAATGTTGCGCACGCCAACCTTGGACATTTTGCGATAGCGGTCTTCCATCTCCCGCACAGTCCATTTGAGCGCAACCACCGCCTTCTTCGGGTCGGTCACAACAGGCGTCAGAAGATGCGGAATACCGTCATAAATCGAAAGCTCCAGCATCTTGGGATCAATCATGATCAGGCGGCATTCTTTTGGCGTCATGCGATAGACCAGCGACAGGATCATCGTGTTGATCGCAACCGATTTACCCGAACCCGTCGTACCTGCCACCAGAACATGGGGCATTTTTGCAATATCGGCGATGACCGGCTCACCATTGATGGTCTTGCCGAGTGCCAGCGCAAGCTTTGCTTTGGTTTGCTCAAAATCACGGCTCGCCAGCATTTCGCGCAAATAAACCATTTCGCGCTTCTGGTTTGGCAGTTCGATGCCGATCACATTGCGCCCCGGAACAACAGCAACACGCGCTGCAATCGCGCTCATCGAGCGGGCAATATCGTCAGCCAAGCCAATCACGCGGGACGATTTGATACCCGGAGCAGGCTCAAGCTCGTAAAGCGTAACAACAGGCCCCGGCTTCACATTGATGATCTCGCCGCGCACGCCGAAATCTTCCAGTACACCTTCCAAAAGACGCGCATTCTGTTCGAGCGCTTCCTTGGACAGCGATGCATCGCGCTGCACAAGCTTCGGTTCAGCAAGGAAATGCAAGGATGGCATTTCAAATGCGCCACCATCTTTCAGGAACGAAGACTGCGCTTCACGCTGAATGCGCGCACCGCTCTTTGGTGCTGGTGCACGTTCAGCGATCCTCGCTTTAGAACGCTGCGGCGGTGCATCGTGCCACTCTTCACCGGCAAGCGGCATATCATCGCCATCACCATCCATATCAAATGGCGGTTCTTGCGAAGATGCGCCTCCAAAGCCCGGCTCATGGCGGGCACTGCCACGCGCTTCCGCACTGCGGCGTACCTGACGCATATCGCCATATTCATCTTCGCGCGGCTTGCGGCGGTTCATTCCGGTCAGACGTTTGAAAGTTGCAGTTGCGCTGTAAATTGTGTGGGTAAGAGAACCAACAAACGCAGAGAGGCCACCAGAAGTTGCTTCATCGTCTGCATCTTCATAATCCGAATAGTCATCTTCAGTCGATGCGCCGCGTTCGCTCGCACCATCAGCCGCGGCGTTGCCTCGTCCGATGATCCCGCTTGCAAACAAGCACAGCCAAAGCGCCGGGAAAGCCAGAACCAGCGCAATGCCCGAAGCAATTGCGCCTTGCGGGAAGGAACCTAAAAAGATGCCGGGGATGCGCAGAACCAGATCACCGAAAACACCGCCGAGACCAATCGGCATCGGCCAGCTTTCGGGAACTGCAAAGCAGCTTGCAATGGCTGCAAACAGCAAAGCCGCGCCAAACCAAGCGATGCTGCGCTTTGCGATCCGGCCAATGCCACCGCGCGTCATCATCAGCAGCGACCAGACTGCAAGCGGCAAAAGTGCAGGAACACTGGCAAGGCCGAAGAACTGCATGGCAATATCGGAGAAGACCGCACCCGGATAGCCAAGCGCGTTGGTGACGGGATTATCCGTGGCGTGGCTGAGGCTGGGATCAGCCACATTCCATGTCGCAAGCGCGCCAACAGCCATCGCTGCCAGCGAAAGCAGCGCCAACCCAAAGAGGATATAGAACTGCCTGCGGAAGATATTGACCAGCCGCAGTCTATCTTCCGAAATCCGCTCGTCACGCAGCGGGTATGAGGGCGAATATCCTTGCCGCATAAAGCCTGTCCCGAACTATGGTTTGTTGCCCTCAGGCTTAAATGGCCCTGGGCGCAATGAATCGGGACGATCCTAGCCTTGCGATGGTTAATTCCTCATTAACCATGCAGTGTCCTGCACAGGCAAATAACGCTGAACGTGAAAAAGGCGCGGTTTCCCGCGCCTTTTTCTTCTTGAGACAACCCTGTTCTACTGAACAGACTCGCCGTGCAACGCGATGTCGAGACCTTCCATTTCTTCCTGCTTTGTCGGGCGCAAACCCATGATGGCCTTGATCACATAAAGGATGATGGCTGTCGCAACTGCGGTGTAAACAATCGTAACTGCCGCACCGAAGAACTGCTTGCCCATGGTTGCACCTTCACCAGCAGCATTGATGGCTACATCGGCAAAGAAGCCAGTCAGGATCGCGCCAACAAAGCCGCCAACACCGTGTACACCGAAGGCATCGAGCGAGTCGTCATAGCCAAGTGCGTGCTTGAGCTTAACCGCTGCCACGTAGCAGATAAGGCCTGCAATGATACCGATGATCAGTGCGCCCGTTGGGTTGACGAAACCAGCGGCAGGCGTAACGGCAACGAGACCTGCAACCGCACCCGAGATGATGCCAAGAACGCTTGGCTTACCGGCGATTGCCCATTCAGCAAACATCCAGGCAAGCGCTGCACCAGCGGTCGCAACCTGTGTGTTAAGCATGGCGACAGCAGCAAGCGAATTGGCACCAGCAGCCGAACCAGCGTTGAAGCCGAACCAGCCCACCCACAGAAGAGCAGCACCAATGACCGAGAGAACGAGGTTGTGCGGTGCCATGTTGATGTGGCCGTAACCATCGCGCTTGCCAATGATAAGGGCTGCAACAAGACCAGCAACACCAGCATTGATGTGAACAACCGTACCACCAGCAAAGTCGAGAACACCGTCAGAACCGAGGAAGCCGCCGCCCCATACCCAATGCGCCACCGGCACATAGACGATGAACAGCCACAGAACCATGAAAACGAGCATGGATGAAAATTTCATGCGTTCAGCAAACGAACCTGCAATCAGCGCAGGCGTGATAACCGCAAAGGTCATCTGAAACACGATGAAGAGATATTCAGGAATGGTTCCGGTGAGCGATTCCATCGTCACGCCCGACAGGAATGCCTTATCGAAACCGCCGATATAGGCGTTCATCGAACCGCCATCGGTGAAAGCAAGCGAGTAGCCAAAGAACATCCACAAGACCGACATAAGGCAGGTGATGGCGAAGCTCTGCATCACAGTGGAAAGCACATTTTTCTTGCGAACCATACCGCCGTAGAAAAGTGCGAGACCAGGAATGGTCATCATCAGCACGAGCGCGGTTGAAGTCAGCATCCAGGCGGTGTCGCCCGTATCAAGGGTCGGGGTCGCTTCGGCTGCATCCTGTGCAAAAGCTGTTCCAGCTAATACGAGCAGCGCAGGAAGGGTGGCAAATGCCGTCTGCTTGAATCTTTCAGTTATGAGCATCGAGTATCTCCGTCGAATGGCGGCTTCAAACGCGTCTGCGCTGAAAAGACCGGTTCGAACTAAGAGAAACAAAAATCGTGCCAGTTACCGACCACCACTCCATAGAAATGCAATTTTTCTGATGTCTCATGCTCAATGATGTCTCAAAACTATCAGTTGGACGCTATATTTTCGCCCAAAATGCGGGCTTTTCGGTAAACTCGATAAAAGGTGAAAGCACCGAAAAATCTTTCGATGAGAAAATAAAAGCGGTCTCGCCCGGATGGGCAAAACCGCTTTAAGTGATTCATCGGATTCAATTTTTAGCCGTAGAGTTCATTTTACGCCAACGACCATTGCATAAAAATTAAACACGCGCATTGCCGATGATTAAAATATCATCATTTGGCTTTTTCATGCACACGAATAAGCCCTTCTTGCGCAACCGACGCGATTAACAAGCCGTCGCGTGTGTAAAGGGCACCACGGTTAAATCCACGTGCGCCGGAGGCGCTTGGGGTGTCCTGCGTGTATAAAAGCCAGTCATCAAGCCTGCATGGGCGATGAAACCACATGGCATGATCAAGGCTCGCCACCTGCAGATCACGATCAAAAATCGTGCGTCCATGCGGGTGAAGCGATGTATCAAGCAATGTCATATCGGAGAGATAGGCAAGAATAGCCGCCTGAAGCGCACGATCATCCGGCACGATGCCCCGCGCGCGCACCCATACATGCTGACTTGGCGCCAGTTTTTCACGCGAGAAATAATGCTTAAGCGACACCGGCTTGATCTCGATGGGACGCTCCTGCTCCCAATATTTGCGCACACCAGCGGGTGCCAAATGCAGATATTCGTCTTTCAGATCGTGATCGCCGACCAGTTGCTCAGGCAATGGCAGACCTTCCGGCATTTCGATCTGATGATCAAGACCCGGCTCATCAATCTGAAATGAGGCCGAGAGAGTGAAGATCGCCTTACCGTGCTGCTTTGCCAAAACGCGACGCGTGTTGAAGCTCGAACCATCGTGAATACGGTCAACTTCATAAATAATCGGGATTGCCGGATCGCCCGGACGCACAAAATAGCCATGCAGAGAGTGAACCTGCCGCTCTGCCTCCACCGTGCGCTGGGCTGCAATCAGCGCCTGACCGATCACCTGTCCACCAAAAACGCGCTGCCACCCCACTTGTGGGCTATTACCACGGAAAAGATCCACTTCCAGCGTTTCAAGATCAAGCGTCTCAAGAAGCTGCTGCATGGCAGCCGTTTGCTCGGCCTTTGATAGATCGGTCTTTTCATTATTGGACATGGACAGCCTGTCTCCTGAAACCCTATATAGAGAACATATTCTTGATGAACTGTTTGGGCTTGCACAAGGGAAACTGTCAAGTTCACCCAAACTGTCGCAGCCTTATCTGCTTCATCGAAGAACGACCTGAAAGGAAGAGCTATGTCCGCCGAAGCCACACAAAATGCAGCCAACAAACGCGATCTGGTGATTGCAGGTGGTGGCTATGTCGGCCTTGTGACTGCTGTTGCTGTCAAATCCGCAGCCCCGCATCTTTCCGTAACCGTCATTGATGGTGCACCCGCAGGCGCATGGAAAAATGACCCGCGTGCTTCTTCCATTGCCGCTGCCGCCTCGCGCATGCTTGATCAGCTTGGCTGCTGGCAGGAGATTGTCACAGATGCGCAGCCAATTACCGAAATGGTCGTCACAGACTCCCGCACCTCTGATCCGGTGCGTCCAGTCTTTCTGACATTCTCTGGTGATGTTAATCCCGGCGAACCCTTTGCGCATATGGTGGAAAACCGCGTTCTCAACACCGCCCTTCACAGAAAAGCGGATGAACTCGGCATCACCTTTATCGAAGGCATGAGTGTCGAGAATTTTGAAACACTGCCCGAATCCGTCACAGTTTCTCTGGCCAATGGCGAAACAATCTCCACGCGCTTGCTGATTGCCGCTGA
This sequence comes from Brucella sp. H1_1004, assembly GCF_047308065.1. Taxonomy (NCBI): domain Bacteria; kingdom Pseudomonadati; phylum Pseudomonadota; class Alphaproteobacteria; order Hyphomicrobiales; family Brucellaceae; genus Brucella; species Brucella sp. H1_1004. Next base: position 330,776 of record NZ_JAYKZA010000002.1, read on the forward strand.
TGGAGCGAAATCGCGCCTGCGTGATATTGCAGGCATCAAAACCGTTAACTGGGATTACGACCAGTCCGGCATTGTTTGTAATGTTTCCCATGAACGCCCACATGGAGGCCGTGCCGACGAACATTTCCTGCCTGCTGGTCCATTTGCAATCCTGCCGCTGAGAGGCAATCGCAGTTCACTCGTCTGGACAGAACGCACCGCCGATGCGGAGCGTCTCATCCGGGAAGATGACTTCATCTTCGAAACAGAACTCGAACAGCGTTTTGGCCATCGCCTTGGCGCACTCACAGTCGAAGGCCCACGCCGCGCCTTCCCGCTCGGCCTCACCCTGGCACGCGAATTTGTAAAACCGCGTTTCGCACTTGTGGGCGATGCAGCCCATCGTATTCATCCGATTGCAGGCCAAGGTCTCAATCTCGGTTTCCGCGATGCTGCAGCGATTGCAGAAGTAATCGTCGAGACAGACCGCCTTGGCCTCGACATCGGCTCTTTTGCGGCACTGGAACGCTATCAGGCATGGCGCCGGTTCGACACGGTACAGATGGGTGTCACCACAGACGTGCTGACCAAACTCTTCTCCAACGACAATCCGGCTGTGCGCACCATTCGCGACATTGGGCTGGGTCTCGTGGATCGCGTTCCGAGCCTCAAGTCGTTCTTTATTAAACAGGCGGCTGGTCTTTCGGGCGACACTCCGCGCCTGCTGCAAGGAGAAGCGATTTAGTCTCAGCACGACCACTGGAAAAAGCTTTCACGTCTGCTAAAAAAGCGAAATGTAATATAGGCGTGGGGGCCTCGGGGCATGTATATCAATAAACGATTGATCGATGTGATCCTGCACGCCCAGGCAAGCTTCTGGTCAACCACACGCGTACACAAACTATCCAAAATAGCGGGTGCGATTGCTATCATTACCGCTATGGCGTCCGCCGTCATCTATTCAGCCGTTAAGCCTGACAATAATTGGGATATGATCGCCTATATCGCGACAGCCCTGGAAAACCGCTATCCCGATGCAGAACAGCTACATACGGAAACATGGCGGCAAGTCGCCGAAGTGGCATCAGAAGGTGAACTTCAAGTCTTGAAACACGATGGGGGCTTTCGAAGTGCCCAATGGGAGAGCCCCGACAGTTTCAAATCACTGTTGGTGATGTATCGTGTCAAGGCTGGCTATATTCAATTGCTGCGCTGGGTTGAGCCTTATACAGGCCTTGTGCTCGGCGGCCATGTTATCAGTATTGCAGCCTCGATTACGATTGGGCTTCTCACGCTGTGGTTGCTCGCCAGCTATCAATCGCTTCAGGCTGGCCTCATCGTGGGTCCCGTACTTTTGCTAGCCGGCTATGGACCGATATCGTCAGCTGTGTTTCCTGATATCATCATGGCAGCGCTATCCCTCGCTGCCATTTTTGCCATTCTGCGTAAACATGACTGGCTGGGTGCGATGCTACTCGTGCTCTCCTTCACAGTTCGCCCGGATAATATCATCATGATATTCGCCCTGTTGATCACAGCATTCCTGTTCGGCTGGCGAAAACTCCCACTTCTGATCGCCTTCGCAGTGTGCATCGCAGCAGGATTAATAATGGAGAAAACTGCGGGGCATCCGGGGTGGTGGGCGCACCTCTATTTCACCTGCATTAATATGCCAAACTCTATGGCTGGTTTTAATCCGGACTTTTCGCTCGTCCTTCTGATCAAAGCCTATATTCGAGGTATCATACTCGCGCTTTATCTCGAAAGCTGGCCCTCAATACTTCTGATAGCATTGGTCGCATGGATCGCAATGGCGAGAGCCGGGATCAGATCAGATATACCGCGATTGAATGGTATTATCTTTGCCATGGTCATCGGAATTCTTGGAAAGTTTGTTTATTTTCCGATGCCCTATGATCGCTTCTTCTTCAACATGATTATTATCATCGTTCTCATGCTTTCACTGGCATGGGCAGACGATACAAACCGTAAGATTGCCCATAGCTGACACTGGAACGCATCTGAATGCGCCCTATGTGGTTTTTAAACCCAACAGAGGAGTTTCATCATGGATAGAAAAGCAACAGCCGTCTGGAAAGGCACGCTCAAAGAAGGCAAAGGTACGCTCAATACACAGAGTGGTGCCTTGAAAGATCTGCCTTATGACTTCAAAGCGCGCTTTGAGGATGAAAGCGGCCGCGCTGGCACCAATCCGGAAGAATTGCTTGGTGCAGCGCATGCAGGCTGCTTTGCTATGAACCTCTCAGCACTTCTGACAAAAAATGGCACGCCGGCTGAAAAGCTTGAAGCAACAGCGGCGGTCACAGTGGTTCCTGCCTCTGGTGGTGGCTTCGAGATTACGCGCAGTGCTTTGACGCTTAATGCAACCATTCCCGACATATCAAACGACGATTTTCAGAAGCTCGCTGAAACAGCGGAAAAGACATGCCCGCTTTCTAAAGCACTTGGTGCCATAGAAGTTACGCTGGACGCCAAACTGGTATCATAAAATAGAAGCGGGCATTGCCCGCTTTTTCATTCTGGCAGGTGACAGACGGCTTCGATATTATGGCCGTCAGGATCGGTCACGAAAGCCGCATAATAATCGGGGTGATAATGTTCACGGATTCCGGGTTTACCATTATCGCGCCCACCAGCCGCGATAGCCGCCTCGTAAAAGCGGTCGACTTCAGACCGGGTTCCCGCTGAAAAGGCCACATGCAAAACGCCCTCCAGCTTTGAACCCTTCTGCTTGCCAATCCAAAACTCCGGCTTACCGTTGCGGCCATAGCCAACCCAGTCACCAAATTCCATCGCACGCGAAATACCAAGTGGTTTTAGCGCGGCATCGTAGAATGCACTGGACTTGGGCATGCTGGAAATATTGAAACCGATATGATCAAGCATGATGAAACCTTCAAACGAGGAGTAAACTTCTGCTTTCTGATCAGATATGGGCAACACGAAAAAATCAAGTATCAGCCAGATCGTCGGCAAAAGAAAAGGGAGGCAAAACCTCCCTTTAATTCTTCATTTGATTGCCGCGATTACACGCAGCGCTCAACCATCGTTTTCTTAATTTCGGTACAAGAGGCGTTGAGGCCACAGGCCGAAAGGGAAACAAAAAAGGCGATTGCCGCGATTACACGCGGCGCTCAACCATCATTTTCTTGATTTCGGCAATCGCCTTGGCAGGGTTAAGACCCTTCGGGCAAGTCTGCGCGCAGTTCATGATCGTATGGCAGCGATAGAGACGGAACGGATCTTCGAGATTATCGAGACGTTCGCCCTTGGCTTCATCGCGGCTGTCAATCAGCCAGCGATAGGCCTGAAGCAGCACAGCCGGTCCGAGATAACGGTCGCCGTTCCACCAGTAGCTTGGGCACGAGGTCGAGCAGCAGGCGCAGAGAATGCATTCGTAAAGACCATCAAGCTTTTGACGATCTTCGTGGCTCTGCAACCATTCCTTCTGTGGCTCTGGAGAAACCGTCTTGAGCCATGGCTCAATCGAACGGTGCTGCGCATAGAAGTTGCTGAGATCAGGCACCAGATCCTTCACAACCGGCATATGCGGCAGCGGGTAAACCTTGATAGAACCCTTGATTTCGTCCATGCCCTTAGTGCAGGCAAGCGTGTTCGCGCCGTCGATATTCATCGCGCATGAACCGCAAATGCCTTCACGGCATGAACGGCGCAGCGTCAGCGTCGGATCAATCTTGTTCTTGATATAGAGAAGACCGTCGAGCACCATTGGGCCGCAATCATCGCGATCGATATAATAGGTATCGATGCTTGGATTTGCGTCGTCATCCGGCGACCAGCGATAAATGCGAAACTCCGTCACATTCTTGGCACCATCTGGACGCGGCCAGGTTTTGCCTTCCTGCATACGGGAGTTTTTGGGAAGTGCGAGTTCAACCATTGCTCATTCCCTCGATTAGTAAACGCGCTTTTTCGGCGCGATTTTGGCCAGGCTGATGCCGCCTTCTTCCTCGGTCGTCAGCGGATCGAGATGGACAGGGCGGTAATCAAGCTTCACGTCACCATTTGGTGACAGCCATGACAGGGTGTGTTTACGCCATTCGGCGTCATTACGATCCGGAAAATCCTCATGCGCATGTGCGCCGCGGCTTTCCTGACGAGCTTCAGCCGAAACAACTGTCACCATGGCGTTTGCCATCAGGTTTTCCAGTTCCAGCGTTTCAACCAGATCGGAGTTCCAGATCATTGAGCGGTCAGAAACCTTGAGGTTAGGCAGTTCTTTCCAGATTTCAGCCATACGCGCCACGCCCTGTTTGAGCGATTCTGACGTCCGGAACACAGCTGCATCTTCCTGCATCGTGCGCTGCATCTTTTCGCGCAGTTCTGCGGTTGGCGTATTGCCGTTCGCATAACGAAGACGATGGAAACGTTCCATGATCTTGTCGCACGCAGCTTCGTTGATATCCGGGATCTTTGCAGAACGATCAATAACTTCGCCAGCGCGGATAGCCGCCGCACGGCCAAACACAACAAGATCGATCAGCGAGTTGGAGCCGAGACGGTTTGCACCATGCACCGATGCGCAACCAGCTTCACCCACAGCCATCAGGCCCGGCTGAACGCGGTCGGGATCTTCTGACGTCGGGTTCAGCACTTCGCCCCAATAATTGGTTGGAATACCGCCCATATTGTAGTGAACGGTCGGCAGAACCGGGATCGGTTCCTTGGTCACATCAACGCCTGCGAAAATCTTGGCCGACTCGGAAATACCGGGCAGACGTTCATGCAGAACAGCCGGATCAAGATGGTCGAGATGCAGGTAGATGTGGTCTTTGTTCTTGCCGACGCCGCGACCAGCGCGGATTTCCATAGTCATGCAGCGCGAAACGACGTCACGTGAGGCCAGGTCCTTGGCAGAAGGTGCATAACGCTCCATAAAGCGCTCGCCTTCGGAATTGACGAGATAACCGCCTTCGCCGCGTGCGCCTTCGGTAATCAGGCAGCCTGCGCCGTAAATGCCAGTGGGATGGAACTGAACAAATTCCATATCCTGAAGCGGAAGGCCCGCGCGTGCCGCCATACCGCCACCGTCACCGGTGCATGTATGCGCGGAGGTTGCAGAGAAGTACGAACGGCCATACCCACCCGTCGCCAGAACCACCATCTTGGCAGAAAAGCGATGGATCGTGCCGTCATCGAGGTTCCAGGCCACAACGCCGGTGCACACACCATCGGTCATGATCAGATCAAGCGCAAAATATTCAATGAAAAACTGCGCATTGTTTTTCAGCGACTGACCGTAAAGCGTGTGCAGGATCGCGTGGCCGGTACGGTCGGCAGCAGCACAGGTGCGCTGAACCGGAGGGCCATCACCAAAGTTCTGCATGTGGCCACCGAACGGGCGCTGATAAATCTTGCCCTCTTCGGTACGCGAGAACGGCACACCGTAATGTTCAAGCTCGTAAACCGCAGCAGGAGCCTCACGCGCCAGATATTCCATCGCGTCGGTGTCACCCAGCCAGTCCGATCCCTTAACGGTATCGTACATATGCCACTGCCAGCTGTCCGGGCCCATGTTTTTGAGCGATGCCGCAATTCCACCCTGCGCTGCAACCGTATGGGAGCGCGTCGGGAAAACTTTGGTGATACAGGCTGTCTTCAGCCCCTGTTCGGCCATACCAAGTGTTGCGCGCAGACCGGCACCACCGGCACCCACCACGACAACATCAAATTTGTGATCAACGAATGTGTAGTTCTTTTCGCCCGCAGCACCAGCTGCATTGTTTTGTGCACTAGCCATCGGGCTATCAACCTCCGAAGCTCAGCTTGAGGATCGCGTAAACGCAAACCACGCCTACAACCACCGTGAAAAAGGTGTTGAGCATGACCAGCAGAACCTTCAGGCCTTCGCTGTGAATGTAATCTTCAATAACAACCTGCATGCCAAGACGCATGTGGTAAACGCCGGTCAACACGAACAGCGCCATCACCAGAGCGGTGAAAGGATGCGCCAGAACGGCTTTCACTTCCGCATAGCTTGCGCCTTGCAGCGAAATGACCAGACCAACGAAAAACAGAACCAGCGGAACGAGCGCCACGGCGCTCATACGCTGAAACCAGAAGTGGCCCGTGCCTTCCTTGGCAGACCCCAGACCGCGAACCTTGCCGAGAGGTGTACGCATATCGTTCATGTCAGAACTCCTTTCAGCGCACTGCGAAAGCAACAACCCAGACGAGGATTGTTACAGGCAATGAGAAGGCAAGCGTTGCCCAGGCAATCTTGCTGGCTGTGTGCTTTTCAAGTCCGGCACCCATGTCCCAGATGAAATGGCGCACCCCGCCAGCCAGATGGTGCAACAGCGCCCAGGTGTAGCCAAACAGAACAACGTAGCCGATCCACGAATTGTAGACCCAGCTCACAGTGTTAAAAGCGTCTTCACCGATGGCAGCGGCAATCAGCCAAGCAGCGAGAAGAACGGTTCCGAAATAAAGCGCAACACCGGTGATACGATGGATGATCGACATCGTCATCGTAATCTTCGGTCGATAAATCGACAGATGTGGCGACAAAGGACGCTGACGCGTAACGGTCGGTTGTGTCATGGCTCTCGTGGGCTTCCCTGACGTTTCCACCCGCCTCATCACTGACCAACTTTGTTTGGCATGACGAAGCAGATGTGGGCTTGTAAAAAGCCCAGTTCGATGTCGTTCGCAGCGCAAGGAAACAGAATTGTTCGATCCTGCGCCAGCACGACCCAGAAAATATGGCTTGATCGTGTCACACGACCCTATGTGGCGCTTTCTACTGCGCTTTCACCACCACGTCAAAGAAGCTTTTTCACGAAAAGACTAACAATTGGTCGCACCCGGACGACACTTTCACGTGATTTAGGAATTCAAACGATTGAAGTCCTATATTTGGCAAAACATGTGTAATTTCATCCACTTTTACCAATGAAACTCAGCTCCCGAAGCGAATCACATAGCTGGACCAGTCAGCAGCCGTAGCGACCTGTTCATAGAGCTTGCGACCATCTTCCGGCACGCGCGGCGCATTGAGCACAAGCTTTGACCAGCTGCGCTCTTCGGCCTTGTCAGCCAGCACATCAATCAGCGCTTTCGCAATGCCTTTGCCACGATGATCATGATGAACGTAAATGTGATCCACCTGCCCTGCACGCAGGCCGGAAACCGGCTCCGGCAGATCAAAGAAAATGACAAAACCAACAAGATCGCCATCAACGCGCGCACCAAGGATTTCGGTCGCACGATCCTGCAACAGATGCTCGGCATAAAAATCATCCGGTCGACGTGGCGCACCGCGTTTCAATGCCTGTGCATAGCTTGCAAGCAGAGGCGAGAACTCATGAGCATCACGCAAATGCAAAAGTGCAATATCGACGGCATGATCTGTGGTCATTTCAGTCCTTTCCTCCAAACGCATCCCCAAAAACGGGAGTGCGGCGATTGTAGACAACAGCCCGCCCATAGGTAAAGCATATCCGTATAATTCAACGTGTTTTATCGGGCTCTGTTGGTGCCACGCAATTCGACAACATTGTCATCAAGCATCATAGGCAAAGCCGTGCGGACGCAATTACGGCCATTCTTCTTGGCCTCATAAAGTGCTGCATCAGCGCGTTTGTAGACATCAGAGAAAAAGTCATCAAACTCCATCTCAGTCACACCGAAACTGACCGTGAATGTAACTTCACCACCGGAGGTGGGCAGGGAAATATCGGCACAAGACAACCGCGCACGCTCCGCAAAACGCCATGCTGACTGGATCGTATGACCGGGCAACAGCACAGCAAACTCCTCGCCCCCCATACGTGCCGCAATACCACCCTTCGCTGCTGCCGTGCGGCGTAACTCATCAGCAAATACCGCGATCACCCGGTCACCCAGAGCATGTCCGTGCGTGTCGTTGATGAGTTTAAAGTAATCAATGTCGCAGACGATCAGCGACAGTGCCTGCCGCATCCGTTTGGATTTTTCGATGGCGGCTTCGGCTCTAAATTCGAAACCACGCCGATTGAGCAATCCCGAAAGCTGATCAGTCTCCGAACGCAGCGTCACATCGGAAATCAGCTCTCCCATGAGGCTTAAAAGCAGCAGCAAACCCCCAGCGACCGAGAGCCCTGCACCAATCGACTGGACCAAAAGCGCATAGTCCGTGCGAATATAATCATCAGGCGATGCACCAGCCCCACCAACCAGATTGGCCAGCACAGGCTTGATCAGAAAATGAATTGCACTCACCGTAAACAAGCCCGCCATCAAGCCATCAAGAGCACCCCAGGCACGGCCAAAAGGCCTTGTACGAGCTCTACTGCTTGTTCGGCTATGAATCACAATCCAGACTGCAAGCATGAGGATTAAAAAATACGGCAATTGATAGAGAATACGACCCAGCATTTCACTGCGTGCAATATCGTAAATACTATAAATTAACAGCAGGGAGGCGGCAGAAAGAATACCCAGCGGTAGCCATGGCACGGGCAACGAATACATCCGTGCAAGGCCAATCACGAGAAATGCCATCGTCAGAAAATACATACTAAAGCCAAGCATGTAGGCGAATTTCGGGTTTGGAATTGACGGCGTCAGAAGCTCTGTGAGGAAGTAGAGCATCGCAAAAACAAAGCCGATGCCAAAAACCGGTGCCGCACTATTGTCACGCGCATAGGCCGCAATACCAAAAAAAGTAAGCGCAAACAGACCGGAGACGGTCATATTGATCAAAAGTATGAACTCAGCGCCGTCCATCCGTGCGTCCCGGCATATATGTTTGCTGACGCTAAATAACGGCGTCTTTTAAAAAACTATATTAGACCAAAAAAGTGAAAAAGCATCTAATTTAGATCAATACATCGCATGCCCTTCAAAAAACAAAAAGACCGCCGGATTGCTCCGGCGGCTTTCAGATTCATAAACTGGAAAAATCAGTTCCAGTCGCGAATGTCGACGAAATGACCGGCAATTGCCGCAGCCGCAGCCATCGCTGGCGACACAAGATGTGTGCGGCCCTTGAAGCCCTGACGGCCTTCGAAATTACGGTTCGAGGTCGACGCACAACGTTCACCTGGCTTCAAGCGATCATCATTCATCGCAAGACACATTGAGCAGCCCGGCTCACGCCAGTCAAAGCCTGCTTCGATGAAAATCTTGTCGAGACCTTCGGCCTCCGCCTGCTCCTTCACAAGACCAGAACCCGGAACGATCATGGCGCTGACACCTGCAGCAACTTTCTTGCCAGCAGCCATACGGGCTGCATCGCGCAGATCTTCAATGCGTCCGTTCGTGCACGAACCAATGAAAACACGATCGATCTTAATGTCGGTCATCTTGGTGCCCGGCTTCAGATCCATATAATCAAGCGCACGCCACTTCGATGCACGCTTGGTTTCGTCCTTGATTTCGTCAGGATTCGGAACGATGTCGGTCACAAAGACCACGTCTTCCGGCGAAGAACCCCAGGAGACAACTGGCGAAATTTTAGCAGCATCCAGTTCAACGATCTTGTCGAAATGCGCACCTTCATCCGAATGCAACGTTTTCCAGTAACCGATTGCCTGCTCGAGAGCCTCGCCCTTCGGTGCGCGTGGCTTGTCGGCGACATAAGCAAAAGTTGTCTCGTCTGGCGCAATCAGACCGGCGCGGGCGCCACCCTCAATCGACATGTTGCAGACGGTCATGCGACCTTCCATCGAAAGAGAGCGAATGGCGCTGCCTGCATACTCGATCACGTAACCGGTGCCGCCTGCGGTGCCGATTTCGCCGATGATAGCAAGTGTGATGTCCTTGGCGGTAACGCCCGGAGCCAGTTCGCCTTCAACACGCACCAGCATGTTCTTGGCTTTTTTCTGGATCAGCGTCTGGGTCGCGAGAACATGCTCGACTTCCGATGTGCCGATACCGTGTGCCAGCGATCCGAAAGCACCGTGAGTTGACGTGTGGCTGTCACCACAAACAATCGTCATGCCCGGCAGCGTAAAGCCCTGCTCCGGTCCGACAATGTGCACAACGCCCTGACGTCGGTCCCGTTCCGAGTAATATTCGACATTGAAGTCGGCCGCATTTTTTGCAAGCGCTTCAACCTGAATACGGCTTTCTTCGTTCTTGATGCCGTTTACGCGGTCTTTTGACGTTGGAACGTTATGATCGACAACCGCGAGCGTCTTCTCAGGGTGACGCACTTGCCGACCCGCCATGCGCAAGCCTTCAAAGGCTTGCGGGCTTGTCACTTCGTGCACAAGATGGCGATCAATATAAAGGAGGCAGGTACCATCGTCCTGCTGGTCCACTACATGGTCATCCCAAATCTTGTCGTAAAGTGTACGCGGCGCGCTCATTGCGAGAGTTCCTTTGAATAGTTCTTAATTTGAGCTGTCATATGCACCCGCCTTGGCGTTTCGTCAAGAAACACAAACCGCAACAGGGTGTCGCAGTAACAATCTTGCGCAATATTGGCGGAATTATGCAATATGTTACGCAGGCATTTGGATTTTGCAAATAAAAAAGGCGGTCCAAAGACCGCCCTTTTCAGATTCTTGCGAAAACTGGCTTATTCAGCGGCAGTCTTTGCAGCTTCTGCCTTAGCAGCAGCGACCTTGTCGGCTTCGCGTTCTGCCTTGGAGCGGTTGTCTTTCTTCTCAGCAATACGTGCAGCCTTACCGGTGAGGCCACGCAGGTAGTAAAGCTTCGCGCGACGGACCTTACCGCGGCGAACGAGTTCAACACCTTCTACGATTGGCGAGTAAACTGGGAATACGCGCTCTACGCCTTCGCCGTAAGAAATCTTACGAACGGTGAAGCTTTCATTGATGCCAGCGCCGGAGCGCGCAATGCAAACGCCTTCATAGGCCTGTACGCGGGTACGTGTACCTTCGGTAACGCGAACCTGAACGCGAACACTGTCGCCTGGCTGGAAATCTGGAAGCTTGCGCTTTTCTTCGATCTTTGCTGCCTGTTCGGCTTCAAGCTGACGAATAATGTCGGTCATCGTCTGACTCCTTTACGAATTATTCTCAAACAGCCAGAGCGCTCTGCACTTACCACCAAGCATCTTGGCCCTGTGGTTATGCCCGATAAATCAGGCAGGAGCGGTGCACCATTTATTAGTTAAAAGACGTCGGGTTTTCCCGAACTGGCGCGGCAATACACCATTGCGTGAAATGAATCAATATCAAGACGACGATTTCCCGACTTACCGCCAATGCGTCCAAGATGCGTGTCCTGAAAACCAGTTCCATATTTAAGGCCAAAGCCGAGGGCGCGATCAATACCAATATGAACCGCCCAGATAAGCGCAAGCGCGAAGCAAAGCGGCCAGCTCATCACCCAGCCAAGAACTGCCACAAGCACAACACCAATCCAGCTATGCGCGATATTGTAAATGATAGCGCCCGTGCGCGGCCCTTTGAGATAGGCAAAGAATGACAAATCAGGCGCAAGGATGAGAATCGCAAACAGCCACCAGCTCACGCCACTCACCCAATAAGCACCCAGCGCCAGCAGCGCGAGTGAAAGACTTTCGAGCCGCTGAATCAGGTTCATTTGCGTTTGCCCTCGCAATAAGTGTTCCAGAGATCAGGACGCCGCTCTTTTGTAATGCGTTCAGCCTGCGCATGACGCCATTTCGCTATTGCACCATGATTGCCCGATGTCAGTACATCAGGGATTGCACGGTCTTCCCATACTTGCGGGCGCGTATAATGCGGATGCTCCAGAAGCCCGGTCTCAAAACTTTCCGTCTCGCCAGACTCCTGATTGCCCATTACACCCGGAAGCAACCGGACAATCGCATCAAGCAACACAATCGCCGCCGTCTCTCCACCTGAAAGAATGTAATCGCCAATTGAAATCTCTTCGAGTTGACGAGCTTCAATCACCCGCTCATCGACGCCTTCAAAACGACCGCAGAGAATGATGGCACCCGGACCGTCGGCCAGTTCGCGCACGCGCTTTTGCGTCAAGGGCGCACCACGCGGGCTCATCAGCAGCATGGGGCGCTCATCAGCAACAGAATCAAGCGCACGCGCAACCACGTCCGCCTTCATCACCATGCCAGCGCCGCCACCCGATGGCGTGTCATCGACCATGCGATGCTTGCCTTCGGCAAAATCACGGATCTGAATTGTATCAAGCGACCATGTATTATCAGTAAGCGCTTTTCCTGCCAGCGATACACCCAGCGGTCCCGGAAACATTTCGGGATAAAGCGTCAGCACCGAGGCATGAAATCCCTGCTTCTGTGTTTCAGACAGGTCGCTCATGACTTCTTCGGCCGCTTCTGTTGTTTTTCAGATCTATCACGATCGTTGAGCGGATTATCATCGTCATCAGCAATCAGCCCGGCAGCATAAGGCTCGACGGTAATCGTTCCCTTGTCAAAATCAATGTCCGGCACAGCCGCTTCCGTGAACGGAATCAGCATCGGACGTTTTCCCTTGAGGCTCAATTCAATCAGATCACCGCCGCCAAAATCAAAAAGGGCACTGATAACACCGTAAGATTTGCCGTCAGCATCAAAGGCTTCAAGTCCGATCAGATCAGTCTGGAAAAACTCGTCTTCATTGAGTTCTTCATCATGAAGCTGCGAACGGTCGATGAAAAGCTCGGTGCCGTTCAAGGCTTCAGCAGCATTGCGGTCATTGACGCCTTTAAAGCGAACAACAACAACAGTCTTGGCCGCACGCGCTTCAAGCACTTCATACGCCTTGCCCTGCGCATCATAAAGCTGGCCATAATCGGCAATAGCGAGCGGATCATCGGTATAAGTCTTAACTCTCACTTCGCCACGGATGCCATGAGCGGCGCCAACAACGGCAAGCTGGATTGGATTTTCTAGGCGCGACATGAATATTTCCGTATTTGAAGGGTGATTTTCTATCGCTTACCCAATTTCCCCTAAAAACGCCAAGAAAAACGAAAGGCAGTATCTTTACCGCCCGGCAACCTATCGCTGGCAAACTATACCAAGCCCAACTCAAGCAGCGAATCCCGACCATGACGAGCAAAAGCGAATTCCTTATCCCTGCCCGCGCGGATCTTGCGGCTGCACGCGAGGAGTGGCTGAAGACGCTCAAAGACATGCGTCGGCTGTCCGAAAATACGCTGGAAGCCTATGAGCGCGACACCCGCCAGTTTCTGCAATTCATGACCGGGCATTTGGGTGAGCCACCGTCCATCAAAGATATTGGCAGTCTGCGCGTTGCTGATCTGCGCTCCTATCTGGCAAACCGCCGCAGCGATGGTGCCGGTGCCCGCACATTGGGGCGCGGTCTTGCTGGTGTCCGCTCCCTGCTCAAGCACCTGGAAAAACGCGGTCTGGTCAATGCCGCAGGCGCGAGCGCCATACGCGCACCGCGTCAGCCAAAATCACTGCCAAAGCCCTTGACCGCAGAGGATGCGCGCAAGGTTGTCGCCGCCGATGGCCAGATGGCGGAAGAGCCTTGGATTGCGGCACGCAATGCGGCTGTTCTGACATTGCTTTATGGCTGCGGTCTTCGCATTTCCGAAGCACTGGGCCTCGCGGGTGATGCATTGAGCGACACGTCAGCGCTTTCGATCACGATCACGGGTAAAGGTGGCAAATCCCGCATGGTGCCACTGCTTCCAGCAGTCCATCGCGCTGTTGCCCAATATCGGGAACTCTGCCCGTTTGATCTTTCTGCCGACAAGCCGCTGTTCAGAGGGGCCAAAGGCGGCGAACTTCATGCAGCCATCATCCAGCGCGAAATGCAAAAGCTACGTGCAGGTCTCGGACTTCCTGACACCGCAACACCACATGCGCTGCGCCATTCCTTTGCCACGCATCTGCTGGGCCGCGGCGGCGATCTTCGCACCATTCAGGAACTGCTTGGCCACGCAAGCCTCTCAACCACGCAGGTCTATACCGGCGTCGATAGCGCAAGGCTTCTGGATGTTTACGACAAAGCGCATCCGCGCGCTTAATCGGGGGTGCTATCCGCCGCTAACCACCCTATATTCGGCTTATGAAAAAGCTGTTCTTTCTTTTTGCCTGCGCCCTCATCGTCAGTTCCGCCCACGCCCGGGCTGAAAGTTCGGAAGTCACCTGTACTCCACACGGCGTCAATCTGATTGATGGTCTGGACAAAAAAGACCCAAAACTCTGGTCCGAGCTTCAGAATGAAGCGATCAAAATGCCCAATCACAAGGGCATCTTTTGGAAAATCGAAAAGGATGGGCTAAAGCCATCCTATTTGTTTGGAACCATTCATCTGAGCGATCCGCGTGTGATAGCCCTGCCCGAGGCCGTAACGAAAGCCTATAATGATGCGGACAGGATTGTCGTCGAGGCCACAGATATTACCGATCCGAAAGCGTTTCTGCGGGTTAAACTTGAACAGCCGGAACTGATCCAGTTCACCGATGGCTCCACGCTGCAATCGCATCTGCCACAGGACCAGCTTAAAGAAATCGATAAGAAACTGGAAGCGCGCGGCATCATTCTGGGTGCCGTCGGCACAATGAAACCGTGGATCATCACAAGTCTGCTGGCGCTTCCCAAATGCGAAAGACAGAGAAAACTCGACGGTGCAGACTTCCTCGATGAATACTTGATCACAGAAGCGCAGGATCAGGGCCGGCCAGTTCTCGGCCTTGAAAACGCGGTCGAGCAGCTTGAGGCGATGAACCGGCTTCCGCTCGATTTTCATATTCGCAATCTGATATCTGCCGCGCAATATGGCGACAACATCGAAGATGCCATGGAAACCACGATTGCGCTCTATCTTCAGGGTGAAATCGGGATGATTATGCCCGCATTGCGAAAAATCGTGCCGGACAGTCTGTCCGAGGAAGACTACGACCTTTTCCAGAAAGTTTTGCTCACAGACCGCAACCACATCATGGCAAAACGTGCAGCACCTGTCCTTGCCACTGGTGATGCCTTTATCGCCGTCGGCGCCCTGCATCTGCCCGGCAAGGAAGGACTGGTAGAACTGCTGCGTGCGCAGGGCTATAGGCTCACAGCGATGTAAGCACATGCCCAGAAGTGGAACCATCCCGGCCTGCTCGCGTTAGACTTTCCAATGGTTGCAACCAACTGGAGGAGCGCAAATGGTTGACCCACTCAATCCCAGCAATGATCCATTAAACAATCCACGTCAGACGGACCCGCTTGCAAACCCGGCTGGACGGCCTCCACAGCCAAAAGGAAGTAGCGGCCTTGTGCTTGCCGTCATTTTGCTCATCGCAATCCTTATTATGGGTTTCTTCTTTTACAGAAGCGGAACCAGCGATACGTCAGCGCCGCCTCCACCTGCGACACAGAGCGAAACAACAATGCCATCTGCGGCACCGCCCACAACACCACCCGCACAGAACTAATCATACGAAAAAGGCCCGCCTAAGCGGGCCTTTGATTTTTTAGTAGAAACCAGATCTTACATGTGAATTGGCTTGGCAAAAGTTGCCAAGGCCGATTCACGCACCGCTTCCGACATAGTTGGATGCGCATGGCAGGTGCGTGCCAGATCTTCGGACGAACCACCAAATTCCATCAGCACAGCCAGTTCGTGAATCATTTCACCGGCATTATAGCCGAGGATATGAGCACCCAGAACGCGATCGGTGGCCTTGTCGGCAAGGATCTTCACGAAGCCGTCTGTATGCTGCATGGCGCGTGCACGACCATTTGCCGTGAACGGGAACTTGCCGATCTTATATTCAACACCAGCGGCTTTTAGTTCTTCTTCGGTCTTGCCAACGGAAGCCACTTCCGGCTGCGTGTAAACAACGCTTGGAATGACGTCGAAGTTTACGTGTCCGGCCTGACCAGCGATGATTTCAGCAACCGCAATGCCTTCATCTTCCGCCTTATGCGCCAGCATCGGACCCTGAACCACGTCGCCAATCGCATAAATGCCTTCGATATTGGTGCGCCAGTGGCCATCAATGGCCACGCGACCGCGATCATCGACACTCACGCCAGCTTCCTGAAGACCCAGACCATCGGTGTAAGGACGACGCCCCGTCGAAATCAGAACTGCATCGGTTTCGATGGTTTCTGCGTCGCCACCCTTAACCGGCTCAAAGGTCACTTTCGCGCCCTTAGCCGACTTTTCAACACCGGTTACCTTTGCGCTGAGCTTAAACGCAATGCCCTGCTTTTCCAGCAGGCGCTGGAACTGCTTGGACACTTCACCGTCCATCGCGCCGAGCACCTTGTCGAGATATTCGACAACAGTCACTTTCGCGCCGAGACGCGCCCACACAGAACCAAGTTCCAGACCGATCACACCGCCGCCAACAACGACGAGATGCTCAGGAACCTTGTCGAGCGCGATTGCGCCGGTCGAAGAGAGAATAACCTTCTCGTCAATATCGACCTTAACCCCAGGAATGCCAGCAACATCCGAACCGGTTGCGATGATGATATTCTTGGCTTCAATTTCCTGAACGCTGCCGTCTTCGGCAGTTACAGAAACCTTACCCTTGGCAACGATCTTGCCGGTGCCGATGAAAGCAGTGATCTTGTTCTTCTTGAACAGGAATTCGACGCCCGATGTGTTCGACTTAACGGTCGCATCCTTATGCGCCATCATCTTTTCGAGATTGAGCTTCGGCTTGCTGATTTCAACGCCGAGCGCATCAAATGAATGTCCGGCTTCCGCAAAAACTTCAGATGCATGCAACAGCGCCTTGGAAGGAATGCAGCCAACATTGAGACAGGTGCCGCCAAAGGTCTTGCGCTTTTCCACGACAGCGACCGATAGGCCAAGCTGTGCCGCCTTGATTGCAGCAACATAGCCGCCGGGGCCGGTACCAATGACAACCACATCATAAGACATTGAACTATCCTTCTTACGTCTGAGCCACTCCTGGCTCGTCAACTATTTTCAACCAGAAATCCGGTTATTCCTCAGGTGTGCAGGATTTAAAGCGGAAGCTTTCAAACTGAAGCGGCTTATCCGGCTTCGCTGCACCAAAATCATATCCGTCCAGCGCCGACACCAGATCGGGAAACAAAATTGCCTGCGCTGCCGGTTCATCGGCCTTTGGCAAGACATCAGCTTCCGCTCCCTCTTTCAACGCATAGACGACACTCTGCCAGAGACTGCAATCATCCAGATCTTCCGGATCAGTACCGCCATTCTTGCAATTATAAGTGATCAGCGCATAAGGACGCGCAACGCCCTCTTCCGGCCAGATCACAAGGCCGGACAATTTGAAATCCGGCTTATCATCAGCAGTGATTGTGAATTCATTGGTCGGTGCCGGGCTCATCTTGAGCGCATTCGACTGCGCCTCGTTGAAGGTGAGCGTGTAAGCATCGCCCTGATCGCGATAAGTCGCGCGATTCTGCGTACAGGCGGCCTGAACAGCGCTCGAGAAAACAGTCACAGCAAGCGCTGATGCAGCCATTACCTTGAAAAGCTTTTTAACGTCATGCATCTGTCGGTTCTCCTCAATCATCCGGCAGCGATTACTGCGCTTTAGCGATGGCAAGTTTGAGACCAAGGGCAATGAAAACCACGCCGCTTGTCCTGTCGATCCATTTTGAAGCACGCGAGAACACCGCGCGCATCTTAGGCGTCGTCATGAAAAGGCTGACACCGATGAACCACGAAATCAATGCCGAGGCCATCACAACACCATAGCCGAGCTTCACTTCATTGGGGGTGTGCAGACTGACAACGGTTGAGAAAATCGAAAGGAAGAAGAACACGGCTTTGGGGTTCAGCGCATTGGCAGCAAAACCGAGACTGAAAGCTTTCAGTGCACTCTGCTGAACACGCGCTTCCTGTGTGCTTATATCGACATCAATCTTGGTTGAACCGGCACGCAATGCCTTGATGCCGATATAGACCAGATAGGCCACACCGCACCATTTGACGATATTGAACAGATAGATCGACTTGGAGATAATCAGTCCAAGACCCAGCACCGTATAGGTGACATGCATCATCAGTGCAGCGCCAATACCGAAACTGGTAATGATTGCCTCACGACGACCATGCATCAGTGACTGACGAATAACCATCGCCAGATCAGCGCCCGGCGAAACGATAGCAAAAACGAAAATCGCCATCAGAGATGCAAGTTCAAACAGATAGGGATGCATCGCTTTTCCTTCGCCCGGCACCGTTCAGATGCAGGAAATCGCCTAAAAAACCAGATTGAAAAACATGAGTGCAAGCCCGGCCAGCGAACCGACCCAGACCAGCGAGCGGATATACGGAATACCCGCCAGGTAAAGCGGCACATAGATGATGCGGCAGACGAACCAGATCCACGCACCGTAAAGCCCAAGCGTTGCTGCATCGCCCTTGAACACAAGCGCTAGTGCGAGCGCAACAAATGCAGGGTAGGTCTCGCGGAAATTGTTGGACGCGCGTTCCGCACGACCGGCCAGATGACCAGAGGCTTTCAAGCCATTATCGCGCGGACCCGCATTCCATTTGGAGCCGAGTTCCCTCGTCACCGTCCAGCCCTGCAGGAGGATATGAACCACCAGCAAGACAACACTCCAGCCAATCAGCGGGAGAAAAGGCGACGCGGAAAAGATACCCAGCTCCATAGCTCTATTCCTTACAGGTCAAGAACCAGACGTTCTGGATCTTCCAGGCTTTCCTTGACGCGAACGAGGAAGGTCACGGCTTCCTTGCCGTCAACGATACGGTGATCATAGGAAAGCGCAAGATACATCATCGGGCGGATGACGATCTGGCCGCCGACAACAACCGGGCGATCCTGAATCTTGTGCATGCCGAGAATACCCGACTGCGGCGAGTTGAGGATCGGCGAAGACATCAGCGAGCCGTAAACACCACCATTGGTGATGGTGAAGGTGCCGCCCTGCATGTCAGCCATCGAAAGCGAACCATCGCGCGCAGCTTTCGCAAGACGACCGAGTTCCTTTTCAACGCCAGCAATCGACATCTGATCGGCATCACGGATAACAGGAACAACGAGGCCCTTATCGGTGCCGACAGCCATGCCGACATGCGCAAAGTTCTTGTAGATGATGTCGGTGCCGTCGATCTCAGCGTTAACAGCTGGGATTTCCTTCAGCGCGTGCGTCACAGCCTTCGTGAAAAAGCCCATGAAGCCGAGCTTGACGCCGTGCTTCTTCTCAAAAATGTCCTTGTAACGAGCGCGAAGCTCCATCACAGCCGACATATCGACTTCGTTATAAGTCGTCAGCATTGCGGCGGTGTTCTGTGCGTCTTTAAGGCGCTTGGCAATGGTCTGGCGCAGACGGGTCATCTTCACGCGTTCTTCGCGCGGAGCATCGTCAGCCGACGAAGCAGGACGTGCAGCAACAGGCGCAGCTGCCGCTGGAGCAGCCGAAACGCCTTTAGCAATTGCGTCGAGAACGTCGCCCTTGAGAACCTGACCGCGCTTGCCCGAGCCATCAACCTGATCAGCCGAAAGGCCTTTTTCAGCGAGAAGCTTGGAAGCAGCCGGTGCTGGCTGCATGGCTGGCCCCGACGATGCGGAAGCAACAGGCGCCGCCGCCGGAGCAGCAGCTGCTGCTGGCTTGGCTTCTTCCTTCTTAGGGGCAGGAGCGGAGCCCTCGCCGGAAATCTGGCCGAGCAGTGCGTTCACCTCAACAGTGTCGCCTTCCTGCGCAACGATTTCAGCCAAAACGCCCGCAGCCGCAGCTGGAACTTCAATTGTCACCTTGTCGGTTTCCAGTTCCACCAGCGGTTCGTCAGCAGCGATTGCGTCGCCAACCTTCTTGAACCACTTTCCGATGGTTGCCTCAGTAACGGACTCCCCAAGCGTGGGAACGCGAATTTCGGTGGCCATGGTTTCTTCTTCCGTGATCTTCGATCTTTAGATTTATGTTCAACTCAGGATGAAGCGGCTTTTTCAAACCGCTTCTTACTGACAATTCAATTAGTTTCCGAGCGCATCCTCGAGGAAAGCCTCAAGCTGCGCAAGGTGCTTCGACATCAGACCCGTTGCAGGCGACGCCGCTGCCGGACGACCGGTGTAGCGAACGCGCTGATGCTTTGCGTCGATATGTGCAAGAACCCATTCCAGATACGGATCGATGAACGACCACGCACCCATGTTCTTCGGCTCTTCCTGACACCAGACGATTTCTGCCTGACGGAAGCGCGACAGCTCATTGATGAGCGCCTTTGCCGGGAACGGGTAAAGCTGTTCGACACGCAGCAGATAGACATCATCGATGCCACGCTTTTCGCGCTCTTCGTAAAGATCGTAATAGACCTTACCCGAGCACAGAACGACGCGGCGGATCTTGGCATCCTTTTGAAGCTTAATGCCTTCATCGCCCTTGTTGTACTGCGCATCATCCCAAAGCAGACGGTGGAACGATGAATCGCCCGACAGTTCGTTGAGGCTCGACACAGCACGCTTGTGGCGCAGCAGCGACTTTGGCGTCATCATGATCAGCGGCTTACGGAAGTCACGCTTCATCTGACGGCGCAGAATGTGGAAGTAGTTAGCCGGCGTGGTAACGTTGGCAACCTGCATGTTATCTTCCGCACAAAGCTGGAGATAACGCTCAAGACGCGCCGACGAATGCTCAGGACCCTGACCTTCATAGCCATGTGGCAGAAGGCAGACGAGACCCGACATACGCAGCCATTTGCGTTCACCCGACGAGATGAACTGATCGAACACGACCTGTGCACCGTTGGCAAAGTCGCCGAACTGAGCTTCCCAGAGAACCAGAGCGCGCGGATCGGAAAGCGAATAACCATATTCGTAGCCGAGCACAGCTTCTTCCGAAAGCATCGAGTTGATGGCTTCGTAGATCGCCTGACCCTTCTGAATGTTGTTCAGTGGGATATAGCGGTTCTGGGTTTCCTGATCATAGAGAACCGTGTGGCGCTGCGAGAAGGTGCCGCGTTCCACGTCCTGACCCGATAAGCGAATCGGGCTGCCTTCGGAAACCAGGGAACCAAATGCCAGCGATTCAGCAGTTGCCCAATCGATGCCTTCGCCCGTTTCGATCATCTTGGCGCGATTATCGAGGAAGCGCTGGATCGTGCGATGGACATTGAAATCCTTTGGCACTTCAACAAGCTTCTTGCCGATTTCCTTGAGCGTCTTGATCGGAACGCCGGTCTTGCCGCGGCGTTGTTCGTCGGCATTGTCTGCCGTACGCAGGCCACTCCACGCACCGTCAAACCAGTCAGCCTTGTTTGGCTTATAGCTCTGACCCGCTTCAAATTCCTGCTCAAGCTTTTCGCGCCAGTCAGCCTTCATCTTGTCGATGTCAGCCTGTGCCAGCAAACCTTCAGCAATCAGCTTGTCGCTGTAAAGCTGAACAGTTGTCTTGTGCGCACGGATTTCCTTATACATCAATGGCTGAGTGAATGAAGGTTCGTCACCTTCATTGTGACCAAAGCGGCGATAGCAGAACATGTCCACAACAACAGGCTTGTGGAAGATCATGCGGAATTCCATCGCAACTTTCGCTGCGAAGACAACCGCTTCCGGATCGTCACCATTGACGTGGAAGATCGGCGCTTCAATCATCTTCGCCACATCCGATGGATAAGGCGACGAACGCGAGAAGGCCGGATTGGTGGTGAAACCGATCTGGTTGTTGATGATGAAGTGCAGTGTACCGCCAACGCGGTGACCCTTCAGACCCGAAAGACCGAGACACTCGGCAACAACACCCTGACCTGCGAAAGCAGCATCGCCGTGCAGCAGCAGCGGCAGAACCTTTGCGCGTTCAGTCAGTGGCACCATATCGTCGCGGGTACGGCCAACGAGCAGATCCTGCTTGGCGCGTGCCTTGCCCATGACAACCGGGTTGACGATTTCAAGGTGCGACGGGTTGGCAGTCAGCGAAAGGTGAACCTTGTTGCCATCGAACTCGCGGTCCGACGACGCACCAAGATGGTACTTCACGTCGCCCGAACCTTCCACATCGTCAGGCGCATAGGAGCCGCCCTTGAATTCGTGGAAAATTGCGCGGTGCGGCTTGCCCATAACCTGGGACAACACGTTCAGACGACCACGGTGCGCCATGCCGAGCACGACTTCCTTGAGGCCCATCTGACCGCCGCGCTTGACGATCTGTTCCAGCGCCGGGATCAGCGATTCACCGCCATCAAGACCAAAACGCTTGGTGCCCTTATACTTGACGTCAATGAACTGCTCAAAGCCTTCGGCTTCAATCAGCTTCGACAGAATGGCCTTCTTGCCTTCCGCGGTGAAAGCATAGCCTTTATCCGGACCTTCGATGCGTTCCTGAATCCAGGCCTTTTCGACCGGATCGGAAATATGCATGAATTCAACGCCGATATTGCCACAATAAGTGCGCTTGAGAATTTCAAGCATCTGCGGAACTGTCGCGTATTCTAGACCAAGAACATTATCAATGAAGATCTTGCGATCATAATCGGCAGGCGTGAAGCCATAGGTTGCCGGATCAAGTTCGCTGAAATCATTAGGCTTTTCAGCAAGACCGAGCGGATCAAGATTGGCGTGCAAATGGCCACGCATACGGAATGCGCGGATCATCATGATGGCGCGAACGCTATCGCGTGCAGCCTGTGCAATCTCTTCGGATGTCAGTGCCGGAGCAGACGCTTTTGCATCACCCTTTGCAGCCTTGCCTTTAAGCTTGTCGGTGACATGCTTTTCAACTTCGGCCCAGTTGCCGTCGAGTGCCGAAATCAGCTCGCCATTGGCCTGAATTGGCCAGTTCTTGCGGGTCCAGCTTGCGCCCTGTGCGTTTTTACGCACATCGTCGGCATCGTCCTTCAGCTGTGCGAAGAAATCGCGCCACTCGGCATCGACCGAGTTGGGATCATCCTCGTACTTGGCATAGAGCTCCTCAATATAGTCGGCATTGCCGCCATAGAGGAACGAGGTAAGGGCGAAAACGTCGTTGGCTTGTTCTTGCCTTGCCATAACCTAATCCGGAGCCTCCGCTCCGTCTCCTTGTAGTGGCTCATCATGCGCGGGCCGGAAGCTTTTGACCTTCATCCCTCACGCCGCCGGGGAGGAACCACAACAGACCCCGGCATAACTCAATCGCGAACTCTATTCCTGCGGAAGAATGATGGCCAAAGCCTGACATTCTCTTAAACCGACCGCTGCGGCTGGTATATTAAACCCGGCAGTGGCTTTCGCCACGGCCGGTTCATTTCAATCAATAACGCAGTCTCAGCCCTTGAGGACTTCAACCAGCGTCTTGCCGAGCTGTGCTGGCGAAGGAGACACACGAATGCCAGCCGATTCCATGGCTGCAATCTTGTCTTCTGCGCCGCCCTTGCCGCCCGAGATCACGGCGCCAGCATGGCCCATGGTGCGTCCGGCAGGAGCCGTACGGCCAGCGATAAAGCCAACCATTGGCTTCTTGCGACCGCGCTTTGCTTCGTCCTTCAGGAACTGCGCTGCTTCTTCTTCAGCGGAGCCACCGATTTCACCGATCATGACGATCGACTTGGTTTCGTCGTCGGCGAGGAACATTTCCAGCACGTCGATGAACTCGGTGCCCTTGACCGGATCGCCGCCGATACCAACAGCAGTGGTCTGGCCGAGGCCTTCGTTCGAAGTCTGGAACACTGCTTCATAGGTAAGTGTACCCGAGCGCGAAACAACACCCACCGAACCCTTCTTGAAGATATTGCCCGGCATAATGCCGATCTTGCATTCTTCAGGGGTCAGGATGCCTGGGCAGTTTGGTCCAAGCAGACGCGACTTCGAGCGTTCCAGACGCTCCTTGACGCGAACCATGTCCATGACCGGAATGCCTTCGGTGATGCAAACGATGAAGCCGACTTCAGCCTCAATGGCTTCGATGATGGCATCGGCTGCACCTGCTGGCGGAACATAGATCACCGATGCGTCTGCACCTGTGCGTTCCTTGGCTTCTGCAACAGTCGCGAAAATCGGAAGCTTTTCGCCTTTCGAACCTTCCCAGGTTTCGCCACCCTTTTTCGGATGGATACCGCCGACCATCTGCGTGCCGTAATAAGCAAGCGCCTGTTCGGTGTGGAAAGTGCCGGTCTTGCCGGTCAGGCCCTGTACGAGAACCTTGGTGTCCTTGTTAACGAGAATGGACATGCCTTAGTTTCCCTTCACTGCAGCGACGATTTTCTGCGCCGCATCGTCGAGATCGTCAGCCGAAATAACATTCAGGCCGCTCTCGTTGATGATCTTCTTGCCAAGCTCAACATTGGTGCCTTCAAGACGGACAACCAGAGGAACCTTGAGGCCAACTTCCTTAACGGCAGCGATAACGCCTTCGGCGATCACGTCGCACTTCATGATCCCACCGAAGATGTTGACCAGAATGCCCTGAACAGCCGGATCAGCGGTGATGATCTTGAACGCAGCCGTAACCTTTTCCTTGGAAGCGCCGCCACCAACGTCGAGGAAGTTAGCCGGCTCAGCACCGTAAAGCTTGATGATGTCCATGGTTGCCATGGCAAGGCCTGCGCCGTTGACCATGCAGCCGATATTGCCATCAAGAGCGACGTAAGCGAGATCGTGCTTGGAAGCTTCGATTTCCTTTTCGTCTTCTTCCGACAGATCGCGCAATTCCTGAATGTCAGGATGACGGAACAATGCATTGCCGTCGAACGACACCTTGGCATCGAGAACGCGCACACGGCCATCCGTCATGACGATCAGCGGGTTGATTTCCAGAAGGCTCATATCCTTCTCGGTGAATGCCTTGTAGAGGATCGGGAACAGCTTGAGGCCGTCTTCACGCGCTGCATCCTTAAGCTCTAACGCATCAGCGAGCTTGTTGGCGTCTTCATCGGTCACGCCCTTGGCAGGATCGATAGCAACGGTGATGATCTTTTCTGGTGTTTCTTCAGCAACAGCTTCAATGTCCATACCGCCTTCGGTCGAAACGACGAAAGCAGGACGACCAACCGTGCGGTCGATGAGGATCGAGAGATAAAGCTCACGCGCAATGTCTGCACCATCTTCGATGTAAAGACGGTTGACCTGCTTGCCAGCTTCGCCTGTCTGCTTGGTCACGAGCGTGTTGCCGAGCATTTCCTTGGCATGGGAAACAACTTCTTCGATCGACTTTGCAAGACGAACGCCGCCCTTTGCATCAGGACCGAGTTCTTTGAACTTGCCCTTGCCGCGTCCACCAGCATGGATCTGGCTCTTGACGACATAAAGCGGGCCTGGAAGCGTCTTTGCCCATTCTTCCGCCTGTTCGACGGAATAAACAGCCACACCATTGGCGATCGGTGCGCCGAAGGTATGGAGCAGGCGCTTGGCCTGATATTCGTGAATATTCATCTGGTTGTCCTCTGCGGATTAACAGCCGGAAAAGGCCGGGACTGCGTATGCGTAGCCATCCGGCCTGATCTGGAACTTATTTCAGTGACGGAGCGATACCGACGCAAGCTTCACAAAGACCGGCAACAGATGCGACCGACTTCTCGAACTCGGCCTGCTCGCTCTTATCGAGATCAATCTCGATAATACGTTCAACGCCATTGGCGCCGATTACGGTTGGAACGCCGACATACATGTCCTTGACGCCATACTGACCGGTCAGCTGTGCTGCCACTGGCAGAACGCGCTTCTTGTCCTTGAGATAGGATTCAGCCATCGCGATTGCCGAAGAAGCAGGTGCGTAGAAAGCCGAACCAGTCTTGAGCAGGCCGACGATTTCTGCACCGCCATCACGGGTACGCTGAATGATCTTGTCGAGCTTTTCCTGTGTGGTCCAGCCCATCTTGACGAGGTCTGGCAGCGGGATACCGGCAACGGTCGAGTAACGAGCGAGCGGAACCATTGAGTCGCCGTGGCCACCAAGCACGAATGCAGTGACGTCTTCGACCGACACGTTGAATTCTTCCGACAGGAAGTAGCGGAAACGAGCGCTATCGAGAACGCCAGCCATGCCGACAACCTTGTGCGCTGGCAGACCGGAGAACTTCTGCAAAGCCCAGACCATCGCATCAAGCGGGTTGGTGATGCAGATAACGAAAGCTTCAGGAGCGTATTTCTTGATGCCTGCGCCGACCTGTTCCATGACCTTCAGGTTGATACCCAGAAGATCATCGCGGCTCATGCCCGGCTTACGCGGCACGCCTGCGGTGACGATGACAACGTCTGCGTCTTCGATTGCGGCATAGTCGTTTGCACCGGTGAACTTCGCATCAAAACCGTCAACCGGTGAAGATTCTGCAATATCCAGTCCCTTACCCTGCGGAGTGCCTTCCGCAATATCGAAAAGGACGACGTCGCCGAGTTCCTTCAGACCAGCAAGATGAGCGAGCGTGCCGCCGATCATACCGGAGCCGATGAGGGCAATCTTGTTGCGTGCCATGATTGTTTCTTTCCTCAAGTTTGATCCAGAAACGCATGAAGCTATCCGGTTTCCTCCCGGAAAACGCGTCTGCGCTGCGAGGGTTCGATAGGACTCTTTGAAAAAAAACTCAACTCATTATTTTGCGACCAATGTTTTCAATCGGTTAGATTTATATGGACTTACGTAAACGTAAGACATTTTGGCAAATTCGGGGCAAATGAGTCTCTTCGTCCGGCTGTTTCGTATCCCCTGAAACGAGACAGCGCGTCCGCACATTGGTTCTGCTGGGGAGTACAATCGATTAAAAGAAAACCGCATCCCACCCAAGCTACGTTGCGTTAACATAGCCCGCGAATGCTATAAGTCGAGTCTGTGGCAGTTCGATGATAGATCGCATCTCAAAAGGAAAGGAATGCGATCCGTCTCAGCCTGTTGATTTTTCAGAAAATGCATCGAGATATTCCGCGCTCTGCATTTCAAACAGGCGCGATGCTGTGCGGTCAAACTCGAAGGCTTCCACCCCCTGTTTTGCCTGATAGAGCTTTTCAGGCTGCGCTTCGGCGGAAACAAAAAGCCGTGCGTGATGATCATAAAGCACGTCAATCAGCAAAATGAAGCGCTTGGCCTCATTGCGGCGTGAAAGATCAAGCACCGGCACATCGTCAATGAACAGCGTCTGATAGCGTGAAACAATCGCGATATAATCATTGGCTGCAAGCGGCTGCGCGCAAAGCTCGTCAAAGGTGAAACGTGCGGCCCCCGGTACGGCCTGACGAACGACAATATCGCGACCCTTGATATGAATAACGTCGGGCTGTTCTTGCTGACCATCCTTATGGGCCGTCCAGGCCGCATCCATACGCTTGGTGGTCTCGGAATTGAGCGGCGTCAGATAAACCGGCTGACGGTCAAGCTTTTCCAGCCGATAATCGGTGCGGGAATCAAGATTGATCACATCGACATGCTTTTTCAGAATATCAACGAACGGCAGAAACAGCTGGCGGTTAAGCCCGTCGCGATACAGATTGTCAGGCGCAACGTTAGACGTTGCAATCAGCACCACACCATGGGCAAACAGAGCATTGAACAGGCGCGACAGGATCATCGCATCGGCAATATCTGTGACGGTAAATTCGTCAAAGCACAGCACCCATGCCTGCTGCGCTAAGGCTTCCGCAACGGGTGGGATCGGATCTTCCTGCTTGGTATCGCCCCGCTTCAAAGCCTGACGGTGCGCATTGATCCGCTCATGCGCATCCGCCATAAAATCATTGAAATGCACACGGCGTTTGCGTTCAACCGGCAAAAGCTGAAAGAACATATCCATCAGCATGGTTTTGCCGCGGCCCACTTCACCGTGAACATAAAGCCCTTTGACGGTGGCAATTTCCTTGCGCTTGCCAAACAGCCAGCCAAGCGCGCTCGATTTGCGCGACAGACGCTTGGTGCAGATTTCCTCGATCAGCCGGTCATAGCGCGCGGTCAGCTCAAGCTGTGCAGGATCGGAATCAACCTCGCCAGCTCTGACCAGCGCATCATATTGCTCGCGAACCGATGGGAACGCCTTCAGATTACCGTCGAAAGACATGATAGCTTGTCCAACCGCCTAATTGCAGAAAAGGCGGAGCGTCTTGCGACTGCCCCGCCTGTCTTTAACTCAAGTGCCTGATCAGCGCGACAGCGAAACAGACTGTCCGCTTGTGGTCTGACCATCGAAGCGACCCTGACCGGACGAATAAAGTGTCGCGACCGTGCCGCCATTCGCGTCATAGAGCGATAGCTGCTTGCCATTGACTGCCCATGAGGCGAGGCTTCCCAGTTCACCCGGGCAGCGCAGTGGACCAGCGCGGAAACCCTGACCATATTTGGTCTGCGGCGTTGCAATCTTACACTGCTGACCGGCAAGTGACGCATTCCATACACCAGCGACCTTACCCGGTGTCAGATCAGGCGCTGATTCGGGCGGAAGGCTTGCCACCTGCGTACCAGCTTCTGACTGCGACATGTCGGTAGCAGGCGCAGTCGGGAACGAATTCGGAGCATCCAGATTGCCGGACTGTACGGAACTGACAGGAGCAGAACGCAGCGGCGCTGGTGGTGGTGGCGACATATTGTTGTCAAAGCCTCCGACCCGCGAGCTCTGGCAACCAGCCAGAATAGCACCCGCCGCAGCAATGCTGAGCAAACTTGCCTTTGAAATTCCCATCTGGTTCTCCAATTCCTAAGTCGTCTTTCTAAGACATCCTGGGGCTGACTATTTTGGGGAAGTGCCCCTCGTATCATCGAGTTTGAAAGCTCGAGCTAAAACAATATTGCACCGATAAAATGGCGATATGGTTAAAAAATCAACAGTAGTCAGCTGTGAATTTAACCTACCAGCGTCAATAACGCTTGAAATAGCTTAGAAATTTTTGAAATGGCACAGGAAGGACACAGTTTTTGAAGAAATTGCGATCAATAATGAAGCCCATCAAAGACCAGTGCCGCCAATAGTGCGCCGGTACTGGCAATTTGTGGGCTTTTCCGCCATATAAGGCGCATCCCGAAAAGTGTGAAACGGTTTTCGGACTAAGATGCGGCTTGAAGGAATAAGTTGGAGCGCGGATCGGATCAAATCAGATCGAAATGCGCTCCAGAAACTTTCCAGAATATACGGGATCCAGAACCAGCAATGAGTAAGGCTATCTTCGCCAAAATGAACGGACTAGGCAACAAGATCATTGTTGCCGATATGCGCGGGCGCGGCGATCACATCGCACCGGCTGCTGCAATCCGTTTGGCCGGTGACGAAGCCACCTCGTTCGATCAAATCATGGCGATCCATGATCCAAAGACGCCCGGCACCGATCATTACATTGAGATCATCAATTGCGATGGCACGCAGGCGCAAGCTTGTGGCAACGGCACACGCTGCGTTGTGCAGTGGCTTTCCAATGAAAGCGGCAAGCAGGATTACACATTCCAGACCCTGGCAGGCATTCTAACTGCCAATCAACACGAAGACGGGCTGATCACGGTCGATATGGGTAAGCCGCATTTCGGCTGGAAGGAAATCCCCCTCGCCCATGAAGTGGACGACACCCGCGCCATTGATCTGTCTGCTGGCCCTGCCGATGCGCCTGTTCTGCAAGCGCCGTCGATTGCATCGATGGGCAATCCGCACGCGATCTTCTGGGTCGAAAACGATGTCTGGTCCTATGCGCTTGACCAATATGGGCCGGCACTGGAACATGATCCGATTTTCCCCGAGCGTGCTAATATTTCCATCGCGCAAATCACATCGCGCGACAGCATGAACCTACGCACTTGGGAACGCGGTGCAGGTCTTACCCGCGCTTGCGGTTCTGCCGCCTGCGCTGCCGCTGTTTCAGGTGCGCGCACAGGCCGTACTGAACGCAATGTTAACGTCCATGTTCCTGGTGGTCCGCTTAAAATCGAATGGCGCGAGGATGATCACGTCATGATGACCGGCCCGGCCGAATGGGAATTCGACGGCACATTTGATCCTGCAACCGGCGCATGGGAGTACGCCCCAAAGACGAGCCGGGGAGCTGCCTGATGGCTGTAGAAGTCGTAACCTTCGGATGCCGGCTCAACACCTATGAATCCGAGGTGATGAAACGCGAAGCCGATAGTGCTGGCCTTGGCGAGTTGAAAAATGGCGCGATCATCTTCAACACCTGTGCGGTCACATCGGAAGCCGTGCGTCAGGCGCGTCAGGCCATCCGCAAAGCGCGCCGCGATAATCCGCAAGCCCGCATCATCGTGACGGGCTGTGCCGCACAGACTGAATCGGCCAAGTTTGAGGCCATGGATGAAGTTGACCTCATTTTAGGCAATGAGGAAAAACTGAAATCCAACTCCTACCGCATGCTGCCTGATTTCGGCGTGAACCAGTTTGAAAAAGTTCGCGTCAACGACATTATGGAAGTGCGCGAAACCGCAAGTCATATGGTTGATGCCATTGAAGGCCGCGCCCGCGCATTTGTGCAGGTACAGAATGGCTGCGATCATCGCTGCACCTTCTGCATTATCCCTTATGGCCGCGGCAATTCGCGTTCGGTGCCGATGGGCGGCGTGGTCGATCAGGTCAAACGCCTTGTCGATAATGGTTATGCCGAAGTGGTGCTGACCGGCGTGGATATGACTTCTTACGGTCCTGATCTGCCGGGTAGCCTGCGCCTTGGTAAACTGGTGAAAACCGTTCTCGCTCAGGTGCCGGATTTGCAGCGCCTGCGTCTGTCATCCATTGATTCAATTGAGGCGGACGAAGACCTGATGGATGCAATCGCCAATGAAAAGCGCCTGATGCCGCATTTGCATCTTTCGCTTCAGGCAGGCGATGACATGATTTTAAAGCGCATGAAGCGCCGCCATCTGCGCGATGATTCCATCCGCTTCTGCGCAGATGTACGCGCTCTTCGCCCTGACATTGTGTTCGGTGCCGACATCATCGCCGGTTTCCCGACCGAAACCGAAGAGATGTTTGCAAATTCGATGAAGATCGTTGAGGAATGCGGGCTGACGCATTTGCACGTCTTCCCTTACAGTGCCCGCGAAGGCACACCAGCTGCGCGTATGCCGCAGGTCAGGCGCGACATCGTCAAAGATCGCGCCAAACGGCTGCGCGCTGTGGGCGACAAGGCTTATGAAAAACACCTCGCTTCTCTCAACGGCACTCACCAGCGCCTGTTGATCGAGAAGGAAGGCATTGCCCGCACGGAAGGCTTTACGCTGGCCGCTGTGGATCAAGGCAATGCTGGCGAAATTATCGAACGAATTGTGACGGGGCATGACGGTGAAAAACTTCTCACCCGTCAGGCAGAGCCCAAAGCGGCTTAAACAAGGCATTAAAATTCATGGCAATGGGTTTCATCAAGAAAATGTTCTCCTTCGGCAAGAAGGAGGTTGAAGAAAAGCCGGTCGAACAACCGGCCCCTGATGCTGTGGAAGCAGCGCTTCCTGAAGCTGTTGAAGTACCTGAAAAAGCTGAAATTCCTGCTACCGAAGCGGTCATAACCGAACGGGAAGTGGCTGTGATTAATCCAGAGCCTGACCCGGTTGAAGAAGTCGAGGCTGAGCCAGAACATCCGGTTGCCGAAATCGAAATTCCGATTGAGCAGCCACCCGTTATGGAACCGATCGTGGTGGAAATGCCAGCGCCGGAAGCAGTTGTCGAACCAGAGCAGGAACCTGCTGCTGAACCCGAAGTCACAGAATCTTCAGAGACTTTGGTTGAGGAAACGGTCGAGCCGTCACCTCAGCCAGAACCGGTAAAGCCCAAAAAGGTCAAGGTCGCCAAGGCCGTTGAAGAACATCGGGACGAAGCACCGGTTGAGGCTGCGCCTGAACCAAAGCTTTCGTGGTTTGAGCGGCTGCGTCGCGGTCTGCTGCGTTCATCGAATTCATTGAGTGATTCCATTGGCAGCATTTTCACCAAGCGCAAGCTTGATGAAGACACCTTGCAGGATCTCGAAGACGTGCTCATTCAGGCCGATCTCGGGCTGGAAACCGCCATGCGTGTGACCGATGCGCTCTCGTCTGGCCGCTATGGCAAGGACGTGACTGGCGAAGAAGTGCGCAACATCATGGGCACGGAAATCGAAAAGGTGCTTGGGCCAGTCGCAAAGCCTTTGGAGCTTGATCTCTCGCATAAACCGCATGTCATTCTGGTTGTCGGCGTCAATGGCACTGGCAAGACAACGACCATTGGCAAGCTTGCCGCAAAACTCACCGCTGGCGGCCTCAAAGTCATGCTTGCGGCAGGTGATACTTTCCGTGCTGCCGCGATTGAACAGCTCCATATCTGGGGCGAGCGCACCGGCTCGCCTGTTGTTTCAAGCAAGCTTGGCGCGGACGCCGCTGGCCTTGCCTATGACGCATGGAAACAGGCGAAAGATGCGGGCAGCGATGTTTTGATCATCGACACCGCAGGCCGTTTGCAGAACAAGGCCGAACTGATGGACGAACTCGCCAAGATCGTCCGCGTTCTTGGCAAGCACGACCCGGAGGCGCCGCACACGGTTCTTCAGACACTGGATGCCACCACCGGACAGAATGCGCTCAATCAGGTTGAAATTTTCAAGAATATCGCTGGCGTCAACGGCCTCGTCATGACCAAACTGGACGGCACGGCACGCGGCGGCATTCTCGTCGCAATCTCGGCCAAACATAAACTTCCGATCTATTTCATCGGCGTCGGCGAAGGTGTCGATGATCTTGAACCATTTGCGGCCAAGGATTTTGCCCGCGCCATCGCAGGAGTTGCCTGATGGAGCATCCCGTTTTTGAACGCGATCCCTCGCAAAAGACAGAAGCTGAACGCAAGGAAGTGCCGCCACTTCTCAAGCTTGCGCTGGAACTCGGACCACTTCTCGTTTTTTTCTTCGCCAATGCGCGTGGTGAAAATCTGATCGAGCGTTTTCCGGTGCTTGCACAGATTGGCGAACCGATCTTTCTGGCAACCGCCCTGTTCATGGTTGCGACCGTTATAGCACTTGCTGTTTCATGGTCGATGACACGCACTCTGCCGATGATGCCGCTTATCTCCGGCATCGTGGTTCTGGTGTTTGGTGCGCTGACGCTTTGGCTGCACAACGACACTTTCATCAAGATGAAGCCCACCATCGTCAATACGCTGTTTGGCGCAATCCTGCTTGGGGGACTGCTGTTCGGCAAATCCCTGCTCGGCTATGTGTTTGATTCAGCCTTCAAGCTCGATGCAGACGGCTGGCGGAAGCTCACTTTCCGTTGGGGCCTGTTCTTTATTTTCCTCGCAGTGGTGAATGAAGTCGTGTGGCGCAATTTATCGACCGATGCCTGGGTTTCCTTCAAGGTCTGGGGCATCATGCCGATCACCATTGTCTTCACACTTTTACAAATGCCGCTTATTCAGAAGCACACTTTGCCAGAAGCCCGTAAAGACTAAGGTTAATCAGGGAGGACGCCATGGCCCAAATCGACAAAAGGCTGGACATTGAACAATTCATTTGCCGAAGCGATAATTATGGCGTTCTCATTCATGATCCTGAAAGCGATCTGACGGCGGCAATCGATGCACCCGATGCCGCAGCCGTTGAAAGCGCTCTCAAGCGCCGTGGCTGGACACTGGATTTCATTTTCACAACGCATCATCACCTCGACCATGTCGAAGGCAATGCGGCACTCAAAGCCAAATTCGGCGTCAGCATCATTGGCCCAAAGGCTGAGGCCGATAAAATTCCGACGCTTGACCGTACCGTGCAGGATGGCGACGCGTTCACCTTCGGGCTTTTCAAAGTCAAAGTGATCTCCACGCCCGGCCATACGAATGGCGAGGTTTCCTTCTATTTGCCGGAAGCAAAAGTCGTGTTTACCGGCGACACGCTGTTTGCGCTGGGCTGTGGACGTCTGTTGGAAGGCACACCCGGCACGATGTTCCAGTCACTGCAAAAGCTTGTGGCCCTTCCGGGCGACACGGCAGTCTATTGCGGCCACGAATATACCCAGAGCAATGCGCGTTTTGCCCTCACAATCGATCCAGACAATTCAGCCCTGAAAGAACGAGCCGCCGAGATTGCGCGGCTGCGCGCGGCTGATAAGATGACGCTACCCACAAGCATAGCGCTTGAAATGGCCACCAATCCGTTTCTGCGCTGGCACGATGCCCGCATTCGCACCCGCCTTGGGATGCAGAACGCAACTGATGAAGCTGTTTTTGCGGAAATCCGTAAGCGCAAGGATTTATTCTAGGATTCGATCATGACAAAGATTTTCCCAATGAAACGCTTCAAGACCGCAGCCCTGCTGGGCCTCTCGCTTGTGATGCTGCCGCAAACCCTTCAATCAGCTTTTGCGGAAGACATCATTGCAATCGCAACACCGCTGAAAACACCAGAGGAAATCAACAATTTCAAGCTGAGTGAAGATCTTCTGACGCGTATGGAAAAAATCCATAACCAGCTTGAGGCAATGCAGCTTTCACCCACAGCAGAGGAAGGTCTGGATGCGCGACCTTCAATGGACTCAATGGTCAAAAGCATTGAGTCACGCCCGCAGGTGGTCGAAGTGATGAAGGCGGAAAATATTGCACCCCGCGATTATCTGCTGGCCTATTTCGCCATGATGAGCGGACTTGCAGCGGCAGACGCCGAGGAAGAAGACCAGCTTGTCGATGAAGTGAAACAGATCAACCCGGAACATGTCACCTTTGCCAAGCAATATGGTGATCGCATCCGCGATCTGATTGGCGAATAAGTTTTAAAAAAACCGGCGAAGGAAATTTCGCCGGTTTTGTGTTTAGAGCGCATCCCGAAAAGTGTGAAACGGTTTTCGGTTAAAGATGCGCGTTCTAAGAAGGCTGTCTCAGCAAGCGCAATGCATTGATCGTCACCAGAACGGTTGCGCCCGTATCGGCCAGAATCGCCGGCCAGAGGCCGGTAATCCCAAGCACTGTCGTCACGAGAAAAACAGCTTTCAGCCCAAGCGCGATTGCAATGTTCTGATGAATATTGCGCATGGTCCGCTTGGAGAGATCAATCATCGCGGCCACATCACCCACACGACCATGCAACACGGCTGCGTCCGCCGTTTCCAGCGCCACGTCGGTACCGCCACCCATAGCGATGCCAACATCGGCTGCGGCAAGCGCTGGCGCGTCATTGATGCCGTCACCGACCTTGGCAACGATCTGACCTTCATTGTGAAACTCGCCAACAATACGCTGCTTGTCTTCCGGCATGAGTTCGGCACGCACCTCAATATCAAGATCCTTGCCAATCGCTTCCGCCGTGCGGCGATTATCACCGGTCAGCATAACGGTGCGAATACCGGCAGCTTTCAGCGTTTTTAGACCGGCAATCGCATCGGCACGCGGCTCATCACGCATGGCGATAGCACCCGCGATTTTTCCATCAGCAACAAGAACTGAAACTGTCTTGCCTTCATCGTTACAGGCTGCAATCTGTGCTGCCAGCTCTTCCGAAATAGCCGAGATTTCATTGGCAGCCTTACGCGAACCCAAAAACAGCTCAATTCCGTCAGCCACACCCGACACACCCTTACCGCCATGTGCCTTGCCGGTCGAAACGGGTGAGAGTTTCAAACCGCGCGCATCGGATGCGCTCACAATGGCAAGAGCAAGCGGATGGCTGGAACCTGCATCAAGCGAGGCAGACAAACGTAGCACTTCGTCCGCTGAAAGGGCGCCAGCGAGAACATCCGTCACCTGCGGCTTACCTTCGGTCAACGTACCGGTCTTATCAAAACAGGCGGTCGTGATTTTGCCGATGGTCTCTAAAACCGCGCCACCCTTGAGCAAAAGTCCGCGACGCGCACCGGAGGAAAGCGAAGCCGCAATGGCTGCAGGCGTCGAAATAACCAGCGCACAGGGGCAGCCGATCAGCAAAATAGCCAGACCTTTATAGACCCATTCGCCCCATTCAGCGCCTGCGACAAGCGGCGGGAGAATAGCAACCAGGGCCGCAACAACAACCACACCCGGCGTATAATAGGTCGAGAAACGATTGATGAAACGCTCTGTGGGCGCCTTGGCTTCCTGTGCTTCTTCAACAAGCCGCACAACACGCGCAATCGTGTTATCCTGCGCTGCGGCTGTCACTTTCACCCGCAGCAAACCATCGCCATTAATAGTGCCAGCAAAAACACTGTCGCCCACGGCTTTGCCAACCGGCGTGCTTTCGCCCGTCACCGGCGCTTCATCAATAGCGCTTTCACCAGCAATAATCTGGCCATCAGCAGGCATACGGTCGCCCGGACGCACAGCAATCACATCACCGACATTCAGCTCTTCCGCTGGCACTTCTTTCGTTTCGCCATTGCTTTCGAGAAATGCGGTCTTCGGCACAAGGGCAGTGAGGGATTGAATACTGTCACGCGCCTTGCCAGCCGCCACACCTTCCAGCAATTCGCCAACCAGAAACAGGAACACGACCGCTGCGGCTTCTTCCGTTGCCCCAATAATGACCGCGCCGATCGCCGCAATCGTCATCAGCATTTCAATCGAAAACGGCGTGCCGTTGATCGCCGCTGAATAAGCACGTTTTGCAATCGGTATCAGACCGATCAGCATAGCGGCCGTAAAGGCCCATAGTTCAATCGGCGGATAAAGATGGCCAACAATATAGGCAACCACCAGACCACCGCCACAGGCGAGCATCATCTGGCCCTTAGCGCTCTGCCACCAGCGCTTTTGTTTTACACGTGCCGGTGGCTTCAAAGTTGCATCGGTGGTCGATTGTACACTGGCCTTATAACCAAGCTGAGAGACTTTCGCCGCAATATCATCAGCCAGCGATGAGCCATCATGATTGACGATCATCGTGCCATTGGTCACGGAAACCGAAACATCCTGAACACCTCCAACACGACGCACAGCCGTATCGATCTTGGTCGCACAGGATGCACAATCCATCCCTTCAACACGGAAACGGAAACTGTCCGCACCGGCTACAATTTGCGTTGCTTCGGGTTCCTCATGAGCGTGGTCATGATGATCGTGGTCGTGCTTATCATGATCATGGCCGCTGCAGCCTGCATGATCATGATCGTGATCGTGATCATGATCATGATCATGATCGTGATGCTTGGCAGACGCTTTTTCGTCAACCAATGGTTCGATACCGTAACCAAGGCTGCGCACCTTTTTGGCAACGCTTTCCAGGTCGCAGCTGCCATGATGGCGCACCGTCATCATGCCTGTTGTCACCGATACGGAAACATCCTCCACGCCCGAAACCCGGCGCAACGCTGTATCGATTTTCATTGCGCAAGAAGCGCAATCCATACCTTCCACGCGAAACCGGTTTTGTGTCAGAATTTCGTTCATAGCCTGCCCCTAGCGAGATCGCACTTGAAATGTCCGAAACAAGGTCTACATCCTCTAGTGACTAGAGGAGCAAGCGAAAAAATGATGACCAATGTTCCGATTGGCGAAGCATCGAAAGCCAGCGGTGTGAAAGTGCCAACTATTCGTTATTACGAGCAAATCGGGCTTTTACCCGTGCCACCGCGCACGGAAGGCAATCGCCGCCTCTATGACAACGCCGATATTCAGCGGCTGTTATTCATCCGCCATGCGCGTGATCTGGGCTTTGAAGTGGATGCGATCCGTACACTTTTAGACCTTCAGGACAATCCCGACCAGTCATGTGCGGCAGCTGATTCTATTGCACGCGCGCGCCTGATCGATGTCGAGCATCGCATCGCGAAACTGATATCTTTGAAAACCGAGCTGTTACGGATGCTTGACTGCACGGCCCATGGTCGCATTGATCAGTGCCGGGTGATCGAAATTCTCGGCAATCATGACGAATGCCTGCATCCCAGTCACTAGTATGGCGGACCAGAAATTCGCTTCACTGCAAAGCACCAACTGAGCGAATTTCGGGTCCAAAGCCATACCAGCAAAATATTGAATCTAGTGTGATTTACGGATTTAAAGTTCCTCGAAGTGAATGCAGCGCGAATGATACGAACTTTAAATCCACCACACTAACCAGATTTAAGCGAAGAATCGGAACCACTTTCCTGTTGGAATACAGTTTAACCTGATTGCCCTGACACAGCTTCTTTTCGCCGGATAAAAATCATATCTTTTGCAGCGAGCGCCGCACCTGACGTGATTAAAAGACAGGCTGCCAGGATGCGCATGGAAGGTTGCGCCATACCGGCTGAAATGAGCACAAGCGTCGAGAGAAGCGGCGCGGCATAACTCACCGCGCCCAGCACCTGAATATTGCCGCGCTTCACTCCGAAATCCCACGCATAGAAAGCCGCACCTACAGGCAACAGACCGAGCGCAATGACGCTAAGCCACTGCGCTGTCGTTTCCGGCCATACAGTCTGCTCTAGCGCAAGATGACATATCAAAGACAAGACAGCTGTTGCCACACAAAAGCCTGTAACAGCATCTGTTGGCACCTTGGAAAAGCGCCGGGAGAGCAGCGAATAGCTTGACCACGTCAAGGCACACAATGCGGCCATGGCATAACCAAAACCATAGCGGACATCAAAACCGATGCCATCACCTTTGCTCACAATCAGCGCAGTCCCGCCAAGCCCAAGAAGCGCACCAACGATATGATACCAATGCAGCCGTTCACCCGGCATAACGGCAGATCCGACCACGATTAGGAGTGGCCAGAGATAAGCAATCAGGCTGGCATCCACCGCTGGAGCATTTCGGAGTGCTGTAAAATAGAAAAAATGGTAACCGAAAAGACCAATAACCCCAACAAGCCACACGATAGGCGGCTGACGAAGATGTCTAACGGCACTCGGCCGCCACAGCCAGGAGACGAGACCAAGAGCTGCACCAACCGAAAAAGTCATGGCTGAAAGCTGAAACGGCGGAACCTGACCTGAACCAGCGGTAAAAAGCGCCAGAAGTGCCCACATCGCTATAGCTGAAAAACCGATCAGCGTTGCCAGTTTCATGATTAATCCCCCAATTGCGGGATTACAGGCGCGCCTTAAAGCGTCTTTTTGTATCCCTTACATAATTTTTTCAAATCGTGTCGCCTGGATTTTCAGAGTCCCCAACTGTGTACCGATGCGTGCCACGACCGGCGCATAAATACCGGAATCGCCCAAGGAAGCAAAAGAAATTGTTATCTTGCTGCGATTGGCGAGATAATCGATAGCCTTTTTACCCTTCTGATAACCAGCAAGCGGCACAAACTTCGCCGAGCAGATAACAGACTCGCCCGTAAAACCTTTGGTGGTGAAGGATTCCGTGCCATTGAAGCTCAGCTGAATATCAGCGCGGGTCTGCCCGTCAAAAACTCTAAGCGTTCGATTGCAGACAGCTTTCGGGTCTTTGGTGGGAATCATAAGTGCACTCAGCGGATCGCTGACATTGATGAGGTCCTGCGGTGTTATTTCCACCCAGGGGGCGCGCTTTTTGACTGGCGGCACATTCTCAGAAGACGTCACATTCCCGCCAGAAAAGCGAATAGTCGTACTCTTGTTTTTTCGCCCATGCTTATAAGCGAGATCAAAGGCAGATGGCGTTACCTTGCTCCGCGTCGAACTGCCGCCCACATAGACAGTACCATCGGTATCATCAAAAATGCGGGCAATGCCGGAGGTTTTGAAACGGCCATTCACGCCATAATTTGCACCTTTAACAACCGTCTCAATTGCAGAGCGAGCAATAGAAAGCGCAAACATGGAAATATCGTATTCGGTCCGGTAGAGATCATCCGCTTTCGCGGAACTCATCATTGACACGGTCGCAATCGTCAGTCCGGTTAAAAAT
This sequence comes from Brucella sp. H1_1004, assembly GCF_047308065.1. Lineage (NCBI taxonomy): Bacteria > Pseudomonadati > Pseudomonadota > Alphaproteobacteria > Hyphomicrobiales > Brucellaceae > Brucella > Brucella sp. H1_1004. The sequence goes on from NZ_JAYKZA010000002.1 coordinate 370,255, forward strand.
GCAAGTCTTCTCCTGACGACCCGCTTGTTAACCGGTTGCTGGAAATACGATTGCATGATCATGCCAGACTTTCCTTTCCTCTTAATCAGCGTCACATCAATCTGCTCGCGAGAATGATGCCGGCCACTTGATCCATGAACTACACCTGTAACCGATTCTCTTTCTCGACAGATGCTGTGTCTTGCTTTTAAGCTTTCGACTATCAAGAGCTCAAAATCTGCGCCAGATTTCTAATTGACATGCTGTGTCGAACAGAAAAAGCTGGCAAAGTTATGATCGGCTGGCATGATCCGAGCCGAAAACTGCCGGAATTGCGCGCCTTTAGGTCATGCTGACGGAATCTATCTTGACTGTAATCGCTACTCTCACTATAGAAACGCGACTTTCCCAATAGGCCGCCTGTCCGAGATCGCGCGCCAGCAGCAGAAATACTGCTATGATTGCGTTGAATTCGGACATTCGAGTCGGGGCCTGAGAAACAAAAATTTGAAGGTGAGACCAAAATGTCCCGCGCTTGTGAATTGACCGGCACCTCGGTCCAGTACGGCAACAATGTCAGCCACGCGAACAACCGTACGCGTCGCCGCTTCCTGCCGAACCTCTGCAATGTTACGCTTATGTCCGAAGTTCTCGGCCAGAGCTACCGTCTTCGCGTTTCCGCTTCTGCTCTGCGTTCGGTTGAGCATCGCGGTGGCCTCGACGCTTTCCTCGCAAAGTCTGACGACAAAGAACTTTCGCAGCGCGCTCGCCTGCTGAAGCGTCAGATCGCGAAGAAGCAGGCTGAAGTTGCTGCATAAGCAATCAGCTTTTTAAGTTTTGAAAAAAAGGCTGACTCGCGTCAGCCTTTTTTACTGGTGACATCACCCAGGATAAAAAAATGTTTTCTGCTAGCCCTGCGTTGTCCCGGCTTTTGCCGGCTATATTGTGCATGTGCGCGGCTGTCGCCGCTTCCAATATCCTTGTGCAATATCCATTTGAGCATTTTGGCCTCGGCGAAATGCTGACCTATGGCGCCTTCACCTATCCATTTGCCTTCCTCGTCAATGATCTGACGAACCGTCGCTTCGGTCCTGCGGCCGCGCGCAAAGTCGTTTATGCGGGTTTTCTCCTTGGCGTTTTCATGTCAATCTGGCTGGCAACACCGCGTATCGCCATTGCGTCCGGTTCGGCATTTCTGATCGCGCAATTGATGGACATTACGGTCTTCAACCGTCTACGTCAGAAGACATGGTGGAAAGCACCTTTTGCGGCTGCGATGTTCGGCTCGATTGTCGATACGTTGCTGTTCTTCTCTATCGCCTTTGCCGCGCAATTTGCATGGATCGATGCCATAACCGGTCTGCCCGATTCATCGCTGACCGATCCTGCCGCTTTCCTTGGCCTTGGCATGCCTCTCTGGGCTTCGCTAGCTATCGGTGACTTCTTTGTGAAGGTCGTTATGGGAACACTGATGCTTGTGCCTTACGGTGCCATTCTGGCGGTGTTCGCCCCAGCGCTTTATGCGCCGGATCGTAAATGAAAGGGGCCTTCAGGCCCCTTTCATTTACGCAGTCTTATCTGCCTGAACGCCTGCGTCCGCGCCCTGCCCCGCCTGCACCCTGTTCTTCAAACAGGGACGCGAGCTGTTCGGTCATTGCACCGGCGAGCTCTTCAGCATCCACAATCGTCACAGCACGCTGATAATAGCGTGTCACATCATGGCCAATACCAATGGCAATCAGCTCAACAGGCGAGCGGGTTTCAATCTCTTCGATGACAGCACGCAAATGGCGTTCCAGATAATTGCCCGGATTGACCGAAAGTGTGGAATCATCCACCGGCGCACCGTCAGAAATCATCATCATGATCTTGCGCTGTTCAGGACGTGCCAATAGACGCTGATGCGCCCAGATCAGCGCCTCACCATCGATGTTTTCCTTGAGCAGCCCTTCACGCATCATCAGGCCAAGATTGTTGCGTGCACGCCGCCACGGCGCATCTGCGCGTTTGTAAATGATATGACGCAGATCATTCAGGCGGCCCGGATTGGACGGCTTACCACGACCAAGCCATGCGTCGCGTGACTGCCCACCCTTCCAAGCCTTGGTTGTAAAGCCCAAAATTTCGACCTTCACGCCGCAACGCTCGAGCGTACGGGCCAGAATATCGGCACAGGTCGCTGCAACCGTAATCGGGCGGCCACGCATCGAGCCGGAATTATCGATCACCAGCGTGACAACCGTATCGCGGAAATCCGTATCCCGCTCCATCTTGTAGGATAGCGGCTGCGTCGGGTCGATCACGATACGCACCAGACGCGCACTATCGAGATAACCCTCTTCCAGATCAAAGTCCCATGAGCGGTTTTGCTGCGCCATCAGGCGACGCTGCAAACGGTTGGCAAGCCTGCCAACAACACCTTGCAAATTGGCCAGTTGCTTGTCGAGAAAGCCGCGCAGACGCGCAAGTTCGGCCTCGTCACAAAGATCGGTGGCCTCAACCTCTTCATCAAACTCATGGGTGAAGACATTATAATCAACATGTTCGGCAAAATTGGCAAAAGGCTGGTTTTGACGGCGTGTGTCGCCCGGCGTTTCCGCGTCAACATCCTCGCTATCGTCCAGATCATCGGAAGAGGCGTCAGTGGCTTCCATTTCGCCCTGCTCGCCTTCTTCGCTGGAATTGTCCGATTCGTCGCTTTCCGCAGAATCAGAACCTTCCTGATTTTCCTCGCCGCCCTCTTCGTTTTCGTCCTGCTCCGGCGTCTGCTCGTTATCCTCGTCCTGCTCGTCGCTCTGCTCTTCCTGCGAAAGCTCCTCAGCCATATCCATCGAGGCCAGCATGTCGCGCACGGTGCGCGCAAAGGCCTGCTGGTCTTCGAGATTTTCGCCAAGACGTGCGAGTTCAGGACCGGCCTTCTGCTCAATCCATTCGCGCCAGAGATCTAGCACAGGACCAGCTTCAGCGGGCGCTTTGCGTCCGGTCAGCTTTTCGCGCAACAAAAGCGACACAGCTTCTTCAAGCGGTGCATCTTCTTTGTCAGTCACTGCGGAAAAATTGGCGCGGGCATATTTATCAGCCAGCATCACCGAAAGGTTTTCGGCAACACCTGCCATGGCGCGTGCGCCAATCGATTCGACACGCGCCTGCTCAACCGCGTCATAGATCGCGCGCGCCTGTTTGCCTTCCGGCGCAAGGCTCGCATGAATGCGGGCATTATGGCGCGCCTGACGCAGCGCCATGGAATCGCCAAGGCCGCGTGTGACGGCAACATCATGAGCAGTCGGGCGCTTTGGAAGATCAGGCAGGCGGGCACGGTTGCCAGTCAGCGCAGGGCGATCATTGCTGAAAGCCACTTCCAGCTCGTTCTCACCGGAAATGGCGCGCATGGTCACGGTCATCGCCCGCTTGAACGGCTCCGAATCCACTGGTCCATTTTTGCGCTCGCGCGAATTATCGCCAATTCCTGACTTCTGGCCCGACATCTGCTTTTCCTGACTTTATATAAAGCATGTCGCGGAAAAGTGGGAACCGGTTTTCCGATAACGACATGCGTTAAAAGCGCTGCCGCTCTCAACGAGCGGCAGGCATCATCCAGTCTTATGCCAAAACGATATTGGCAGCCGATTCTGGAAGTTCCTCACCGAAAGCGCGCTGATAGAACTCAGCCACCGTCTGGCGCTCAAGTTCATCGCACTTGTTGAGGAAGGTCAGGCGGAATGCAAAGCCGACATCATTGAAGATCGCGGCATTTTCAGACCAGGTAATGACGGTACGCGGGCTCATCACGGTGGAAAGATCACCATTGATGAAAGCCTGACGGGTCATGTCGGCAACACGAACCATCTTGTTGACGATCTCGCGGCCTTCAGCATTCTGGTAATGCTTGGATTTAGCGAGAATGATGTTCACTTCATTGTCGTGCGGCAAATAATTCAGCGTCGTCACGATCGACCAGCGGTCCATCTGTGCCTGATTGATCTGCTGCGTGCCATGATAGAGGCCGGTCGTGTCGCCGAGACCAACGGTATTTGCTGTTGCAAACATGCGGAACGCTGGATGCGGCCGGATCACGCGGCTCTGATCGAGAAGCGTCAGACGGCCAGAGGTCTCCAGAACGCGCTGGATCACGAACATGACGTCCGGGCGACCCGCATCATATTCGTCGAAAACCAGCGCAACATTGTGCTGATAGGCCCAAGGCAGAATACCGTCTTTGAATTCGGTAACCTGTACGCCGTCTTTGACGACGATTGCATCCTTACCGACAAGATCGATACGGCTGACATGGCTGTCGAGATTGATACGGACACAAGGCCAGTTGAGGCGGGCTGCGACCTGTTCGATATGGGTCGATTTACCCGTACCGTGATAACCGGAAACCATCACGCGACGATTATAGGCAAATCCTGCGAGGATCGCGAGCGTCGTGGTGCGGTCAAAAATATAATCCGGGTCTATTTCCGGCACATAGGAATCGCCTGCCGCATAGGCTGGCACACGCATGTCGGAATCGATCCCGAACACTTCGCGTACCGAAACCGTCGTATCCGGCAAATTGGCTATATCCCGCTCAACCTTGTTCATCATGCCTCCAGAGCGACAGGAACTGTCCTGCCGCGACATTCAAATTCAATCAGGAGGCCGATTTCCAGCGAGCCGGATGGCGCCCCTTGAGTTCAGTTGCGGGCATCCGTAATCGCATCTGCACGAAAGCGCAGTAGATGAATGTCCGTCAGGGCAAAGAATGCCCTGATACTCGGCTCATAAAGCCCAAACAGGCTTTAGCAAAAACCTGCCGTCTTGAGCAATTGATAAGCCTGAATGACCTCGCGAAATCTTTCTTCAGACCCGCGGTCACCACCATTTGCATCGGGATGGTGTTGCTTCACAAGTTCTTTATAGCGAGACTTAATCATATCGCTAGTTGAATTTGCATCAAGACCGAGTGTTCCAAGTGCCTTTACTTCCAAAGTGCGCGGTTTGCGCTGCACAGCCTTGGCGGTACCGGTGTTGTTTTTAGCATCCTTCACGAAGCCAAACGGATCACGCATACGGTTCTGATAGGCAGCAGAACCCGAACGCCGTGTCGCCATATCCGGCGACGTACGGGTTTTGGCTGTCGCGTTGGAAGCCGTAGACCAGGTTGGACGATTGCCAGTGATAGCGTCCTTCTGGAATTTCGAAATATCGCTGTCTGTCAGACCGGAGAAATAATTGAAATTCTTATTATATTCGCGGACATGATCCACGCAGAAACGCAGATACTCACCCTCGCGCTCACGCCCAACCGGGGCACGATGCGTACCAGGCTTGTCACAACCATCCCATTGGCAGCAGGGACCACTGGACTTCTTTTCCGCTTCCTTCTTGGGACGGATGCGGATGCTGTCGAAAAATTTTGAGTTCGTTGTCATCGAATCGGATTATGCGGAATAAGAGTGACGAAACAAGAATTGACTTTTCGTCCTGAATGGTTTTGGCCAAGAGGTCAGGGCGAAAATTTTATACAGATAACAATTCCTGTGCGGATTTGCCCCACCGATTGTCGCCAAGGCGACGTCTATATGAGGCACAGCGTCTATATGGGGAGAACTGGCCCAAATGTCCATTCACAATAGCAAACAATCTTCGATGGAAGCAAAACTGCAAGCAGCTTTTGCGCCTGAAAAGCTTGAAATCATCAATGAAAGCCATCTCCATGCCGGCCATCATCACGAAGATCGTGGCAATCATGAGGTCTATGACGGCACCGGCGAAACACATTTTCGCGTGCGCATCGTGTCCGATGCTTTCACAGGCTTAAGCCGCATTGCGCGTCACCGCGCGATCAACGATCTGCTGAAAGATGAACTTAATACCGGCGTTCACGCGCTGGCGCTGGAACCTTCAGCACCCGGCGAACCAACCCGTCGCTGATAGTTTTTATGTCTCAGCCTTAAGCCATTTGCGCAAACGACCCCGCGCATTGGCATAGGGCGAGGATGTATTGAACTGGATCATGCGTCCGAGCGTATATTTCTCGTACCACGCAACACCATAAAGCTCTGCATCCGTGCGCGCCGTAATCAATGCGACCAGCGCATTTTTGGCAATTTCGAACCGGATCAGAAGCGCGCTGAACGATACATCTTCATAATCACGATAAAACTTTGCCGCGAGCTTGCCCAGTTCATTCCATTTGAAACCCGTTTCCGGAAAATCAACGCTAAACCCCTGATCCCTTCGCGCGCACCAGCTAAACCCCTGATCCCTTCGCGCGCACCATTTGATCACAAGCTCGTTCCAGCCAACCAGATAAGCAACCAAATCATGCACACTCATCAACGTGCCTTTGGCATGACCTTCCATGGTTTTGAGCGCGGATTGTTCAGGCGCCACCCGACTAAGATCAAGCACCAGTCGCGCATAATTGGTTTCAATCGCCGCAAGCAATTCATGCTTGTTTGCGGGAACGGCCATTAATTTAGCACTCGCCCAGCAACCGGATTGGAAACAGGCTTACCATCCGCATCGAGCGGTACGATTCGCAGACGCATTAGTCGATTCTTCTCTTTTCTCAGCACTGAAAAACGCTTGCCGTGAAAGGTAAAAGCTTGCTTCACTTCTGGAATCGACTGCGTTTCATGGATGACAAGACCGGCGATTGTCGTCGCTTCCTCATCAGGAAGATTCCAGCCCAATGCACGGTTGAGATCGCGCACCGGCAATGATCCATCGACAATTAAGGAACCATCGGGTTGCAGTCGAACGCCCTCAATATCAATGTCGTGCTCATCTGCAATATCTCCGACAATCTCTTCGAGAATGTCTTCGAGCGTCACCAACCCCTGCACATCACCATACTCATCGACGACAATGGCGATATGCGCTTTGCGGCGCAAGAATGCGTCGAGCTGGTCCTGAAGCGTGGTTGTATCGAGCACAAACCAGGGCTTGCGCGCCACGTCCATAATATTGATGCGCGAAAAATCATTGTCGACGCTGTAAAGCGCACGCAGCAAATCCTTCGTGTGAATAATACCAACGATATTATCAATCTCATCACGCCAAACAGGCATACGGGTATGCGGACTTGCAAGAATCTCGCCAACGATCTGATCGGCAGGCGCATCAGCGTTGATGATCCCCATGGACGTGCGATGCACCATCACGTCGCTGACTTCCAGTTCCTTTAAGTCCAGCAAACCACCAAGCTGGTCACGGTCTTCCTTCACCAGCGATTTATCGCGATGCAGAACCTCGACCGCTCCGCGTAATTCGTCCTGAGCAGAAAGCATTGAATGGCCGGATACGAGATTGACGCCAAACAGTCGCAGGATTTTGCGCACAATCCAGTTTACCAGACCCGAAACCGGACCAACCAGCGTGACAACAGCGGAAACCGGGCGTGCAACATTCAGCGAAAAACGGTCAGGGCTGGAAATGGCCCAGGATTTTGGCAGCACTTCTGCAAAAATAACCAGAATAACGGTCATGGCGAGCGTCGAATATGCAACGCCAGCGTCGCCAAACATCTGCAGAAAGATATTGGCGGCAATAGACGATGCAAGGATATTAGCAAGGTTGTTACCAATCAGCAGAACGCCGATCAATCGATCCCGCTTGCTGATCAGATATTGCACGACTGTGGCACGCTCATCGCCATTATGCTCATAAGTGAGCATGCGAGCGCGAGATGCCGCAGTCAGCGCTGTCTCTGCACCGGAAAAAAAGGCCGACAAAATGATGCAGAGCAGGATAATACCACACATGATCCATAGCTCAAAAATCATTCTCGTAATCCTTTTAGGGTTAGACGGAGAGACGTTCCTTCAGAAACTCCAGGACGGCGGTCGCCGGCACATCCCTGGAAATGAAAGACTGGCCAATTCCGCGTGTCAGAATGAAGGTCAGCGCTCCACGCGAGACTTTTTTGTCCTGTGCGATGTAATCCATCAGCTTTTCAGCGTCCGGCAGACCACCCGGCACATCATTTAGCGATGTCGGCAGACCAACAGTCTTCAGATGCGCCTCGACACGTTCCGCGTCTTCAATGCCGCAAAGGTTCATCTTCACCGAAAAACGATGCGCAAGCGCCATACCGATGGCAACGCCTTCGCCATGCACCAGACGGCTTGAATCATATCCTGTCGCTGTTTCCAGCGCATGACCGAATGTATGACCGAGATTAAGCAGCGCACGATCACCGTTTTCATGCTCGTCGCGTGCGACAACTGCAGCCTTCGAGCGGCATGATTCAGCAATGGCTTGCGTGCGTGCTGCCCCGCCTGCAAAAACCGCTTCCCAGTTTTTCTCAAGCCATGCGAAGAAATCCGGGCGATCAATCAGTCCGTATTTCGCGACTTCGGCATAGCCTGCACGAAATTCGCGTGGGCTTAATGTGTCGAGCACGTCTGTATCGGCCAGCACCAGCCGCGGCTGATAGAAAACACCCACAAGGTTCTTGCCATATTGGGTGTTGATGCCCGTCTTGCCACCAACGGAGGAATCCACCTGCGACAAAAGCGAAGTCGGCATCTGCACGAAATTCATACCGCGCCGCACAATACCCGCAACAAAACCGGAAAGATCGCCGACCACGCCACCGCCAAAAGCAACCACCGCGTCACCACGCTCAAGCCGCGCTGCAAGCACAGCATTGGTGACGGTTTCAAGCACTGAAAACGACTTCGACTTTTCACCAGGAGCAACGATCACCGGCGTTGATTCGATGCCTGCGCGCGCAAAGCTCTCTGTGAGTGCTTCAAGATGCGCTTTGGCGACATTTTCGTCGGTGACGATTGCCACACGAATGCCCGGCATACGCTTTGAAACTTCTTCGCCAGCGCGTGCAACCAATCCTTTGCCGATCAGAATTTCATAAGACCGGTCCCCCAGCGAAACCGGAACTGTTACATTGTCGGCACTCATTGCATTCTCCCCGAGGCTTTAAACCTGATCCTTATCCAGATGCGCGATCAGAACATCGATCAGCTCTCCGGCAATCACTTCTTTTTTGTCGTCGCGCGTCATGGCATGAACATCTGCCAGCGCATAAACAGGATAGCGTACATCCATCAGCCGCTGCATCACGCCACGCGGATCATCATTCTTGAGAAGCGGACGATTTTGGCGGCGCGAAACGCGATCCATCAAGACATCCAGCTCCGCATTGAGCCAGATCGAAACACCGTTTGCGGCGATCGCTGCCCGGGTTTCGGCGTTCATATATGCGCCGCCGCCAGTGGCAAGAACCATCGGACCATCTTCAAGCAGACGCAGGATCACGCGGCGCTCAAGATCACGAAACTCCGCCTCGCCATAGGCATCGAACAATTCAGGGATCGTCATGCGGGCCGCAGACTCGATCTCGTTATCCGCATCCTTAAACGGCAAGTTGAGCATGGCTGCCACTTTGCGGCCAACCGTCGATTTGCCTGCACCCATCAGCCCAACAAGAACAACCACTTTCGCGCCAAGAAGCTGACGAACAAGGTCCGCCTTCTCGTTAATATCTGTTTGTTTTGTTGTACTGCTCATTGGCCTCATCCATTTCTTCCGGTTCCATATCAAAAACCGTGCGCCGTCAATCCTTTCATCGACAAAACCGAACCAAATACGGCTTTTTAGCGCCAAGCGCGGGTGCTCCTTGCTTTCGTCTCAATAGCCGAGCATAAACAACACATGCCCACGCTGACGCGCATCCTCCTCCTGCTCGCTGTGATTGCTGCCATAATTTATGGCGCAATGTTCTCGCTCGCTACTTTCGTGAAGCCCACCACCCATGAAATCACAATCGAGATTCCCTCATCGAAGTTGAAGCAGACCGTCATTGCGCCGCCGACACAACCAGCGCCAGTCGTGGAAGACAACACGGATGCTCAGGAATAGACATGCGCGCATCACTCGCGATTGAAAACTTTCTTGAAATGATGAGTGCGGAACGCGGCGCAGCGCATAATACGCTGGAATCCTATCAGCGCGATCTGGAAGCGGCAGCTGATATACTCACAGCACGAGGCATCAATCTCGCTGAGGCCAAGACCGACGATATCCGCCATGTTCTCAATAGCATGGCCGATGAAGGTTTCGCGGCCACGTCACAAGCGAGGCGTCTGTCTGCGCTCAGACAATTTTATCGCTTTCTCTATGCGGAAGGCTTTCGGCAGGACGATCCGACCAGTGTGATCGATGCGCCCAAAAAGCAGAAGCCACTGCCAAAAATCATGAGCGTCGAAAATGTCGGTCGCCTTCTCGACCGTGCAGCACTCGAAGCACGCGAAGCAACGGAGCCAGCCGAGCATTTCAAGGCCTTGCGTCTTCATGCGCTTCTCGAAACGCTTTATGCAACCGGCTTGCGTGTCTCGGAACTTGTTGGCCTGCCGGTCAGCGTCGCCCGTACCGACCATCGCTTTCTGATTGTGCGTGGCAAAGGCTCAAAGGACCGCATGGTGCCTTTGTCGCCCAAAGCGCGCGAAGCACTGCAAGCCTTTATCGTGGTGCGCGATGGCTTACCCGGCAGCGATGATAATCCGTGGCTCTTTCCCGCCTTTTCTGAAACCGGGCATCTGGCGCGACAGGTTTTTGGCCGCGAGCTGAAAATTTTGGCAGCACGTGCCGGGCTTTCAAGCGCGTCCATCTCTCCGCATGTGCTGCGTCACGCCTTTGCCAGCCACCTTTTGCAAAATGGTGCAGACTTAAGAACTGTGCAGCAATTGCTGGGTCATTCCGACATTTCAACCACGCAAATTTATACGCATGTTCTGGAAGAAAGACTGCATAAGCTGGTAAGTGAACATCATCCGCTTGCCGATTAAGCGCGCGGCGTTTAAGAGAATTTCAGAAAAATTTGCAAGATGCGCTCGAAGTAAATATGTAAGGCGTCGTAAAACAGCCGTTATCTGGGGTGTTTTATGGCCAACATCTCTGGAAACGCACAATAGTCAGGCCCGATGTATAACTATCTCGATTTTGAAAAACCCGTCGCAGACCTTGAAGGCCAGATCCTTGAGCTGAAAAAACTCGCTCAGGAACAGGGCAGTGTTGAGATGAGCGACGAGATCAGCCGTCTCGAGAAACGCTCGGCCGATGCGCTCAAGGATATTTATCGCAAGCTGACCCCATGGCAGAAGGCGCAGATCGCCCGCCACCCGGATCGTCCGCACTGCCTTGAATATATAAACGCGCTTTTCACCGAATTCACGCCTTTGGCCGGTGACCGCCAGTTTGCCAATGACGAAGCCATTCAGGGCGGTTTCGCCCGTTTCAATGGTCAGGCTGTTGCCATTCTCGGTCAGGAAAAAGGCTCGGACACCAAGACGCGCCTCAAGCACAATTTCGGTTCGGCCCGTCCTGAAGGCTACCGCAAGGCGGTACGCATCATGGAAATGGCCGACCGTTTCCAGCTGCCGCTGATCACTTTTGTCGATACCGCTGGTGCTTATCCGGGCGTGAGCGCAGAAGAACGCGGTCAGGCCGAAGCCATTGCGCGTTCGACGGCAGAATGCCTCAAGCTGCGCGTGCCTGTCATTTCGATCATCATCGGTGAAGGTGGTTCGGGCGGCGCAATCGCGATTGCTGTCGCAAACCGCGTCTATATGCTTGAACATTCGATCTATTCGGTGATTTCGCCGGAAGGTGCGGCCTCAATCCTCTGGCACGATTCAACGCGCGCCAAGGATGCAGCATCAAATATGCGCATCACCGCGCAGGATCTGTTCGATCTCAAGGTCATCGACGGTATCATCCCGGAACCGCTCGGCGGCGCTCATCGCGGCAAGGAATCGACCATTGCAGCCGCTGGCGACATCATCACCGCTTCGCTGCGCTCGATGAAAGATGTCGATGGTGAAACGTTGAAACAGGAACGCCGCCAGAAGTTCCTGGAGATCGGTCGTAACCTTTAATTTACCCTAAAATTTAAAAAACCGCTCCGGCGCAGCTCAAACTGCGCCGGATTTGCATCATGCCGCCATTTCCGCCATATTGCGGACACGCTGTTTTTTAGGTATTTGAGCAAGGAATTATCAACGATACTGAAAGGTTTTGTTGTTAATAAACGAATACTGAAAATTCAGATTTCGAAACAGGCTTGATGCGATATGAAGATCAGAACCGCACTTTTTGCAACTCTCATGGCCTCCGCTCTGCTTGCGGGTTGTCAGGGTTCGTCCGTTTCCGATCTCAGCCTTCGGGCTGAAAAGCCACTTTCCGCGAAGATGGTCGCCAAGATGAAGTCGAAGGGCATGAGCCGCACTTCGCCCGTCATGGTCCGCATTTTCAAGGAAGAAGGCGTCCTTGAAGTCTGGAAGCAGAAGAATAACGGCAAATACGACCAGATTGCCTCTTATGAGATTTGCAAATGGTCCGGTAAACTTGGCCCGAAATTCATCGAAGGTGATCGTCAGGCGCCTGAAGGGTTCTATACAGTCCGCCCGGCGCAGATGAACCCGAATTCGCAATACCACCTTGCTTTCAACATCGGCTTCCCCAACGCCTATGACCGTGCGCATAACCGCACAGGCCAGAATCTGATGGTCCATGGCGCCTGTTCCTCCTCAGGCTGCTATTCGATGACCGATGAGAGCGTGAGCGAAATTTATGCTTTTGGGCGCGACGCTTTCAAGGGCGGACAGCGTGACTTCCAGATTCAAGCCTTCCCGTTCCGTATGACCGCAGCCAATATGGCGCGTTATAAGAACGACCAGAACTATGCTTTTTGGAAAATGCTCAAGCAGGGCTATGACGCCTTTGAAGCAACCAAAGTGCCGCCAAAAGTTGACGTTTGCGAAAAGCGCTACGTTTTCAACGTGCCGACACCAAATGGTCAGCCGCTTTCCGCAACCGATGCCTGCCCGCCTTCTGCCAATGCTGAATCGATGGCCTATACGACATCGTATGAAAAGACATTCCAGTCGGCCTTTAGTGCGGCACAAAAGAAGCCTGCACCATCCATTCAGGGCCTAACCGAAGCGAAGCTTGTCTCGGCATGGAGTGCAGCGCGTGCGCGTGGCGAGAAAGTAACGCGTGAACCACCGTCACTTTCGCCTTCATCGGCTGAAACACCAAATGCTCCGGATATTGCGCCTGCGGCAACACCGATCTCGGTGCAGCCAAACACAGCAATTGCAGCAACACCAGCGGTCGTTGATGCAACACAGACAGCTTCCGTGCCTGTTCCGCAGCAGAACCCAGCCACTGTTTCGCCCATGACCACGGCAAACACCGTTGCTGAAACTGTGGCAGCACCAGCGCCTGAAAAGAAGAAGGCATGGTGGAAGCTCGGCGGAAACTAAGACGCAATGCGTGAAAACATTCCGGTCTATGATTTGAGAGGGCTTAAATGCCCTCTTCCCGTTTTAAAAACACGCAATCGCCTGCAAAACATGCCAGCCGGTGCGCTTCTTTGGGTCGAAGCAACCGACCCGCTGTCGGGCATTGACCTTCCACATTTCTGCACACAGGAAGGTCACGCTCTGCTTTCACAAGAGCGCCATGAAAACCTTCACCGTTTTCTCATTCAGAAAAAATAATTATCGCGTCGAAAATCCGGGAATTGCCAGCGGATTATCCATCATCGCGGCACGGTCTGGACGATCAATCCCCGCTTTGCCGAGAAATGCATCGAAAAGCTCACGCACATAGGCTTCCGGCAAATCCTTGACGATCATCACCAAAAGCGTTTCATGCTCATCCTTGGGCCATTTTGGCAGACGTGCGGGGGGATGGAAAATCTTCTGCACACCATGAATGACCAACGGACGCTCCGGGTCTTCTGCAATCTGCACGATGCCTTTCACGCGCAGCAGCTTCTCGCCATGGGTCGAACGCAGCAGATCAAGAAACATTTCAAACGTTGAGAACGGAATCGGCTCCTTATGACGCAGCGAGAATGAACGGATCGCATCATCATGATGATGGTGGTGATGCCCATGGTGATGGTGATGCTCATGATCGCAATCAGGGCCGCACACATGATCATGGTCATGGCTGTGGTCATGCCCATGGTCATGATGGTGCGAATGATCGTGATGATGATCATCCTCATAGGCTTCGGCGTTCAACCAGTGCTGCACATCCGCCGTTTTGGTCTCAGGATTATAAAGCCCGCATTCAAACAGAGCTGCATAGCCCGTGCGTGTATCGGATGCTTCCAGAATATCCGCACCCGGATTAAGCAGCTTCAGCCGCGCTTTGAGCGCTCCAAGTCCTGCCTGCGCTTCCGGCATGTCAGCTTTGGTGATGATGATACGATCAGCCATTGCCGCCTGCTTGACCGCTTCCTCATGATTATCAAGCGTCGCCATGCCATTGACGGCATCAACGGTCGCCAGCACGCCATCAAGACGAAGCGCCTGAATCAGAACCGGATGCCCCATGATCGAATGCAGCACCGGAGCCGGATCGGCAAGACCTGTTGTCTCTATTATTATCCGCTTCAATGCCTTGATCTTGCCCGTCTGAAGACGGTCAATCAGATCGGCCAGCGTATCCACCAACTCGCCGCGCACCGTGCAGCACAGGCAACCATCGGCAAGTTCGATCACCCCTTCGCTGGCTTCTTCAACCAGCAAATGATCGATGCTGACTTCACCAAATTCATTGATGATCACAGCCGTATCGGTCAGCGCCGGGTCTTTGAGCAAGCGATTAAGCAGCGTGGTCTTGCCCGAACCAAGAAAGCCGGTCAGCACGGAAACAGGAATTGGATGCGGCATGGGTCTATCTTAATTGATTGAAGCGGATGTGCGCTGCGGACGTGGCATTGGCACCGGAACCTGCGAAATATCGAGCTGACCAACGCGGGTGATCTTCGCTGGCGGAGCCGAAACAAGTCCGACCTGAACCGGCACAGGCTCGCGGGTCATCGCGTGGATATAAGGCGAATTGAGCTGCAACCGCCCTTCCACATCGCGACCATCCCAGCGATCAGCCATAGCCTGCTGGCTGCAAATGGTCTTGCGCAGATCCACGGCCTGATGAACCGCGCTGCTTGCGGGCGGCACCATGTTGCCAAGCGTCGGCACACCGGCACCATTGGAGCGGAAAGCATCGGTCATCAGCTGCGCTGCCTGAACTGCGCGGGTTTCCTGACGATCGGCCCCCAGAACCACAGCCAGAATTGTCCGGCCCTGACGCGTTGCGGAACTGGCCAGATTAAAGCCGGATGCACAGACAAAGCCGGTTTTCATACCGTCCGCGCCGTCGAAACGACCGAGCAGAATGTTGTAATTGGCCTGTGGCTTCTTACCATCACCCGCATCAATCGCTTCCGTATTGAAATAATGCGCATATTGCGGGAACTCACGACGCAGCTGCACACCAAGCACTGCCAGATCATGCGCAGTCGAATAATTGTTGGGATCATGCAAACCGTTCGGATTAGCGAAATGGGTTCCACTCATGCCAAGGCGCTGCGCTTCTGCATTCATGCGCTTGACGAAAGCAGCCTCGCTGCCGCCAACCGCTTCTGCAACGGCAACCGATACGTCATTGGCCGACTTGACCAGCATGATTTTTAGCGCGTTATCCAACGTCAGCACCGAACCAGGGCGATAGCCCATCTTGCTCGGCGGCTCTTTGGAAGCATTGACGGTCATCTTGACCGGTGACTCAAGCGTCAACTGTCCCGACTGGAGCGCCCGAAATGTAACATAAGCCGTCATCATCTTGGTGAGCGACGCCGGATACCAGCGCTGAAATGGATCCTGAGCCGAATAAACCTTACCGGTGGCCACATCGACAGCAATTGATGGGTTCGCCAGAGCGCTCGACAAAGCCAGGGCTGAAAGAGCCGCGGCTGCACAAAGGATTTTCAACGACTTCGAGATCATTCGTAGTTCCAATCAGCAAGAACGATAACCGCTTGCGAATACATCAATCAAAAAGAAGAATTTACTTTCTGTTATCTATGCCATGTGGCAATCAAAAGGCAAATAGGGATTGCCCGCTTTCACCGAAACGTCATATCCTGACAACTTCTGTACATAAAGAATCTCAGGATATTTTTGAAATGCCAGTGCTTAATCGTGTCGTCGAAACTCAAGCGGAGATCGCCGCATGGCGCCGTCATCTGCATCAGAACCCTGAACTGCTTTATGACGTTCACGAAACCGCACGATTTGTCGAAGAAAAGCTGAAGTCTTTTGGTTGTGATCTGGTCGAAACCGGCATTGGTCGCAGCGGTGTTGTCGCCGTCATCAAAGGTCGTCACGGAGAGGGTCCGGCGATTGGTCTGCGCGCCGATATGGATGCACTGCCGATTAACGAGACCAGCGGCGTCGAATGGGCCTCCAAAAATCTGGGTAAAGCGCATTCCTGCGGTCATGATGGTCACACGGCAATGCTATTGGGTGCAGCGCAATATCTCGCTGAAACCCGCAATTTCCGTGGCTCTGCTGTCCTGCTTTTCCAGCCAGCCGAAGAAGGTGGCGCAGGTGCACTCGCCATGGTTCAGGACGGCGTGATGGACCGTTTCGGTATTACGGAAGTCTATGGCGTGCATAATCTTCCAAGCCTGCCGGTCGGCCAGTTTGCTATGTGCAAAGGCCCGATCATGGCAGCCACCGATGAATTCGATTTTTTAATCAAAGGACGCGGTGGCCACGCAGCACAGCCACACCGCACAATTGATCCGATCCTAGCCGGTTCACAACTGCATATCGCCATACAGAGCGTCGTTTCGCGCAATACCGACCCGCTCGATTCGCTCGTGATTTCGGTCACGAAATTCAACGCTGGCGAAGCCTATAACGTCATTCCGGAAACAGCAAAACTTTCGGGCACGGTGCGCACGCTCAGCAAAGAAACGCGCGCCTATGCCGAAAAGCGCATTCGCGATGCAGCGGCTGGTATCGCGGCTGTAACTGGTGCGGAAATCACCGTTCGCTACAAGAATAATTATCCGGTTACGTACAACCACGATGACCAGACCGATTTTGCCGCCCGCGTTGCAAAAAATGTCGCTGGCGAAGGCAAGGTGAAAACCGATGTGGCCCCGATGATGGCTGCGGAGGATTTTTCCTATATGCTGGAAGCGCGTCCCGGCGCTTATATCTTCCTTGGCAATGGCGACACACCGGGCCTGCATCATCCCGCTTACGACTTCAATGACGAAGCCATTCCTTATGGCGTGAGTTATTTCGTGTCGGTGATTGAAACCGCCCTCGCCGCCTGAAACGCAATATGCAAATAAATGCGCCTGCCCCGCTTTTTGCGGGGTTGGCGAAAGCCATGAAAAACAGTATGTGTCGGAAAATGCTCAGCGCAAGCAGGGCTTTGATGGTGCTGGTCCCGTAGCTCAGTAGGATAGAGCGCAAGATTCCTAATCTTGAGGCCACTGGTTCGAATCCAGTCGGGATCACCATTTATCCAATTCTTGTGCAGGTGCATTGCAAATATCAGAGCTGATTTTATGCTCCGTTTTGCCGACGCGAAAAGAGCGCCTCAAAATCATTCTTGTTCATAGGTTTACCGTAATAAAAACCTTGAAATTCATTACAGCCATTTACCTTCATAAATTCGAACTGATCCTTATTTTCTATCCCCTCTGCTAAAACATCCATACCAAGATCCTTGCCCATTCTTATAATATTTTTTGCAAGTGCAGCGCCGTGGAGGCTGCTCGAAACATCCGCAACGAAGCTTCTGTCTATCTTAATCTGGTTTATTGGAAGTCTTTTAATATAGCTAAGAGATGAATATCCCGTACCAAAATCATCAATTGAAATATAAAATCCATTCTCTTTCAGCTTACGTAAATTTTTTTCCACTTTGATAAAGTCATTTATAAATGCGCTTTCAGTAATTTCTAAACGCAATAACTTCGAATTCACGTCGTAAGCCAATATTGTATCCATAATAATTTCATGAAAATTATCCAGAAGCACGTGATCAGCTGTGATATTCATTGAAATATGAAGTCTTTGAAAACCGGGTCTGTTCTGCCACTCGGCCAATGTTTTCGAACATTCGTTCAAAACCCAACCGCCAATTCGCGGCATTAATCCCAGTCTTTGAGCGGCAGGAAGGAAATCATTGGGCGCAACATATCCCCGCTCAGAGTGCCTCCAGCGCAACAACGCCTCCACACCAATGATATCGCGATCTGAGTTGACCTGAGGCTGGTAGAACAATTCAAGTTCATCATCGACTATCGCACTCTGAATTTGCTTTTTAAGCCTTCCATCTTCCTCAAATTCATTTTTGAGAAGAAAAACAGCAGCTGAAAACAGTGAAACACTTAAAATCGCATTTATCCACTCACTACTATGCCTTATATGATCAGGAAGAACATCATATTTAGTAGATAAACTAAAATTAATCATAAAAAATATGTATAATATTAGCGATAATATCATAACCAATAATTGTAATTTTGATTTAAATCTGATATAATTCACAAATCCAACAATAAATACGATAGGTATATATTGATGGGTTGTTCTGGAAAACTTTTCCGTTGGAAAATCAAAAAAAATACAATAAATAACTATAAAAGTTAAAATACTCAATTGATTTATTATTAAAGCAGACGAGTAATATCCATATTTGGCTAAAATTATACCAAATATTGCGAATACTCCGAGAGACAAAAGAAAAAATACGAGCCAAAAATGGCCGATGTATAAAAATACGAATACCCAAACAAAGCCTATTGTAATGCCAGCTATGGACATCGTTTTAATCATGATTGTCCAAACAAGCTTATTTGTTTCGGTAATTATAACAACCTCACACACTTAAAAAGGGGGATTACGATTCTGAAAAACGTTGTAAATTAGTGTTTTTTTAAATTCCAGCACCCAGAAGGCGAGAGAAACCATAAGTTTCCCTCAATAATTACAATTTAGAAAAAATCGGGAAGTATTCAGAAAACAACTTGATGTTGTTCGGCTATGCTGAGCATCTAAGGATGCCCAAATAACCCATCGGTTTTATTGTTTCATCTGTCATAAGCCCAGTTGGCTTGTGAAAACACGCCGCCATCCACCCACAGTGTCTGCCCGGTCACGAAGCCGGCGGCATCCGATGCTAGAAACAACACCGGCCCTGATATATCCTCGGCAGAACCAACGCGTCGCAATGGAGTAATCCGGCTCCAGCTTGGCGCATAATCTGGCTGTTCTTGCATCGTGCACTCGTTGAGAATAGCGCCCGGTGCGACGCAATTGACCCGGATGCCCTTCGGTCCGAGTTCTACCGCCGAAACCTTGGTGAATTGTTCAATCCCGCCTTTTGACGCCGTGTAAGAAACCAGATTGGGAAAAGCCAGCTTGTTGCAACCCGAGCCTATATTGATGATCGAACCCGCTTTACCAACATCAACCATGCGTCTGGCTGCCGCTTGTGTATTCAGGAAACAGCCCTTCATATTGGTGCGAATAACATCGTCCCAATCATCTTCGGAAAGTTCGAGCAATGATGCCCAGACCTGAATTCCAGCATTGTTAACGAGCACGTCCGGCGCATCACCATACCAGCTGCAGACTTCATCGAAAAATGCGTCCACTTCGGCGGCGGAACCAACATCGCACTCGATCCCAAGCGCCTGACCGCCAGCAGCCTCCACCTCTTCCACAAGTGTGTTTGAGGGCTCTTCATCACCTCTGAAACTGAAAGCAACGGCATATCCGGCCTCCGCGAACGCCAGAACCAGATGTCTGCCGATACCAGTGCTACCGCCTGTGACCACCGCAAATCCACTCATTCAACCCCTCCCAAAATCTTGTCGGTCGACTTTAGTTAAGTTTTTCCAATGGTAAAGCCTGGAAGACCAGAATAAAATTCTGGCGAAAAAGGAGCTGCAAATGGATTTTGATATTCAAACTGCCAATGGTGCCTGTCACTGCGAAACCGTGCGCTTTCGCGTCAAACTATCCGATGGACTTCACACAGCTCGCCGCTGCACCTGCTCCTATTGCCGGATGCGCGGTGCCGTCGCCGTTTCCGCAGATCTTAGTGGCGTTGAAGTCCTGGAAGGCGAAGATGCGCTGACGCTCTACACATTCAATACAGGTTCAGCGAAGCATTACTTTTGCTCGAAATGCGGGATTTATACGTTCCACCAGCGCCGATCCAATCCAAAACAATATGGCGTCAATGTCGCCTGTCTCGAAGGCGTCTCACCTTTCGACTTCAAGGTCATTCCGGTCAATGACGGCGTGAACCACCCGTCAGACAATCCGAACTACAAAGGCTCCGGCATTGCGGGTTATCTGCGTTTTGAGGTAAACGAAGACTAACCCCGCGCGCGCCACCTCTGTTCGTTTTTCTCCCATGAAAATACAACAGGCGGTAGCGGGTCGAGACCGCGAATAATATCCGCACCCTTTTCGCCGACCATGATGGTCGGTGCATTGGTGTTGCACGAGGGAACGCGCGGCATGATCGAGCTGTCGCACACCCGCAGACCTTCAAGACCGCGCACTTTAAGATCCAGATCGACAACGGCCATAGCATCCGTCCCCATCCTGCAGGTGCCGACCGGATGATGATCGGTCTTGGCATTGGCGCAGGCATAGTCGAACAGATCATCATCGCTCACCACCTTCGGCCCCGGCAGACGCTCGGCCATCACGTAAGGTTTCAATGCATCCTGGCTCATGATTTCGCGCGCGATCTTCAGGCCTTCAAGCGACATCTTGCGATCATGCGGATCACTCCAATAATTCGGATCGATCAGGGGTGCTGCAGCCGGATCATTGGAAGCCAGCCGCACGGTTCCACGCGAACGCGGATGCAGATAGGCAGAATTAAGCGTCACGCCTGCATTCTTGAGCTTCTCGACGCCAGCTTCAATGCCCGAACCAAGACCCAGATGAAACTGAATATCCGGTGAGCGGGCATCCGGATCAGCATACCAGAAGCCGCCGGTTTCAAAGAGGCTGGACGCCACCGGACCAGAGCGCAGAAAGATATATTGCAGGCCAGCGCCCAGCGTCCGGTGCAACTTTGCCACGCCATCATAGGTGTGATCGCCTGTGCATTCGGCAATAACAAACAGATCGAGGTGATCCTGCATGTTCTCACCCACACCCGGCAGATCGTGCCTCACATTCACGCCAGCCTTTTTAAGATGATCAGCAGGGCCGATACCCGATTGCAGCAGAAGCTTAGGTGAGCCGATAGCGCCGGACGAGACAATCACCTCACGGTTTGCGCGCAAAACCTCGCCGTCCATCAGTGTTACGCCGGTAACTAGGGTCTTTTCCAGATCGATACTGCGCACCGGCGCATTCATCCGCAAGGTAAGGTTCTTGCGATCCCTGATCGTCGCGAGATAGGCAAGGGATGCAGACGAGCGGCGGCGATTGCGCTGGGTTAGCTGATAAAAGCCGACGCCTGCCTGCTCACGACCATTGAAATCCGGGTTATACGGAATGCCGAGTTCTTGACCCGCGCGTATATAGGCGTCGCAAATCGGCAATGGTGCGGAAGGCATCGAAACGCCAAGCGGCCCGCCATAGGAGTGAAAATCATCGTTAAAACGTTGATTGTCTTCAGCGCGTTTGAAATAGGGCAACACATGACGATAGTCCCAGCCGGTACAGCCGTCCTCAGTAGCCCATAGATCATAATCGGCTGCATTGCCGCGTGTATAAATCTGCGCATTGATGCTGGAGCCGCCGCCAATGACTTTTGCCTGCGTATAGCGCAACACACGGTTTTTGAGATGCTTCTGCGGAACGGTTTCCCAGCCCCAGCTCGCCACACCCTTGGTCATCTTTGCAAAACCGGCAGGCATGTGAAACAGCGGATTCCAGTCGCTTCCGCCTGCTTCCAGCAGCAGCACTTTGATCGCTGCATCTTCGCTCAGACGATTGGCGAGAACGCAACCGGCAGGTCCGCCGCCAACGATGATATAGTCATACGTCATGCGTTTCTCCTCCCGAGAAACTAAAGCTTCGCAATCGACAGGCCACCATCGGCATTGATCGCCGAGCCCGTCGCAAAAATGAAATCACCGCCTGCAAGCCCGGCCACAATAGCGCCGACATCGCCTGCCTCGCCCCAGCGTTTCATCGGCACCAGACCACCTTCGATCAGTCCGTCATAACGCTCGGCAACACGCGCTGTCATATCGGTGCGGATAATACCGGGACGCACCTCGAACACGCCGATCCGGGCTTCTGCCAACCGCAGCGCAAGCCCCTGCACGAAGGCTGTCAGACCTGCTTTGCTGATGCAGTAATCAAGCCTTTCAGGTGAAGTCATCACCGACGAAACCGAACTGATCGTCACGATACTGCGCGGAAAACGCACATCCGTCACGGCCAGCATGGCTTTCACCACCGCTTGCGTAAAAAACACAGTACCGCGCAGGTTCACATCAATAATCGTGTCGAAATTCTCAGGCTTCAGCTCGATAAAATCACCGCGCTCAACCGAACCCATACCAGCATTGTTGACCAGACAATCGATGCCGCCAAGCTCATTCACAACGGCTTCAACCGTCGCTTCGTGCGTTTCGATAGATGCCAGGTCGCTTTCAAAGAAAGCCACCCTTCCCCCAAGCCCGCGCAATTCTTGGATAACCGCCTCATCACGTTCACGGTCGGTAATCGCCAGATCAAACCCTTTGGCGGCCAAAGCACGCGCTATGCCAAGCCCGATACCACGCCGCCCGCCAGTCACCAGTGCCACAGGTCTTTGACGGTTCATGCCAGTGCCTCCGCATGAATGTGATCAGCAACGCGCAGAGCCTGCGCCGCAATCGTCAGCGCAGGATTAACCGCCGCCGATGTCGGCAGAAACGACGCATCGACCACATAGAGATTGGGATGGTCATAAGCACGGCAATAGGGATCAAGCGGCGCTGTCGCGCAATCATTGCCAATGCGCACCGTGCCGCATTGATGCGATGGTGTTCGGCGATCAAAAGCGCGCGACAGCACGATTGGAAATCCTGCTGCTCGCAGCGCGGATTTAAGCTTATCTACCAGCATCAGATGCGCCTTCCAGTTGGAACGCACCCAATGCAAAATGATGCGATCGCCATCGACGCTCACGCGACTTTCCGGCGATGGTAGGTCTTCGCTCATCGCATAAAAATCAATCGTATGCCCGGCAATGCGGTTCAGTATCCATTCCGGCACCTGACGCATATTGGCTTTCAGGATCGCACCCGACACCCGCCCCAGCAATTGCACATTGCCAAGCGGCGGCCCACCTGCCCCATCGCTGAGATAGTAATCATTGAAGCCAAAGGTCTTCTGGTAGACGCTGTCATTGCGATAGCGCGGATCAAATCCGATCACCGCGCTCGAATTGTGGTTCATAAAATTGCGACCGACCTGATCGGAACGGTTCGCCAGTCCTGAACGCAGCAAAAGCGCAGCCGACTGCACCGCTCCCGCTGAAAGAATGACGAGCTTTGGACGGAGGACCAGCGCCTCGCCATTCTTCACATAGTGAACTGCCAAGATGGTTTTACCATCGGGCCCGGTTTCCAGCTTCGTTACCCGCGCGGATGTTTCAAGCCGGACATTTGGATGTTTGAGCGCAATTGCTAACGGACAGGTTTCCGCATCCATCTTGCCATCATCGCTGTTGGGATGCGCGTCCCACGGCGTTTTGGCCTTCGCCAGCCAGCGCTCAATATCAACACCCAATGGCAAGGAAGCCGGATGCAGCCCTGCCTTCTTCAGCCGCGCAC
This sequence comes from Brucella sp. H1_1004, assembly GCF_047308065.1. NCBI lineage: Bacteria > Pseudomonadati > Pseudomonadota > Alphaproteobacteria > Hyphomicrobiales > Brucellaceae > Brucella > Brucella sp. H1_1004. The sequence goes on from NZ_JAYKZA010000002.1 coordinate 393,872, forward strand.
GCAGATCTGCAATCGGACGCTCATCACGGATAGCCGGATACGAATAGGGCTTTGAATGATAGGGTTCGGTCGGGTCATCGCCCAACTCACCGCGCACCTGAAAAAGCTCTTCCGCCTTGCAATACCAGGGCTCAAGCTCATCATAGGCGAAGGGCCACGCCGGAGACACGCCTTCAAGATGCGCAAGCTCCTCAAAATCCTCGCGCCGATAGCGCACCAGCACTGCGCCATAGAATTTGGAATTGCCGCCGACATTGTAATAATTTCCGGGATTAAACGGCGTACCATCCGTCTCATACCAGAACTCTTTCGGGCGAAAGAAACCACGCTGGAAAATGGCGCGTGGGTCGCGGTTTTCCGGTCTGTCCGGCAAATGCTCGCCCGCCTCCAGAATGAGAATATCCGCACCAGACGCGGCCAGACCAGCGGCCATCGTTGCGCCGCCGATGCCTGATCCGATAATGACAATATCCGGCTGTCCTCCCAAAGCCGTCACTCCTTATTTTGCTTGCGGCATCCACCAGCCGGTACGCGCACCGATATGCATGTTGAGCGCCTTGGTTTCGGTATAATCCTCGACCGCATGACGACCCAGCTCGCGACCCAGACCTGACTGGCGGTAACCGCCAAAAGGCAGTTCCGGCGTGCCGTCCATGAAGGTGTTCATCCAGACTGTGCCCGCCCGCACCTTGCGGCCAATGGTCATGCAAGTATCGAAATCGCGGCTCCAAACACCTGCGGAAAGCCCATAATCAACCGCATTGGCAATCGAAATTGCTTCATCCACCGTATCAAAAGACAGCACCAACAGAACCGGCCCGAACACTTCTTCACGCGCCACAGCCATATCGGCTTTCACGCCTGCAATGATGGTCGGCCCCATATATTGGCCAAGGCCGAGATCCAGCACTTCGCCACCATGGGCTATTGAAGCACCCGCCTTTTTGGCCTGATCGACATAGGTGCCAACCTTGCTCAAATGCTGCGGCGTGATGATCGCGCCCACCTGCGTACTAACATCGAGGGGATCGCCGACGATCACTTTCTTCGACAGATCAGCAACGCGCCCAATAATCTCATCGACAATCGAGCGATGCACGATGAGTCGCGAACCGGCATTGCAGCACTCGCCCGCATTGAACCATGCACCGAACACCGCAGCGTCAATGAACGCATCCATATCCGCATCCGGGAACAGGATTTGCGGATTCTTGCCGCCAAGCTCCAGCGATACTTTTTTCAGCGTCTGCGCCGCATTGGCCATGGTCAGCTTGCCCACACCTGTGGAACCGGTGAACGACACCATGTCCACATCTGGATGCGTGCTCATATGCTGACCAACCTCAGCACCCGTTCCGGTGATGATGTTGACGACACCATCCGGCACACCGGCTTCAGCCAGAATTTCACCAAGCAATAAAGTCGAACCAGACGTCAGTTCCGATGGTTTCACCAATGCCGTACAACCCGCAGCCAGCGCGAATGGCAGCTTCTGGCCCACGATCAGGAACGGGAAATTCCACGGCGTAATGATCGAGACAACGCCAATCGCCTCGCGCAGCACGACACCAAGCGTCCCATCGCCCAGATTATTGTAGCTCTCACCATGCAGATCACGCGCCAGTGCTGCCGCATAGCGCCAAATGTCTACCGACCCTGCAATCTCGCCGCGCACTTGAGAAATCGGCTTACCCGCTTCAATTGCATCGAGATAAGCAAGTTCCTCTGCCCGCGCTTCAATCAGATCCGCGGCTTTCAACAAGATCAGCGAACGTTGCGATGCGGTTTTAGACGACCAGCGCCCGTCATCGAAAGCCTTACGTGCGCTCTCAACCGCGCGTTCCACATCGGCCTTATTGCCAGCAGGATAGCGGCTTACCGTGACGCCATGGCCGGGCGCGACACGTTCAATTGTTTCACCGCTTTGGCTGCTAACCCATTTGCCATCAATCAGCATGGAGAATTCACGCACTTCCAGCCCATTCAGCGGCTGCGGTTTTACAACAATGCTCATCACCATTTTCCTTCAAAATTCGCTTCGCGTTTTTCGCTAAATGAGCGCACGCCTTCTTGCAGATCGCCGGTTTTGGCAACAAGGATAGACCCCAGTGCCTCTACGGCTGCGCCATTGTCCTCGCCATTGGCGACCGACAGCATCAATTTGGAAATTTCGAGTGCGGCAGGTCCGCGTTTTGCCACACGCGCCGCATAATCTTGGGCCGCTTGTAAAGCCGCACCCGTCTCCACCACAGCATCGACCAGCCCATGCGATAGCGCTTCATCAGCGGTAAAAATTTCGCCACCAAGCACCATGCGGCGCACGATCTGCGCACCGAAACGGCGCACCAAACGCTGCGTACCCGACCAGCCGGGGATCATACCAAGCGAGGTTTCCGGCAGGCCGATTTTTGCCTGCCGTTCGACAATGCGGATATCAGCGGCACCTGCCAGTTCCAGACCGCCGCCCAGTGCATGACCATTCATCGCTGCGATGAGCGGCACCCGCAAAGTCGCAAGCCGCTCGAACACACGATGACCATAGCGCACCCATGCATGGCCGAACTCTGCTGGTTCCATGCCGCCCCACGCCTTGATGTCGCCGCCGGCGGAAAAGGCTTTGCCCTCACCGGTCAGGATCGCAACACGCACCGAGCCATCGCCTTCCACTTTATCACAGGCCACAGACAATTCCTGCAAAAGCTCGATATCAAATGCGTTGAGCTTTTCTGGCCGCTTGATGGTCATGACGGCGATGTGGTTCTCAATCGAAATGTCTATCCGTTGAGCCATTTATGCCTCCAGCTTTCGCGCAGGCTTTTGCGGTAGTGTCAGACCAATCGGCTCATCACGGAACAGTGCCTCATCCATGCGTTTAAGCTGATCCGAAACAATCAGCGGAAACTCGGCCTGGTCCAGAATATGCGTCTGCAAATCCACACCCGGCGCAATCTCGGTGAGAACAATCCCTTCCGGTGTCAGCTTCAAGACGGCGCGTTCGGTGACATAGGTGATATCCTGCACCTGCTCGACACCGCGTGGACCTGAGAATGTAACATGCTCAACCTCATTGACGAGCTTTTTGAGCTTACCCTCTTTTTCGATCACCAGCTTGCCATCATTGACCGACAATTTCGCGCCTGCATTAAACATGCCGGAGAAGACAATCTTTTTGGCGCGCGCGGTAATATCGACAAAACCGCCAGCGCCAGCCGTCACATGCGGACGGAATGACAGCTTCGATACGTTGACCGAGCCGTCGCGTCCGATCTCAAGGAAGGACAGAAGCGATGCGTCGAAGCCTGCGCCCTGAAAATAGGTAAACTGATAGGGTGATGGCATATAAGCATCAGCATTCGACGCGCAGCCAAAGGCGAAGTCGAGAAGCGGCACGCCACCAACAGCCCCCTGCTCGATCACCCAGGTCACTGCACCATGCAGGCCCTCTTCCAACAATATGCGCGGCACATTGGCAGAAATGCCAAAGCCCAAATTGACCGCACTACCTGCTTGCAACTCCTGCGCCACACGCCGCGCAATCGCCTTCTGAATATTGAACTCCGGTAAGCGGAATGTATCGAGCGGACGGAAAATCTCGCCGGAAATTGCCGGATCGTAAAGTGTCTGCGTTGTCTGCTTCTGGTCGGGATCAACGACGATATAGTCAACCAGAACGCCCGGCACGCGCACATCATGTGGTTTCAGCGTGCCTTCCTTGGCAATGCGCTTCACCTGCGCAATGACGATGCCGCCATTGTTGCGCGCAGCCAGCGCCTGATCCATCCCACCAAGATATGCGCCCTCATGTTCATAGGTGAGATTGGCGCGTTCATCGGCAGTGGTGGCACGGATGATCGTTACATGCGGCACGATATTGGGGAAATAGAGCCAGTCCTCACCTTCAAAACTGACCTGCTTGACGACAGGCTCCTCACGCGCCTTGTCGTTCATTGCCGATCCCTGACGCTTGGGATCAACAAACGTATCAAACCCCACTTTGGTCAGTACACCGGGACGCTTGGCAGCTGCCTCACGATGCATGTCGAACAGAATACCAGACGGAATATTATAGGCCGGAATCTCATTATTGGTGATCATCTGCCAGATCAGCGGCGGCTCAGAACTTGATGGCCCTGACGGATAAGAACCACCGATGATCTTCTTCAAAAGCCCCTTTTTGGCGATGTAATCGACACCCTTGATGCCACTCATATCTCCCGCAGCGATCGGGTGCAGTGTAGTGATATTTTGGGGATGACCGGTTTCGTCGAAACGCTCGCCAATAGCTTTAAGCATCATATCCGGACAGCCGAGGCCGCTCGATGAAGAAACCGAAACGACAGCGTTGTCGGGAATAAGGGATGCTGCTTCCGAAAATGAAATATGTTTGCTCATAATGTTCAAAGTCCTGAATGAACAGCAGTTGCCTTACCGGTCTTTGCAGCCTCAAGCACGGCAAGCCCGGTCGCCAGCGACCAAATTCCATCCTCCAGAGTTGCGGAAGGCTGGCCTTTACCTGCGATGGCGTTATGGAAAGCCCGCAAGGCGGTTTCGTAGAGATTCTTCTGGTCGAGCTGCAATTCGTGCTCGCCATCCTTGTCACGCAGAATGACGGTTCCCACCGGCTTCTGCGTCATGACATTGCGTGCAATGAGCGAGCCTTCGCTACCATGCACTTCAAAGCCGGTTTCCGCATATTTGGCGGTGAATGCATCGTGGAACTGAGCAATCGCGCCGGAGGAGAAGCGCAGCACACCCATCACACCGTCTTCCAGCCCTGCGCCGCTTAAGCCACCCTGCTGGCTGAAAGCCACAGCTTCGACCGGATTTTCACCCAACACAAAGCGCAATGCGTCAGCATCATGCACGGTAATATCGAGGATCACACCACCGCCCGCATCAGGGCGTTCAATGCGCCAGCCTTGCAAATGCGGCGGCAGATAAACCGCGTGGAAAACCCGCGCGCCCAGCACCTTGCCGATCTTGCCTTGAGCGATGGCATCACGCATGGCGCGGTGACTAGCAGCATTGCGTAGGTGATGATTTGTGCCCGCCACAACGCCCGCTTCGCGCACGGCTTTCAGCATCTGATGCGCGTCGCCAATCGTCAGAGCCAGCGGCTTTTCGCACAGAATATGCTTGCCTGCTTTGGCGGCGGCAATCGCCTGATCGCGGTGCAGTTCATTGGTGGTGGAGATATAGACAGCGTCGATTTCCGGATCGGACAACAGCGCATCAAGGCTTGTCACCGAGCGGGCAATCCCGTTCTCGCGGGCATAGGTTTCGGCACGCTCAGCATTGGTGCTGTAAACGGACGCAACTTCGCCACCGGTCGCGCGAATGGCGCCAATCACCCATTCTTTTGCAATGGTGCTTGCGCCTATAAGGCCCCACTTTGCCATGCGAATTTCTCCTCCTTTTTAGATTGCGTACCGCAACTTGCACGCACCGCAAGACGCACCGCCAAACGCTGCGCCTCCGCCTCCACCCGTTCTGAATTGATCTGTTTCAGCAAAAGCTGCGCTGCACGTTCTCCCAAACCTTGCGGATCAACAGCCACAGTTGTCAGTGCCGGAACAGCGGTCTTTGCTTCGATCACATCGTCAAAACCAACCACAGCGAAATCCCGGCCCGGCTCCAGTTGAGCGCCGCGCAAACCATCGCAGACCCCAAAAGCCACAGCATCATTGAAACACACCGCTGCCGTCGGCTTCATGCTGTGCCGCAACACGCGCTCAACGGCTTCAACACCGCCAGCACGCGAGGGGGCTGAGGTGAAGACCAGCGCATCATCAAACAGGATGCCTGCCTGCTCAAGCCCCCCACGATAACCCGCAACTCTCTCAGCAAAAACAGCGGTATCCGCATAGCCGCCGATGAAAGCGATTACGCGATGCCCCAGCGACACCAAATGCTCAACCGCCTTTGCCACGCCGCCACGATTATCCGAAACAATCGACGACACACCCGACCCCGGCACATCGCGCACCATCTGCACAACAGGCAGGCCGCTTTTTGCCAATGGTTTCAGATCACCAGCCTCGGTGCCACGCGCGGGCGAAACGATCAGCCCGGCAATGCCATGCTCACGCATCGAGGCAATCACTTCGCGCTGGCGGTCAATGCTTTCTGCTGTATTGGCGAGAAACTGCACATAACCTGCCGATTGCATGACACGATCAACACCCACCGCAAGCTCGGCAAAGAAGCTGTTGGTCAGATCATTGACCACAAGCCCGATGATCTTCGATTTCGACTGCCGGAGATTGGCGGCCGAGCGATTATAGACATAGCCGAGCTTCTCGATCGCTTCCTGAACCTTCGCCCGGGTCTCGGCATGAACCAGAGGACTGTCACGCAAAACCAGCGATACGGTCGACTTCGACACGCCTGCTTCACGTGCAATATCGATAACCGTAATGCTGCTCTTGCTCATATCTGTCTCCTGTTGCGGTAAGTTAATTGGAACGTTCCAAATTTGTCAACTTTTTTAATAAACACGAAATTGCCGCATTCTCAACATCGGTTTGCCTCGATTTTTGCGGTGTTTTGCAAGCTAAAACGCAAAATCAGGTTCCGAAATTTCATTTTCTAAGCACTCTCTTGAAATTTGGAACGATCTAAAATATTCAAGTCGTCCTGGAGCCGGAGGAGTGATATGAGCGCATTATCGGAAAATATGCTGAGCCTACCATGCGCTGACGGCAGCATAAAACCCTATCGCTTGATCGGCACCCCGACACCGCGCCCAGCATCTCCCCCCCGATTCAACCGCATTGCCTATGCGGCAGCGCATGTGGTTTCAGACCCGCTCAAAGACAGCAATCCGTGGAACAATCCGGCGATTGATTGGGATGCGACTATGGCTTTCCGCCATCACCTCTGGAGCCTCGGCTTTCAGATTGCGGAAGCGATGGACACCTCGCAACGCGGCATGGGGCTTAGCTGGGCTGGCGCGCAGGAGCTGATCCGCCGCTCACTGGCAGAAAGCAAGACCGTAGCAGGTGCTGATCTCGCCTGTGGCGCTGGCACCGATCATCTTGATCCTTCGGACGCAAAAAGCCTTGACGACGTGATTAGGGCTTATGAAACCCAGGCTGAATTCATCGAAAAACACGGCGGTCGTTTCATTCTGATGGCCAGTCGCGCACTCACTCGCATCGCCCGCTCGCCAGAGGATTATGCCAGGGTTTATGACCATATTCTTTCCAGTGCCCGCGAAAAGGTCATTCTGCACTGGCTCGGAGATATGTTCGACCCACAACTCAAAGGTTACTGGGGTTCCGACACGTTTGAAGACGCACTTGATACGGTCATCGGCATTATAGAGACCAATCGCGACAAGGTTGAAGGCATCAAGATTTCGCTGCTTGAAGAACGCTACGAGATCGCGCTTCGCAACCGCCTGCCGGATGGCGTTCTCTGTTTCACGGGCGATGATTTCAACTATGCGCCATTGATCGAAGGCGATGGAAACAAGCACAGCCATGCGCTGCTTGGCATCTTTGACGCCGTGGCACCGCAGGCTTCAAGCGCCCTCGCCGCCCTCGCCGACGGCGACAATTCCCGCTTCCGCGCGATCATCGAGCCAACTGTGCCGCTGTCACGCAAAATCTTTGAAGCTCCGACGCAATATTACAAAGCAGGCGTTGTATTCCTTGCCTGGCTCAACGGACACCAAAGCCATTTCACCATGCCCGCCGGAATGCAATCCGCACGCAGCATTCTGCATTATGCGGATATTTTTCGCCTCGCAGATCAGGCCAATGTTCTTGATCATCCAGATTTAGCTATAAAGAGATTCAATCAACTTTCAGCCATTTATTTATCGCCGCGATAGTTTCACAGCTTCCACCGAGATGGCGAGCAGGCACTGGCGGATGATTGGGATTGAGAGAGCAGCATTTTGACGGCTTTCAAGGACTGCGCGTTGCAGGCGCTCCATGACACGGGAAAGGCTTTCGGCATTCCAGCGGCTGACCGCATTCTCAATCAGCTTCTTTCGATTGAAGAATACCGGCGGACGCGCTGAAGCGACTACGACAGAAGCACTTTTACGCTCGGTGTCTGCGATATGACGTAGCGTCTGAATCTGCTGGAACTGACGCGCGGCGGTATTGAGCACCAGGAAAGGAGCAGTTCCCGATTTCACAACGCGGTCAAATGTTGTCTCAAAACGACGCAAATCGCCCGTCAGAACCGCATCCACGACTTCGTCCGTAGAAAGTCCTGCAACATCGCCCACGGCTTCACGCACATCATCTATGTCGATGCGCTCCTTGCCCCGCGCATAGAGGCAAAGCTTTTCCAGCTCGCCACGCGTGGCCAACCGATCACCGCCAAGACTCGCGCGCAGCAGCTGACGGCCATCCATGGTAATCTGCATCTTCCATTCGGCCAGCACATCGTCGATCACGCCATCAATGCCGCGTGCATCATCGGAATAGCAGGGCAGTGCCATGCCAGCTGGTGCATTTTCAACCGCGCCGCGCAGACCAACGCCTTTTTTGAGATCGCCAGCTTCGACCAGAATATAGGTTTCACGCGGCGGCTCGGTCGCCAGAAGTTTCACAGCTTCGGCAAGCTTCTTTTGTCCGCCGGCATTCTTGATCCAGATGAGCCGCTCACCGCCAAACATTGAAATTGTGCGCGCTTCATCGGCAAGCTTTGCCGGATCAGCATCAATTTCGTCTGCTTCCATACGAATAACAGCAAAGGGATCATCGAGTGGCAATTTTGTCGCCTTTGCATAGCGACGCGCACGTTCGTTCACGAGCCCCTTATCAGGCCCATAGAGCAATACAACCGGAAACGAGCTGCTCGGTTTGCTGAGAAATTGATCTACTTCGTGTGCTTTCTTCTGCGCCATAGAGGATGTACTAGCGCAATTCTCATTCAAACAAAACAGCCGCCGATCAAACTGAGCGGCGGCTGTGAACAAAGCTGTTTGCAACGCTATTCGATCAGCAAAGCATCATCATCAAGCGTCTGTCCACGCACCTTGCGGAACATTTCGATCAGGTCTTCAACGCTGAGCGTCTTGCGCTTGTCGCCAGTCACATCAAGCAGGATCTTGCCGCCATGCAACATGATCGTGCGGTCGCCATAATCAAGCGCCTGACGCATGGAATGCGTGACCATGAGCGCTGTGAGCTTGTTCTCAGTAATCAGCGTACGGGTCAGTTCCATGACAAATTCTGCCATGCCCGGATCAAGTGCTGCGGTATGTTCATCAAGCAGTAGCACTTCTGAACCAGCAAGGGTCGCCATAATCAGCGAAAGTGCCTGACGCTGACCGCCGGAGAGAAGCTCCATACGATCCTGCATGCGGTTTTCGAGGCCAAGATTGAGGCTTGCCACGCGTTCGCGGAACCACTCACGGCGCTTGGAATTGAGCGCATGGGTCAGACCACGGCGTGTTCCACGCGATGCAGCCAGCGCCAGATTTTCCTCAATCGTCAGTGTTCCACAGCTGCCAGCAAGCGGATCCTGAAATACGCGGGCCACAAGACCTGCACGCTCTGCGGTTGATTTGCGGGTCACGTCCTGCCCGCTGATCACCACCCTGCCAGCGGTCGGGATAACATCACCTGCCAGCACGCCGAGCATAGTCGATTTGCCAGCACCGTTGGAACCAATCACAGTGACGAACGAACCCTGTTCCATCGTCAGGTTGATCTTGTTGAGCACCTGCTTTTCAAGCGGTGTTCCACGACCGAAGATAACGTCTAGATTGGAGACTTCGATCATGATGATGCTCCTCCACGGCGAAGGCGTGGCAATATCAGTGCGAAGGTAACGAGAAGTGCCGTTGCAATGTTAAGATCGGAAGCCTGAAGGCCCACAATGCTACCATTGGAAAGCGCAAGCTGAATAGCGATACGATAGATAATCGAGCCAAGCACACAGCCGATCAGGATCACGAGAATCAGACGCGAACGCAGCAATGTTTCACCGATGATTACGGCAGCAAGACCAACCACGATTGTACCAACGCCGGAGGTTACGTCCGCAAAGCCGTTTGTCTGGGCAAAAAGCGAGCCACCAAGCGCCACCAGCGCGTTCGAGAGCGCCATGCCGAGATAGATCTGTCGGTCAGTGCGTACGCCTTGCGCACGCGCCATTTTCGGGTTGGCACCGGTTGCACGCATGGCAAGGCCCATGTCGCTTTCAAGGAAGCGCCAGACGAGGAAAACCGTGATTGCCACCAGCACGAAAAGGAAAGCCGGACGCACATAATATTCAGGAATGCCATGACCGAAGAATGGCGACAGCATGGTATCCTGATTGATCAGCGCGATATTCGGGCGACCCATAATACGCAGATTGACCGAGAACAGCGCAATCATCGTCAGAATGGATGCCAGAAGGTTGAGAATCTTGAAGCGCACATTCAGCGTTGCAGTCACAAGACCGGCAATCGATCCTGCAATCATTGCAACACCGGCAGACAGCCAAGGGTTCCAGCCAGCAAGGATCAGAACGCCGGTTACAGCTGCACCGAGCGGAAACGAGCCATCCACGGTCAGATCGGGAAAATCAAGCACGCGGAAAGCCAGATAGACGCCGATAGCGACAAAAGAGAAGACGAGGCCCAATTCGACCGCACCCCAGAAGGCGATCTGACTCACATTGAGATTCCTTGTTCTTTGCCGTGACTGAACATGAATATGGCCTTGCGGCACACACTATTCATTGGCCTTCAAGCATGATGACTTCTGCCACTCATGCCCGCAGGCCTGTTTCAATCACGACCGGTTTTGGTTTGAGTTCGTTTCGAAGGCTTATATCTTCCGAAACCATTCCCCGGTTTTCATGCGCAATCGCATTGATTGCGACTGTTCTGGCTAGTTATCTTTTGCGATACAACTCAAAAGTTTCAACACGCAAGCATTATCGATGGAAAGGCGCTGAAAAGCCGCGTTCTGTGAGCTTGTTACAACATTTTGGCCGCTTATTTCAGCTTACACTTCTCCGCGCGCGCGCCACAACTCCCATGCGAAACGCGCACGCACGCCAATATCAAGGAAAGGCCGTGGCGGAAGTTCGGTCGGGGATCCAAGTTTCAACATGTCATCAATCAGCGGATTGTCGATGTCACAGGCCATGTCGGCTGCGAGAATGCCACCGATGGTTCCCTTGGTGATGCCGACACCATTCTGGCACAGCGATGTAAAAACATTCTTTGCAATCTGCCCAAAACCCGGTGCGCCATTGCGTGACAGGCAGATAAAGCCTGTCCATGTATGTTCCATATCGACACCAGCCAGCATCGGGAAACGCGCATCAAACAGGCATTTGTGTTCCCGCTTGATTGTTTCACGGCGCGTATCTGACTGACGAAGCGACGGGCAAAAGTGTACATTCTGCCGAACCAATATGCGCCGGTCCGATGTCAGACGCATGGTGATGCCAGCAAAGGAATTGGCAGGCGTGAGACCCCATGGTGCAACTTCGCCGATGGCTTTGTATTCAACATCGGTCAGCGTGCGGCTGAGGCTCGCATGCGCGGCGAAATTCAGCAGTTTTCGTCTGAAGAAGCCGAATTGTTCCCCAAACCCATTGACGGTCAGGATCATTGCCGGTGCCTGAACGCTGCCATGGGCAGTGGTGATCAGGATACGCTCGCCATAATCGATTTTGGTGACAGCGGAGTTTTCATAAAGCGTCACATTGTCTGGCAGGCTATCGGCAAGGCCGCGCACCAGAGCAGCCGGGTTTAACAGCGATGTGCCATACGTGAAAATCGCTGCCTTGAAATGACTTGTGCCAAGCCTTTGGGTGAGAGCATCGCCTTCCAGCCAGTCAAACGGTTCTTTGAGACGTTCGAGTTCTTTAACCGTCGGCTCCAAAACTTCACGCATCCCCTGATCGGAGACGGCTGCGTGAAACTTGCCGTCCTGTCGCCAGTCGCAGTCGATTCCATGCTGATCGATTTGCTGTTTGAGATGATCAATGGCAGCACGCGCCAATGCGCGGTAGCTGTGGGACTTTGCCAGTTCTTCCATCGATGAGCTGACATTATGTGGCAGATCAATCGCAAAGCCCGCTGCACGGCCTGATGTGCCTTTGCCGACCTCTTGCGCATCGATCAGCGCGATTTGATCATTGGGGCGATTTTCGGCCAGCCGTCGCGCCGCAGCCACACCCGCATAACCCGCACCAAGCACGATCCAATCAGCCTTGATGTCGCCTTTTAGCGATACATTCGGGGTGCGAGCGCTGAGGATTTTGCTCCAGCCATTGGTGTTGTCATCGGCTGGAAGAATGCGAATTGCGGGCATTTCAAAAACTCGACAGGTTTTAAACAAAAGGGCGGGATAAATTCCCGCCCTTTGTATCTACAATATGGATCGCAATCAGTCGATCTTGCTGGTGGCGCGGTCGATCACAGCCTGCGGGAGCTCAACGCCCATCTTCTTGGCTGCACCAAGATTGATGACGAGATCGGTACCCTTGGCGATTTCAACCGGAATATCGCCCGGCTTTTCGCCGTTAAGAATGGCCACGACCTTTTCACCAGTCTGCTTGCCGACATCGTAATAGTTGAAGCCAAGAGCAGCCAGCGCACCGCGCTTCACAGAGTCCGTATCAGCGGTGAAGAGCGGCAACTTGCTTTCTTCGGCAACACCGACGGCGCTTTCAAGAGCCGAAACAATGGTGTTGTCGGTTGGAACATACATCGCATCCGCACGACCAACGAGCGCACGCGCTGCGCCCTGAACTTCTGCCGACTTGGTGGCGGCCGATTCAACGATTTCGATGTCTTCAGCCGCAGCCGCAGCCTTCAGTGCTTCCAGCAGCGAAACAGAATTGGTTTCACCGGAATTGTAGAGATAACCGAGCTTCTTGATATTCGGCATCACTTCCTTGATGAGCTTGATATGCTCAACAACCGGCGACATGTCGGAAAGGCCAGTGACGTTGCCGCCCGGCTTTGCCATGTCCTTGACGAGCTGCGCGCCAACCGGATCGGAAACCGCAGTGAAGACAATCGGAATATCCCGCGTTGCGGAAACAACGGCCTGCGCTGATGGTGTCGAAATTGGAACGATTACGTCCGGGCCATCGCCAACAAACTGACGCGCGATCTGTGCGGCGGTTGCCGGATTGCCCTGTGCTGACTGATAGATGAAGGTAAGATTTTCACCTTCTTTGAAGCCAGCCGCAGCCAGCGCATCCTTAACGCCATCACGCGCAGCATCAAGTGCCGGATGTTCCACGATAGCGGTGACAGCAACGGTCACATCTTTGGCCTGAGCCGATGTGGCAAGCGCTGTTGCGGCCAGCAAGGCCAGAAGCATAGAACGCATGAAAATCTCCCCTGTTTTGGTGCGTCGCCTGTGAAGGCATTTTTGGCTTACACCCGAATGTTCAACAACGGCTATCTGCCGGAATTGAAGGTTTATCCGCCTGATAACAAGGCTTAATCGGGTCCGTATAGACTGTCAACGTGTCCGCATTCGCTGTTTTAATACGCCACTACATTCTGTTTCATGAACACTGTGTTCAACCCACTTTCAAAGACTATCGCGCAAAGCCATATTCTGCGAGAACACTTGAAAAGTACCGTCACGCTCATAGGGCGGGGACTTGAGGAAAATGAATATGAAAAAGATAGGTTTTCTTTCATTCGGTCATTGGTCGCCTTCGCCACAATCGGGCACCCGCTCGGCAGGTGACGCTTTGTTGCAGTCAATTGATCTGGCCGTTGCAGCCGAAGAACTTGGCGCAGACGGCGCTTATTTCCGCGTGCATCATTTTGCCCGCCAGCTTGCGTCGCCCTTCCCGCTGCTTGCAGCCGTGGGTGCGAAAACCAGCAAGATCGAGATCGGCACTGCCGTCATCGACATGCGCTATGAAAACCCGCTTTACATGGTGGAAGATGCGGGTGCTGCTGATCTTATCTCGCAAGGCCGCCTTCAGCTTGGTCTGAGCCGTGGCTCACCCGAACAGGTGATCGATGGTTGGCGCTATTTCGGTTATGCACCGGAGGAAGGCGCAAGCGATGCCGATATGGGCCGCAAACATGGCGAGGTTTTCTTTGAGGCACTCAAAGGACAAGGATTTGGCCAGCCAAATCCGCGCCCGATGTTCCCAAACCCTCCCGGTCTGTTGCGTCTCGAACCGCATTCGGAAGGTCTGCGCGACCGTATCTGGTGGGGTGCAGGCTCCAATGCGACGGCACGCTGGGCCGCAAAGCTTGGTATGAATTTGCAAAGCTCCACGCTCAAAGATGATGAAACGGGCGAGCCATTTCATGTCCAGCAGGCCGCGCAAATTCGTGCTTATCGTGAAGCCTGGAAAGAGGCTGGACATACGAGAACGCCACGCGTTTCAGTTAGCCGCAGCATTTTTGCGCTCGTTGATGATCGCGACCGCGCTTATTTTGGTGGCGGCAGCAAGGAGCAGGATTCCATCGGCTATATCGATGAGAATACGCGCGCTATTTTTGGTCGCTCCTACGCGGCTGAACCGGATGCGCTGATCAAAGAACTCGCTCAGGATGAAGCGATTGCTGAAGCCGATACGCTATTGCTGACCGTCCCAAACCAGCTCGGCGTCGAATACAATGCGCACGTGATCGAAGCGATCCTCAAGCATGTAGCACCAGCGCTCGGCTGGCGCTGAGTTTCTATGGTTAAAAGCAGCCACGCAAGGTTCGATTGTTGCGTGGCTGTCGGGTTTAACTAGGACGATGCGGAAAACTGGGTGAAGCTGAATATTTCCGCCAAAGCGAAACAAGCCAACCGCCGAAATAGCCGGCTGAAGCGCCTGAAACCACGGCAGTGACATACATCAACGTAGTATGCTCTTCCGGGTGGATCACATTGAGAACTGCCAAGACATATTGCGCACAGAAGAAAAGTAGATTGCGTATCAGCGGCAGCGTTGTGCCTGCTCGTTCTATGCGCTTGGTTTCACGATCAACTGCCAGAATGCGCGGCCCAGTCAAAAAACCCAGCGGCGCAAACAGTGCCAATCCTACACACCAGGCGATTAGAAACGAACTAAACTGGTCCGACGTATCATCAAAGTGCAAGAAGCCTACGCCGATGAAAATCACAGGCACAAAAAGCATTTTCCAGAGCGAAACCGTTTGTGTTTCACGCCCCTTGATGCCCATTATGATCAGATAGACCAGCAATCCCCAAACATAGACTGGCGTGTGAATAATGATTTGCGTCAGCAGTTCCATGAATTGCGCTCTCTCCCGCCCCTTTGATCTGGACGCTCTATCTTTTATTCTTATAAGATTTTAGCGCTTTGAGGGAAAGCCGTTAAAAGCAGGCAGGCTGCAAAGTTTGAGAACCCGATCAATCGGCTGCGAGATCATCATCCCGATCTTGAGTTTAAACGCCTGTTCATCAATATTAGAGCCAACGTAATAATCGACAATTCCCTTATCTGGCGCCTTATTACCCATCTCACCTCAGGCAGCCATCTCATACAAATCATTGGAATAATTGCATGATTGGCTGCATTCCTCCCATTTTCCTGATCATGATCGGCGCATTTATCGGCTGGCTCATTGGTGGCGACTACGGAGCTTTCTGGGGAGGTTCAGCAGGTATGATCATGGGTGCTATCATCATGATCATCCTCGTCTTTTCGCTGATTAAGGCACGCGGACGATAAGAAAAAGCCGTGAAACAAATCACTGTTCCACGACTTCAAATGTAACCCTGATGAGAGGCTATCAGCTCTGCAAGCGACGGCAAATCTCATCAAGCTGCTCAAGCGAGCTGTAGCGCACCTTCACTTCGCCACCGCGCTCGCGATGATTGATCTCCACCTTCATGCCAGTGACATCAGAAAGCAGCTTTTCAAGTGCCTTAGTATCAGCGTCTTTCTCGACCGGCGCACTCTTGTTAGCCTTCGGCTCTGCACCATTGCGTGCCTGCGACAGGGCTTCAACCTGACGCACGGACAAGCCTTCCTTGACCACACGTTCCGCCAACGCGGTTGGATCTTCCATGGTGATCAGGCTACGTGCATGACCAGCTGAAAGAGCGCCATCCGAGATAAAGTCCTGCACGCGCTGTGGCAATTTCAGGAGACGCAACGTATTGGCAACATGGCTTCGGCTTTTACCGATGACCTGTGCGAGATCATTTTGCGTATAGTCATGATTATCGATAAGCTGTTGATATCCCAACGCTTCTTCAACTGCGTTAAGGTCTGCGCGCTGAACGTTTTCAACGATAGCAATTTCAAGCGCCACACGATCATCCACATCGCGGATGATGACAGGAATCGTATCGACACCTGCGCGCTGCGACGCACGCCAGCGCCGTTCACCCGCAATCAGCTCGAACCGTTCCGGTTCACCTGGTGCCGGGCGAACCACAATCGGCTGAACGACACCATGTTCCTTGATCGACTGTGCCAAATCTTCCAGTTCGACTTCCGAGAACATACGCCGCGGATTGCGTGGATTACGCGTTACGAACTCGATAGGAACATTACGTTCACTGGAAATAGGCACTTTGCGCTCTTCCGCCGGGCGATCGATTTCACCAATCAGGGCAGCCAAGCCGCGGCCAAGGCGCTTTTTTGAAGGATCATCGTTCATCGTCGTCAGTTCCTGAAATTGTTACGGTGTCGAATCGGTATAAGCCCCGCATGCGCGGTGCTAGCTCATTATGCGGCTTTAAGCTGCCGCTCACGCTGAATTACTTCGGATGCCAACTGCAGATAGGCCTGACTGCCTGCGCATTTCAAATCATAGAGAATAGCAGGCTTACCATGCGATGGTGCTTCCGACACTCGCACATTGCGCGGAATGACTGTGCGATAAACCTTTTCGCCCATAAATGCGCGCACATCGTCAACGACCTGCGATGCAAGATTGTTACGGCTATCGAACATTGTCAGGACAATTCCCTGAATTGTCAGCTCGGAATTGATGCTCGAACGCACCTGATCGACTGTTTGCAGGAGTTGGCTTAGACCTTCAAGCGCAAAAAACTCGCATTGCAAAGGCACCATCACGGAATCGGCTGCGGCCATAGCATTCAGCGTCAAGAGATTCAGCGACGGTGGGCAATCGACGAGGATATAAGAAAACTTTTCCGCAACAGTCGAATCAAAACGCAATGCATCGCGCAAACGACGGGTGCGATCCGGGGCCTGCGCAATCTCCATTTCAAGACCGAGAAGGTCGAGCGTCGACGGCACAATATAAAGGTTCGGAACATCGCTCTGCATAGCAGCTTCATTTGCGGACGCAGCCTGTGTCAGCACATCATAGGATGACAAAGGACGGTTCAGCCGATCTATACCAAGCCCCGTGCTGGCATTGCCCTGCGGGTCAAGGTCAACAATCAGCACCGTCTCGCCAATGGCGGCCAGCGCTGTCGCGAGGTTAATAGCAGTCGTGGTTTTGCCAACGCCGCCCTTCTGATTTGCAATGGTTATGATCCGGGATCTTTTGCTCATTACCGTCGCCCTGCTGCTTTCTGTCATATCGATGCTGGTTTAACTGGAGATGCGTCGCAGATTGCTAATCTCAAGTATCACCGAACTGGTATCGATAGCACTTTCATGTTGTACCAGATCAAAACTCCAGCCGACACGGCTTTCATCAATTTCCCTCTGGTAATCCCGACCTTTTTGAAAAAGTGCCTTGGAACCGTTCGTCAACCAAGGTTCGGAAAGCTCAAAAAGCAGGTTAAGCGATGCAAGCGCACGGGCAGTCACCACCTCTGGCGTCTCAATTTTATCCCACATCGCCTCAATACGCTCAGAATGAACACGCGCAGGCACGCCAACATGTCCGGCAGCTGTGCGCAAGAAAGCGGCTTTTTTTCCCGCACTCTCGACCAAGTCAATCGAAGCACCAGGAATCTCTTTGAGAAAACAAGCGGTCACGATACCCGGAAATCCACCTCCCGACCCGAGATCGAGCCAGCGCTTTGCCTCAGGTGCCAGCGGAAATATCTGCGCGCTATCGAGGATATGCCGGTTCCAAAGATCGGCAAGTGTAGATGGAGATGCCAGATTGATGGCTGCGGACCATTTGCGAAACAGTTGTTCGAAAGCCATTAGGCGTTCCGTTGTTTCACGTGAAACAACGGGAACAATCTTTTTCAAGCTCGAATATCGGCTATCCACAGTCATGCTACGCCTTTCTCGGCGTTCAGTTCGAGAGCAGCACGCTCACGTGCGCCATGCTTCTTGATATGCGTAATCAGCAAAGCGAGCGCTGCAGGCGTAATGCCCTCTACCCGCTGCGCCTCGGCAATGGTCTCTGGTTTACGCTGCTTGAGCTTGAACTTAAGCTCATTAGAAAGACCAGAAATCACATCGAAGTCCAGCGTTGCGGGAATGAACAAACGCTCTTCACGCTCCATAACAGCAATGTCGCTTTTCTGTCGGTCCATATAAACCGAGTACTGCGCTTCAATCTCAAGTGCCTCGCGCGCAATCGGATCAATGCCGTTCAGCTCTGGCCAGATCACCTGCAACTTCCGCAGATCGATATCTGGATAGGACAGAAGATCATAAGCAGAGCGACGAACGCCATCCTGATTGAGATGGATGTCAAAACGGCTTGCCCGATTAGGAGTAATTGTCAGTTCTTTTGTCAAATCACGCGCCGATGACAATGCATCCTGACGAGCCGCAAATTTATCACGGCGCTGAGAGCCAAGAATGCCAAGCTGTTCGGCCAGCGGTGTCAAACGCTGATCCGCATTATCCGCGCGCAGTGACAAACGGAACTCAGCGCGGGACGTAAACATACGATAAGGCTCGCTGACGCCGCGTGACGTCAAATCATCGACCATAACACCGATATAGGCTTCCGTGCGCTGAATAATAACCGGCTCACTGCCGCTTGCCCGCTTCGCAGCATTCAATCCGGCGAGCAAGCCCTGTGCGCCAGCTTCTTCATAACCGGTGGTGCCATTGATCTGACCTGCAAGGAATAGGCCCGTCACACGGCGAGTCTCCAGACTGCGCTTCAGCTCTCGCGGATCAATAAAGTCATATTCAATCGCATAGCCCGGCTGAAGCATAATCGCTTTTTCCAGACCTGGAATGGTCTTGAGATATTCAAGCTGCACTTCTTCCGGCAAAGACGTGGAAATGCCGTTTGGGTAAACCGTATGATCGTCCAGCCCTTCGGGTTCTAGAAATATCTGATGCCCATCGCGATCGCCAAACTTGACGATCTTGTCTTCAACCGACGGACAATAGCGCGGGCCGATCCCCTCAATGGAACCAGAATACATCGCAGAGCGATGGAGATTAGCCCGGATGATCGCATGGGTTTCTCGCGTTGTCCGCGTAATGCCGCAATCGATCTGTGGGGTCGTGATCTTATCGGTCATCAGCGAGAAAGGAACCGGATCTTCGTCTGCGGACTGCATATCCAGGCTCTGCCAGTCAATGGTTCGACCATCAAGACGTGGCGGCGTACCGGTCTTGAGACGCCCAACGGCAAAGCCAAGACCGCGTAACGTGTCCGACAGACCTAAAGCCGGATTTTCACCCATGCGTCCGGCCGGGATTTTCTTCTCGCCGATATGAATGAGACCATTCAGAAATGTACCCGTCGTTAGAACGACAGATGCACAGCTGAGTTGGCGACCATCGGTCAGGACAGCACCAGTAATACGACCATCGTCCACACGAATATCCGATGCACCGCCTTCAACAACGGTTAGATTTTCCTGCTCGGAAATCAGCTCCTGCATTGCCAGACGATAGAGTTTACGGTCGGCCTGTGTGCGTGGGCCGCGAACGGCTGGGCCTTTCCGACGATTGAGCAATCTGAACTGGATGCCAGCCTTATCAGCGACGCGACCCATCAAACCGTCCAGCGCATCAATCTCCCTTACGAGATGGCCCTTGCCCAAACCACCAATCGCAGGATTACAAGACATGACGCCAATTGTATCAAAACGGTGCGTAACCAGCGCAGTGCGAGCACCAGCGCGTGCCGAAGCTGCCGCAGCCTCACAGCCGGCATGTCCCCCACCGATTACAATCACGTCGAAAGCTGTCGCTTCGGCCGAACTTTTGATGTTCATCCTGATGCATCCGAATCCAGTTTAGAAAGAGGTCTCTTTGACACGTTTGCCACTTTAACGGAAGGGGTAACCAGACCGGCTTCGATCAACTCTTTGATAAACTTGATACAGAAATCGACTCACGGATTGATATGGGAGTCAATAAGTCTGGACAGATTCCACAGATGTTTCACGTGAAACATTTCTCGCGGCAGTCTTCATAATCGCCACTGTTTCACGTGAATCACTCACTTACCGATACAGAACTGAGAGAAAATAACGTCCAGAATCTCTTCAACATCAACATCGCCTGTAATCCGTCCAAGATATTGCGACGCCCTGCGCATATTCTCCGCGCGTAGCTCCAGGGGTAAATCTTCGCGCTCAGCTGCTATATCAATTTCTGAGATCGTCGATTGCAAAAGATTGATATGCCGCTGACGCGTCGGTACCGCATCATTGATCTGGCCGATGCGTGCTTCAGCAAATTGCTGCAATGCATCGAGCAGACGATCAAGGCCGTCCGTGGTTCTGGTTGAAATCCGATACTGCCAGTTTTGGCTATCACTTGTAACAAGGTCTGCCTTGGTCCCAACAGTCCAGATGTCAGCTTCGCCGTTTTCAAGCGACACTGGGACTGGGTTTTCCATATCCTCAAGCAGCAAAACCAGATCAGCTTCAGCTGCGCGTTCACGCGCCCGCTCAATGCCAATCCGCTCAACCTGGCTTGTCGTCTCGCGCAATCCGGCAGTGTCTGTCACATAAACCGGAATGCCACCGAGGTTCAATTTGACTTCCAGAAGATCACGCGTGGTGCCCGCCTCTTCTGAAATAATTGCAATCTCGCGGCCCGCCAGAAAATTAAGCAGACTGGATTTTCCGGCATTTGGAGCGCCAGCGATTACAATATGCAAACCATCGCGCAGTATTGCTGCCCGCTTGCCACCTTCAATATGGCGGATGATTTCGCTACGCAGGGTTTTGAGTTGCTCCCATACCTGCCCCGAAACGGAACCCGGCACATCACTCTCATCAGCAAAGTCAAGTTCTGCCTCAATGAGCGCACGCGACCGAACAAGCCTCTGTCTCCAATCGGTATAGAGCTGGCGCTGCGCACCCGATGCGACTTGTAGTGCAAGACGACGCTGCCCTTCGGTTTCTGCGGCTATGAGATCGGCAAGGCCTTCAGCAATCGTCAAATCCATCTTGCCATTGGTAAAAGCACGACGGGTGAACTCACCCGCTTCCGCGATACGGCAACCTGGAAAAGTGCCGAGTTCTTCGAGCAGTTTTTCTACGACTGCAATCCCACCATGAAGATGAAATTCCGCACAATCCTCCCCAGTAAAGCTGTTGGGTCCCGGAAAAAACAGCGCAAGTCCCTTATCTATTGCGTCACCATTGCGAGAGCGAATGGTTTTATAGGCGGCAAATCTTGGCTCGATGATAGCGCCAAGGATCGTTTCGATTACGAATCGAACTTGCGGTCCGGAGATCCGCACCACAGCAACGCCGGAAGGAAGGCGTCCGCTCGACAATGCGAAAATCGTATCGATAAGGTGTTGGCGCTCGCTCATTTGATTTCCCGTTCTATATTGATACTCACACGCATATTCATTCATGCCCGGAAAGAAAAGCCTTATGACCGATATCAGCAGCAACAGGCTCAGAACCGCTCCAAGCGCCTATCTGCGTCAGCACGCCGATAATCCGGTTCACTGGCAGGTTTGGAGCAAAGAAGCGCTGGATGCAGCGCAGGAACTCAACCGGCCTATTCTTCTGTCGATAGGCTATGCCGCCTGCCACTGGTGTCATGTCATGGCGCATGAGTCTTTTGAAGATCCTGCCGTTGCAGACGTCATGAATGAACTTTTCGTCAATGTGAAGGTTGATCGGGAGGAACGGCCAGACATCGATCAGATTTATATGGCAGCCCTTGGTGCTATGGGACAGCAAGGCGGCTGGCCGCTGACGATGTTTCTGCTTCCCGATGGTAAGCCATTCTGGGGCGGAACTTATTTTCCACCAAAAGCTCGGCACAATCTACCGGGATTTATCGACGTGCTAAAAGCGGTCAATAATCTTTGGCAAGGAAATAAAGAAAAAATTAACCATAATGCGGAGGCTGTGTTTAATCATCTGGAGACACGTCTTGCCGCACAAAGCGAGGCGAGCCCGAATGATATTTCGCATTTCGATACGGTAGCAGACCGGATCAATGCGATGTTTGATCCTGTTCGTGGCGGCATCGATAGGGCACCAAAATTCCCAAATGCTCCCTTCATGGATTCCTTGTGGCTGTCGTGGCTCTATAGCGGCCAAAGCCATCATCGCGATACGTTTCTGCTATCACTGAGAACAATGCTGCAAGGCGGCATTTACGATCATCTCGGCGGCGGGCTTTGTCGTTACAGTGTTGATGCCGATTGGCTGGTGCCGCATTTTGAAAAGATGCTCTACGACAATGCGCAGCTGATCAGACACGCGACTTATGCCTATGCCGAAACGCAAGATGAATTGTTCCGTATCCGAATCGAAGAAACCGTTAACTGGTTGATCCGCGAAATGCGGCTTCCTGACGGAAGTTTTGCGTCCAGTCTCGATGCCGACAGCGAGGGTGAAGAAGGGAAGTTCTATATCTTCACCGAGGCCGAGATTAATGCCGTATTGGGTGATCAGGCCGCTGCTTTCAAGAAATGGTATGATGTGAAAGCTCAAGGCAATTTTGAAGACAGCACTATTCTCAACAGGCTTCACGCGGTGAATGAGAAGGCAGAGCTTCCTGCTGACATTGAAACATCGAAAGAAAAACTGTTCAATTATCGCAGCACGCGCATTCGTCCGGGCCGCGATGAAAAAGCTCTCACCGATTGGAATGCACTGGCAATCCGGGCGCTGGCAGAAGCGGGCCGCAGTTTCAGAAAGCCGGAATGGATCGATTATGCCATTGCGGCCTATCGTTCGATTCGGTCGTCGTTTGAGGCCGGACGCATGGCGCATTGCCGAATGGATGCTGAATTGGTCTACCCTGCCCTGTCATCCGATTATGCGGCCATGATCAATGCAGCGCTTTCGCTTTATGAAGCGACAAGCGACAAAACATTCATTCACGATGCACTTGCACTGAAAGATGCACTCAATCAAAACAATCGCGATGCATCGGGTAATTACCGGCTTTCAGCGATAGAGGCAGAAGACGTTATTCTTCACAGCTATGGAGATTATGACGAGGCCATTCCATCTGCCACCAGTCAGATTATCGAAGCATTCACGCGGCTATTTTTGGCCACCGGAGATATGAATCTTTATCGCCAAAATGAACGGCTGGTTGAGCAGGCAATGGGGCGTGCACGCGTTCAGCAATATGGGCAAATCGGCATTCTGAATGCAGGCCGTTTCGCCGCTGAACCGCTCTCTCTGGTAATAACTGACACAGGGGGAGATGGCGAACTTGTGGCAGTGGCCACGCGCAATCCTGATCCGCGACGGTTGGATAAGTTTGTTGCCTTTGAAGCGGGGACATTGATTGAGCTTCCAACAGGCGGCACAGCACATGCGGATAAACCGTCAGCATGGCTCTGTAAGGGACAGGTTTGCCTGGCGCCCGTCGAGACTGCCTCAGCACTCGAAATACTGCTCAGAGGCCATTCCTGAGCTTTTATGGAGTATAAAAAACGCCGCGCTGATTTCTCAACGCGGCGTTTTAAAATGATAATCGAGCAGAACTTAAGTGTTCATTGAATCGAAGAAATCACCATTGCTCTTGGTCTGCTTGAGCTTGTCGATCAGGAACTCAATCGCATCTGTCGTGCCCATTGGCGCGAGAATACGGCGCAGAACAAAAATCTTCTGAAGATCAGCGCGTGGAACAAGCAGATCTTCCTTACGTGTGCCGGATTTAAGAATATCCATAGCCGGGAAGATACGCTTGTCAGCAACCTTGCGGTCGAGAACGATTTCCGAGTTACCCGTGCCCTTGAATTCTTCAAAGATCACTTCGTCCATACGCGAACCCGTATCGATCAGCGCGGTTGCGATAATGGTGAGCGAGCCACCTTCTTCGATGTTACGGGCTGCACCAAAGAAGCGCTTTGGACGCTGCAAGGCATTTGCATCCACACCACCGGTCAGCACCTTACCGGACGACGGAACAACTGTGTTGTAAGCGCGGCCAAGGCGGGTAATGGAATCGAGAAGGATCACAACGTCACGGCCATGTTCGACAAGACGCTTCGCCTTTTCGATGACCATTTCCGCAACCTGAACGTGGCGTGTTGCTGGCTCATCGAAGGTAGAAGAAACAACTTCACCCTTCACCGAGCGCTGCATGTCGGTTACTTCTTCCGGCCGCTCGTCGATCAGGAGAACGATCAGATAGCATTCAGGATGGTTAGCCGTGATCGAATGCGCGATGTTCTGCAACAGAACCGTCTTACCGGTACGCGGCGGAGCGACAATCAGACCGCGCTGGCCTTTACCAAGCGGCGCAACCAGATCAATAACGCGCGAGGACAGATCCTTATTGGTCGGAACTTCGAGTTCCATCTTGAAGCGCTCATTTGGATAGAGCGGTGTCAGATTGTCAAAATGGACTTTGTGTTTGATTTTTTCAGGGTCATCAAAATTGATCGTGTTGACCTTGAGCAGTGCGAAATAACGTTCGCCCTCTTTCGGACCACGAATCGGACCTTCAACCGTGTCACCGGTCTTCAGTGAAAAGCGACGCAGCTGGGAAGGAGAAATATAAATATCATCCGGGCCGGGCAGATAATTGGCGTCGGCGGAGCGCAGGAAGCCAAATCCGTCCTGCAGCACTTCAACAACGCCTTCGCCGATAATTTCGACGTCCTGAGCAGCGAGGCTCTTGAGGATCGCGAACATCAGTTCCTGCTTGCGCATTGCGCTCGCATTTTCGACCTCAAGCGTATCGGCAAAGGCCAGCAGCTCGACCGGAGTTTTGTTTTTAAGTTCTTGTAGTTTCATTTCCTGCATGGGTGAGGAACTCTTTTGAAATAAAATAGGAAAATGCAGTTGTTCGGAAAGGTGGGTCACTTGGATCGTGACCGGCATCGAAGGCCTGCTGTCATGGTGGGAAGAGGACTCACTCATACCGTTTTGCAGCATGAAGAGCAAGTGTCAGTTAAGAATTGGCGAGATTTTATTCAATAGGAAGAAGGTCGAAGCCCGGTTCAAATCGCTGAAATTCCGGGCTTCCTGGAAATAATCATTAAAATTAGAACGGTTTCACGATCACCAGAATAACAATCAGGATCATCAAAACCGTCGGAACTTCGTTAACGATTCGCCAATGTTTGGCTGATTTGGTGTTCTTATCTTGTGCAAATAGACGTGTTGCCTTCGACAGATAGCCGTGGACACCAGACATCAACACAACCAGCAGAATTTTTGCGTGCAGCCACCCGCCTTTGAAATCAAAAATTTCCCATGCAAGCCAGAGACCAGCAATCCACGTTACAATCATAGCGGGATTTATGATGAAACGCAGCAACCTGCGTTCCATAATTTTGAACGTTTCAGAGGTTTCGGAACCAGGTTTAGCTGCGCAATGATAAACGAAAAGCCGCGGCAGATAGAGCATCCCGGCCATCCATGCGATCACTGCAATGACGTGGATCGACTTGACCCAAAGATAAGCATCGGCTGGATTCACGTGAAACAATCCCCATAAACCGAGTGCCACGACGACCAGAGCCACGATGATACGCATCAGCGCAGCCTTGCCGCTGTTTGTTTTATTCGAAGCGTTCATCAATAACCTCCGCGAACCCGGTCAATCATCCGCTGCACATTTTCAATCGGTGCCTGTGGCGTAATTCCATGGCCAAGATTGAAAATCAGTGGACCTTGACCCAGATTTTTGAGGATCACATCAACGCCTTCATCCAGCGCCGCACCGCCAGCGACTACGCGTAGCGGATCAAGATTGCCCTGAATAGCGCCTTCCTTTTGTAACTCCTGCGCAAAGGAAACCGGCACAGACCAATCAAGGCCCAGAACATCAACGCCGGTCTTTTCGCGATAGCCTGCATAAAGCATTCCGGCACCTTTCGGAAAGCCGATAATACGGGCTTCGGGATATACTGCCCTCACCTTTTGCACGATGCGGGCAACCGGGCGAACACAGAAGCGCTCAAAGCAATCTTCGTCCAGCACGCCGGACCATGAATCGAAAATCTGTACAGCATCAGCGCCTGCATCAAGCTGTTCAATCAGATATTCGGCTGAAACATCCGCCAGATCATTCAAGAGCTTTTCAAAGGCTTCCGGGAAGCGATAGGCAAACAGACGAGCAGGAGCCTGATCAGGTGTCCCATGACCGGCGATCATATAGGTCGCAACGGTCCAGGGAGCGCCACAGAAACCCAGCAGCGTTGTTTCATCTGGCAATTGCGCACGCAGCAGCCGAACCGTCTCATAGACCGGCTCAAGGCGTTTTGCGACACCTTCTGTCTCAAGCCAGAAAATCTCATCTGCATCTATCGGTGTCATCAAAGGCCCTCTTCCTTCTTCAAAGCGAAGGTCTCGTCCAAGGGCATGAGGGACAACCAGAATATCTGAAAACAGAATGGCTGCATCAAAGCCATAACGGCGGATTGGCTGAAGCGTCACTTCAACAGCCAGATCAGGTGAATAGCAAAGGTCGAGAAAGCTTCCTGCTTGTTTGCGCACTTCGCGATATTCAGGAAGGTAACGTCCGGCCTGACGCATCATCCAGATTGGTGGTGGAAACACTGCTTCACCGTCTATGACTTTCAAGACTTTGCGCTTCATCGCATTCCACCCTGTCTGATTTTCGTTATCGTGTGTGAAAGTTTTCCCATGCCTTCTTCATAAAGAAAGGAGGAATCTAGAGTCTTCTTATTCTTAGAGTCTGTTGGAATCGGGGATTACGTTTTACCTGCCTTTTTCCCACAGCTCTGCTTAGACACAGATTGGCCTGTGCGATCATTCACCGATCATCTTGATAAAAGCAATGAAAACTCAAATCATTCATTGAATCTAAGGAGTTACCAATTGCCGCACTTTGGCACTCTTTGTGGACAAGCTGGGAATATCACAGGCATTTTCCAAATGTTACGAGTCTTGTACACAAGCGCTTTCTAAAGCTTCCCACATGTGTACTCGCTGTGGATGACTTGCCAAGTTTCCCACCGCCTGCCATGGCTTGTGGATGGAGCCTTAAAATTACGCACAGTCGTCAACAGGGAGGGGAGAAATCTGTGACCAGACCGCTTTCTTACTTTCATCTTCATCTGATTTCTGATGCGACGGGAGAGACTCTCCTCGCTGCAGGCCGTGCCGCAGCCGCCCAATATGCCAGCGCGCGGGCGATTGAACATATTTATCCGCTCATCCGAACCGAGAAGCAGCTGCGCAAAGTTCTGGAAAATATCGACGCTGAACCCGGCATCGTTCTCTATACAATTGTCGATCAGAAGCTTGCTGCGATCATTGACGAAGCTTGCGCGGAAATGGGTGTGCCAAGTGTTTCCGTGCTCGAACCTGTGCTCAATACGTTTCAATCTTATCTGGGCGCGCCCGCGCATCGTCGCGCCAGCGCGCAGCACGTGCTCAATGCTGATTATTTTCGCCGGATCGATGCGCTCAATTTTACGATGGAGCATGATGACGGGCAATTGCCACCCGATATAGAGGAAGCAGACGTAATTCTTGTCGGCATTTCGCGAACGTCCAAAACGCCGACCAGCATTTATCTCGCTAATCGCGGCATCAAGGCCACCAATGTGCCGATTGTGTTGGGTATCCCCCTCCCCGATCAGCTTTTTAGCGCAAAGCGTCCGATGATCGTCGGGCTGGTGGCAACGGCTGAGCGTATTTCGCAGATCCGGCAGAACCGTCCGCTCGGCAGTGTTCCATCGCTTGATACCGGACTTTACACAGACCGCGTTTCAATTTCCGAAGAACTGGCTTATGCCCGCAATCTCTGCAACCGGCATGGCTGGCCGATCATTGATGTATCGCGCCGGTCGATTGAAGAAACGGCAGCAGCTATTCAATCTCTGCTGCGTGATGGCAAGAAGGAAGATCTGACATGATGACAAAGCTTATTCTGGCCTCCAAAAGTCCATTTCGCTCGGCTCTGCTGAAAAATGCCGGCATCACCTTTTCGGCTGAAAGTGCGGATATTGACGAGCGCTTGGTCGAAGCGCCGCTTTATAAATCGGGTGCCACGCCCGAAGAGGTCGCACAGGTTCTGGCTGAGGCGAAAGCCTTGTCGGTCAGCGAAAACCACCCCGATGCGGTGGTGATCGGCTGCGATCAGACGCTTTCGCTGGGCGATGAGATTTTCCACAAGCCTGCGGATATGGAGGCGGCACGCCGCCAGCTTTTGCAATTTTCCGGTAAAACCCATCAGCTTAACAGTGGTGTGGTGCTGGTTAAAAACGGTGAGACACTGTGGCGTCATGTGAGCATCGCACGCATGACCATGCGTGATCTCGATCCGGGCTTTATCGGACGCTATCTTGGACAGGTCGGCGATATTGCCCTTTCCAGTGTTGGCGCTTATCAGGTCGAAGGTCCGGGCATTCAGTTGTTCTCAAAAATCGACGGCGATTATTTTACCATCGTCGGACTGCCGCTTCTGCCCCTGCTTGATGAATTGAGGAAGGAAAATCTGATTGATGGCTAACAAGGCATTCGTCACCGGCTTTCCGATAAAGCATTCACGGTCGCCGCTCATTCATAGCTTTTGGCTGAAAGAGCATGGCATTGAAGGCTCTTATGAAGCCATTGAAGTAGCGCCGGAAAATTTCGCAGAATTTGCTTCCTCGCTTGCAAAAAATGGCTTTGCTGGCGGCAATGTCACGATTCCACATAAGGAAGTGGCCTTCGCAACCGTGGAAAGTCGCGATGCGGCTGCGGTTGCTATTGGCGCGGTGAACACGCTCTGGTTCGAGAATGGAAAGCTCTGCGGCGGCAATACCGATGCTTATGGCTTTGCCGCTAATCTTGATGCTCTGGCCCCGGGCTGGGACAATGCCGATACGGCACTGGTTCTGGGTGCTGGTGGTGCAGGACGTGCGATTGTGCATGCTTTGCAGACGCGCGGTTTTTCACGCATTGCTATTGTCAACCGCACGCTGAGCCGGGCGCAAGAACTGGCAAGCCATTTCGGTGCTGGCGTTTCCGTGCATGGATGGGATGCGGCGCAAGCCTTGGTCAAAGATGCCGGTCTCATCGTCAACACAACTTCGCTTGGCATGAGCGGACATGGTGAGGCGACCGATTTTCCACTTGATCTGCGTGCAGCGCAAAAGTCAGCCGTTGCGACAGATATTGTTTATATTCCATTGAAAACACCGTTTTTGGCCAGCGCTGAAGCGGCAGGTCTCAAAACCGTTGATGGTCTTGGCATGTTGTTGCATCAGGCGGTTCCGGGATTTGAACGCTGGTTTGGCAAAAGACCAGAAGTGACAGAAGCGCTGAGAAATCATATTCTGGATGATATGAAAAAGGCTGGCGCTTTATGATCATCCTCGGACTGACCGGCTCAATCGGCATGGGAAAGACCACCGCATCCACCATGTTTGCGGAAGCTGGCGTGCCAGTCTACAGCGCCGACGATGCCGTGCATGCGTTATATGCGGGTCGGGCAGTCCCCCTGATCGAAGCCGCCTTCCCCGTAACCGTTTCGAACGGCAAAGTCGACCGGACAAAATTGTCTGCATCCGTTCTTGGCAAGCCGGAAGCGCTTAAAAAGCTTGAATCGATCATTCATCCGCTCGTGCATGAAGAGGAAGCCGCCTTTCTTGCACGCGCGCGTGCGGATGGCGCCGATATTGCGCTGATTGATATTCCGCTGCTGTTTGAAACGGGTGGCCACAACCGCGTGGACAAGGTGGCTGTTGTTTCCGCCCCTGCCGACATTCAGCGGGCGCGGGTTCTTGCACGCCCCGGCATGACGGAAGAGAAGTTTGCGGCCATTCTTGCGCGGCAAATGCCGGATGCCGAAAAGCGTGCGCGTGCGGATTTTATCATCGATTCTTCGGGCGACTTTGAAGAAACCCGCGCGCAGATCACAGCCATCATCGCTGAATTGCGTGGAAAGCCTGTTGATCAATTCTGATTGCTAGCGCGAGCGTGTTATAGAGAACAAAATTATTTAAGAGGTTGCCATGCGTGAGATCGTTTTCGATACAGAAACCACCGGCCTTGAACGGCTGGAGGATCGGGTCATTGAAATCGGCGGTGTGGAATTAATCAACCGCTTTCCCACCGGAAAAACTTTTCACAAATTCATCAATCCGCAGGGGCGAAAAGTGCATCCTGATGCACTCGCCGTTCACGGCATTACCGATGAGCAATTGCTCAAAGAGCCGAGCTTTGCTGAAATCGTAGACGAATTTTTGGCGTTTTTCGACGGTGCACAGCTCGTCGCACATAATGCCATGTTCGATCTTGGCTTTATTAATGCGGAACTCGAAAGACTGGGCAAACCGGGAATTGCGGTTGACCGAATTGTTGATACGCTGGCGTTGGCGCGTCGCAGAAATCCGATGGGCCCGAATTCGCTTGATGCGCTTTGCAAACGCTATGGCATCGACAATTCGCACCGCACATTACACGGCGCTCTGCTCGATTCTGAAATTCTTGCGGAAGTCTATATTGAGCTGATTGGCGGCAAGCAGACGGCCCTTGGCCTCAGCATGTCTGGAAATTCAGGCGGCAATAATGGCACAGATAACAATAGTGGCATGGTTTTGCGCCAACGCCCGGTTCCGCTTGCCTCACGCATTTCAGAAAAGGAACGCGCTGCCCATGCTGCACTTGTGGCAAAAATGGGCGACAAGGCGATATGGAAAAAATACCTCAACTAATTCAGGCATAAAAGAAAACCCCGCATAAAGCGGGGTTTTTTTGATAATTGCCTAAGATCAGCTCTTTACAGCGTTCTTGGCTTCTTCTTCGGCCATACGGGCCTGGAACATCTGTGCGAAATCGATTGGGTCGATCATCAGTGGTGGGTAGCCACCATTGCGGGTTGCGTCAGCAACGATCTGACGTGCAAACGGGAACAGCAGACGCGGGCATTCGATGAACAGAAGTGGAAGCATATGTTCCTGCGGGATGCCCTGAATGCGGAATACGCCGCCATAAGTCAGCTCTGTGTTGAACAGAACATCTTTGCCGTCGACAGCCTTGGCTTCGAGTGTCAGCACAACGTCGAAATCCGTTTCGGAAAGCGGATTGGCGTTTACGTTGACATTGATGTTGATCGAAGGAGCCTTTTCGCGTGGGCGCAGCGACAGAGGCGCGCCTGGGCTTTCAAAGGAAAGATCCTTGATGTACTGGGCCAAAATGTTGAGGGACGGCTGGGCGGTCGCGCCATTGCCGTTCTTTACTTCGCCCGCAGCGGCCTTATCGCTCATTATCGGTATGCCTTCTCTTTAGTGATTTATCTTGTTGCCAAAAAGCAGTGCTGCTTGGCTAGCATGTGTCGGAACATCAAGCAAGGAACGCTTTTTACGTTAGTAATTGCTCGATTACCGATCTTTGCGGTCCGGATTCCATGGTGAGTTTTCATCCGGCTTTGCTGTGTAATCTTCCGGGTCGAGATCGATCACGTTGTTATCCTGACGCTGATAGGGGCTATAGGCCTCCGAATAGCGTGTGGAAGCGGTCGCCACCACCAGACGATTGCGGACAAACCGGTTCCAGACGAGATCGCGAATAAAGGGAACAAACAGCAGCAGGCCAATCGCGCTTGTCACAAAGCCCGGAACAATCAACATAATGGCCGCGACGACGATCATCGCGCCATGCATCATTTCACGATCCGGCACGCGTCCGGCGGCACTTTCAGTGCGAATGCGCTGCAACAGGCCAAAACCTTGCACGCGCAGCAGGAAAAAACCAAGCACGGCACTCAAAACAACAAGACCCAGCGTTGCCAGAACACCGATTTCACTGCCGACGATCACAAAGCCAGCAATTTCGATGAACGGCATGGCCAGCATGAGAAGAGGGGCGAAAGAAGGTGACACGGCAATTAAGACCTTATGTTGATGGGTGTTTGTAAAAAAGAAACGGAATTGAAGCAGTCTATCATAGATTATCACATAGGTATTCGTGATCGGGATTTGAATGATCTATCAAGCCGATCTATATATATATGCAACGAAATTGGTGGCGGGAGCAAAATTTGCGGTCGTTATCCGTTAACTGGTGGCAGGCGGTATGGAATTTTTTGATTTTGGCACGATATTTTTCTTCATAGCAGCGGTGGTAATATTTCTTCAGCTGAGGAATGTTCTTGGCCGTCGCACAGGAAACGAAAAACCGCCATTTGATCCTTATACCTCTAACCGCAGTGCTGACACACAGACCAATGGTGTGGACGCCGATAATGTTGTGTCGCTGCCGCAGCGCACTGGCGAAAAAGACTTTTCAGCGGTCGATAAAATTGCGCCTGCGGGCACTCCAGTCAATGATGGGCTTCGCGCTATTCAGGCAGCAGACCCGTCTTTCAATCCTGACACTTTTGTTGATGGTGTGAAGATCGCTTATGAAATGATTGTCATGTCTTTTGCCGATGGTGATCGCAAAGTTCTCAAAAATCTTCTCTCCAAGGAAGTTTATGAGGGCTTTGTCTCAGCTATTGATGAGCGCGAAGCACGTGGTGAAAGCGTACGCTCGACCTTCGTGGGCATCGACAAGGCAGACATCGCCAATGCTGAAATGAAGGGTTCGGAAGCGCATGTGACGCTCAATATCGTCAGTCAGATGATATCTGCCACCTTCGATAAGGACGGTAAAGTGGTTGAAGGCGACCAGGAAAATGTCGTCGAAATTCGCGATCTCTGGACCTTTGCCCGTGATACGCGCTCGCGTGATCCAAACTGGAAGCTTGTCGCGACAGAAGCGGAAGACTAAAGAGAGTTTACGATTCAAGGGCCGCTTATTCAGCGGCCCTTGAAGTATGCGATAAACGGATGCGGCTTGTGCATAATCTGGCGAACATCATACGACCGGTCAGCTATTCAGACTGTCCCGGCTGGTATCAGGACGATCAGGCTTTAGCCTTTTCGGCCTTTCGTCGTTCAGCCGATTATGCGGAACATAATCGCTATAACAGTGGTAGTCTCGGAATCAGCTTTGAAGCACTGAAACCGGCGTTTGCAGCTGCGCGTATGCTCACAAATCCCAATACCGCACAGGCGCGTGCGTTTTTTGAAGAGCATTTCGTTCCCTGCCGCATTGATGCGGAGGGCTTCGTGACAGCTTTTTACGAGCCGGAAATTGCCGCATCACGAACGCCTGATGCGCATTTTACGGTTCCGTTTCTCAAAAAGCCTGATGATCTTGTAAAAGTCACCGATGAAAACCGCCCTGCGGGCATGGATACGTCTTATGCTTTTGCACGACAAATAGCGAATGGTATCGAAGAATATGATGATCGTCAGGCCATTGAGCAAGGCAGTCTGAATGGACGCGGGCTGGAGTTGGCTTATGTCGCCGACCGGGTTGATGCATTTTTCTCGCATGTGCAGGGTGCAGCTAAGCTCAAGCTCACCGATGGCAGTTTTATGCGGATCACCTACGCTGCGAAAGCCGGTCATCCTTTTACCGGCATTGGGCGGATTCTGGTGGCAGAAGGCGAAATTCCTGCCGATCAAATATCCATGCAGACCATCCGGCAATGGCTGAAGGATCATCCGGAAAAAGCCGATGATTTGATCTGGCAAAACCGTTCCTACATTTTTTTCCGCGAAGCACCGGTGGATGACCAGAATCTCGGGCAGATCGCAGCTGCCAAGGTTCCGCTGACGGCAGGGCGTTCCATTGCTGTCGACCGGCTTTTGCATACATTCGGAACACCGTTTTATGTGCATGCGCCGAGTGTGATCGCGTTCGACAATACGCCCTTCTCTCGGCTCATGATCGCACAGGATACCGGAACGGCGATTGTTGGCCCGGCGCGCGGCGATCTCTTTGCGGGTTCGGGTGATGCGGCGGGCGAAATTGCTGGCGGTATTAAAAGCCAGGCCGATTTTTATGCGCTTGTTCCGCGCGCTTTGGTGGTCTGAACCATGGCATCAAAGAACGAAAACGCCGATAAAGATTACCTCCGCCCCGAAGACCGTATTCTCTGGGAAACGGTGGCTAAAACTGCTAAACCTTTGGCGGGTAAAAAGCTTCAGTCTGAAGAGCTTTCGGTTTTCAGCGAATTGATGGCGGAGAAGGCAGAGAAGAAGCCAGCGAAACAGGTGCCCTCGCCTGTTACTGAAACCGTCGAGCCTAAAAAGAAAATCACCGCTCTTAAAGAAATGCCGATCCATGCATTTGACAAGCCAACGCACCGCAAGATTTCCAAGGGGCGTGTGGATATTGAAGCGCGCATTGATTTGCACGGCCTGACGCAGAACGACGCTTATGAACTGCTCTATGGCTTTTTGCTGGGTGCGCATGCACGCGGCTTGAAGCACGTGATGGTGATTACCGGCAAAGGCCGCTCATTTGGCAGTGAAGGCGTGCTCAAACAGGCAGTTCCACACTGGTTCTCGACGCCGCTCTTCCGGCTGCTGGTCAGTGCCTATGAAGATGCAGCGCATCATCATGGCGGGCATGGTGCGCTTTATGTGCGCCTGCGCAAGCAAACGCAAAACGGAGGTCTTCTGCGATGACCCCATTTGGCAAGCGTTTGCGGGAATTGCGTGACGAACGCAATGTTACCCAGAAAGAAATGGCCGCAGCTTTGCGTGTGTCGCCAGCCTATCTCTCGGCGCTGGAACACGGACGGCGCGGCCAGCCGACATGGGATCTGCTGCAACGCATCATCACCTATTTCAACATCATTTGGGATGAAGCGGAAGAGTTGCAGAACCTCGCTTCCGTGTCGCATCCGCGTGTGGTGATCGACACGTCGGGCCTGTCTCCACAGGCAACAGAACTTGCCAATCTGCTGGCGCGCAACATCCGCATCATAGATCGCGAGACGATAAAGCATTTGAGTGATGAAATCGAAGCGGCGCGTAAGCGCCGCCGTGGCTTAAAGCCTTTAGCCTAACGCATATTCTAAAACAGCGCCTTCAATTCATCGAGTTTGGAATTGACCAGCCAGCCGTAATAGTTTTCCTGCGGCATCAAAGGCGCCTGCCCCGATGCTTTGCGCTGTGCATTTTCGTTAGCGAGTACGCGGGCGCGGGAATCGGCTCCACCTGTATTATAGAGCGTAGCGGTCAGGCCGGGATTTTTGGAAATATCAAAATCCGCAATCTGGCGATAGGCTGTGATCGACTGTTTCAGCGTGGCTGCAATATACGGCAGCGTCAGATCGGGGTCCATAATAGTTTTATAGACCGTGTTGCCGTTTTCGGCGTCGAGCTTTGGCAGGCCGGAAACGCGATTGACCATATCCGACATCTGCAATGCAGTGAGCGGGTTCATCTGTCCGAGCCCGAAAGTCTGACCAGCATAAAACGGCTGGAAGAAAACCGCGCTGAAGCGGTTGTTCGGATAGCTTTTACCGCCGACTGATTTGCCGCGGAACTGCTTGTTCCAGATATTCTCGCGGCAAGCCCATAGCGAATAGCTGTCTTTGAACTTGAGGCATTCGGAAAACTCCGGACGCTTTACGAACTGGCCAATGTTCTCGCCATTATAGCCGAAGCTCACGCCCTGGTTCACATAGGACATAGCCTTGACGTAATAGGTCTGCAAACGATCATAGACATCGACATTATAAGTGTGCTCACCAACAATGGCCCCGACAATATGGATCGGATCAATGCCATAAGCCGAAGCCGTCGATTTGATCTTCGAGCGTAACGATGCATCCTTTTTCAGAAGGTTATAAATCTTCTGATATTTCTTTTCATATGTGGTGCTGAGTTCCTTGGTACGCTTGGCAGAAGCGCCGGGAATGGATGGCTGTTCGGCATTGCGGTTGCCGGGTGGCACCGAAACGGCAGCAAATGCGCTCTGGCAGGAGAAAGCGACAGCAAGACAGATGCTTGCAATGCGGTTCAGTCGGCTGGTCATTGCGCGGAAAAAGCCCCAAATATGGTAAATCATGCGTAAAAGTTGGCGCAAAATAAAAAAAAACCTCGACGAAGTCGAGGGTAAAAAATGTAACCAAATATATGAGAGCTCTAAGTGTCGTTGATGACACGCTGCACGTTTTCTATCGCTTGCGCTGATTTACATAATTCAAAGACATGACTCAAACCATACAGGGTTCCATGCTACGAACTTACAAAAATTTAAGCACTTATCGGTGTCTTGCCCAAATGCCTTGCAATCGAAAGCACGTGCTGGCGTTGCATATGCCAGAGCGCTAATGGTTAATATGGATAAAAGTTTTATAAGTATATTCTTTATATTCATAAAAAACCTCCTGTTGATTATTAAAAATATATATAAAATAAAAATACATAAAATAACAATTTGTTGCCCAATATAACCCGCCTAGATAATGCTAGGCGGGTTATATCTTTTTACAGAATGAAGCGCGACAGATCCGTGTTTCGGGCAAGATCGCCGACAGTCTTGCGGACATAATCGCCGTCAACCTTAAAGTCCGAGCCAGCCTTGTCAGGCGCGGTGTAGGAAATATCGTCCAGAACCCGCTCCATAACTGTCTGCAAGCGGCGCGCGCCGATATTCTCAACTGTCGAATTGAGGTCGACTGCAATATCAGCCAAAGCGTCAATCGCGTCGTCGGTAATATCGAGCTTCACCTCTTCCGTCGCCATCAAGGCAATATATTGCTTGATGAGGCTCACTTCGGTTTCCGTCAGAATCCGGCGGAAATCTTCACGCGTCAGAGCGTTCAGTTCAACACGGATCGGCAAACGGCCCTGCAATTCCGGCAGAAGGTCAGACGGCTTTGAAACGTGAAAAGCGCCCGATGCGATGAACAGAATATGATCGGTTTTCACCGGGCCATATTTCGTTGCGACGGTGGTGCCTTCAACGAGCGGCAGCAGATCGCGCTGTACACCTTCGCGTGAGACCCCTGCTCCCATTCCGCCTTCACGCGCGGCAATCTTGTCGATTTCGTCAAGGAAAACGATACCGTCATTTTCGGTCGAGCGCAGCGCTTCCTGAATGAGCTGATCCTGATCGAGCAGTTTGTCGGACTCATCATTGATCAGAATTGCATAGGATTCCTTGACCGTGGTTTTGCGCGTCTTGGTGCGTCCGCCCATAGCCTTGCCGAAAATATCGCCGATATTGATCATGCCGATATTGGCACCCGGCATGCCCGGAATTTCGAAATTCTGACCATTGCCTGTATCGGCAACTTCGATTTCGATTTCCTTGTCGTCAAGCTCGCCCTCACGCAGCTTCTTGCGGAAACTGTCGCGGGTGGCGGGACTTGCGGTCTTGCCAACCAGACCATCGAGCACGCGCTCTTCGGCATTGATGTGCGCTTTTGCCTTCACTTCCTCGCGCTTCTTTTCGCGCACGAGGCCGATTGCCGCTTCAACCAGATCGCGGATGATCTGCTCGACGTCGCGGCCAACATAGCCCACTTCGGTAAACTTGGTGGCTTCCACCTTGATGAACGGCGCACCGGCTAGCTTGGCGAGACGACGGGAGATTTCCGTCTTGCCAACACCGGTCGGTCCGATCATCAGAATGTTTTTTGGCATCACCTCTTCGCGCATCTGACCTTCCAGCTGCTGGCGGCGCCAGCGATTGCGCAAAGCGATAGCCACGGCGCGCTTGGCGTCGTTCTGGCCGATGATGAAGCGGTCAAGCTCGGAGACGATTTCGCGGGGAGAAAAATTGCTCATGATTATAACCCGGTTTGCCACTGCCTGATGAACTCGAACGGATGCAGCAGCATGATCACGTTGAGCGTAAGATTGTCGCGAATGATGATAAGCGCCAGAATTTCAAAGAACAGCGCGATGGCGACGGTGATTTTAGTCGGTAGTTTGGCAGCCAGCAGAAAGCCGATCATTGCGAAAACCGTATCGGAAACCGAATTCACGATGCTGTCGCCAAAATAGTCCACGGAGGAGGTATTGGCGCGATAGCGCTCGATAATGAAGTTCGAGTTTTCGACCAGTTCCCAGACGGCTTCAACGCCAACTGCCATGGCAAGCCGCAGACCCAGCGGCGCTTTTGGCGCGATGATTGTCAGAAGCCAATAGAACAGAAAGCCATGAATGATGTGCGAGAGCGTATACCAGTCGGATATATGCTGCGAGTTTTCGGACATCAGCGAACCGGACCATAATTTTATGGTGCCGCATTCACACATGGGAATCCGTCCATCAAGATAAAGCCAAAAGGCCTGTATCGTGAGAATGGCAACAACAATCAGAGCGCCTAAGCCCCAACGGTGTGGTTTAGAGGCTTGCACGGTTGCGGTCATTCGGCGTTGAGGCTTTCAACCAGAATGCTGTGATTGGTGTAGATGCAAATGTCGGCTGCAATGCCCATCGCCTTGCGGGCAATTTCCTCGGCATCCAGATCGGTGTCGACCAGAGCACGCGCTGCCGCCAGCGCATAATTGCCGCCCGATCCGATGGCCATGACGCCATGCTCCGGTTCAAGCACGTCGCCGGTTCCGGTCAGTGCCAGCGTCACCTTGCTGTCGGCAACAAGCATCATGGCTTCGAGTTTGCGCAAATAGCGGTCGGTGCGCCAGTCTTTTGCGAGCTCGACGGAAGCCCGCATGAGCTGATCGGGATATTGTTCAAGCTTGGCTTCAAGGCGCTCTAGCAGCGTGAAGGCGTCGGCGGTGGCACCGGCAAATCCGGCAATCACGTTACCCTTGCCAATGCGGCGCACTTTTCTCGCATTGCCCTTCATCACGGTGTTGCCGAGCGAGACCTGCCCGTCACCGGCGATAACAACCTTGTTACCCTTGCGAACGGTAACGATGGTCGTGCCGTAAATTGTCGTGGGATTGTGTTCGATCATGGATCACTCCTTTGGCGGCTTACAGGTTTCCATCTGGCAAACGCATAAGCCCCTGATATGGGCGAAGCCCCTACTCTGCTCTTTCAAGAGCTAACTGAATCGGGTTTCGTTGTGAATATTTAAGAACCATCTGCCAAAATGCAAATGGGACCAAACCAGAATATTGGCGCTGGCGCTAAAAGCATTGGCAAAACCGGCCAGCTGTTCTAGAACGCGAAAAGATTTTAACTGAGGAAATGCAATGACGGCTGAAAGCGCCCGCAAAGCAAGTATCGAACGTTCAACCAAGGAAACGAGCATTGCCGTTTCTGTCGATCTGGACGGCAACGGCAAGTTTGACATTACAACTGGTGTCGGCTTCTTCGATCATATGCTGGAGCAGCTTTCCCGACATTCGCTCATCGACATGCGCGTGATGGCCAAGGGCGATCTGCATATCGATGATCACCACACAGTCGAAGATACCGGCATTGCGCTCGGTCAGGCTGTGGCTAAAGCCCTTGGCGAGCGTCGCGGCATCGTGCGTTATGCATCGATGGATCTCGCCATGGACGACACGCTGACCGGCGCAGCCGTCGATGTTTCGGGCCGTGCCTTTCTGGTCTGGAACGTGAATTTCACGACGGCCAAGATCGGCACATTCGACACCGAGCTGGTGCGCGAGTTCTTCCAGGCTTTTGCGATGAATGCAGGCATTACGCTGCATATCAACAATCATTATGGTGCCAACAATCACCATATTGCAGAGTCGATCTTCAAGGCCGTGGCCCGGGTTTTACGCACAGCGCTCGAAACCGATCCGCGTCAGAAGGATGCAATTCCATCGACCAAGGGGTCGCTGAAGGGATAAGCAAATGGCGCAATTCGTCGTGTTGGAGAAAGAAGGCGCGAACAGTGCTGAAAACTCTGTCTTCGTGCGCGACGGATTTTACACATTGGCGCTGATCCTGCCGGTCGTCTGGCTGCTATCGCAGCGGCTGTGGTTTGAAGCGATCGCCGCTCTTGGCGTAACAATCCTGCTGGGCGTGGCAGGTTCTGCGTTTGGTATCTCGAATGCGGTTCCGCTGATCACTTTGTTGTTTTCACTGTTTGTGGCGCTGGAAGGCGCCAACTGGAAGATCGCAAAACTTAAACGTCAGGGTTTCGTTGAAAAAGCCATTATCGATGCTTCCGATCTGGAAGAAGCGGAGATGCGCTATTTCTATTCTAGCGAAGATGAAGCGGCCCCTGTTGAAGCCTCAGCACCCGAATGGGCTCAGCAGCCCCCTCGTCCCACATATTCCTCATTTGGCTCGACGATCGGATTTGTCGGTCATCGCGGAGAAAACTGAAAATGCGTGTTGCAATTATCGACTATGGTTCCGGCAATCTTCGCTCGGCCACCAAGGCCTTTGAGCGCGCCGCCCATGAGAGCGGTGTGAAAGCGGAAATCGAACTGACAGCAGATGCGGATCGCGTGGCAAGCGCCGACCGCATCGTTCTGCCGGGCGTTGGTGCTTATGCCGATTGCCGTCGCGGCCTCCATGCCGTGCCGGGCATGGTTGAAGCACTGGAAGATGTGGTTCTGAAAAAGGCGCATCCTTTCCTCGGTATCTGCGTGGGAATGCAGTTGATGTCAGAGCGCGGCCTTGAAAAAGAAGTCACGACAGGTCTCGGCTGGATCGCGGGCGATGTGCGTGAAATGACGCCGACCGATCCGACGCTCAAGATTCCGCAGATTGGCTGGAACAGGATTCACGTGAAACATTCGCATCCGGTGCTCGACGGTATCGCCACCGGCGAGAACGGCTTGCATGCCTATTTCGTGCATTCCTACATGTTTGACGCGAAGAACAAAGCCGACGTGCTGGCTGTCACCGACTATGGTGGCGATGTCACCGCAACGGTTGGGCGCGACAACATGATCGGCACGCAATTCCATCCTGAAAAGAGCCAACTGCTTGGCCTTTCGCTTATTGCCAATTTCCTGAAATGGAAGCCTTGAAACTATGATCCTTTTTCCCGCCATCGATTTGAAAGACGGTCAATGCGTGCGCCTGAAGCTTGGCGACATGGATCAGGCGACCGTTTACAATGAAGACCCTGCAGCGCAGGCCAAAGCTTTTGAGGATCAGGGCTTTGAATGGCTGCATGTGGTTGATCTCAACGGTGCCTTTGCTGGCGAAAGCGTCAACGGCAAGGCAGTTGAAGAGATCCTGAAAGCCACCAAAAATCCGGTTCAGCTTGGCGGCGGTATCCGCACCCTCGCCCATATCGAAAGCTGGCTTTCCAAGGGTCTGCGCCGCGTGATCTTGGGTACGGTTGCTGTACGTGATCCGGCGCTGGTGATCGAAGCCTGCAAAGAATTTCCGGGACAAGTTGCTGTCGGCATCGACGCCAAGGGCGGCTATGTTGCCGTTGAAGGCTGGGCCGAGGCCTCCGAGCTTGGTGTGGTGGAACTCGCAAAAAAGTTTGAAGGTGCGGGCGTGGCCGCCATTATCTATACCGACATCGACCGCGACGGCGTGCTGGCTGGCATTAACTGGGATTCCACACTTGGTCTTGCCGACAGCGTTTCCATTCCGGTGATCGCGTCGGGCGGCCTTGCTTCGATGGATGATATTAAGCGCCTCGCCGCTCCCGATGCCCGCAAACTGGAAGGTGCGATTTCTGGCCGTGCGCTTTATGACGGTCGCATCGATCCGGCCGAAGCATTATCCCTTTTGAGGGCCGCATCATGACACTTAAAGCACGTGTAATTCCCTGCCTTGACGTTAAGGATGGCCGTGTCGTCAAGGGCGTCAACTTCGTCGATCTGATTGATGCCGGTGATCCGGTGGAAGCCGCGCGTGCCTATGATGCGGCGGGTGCCGACGAATTGTGCTTCCTCGACATCACGGCGTCTTCGGACAATCGCGAGACAATTTTCGACGTCATCGCCCGTACAGCGGAGCAGTGCTTCATGCCACTGACCGTTGGCGGTGGCGTGCGTCAGGTCGCTGATATTCGCAAGCTGTTGCTCGCCGGGGCCGACAAGGTTTCGATCAACACGGCTGCGGTGAAGAACCCGGAATTTGTTGCGGAAGCCGCCGACAAGTTTGGTGATCAGTGCATCGTTGTGGCCATCGACGCCAAGAAGGTTTCGGGAGCTGGCGAGAGCGACCGCTGGGAAATCTTTACCCATGGTGGACGCCAGACGACTGGCATTGATGCGGTGGAGTTTGCGCAGAAGGTGGTGAGCCTTGGTGCGGGTGAAATCCTGCTGACCTCGATGGATCGTGATGGCACCAAGGCGGGTTATGATGTGGCCTTGACGCGCGCTGTTGCTGACAGCGTGCGCGTTCCGGTGATCGCATCGGGCGGCGTTGGCAATCTCGATCACATGGTCGACGGTATCCGCGAAGGTCATGCGACGGCAGTTCTTGCAGCATCCATCTTCCACTTTGGCACTTATACGATTGGCGAAGCCAAGCGCTATATGGCCGAGGCTGGCATCCCTATGCGGCTGGATCCGGTCAGCTAATTATAAAATCCGAAGGAAGTTCGATGGCTGAGTTCACCCTTTCCGATCTTGAACGCATTGTTGCGGAACGTGCGACTTCGACGGATGGATCGTCCTATACGGCGAGTCTCTTTGCCAAGGGCCAGACACGCGCTGCCAAAAAGCTTGGCGAAGAAGCCGTGGAAACGGTAATTGCCGCAGTCAGTGGCGATCGCGCGGAAGTGGTCA
Organism: Brucella sp. H1_1004; assembly: GCF_047308065.1. Taxonomy (NCBI): domain Bacteria; kingdom Pseudomonadati; phylum Pseudomonadota; class Alphaproteobacteria; order Hyphomicrobiales; family Brucellaceae; genus Brucella; species Brucella sp. H1_1004. Next base: position 436,520 of record NZ_JAYKZA010000002.1, read on the forward strand.
CAGAAAGCGCTGATCTGCTTTATCATCTGCTGGTGGTTTTGAAGATTGCAGACGTGCCGCTTGAAGACGTTCTTGCAGAGTTGCAACGCCGCACGGCGCAGAGCGGCCTTGAGGAAAAGGCCGGGCGACCAAAGGCATAAATGCAAACGAAACAGGATATACGTGAATTGGCGTTGAGGGAGAGCAGCGACAATATGTGGGAAAAAGTGGACCAGTTAACGCCGTCGCGTTACTCGCCTTACCGTTTCTTTTCGGCGGAAGAGTGGGCAGGCTTTCGCGCTGACACCCCCCTCACCCTCACCTACGAAGAAGTCAAACGGCTGCGCTCACTGGGCGATCCGATTGATCTGGATGAAGTGCGGCGCATTTATCTGTCGCTGTCCCGCCTGCTCTATGCGCATGTGGAGGCGAGCCAGCTTCTTTTCCGCCAGCGCCAGCAATTTCTCCATATGGAAGAGAGCTTCAAGACACCTTTCATCATTGGTATTGCAGGCTCGGTTGCGGTTGGCAAATCCACGACCGCGCGTATTCTCAAAGAATTGCTTGCCCGCTGGCCTTCCAGCCCGAAGGTCGATCTGGTGACAACGGATGGCTTCCTCTACCCCAACGCGGTTCTGCGTGATCAGAACATGATGGAGCGCAAGGGCTTTCCCGAAAGCTATGATGTGGGCGCGGTCTTGCGTTTTCTGTCAGCGATCAAGGCAGGCATGAGCCATGTGCGTGCACCGCTCTATTCGCATTTAAGCTATGACGTGCTGCCGGGCGAATATCAGATTGTCGATAAGCCCGACATTCTGATCTTTGAGGGCATCAATGTGCTTCAGGTCCGAGATCTGCCAGAAGACGGCAAGATGGTGCCTTTCGTATCCGACTTCTTCGACTTCTCGATTTACATCGATGCAGAGCCCGAGCTGATTCACAAATGGTATATTGATCGCTTCATGCGGCTTCGTGAAACCGCTTTCGTTAATCCGCAATCCTTCTTCCATCGCTATTCGCAACTTTCAGAAGATGCGGCCCGTTCGATCGGTGAAGGCCTGTGGCACAATATCAACATGAAGAACCTGCTTGAAAACATTCTTCCCACCCGCCCTCGTGCCGATATTATCCTGCGAAAAGGCAGTGATCATCTGATCGAGGAAGTGGCACTGCGGAAAATTTAAAGCGCATCCCGAAAAGTGTGAAACGATTTTCGGCACAAGATACGCTTAAAAAACAAAGAGATAGAGCATTTCTAATGATTCAATATAAACGCTCTAAAGATACGACAGCAGCCATTATACGTAAAATGGCGGCCCTTAGAGCCGCCATTCAAACCAGATAAAAGACGATGTACGACTTATTCGCCGCGTGTGTCAGCTGAACTTTTCAGTTCTTCCAGCGTTGGCATCGAAAGGATGTTGTAGCCTGAATCCACATAATGGATTTCGCCCGTTACACCGCTCGACAAATCCGACAGCAGATAAACAGCCGATTTGCCAACATCATCGATATCAACAGTACGGCGTAGTGGCGAATTGCGGCGCTGATAGCTGAAAATCGCGCGCGCATCGCCAATGCCGGCACCGGCCAGCGTGCGCACCGGACCTGCCGAGATCGCGTTGACGCGGATACCCTGCGGGCCGTAATCGGCAGCAAGATAGCGAACCATGGCTTCAAGGGCTGCTTTTGCAACGCCCATGACATTGTAGTTCGGGATCGTGCGTGTCGAACCGCCATAGGTCAGCGTCAGGATCGAGCCGCCGTCCTTCATGAGCTTTTCTGCGCGCTGTGCCATTTCCGTGAAGGAATAGGCAGAGATCACCATGGTACGGCTGAAATTGTCGCGTGTGGTGACGTCTGCGTAACGTCCCTTCAGCTCGGTCTTGTCCGAGAAACCGATGGCGTGAACGATGAAATCGAGCTTTCCCCATTTCTTCTCGATTTCAGCGAAAACGGCATCGACCGAGGCAATGTCTTCAACATCGCAAGGCAGCACCATATCCGATCCGACCTGTTCGGCCAGTGGCTTAACGCGTTTGCCAAGTGCATCCCCCTGATAGGTGAATGCGAGTTCGGCACCCTGTGCTGCGAGTTGCTTCGAAATTCCCCAGGCGAGTGAGTGGTTATTCGCGACCCCCATAATGAGGCCGCGTTTGCCTTGCATCAAACCTTGCATATTGTCCCTCTCCGTCAGCCCTGATAGCGCTGGAACACCAGCGTTGCATTGGTGCCGCCAAATCCAAACGAGTTGGAAAGCACTGTATTGAGCTGAGCATTGTCGATGCGCTTGCGAACGATAGGCATGTCCGCGAAGGCAGGATCCAGTTCTTCGATATGAGCGCTTTCGCAGATGAAGTTGTTCTGCATCATCAAAAGCGAATAGATAGCTTCCTGTACGCCCGTTGCACCGAGCGAATGGCCAGTCAGTGACTTGGTTGCCGCAATCGGCGGGCAGGCATCGCCTGAACCAAATACCTGACGGATCGCTTCGATTTCCGGAGCATCGCCAGCAGGTGTCGAAGTCGCATGCGGATTGATGTAATCAACCTTGCCCTTGACGGTCGAGAGCGCCATTTTCATGCAGCGGATTGCGCCTTCACCCGATGGAGCGACCATGTCGTAACCATCTGATGTTGCGCCATAGCCAACGATTTCACCGTAAATCTTGGCACCGCGCGCAAGTGCGGTTTCAAGCTCTTCGAGCACGAGAACGCCTGCACCACCGGCAATAACAAAACCGTCGCGGTTTTTGTCATAAGCGCGTGAAGCAGTTGAAGGCGTGTCGTTATATTTGGACGACATGGCGCCCATCGCGTCGAACAGCACCGAAAGCGTCCAGTCGAGGTCTTCACAGCCACCGGCGAAAACGCGATCCTGCTTGCCATATTGGATCATTTCATAGGCATTGCCGATACAATGGTTCGATGTCGCACAAGCGGACGAGATCGAATAATTGACGCCCTTGATCTTGAAGAAGGTCGCAAGCGTTGCCGATGCGGTCGAGCTCATGGCTTTGGGCACTGCAAAAGGACCAACGCGCTTTGGGCCTTTTTCACGGGTAATGTCGGCGGAGTCGACAATCGTGCGTGTCGAAGGACCGCCAGAGCCCATGATGATGCCGGTACGATCGTTGGAGACTTCTTCCTCCGAAAGACCCGCATCGGCAATGGCCTGATCCATGGCGACATGATTCCATGCCGTACCGCGGCCATGAAAACGCATGGCGCGGCGGTCTACGAGTGCTTCGACATCGATCTTTGGAATGCCGTGAACCTGGCAACGAAAACCGAGTTCGCCATATTCTTCAGCACGGGAAATGCCGGATCTGGCTTCACGCAAAGAGGTGGTGACCTCTTCTGTGTTGTTTCCAATCGAGGATACAATCCCCATACCCGTTACGACCACACGCCGCATCGCGTTCTCCTTTACACCTGTTCCGTGTGATCAACCCGTATGAGCTGACCCTTGTTCCCGGTTACATAGGTGCGATCTTCGCATGTTTTGAGCGCGGCCGCATGAAAACTCGTGTTTTTCTGCGTCCGCGCCCGTGAATGATGGATTGGAGCACAATTTTTTAAACTCAAAACCGTTTAAGAAAAAATTATGCTCCTGTTTTAACGTGTTAGAGCGACCTTTGTGCGCCCAAGAGGGCGCACGGCGCTCTAATTAAGCGCTGTCGCCGTCTTTAGACAGGCCGACGCGCAGGTCACTTGCCTTATAGATGGTCTCGCCATCGGCCTTGAGCCAGCCGTCGGCTGTACCAAGAACAAGGCGGCCACGCATAACGCGCTTGAAGTCGATACCGTATTGCAGAAGCTTTGTGTGCGGGCGAACCATGCCCTTGAACTTCACTTCGCCGGTCGAAAGCGCCATACCGCGACCCGGCTCACCGAGCCAGCCGAGGAAGAAGCCTGTCAGCTGCCACATGCCGTCGAGACCAAGGCAGCCCGGCATAATTGGATTGCCCTGAAAATGGCATGGGAAATACCAGTCGTCGGGGCTGACATCGTATTCAGCACGGATATAGCCCTTGTCGAACTCTCCGCCGGTTTCGGAAATTTCGGTGATGCGGTGCACCATCAGCATTGGCGGCAGGGGGAGCTGTGCATTGCCGGGACCGAACAACTCGCCACGTGCGCAGCTTAAGAGCTCTTCATACCCGTAGCTCGATTTCTGTTCTGCCATTACGCCTCCCTTGAGGGTTATTCTTATGATGGCTCCTGGCTTCAGGAACGATCAAGTTTCGTCAATTCGGAAACACCTCTATCATAGAGTGTTTCCATCAGTAAAATAGTGCGCGTGGTTTTCCAAAAAAAGGCGGGATTACCATGCCTATTGATACTTAATTCGCAACGGCATATATCAATGTCAGTAGGCAATGGGCAACAGCCCGTTTAATCTTTGACGAAATTGCTACAAGCTTGTGACTGATCCAAGGGTGAATATGCAGAATTATCATGCCAGCCACTCGATGGTTTCAATGGAAGAACGCCTTCGCAGCGCGGGTCTGCGCCCGACGCGCCAGCGTGTTTCGCTTGCCAGCCTGATCTACGCGCAGGGTGATCGCCATCTTTCCGCTGAAGACCTTCATGAAGAAGCAGTCCTCGCGAATGTTCCCGTATCGCTCGCAACTGTTTACAACACACTGCACCAGTTTACCGAAGCCGGTATGCTGCGCATCATCGCGGTTGAAGGTTCGAAAACCTATTTCGATACCAATATCTCCGATCACCAGCATTTTTTCCTCGAAGGCGAAAATGTCGTGTTCGATATTCCGCATGGCGAGCGCGGTCAGCCAACGGTTTCCAATATGCCGGAAGCACCGGAAGGCATGGAAATTGTCAATGTGGACATTATCGTCCGCCTTCGTCGTAAAACACGTTAAGTGATTTGGTAAAAGTTTCTAAAAAAGCGGCCTTTTGGGGCCGCTTTTTTGTTGCTCATCTTAGCCTAAAGTGATTCACCCAACACATTCCGTTTAACGTGCGCATCTCTTCGTGGACCTCCCAACCCCGTATGAATGCGCCGATAACAATTTGACTGGAGATACCCATGCGCAAGTTGATCATTGCTGCTACCGCTTTTGCCCTGTTCTCAACAGCAAATGCTTTTGCTGAGAAAATTCGCATTGGTGTAACGCCCGGACCGCATGCGCAGATCATGGAAAAGGTCAAGGAAGTCGCTGCCACCAAAGGAATGGAAATCGATATTCAGGAATTTTCTGATTATGTGATTCCCAACATGGCGCTGGCTGACAAGGCGCTTGAAGCCAATTCCTTCCAGCATCAGCCTTATCTCGACAATCAGGTAGCAGATCGCGGTTTTCCGATTGAAACAGTGGCGCCAACAGTCAACTTCCCGATGGGCCTCTATTCAAGCAAGCTGAAAAACATTTCGGAATTGGTTGATGGTGCAACCATCGCGATCCCGAACGATCCGACAAATGGTGGTCGCGCGCTTCTGGTGCTGGCAGACAATGGTCTGATCAAGCTCGATGCTTCCAAGGGCCTGAAGGTCACAACAATTGATGTGACGGAAAACCCGAAGAACCTGAAATTTGTTGAGCTGGATGCTGCACAATTGCCGCGTTCGCTTGAAGATGTCGATGCTGCGGTCATCAACACCAATTACGCGCTGGAAGCAGGCCTTGATCCGGCGGGAGGCGCATTAATCCGCGAAGGCGAAAAGGCACCTTATGTCAATGTGCTGGTCGTGCGCACCGAAGACAAGGATGCCGATTGGGTGAAGACGCTGGTTAGCAGCTATCACAACCCGGAAGTGAAGCAATTTATCGCTGATACCTTCAAAGGCTCGGTCATTCCGGCCTGGTAGTGTTCGATGAAAAAAGCGGCTTTCGAGCCGCTTTTTTGTATTCTTTAATCAAAGACCTCATCCGGGTAAACGCCCCAAAGGTCTGACTGTTTGATCCAGCCGCGTACACCCTGAATATCCATCCGGCACCACTGGCCATTGCATTCGCGTGCGGTGCCGACGACATTTGGTTCAACTTCGGCTGACAAGCTCGACGTTTCGCTTGGATCGCGACGCATGGTAATCATCGCACCCTGATCATTTTTAAGCCATGGGGCGGTAATTGCTGTGCGCTTGCCAGATAGAAGCGACTGATAGACCCAGCCTTCCGTACCGTCGGCATCGCGGATACGGCGCCAGTTATCATATTCCTGAATAATTTCGACAGGCAGGCCGGCTTTCATAAACAGCCACGACACTGCGTAATCACGTCCGGGTCCGACACGCAGATTAACGCGTGCTGGCTTCAGGCTGACAAAGCGCGGGACAGGCAGGCCACTTGCACCCAGAGGCGTTCGGGATTGCGCCTGCGCATAGGCGCCGTGTTTTTGCGATGCCAACAATGGCGCACCAACCAGCAGCAGGGCAATGCTGCAAAGTGTTGCGATAAAAAAGCGTTGCGAAAGTACCCGGTACAACTCTGACCTCTCGCTGTCCTGTCATGTGGGGCAATTTCAGCACTGGGGGAGGAGCGTCTGAAACTGCAGAATGAATGAATTGCGCGGTTGCCCGCATTTGAAGCCGCTCTCGCGGTTCTGTTTTTCTTTGTCTTTGCAGCGCCACCTTGCTAGAGATGAGCAACTGAAGCAAAATCGCATATTGCACCTTCTTGGTTAAGGAGGTCTCAACGTGTAAAACGGCCGCCTAGGTTTCCTGAGAAATCTGCAAGCTTTTTACCGCTGGCTTTGCTCAAAAAATGGGGTGGAGATGTCGAACAAGAAAAAACCACTGGTGGTACTGACCCGGAAACTGCCCGACCCGGTGGAAACCCGAATGCGGGAACTGTTCGATACACGCCTGAATATAGATGACCATCGCATGTCGCAGCCCGAAATTATTGCTGCGATGAAAGAAGCCGATGTTCTGGTGCCCTGCATTACCGATGTGATTGATGCAGCAGCCATTGAGCAGGCTGGTCCCAATCTCAAACTCATCGCCAATTTCGGCAATGGCGTTGATAATATTGACGTTGCCGCCGCTGCAAAGCGCGGCATCACCGTCACCAACACCGCCAATGTGCTGACTGAAGATACCGCCGATATGACGCTGGCGCTGCTGCTTATGGTGCCGCGCCGTCTGGTAGAGGGTGCGAATGTGCTCAACGAGCGCGATGGCGAGTGGCCAGGCTGGTCGCCGACCTGGATGCTTGGACGTCGCATCTGGGGCAAGCGCCTCGGTATCGTCGGCATGGGCCGAATCGGCACCGCGGTTGCGCGTCGTGCCAAGGCTTTTGGCCTGTCGATCCATTATCACAACCGCAAGCGCGTGAACGCGCAGGTTGAGGAAGAGCTGGAAGCGACTTATTGGGATAGTCTCGATCAGATGTTGGCTCGCATGGACATTATTTCGGTCAATTGCCCGTCGACGCCAGCCACATTTCATTTGCTCTCGGCACGGCGCATCGCGCTGATGCAGCCAACCGCTTATCTGGTGAACACATCGCGCGGTCAGATTATTGATGAAAATGCGCTGGTCGATCTGATCGAACAGGGTAAGATCGCCGGCGCGGGGCTTGACGTTTTCGAGAATGAGCCCGCCGCCAATCCGCGCCTGTTGTCGCTGGCCGAAAAGGGCAAAGTCGTGCTGCTGCCGCATATGGGTTCAGCCACGATTGAAGGCCGTGTCGATATGGGTGACAAGGTCATCATCAATATCAGAGCGTTTTTTGATGGGCATCGCCCACCGGATCGTGTGCTGCCGAACAGAATTTAATTACTTGCTGGCGGTTTTTGGATCGCTCTGCTTATCGTTCGCAATGAATTTTAGCACTGCATGCGCGTAAAGCCGGGGATTCTCAGCGGGAACGCCGTGGCCCGAATCGGGCAGAATGATCAGGCTGGCGCCCGGAATATGATGCGCCATAAATTCGGTATGTTCGCGCGTGATTGCCGTGTCGCGATCACCGATCACGATCGCTGTGCGCACATTTATCTTTGACAGATCTTCCGCGGTGTAATTCGGCTCATTGGCCCAAAGCGCATGGATTTCCTTATCGATGCTCTCATAATGGCGCAGCTCAGGCAGTGGCTTGCCTTCGGCGCGCGCCAGCGCATAGCCGGTCGAGCCTTCCGGCGAAATATTGGCCGCTTGCGCAAACACGCTTTTCAGCCTGCCGGGATAGCGCATCGCCATGATGAGACCAATAATGCCGCCATCGCTCCAGCCGACAAGGTCAACCTTGTCGATCTTGAGATAATCGAGCAGCGCTACATAATCGTCGGCCATCAGTTCATAGCTGAGCGGCTCCGTGGTACGGGTCGAACGCCCCTGTCCGCGACTGTCCGCAACGATGACCATGTGATTGCGTGCGAGAATCGGCAATTGCGCATCCCAGACATGCTGGTCGGACAGACCGCCATGAATAAGCAGAATCGGCGGTCCCTTACCGACAACGCGATAATACATCTCAATGCCGTTGACGTTGGCAAAGCTCGCTGGTGCAGCGGTGATGGTCATGCGGGCGATTCTTTCAAAGGAGACGGCAGAAGGGAAAAAGGCCGTGAGGCCGAGTGCCAGCCCTGCAATCCATAATGTCCCTTTGCTCTTCATCGTCTCACGCTTATGGCCTTCTGATGAGCGTCGGCAGATCATAAAGATACGCGATGCGTTGAATTGCGTCCTTCAGCGGTTCAAGCGTTACGGTCATCGTGTGGCCGCTGGCATGAAGGAGCATCTCCGGCGATTGGCAGATCGCGACATGGCCTTTCCAGAAGACGAGATCGCCGCGCTTGAGATTAGAATAATCGGCATTAGGCTCGATGATGTCACCGAGCGAATTTTCCTGCATGTCCGAATCGCGCAGAACTGATCTACCAGCAACCCACATCGATAATTGCACCAGACCAGAGCAATCGATGCCAAAGCCTGATGTGCCGCCCCAAAGATACGGCGTGTGCAGAAGTGTTTCGGCAACCGCTACAAAGTCATCCGCATGTTGGCCCAAAGGCGCCAGATGCTTTGCGATCAGTGCCTCTCCACTCTCAAGCAAGGCATATTCAGTGCCGCGCTTTTCGGACGAGCCAACGATTCGTACCCGTGAGCCAAGGGAGAGCGCCTGAGTGTGCGGAAAACGCAGATCATTGCCGGGATAGACGAACGTGCGTGGAACAATCACCATATGCGTCGACTCGCCAACAGGCTTTGCCAGTGAAGCCGCCGAGACGTAGCCGGTATAGCCGTCGCGTTCTGCCTGAACCCAGCACCAGCCGTCCTGCTCTTCAAAGACGCGCACCATATCGCCGAAGATGATTTGCGTCTGCGGCCCGCTGTCGGGGCGCGGCTCAGCACGCAGATCGACCACGGAATCAGAAACCTGCATCAACGTGCCTGCGGTAAAGCGGATCGCTTCCACCTGACCATTCAGCCGCTCATCGGCAAGATCGGGACGGTAGGCGTTGAGACGACGATCAAGCATGCTCACAATGGTAACTCCCGGGCGTTAGCAATCACGAGATCACCCAGTCTTTCGACATACAGCGCACCCGTGACCGTTCTTTTTACTAGCACATTTCTGCGATCTTTTTCATCACGATGCCGGGAGACGAGATCAAGCGTTCCCATCGTGTCGAGCGCTCGCGTAATCACCGGCTTGGTGACATCAAGCTTGGCTGCGAGCCCCCGCACCGTATGCGGCGGCGGCTCGAGATAAATGGTTAGAAGAATGGCGGTCTGCCGCGTTGTAAGGTCAGGCATTTCATCCCGCACCTGCGCCAGTGACAGCGTTCTCAACAATGTCAGCGCCTGCAAAGGCTTCAATTCAACGGGCATATTTTACGCAACGCTTGATATCGTTTCGGTTCCGTATCATTCAACGCCGTTTTCGCTTTGCAAGCAAGCGATTTCATTTCGCCGGATATTTTTGCTTGAGAAGCGCATAGACCGCACGAATGGCCTGCGCTTCCCCACCGACAGGCGAGGCAGGCTTTTCAACGGGCACCCAGCCGAAAATATCGAAATGCGCCCAGCTCTTTGCCTTTTCGACAAAGCGGCTGAGGAACAGAGCAGCGGTAACCGAACCGGCGAAGCCATCGGTGGTGACATTGTTGATGTCCGCCACGCGCGATGAAAGTTTCTGCGCATAAGGCTGCCAGAGCGGCATCCTCCAGAGCGGATCGGCGGTTTCAATGGCCTTCTCCGCAATGTTTTCTGCAAGGGCATCATCATGCGTGTAGAAAGGCGGCAGATCAGGGCCGAGCGCCACACGTGCAGCCCCCGTCAGCGTTGCCATATCAATGATCAGTTCCGGCTCTTCTTCATCGGCCAATGCCAGTGCATCAGCCAGCACCAGGCGGCCTTCCGCATCGGTGTTGCCGATTTCAACCGTTAATCCCTTGCGGCTTTGCAGCACGTCGCTTGGGCGGAACGCGTTGCCTGCAATCGAGTTTTCAACAGCCGGAATGAGTACGCGCAGACGAATGGGCAGTTTGGCATCCATGATGATGGAGGCAAGACCCAGCACATTGGCAGCGCCGCCCATATCTTTTTTCATCAGCAACATGCCGCTTGCAGGCTTGATGTCGAGACCGCCGGTATCAAAGCACACGCCTTTACCGACCAGCGTAATCTTTGGATCGCTGTCCTTGCCCCATGTGAGATCGATCAGGCGTGGTGCAATGCTGCCCGCACGACCAACCGCATGGATCATCGGGAAATTCTGTTCGAGAAGCGCCTCACCCTCAACGGTGCTGAGTTTTGCGCCACTTTTCGCCGCAAGATCACGCGCTGCCTGTTCCAGAGCATCCGGCCCCATATCATTGGTCGGCGTGTTGATGAGATCGCGTGCGAGCGTTACGGCATCAGCTATGCGCTGCGTTTCTGCCGCATCAACACTGTCGGGCACAGCCAGACGGATGAGCTTGTCGCTGCCCTTGCGGTAACGCGTAAAATTATAGCCGCCCATCAGAAAGGCGAGTGTTACCAGTTCTGCATGATCTGGCGTGCCTTCAATATGCCAGTCGCCTTCGGGAAGGCTGCGTGCAAGCTTTCCGGCAAGAAGCTGTGACTGCCCGCTCTGTTCCGCATCACCTGTGCCAAACAGCGCGCCAGCAATCGCCCCGTCTTTACCGGGCAGCACGAGAACACGGCCGGCCTCACCATTAAAATCATTCGCCTTTGCCCAGGCTGCCGAATCCGGCGATAGTCCGGCCTGATCGACGGCATTCTTCGAGATGAACCAGACAGGGCGGCTATCGGCTGATTTCGCGGTAATGATTTCAACGGTCATGACATTCCTCGGCGATTAGAATTTCTGGTTCAATCAATAAACAAATAGCCACCCGGCGTGAACCGGGTGGCTATTCAAATCTCTATGCAGTGAGACAACTTAGTTGCGTTCGGTCATCTGAATCTGCGCTGCTTTATAATCAAAGGCAGAAGCAGGCTTTCCGGCAAACAGTGCCATGCCACTAATGACGGCAATAATCGCAAGCGCACCGATGAGTGTGCATTCGATCATCGCTGCACCCGATCTGTTTTTGATAAAGCGCGTCATCAAAGTCGGCATGTTACTTACCCTGAACTAAAGTCTCGTTGGGTTTCCTTTTAGTGCCTGCCAATTGTGATGAGTTTAAGAAACAAGGAAAATAAAACGTTAATATAGGTTCTATGCGACTTGGATGTGGTTTGGGTTAACGGATGGCAAATGCCGCTAAGCAGCATTATATCATTGCAACCGCTTGTTACTTTTCCTGCCCGAAAGATGAAAAATGCCCGAATTGCCTGAGGTTGAAACAGTTCGCCGTGGTTTGCAGCCTTTTATGGAAGGTTCAAAAATAGAACATGTCGAGCAGAACAGGCCGGATTTACGCTTTGCTTTTCCTGATCAATTTGTGGAGCGCCTTACGGGACGCAATATTGATGCATTGGGGCGACGTGCGAAATATCTGACCATGCATTTGGATGACGGGCTGTCGATCATCAGCCATCTGGGCATGTCCGGCTCGTTTCGGATAGAGGCGGATGACACGGAAGAAATGCCGGGCGACTTCCATCATGAGCGTTCCAAACTCACCAAACATGATCATGTGGTTTTTCATCTAAAACGCGCAAATGGCTCAGCTGCGCGCATCATCTATAATGATCCGCGACGGTTTGGTTTCATGCTCTTTGCAGAAGATGGCGCTTTGAATGACCATCCTTTTTTGAAAGGTCTGGGCGTTGAACCAACCGGCAACAGCCTTTCAGGCGAATTGCTTGGCGCACTTTTTGAGGGCCGCAAGACGCCTTTAAAAGCAGCGCTGCTTGATCAGCGGCTGATAGCAGGGCTTGGCAATATCTATGTCTGCGAGGCGCTTTGGCGCTCACGTCTGTCACCAATGCGAGCTGCGGGCTCTATTTCTAAGGATAAAAAACTTCTTGATCAGCTGGCGCAGGATATTCGCACTGTGATTGCCGAGGCGATTGCCGCGGGCGGCTCAAGTTTGAAAGATTACATTCAGGCAGATGGCGCACTTGGCTATTTCCAGCATTCATTCTCCGTCTATGGGCGGGAGGCGCAGCCCTGTCGTGCACCCGGCTGCAAAAATAAGATTGAGCGCGCGGTACAGTCGGGACGTTCCACGTTTTTCTGCGCTTCGTGCCAAACTTAACTATGCGCTGGTCTTGTTAAATTGAAACGTCTGGTCCAGCTTGACGGCGGAATACGTACTGGTTTTGGAGGAGAGACTTTCTCATGGCTTATGAAACGATCGTTGTAGAAACACGCGGCGGTGTAGGACTTGTTCGGCTTAATCGGCCACAGGCACTCAATGCATTAAACAGTACCATTCTCAAAGAGCTGACCGAAGCGCTTTCAGCTTTCGACAGCGATGGCAAAATTGGCGCGATTGTTCTCACGGGTTCTGAAAAGGCTTTTGCTGCTGGTGCAGATATCAAGGAAATGCAGCCTATCAACTTCGTCGATGCTTATTTGCAAGACATGTTTGCCGACTGGCGCAAGGTTGATCGCACCCGCAAGCCGATTATTGCAGCTGTTTCCGGCTATGCGCTGGGCGGCGGCTGTGAGCTTGCCATGATGTGTGATTTCATTATCGCGGCCACCAATGCCAAATTTGGCCAGCCAGAGATTACACTGGGTGTTATGCCCGGTATGGGTGGCTCGCAGCGCCTCACCCGCTATGTCGGCAAGTCCAAGGCCATGGATATGTGCCTGACAGGCCGCATGATGGATGCAGAAGAAGCCGAGCGTTGCGGTCTGGTCTCACGGCTTGTCGCACCCGAAGAGCTGATCGAGGAAGCATTGAAAGCGGCCGAGCGTATTGCGTCTTTCTCGCAGCCTTCGGTGCAGATGGTCAAGGAATCGGTCAACCGGGCTTATGAGACGACGCTGGATGAAGGTCTGCGTTTTGAACGCCGTCTGTTTCATTCGCTTTTCGCGACCGAAGATCAGAAAGAAGGCATGTCCGCATTTATCGACAAACGGACGCCATCCTTCAAGAATCGCTGATGTGATGAGCGTGAGAGGCTGAAAATGAAGCGCTATCGCTGGCTTGTGCGCCATAATTTGCGCCAGAAGGCCGCATATCCGGCCTTTTGACAGGGCTTCAGATCAGAATCCTCGTTGACGCGCAGGCAAAGCTGATCTATAAGCCCGCCACGGATCGGCGGCCCTAGGCATTATGGCTGCCCTAGAGGTTTTTGTGCCTGACGGTTATTGACCGTGGGCTGCTGACAGAAAAAGAGAGGCATTTATGGCCAATACTCCTTCGGCGAAGAAGGCAGTGCGCAAGATCGCTGCCCGCACCGAAATCAACAAATCGCGTCGTTCGCGCGTTCGCACTTTCCTCCGCAAGGTTGAAGATGCGCTCCTGAGCGGCAACAAGGAAGCAGCAACGGTTGCTTTCAAGGCTGCTGAGCCAGAACTGATGCGCGCTGCTTCAAAGGGCGTTGTTCACAAGAATACAGCTGCTCGTAAGGTTTCGCGCCTTGCTGCACGCGTTAAGGCTCTGAACGCCTAATCTAGTCTAAATTAGAATTAGATTTTGGAAACCCGGCTCATTGTTAGCCGGGTTTTCTTTTTTTGGAGTTTTTCTAAACAAAGTGATGTGTCATTCCAGGTCTATGATTCTTTAGTAATTTTTCATGTGATTAGTGAAATCCTCTAGTTTTTTACTTATCTGTAATCAAAATTTTCTCATTTTTTTCAAAAGCTTGCTTGTCGTTGTCCACACTTATCCACAGCCCGTCGAAAGGACTCGGAAGAGGGGCTGAGTCAAGCAAATTTAAAAAATTTATTTTCTCGGAGAACATATCGTGGCCACCTAAAAAAACGCCAAACGAAACGTATTGAATCCAAAGGTGTTATTTCTTCTGCACGCGATTCTCAGTCCTCTCTCTCAAGCAGTGCAAGTCTTAATTGAAGAAAAAACTGAAGATTCTAGGCTTGCTCTTTGCCGCAAGGCTTCGTTAAAGTCAGAGCTCAAGAGGGGTGGGTCTTAGCCCGGAGTTAGCATACAATTGAAAAATCTTTTGACGCGGGAAATTGAGTCCGCGATTGCTTAATTCTGGTCGTAAGTTCCTGTTCCTATTAAGTTTGTCTCTTTTGACGCTTGCTTACTATTCATTAACCGGAATGCTGTTTTAGGCACATCCTCGTTAATTGAATGGTTGTCGCGAGAGTCGTTCCGGGCAATCAGCCTTGAGTAAGAATTGTGTGAGTCGTAACGCGTAGCCGGAAAGGAGCATCCGGACACCGGTCCGTGATAGCTGTTTGAGCGTAGAGAAGTTTGAGTTTGGCCCTCAGGGTTGAGGTGTCAGTGTAGTGTGAGTACCAGCGAGGCGACCAGATCAGAAGATCAGGCGACCTTAAGCAGGAAAAAACGATAAGCGCCGTAAAAATGGCGCGTAAGAATGTGAAGGCAGGCGAGACGATGGCAATGATGACTGGTAAGTCGACGGCAACGATGGGTGATGATGCGCATGCGAACCGTATCCATGGATCTTCTGCAACCGTAAAAGAAAACAGCCTCGTGGTGAGCGCTGAGAATTCAGTCGGTGATGACGTTTTTGAGCGTCTGACAGCAAAGCTTAAAGCCCGCGTTGGCAGCGAGATCTATTCGAGCTGGTTCGGTCGCCTTAAGCTTGACGATCTTTCCAAGAGCGTTGTTCGCTTGTCGGTTCCAACAGCCTTCTTGCGCTCTTGGATCAACAATCACTATTCCGACCTGCTGACAGAGTTGTGGCAGGAAGAAAACCCTCAGATTCTCAAAGTCGAAGTTGTCGTGCGCGGAATGAGCCGTGTGGTTCGTGCTGCAGCACCTGCTGAAACCAATGAAGTCTCTGAAACAAAGCCGCTTTCAGGTGTGCGCGAGAAGGTGGCTTTTCCTGTCGGCCAGCCAAGCGCGGAGAAGCGTGGTTCTGCCGTTGTTGCAGAATCGGTTGCCGCCTCTGGTGCTGTTCTCGGCTCACCGCTCGATCCGCGTTACACGTTCGACTCCTTCATTGATGGCGCGTCTAACCGTGTGGCCTTGGCGGCCGCCCGTACCATTGCAGAAGCAGGCACAAGTGCAGTTCGCTTTAATCCGCTTTTCATTCATGCCTCCGTTGGTCTTGGTAAGACCCACCTGCTTCAGGCAATCGCCGCAGCCGCTCTGCAGCGCCAGGAAAAAGCACGCGTCGTTTATCTGACCGCTGAATATTTCATGTGGCGCTTTGCGACCGCTATCCGCGATAACAACGCGTTGTCTTTCAAGGAACAGCTGCGCGACATCGACCTTCTGGTCATCGACGACATGCAGTTCCTGCAAGGCAAGTCGATCCAGCATGAGTTCTGTCATCTGCTCAACACATTGCTCGATAGCGCCAAACAGGTTGTTGTTGCCGCTGATCGTGCACCATCGGAACTGGAATCGCTTGATGTCCGCGTTCGCTCGCGTCTTCAGGGTGGCGTGGCTCTTGAAGTTGCAGCACCAGATTATGAAATGCGCGTTGAAATGATGCGCCGTCGCCTGACGGCGGCACAGGTTGAAGATCCAAGCCTGAACATCAGCGATGAAATTCTTTCGCATGTTGCCCGCACCGTTACCGGATCGGGCCGCGAGCTGGAAGGCGCTTTCAACCAGCTTCTGTTCCGCCAGTCGTTCGAGCCTAATCTTTCTATCGATCGCGTCGATGAACTGCTTGGTCATCTCACCCGCGTAGGCGAGCCAAAGCGCATTCGCATTGAAGAAATTCAGCGCATCGTTGCACGCCATTACAACGTCTCGAAGCAGGATTTGCTGTCGAGCCGCCGCACCCGCACTATCGTCAAGCCGCGTCAGGTTGCCATGTATCTGGCCAAGATGTTGACACCGCGCTCTCTGCCGGAAATTGGCCGACGCTTTGGCGGTCGCGATCACACCACCGTTCTTCACGCGGTTCGCAAGATCGAAGATCTGGTCGGTGCTGACGCCAAGCTTGCGCAGGAATTGGAATTGTTGAAACGTCTGATTAACGATCAGGCTGCCTAGTTTCGCAGACATCCCCGCTGTTCACAGTGGTTATCAACAAAAAGCCCATACCGTGTCGATTTGAGATGCGGCATGGGCTTGCTTTTAAGCTTATAAATCTGGCACTCTAACAAACCTTCGGGCGCGGTAAGCGCCTTATTGATAAGGGTGTCTGCTCGTCGCGCGGTTGCCCAGTCCTAGAGAGCGAGTGCGTTTCAATATGCGTGTAACCCTGGAACGGTCGAACCTTCTTAAATCCCTCAATCACGTGCATCGCGTTGTTGAACGCCGCAACACGATTCCGATTCTGTCCAATGTGCTTTTGCAAGCCGAGGGCGCGAGCCTTGCACTGAAAGCCACCGACCTTGACCTTGAAGTCAACGAAGCAACGGCTGCGATGGTCGAACAGTCCGGCGCTACGACAGTTCCAGCACATCTGCTTTACGATATCGTGCGCAAGCTTCCCGACGGCGCAGAGGTGATGTTGTCGACCAATCCTGATGGCGGCTCGATGTCGGTTGTCTCAGGCAAGTCGTCATTCCGCTTGCAATGCTTGCCACAGTCCGATTTCCCGGAACTGACTTCGGGTTCATTTACCCATACGTTCCGCATTGAGGCGCAAGCTTTGAAACGTCTGATTGATCGCACCCAATTTGCGATCTCGACGGAGGAAACCCGGTATTACCTCAACGGTATTTACTTTCACGCCATTGAAAGCGATGGCGCGCTCAAGCTCCGTGCAGTAGCAACCGATGGTCATCGTCTGGCGCGTGCTGAACTTGAAGCACCTTCGGGCACGGAAGGCATGCCGGGTATCATCATTCCGCGCAAAACCGTCGCAGAGCTTCAGAAGCTCGTCGACGTGCCCGATACGGTTGTGGGTGTGGAGTTATCTGACGCAAAGATCAGATTTACCGTTGGTTCGGTTGTTCTGACGTCCAAGCTGATCGACGGTACATTCCCGGATTATCAGCGCGTGATTCCTTCGGGCAATGATAAGAAGCTCACGATTGGCCGTCAGGATTTTGCAGCTTCCGTTGATCGTGTTTCGACCATTTCAAGCGAGCGCGGCCGTGCGGTCAAGCTTTCGATTGCTGATGGGCAGTTGACGCTCACCGTCAACAATCCCGATTCGGGCAGCGCGACCGATGAACTTGCGGCCGATTATAATGATGATCCAATCGACATCGGCTTCAACTCGAAATATCTGCTCGACATCACCAGCCAGCTTTCGGGCTCGGATGCGGTCTTCATGCTGGCTGATGCTGGCTCGCCAACGCTTGTGCGCGATACCGGCGATGAAGATGTGCTTTATGTTCTGATGCCGATGCGCGTCTAGGGCGTCTATTCAGGCTCTGGCGGCCTGCAAATGGCGCTTTTCTCCGCATCCGGTGCTCACGTACTATCAGTACGCTGCGCTCCGGTTCTCGAAAACCACCATTTCCGGCTCGCCATAACCAGAATAGCGACAGCCCTTAAAGAAGCGGATAGTGGAAACAAGAAACAACATAGAAAGCCGCCCGGATCGAGTATCGGTCCGGCGGCTTAAACTTTCTGATTTCCGTAACTATGCGGAACTCACGATTCCACTCGGCCCCGGCCATGTGGTGCTGACAGGCGAAAACGGCTCCGGTAAAACCAATCTTATTGAAGCGCTTTCTTTTCTATCTCCCGGGCGGGGGCTGCGTCGTGCATCTTATGATGATGTCGCGCGTACAACCGGACATGATGGCTTTGCCATTCACGCCACACTGGATTGCATGATCTACGGTGATGCCGAAATCGGCACCGGGACGGCGGGCGGCGGCGAAGGTGGCCGCAAGGTTCGTATCAACGCTAATGCAGCATCCGGTGACGAGCTTCTCGATTATGCGCGTGTTTTGTGGGTGGTGCCGTCAATGGACGGGCTGTTCACGGGTGGCGCATCGGACAGGCGGCGCTTTCTTGACCGCATGGTGCTGGCCATTGATACCGGCCACGGCAAACGTGTGCTGGATTATGAAAAGGCAATGCGCTCGCGCAATCGCCTTCTCAGTGACGGCAACAGCGACAATCAATGGCTGGATGCGATTGAAAGCCAGATGGCTGAGCTTGGTATCGCTATCGCTGCAGCGCGTGCGGAAGCGATGCGGCTGATTGCTGCGATGATTGAGCGATTACCCAGCGATGGTCCATTTCCGAAGGCTGATTGCTTTCTGGAAGGTTCGCTTGAGCAGCGCATCGGTCTGGAAGCAGCCCTTGATCTTGAAGAGGACTTCCGCCGTCAGTTGCGCGATGGTCGTCCGCGTGATCGTGCTTCAGGTCGTACGCTAGAGGGTCCGCATCGCACCGACCTGATTGTGCAGCATCGGCCCAAATCCATGCCTGCCGCGCTGTGTTCAACGGGCGAACAAAAGGCTCTGCTGATTGGCCTCATTCTCGCCCATGCCCGTCTTACGGGCGAGCTTTCCGGCATGGCACCGATTTTGCTGCTCGATGAAATCGCCGCCCATCTCGATACGGGACGCCGTGCGGCTCTGTTCGGCATTCTTGATGATCTTGGCGGACAGGCTTTCATGACCGGCACTGACCGTTCGCTGTTTGAAGCGCTTGAAGGCGACGCACAGTTTTTCAATGTCGCAGCAGGCGAACTGACGAAAATCTGAAAATAGTCGCTGACAGCGCATGTGAGCAGGCTTATGTTCAAGCATCATGAATGCATCATCAAAGCCTTTTTCAAATGAAGAACTAGAGCGCTATGCGCGCCATATCGTGCTGCCGGAAATCGGCGGACCGGGTCAGCAGAAGCTCAAAGCTGCTCGTGTGCTGATTGTCGGCGCAGGTGGGCTTGGCGCGCCGGTGCTGCAATATCTGGCTGCAGCAGGCGTTGGCACACTTGGCCTTGTCGATGACGATACC
This sequence comes from Brucella sp. H1_1004, assembly GCF_047308065.1. Taxonomy (NCBI): domain Bacteria; kingdom Pseudomonadati; phylum Pseudomonadota; class Alphaproteobacteria; order Hyphomicrobiales; family Brucellaceae; genus Brucella; species Brucella sp. H1_1004. Next base: position 455,854 of record NZ_JAYKZA010000002.1, read on the forward strand.
GTTTCGCTCTCCAACCTGCAAAGGCAGGTGATCCACGACACAGACAGCGTGGGGCAGAGTAAGGTTCAGAGCGCCAAAGCGTCTGTCGCCCGCATCAACCCGCATGTGAGTGTCGAAACGCACGCCTTGCGGCTTAATGGTGAAAATGCGCAGGCTTTAATCAGCCAGTATGATGTGGTGGTTGATGGTTCGGACAATTTCGCCACTCGTTATGCTTTGGCCGACGCAAGTGCGCTTGCCGAGCGTCCGCTGGTTTCAGGCGCTATGGGGCGCTTTGATGGCACGCTGACAGTCCTCATGCCCTATGCAAAAGGCGCTGACGGCACACAAAACCCATCCTATCGAGATCTGTTTCCAGACATGCCGCCAGCGGGGTCCGTTCCCACCTGTGCTGAGGCTGGAGTTCTTGGCGTGCTGCCGGGTGTGATTGGCAGTTTGCAGGCTATGGAAGTGATCAAGCTTGTAACAGGCATTGGTGAACCGCTTGTGGGCCGCTTATTGCTCTACAATGCATTGAACGTGCGTTTTGAGACCATTCGTTACAAGGCCCGCAAACCCAAATGAATTCTGTTCGCATTGCATCCATTGGTGCAGATTTTCAGCAATGGGGTGCGCTTCTCAAGCTTATTCGGGATAGCTTTGCTTATATGGATGGCGTGATCGACCCGCCATCGTCCGCACATTTGTTAACGGTTGAAAACTTGCAGACCAAGGCCCGGGACGAACTGGGCTTTGCAGCTTTTCTCGGTGACCAACTCGCTGGTTGTGTGTTTATCAAGGAAAAAGACGATCACTTCTATCTCGGGAAGCTCGCAGTCGCGCCCGCTTTTGAGGGACAAGGCATCGGTCGCAGGTTGATGGAAGAAGCAGAGCAGCAGGCTGTTGCGCATGGCAAGCCAGAATTAGAACTGCAAACGCGGATAGAACTCACGCGTAATCACGCTGTTTTTGAAAAGCTTGGCTTTCGCAAGATTGCCGAGACATCTCATCCGGGGTTTGACCGCACAACGTCGATCACCATGCGCAAGTTAATCGCGCACGGTGATTAGCCGGGTAACCTGTTAATATTGCGTAGCGCGGTCAACCACGTTTTCGAGCGTTCCGTCGCGTTCAAAAGCTTCAATCTGACGAATAATCTGCGGAACAATCGCATTCGCAGACGAGCTTGCGGCTGCATGTGGGGTGATCGTCACCTTCGGATGCGTCCAGAGTGGGCTGTCAGAAGGCAAAGGTTCCTGATTAAACACATCAAGTGTCACCGCTGACAGCAATCCACGATCCAGTGCCGCGAGAATGTCGGCTTCATTCTGCAATCCGCCACGTCCCGCATTGATCAGCACAGGCGCACCCAGTGGGCCATCGCTTTTCAATTGTGCGAACATGGTCATGGACAGGATGCCCTTGGTGTCTGGCGTCAAAGGCAGAAGACAGACGAAAATATCGGCAGTTTTGAGGAAGCGTGTAAAGCCTTCTTTGCCGTTGAAGGTCTGCACACCGTCGATCTCCTGCGGACGACGGCTCCAGCCGGTAACATTGAAGCCTAGCACTTTAAGCTTGTCTGCTGCATCGCGGCCAAGCACGCCAAGCCCCATGATGCCCACTGTCACTTCATGGGCTGCTGGCTGGCGCGGATCTTCGTGCCAGACGTGGTTCTTCTGCTGCTTGCGATAGCTTGCGCCCAAACGATGATGATCAAGCACCTGCCAGACCACATATTCGGTCATGCGCATGGTGAGATCATCGGAAATGACACGCACCAAGGGCACATCCGGGATATGCGGATCATGGAAGACATGATCCACACCAGCGCCCAGCGAAAAGATAACTTTCAGGTTCGGCAGATTGGCCAGAGAACCGGGCTTCTGCTTCCACACAAGCGCATATTCGATGTTTGGATCATTCTCAGCACGCTCTGTCACGACATTGCGTTCAGGCGCATGCGCCTTGAAGCTATCGGTCCAGGTTGCCGGGTCCCAATTGGTTATTGCGAGAAGAATGTTGCCATCATTTTTGCCTGTCATTGCTTAACTCCTCCCGGTGTGGCCTCCATGTGGAAAGCCGCTGCCATCAACGCTTTTGTATAATCCGTCTTTGGATTGGCAAAGACTTCCTTTGACGTTCCGTATTCGACTGCTTTGCCATTGCGCATAACCAGTACATCATTGGCCAGTGCCCGCACTACTTTCAAGTCGTGGCTTATGAAAAGATAAGCCAGATCATGCTTCTTCTGCAATGCACGCAGCAGATCGACAACCTGCGCCTGAACGCTCATATCAAGCGCCGAGGTTGGCTCATCCAGCATCACGAATTTTGGATTGAGCACCATGGCACGTGCAATCGCGATGCGCTGACGCTGACCACCGGAAAACTCGTGCGGATAGCGGAAGCGGGTTTCAGGATCGAGGTTCACTTCGTTGAGTGCAGAAACAACCCGCTCGTCGCGATTATCGGCGGACAGCTTTGGTTCATGCACCAGAAGCCCTTCCGCAATAATATCTGCGATGGTCATGCGTGGGCTGAGGGATCCGAATGGATCCTGAAAAACGATCTGCATTTCGCGCCGCAGCGGACGCATATCCTTGAAGCTGAATTGCGCAATATCGCGACCGTCAAAACGAATCTCACCTTTTGATGAGATCATCCGTGAAAGCGCGAGACCAAGTGTGGTTTTGCCGGAGCCTGATTCCCCCACAACGCCAAGCGTTTGGCCGGCACGCAGTTGCACATCAATGCCGTCCACTGCTTTCACATGATCGACTGTCTTGCGCAGAAAGCCCTTCTTGATCGGAAACCAGACGCGAACGTCTTTGCCTTCCATCACGGTTTTGGCATTGAGATCGGCAGCAGGCGGCTCGCCCTTTGGTTCTGCCGCGAGCAGATGCTTTGTATAGTCATGCTGCGGACTTTCGAAAATTTCTTTCGTCGGTCCAGCTTCGACAATCTTGCCTTTGCTCATCACGCAGACCCGGTCAGCGATCTTGCGCACAATGCCAAGATCATGCGTGATGAAGAGCATCGACATGCCCTGCGAGGCTTTGAGTTCCGCAAGAAGTTCCAAAATCTGTGCCTGAACGGTCACATCAAGCGCGGTTGTCGGCTCGTCGGCGATTAGCAGCTTTGGCTTGTTGGCGAGCGCCATGGCGATCATCACACGCTGACGCTGCCCGCCTGAAAGCTGATGCGGGAAGGACGCAAGGCGTTTTTCTGGTTCGCGGATACCAACCTCATGCAGAAGCTCAAGCGTGCGCTTGCGCGCCGCCTGATCACCCATGCCCTGATGCATTTTCAGGATTTCAGCGATCTGTCGTTCCACCGTATGCAACGGATTGAGCGACGTCATCGGCTCCTGAAAGATCATCGTCACATCATTGCCGCGCACGCGCCGCAACTCTGGCTCGGATGCCTTCATCAGATCCTTGCCGTTGAAGATAACCTCACCGGAAGGATGGCTCGCAGCCGGATAGGGCAGAAGCTTGAGGATGGAGAGGGCTGATACCGACTTGCCAGAACCCGATTCGCCCACAAGTGCTATGGTTTCTCCTTCAGCAATGTCGAAGGAAACGCGGTCCACGGAAATCCGTTCTTCACCATTCTGGCGAAAAGCGACGGAAAGGTCGCGGACAGAAAGCAACGGCTTATTCATCGACCCACTCATTGAAACGCCTTTCGTGGATCGAATGCATCACGCGTTGCTTCACCGATGAAAATCAGCAGCGATAGCATTACCGAGATCACCACAAAGCCGGTAATACCAAGCCAGGGTGCCTGAAGATTGTTCTTGCCCTGCGCGAGCAATTCGCCGAGCGAAGCCGAACCCGGCGGCAGGCCAAAGCCTAAGAAATCAAGTGCGGTCAGCGTGGTGATCGAACCATTGAGAATGAACGGCAGGAAGGTCAGCGTTGCCACCATCGCATTGGGCAGCAGATGCCGCCACATGATGGTGCCGTTTTTTACGCCAAGCGCACGGGCTGCATTCACATATTCAAAGTTTCTGGCACGCAGGAATTCGGCGCGGACAACGCCAACGAAGGCAACCCATGAAAACAATAGCATAATGCCGAGCAAGACCCAGAACCCGGGTGGTAATATCGCAGCTATAATGAGCAACAGATAGAGAACCGGAATCGAAGACCAGATTTCGATGACACGCTGGAAGATCAGATCGACCCAGCCGCCGAAATAGCCCTGCACAGCACCAGCGGTCACGCCGATGACGGCGGAGAAGAAGGTGAGGATCAGGCCGAACAGCACCGAAATGCGGAAGCCATAAAGCGCACGCGCAAACACATCGCGCGCCTGATCGTCTGTGCCGAGCCAGTTGAAATTGCCAACAATACAATTCGGATCATTCACACCCAGCGGATAACGCTGGCAGCGTTGTTCTTCTGTATAAAGCCAGAATGGCTTGGATGGTGCAGCTTCCGGAATGTCGTTATTGACGGTGTTGTAGGAATAGCGGACTGGCGGCCAGATCGCCCAGCCATTGTTGTTGATCTCGTCCTGTATCACCGGATCGCGATAATCTGTGACCGCATAAAAACCACCAAATTTCTCTTCCGGGTAATCAACAAAAACTGGCGTCAGCAGCTCGCCCTTGTAGGAAACAAGGATGGGCTTATCGTTGGCGATAAACTCGGAGCAAAGTGCCGCCACGAGCAGGAACAAGAAAATCCACAGCGACCAGTAACCACGCCTATTGGCTTTAAAATTCTGCCAGCGCCGACGATTGAGCGGCGAGAGAAATGGGCGCTTTACGGGCTTTGCGGCAGGGGTAAGAGTGGTGTCTGTCATCACACATCCCTCCGGTCAAAGTCGATGCGCGGGTCAATCCATGTGTACATCAGATCAGACAACAGCCCGACCAAGAGGCCGATTAGCGAGAAAATAAACAGGCTGGCAAACACGACCGGATAATCGCGATTGATAATCGATTGATAACCGAGCAGGCCCAGTCCATCGAGCGAGAAGATCGTTTCAATCAGCAGTGAGCCGGTAAAGAAGGCCGAGATAAATGCGCCTGGAAAACCGGCAATGACGATCAACATGGCGTTGCGAAACACGTGGCGGTAAAGCACCTGATGTTCCGTAAGCCCCTTCGCGCGTGCCGTTGTTACATATTGTTTGCGGATTTCTTCCAGAAATGAATTCTTGGTCAGAAGCGTTGTCGTGGCAAAGGCTGAAAGCACAAGTGCTGTCACGGGTAGAACCATGTGCCAGAGATAATCGCCAATCTTGCCCCAGAGCGACATTTTCGCAAAATCAGGCGATGTGAGGCCGCGCAGCGGGAACCAGTCGAAGAACGAGCCGCCCGCAAAAAGCACAATCAGCAGGATTGCAAACAGAAAACTCGGAATTGCATAGCCGACGATGATGATTGCGCTGGTCCATGTATCAAAGCGCGTGCCTTCCTTGATCGCCTTGCGAATGCCAAGCGGAATCGAAATCAGATAGGAAAGGAATGTAAGCCAAAGGCCGAGTGAGATTGAAACCGGCATTTTTTCTTTGATCAGGTCGATGACGCTGATGTCACGGAAGTAGCTGCGGCCAAAATCGAAACTCATGTAGCTCCAGAGCATATGACCAAAACGCTCAAGCGGCGGCTTGTCGAAGCCGAATTGCTTTTCAAGGTCGGCAATGAATTGTGGATCAAGACCTTGCGCACCGCGATATTTGGAATTGACCGAGCCGCTATCGATAGCGGTTTGTCCGGCATCAGCGCCACCGCCGGAAATACGATCAAGAGCGTCGCCACCCTGACCGGAGAGCTGCGCGATCACGCGTTCAACAGGTCCACCGGGCGCAAATTGAACGACCGCAAAAGATATGGCCATAATGCCGAGGATCGTCGGGATCATTAAAAGCAGGCGGCGTAAAATATATGCGCCCATCAGCTCTCACAGCCCCACATGTTCAGATTGCTCTCACGGCTTGCCAATAGTTTCGCCTTTATATTTTAAAAAATTACGGTTTAGTCCACCAAAGCGTCTCGACCGGAAAGCCATAATCGGGCTTCGGCTCCTTAAAGCCAAAACGATCCCAATAGGCAACCAGATGATTCGCTGCTGTCCAATTTGGAATCCACTCCAGCCGGATACGCAAGTAGCGATCTAACACCCGTATCGTTGCAATGAGCTCGTCGCGAGTGGAAACCCGTCCGACATCGTCGATCAATGCGTCGATTATCGGGTCTGAAGTGCCCGGAAGATTATAGCTGCCCGGTGTCTTGGCTGAGTCCGAGCCGAACATGCTGGCGAGCGATTCTTTTGTCGGCGTTGCACCAAACTGCATCGCTATGCCCACCAGATCGAAGTCGAAATCCTGTATTCGCGCCTGATACTGGCTTGGATCGACCAGTCGCAAACCGGCATCAATGCCAATTGCCCGCATCTTCTGCACAAACGGATTATAGATGCGCGAAAAGCTTTCTGAATTGCTGAGGATCTCCAGCGAGAATTTTTCGCCGTTCTTACCGTGGAACTGGCCGTTTTTGCGTTCAAAGCCCGCCGCATGCATCAGCTCAATCGCGCGCGAAAACTGTTTGCGATCGCGACCGGTGCCGTCCGAGACAGGCATGAGAGAGACTTCACCAAAGGCTGCATCGGGAATTTTACCGCGATAGCGTTCCAGCACTTTCATTTCATCTGGTGTCGGCAAGCCCACGGCCTGAAAATCGGAACCATTGAAATTGGATTGCGAGCGTTCATAGGTCGAATAGAATAGGTTCGCATTCGTCCATTCAAAGTCGAAACAGAGATTGATTGCTTCGCGCACCCGTGGATCTCGAAAGCGTTCGCGGCGCTGGTTGAGCGCCCATGCCTGCATCAAAGGGCGCTTTTCTCGCGGAAAAGTGCGTTTGATAATCTTCTTCTGCTCAATCGCCGGGAAGTCATAGGCCGTAGCCCAGTTTTTAGCGACGCTTTCCTGCCGGAAGTCGATATTGCCTTTCTTGAAAGCTTCAAATTCCGGCTGACGATCACGATAAAATTCGATCCTCAGATGATCGAAATTATTGGAACCGCGCTGCACAGGCAAATCTTTGGCCCAATAGTCGTCAACACGATCATATTCGATTGACTGACCAGCAACCACTTTTCCGACGCGATAAGCGCCCGATCCGAGGATCACATCCATGTTGGACGCATCGAAATCACGATCCTTAAACCAGTCTTTCGATAATATCGGTAGCGTCACCGCATCAAGAATAGCGCCGACACCGCGGTCTGCAGCAAAGTGCATCTCGACTTGGCTGCTCCCAATTTCCTTTACAGTCTCGAGCGCGGCAAGCGTTTGCCGGATAAGCGGATGGCCCTTTTCTTTCAGCGTCGTGTACGTGAATACCACGTCTTTCGCTTCAATCGGCGAACCATCGTGAAAGCGTGCTTCCTTGCGCAGTTTAAAGAGACAGGTGCGCCGATCTTTGGAGAGCGTGACGCTTTCAGCAATCAGTCCATAGACCGCATCCGGCTCATCAAGCGCTGATGCCATGAGCCCATCAAAGGTCAGCTCCATGCGTGGCGGCGCGTCACCCTTGAAAGTCAATGTATTCAGCGTGTTGAAGGTGGCAGTGTTTTGATTCCAGTACCATGTATTGGGCGCGAGCGTGAACGTGCCGCCTTTGGGTGCATCCGGGTTCACATAATCGAAATGCGTGAATTCGGGCGGGTATTTCAGTTCGCCAAAGGCTGATAATCCATGCAAGGGCTTGTCGACGGCAAGCTTTGCAAAAGCAATTTCTGGCAGGCAGGCAGCGATCGCTGCACTGCCTGAGAGCCCGAGAAAATGGCGGCGATCCATGCGAAGAGTTGTCATTCTATCGATACTCTATTGGGCGCCAGTCTTGATTTTTGCTTCCTTTACAGGATCTATCCACCACGAAAACGGGTCAATTCCCATATAATCGGGCTGCTTATCGGGCATCCCGAACTTGTTCCAATAAGCCACATTGATGTGGTCCGAATACCATTGTGGAATGACGTAGTAGTTCCACAACAATGCACGATCGAGCGCGTGACTTGCCGCCACCAGTTCGTCGCGATCTTTCGCATAGATGATGCGATCAATCAGCTTGTCGATGGCTGGATTCTTGATACCCGCATAGTTGCGGCTGCCTTTAAAGTCCGCTGCTTTCGAGCCCCACATATCGCGCTGCTCGTTGCCCGGCGAGGCAGTTTGCGGGGTGACAGACGATATCACATCATAGTCGAAGTCATTGAGGCGGGCCTGATACTGTGCAGCATCGACGGTGCGAATTCGCGCATCAATACCGATCTTTTTCAGGTTTTGGATATAGAGATTGTGGACGCGCTCAAATGTTGGGCCGTCATCTAAAAACTCAATCGTGAACTGCTTGCCATTGGCATCAACCAGCTTATTGTTCTGTAGTTTCCAGCCTGCTTCACCAAAGAGTTGCAGCGCTTTTCGCAAATTATCGCGTGTTGCCTGTGGCGTGTCATAAACGGGCGCTTTGAACTCGTCTGTGAGGGCTGCTGCGGGCAGCGCATCTTTTACCGTTTCAAGAATGGCTTTTTCTTCAGCCGTTGGCGGACCATCGAGCTGCAATTCATTGCCGGAGAAATAGCTGTTGATGCGGGTATATTGGTTGAAGAATAGCAACCGGTTCATGGTTTCAAAATCGAAAGCGTATGTTAGCGCTTCACGCACTTTCGGATCCTTGAACTTGTCTTTGCGGGTGTTGAGGAAATAGCCCTGCATCCGCCCGACAGCATTATATGGGAACGACTTTTTCACCACATCGCCGCGTTGAACTGCCGGAAAATTATATTGCTCGGCCCAGCGCTGCGCCCGGTTCTCATTGCGATAATCGTATTGGCCGCCTTTTTTGAAGGCTTCCCAGGTTGCGTCCTCGCTTAAGTAATACTCGTAACGCACTTCATCAAAATTGTTGCGGCCAACACTATCGGGCAAATCCTTGCCCCAATAATCGGCAACGCGCTCCCATACGACCGAACTTCCCGGGACGGCGCTTTTGATTTTATAAGCAGCAGACCCCAGCGGAATTTCGAGTGTCGGGCGGCTGATGTCGCGTTGTTTTCCCTGCGCATCTTTGCCTTCCCACCAGTGCTTCGGAAGAACGGCAAGCTGTCCTAAGATTTGCGGAAGTTCGCGATTGCCCTTTTCTGAGAAGGTGAACTTCACTTCATGGTCGCCGGTCTTTTCGGCTTTTTCGACGTCGCCATAATATTTATTATACATGGGAGACTGCTTTTTCAGCACGTCGAACGACCAGATGACGTCATCGACAGTGATTGGCTGCCCATCATGCCATTTCGCATTGGGATTGAGCTTAAACTTCACCCACGAATAATCATCAGGAAATTGTAGGGCTTCGGCGATCAGCGGATATTGTGTTGAGCCTTGATCAAGAGAGTCGCTCATCAATGTGTCGTAAAGCATCCCGCCGCCGAATGGGGCGAGGCCAGCGGCTGGCACACCTTGAACAACATAAGGGTTGAAGCTGTTGAATGTGCCAACCGCGACCTGATTGAGCGCGCCACCTTTCGGCGCATCAGGATTCACATGGTCATAATGCTTGAAACCAGCCGGATATTTGGGTTCGCCAACGAGGCTGGAAGAGGTGTGCCATTTTGGCTCGCTGTCTGCCGCGTAACCAAAAGATACCGTGCTCGCTAACATTGTGACTGCGAAAGCGCCCGCCCAAAAACCCTTCATCCAGCATCTCCGTTTCTGCTTCGGATATTGTGGAAGTGATTTTTATGGGTTTTTGCGGAGGAAGAAAGGCACAAGTTGAAAAAACACGCATGCACCGAAAACTCTTTGCTCTTCCAATTGTCTTTTCTCATAGATCGGTGCGGATGCTTATAAAAAGACAACGCCTCACTGCTTTAAACAGCGAGGCGTGTTGCATAGGGTTGAATATCGGCCTTAGAGCGGCGGAATGCGCAGCACCTGACCCGGATAAATTTTGTCCGGATGCGTCAGCATCGGTTTGTTGGCTTCAAAGATGATGTCATTCTTTGCGCCATTGCCTTTGCCATATTGCGCTTCGGCAATTTTCCAAAGATTGTCGCCCTTCTTGACTGTGTAGAAGACAGGCTCAGCACCGGTCGTTCCGGCGCCACCGACTTTCAGTTCCGAGGCTTCCACTTTGGAAACACCAAGCGAGTTGCCGACAGCGATGATGGCTTTTTCAAAAGCCGATTGATCCTTCACGTTGCCGGTCAGGACTGCCTTGTCACCCTGCACACTCACCTGCACGCCATCGGTGCCAAGATTATGTGAGTCGAGCTCTTTCTTGAGGTCATCGGCTTTGGGTTCATTTTCTCCGAAACCAAGCTTGGTTCCAACTGACTTCACGAAATCGAAAATTCCCATGGGCAAATCTCCCTGCTGTTGCAAACCTATAGATGCATAAAATCTAATATCAGAACCAGAGATATCTCGCGCTTATCGCGGCCAATCAATAGGTTACAGACTACATCTCACTATAAAATGGTCAAGACAAGAAAACATTCAAAAATACGCTCTCCGTTCTTCTAGCCACCTATTTCTTGGATTTGACGTGATAGTTCAGAAGGTTCAAGAAAAAGCCTGTCAGGCAGGACTTCATTTCATAAAATGATGGCCTGATCTAGGAATGAGCATATGAGTTCGGTCCATATTCAAGGAGCACATCATGAGTGACGGCGCCAGTAAGCTCGCTGCATTGATGCTGATGGGCACGGTGCAGCGGGCATTTCTTTACTGCAAATCCAACCCTTATCGACCGCATAGGCCATAGAAGCCGCGCTCTCGTCTGTCCTGATTTGAAGGACTGTGTTGACCGCTTTTCTGCCTTAAGTGCGGCGGGAGGCGATAATGAATACCAACACGAAAAACAAGAACGTTAAGACGGCTCCAAATAGTAATCATCAGTCGAGCCAACGGCTTTCCATGCGGGCTGCGCGTGAAGCCCAAAACAGCATTGAAACCACACTTGCCAATGTGCGGGGGCAATTGAATGGCCTCACTTTTGCAGAAGCCCGCATTCGCTTACAGCGAGACGGTCGCAATGAGGTTGCTCATGAGAGGCGGCCTCATGCACTGCTGCAATTGCTGCTTGCTTTCAAGAATCCTTTCGTTGTAGTTCTGACGACGCTGGCCGTTGTCAGCAGCTTCACGGATATTATCTGGCCGCTTAAAAACGGTGACGACGCAGATTATACCGGCGTCAGCATCATAATGACGCTCGTGCTTTTGTCCGGCATTTTACGGTTTTGGCAGGAATATCGCTCCTGCAAGGCCGCTGAAGCCTTGCAGGCTATGGTTCGTACCACAGCCACTGTGCAACGACGCCCGGAAGTTCAATCTGAGCCTCAATTCATGGAATTGCCAATTCAGGAACTGGTGGCTGGTGATGTTATCCGGCTATCTGCTGGTGATATGATCCCGGCCGATATAAGGCTTATTGTTTCGCGCGATCTTTTTGTCAGTCAAGCTGCACTCACTGGCGAATCTATTCCGGTGGAGAAATACGACACGCTCGGCTTTGTGATGGAAAAATCAGCGAGTGGTGTCATTGACGCGGACGCGGGTCCGCTTGATTTACCCAATGTCTGCTTCATGGGCACCAATGTTGTCAGCGGTACTGCCACCGCACTTGTGGTCGCCACAGGAGCGCGTACCTATTTTGGTTCGCTGGCAAAAGTGCTGGTTGGATCGCGTGCCGAAACCTCGTTTGATCGTGGGGTGAACAGCGTAAGCTGGCTTTTGATCCGCTTCATGCTGGTAATGGTTCCACTCGTTATGCTGATCAATGGTATTACCAAAGGCGATTGGGGCGAGGCCTTTTTGTTTGCATTGGCAGTTGCCGTCGGCCTCACACCCGAAATGTTGCCGATGATCGTTTCATCCAATCTTGCAAAAGGTGCGGTTGCACTGGCGCAGCAAAAGGTGGTGGTTAAGCGCATCAATGCCATCCAGAACTTTGGAGCGATGGATGTGCTGTGCACTGACAAGACGGGCACGCTTACACAGGATCACATCATTCTTGAGCATCATCTGGATGCTAAGGGAAAAAGCAACGAACGTGTGTTCAAGCTTGCCTGGCTTAATAGTTATCATCAAAGCGGCATGAAAAATCTCATGGATCAGGCCGTGTTGAATTTTGCTGAAAAGGCGGGCTTTGGCAAAGACAAGTTCTACCAAAAGGTCGATGAGTTGCCCTTCGACTTTGTGCGTCGTCGTCTATCGGTCGTCCTTGAGGGGCCAAATAATGAAAATCTGATGGTGGTAAAAGGTGCGGTAGAAGAGATGCTTGCAATCGCAACGCATTTGCGTGACGGTCGCACCATTTTGCCACTTGATCAAACCCAGCGTGATCGGCTGAAAGCATTGGCCCGATCCTATAATGAAGATGGGTTGCGGGTGCTTCTGCTGGGAACACGCGAACTCACTGGCGATGCCATCAAGCCGGAATACAGCACCGAAGATGAAGCCGATATCGTTATTGAAGGATTTCTAACCTTCCTTGATCCGCCAAAGGATAGCGCACGCGCTGCCCTTGCAGCGCTTCGGGACTATGGAGTTACTGTAAAGCTTCTGACAGGTGACAATGAAATTGTCAGCGTCAAAGTCTGTCGTGAAGTGGGGCTGGAGCCGGGCATTCCGCTTTTGGGGCGCGAGATTGAAAAATTCGACGACGCTACCCTGCAGAAACTGGTCGAAGAACGCACTGTTTTTGCCAAGCTCACGCCGTTACAGAAATCGCGTGTTCTCAAGATGCTGCAGGCCAATGGTCATACAGTTGGATTTCTTGGTGACGGAATTAATGATGCCCCAGCCCTTCGCGATGCCGATGTCGGCATTTCAGTGGATAGTGGCGCGGATATTGCCAAGGAATCTGCCGATATCATACTGCTTGAAAAAAGCCTGATGGTGCTTGAGAAAGGTGTTATCAAAGGTCGCGAGACTTTCGGAAATATCATTAAATATCTCAATATGACGGCAAGTTCGAACTTCGGAAATGTCTTCTCAGTTCTGGTTGCCAGCATTTTCTTACCCTTCATGCCGATGCTGGCGATACAGCTTCTGATACAGAATCTGATGTACGATATTTCGCAGCTTTCCCTGCCTTGGGACCGAATGGACATGGAGTTCGTCCAAAAACCACGTAAGTGGGATGCGCCCAATATCGGTCGGTTTATGATCTTTGTTGGACCGACGTCATCGATCTTCGATATGACGACTTTCGCACTTATGTGGTATGTGTTCGCAGCCAATTCGGTCGAAATGCAATCGTTGTTCCAGTCGGGCTGGTTCATTGAAGGGCTATTGTCGCAGACGCTGGTGGTCCACATGCTGCGCACGCAGAAAATTCCTTTCATTCAGAGCACAGCAGCTGTGCCGGTGATGCTCATGACAGCACTCATTATGGCCATCGGCATTTATCTGCCATTCTCGTCGATTGGCGCCTCTGTTGGCCTGGTGCCTTTGCCTCTGAGCTATTTCCCATGGCTTGTTGTGACATTGGTTGCATATTGCGTGCTCGCGCAAATCACCAAGGCTTTGTATATCCGGCGCTTCGGGCAGTGGTTTTAAAGGCTTCTCTTAAAAGCATGATGAAAGCGGGCGGCTTGATCTTGCCGCCCGCTATTTTTTACCGGGCCAGATTGGTCTTTGCCAGTTCGACGATTTCATCGCCACGACCGCTGATGATGGCTTTGAGCATATAAAGGCTGAAGCCCTTCGCCTGCTCGGCCTTGATCTTGGGCGGCATCACCAGTTCCTGCTTGGCTGTCACCACATCGACCAGAACCGGACCGTCATGCGCAAAAGCCTGCTTTAATGCCTCCGGCAGATCAGCGGATTCCTCTACGCGAAAACCTTTGATACCGATGGCTTCCGCCATGGCTGCAAAATTCGGGTTTTCGAGGTCGGTCCCGGAGGTCAGATAGCCACCCGCTTTCATTTCCATCGCGACGAAGCCAAGTGAGCCATTGTTATAAACAATGATCTTGGCGGGCAGATTGAGCTGTTTCAATGACAGGAAGTCGCCCATCATCATGGTGAAACCACCATCGCCCGACAGCGAAACGACCTGCCGTTCCGGTGCCGCAGCCTTTGCGCCCAATGCCTGAAGCATGGCATTGGCCATTGAGCCATGATTGAACGAACCAAGCAGGCGACGCTTGCCATTCATGGTGAGGTAGCGCGCAGCCCAAACAGTTGGCGTGCCGACATCGGCGCTGAAGATTGCATCTTCATCGGCAATCTCATTGACGAGTCGGGTGAGATATTGCGGATGGATTGGCTGGCCGGGTTTTGATGGCGCTGCCAGATCATCCAATGCCTCGCGCGCCTTCGTGTAATGTGTTTTTGCAGCATCAAGGAATTTCGTGCTGCGACCCGATTTGAGCTTCGGCAGAAGGGCTGCGATTGTTTCCGATACATCGCCCGTCACACCCAATGTAAGCGGCGCACGGCGTCCGAGCTGTGAAGGATCATTGTCTATCTGAACGATCTTTGCCTTGTCGGGATAGAAGTTGCGATAAGGGAAACTGGTGCCAAGCATCAGCAGCGTGTCGCAGTTGAGCATGGCGTGATAGCCGGATGAAAAGCCGATCAGGCCGGTCATGCCAACATCAAAGGGATTGTCCCATTCGACATGTTCTTTGCCGCGCAGCGCATGAACCACAGGTGCTTCCAGCTGTTCGGCCAATGAAACGACTGCATCATGCGCACCCGCGCAGCCACTGCCTGCCAGAATGGTGATCTTCTCAGAACCGTTGAGAATATCTGCGAGCTTTGTGACATCCTGATCTGACGGAACCATGCGGGGAAGCGAGATCGGCGTCCAGGTCTGCTTTGCTCCTTCAGGTGCCTGCTTGAGTGCAACGTCACCCGGAATGACGATCACGGCCACACCGCGCTTGCCGATGGCCGCGCGCATGGCGCGGTTCAGCACTTCCGGCATTTGTGCAGGGTTGGAAACCAGCTCAACAAAATGGCTGCACTCGCGGAACAGTTCCTGCGGATGGGTTTCCTGAAAATAGTCGAGACCGATTTCCGATGAAGGAATATGGGCTGCAATCGCCAGCACAGGTTCGCGGTTGCGGTGACAGTCAAAAAGTCCATTGATGAGGTGCAGATTGCCGGGCCCACAGCTGCCAGCACAAACGGCCAGTTCGCCGGTGACAGCCGCTTCTGCCCCCGCAGCGAAGGCCGCGGTTTCCTCATGCCGCACATGCATCCAGTCGATCTTGCCAAGTCGTCTGAGGCTGTCATTGAGCCCGTTAAGGCTATCGCCCGTAACCCCCCAGATGCGCTTAACACCTGCTTCGGCCAAGGTTTGAGCCAGAAGATCCGCAACAGTCATGCCCATGATTTTACCCTTTTCACAATCCTTAAGGATTACCTAGGGTACTGGCCTGATGAGGAAACCGTCAAACGACATCAAATGATGCCGGGTGAACTGAAAAAGTTATTTTGTGCAACTCTCGATGAAACGCGCAAGATAGGCATCAAATTCCGCCGGCGTTTCGCGAAATGGCGCATGTCCAGCATTGTCGATAACGTGGGTTTTACCTTCCCAAAGATTCCCGAATTTCACCTTGGAGACAAAGTCGAGTTCGACGAAAGGTTCATCGCGTCCATTGACAACTGCAATGGGAAGCTTCGCTTGAGCAACGATGTCGCGCTGGTTGCCGCCAGTGCCAGCGGCAAATTTTTCAAACATGATGCGGCGAGCGCGGCCGTCAGTGCGGGCAACAATATCGAGAAGCGATGCCTCGAATGGTTCGCCACAGGTGCTGCGTGCGTAAGAATCCACGTCGCGCTCGGAAAAGACTTCCTGTCCGGCAAGCGCCATGTCTGGCCCGCTCTTGAACCCCTGCCCCACTTCCTCACGCGCTACGGGTGGGGTTCCGGTAATCATAAGGCCACGCATTTCAGGATAACGGGCAATCATCTCGATGCCGATATGACCACCGAGCGACCAGCCGAAAACGACAGCATCGGCAATGCCGAGCTGTTGCATGACTTCCGTCATCGCATCCGCATAGCCTTCCATCGAATAGCTGCGATCGGGATCAATCGCATCGGAAGATTTGCCATGGCCCGGAAGATCAGGTGCTATCACGCGCCATTTTTTGCCGATCTCGCCTTCGAGCTGTGGTGCGAAAATTGCACCCGAACTTGAATTGCCATGGATCATCAGGAGGGGCGCGCCTTGGCCCTCGCTTTCACGCACAGCAATGCGGCCATGGCTGGTTTCAAGCTCGTGATAATTGATTGTCATGTTGTCTGTTCCCAAAATGCGAATGGACTATTTGTCTTTACGCGCATCTGTTTCCAAAAACCGGTTCCCACTTTTCGGGATGCGCTTAATCGTAAGAAACTTTGCCCCGGCCTTTTTTAATGTCTGAGCGGCCTGACTTGGCCTTGAGGCGGCGTTCGACAGAACCTTTTGTCGGCTTGGTCTTTCTGCGTGGCGGCGGCGGAGGAACGGCGGCTTCTTGAATCAAAGCAATCATCCGCTCGCGCGCATCTTCGCGATTGCGCTCTTGTGTACGAAAACGATTGGCCTCGATCAGTATATCACCGTCCTTGGTGCCTTTCTGACCGGCAAGCTTGAAAAGACGGGAAAGCACATCTTCGGGAAGGCCAGAGCGTGCCGCATGAAAGCGCAGCTGCACGGCGGTCGAAACCTTGTTGACGTTTTGACCACCGGGACCAGACGAGCGGATAAAGCTCTCCTCAAGATGATCCTCGTGGATCGTCAGGCGGTTTGTGATGCGGATGATGGTGCGGCTTTCTTCCATAAGGGCAAGTGATACACCGCTTTCTAACGCATGTCTCCCAAAAGTGGGAACCAGTTTTGGGATAAAGACTTGCGCAAAAACAAATGGATAGAGCGAGCGCGGTGGATAGGATCAAGCGCGAGACGCTCTATCCATTGTAAAAAAGAAAAACCCGGCCTTTCAGCCGGGCTTCCCCTCCTCCTCAGGATTTCATTTTCGCTTACTCGGCCGCAATCTGCGTTGCTGGCGCGGCATCGCGCACATCATGATCGACATGGCTTTCGAACTTCTCGAAATTGTTCACGAACATATCGACAAGTTTTTGCGCCTGTGCGTCGTAAGCTGCCTTGTCAGCCCAGGTCGAACGCGGATCGAGAATGGACGTATCCACACCTGGCACCGCAACCGGCACGGCGAAGCCAAAATTCGGATCCGTACGGAACTCGGCATTATTGAGCGAACCGTCGAGCGCTGCCGCAAGAAGCGCACGGGTAGCCTTGATCGGCATACGCTTTCCGGTGCCATAGGCGCCGCCGGTCCAGCCGGTGTTGACCAGCCAGCAATCGACCTTGTGTTCAGCGATCAGTTTGCGCAGCAGATTGCCGTATTCCGATGGATGGCGCGGCATGAATGGCGCACCAAAGCAGGTCGAGAACGTTGCCTCAGGCTCGGTCACGCCCTTTTCGGTCCCTGCAACCTTTGCGGTGTAGCCGGACAGGAAGTGATACATGGCCTGCGCAGGCGTGAGCTTGGCAATCGGAGGCATAACGCCAAAAGCATCGGCGGTCAGCATGATAATGTTCTTTGGCTGGTTGCCCTTGCCCGATGCAGACGCATTCGGAATGAAATCGAGCGGATAAGCGCAGCGGGTGTTTTCGGTCAGCGAACCATCGTCGAAATCCGGCTGGCGGTTGGCATTCAGCACGACGTTTTCCAGCACAGTGCCGAAACGCTGCGTGGTTGCGTAGATTTCCGGCTCGGCTTCAGCAGAAAGGCGGATAGTTTTGGCATAGCAGCCGCCTTCAAAGTTGAAAACGCCATGCTCGCCCCAGCCATGCTCATCATCGCCGATCAGCGTGCGGCTCGGATCAGCGGAAAGCGTCGTCTTGCCGGTGCCGGACAGACCGAAGAAGACAGCCGTATCGCCGTTCGGGCCTTCATTGGCCGAACAATGCATCGGCATGACGCCCTTGGCAGGCAACAGATAGTTGAGGACGGTGAAGACCGATTTTTTCATTTCCCCAGCATAGGACGTGCCGCCAATCAACACGATCTTGCGGGTGAGATCGACCGCGATCACCGTTTCGGTGCGCACGCCATAGCGTGCAGGATCGGCTTTGAAGGAAGGCAGATCGATAATCGTCATTTCCGGCAGGTAAGACGCTAGCGCCGATTCTTCCGGACGGATCAGCAGGTTGCGGATGAACAGCGAATGCCATGCATATTCAGTCACAACACGCGCATTGATCTTGTTGTCTTCGTCAGCGCCGCCGATCAGGTCCTGTACGAAAAGCTCTTTGCCCTTCGCATGATCAATGAAATCGGCATAAAGAAGTTCGAAAGCTTCCGGCGTCATCGGCTTGTTGTTGTCCCACCAGACCTGATCTTCGGTGTTTGCATCGCGCACAACGAACTTGTCTTTTGGCGAACGACCCGTGTGCTGACCGGTACGAGCAACAAGGGCTCCTTTTGCCGAAAGCTCTGCTTCGCCACGGCGAATGGTCTCTTCATAGAGCCGGGCCGGTCCAAAATTATAAAAGACTGCGGACAGTTCCTTCAATCCTGAAGTGGAAATGGAAGCGGCAGTATTATGGATGCCGATCTCTTTCATGGTCTCTCCGCCATATGGTTTAAAATTTGGTTGGCCCCGCTCTTTTTAAACGGGATGGCTG
Source organism: Brucella sp. H1_1004 (assembly GCF_047308065.1). NCBI lineage: Bacteria > Pseudomonadati > Pseudomonadota > Alphaproteobacteria > Hyphomicrobiales > Brucellaceae > Brucella > Brucella sp. H1_1004. The sequence goes on from NZ_JAYKZA010000002.1 coordinate 474,503, forward strand.
TCAGAAACAGATTAATCAAATTAAATCAAATATTTAATCGATTTAAAAATCTTGAAATTTTTTTAAATCGTTTAATCTATACGTTATGATGGCTATCCACAGTCCGGAACTGTTCTCAAGAGTGTTAACCACGCCACCAGCAATCGCGAAAAAACCCTTCTGTGGTCTTGCCGGGAAGTTGAGCCGTTGCCACATTTTGTACCTAATTTGTACTGCACAAGCGGCAGGACTGTAATAAGATCAACGCGCTTACTGGCGTTTGGTGATTTGCACCGCTGCTGTAATGGGGCGGTTAACAAAGGAGAAGGTTCGCATGAAGGAAGCTTCGGCAACGCAGACAATTGCGCTGGTCGACGATGACCGCAATATTCTGACCTCCGTTTCCATTGCTCTGGAGTCGGAAGGCTATCGCGTCGAGACCTATACCGATGGGGCTTCTGCTCTGGACGGGTTGATGTCCCGCCCGCCGAACCTCGCAATCTTCGATATCAAGATGCCGCGTATGGATGGCATGGAATTGCTGCGCCGTCTGCGCCAGAAGTCTGACCTCCCCGTCATCTTCCTGACATCTAAGGACGATGAGATCGATGAATTGTTCGGCCTGAAGATGGGCGCGGATGATTTTATTACCAAGCCGTTCTCGCAGCGCCTTCTGGTCGAGCGTGTCAAGGCTGTTCTGCGCCGCGTTGCTGCGCGTGATGGCACAGCAAAGCCCACTGGACAGCAGGCAAAGTCGCTTGAGCGTGGCCAGCTTGTCATGGATCAGGAGCGTCATACCTGCACCTGGAAGGGCGAACCTGTCACGCTGACTGTCACCGAATTTCTCATCCTGCACTCGCTTGCCCAACGTCCCGGTGTTGTGAAAAGCCGTGACGCGCTGATGGATGCCGCTTATGATGAGCAGGTCTATGTGGATGATCGTACCATCGACAGCCACATCAAGCGTCTTCGCAAGAAGTTCAAGTCGGTCGATGACGACTTTGAGATGATCGAAACGCTTTATGGCGTGGGTTATCGCTTCCGCGAAGCATGATATAGAGATTAAATCGCCAGACAATTTCAGTCTGGCGATTGTTTCAGAAGGCAAGATTGCAGCGACATGGTCGCCGAAACCCGTAAAGATAGCGCAATGACAATGAGAGAACGCAGGGCACGGCGGCAACGCTCGCTGCTTCTGCGGCGTCTGTTTGCACCTTTCAGCCGGTTTCTCGGTCAGTTTCTGTTTTCAAGCCTGACGCGCCGCATTCTGTTTCTGAACATTGCAGCCCTTGGCGTTCTGGTTTCCGGTATTCTTTATATGAATCAGTTCCGTGAGGGGCTGATTGATGCCAAAATTGAAAGTTTGCTGACGCAGGGCAAAATTATCGCGGCAGCAATTTCTGCATCCGCAACGGTTGATACCAATTCGTTGATGATCGATCCTGAAAAGCTGCTGGAGCTTCAGGCAGGCCAAAGCATCACCCCCTCGCCTGATTCTCCGGACAATTGGGAATTTCCGATCAATCCGGAAAAAGTCTCACCTCTGCTGCGTCAGTTGATTTCGCCGACCAGCACACGCGCCCGCATTTACGATCATTACGCCAATCTTCTGCTGGATTCCCGTTCGCTTTATGCCCCGGCATTTGCTTCGGGCGGTCCTGTATTCCGTTATGATCTGCCGGCTATTGAAGAAGACGCACCGAGCCCATGGGAACGCTTTACCATGTGGTTCTCACGTCTGTTTTATGGTGGTGGCCTGCCTCTCTATCAGGAACAGCCAGGCGGCAATGGTCTTGCCTATCAGGAAATCGTTCGCGCATTGAGCGGCTCGCCGCAGACTGCGCAGCGCCGCAACCAGCAGGGTGAACTGGTTGTTTCGGTGGCCGTTCCTATTCAGCAATCACGTGCGATTTTGGGTGTGCTTCTGCTTTCAACCGAAGGCGATGACATCGACAAAATCGTGCAGGGCGAACGCATGGCGGTTTTCCGTGTATTCGGCGTTGTTGCGGCGGTGATGGTGATCTTGTCGCTGTTTCTGGCGTCGACCATTGCAAGCCCGTTGCGCAAACTTGCAGCCGCTGCCGACCGCGTGCGCCTTGGCGTAAAAAGCCGCGAGGAAATTCCGGATTTCTCCGCGCGTCAGGATGAAGTGGGCCATTTGTCAACTTCCATTCGCGCGATGACCGATGCGCTCTATACGCGAATCGAGGCCATTGAGAGCTTCGCAGCCGATGTAAGTCACGAGCTGAAAAACCCTCTCACCTCGTTGCGCAGCGCTGTTGAAACGCTGCCGCTTGCGAAAAATGATAATTCCCGCAATCGCCTGCTTGATGTCATTCAGCATGATGTGCGGCGTCTTGATCGTTTGATTACCGATATTTCGGATGCGTCACGCCTTGATGCGGAGCTTGCGCGCGAACATTCCGACCGCGTGGATATGAAGACGCTGCTCAACAATCTGGTTCTTGCAGCGCGCGAAGTCCGTCGTAACAAGGTTGGCACCGAGATTGTTTTCAATACAGGCAAATTGCCGTCTGGCAAGAAGGGCTTCTTCGTTGCAGGACATGATCTTCGCCTCGGACAGGTGATCAGCAATCTAATCGAAAATGCGCGGTCTTTTGTGCCGGAAGATACGGGCCGTATCGTGGTTACGTTAAGCGGCGAAGGCAATCGTGTGCGCGTTCTTGTCGAAGATAATGGCCCCGGCATTCCGATCGAGAATATCGAACGCATTTTCGAGCGGTTCTACACGGATCGCCCGGCTTCAGAGGCTTTTGGTCAGAATTCCGGCCTTGGTCTCTCGATCAGCCGCCAGATTATTGAAGCGCATGGCGGCACATTGAGTGCAGAAAATATCGTCAATGATGATGAGCCGGATCAGATGAAGGGTGCACGCTTTATCGTTGATCTGCCAGCTATAGCGTGACCTGACATGACGCCGGAAGAACAGAAAAGTGGTCTTCACGCAACGACGGTGCAAATACGCGGTCGTGGCGTGATGCTGATGGGAAAATCAGGCACAGGAAAAACAGAGACAGCGCTGACGTTGATTGAGCGCGCAGTGACGCGCGGGGAAGAGGCTTTACTTGTTTCTGATGACCGCACGTTGTTGCATGTGGATGGCAGTAAGCTGATAGCCAGCGTTCCCGATTCTCTCGCCGGCGGTGTCGAAATTCGAGGAGCGGGTCTTTTCACTGTTGCTTATGTGAAACAGACGCCACTCGATCTTGTTGTCATTCTGGTTAGCCGCGAAGAGGCTGAACGTTATCCAAGCGGCGAGAATTGGCAGTTTGAAGGCATCGAAATTCCGCGTCTGTTGTTGCCTGAACTCTCGTCAAACGGCGATTCTAACGCAGTTTCGCGTGCTATCGAGGCAAGCCTGTTTTATAAAACCTGGCCTTAAGTGCTTCGCTGAAAGAAATGCTCAACACTGCGGCATTTTGCTTTTTTCAAGGCAAAAGTGAAATTTTTCACTTGCTATCAAGATTTGCAATGCCAAGATGCACAACTCGTCGGCTGGGTTCCGGCGATTTTTGTGTCATCTGCGCCTTTGAAGGGGTTGAGCGGCGGGCACGCGACAGGAGCTTTTAAAGTATGATCGGACTCGTGCTTGTTACGCACGGAAGGCTGGCCGAAGAGTTTCTCCATGCTGTGGTGCATGTGGTTGGCCCGCAAGACAATTTCGAGACCGTTTGTATCGGTGCCGAAGATGACATGGAACAGCGCCGCCGCGATATCGTGGATGCGGTGGAGCGCGCCGATAGTGGCAGCGGTGTTATCGTTCTGACCGATATGTTTGGTGGAACTCCGTCCAATCTCGCAATTTCGGTGATGGAAGAGGGCAAGATCGAGGTCATAGCAGGCGTGAATCTGCCGATGCTGATCAAGCTTTCCAGCGTTCGTATCGGTGGAGACATCAAGACAGCTCTGCGCGAGGCGCAGGACGCAGGACGCAAGTACATCAATGTTGCAAGCCAGGTCCTGACAGGAAAGTAATTCATGCATCCCACCGTGGTTGTTACTGGCGAATATGATGCTGATAGCGCGCTCTCCCGCTCGTTCGAGATCGTCAATAAGCGTGGTCTTCATGCGCGCGCTTCCGCGAAATTTGTACAGCTTGTGGATAGCTTTGATGCCCATGTCCGCGTGAGCAAGGATGGCATGACGGTGGGTGGCACCTCTATCATGGGCTTGATGATGCTGGCAGCCTCGCCGGGCTGCTGCATTGAAGTGCACGCATCGGGTGAACAGGCTGATGCGGTGCTCGATGGGCTTCAGGCGCTTATCGCTGATAAATTTGGCGAAGAAGCCTGATATTCAAAAAATATCGCTAAGTTAATATGCACACATAAAGAACTCTTTATGTGATGTTGTGCTGATGCGGTTGATCTGCTAATCAAATGGCCAGTCGAAGCCCCTTCTCCGATAGTTTTTTGTTTCGGGGCTTCAAAATCAATTTGATTGGAGCAGATGATGACCGCAAGTCAGGATTTCGTCGTCAAGGATCTTAGCCTCGCCGATTGGGGCCGCAAAGAACTCGATATTGCCGAAACGGAAATGCCGGGCCTGATGGCCGCGCGCGAAGAGTTTGGCAAATCGCAGCCGCTCAAGGGCGCACGTATTTCTGGTTCGCTACATATGACGATCCAGACCGCCGTGCTCATTGAAACGCTGAAGGCACTGGGTGCTGATGTGCGCTGGGCGTCCTGCAATATTTTTTCGACTCAGGATCATGCTGCGGCAGCAATCGCTGCAACTGGTACGCCGGTTTTCGCTATCAAGGGCGAAACGCTTGAAGAATACTGGACTTATACCGACAAGATCTTCCAGTGGACGGATGGCGAACCATCCAACATGATCCTCGATGATGGTGGTGATGCCACCATGTATATCCTCATCGGCGCCCGCGCTGAAGCTGGTGAAGACGTTCTTTCCAAGCCTGAAAGCGAAGAAGAAGAAGTTCTGTTTGCACAAATCAAGAAGCGCATGGCCGAAACGCCTGGCTTCTTTACGCGTCAGCGCGATGCGATCAAGGGTGTGACCGAAGAAACAACCACAGGCGTTAATCGCCTCTACCAGTTGCAGAAGAAAGGCCTCCTGCCCTTCCCGGCAATCAACGTCAATGACAGCGTCACCAAGTCGAAGTTCGACAACAAGTACGGCTGTAAGGAATCGCTGGTAGACGGTATCCGTCGCGGCACAGACGTGATGATGGCTGGCAAGGTTGCTGTCGTTTGCGGCTATGGTGACGTTGGTAAAGGCTCGGCTGCATCGCTCGCTGGTGCTGGTGCCCGCGTGAAGGTCACGGAAGTTGATCCAATCTGCGCGCTTCAGGCTGCAATGGACGGATTTGAAGTCGTAACCCTTGATGATGCGGCTTCGACCGCTGACATCGTGATCTCGACAACCGGCAACAAAGACGTCATCACGCTTGACCATATGCGCAAGCTCAAAGATATGGCGATTGTTGGCAATATCGGTCACTTCGATAATGAAATTCAGGTTGCAGGACTGCGTAACCTGAAATGGACCAATGTTAAGCCACAGGTTGATCTGGTCGAATTCCCGGATGGCAAGCGCATTATCCTTCTGTCGGAAGGGCGTCTGCTCAATCTCGGCAACGCAACCGGCCATCCAAGCTTCGTGATGTCGGCTTCCTTCACCAATCAGGTTCTCGGTCAGATCGAACTCTTCACGCGTACGGACGCGTATAAGAACGAAGTCTATGTTCTGCCAAAGCACCTTGATGAAAAGGTTGCTCGTCTGCATCTCGACAAGCTCGGCGCTAAATTGACCGTGCTTTCGGATGAACAGGCCGCTTATATTGGTGTCACTCCACAAGGCCCATTCAAGTCGGAACACTACAGGTATTAATTATCTGTTAACCATACTGCTACATCTTGTAGGCTGGACAGTTTAACACTGCCCGGCCTTTATTTTTGCGCGTATCATGCTTCACGCGGAATCCCCAGAAGGGTATTGTGAAGACGAATCAATGTGTTTTGACGGGTGTCTGCGTTCAGCGTTTTTTGCCATTTGGGGTGGAAGACGGGTGGCGTATTCATCTGCGAGACATGTCTGGCTCTTTGCATTTGGCGATGTGAGAGAGACAGAATGACGTTTTTTGAAATACGGCAGCGCCTTTTTAAGGATCGGCAGCCGGGCGGCGGAGACACGGAAGATATGCCAGAACTTGGCTCAACGGGGAGTTTGCGGAGTAAATCTGCAATCAGCGCAGGCAGGCACCTGAAAGCATCGCTTTCGCTTGGCTTCCATCCTCTGAAACGGGTTGTTCTGAAGGCTTCAGTCTCTTTCGCCGCGTTGATTGCGGTTGTTCCAGCTTTTGCACAAGGCACTGAGAACGCAACGCGTATTACTCTGCCCTTTGGTGGCAGCGTGGGTGCTTTTGAAGTCATCCAGTTTTCGATTTTTCTGGGCGCCTTAGGTGCAGCCCTCCTCTCGGCTGGCTGGCTGATCCGGGACCGTTCCAAAACCGCACAGGAAAACAATGAGCTGCGGTCGCGCCTTTCAGATATGAATCTGGCCGTGCAGCGCAGTGAGGCGCTGCTTAATCTCAAAGATCAGCGCGCAATTGTCTGGGACGCCAATGGCGCACGCGCTGATGTTGTCGGCCAACTCCCCTTTGATAGCGGGGCGCCACAGGATCGCTCGCATTTCCTCGCTTTTGGCCGGTGGCTGCGTCCGCAATCCGTGACCGAGCTTGAGCGCGCGGTAACCGCCTTGCGTGAGCAGGCGAATGCTTTTGATTTGACGGTCGAAACCAGCAATGGCACCCTGCTTGACGTCAATGGCCGCACCTCGGGAAGTTTTGCCATTGTGCGTTTCCTTGGTCTTGAGGGTGTTCAGGCCGAGCGCGCAGCGCTTCAGGCGCAGAACCGCGAATTGTCTGAAAAATTGTCACTGCTGCGGCATTTGCTTGATCGTCTTGAGCAGCCGGTCTGGCTGCGCGGTACAGATGGTCGCTTGGAATGGGTTAATGCTGCCTATGCACGTGCTGTGGATGCAGTGGATGGCACACAGGCCATATCTGAGCGTCGTGAATTGTTTGGCGTGCAGGCGCGTCAGCGTCTGGAACGTGATCGTTTTGTCGAGCCGGATATTTATGAAAAGCTGCCTGCCGTCGTGCGCGGCGACCGCCGTGTTTTCGATGTAACCGATGTGAGTGCAGAGGCTGGTTCTGCCGGTCTGGGCTTTGATCTCAGTGAAGTTGAACAAATCCGCGAAGAATTAAGTCGCACATTGAAGAGCCATGCCGAGACGCTCGATCAGCTTTCAACCGCTGTGGCGATCTTCGATCCAGATATGAAGCTGCAATTCTTTAATCAGGCTTTCGTTTCGCTCTGGTCGCTCGATACAGCCTGGCTGGAAACGCATCCGAGCAACACATTACTGTTTGACCGCCTGCGTTCGGAAGGCAAGCTTCCCGAGCAGCCAGAATGGCGCAAATGGAAGGATTCCATGCTTGCTGCTTATCGCGCTGTCGAGCCGGAAGAGCATATGTGGCATCTGCCGGATACACGCATATTGCGTGTGGTGGCCAATCCGCATCCACAAGGCGGCGTGACGTGGTTCTTTGAGAATATGACGGAACAGCTACAGCTTGAAGCCCGCTATAACACACTCATCAAGGTGCAGGGCGAAACGCTCGACCATCTTGGTGAAGCGGTGGCGGTGTTCGGTTCCGATGGTCGTCTGCGTCTGTCTAACCCGTCTTTTGCCGATCTCTGGTCATTGCCTGATGCGATCACCGTTGAAGGAACGCATATTTCGACCATTTCCAAGCTTTGCGGTCAGCGTGGTGGAGATGGCATCTGGGATGATTTTGTTTCCTCTGTCACTGGCTTCCTTGATGAGCGCAATGGCCGTATGGGACAGGTCGAACTGGATGATGGTGTTATTCTTTCCTATGCCGTCGTGCCACTGCCAAAGGGGCAGACGATGCTGACCTTTATCGATGTCAGCGATACGGTGCGTGTTGAGCGGGCACTGAAGGAAAAGAACGAAGCGCTGTCGCTTGCCGATCAGATCAAGAACGATTTCGTGCAGCATGTTTCCTATGAACTGCGTTCGCCTCTGACCAATATCATCGGCTTCACCGAACTGCTGCAAACGCCAGCTTTCGGTTCGCTCAATGAGCGTCAGCTCGAATATCTCGACCACATTGGCACGTCGTCCGCCGTGCTTCTGACGATCGTCAACGACATTCTCGATCTTGCAACCGTCGATGCTGGTATTATGCAGCTTGATATTGACGATGTTGCTGTGATGGACGAGATTTCGGCAGCGGCAAAGCGCGTGAGTGAGCGTCTGCAAGAGCACGACATCGCGCTCAATATCGAAATCGCAGACGATGTTGAGGTGTTCAGAGCTGATGCCAATCGCGTTCGTCAGGTGCTGTTCAATCTCCTGTCCAATGCTTCCAATTATGCACCGGAAGGCTCGACCGTTTCGCTGCAAGTTGTGCGCGATGGCACGGATATTCTGTTTGCAGTGCATGATGACGGTCCGGGCATGCCGGGTGATGTGCTGGATACGGTGTTCAAGCGTTTTCAGGCCTATCAGAATGGCGGTCGCAGACGCGGCGTAGGGCTTGGTCTCTCCATCGTGAAGAGCTTTGTCGAGCTGCATGGCGGTCGCGTGGAAATTGAAACTGGTGCAGATATTGGTACGACCGTTATTTGTCGCTTCCCGGCGGAAGCACGCAGCTTCCGTGTTGCCGCCGAATAAGGTAAATGGGGCTTTATGAGCACCCCAATCAGTAACCCTATACTCCATCTTGAATTGTTTCTGCCCGATGAGGCTGCGACCAAACGCTTTGGCGAAGACTTTGCCCTTGCTCTGGTCAAAGGCGACCTCGTCACCCTTTCGGGTGATCTGGGCGCTGGTAAATCCTCGCTCGCACGCGCCGTCATCCGTGCGATTGCCGATGATGAGGGGCTTGAGGTGCCAAGCCCGACATTCACGCTGGTGCAGAGCTATGAGGCGCTGCGCTTGCCCGTCGCTCACGCTGATCTTTACCGGATTTCGCATGGCGAAGAGCTGGACGAGCTGGGGCTGGTCGAGTTTCTCGAAGATGGTGTTGTGCTGTCCGAATGGCCGGAGCAGGCGGAAGGCTTTTTGCCAGAGCCGAGCTTTGCCGTCACCTTGACCCATGAAGGAGCAGGGCGTCGCATTGTAATTCGCGGGACAGAAGCTGCGATTGCTCGTCTTGAGCGCACGTTGAAAATCCGCACTTTTCTCGAAAAGAACGACCGGGCAGGGGCCACGCGCCGCTATTTGCAGGGCGATGCTTCACCCCGCAAATATGAGATTATCGATAGTGCGCACGGCGTTGAAATTCTGATGAATGCGCCCGCGATGCCCTATGATCCGCCCTTGCGCAACGGCAAGTCCTATCGCCAGCTTGCGCATATTGCAGAGAATATTCAGGCCTTCGTGGCCATTGATGATTTGCTTGCGAAAAATGGCCTGCGCGTGCCGCAAATGCGCGCTGTTGATATTGATGCAGGACTGCTGATCCTCGAAAATCTTGGGCTTGAGGGCATCAGGGCTTCATCGGGTGAGCCGGTGGCTGAACGCTATGAAGCGGCTGGACGGTTTCTTGCCCACCTTCATGGGGTTCAGTGGCCTGATCATGCGCCGGTTGAAGGCTATCCAGATCACATCATTGCACGTTTTGATCGTGATGCGATGATCATGGAAGTGAGTCTTGTCGGGCAATGGTATGCGCCACGTATGATGGGTCGCAAGCTGACTGATGCAGAAGCGGAGGCTTATGAAGCGGCATGGAATACGGTTCTCGACGACATTTCCGATTGCGAGAAAAGCCTGCTGCTGCGCGATTATCATTCGCCAAACCTGTTCTGGTTTGAGGATGCGCAAGGCGTAAACAAGATTGGCACAATTGACTTTCAGGACGCGATGATCGGCCCTGCTGCCTATGATGTCGCGTCGCTGGCACTCGATGCGCGCGTGACGATTACGCCGGAGCTCGAAAAGGCAGTGGTGGATGCCTATTGCGATGAACGCCGCAAGCTTGGCCATGTGTTTGACGAAGCGGCTTTCCGAATGGCGTATGCTGCCATGGGGGCGCAGCGCAACGCCAAGCTGCTGGGTCTGTTCGTGCGGCTTGATGAACGTGATGGCAAGCCGCATTATCTCGCGCATCTGCCCCGCATTCACGACTATCTTGGCCGCGTCTTAAAGCATCCGGTCATGGCGCCGGTCGCGCGCTGGTTTGATGATCTCGCATTGCTGGAGAAACAATGACACGTCCTGATACAGCGATCATGCTTGCAGCAGGTCTTGGCAAGCGTATGCGCCCGATCACCGAAACCATGCCCAAGCCACTGGTTAAGGTTTCCGGCAAGCCGCTGATCGATTGGGGCTTGGATGCGCTGGCGGGTGCAGGCGTTGAGAATACAATCGTCAATGTTCATTATTTAGCCGACCAACTGATCGATTATCTTGGCAGTCGCTCAAAGCCGAAAATCACGATTTCCGACGAGCGTGATCTACTGCTGGATTCCGCAGGCGGTATCGTCAATGTGCTGCCACAGCTTGGAGGCAAGCCGTTCTACGTACTCAATGCCGATACATTCTGGGTTGGTGATGAAGCGCAGCCGAATATTTCGGCGCTGGCGCATGTCTGGGACGATGCCCGCATGGATATTCTTCTCATGACGGCAAGGCTCGATCAGGCAACAGGTTTTGAAGGCAAGGGCGATTTCGTCGCGGATGAAGAGGGCCGCTTGCGCCGTTTGCGTGATGTCGCCGGCGACCCGGTCATCTATGCTGGTGCAGCAGTCATTCATCCGCGTATTTTTGCCAAAGCCGAGCCGGGTGTTTCATCGCTCAACCGCTATTTTGATGAAGCCATTGCAGCCGGACGTCTTTATGGTATGCCCATGACCGGGCATTGGCTTACGGTGGGAACACCGGAAGCAATCGGCGAGGCGGAGGCTGTGCTTTCCGCAATTGCGTAAGGAGAGCAGGGTGGAATGACAATTACGAGGCCGAAGCTTTTCTCGATTCCATCCGGCACAGCGTTTCTACCGGCCTTTGCCAAGGCACTTCTGGAAGGCCGCCTGATTGAAGGCTTTCCGGGCAATGCTTCTGATCCGCTGGCATTAGCGAACGCGACCATCTATGTGCCGACGCGCCGTGCAGCGCGTGCGCTTCGTTCCATTCTGGTCGATATGAATCCGGCTAAATCTGCGATCCTTCCGACCATTCGCCCGCTGGGTGATGTGGATGAGGACGCTGCTTTTTTCAACGCAGCCACAAGCGGCGTATTTGATCTTAATCCGCCAATTGGCAAGGCTGAACGGCTGTTGCTGCTGGCGCGGCTCATTCGTCCATGGCGTGAATCGCTGCCTGCGCATGTGCGGGCGCTGTTCGGCACCGATGATGTTTCGGTTCCTGCAACAACCTCTGACGCGATTTGGCTTGCGCGTGATCTGGCTGGCCTGATGGATCAGGTCGAAACCGACAATGCCAAATGGAGTGAGCTTGCCAGCATTGCGCCCGATGATCTTGCCGATTGGTGGCAGGTCACGCTCGGCTTTCTTAATATCGTCACGAAACTCTGGCCGGAAATTCTGGAAGAGCGCAAATTGTCCAATCCGGCAGCGCACCGCAATGAATTGATCTGGGGCGAGGTGCGGCGACTGCGCGATCATCCGCCGCAAGGTCCTGTGATTGCGGCTGGTTCCACAGGCTCTATTCCCGCGACTGCCGAGCTCGTTTCAGTCATTGCCCGACTGCCGCAAGGTGCTGTGGTTCTGCCGGGACTGGACCGTGATCTTGATGAAGGCGCGTGGAACCTGCTGGGGGCTTCGGATGATAATCCGTCCACCTTCGGACATCCGCAATATGGTCTTCACAAGCTGTTGCAGGCTATTGGGGTATTACGCGAAGATGTCGAGCATATCGAAGATATGCCGGTTAACAAGCGCGTTTTGGAACGCGTGGTCGCGGAAGCACTGCGCCCGGCGGAAACCACGGATGCATGGAGCCTGCTGAACCGCGATGCGGATATGCGTCCTGAAGCATTGCAGCAGTCAGCACAAAAGATCGATCTGATCGAAACCGCTAATGAGCGTGAGGAAGCGCTGGCAGTGGCCCTGGCGCTGCGCGATGCGATTAGTGATGAAAACAAGACTGCAGCATTGGTGACCGCCGATAGAAATCTCGCGCGCCGCGTGGTGGGCGAACTCGCCCGCTTTGGCATCGACGCCGATGATTCCGGCGGTCGCCATTTGCGCGATATCGAAACGGCGACGCTGATGCGCCTCATGGTCGAAACCGTATTCAACCCCGGCGATCCTGTGGCCCTGTTAGCGTTGGTCAAGCACCCGATGCTACGGCTTGGCGGCAAGCGCATCGAGCGGCGACTGGCTGCGGAAACACTTGAACTGGTGGCGTTCCGGGGCGGTACGGGCAGGGCATCGATCATCGATCTTCCCGCCTTTTTTGATCGCCGCATGGAGGAAAGTGCCAATCAGTCATGGCAACCGGCATGGCACGCGACTGTTACGCCTGACATGATTGAAGCGGCGCGCGCGCTTTGCGTGAGCTTGTCGGAAGCTGTTGCGCCGCTGGCACCTTTTGCCATCATTAACCGGCGAACGGATATTGGTGAGATTACGCGGGCCACTGTGGAAGCGCTGGAAAATCTCGCACGCGATGAAAGCGGCAGCGTTACGCGGTATTATTCCGGCGAGCATGGCGAGAAGCTGGCTTCATTTCTGCGTCAGCTTGTCGCGAGCGAAGCGGGACTGGACTTTGAGGCTATTGAATGGCCCGCAATTCTTGACGCTCTGATGTCGGGCGAAACCGTCAAGCCGCATCCGGGCGGGCATCCCCGCGTCTTCATCTGGGGTGCGCTGGAAGCGCGTTTGCAGACCATGGATACGTTGGTGATCGGTGGTCTCAACGAAGGCACATGGCCCGCCAAGACGCGCAATGACCCGTTCATGTCGCGCCCTATGAAGGCGATGATCGCGCTTGATCCACCTGAGCGCCGTACCGGCCTTGCAGCACATGATTTTCAAATGGCGCTTGGCATGGATCATGTCGTGCTTTCGCGTTCGCAGCGTTCTGATAATGCGCCAACCATTCCGTCGCGCTGGTTGCAGCGGCTTGAAACGGTTCTGGGTTCAGATGTGACCAAAGATATGCGCTCGCGTGGGCAACGTTTTATCCATTGGGCGCGTGAAATTGATCAGGCGCCTGATGTGCCTTTTGTCAAACGCCCGGAACCGACACCGCCTGTAAGCGCGCGGCCCAAGCATTTTTCAGTCACGGAAATCGAAACCCTTCGTCGCGATCCTTATGCGATCTTTGCCAAAAAGATTCTGAAGTTGCGTCCGCTGGAGCCGCTGATCCGCGATCCGGCAGCCACAGAACGTGGAACACTGTTTCACGATATTTTGGGGCATTTTACCCAGGAAGGTATAGACCCGCTTTCACCAGATGCAGCCACGCAACTTGAAGAGTTTGGCCGACATTTCTTTGCAGATATGGATATTCCCATTGAGATCGAAGCAGTCTGGTGGCCGCGTTTTACCGCACTTATTCCGCAATTTCTCGAATGGGAGCGGGAACGCGCCTATAATGTTCAGACCCGCTTTGCCGAAATTTCGTCGGACAAACGTGAAGTCGAAAGCCTTGGCATCACCTTGTCGGGCCGCGCTGATCGTATCGATCTGATGCGTGACGGAACTGCGGAAGTGATCGACTATAAGACCGGCTCCACGCCATCGCCAAAGCAGGCGCATGTCCTCTTGTCGCCACAGCTGGCGCTTGAAGCAGCCCTTCTCGTGCGCGGTGCTTTCCGCGAACTGGGCGCGGTTCGCGCGTCCGATCTCACTTATGTGCGCTTGCGCGCTGGTGGCGAGGTGAAGCCGGAATCGATCCTGAAGATCGGTCGGCCACCATCGGAAAAGACGGCACCCGCCCTTGGCGAAGAGGCTTGGCAACGATTGGCACAATTGCTGACCGACTATCAGAATCCGGCTAAGGGTTATCTTTCCCGCGCGTTACCGTTTAAAGAAACAGAACTTTCGGGTGATTATGATCATCTGGCGCGTGTGCTGGAATGGTCCGCTGGTGGCGATACTGGCGGGGAGGGCGGCGAATGAAAAAACAACGTTTCATTCCACAGGAAACCATCGACGCGCAGGCCAGTGCCGCCAATCCACTGGCCTCTGTCTGGGTGTCGGCCAATGCGGGCTCTGGTAAGACCCATGTTCTGACTGAGCGCGTGATCCGGCTGCTGCTCGAAGGCACTGACCCGTCAAAAATCCTATGTCTCACCTATACCAAGGCGGCAGCAGCCGTCATGCAGAACCGCGTCTTTGCGCGATTGTCCGAATGGGCAATGTTGCCGGATGAGGATCTGGCCGACAGGCTAGATAAGCTTGAACGCAGGCGTCCGGGAGCGACACGGCTTGCCGTTGCACGCAGGCTTTTTGCGCGCGCGCTTGAAACGCCGGGCGGGTTGAAAATCCAGACCATCCACGCATTTTGCGAAGCGATCCTGCATCAGTTCCCGCTTGAGGCGAATATTGCAGGCCACTTCGAGATGATGGACGATCTTATGCAGGTGGCTCTTGTCGGCGAAGCGCGACGCACCCTGCTTGAGACTGCACATGGCGGCGGTGATCCGGAACTGGCAAGCGCTTTTGCCGATGTGATGCAGGCGGCAGGCGAGATGGGTTTACAGGCACTGCTGGATGAAGCCGTGGGTCGGCGCAACGGCTTGCAGCAATACATTACGGCGCTTGGCACTGCGGATGAGCGCAGCGAGGCTTTGCACCGGCATTTCCGGTTCCGGCCAGACACGCGTGAATCCGATTTGCTGGATGAGATGTGGCCGGTGCCGGAATTTTCTGACGATGCACTCGATCTCATTTTGTCGATCCAGAAGGGCGCGGCACGCGCACATGATTTTGCGTTGCAGCTCAAGCAATATGACAAGGTCAAAAGCAGCTTCGACAAGGAAGCCGTTCTGCGCGCTTCCTTCCTGAAAGCGACCGGCGAAGCAAAATCCGGTTCCTATGTCGGATCGAGCGCGGTCAAAAAGCTGCTGCCGGATTTCGAGGAAGATTTTAATGCTGCCGCTTCGCGTGTTGAACTTGGTCTCGACAAGATCAAGGAGTTGCGGCTGATCCGGCTTAATCTGAGCGCACTCACGCTGATTGATAATCTGCTGCAACGCTATCATGATTTGAAGCGCAAGCGTGGTCTGCTCGACTTTGAAGACCTGATTACCCGCACGGTGGCGCTGCTTGCGCGCAATGGGGCAGGGCAGTGGGTCCAATATAAACTCGACCGCGGCATCGATCATATTCTCGTCGATGAAGCACAGGATACCAGTCCTGACCAGTGGCAGGTCATCCGCATGCTCTCGGAAGAGTTTTTCTCTGGCCTCGGTCAGCGCAATGTGCAGCGCACACTGTTTGCCGTGGGTGATGAAAAACAGTCGATCTATTCGTTTCAGGGTGCAGTGCCGGAAGACTTTGCTGCACAGGGCAGGGCGGTTAGCCTCAGGGCTGCAGATGCAGAGCTTAAATTCGAGCGCGTCAGCCTCAACTTCTCGTTCCGTTCGGCGCCTGATGTTTTGCAGGCCGTGGATGAGGTATTTGCACGTCCCGAGGCCAATCGCGGCTTGTCAGGTGCCACTGTTCACTCCGCCATTCGCGAGAACGAGCCGGGCGAAGTGGAAATCTGGGATATGTTGACGCCGGACGTGGTGGAGGAGCCCGACGACTGGCGCGTTCCGGTTGATCATTTGCAGGCCCCTGCGATCAAACTCGCCGAGCAGATTGCGGCAACCATTCGCTACTGGCTTGATCGCGGCGAAACCATTCCGGGCCAGAACCGCAAACTTGCGCCGAAAGACATTATGGTGCTGGTGCGCAAGCGCGATCAGTTCATGCCAGCACTTTCGCGCGCACTCAAAGAGCGCCATGTGCCGGTGGCTGGTGCCGACCGGCTCAAGCTTACAAGCCACATCGCCATTCAGGATTTGATGGCGCTGGGGCGTTTCGTGTTGCAGCCGTCCGATGATTTGTCATTGGCTTCGCTTCTCAAAAGCCCGCTATTTGGCTGGGATGATGACAGGCTGTTCGCGCTGGCCCATCCGCGAAAAAGTGGCGAAACGCTCTTTGAGCGCCTTTACCATGCATCCCTTGAAGAACCTGCATTGATCGGTGTGCATAAGACGCTGAGCCGTTGGCGCAATATGGCCGACACCATGCCGATCTTCGAGTTCTATGCGCGGATTCTCAGCGCAGATGGCGCAAGGCGTAAGCTTCTGGCGCGGCTTGGACCGGAAGCAGGCGATATTATCGATGAATTCCAGAACTATGCGCTGTCTGCTGAACGCGCTGGTCTGCCGGGTATGCAGGCATTTCTGGAAACGCTTGATGCAGCGTCGCCGCAGATCAAACGCGAACTGGATCAGGGCCGTAACGAAGTTCGTATCATGACGGTTCATGCCGCCAAGGGGCTTGAGGGTGCTGTGGTGTTTTTGGTCGATCCGGGCAATGCCGTCTGGAGCGGAACACGCGCGCCTAAGCTGATCCCGTTTGATTTTGGCAATGATGGTCCACAGGTCAAAGGCTATCTCTGGCAACCCAATGCGGGCTACCAGACCGGCTTTTTGGCGTCACAGATTGAAGGCTTGAAGGAGCGTGCTGAGGAAGAATATCGCCGTCTTCTTTATGTTGGCATGACGCGTGCGGAAGATAAGTTGATTGTCTGTGGTTATCGCGGATCGCGTGAAAGCGGCGAGACATGGCACAGGCTTGTTGAAGACGCGCTCACAACCAAGGCCGAAACCTTTGTGCATCCGGTATCGGGTGTTGCCGCCCGACGCTATCGCAACACGCCGCGCGGTCTCACTGAGATTGCAGAGCCTGAAGTGGAAAAAGCGGTTGAGCTGCCACCGTTGCCGCTCGACTATCTCAAGCCCATAAAGCCGGAACCCGGACTCCCGCGTCCGCTTGCGCCATCCGGTGCATCGGCCCTGATTGAAGCGGATGAAGAACCACCGCTTGATACGCTGTCGCCGGTGCTGGGACTGAGCGGCGAGACGTCGGCTTTCGCGTTAAGGCGCGGTACGGCGATTCATATGTTGCTGCAATATCTGCCGGAAGTGGCCGTGAATGAGCGTGAGAAGCTTGCACAGGATTATCTGGCACGCATTGCTGCTGACTGGCCGGAAGCGGAACGCGCGAAAGCCTGGGCGAGTGTTGCAACCATTCTGGCTGATCCGAAATTCGCACCAGTTTTTGCCAGCGGATCGCGTGGTGAAGTGGCCGTGATGGGGACGATCAATCTCGGCGGAAAAGATCATGCGGTCTCGGGCCAGATTGACCGCATCAGCGTTGATGAAAACCGCGTATTGATCGTGGATTATAAAACCAATCGCCCGCCGCCAAAGACCGTTGAAGCTGTGCCTTTTGCCTATCGCGCACAGCTGGCGCTTTACCGGGAATTGCTCGCACCTTTATATCCGGGACGGGTTGTTGAAGTGGCTTTGCTCTTCACGGAAGGCCCGTATTTGCTGCCATTGCCGGAAAACGTGCTCAATGAAGCGCTGAAGGCGCTTGGTGACTCTCAAGGAAAGGTTACTAACCAGAACTTGACGGATGGCAGTCAACACGCCACATGATATGGTCAAAGGAGCGATTTCTCAGTGAGTCTTTCGCTCTCAAACAGATATGAGGATAGCCCTATGGCAACCGTAAAGGTCGATAACAGCAATTTTCAGTCGGACGTTCTTCAGTCGAGCGAGCCAGTCGTCGTGGATTTCTGGGCTGAATGGTGCGGTCCTTGCAAGATGATCGCTCCTGCTCTGGACGAAATCGCTGCTGAAATGGCTGGTCAGGTTAAGATCGCTAAGGTCAATATCGACGAAAATCCAGAACTCGCAGCACAGTTTGGCGTTCGCTCGATCCCAACACTGCTGATGTTCAAGGACGGCGAACTTGCAGCCAACATGGTTGGCGCTGCTCCAAAGAGCCGCCTTGCTGACTGGATCAAGGCTTCTGCTGCTTAATCAGCAGAGTTTGTTAAATATGAAAAACCCGGCCTTAGAGCCGGGTTTTTTGTTTAAAGCATGTCGCGGAAAAGTGGGAACCGGTTTTCCGATAACGACATGCGTAAGAAAAAAGAGTTAGAGCGAGCGCTGTGGATAGGAATAAGCGCGACACGCTCTAGTTTGGCGGTGTTCCATTGTCGCGCAGCACTTCGCCTGCCAGATAAAGCGAACCACCGATCAGAATGCGCGGCGGGGCTTCATCAGGCGCCCATGTATCACGCAAAATCTTGAGTGCGTTTTCAACCGAATGAACCGGCTCTGCCGAAAGCCCGGCTTTCTGTGCGCTGATGGCGAGTTCGTTGTTCGGGATGCCAGCGTCACTTGACGGGATCGGCACGGTAAAGACATGGCGTGCCATGCCTGCAAAGGCCTCAAAATAGCCGACAGGGTCTTTGGTGTTGATCATGCCGGTAATCAGGAACAAAGGCCGTGTGGACCGTTCCTCGAGATCGCCAAAGGCTTCCGCAATCACCATGCCTGCACCGGGATTATGCCCGCCATCAAGCCAGATTTCCGATGCCGTTGGTGCAAGATCGACAAGCGTGCCATGGGTGAGGCGCTGCATGCGTGCAGGCCAGTCGACAACCATCATGGCTTTTTCAGCGGCTTTGTCGGTAATGGTGAAGCCCGCCATTTGCACCGCTTCAATGGCCGCTGCGGCATTTGCAAGCTGGTGACGGCCCGGAAGGCGCGGCAGCGGCAGATCAATCAGACCGTCTTCATTCTGGAACACCATACGGCCATGTTCCTCGAATGCGAGAAAGTCCTGACCATAGATCGAAAGCGGGCAATCAAGCCGGTCAGCCGTTGAGATGAGCACCTCACGCGCGGCGTCAAAAGGCTGGAAGCCGATAACGACAGGGCAGTCCTTTTTGATGATGCCAGCTTTTTCAGCGGCAATCAGCTCAACCCGGTCGCCCAAAAATGCCTGATGATCAACAGAAATAGGCATAATCAGCGATACGGCGGGATCAGTAATCACATTGGTCGCATCAAAGCGTCCGCCAAGGCCGACTTCCATGATCACGACATCGGCAGGATGCTCGGCAAACAGAACGAAGGCAACGGCCGTCAGGATTTCAAAAACCGTGATGTGTCTACCGTCATTCGCAGCTTCAACGCGTTCAATGGCCTCCGCCAGAACATCGTCAGAAACGAATTTGCCGCCATTTTTGGAGGCGAGGCGGTAGCGCTCGTGCCAGTTGACGAGATGCGGCGAGGTATGGACGTGAACGCCAAAGCCGCTCGCTTCTAAAAGTGCGCGGCAGAAGGCAGTCGCCGATCCCTTACCGTTGGTTCCGGCAATATGGATCACAGGCGGCAGGTTCAGGTGCGGATTGCCGAGCTTTTCCAGCAGACCGCGAATGCGGTCCAGTGAAAGATCAAACCCTTTGGGATGCAATTGCATCAGCCGTTCGATGACGGCATCCGCTTTTCCTGTCACGATTAAGCCGCCTTGCTGTCAGCTTCTGGCTTCTTTGGCGCAGGTGCTTTGACCGGTGCATCCATATTGGCGGGCTGACGGGTCATGATTTTGAGCAGGCTTGCGATGGTTGATTTGAGCTCAAGGCGCGAGCAAACCATATCGACCATGCCATGTTCCATCAGATATTCAGCGCTCTGGAAGCCTTCTGGCAGCTTTTCGCGAATGGTCTGCTCGATCACGCGTGGACCAGCAAAGCCGATCAGAGCGCCGGGTTCTGCAATGTGAATATCGCCAAGCATCGCATAGGAAGCCGTCACGCCGCCCGTTGTCGGGTTGGTGAGAACGACGATGTAAGGCAGGCCTGCTTCTTTAAGCATTTCGACCGCAACAGTGGTGCGTGGAAGCTGCATGAGCGACAGAATGCCTTCCTGCATACGTGCGCCACCGGAGGCTGCAAACAGAACCAGCGGACGCTTGAGTTCAATAGCCTTCATGAAGGCCTGAATGATCGCTTCACCGGCACCCATGCCGAGCGATCCGCCCATGAAGCCGAAATCCTGCACGGTTGCGACAATTGGCAGGCCTTCAATCGTGCCAAGACCATTGATGATTGCGTCTTCCATGCCGGTGCGCGCACGATAGTCTTTCAGACGGTCGATATATTTCTTTTCATCACGGAATTTCAGCGGATCGGTTGGAACCTTCGGGCTTTCCAGTGCTGTGTATTCGCCATTGTCGAAGAAGAAACGCAGGCGGTCCTTGGCCTTGATGCGCATGTGATGGCCCGAACCCGGAATCACGAACTGATTGCTTTCAAGGTCCTTATGGAACACCATTTCGCCGGTCGATGGATCCTTGATCCAAAGATTTTCCGGCATCTCGCGACGTCCGAGCATCGAATTGATCTTTGGACGAACGTAGTTGGTGATCCAGTTCATGACGTTTGCTTCCGTTTCTTCTTCTAAACTAACGAGCTGCCTAAATGGACGATTTATTGGGCAGCTTCAAGGCGTGTTGCGCGAACACTTGCCGCCAATGCACTGACAAGTTTGGTCACAGCGGCTACCGGATCGCCCTTTACCTTGCCATTTTCATCGAGCTCGAGCGCCACAGCATTGACGATTGCAGTACCCACAACCACGCCGTCAGCAGCTTCCGCAATGGCTGCGGCCTGTTCCGGGGTCTTCACGCCAAAGCCCACACAAATTGGCAGATCGGTGCTTTTCTTAATGTGCCGGACAGCATCGGCAACGCGGCTTGTATCGGCAATCGCCGAGCCAGTAATGCCGTTCATTGAGACATAATAGACAAAGCCCGACGAATTATGCAGCACTTTCGGCAGACGCTTGTCGTCGGTGGTTGGGGTCGTCAGGCGGATGAAATTGAGACCCGCATCCGTTGCCGGAATGCAGAGTTCCTTGTCCATTTCGGACGGCAGATCGACGATAATGAAACCGTCAATGCCGGATATTTTTGCATCGGCAAGAAAGCGCTCGACGCCATAGATATAGATCGGGTTGTAATAACCCATCAGCACGATTGGCGTGGTGTCGTCTTCCTTGCGGAAGTCGGCAGCCAGTTGCAGGGTCTTTTTGAGCGTCTGACCGGCATTGAGTGCGCGCAGACCAGCCGCTTGAATGGCAGGGCCATCAGCCATCGGATCAGAAAACGGCATACCAAGCTCGATCACATCGGAGCCTGCTTTTGGAAGTGCTTTCATAACGGCGAGCGATGTCGCATAATCCGGGTCGCCGCCCATGAAATAGGTAACCAGCGCTGGACGTCCTTCGGACTTGAGCGATGCGAATTTGGTGTCGATGCGTGTGGTCATACCGTGCCCCGTGGCAAAATGCGCGTAAGATAATCGGCGGTGGATTGGCCGGACATAACTGTCTCCATCCAGGCGCGCCGTTCAAAGTCAATGATTCCCAGCTCCCAAACGCATGCCATCAAGAGAGGCTGCGCTGGTTCGAATTCGATCTCGTCACTGAGTTCGGACTGCCAGAGAATCTGCGTTGCGATGCCACCTTCCAGCCACCAGTGCAGAAGCAGCCACAGGCTTTCTTCGCCCTGATGCAGAATGGCAAAGCCAGCACCCAGATGCGGCGTATGCTCCAGCTTTTCTGCAACAGATGCGATCTGCCTGCGGGCAATGCCGAGAGCGGCTTCAGCAAGCGGATTGGAAGGATCAGCTTCGATGATGTTGAGCTTGATTGTTGCCGGACCACACTCCGTCAGTCCGTCGAACCATGCGGCGCGCGGTCTGTAAGCATTGGTGTCAACAACGGCCTTGCTCATGCAATCCTCACATGTCCATGCCGAGCAGCTGCCCGACCGTATGAACATCCTTGTCGCCGCGACCGGAGAGATTGACGATCATCAGCTGATCTTTGCCCATGGTGGGGGCCATTTTCACGGCTTGCGCAATCGCATGCGCGGATTCAAGCGCCGGGATAATGCCTTCAACGCGGGTGCAAAGCTGGAAAGCGTCGAGCGCTTCGTCGTCGAGGATTGGCACATAGTCAACGCGGCCTGAATCCTTCAGCCATGAATGCTCAGGACCAACGCCCGGATAGTCAAGACCTGCGGAAACCGAATGGCCTTCAAGAATCTGGCCGTCTTCATTCTGCAATAAATAAGTGCGGTTGCCATGCAGAACACCGGGGCTGCCAGCGCTCATCGATGCGCAATGCTCCACACCCTCAAGGCCGCGACCGCCTGCTTCAATACCGACGATTTTGACTGACTTGTCATCGAGGAACGGATGGAACAGGCCGATTGCGTTCGATCCACCGCCAACAGCAGCGACGATCACGTCTGGCAGACGGCCTTCCAGCTCGAGAATCTGTTTGCGCGCTTCTGTGCCAATCACCGACTGAAAATCGCGCACCAGTTCCGGATAAGGATGAGGACCAGCAGCGGTGCCGATCAGATAATAGGTGTCTTCAACATTGGTGACCCAGTCTCGCAGCGCTTCGTTCATCGCGTCTTTGAGTGTGCCATTGCCAGCTGTCACCGGTTTTACTTCAGCGCCCAGCAGCTTCATGCGGAAAACATTTGGCTTTTGACGCTCAACGTCAGTGGCACCCATATAGACCACGCAAGGCAGGCCAAAACGCGCTGCAACAGTGGCTGATGCAACGCCATGCTGACCAGCGCCGGTTTCAGCGATGATGCGGGTCTTGCCCATGCGCTTGGCAAGCAGAATCTGGCCAAGGCAATTGTTGATCTTATGGCTACCAGTATGGTTCAGGTCTTCGCGCTTGAAGTAAATCTTCGCGCCGCCCAGATGTTTGGTCAGGCCTTCGGCATAATAAAGCTTGGAAGGGCGACCAGCATAATAGGTCGAGAGATTGGAAAGCTCCGCCTGAAATTCAGGATCGTTCTTTGCCGTCTCATAGGCTTCCTGCAATTCGAGGATCAGCGGCATCAGCGTTTCGGCGACAAAGCGTCCGCCAAAAATGCCGAACATGCCTTCTTCGTCCGGGCCTGTTTTGTAGGAATTGGGTTCAACCGGCTTGTTCACTGCTGCCACTCCGTCATGTGCAGGCTATTGTCTGGCATCAGACACTGCCTGAAAAAATTCATTGATAAGACGCACATCCTTTTGACCGGGTACGCGCTCTACGCCGGACGACACATCGATACCCGGCGCACGCGTTTTGTGCAGCGCCTCGGCAATGTTGCCCGCGTTCAGTCCACCGGAAAGCATGTAATCGACACTGTCGTCAAGCGCGTCGAGCAATGCCCAGTCAAAGGATACACCATTGCCACCCGGAAGGTCAGAACCTTTCGGCGGTTTGGCATCAAAAAGAAAGCGATCAGCAATGCCCTGATAGGGCGCGATCACCTGAAAATCCCCGGCCTCGCGAATGGCAAAGGCTTTGATTACCGGCAGGCCGTAACGAGCCTTGATTTGCGTTACACGTGCCGGCGTTTCATGGCCATGGAGTTGCAGCATGTCTGGCTGCAATTCACGCATGATTTCATCAAGCACTTCATCATCCGCATCAACGGTGACGGCAACCACTTTGGCACGGCCTCTCGCTGCCTCGCGCAGACGACCGGCGTCGGCAGGGGGTAAGTGCCGGGGGCTTTTGGGAAAGAAGATAAAGCCAATATGCGTCGCACCGCCATCAAGCGCAGCAGCGACTGCTTCCGGCGTTTTAAGGCCGCATATTTTTATATCAAAAACCATGGCGTTTCCGTCGCACATATTGCGGGCCGACTCAAGCTGTTCCGGCCTCAACGCGAGGAGCCGCGTCATCATAGCCCTGTGCTATGAGGTAATCATAGGCTTCCATGACCTCAAGAGGAACGGCTTGTGCAACCTGAAAGCCAAGTGCCGGATATTCGAGAATGCGGCGCAGATCACCCACCATCTCGCGCACCAGCTTTTCAAAATCATGACCTGCTGTTGGTTGATCTCTAAAAGAGGTCGCGGGTGCAGTGACAAATGCACGTGCTTCCGGCCATTGCCGGTCAACGGTTGCGCGCACCCGGCGCTGGGTCTGCGGTTTGGTCACAAAGATCGGGCTGATTGTTCCTGCAGCCATGATGTCGCGCGCGAAAAGAATGTTCTCGCCGATATTGGTCGCTTTCGGTTCAATGATGATAGCCTCTTCCGGCACACCTTCAGCGATGGCTATTTCGGCAAAGGCTTCGGCCTCTGAAGCCTTGTAAAGCCCTTTGGTCCAGTTGCCGCTGTGGCCTGTGAACATGAGCCAGTTGGCAAAGCCTTGCAGATAAAGATCGGCCGCATATTTCGCAACGCGGGTGTCGTAGCTGCCAAGACCGATAATCACATCGGCGGCAACAGGTTCATCGGAGAGGCAATGGTAATCCCACAGCGCCCGTGCAGCAGTTTGAATGTCTGATGTCATGTAAAATCGATAGCCTGTAATGCGCTGCCATTGCGCTTCAGCCATGCTTTGCAACGCTCTGTATCAGGGCAAAGCTCATGGCAGAGTTTCCAGAATTTCGGCCCGTGGTTCATCTCAATCAGATGGGCCACTTCATGGGCGACGAGATAATTAATGACGGGCGCAGGCGCCATGCCGATACGCCACGAAAAAGAAAGCACACCATCGGACGTACACGATCCCCAGCGGCTTTTGGTATCTTTGAACCGGACCGCTTTGGCTTTACGGCCCACGGTTGCCGTGTGACGGGCAACAAGCTGTTCAATATCGCGTTTGACTTCACGCTTGAGGTAATCGGCGATACGCCGCGAAAGATGCGCGGGATCTCCATGAACGAGCAGAATATTGCCTTCCAGCAAATCCACCGTACCGCGTCCGGACTGATGGGTGATGAGATGCGGCACCCCGCGAATGGGTATTTTCACACCGGCACGAAGGCCAGCCTGATCAGGCATTTTCGCAATGCGGCTTTCAATCCAGCCCTGATGACGGACCAGAAAACTCTGAACTTCGCGGTCGGGTAGGCCGGGTGGGATGGTAACGCGTAGCCCTTTGCCGCCGGTCTCAATCCGCAGTGTCAGGCGTTTGGCGCGAGGGTTTTCCAACACGCGCAAAGTCAGTTCGCGGCCTGCGACCGCATGCATACGTTCGCGTGTGACGACAGACGGCTTTTTGGCTGCAGATCGAAATAAGGAAAAACCCATGCTTTAAAGATAGGTGATTCGCATAAAAATCCAGAGATTTTTAATGTTCCAAGCAAAACGGCGCAGACAAAGCCCGCGCCGTTTACAGTTCAGATCAGGGTTGTAGCCACTAGATCGTGGTTACGTCGCCGCCGTCGTTTTTCTTTGCCGAAGCGCGGCGCTCATTCATGAAGCGGTCAAACTCTTCCTTGTCGCGGGCGCGGCGAAGTTCTGTGGCATAGGCTTCAAACTCGGCGCGGGCTTCTTCCAGCTTGCGGCGTTCTGCGGCCAACCGGTCGAGTTCTTCGCGACGCCATTCATCGAATGCAGCATTGCCGGTGGTGCCGCCAAAATTAAAGCTTTCGCTTTTGCTACAATTGCGGAAAGAGCCAAACACAGAGTCGGTCTTTTCGTTGACGCTACGTTTAAAATCACCGAGGCGGTCGCCCCAGATGATATAGGCAAGCATGGCGAGGCCAAGCGGCCAGAAGAAGATAAAGCCCAGCACCATCAGCGCAATTGTCGCTGGTGTCCATGCGGGGCGGATCAATGCAGAATTTGTCATGGTCTACTCCGTTTCATTCAGGGCCGTTTGTTGATCTCGCGGCTTGAAATTGACGTGGTAAACCAATTGCGGCTTTTCAAGAATATCGCCTGCCTGCTCCCGCCAAACGGGCGCTAAGCAATGTGATTATCTCGGAAATTTTTTACGTAAATGTTCGAGTGCGGCTACTCCAAGTCCGGCAACCAGCGCCCAGAAAGCAGAACCAACGCCAAAAAAGGCAATGCCGGAGGCAGTCACTGCGAAGGTGACAATGGCCGCAAGGCGCTCTTCTTCAACTTTAAGCGCCAGTGCCATGGCATTGATGAACGGGCCACTCAGCGCAAGGCCAGCAACCAGCGCAATGAGGGTGACAGGCAGAACGGCGAAGATCGCCACCAGCGAAGCACCAAACAGCGCAAAGATGACATAATAAACCGCATAGACCGGGCCGGTCATCCAGCGCTTTTTAGGGTCCGGATGCGCATCGGGATTGGTGCAAAGCGCCGCTGAAATAGCTGCAAGATTGCTGGTTGCGGCTCCAAAGGGCGCGGTCAGCAGTGAGAAAAATCCGGTTACACGCAGCGCGGCGCTGGTCGGCGGCTCATAGCCGGAGGCGCGCAATACCGCAAAGCCCGGCAGATTTTGCGAGGCCATGGTCACGATATAAAGCGGCAAAGCGATGCCGATCATCGCGCCGATGTGAAACTCCGGCCAGATCAGTGTGAGCGTCGAAATCTCCGGTGCAGGCAATTCGGGTACACGCGCGGACATCAGGGCATAGGCCATGCCAAGCACAAGCACGGCAATGACCGCGAGCGACGGATTAAACAGCCGCACGATGAAGAATAAAGCCACCAGAGGCAGTACAAAAGCAGGATCAAGCGAAACGGATTTCGCAGCTGCAATCACAAAACTCAGCAATACACCTGCCAGCATGCCCGATGCGACGGATGCCGGAATGCGCGCAACCAGTGTCGAAAGTGGACGGATCAGCCCGGTCAGGATCAGCGCTAGCGCTGTTACGATGAATGCGCCGACCGCTTCTGGCATAGTGAAGCCGACGCTTGCACCAATCAGTGCCAGTCCCGGTGTGGACCATGCGGCGATAATCGGCATTTTGTAACGCACACTCAGCCAAGCGGATGAACCGGCAATGGCCAGACACACCGCTGTCACCCAGCTTGCGGTTTCGGCTTGCGTTGCACCGAGTACACCGGCGGCTGCAACAATCAGCGCCAGCGTACTACCAAAGCCAACGATTGCAGCGACTGCCGCAGACGCAAAAACCGAAAAGCGCATGCTTATTCTCCAACAGATATGCGTTCAGCGAGGCCAGACACGGTGCGGATGAGAAGTTCCAGATCCTGCGGACGCGACAGACGATGATCGCCATCACGCACCAGTGTCAGCGTCACGTCATCAACCGGCAGATGCTCGACGAGCTTGAGCGCATGCTGATAAGGCACCGCCTCATCCTGCATCCCTTGCAGAATATGTACCGGACAACCGGTTTCGATGATTCCTTTGAGAACCAGATTGTTGCGACCGTCTTCGATCAGCGCGCGAGTATAGATGTATGGGTTTGGTGAATATTCCGAAGGCTCTTCAAAATAGCCCTGCTCGATCAGGTCTTTCTTTTGCGCATCGGTCAGGGATGGTTCGACAAGCTCGGCGGTAAAATCCGGTGCCGGTGCGATGAGCACGATCCCGGCAGGCGATTTGCCAATCTTTTTCAGTTCCTGCGCCATGCGCAGCGCGATCCAGCCGCCCATGGATGAACCGACCAGAATCTGCGGACCTTTCGCATATTTTGCATAAACTGCGAGACTTTCATTCAGCCAGCGTGAAATTGTGCCCTCGTTGAAGTCCCCACCCGACTCACCATGGCCTGAATAATCAAGGCGCAGAGCGGACCGCCCGGTCTTTTCAGCCCACGCATCAAGAACCACTGCTTTGGTGCCGAGCATATCGGAGCGATAGCCACCGAGCCAGACAACACCGGGCGTAACCTGTCCGTTACGATTACGGACGGCAATCTGTGCGCCATCAACGTCAATGAAATCCGGTTCAGCTGTGCTCATGGTTCGTCTCCTGATTTGGCAGGCAGTTTTTCAAGTGATCTTCATTTGCCATTTATGACAGGCGGAGAAAACCTCACTCCCTTGAAATATTGAGGAATGTGACCGATATGTCGCTTACCACCTCCGAAACACTTCTTTCTTTGCCTTTATTCTTCCGGGGGTGCTTTTCCCTGTCAAAGATGCTATTGACTTTACCGCTCGCTTGACCACATTTCCGCGTTAAACAGGGGTTTGATCGGAAAAGGCCGTCGCGGGCCACGAAATTGAATTGCCTATATCGTTAATAATCAGGAGATAACGACCATTCGCCGACCGTTCAGAGCGACGCCGGTCCAGAAAGACGGACCGCGCTCCAACCGTGATATCCGGGTTCCCCGGGTCCAGCTTATTGATGCCGAAGGCCACAACCACGGCAGTATCCCGACGCAGGATGCCATTGCGATGGCAGAAGAAGCGGGTCTCGATCTCGTTGAGATCGTGCCAAACGCTGAACCGCCTGTGTGCAAGATCGTGGATCTCGGCAAGCTGAAGTATCAGAATCAGAAAAAAGCCTCCGAAGCACGCAAGAAGCAGAAAACGGTCGAAATCAAAGAAATTAAGATGCGACCGAACATCGACACGCATGACTATGAAGTGAAGATGAAGGCTGCGCAGCGTTTCTTTGACGATGGCGATAAGGTGAAGTTCACCCTGCGTTTCCGTGGTCGTGAAATGGCGCACCAGGAGCTTGGTATGAAGCTTCTCATCCGCGTCAAGGAAGACACTGTGGAGATCGCAAAGGTTGAAGCAGAGCCTAAGCTTGAAGGCCGCCAGATGATGATGGTTCTGGCTCCACGCTGATCTAATAATTTCTAGCCTTTGAAAAGCCGCCTTCGGGCGGTTTTTCTCTGCCCGAAACAATCCTCACTTAGAGATCATCATGAAAACACTAAGCGAACTGGGCAAATATCAACAAAGACGCCGTCTTGCGATTGCCATTGTCATTGGGCTTCTTGTCGTAGCACTCCTTTTCGTGCGCTCGCGGTCCGATGGTCATTTGCATGAATATATCGAAGCGTTCGGCATCAGCCTCATTGTAGCAGCGATTCTTGGACGTATGTGGTGCACGCTTTATATTGGCGGGCGCAAAAGCGCGGAAATCGTGCAGACCGGCCCCTATTCGATGACGCGCAATCCGCTTTATGTGTTCAGCAGCATCGGTGCGATCGGTATAGGTGCACAGACTGGAAGTATCATCATCGCGCTGGCTTTTGGTGTTCTGTGTTATCTGGCTTTTGCGATGGTCATCCGTACCGAAGAGAAGTTTCTCAAAGCCAACTTCGGTAAGCCCTATGAGGCTTATTGCGCGAGTGTGCCGCGCTTTTTCCCAAAGTTCTCGCTATTTCGCGATGAAGTTGAATTGCGCGTAAAGCCGGATCGGCTTTATCGGACATTCACCGATGGACTGGTGTTCTTTGTGGCCTATCCATTTTTTGAGGTTATTGAATATCTGCAAAACATTCATGCTTTGCCGGTTTTGTTACGACTTTATTGATGTTGAAGCATGATCCAGCCCAATTCGGTCTGATTCAGGCATTGCGTTTTCTGGCCTTTAAGCCTATAAGGCCGCGTTCGAACCGCCCGGCAGGGCATGCCGTGGCGGTTTCGTATGCTTTTCAGACTTGGTCGGTCTGAAAGTAAAACAAGGTTTCTGTCTGTCGCAGATACGGACGCCACTAAAACAAGAGACGTCGAGTGCCGAAGGCACGAGGGGGATCGTAAAATTAAGAGGCGTGGAGTGCTGCAAGCATGACAGGGACTAAACAAAGGAGTAGCAAAATGCCCAAGATGAAGACCAAATCGGCTGCTAAAAAGCGGTTCAAAATTACAGGCACTGGCAAAGTTGTAGCTGCGGCTGCAGGCAAGCGCCATGGCATGATCAAGCGCTCGAACAAGTTCATTCGCGATGCACGCGGCACCATGGTGCTCTCGGACGCAGATGCGAAGATCGTAAAACAGTTCCTGCCTAACGGCCTCTAAGCCGTCTATCCTCTAAGGAGATCATAACATGGCACGTGTAAAACGCGGCGTTACCGCCCACGCCAAGCACAAAAAAGTTCTCGACCAGGCTTCCGGTTTCCGTGGCCGTCGTAAGAATACGATCCGCACTGCTAAGGCTGCTGTTGATCGTTCGAAGCAGTATGCTTACCGCGACCGCAAGAATCGCAAGCGTACGTTCCGCGCGCTCTGGATTCAGCGTATCAACGCTGCTGTTCGCGAGCAGGGCCTGACCTATGGCCGTTTCATCGATGGTCTTGCTAAGGCAGGTATCGAAATCGACCGTAAGGTTCTTTCCGACATCGCAATCCATGAACCTGATGCATTCGGTGCGCTGGTTGCGTCGGCAAAGAAGGCTCTCGAGTACCTTAAGAACACCGAGACGCCAAACGCTTTTGAAGGCGCTGTTCGCTAAGCCAGCCCTTCCCAAGTGATATTTTGAATTTGGGAAACCCGCGCTGGCTCGGCTGGCGCGGGTTTTTCTTTCGCATTTGGTGCCACTGGCACGAGCGGGAGGCCAAACAAGAGGCGTGGAGTGCTGCAAGCACGACGGGAAGCAAATCAAGAGGCGTCGAGTGCTGCAAGCACGGCAGGGAAATAAATCAAGAGGCGTCGAGTGTCCCTTGGACACGAGAGGGATGTAACCAAGAGGCGTGGAGCGCGATCAGCGCGACAGGGATATAGACAATGAGCGATCTCGAACAACTCGAACAAACGATCATGGGCGAAATCGCTGCTGCCAGCGACGAGCAGGCGATTGAAGCGGTGCGCGTTGCAGCACTTGGCAAGAAAGGTACGGTCTCTGAAAAGCTGAAAACGCTGGGCAGCATGTCGCCTGAAGAGCGCCAGGCACAGGGGCCGGCCATCAACGGCTTGAAGAACCGCGTCACAGAAGCGCTCAACGAACGCAAGACTGAGCTGCGCAAGCAAGCCATTGCAGCGCGCCTTGAGCGTGAGAAGGTTGATGTGACGCTTCCCGTACGCGAAAGTGCGGTGTCGCGGGGTCGTATTCATCCGATTTCTCAGGTCATCGATGAAATCACTGCGATCTTTGCAGATATGGGTTTTTCGATTGCCGAAGGTTCGGATATCGAGACTGACTATTACAATTTCACGGCGCTGAACTTCCCTGAAGGTCATCCGGCGCGTGAAATGCACGACACCTTCTTCTTCAATCCAGACGAGAAGGGCGAGCGCAAGCTGCTGCGCACGCACACCTCGCCGGTGCAGGTGCACACGATGGAGAAGTTCGCCGCACTTCGCGACAAGGAAGGCCGCGACGAGCCGATTCGCATCGTCATTCCGGGCAAGACCTATCGCATGGATTCCGACGCCACTCATTCGCCGATGTTCCATCAGGTGGAAGGTCTGGTCGTCGATAAGTCGGCCAATGTCGCCAATATGAAGTGGGTGCTGGAAGAGTTCTGCAAGGCATTCTTTGAAGTACCAAACGTCACAATGCGTATGCGTCCGAGCTTCTTCCCGTTCACTGAGCCATCGGTGGAAGTTGATATTCAGTGCGACCGTTCCGGCCCGCATGTGAAATTTGGCGAAGGCACGGACTGGCTCGAAATTCTGGGCTGCGGCATGGTGCATCCGAATGTGCTGCGCGCTTCCGGCTTCGATCCGGACGTCTATCAGGGCTTTGCATGGGGCATGGGGATCGACCGTATCGCCATGCTGAAATACGGCATGCCTGATCTGCGTGCCTTCTTCGATGCCGATGTGCGCTGGCTCAATCATTACGGTTTCCGTCCCCTCGACTTGCCGACGCTGTTCGGCGGACTAAGCGCGTAAAGACAGGAAGGAACAGAGAAATGAAATTCACACTTTCCTGGCTCAAGGATCACCTTGAAACTGATGCGACGCTCGACCAGATCGTCGAAAAACTCACCGATATTGGTCTGGAAGTGGATGGCGTCGACGATCGTGCTGCATTCAAGGCTTTCAAGATCGCTAAGGTTTTGAATGCTGTTCAGCACCCCGATGCCGACAAGCTGCGCGTTCTCACCGTTGATACGGGCGAAGGCCAGCCGGTTCAGGTCGTTTGCGGTGCCCCCAATGCCCGCACAGGTCTGGTCGGTGTTCTGGGTCGTCCGGGCGATTATGTGCCGGGCCTTGACGTCACGCTTTCGGTTGGTAAAATCCGTGGTGTCGAAAGTTTTGGCATGATGTGTTCCGAGCGCGAGCTGGAACTTTCAGATGAACATAACGGCATTATCGACCTGCCGGAAGATGCGCCTGTTGGCACAAGCTTCGCGGCCTATCTCGGCATTGACGATCCGATCATTGAAATCGGCCTGACGCCCAATCGGGCTGACTGTGCAGGCATTCGCGGTATTGCACGCGATCTGGCTGCCGCTGGCCTTGGTACGCTCAAAAACACTCTGCCGGAAGCGGTTAAGGGCGAAGGTCAGACACCTGTTAAGATCATTCTTGATCAGGATTCTGAAAATCCGTTCTGTAACGGTTTTGCGCTGCGTCTGGTCAAGGGTGTTAAGAATGGCCCAAGTCCGAAATGGATGCAGCAGCGCCTGAAAGACATTGGCATGCGCCCGATTAACGCGCTGGTGGATATCACCAATTATGTGACCTTCGATCAGGGGCGTCCGCTGCATGTGTTTGATGCAGCCAAGGTTAAGGGCAATCTGACCGTGCGTCTTGCAAAGGATGGCGAGACGATCCTCGGTCTTGATGGGCGTGAGCATAAGTTCAAGCCGGGCATGTATGTGATTGCCGATGACAACGGTCCCGAATCAATTGCCGGTATCATGGGCGGCGAGCATTCGGGCTGTGATGAAAACACCGTCGATGTGCTGATCGAGTCGGCCCTTTGGGATCCGCGTATGATCGCACGCACGGGCCGCGAACTCGGTATCGTCACCGATGCGCGCTATCGCTTTGAACGGGGCGTCGATCCTGAAATGATGGTTCCGGGTGCGGAAATTGCAACCAAAATGGTGCTTGAACTTTGCGGCGGTCAGCCGACGGTTCTCGACGTAGTCGGTTATACAGCCCCAGCGGCGCGCGTGATTGATTTCCCGGTTTCGGAAGTCAAACGCCTCACCGGTATCGACGTGTCCTATGATGAATCGTTTGACATTCTGAAGCGTCTTGGCTTCGGCGTTGAAGGTGACGGCAAGGTTATTAAGGCGACCGTTCCAACATGGCGTAATGACGTAGAAGGCAAGGCCGATCTCGTCGAAGAAGTCATGCGTATCCACGGCATCAACCAGATTGCACCGCAGCCGCTGCCGGGTCTTGGCACGGTCAATGGTCGTATTCTGACAACGCTGCAAATCCGCACGCGTCTTGCACGCCGCACGCTTGCTTCGCGCGGCATGATGGAAGCTGTGACTTATTCCTTCATCTCCGAAGCGCAGGCCAAAGCCTTTGGCGGCGGCAAACCGGAACTGAAGCTGGCAAATCCAATTGCAGCCGATATGTCTGACATGCGCCCATCGCTGCTCCCGGGTCTGCTGTCTGCGGCTCAGCGCAATGCGGATCGTGGTTTTGGCGATACGGCCTTGTTCGAAGTCTCGGGCGTCTATGAAGGCGACAAGCCGGACCAGCAGCGTCGTGTGGCGGGCGGTGTCCGTCGCGGCACGGCAGGTGTCGAAGGCGCGGGGCGTTTCTGGGCGGGCAATGCATCACCTGTTGGCGTATTTGACGCGAAGGCCGATGCGCTGGCAGCACTTGAGGCTGCCGGTGCACCGGTTGATCGCATCCAAATCGAAGCCGGTGGTCCTGAATGGTTCCATCCGGGCCGTTCAGGCACGCTGAAACTCGGACCAAAGGTCGTGCTTGGCTATTTTGGTGAATTCCACCCGGATACGCTGGAAGCACTTGATGTGTCGGGCGCGCTCTGCGGCTTTGAAGTCTATATTGATGCGATCCCTGAGCCGAAAGCCAAGGCAACCCGCACCAAGCCAGCGCTCAGCCTCTCGCAGTTCCAGAGCCTTAAGCGTGACTTCGCCTTTGTGGTGGATGCAAGCGTTGAAGCGGGTAATGTCGTGAAGGCGGTCTCGTCTGCTGACAAGAAGCTGATTGCGGGTGTACAGGTGTTTGACGTGTTCACAGGCGCTTCACTTGGTGAAGGCAAGAAGTCGATTGCGGTCGAAGTGCTTCTCCAGCCACAGGATCGCACGCTCACCGATGAAGATCTGGAAGCCCTGGCGAAGCAGATTGTTGCGAATGTGACCAAGCAAACTGGTGGCGTCCTTCGCGGATAAGCACAAGACTAAAAGCCCGGGTTGTTCCGGGCTTTTTTCATGCCCATTAACTCAGACTGATTTGTAGCTATTTCTTATTGCGACCTTCCAGCTTGCCTTGTCTTTTAGAAATTGTCCCCTTTATATCCCAAGATATTAGTATGATTGCGGAATTTAGAGGCTGCGCGAATGGTGCAAGACAATAATTCGGGTGGTGCAACTGCTGTTGAACCGTTAAAAATTCAAGACATCAAAGTCATCGACAATGCTAAGCTCAAAAAAGCAATCACCGCTGCTGCACTTGGCAATGCAATGGAATGGTTCGACTTTGGTGTTTACGGCTTTGTAGCCTATGCGTTAGGCCAGGTTTTCTTCCCAAATGCGGCACCCGGAATTCAGACGATTGCAGCACTCGCAACGTTCTCGGTGCCTTTTTTGGTGCGCCCGCTAGGTGGCTTGTTCTTCGGCGTGATGGGCGATCGTTTTGGGCGGCAAAAAGTTTTGTCGCTGACCATCATTATCATGGCAGCCAGTACTTTCTGTATTGGACTTATTCCATCCTATGCGACGATTGGCATATGGGCACCAATCCTGCTGCTTGCCTGTAAACTCATTCAGGGCTTTTCGGTCGGCGGAGAATATACCGGCGCTGCCATTTTCGTTGCCGAATACGCACCTGATCGCAGAAGAGGCTTTCTTGGCAGCTGGCTTGATTTCGGGTCGATTGCGGGCTTCGTGATGGGGGCTGGGCTTGTGGTGTTCTTAAGCACCATGATGGGAGAGGCAGCGTTTCTGGACTGGGGATGGAGGATTCCATTTTATCTCGCTGCACCTTTGGGGCTTATCGGTCTTTACCTTCGCCATGCTGCCGAAGAAACGCCAGCCTTTACCCAACAGCTTGAGCGTATGGAAAAAGAAGACCAGGATGCGATAAAAGATCGTCCGATGGTTTCTTTTACGGAAATTGTGCGAAACTACTGGAAGTCGCTGTCCGTGTGCATAGGCATGGTGCTGGTCACAAACATCACTTATTATATGTTGCTGACCTATATGCCGACTTATCTGTCGCAAAGCCTCGGCTATTCAGAAGATCATGGTGTTTTGATTATCATTGTTGTGATGATCGGCATGTTGTTTGTTCAACCCGTCGTCGGTTTCCTCAGTGACAGGTTTGGACGCAGACCATTTTTGTTGATCGGCAGCCTTGGCCTGCTGTTTTTATCGCTTCCAGCATTTCATCTCGTGACGAGTAACAACACGCCAAAAATTTTTGCTGGTTTGTTGATGCTGGCCGTGTTCCTCAATTGCTTAACAGGCGTGATGGCGTCAACCTTGCCAGCCTTGTTTCCTGCAAGAATACGCTATAGCGCATTGGCAAGCGCCTTTAATATATCGATTATCATTGCAGGTTTAACGCCGACAGTTGCAGCGTGGCTCGTGGAGACGACAGATAGCCTGTATGTTCCGGCTTATTATTTGATGGCAGCTTCAATCATCGGGTTAATAACGGCATTTTTTCTCAGCGAGACTGCAAACAAACCGCTTCGAGGCGATACACCAAGTGCCTCGAATAAATCTGAAGCAAAGATTTTGCTGAAAGAGGCTTATGCAAATATCGAAGAGCGTGTTGACGATATCGACGAAAAGATCGCTTCCCTTGAGAGTGATATTGAAGCGCTTAAATTGCGCAGACAAACCCTCGTTGACAGGCATCCAAAGTTAACTTGACGCTAAAAATAACGTAGAAAGGGCCGGGGCTTATCCTCGGCCTTTTTTGTTGTTTATCCGCAATACGCTGAATGCGCAGGCATGGCGAACATGGCCATGTCGATGATTTTCTGCACGGCTTCGCGCGAGTTGCCATCGCGTGCCTCAAAAGAAATGCTCTGCTGGACCATGTGGTAGAACTCGGTCATCTGCGCGATGTCGGTCTGCTCTGGCAAGTCGCCCGCTTCCATCGCGCGCTTCAACCGCTTTGAAAGACGCTGATGATTGGTGTGACGGACCTGTTGAAGGAACGCCTTTACATTGGCATTTTCCGGTTTGCACTGGATTGAGCTGACACTGATCATGCAGCCACCGGCGGGGCAGGCAAAAGCGCTGTCGGCACTTAATTCCAGCCATTGGCGCATGCCGTCCTGAATAGTCGACGCATTTTCGAGCGCATCGAAAGGACCGGCACCGATGGTACGGTTATAATAGTCTACAGCCTCGCGAAACGCCTGTTCTTTGTTGCCAAAGGCTGCATAAAAGCTCGGCGGCGTAATGCTGATCGCCGATGTGAAATCGTTGATCTGGGCGCATTCATAGCCCTTCGCCCAGAAGACTTTCATGACTTTTTCCAGCGCAGCATCGCGGTCGAAACTGCGCGGACGCCCGCGTGGAACCATTTTTCGTCCTTTCTGTAGTCATGTTTATATAATTTGCTTGACGCTCCGGCGCAAGACGATATGAATTATATAGTATTGACTATATAAATAGGATTCGTCCCATGAACCAAGTGTGTGATTCTGCCCTTGCGGCGGAACAGGTCTCTGCGTCTTCAAATCAGGCGCGCGCCATTCCGCTAGTGGTCTATTGCCTGACGCTGGGTATTTTTGCGCTGACCACGTCTGAACTGATGATTTCCGGCATGATGCCAGCGCTACAGGAGGCTTTTGGGCGCTCGATTTCGGATATTGGCAATCTCATCTCCGTCTATGCTTTGGGCATGACGATTGGTGGTCCGCTGGTGACAATAGTGTTTCTGGCGCTGAAGATTGAAAACAAGCGCGGGCTGCTGTTGCTTCTGATCCTTTATGCTGTCGGGCAAAGTGTGGCTGCCTCAACCAGCAATTTTCATGTGATGCTGGTGGCGCGTGTTTTCACCGGCATGGCAGCGGCGACCAGTTTCGGCCTGATGCTGGCGATCACCGCGCAGCTCGTCGTGCCTGAACTGCGTGGTCGCGCATCGTCGCTGGTCTTTGCTGGTCTCATGCTGTGCACTGTTCTTGGCGTGCCGCTGGCAACCGCTATCAGCAATGCGTTTGGCTGGCGTGCGAGCTTCTGGGCGATTGTGGTGCTGGTGCTGTTTTGTGCGCTGGTGATTGCGCTCAAAATCGAGGCTAAGCCAAATCATGGTGAAGTAAATCTGCGCTCTGAGCTCAATGAAATGCGAAAGCCAAGGCTTTGGGCCGCTTATGCAACCAGCGCTCTGGTGATTGGTGCTTCGTTCTCGGTCTATAGCTATTTATCGCCGATCACGGCGCAACTCGCAGGCTTTCCGGAAGCGCAATTGCCCTTTTTGCTGGCGATTTATGGTGCTGCAAACATTATTGGCAATTACGTGATTGGTCGTTTCGCTGATCGTCATACGATTGCGACGATCTTTATCGGCATTCTGATCATGCTGACAGCCATGCTCATCTTCGCGCTGTTTGCTGAACTAAAGTTTGCGACGATTCTTGCGATAGTCATGATCGGCCTGACGGGTATTGCGCTTAATCCAGCCTTCATTGCTCGCGTCATGCGGATTGCGCATCCGGGCGCGCTGGTCAATGCAATGCATGCATCCGTCATCAATATTGGCCTGGGTCTTGGCCCATGGGCGGGCGGATTTGCGCTCTCAACAGGCTATGGTCTTCATGCGCCACTCTGGGTGGGTTTCATCATGACGCTTCTTGGCTTGCTAACCCTTGCACCACGCGCCTTGCGCCGGATGTAATGCGCAACAGCAAACAAAAAAGCCGGGGTCGATGCCCCGGCTTTTTGATCGGCAGGAAATTAGTCTTTCGCAAAAATTG
This sequence comes from Brucella sp. H1_1004, assembly GCF_047308065.1. Lineage (NCBI taxonomy): Bacteria > Pseudomonadati > Pseudomonadota > Alphaproteobacteria > Hyphomicrobiales > Brucellaceae > Brucella > Brucella sp. H1_1004. The sequence continues at coordinate 512,301 of NZ_JAYKZA010000002.1, forward strand.
TCGCGTTTTGCGATGTCGTGACCATAGTGTTGTAGTCACTGACGATCCACTGGAGATCAGAGGCAACATTGCCCTTACGGGCGTCACCTTTAGTCTTTTCTAGCTTTTCCTGGAAGTCGCGCAGCTTGCCCAACAGGCTTGCAGGACGGGATTCAAAAACATGGAACGAATTTGGATGTTCGGTTGCGTAATCATCCATTTCACGAACGGCGGCGGCATAGGCATCCATAGCCTTGCCAAAGGCTTCCATGTCGACAACCGGCTTCTCGTTTTCCGGCAGCAATTCAACAACCGCATTGGCACGCATCATAACATTGCGAACCTGCCAGTTGGCTTTTTTGCCCTCAGACTTTTCAAGCGCATCAAGCTCAGCCAGATCGATCTTGGCCTTCTCCTCGCTCAGCAGCGCATCGACACGCTTACGTTCTTTGGTGAACTCTGGCGCATATTCCGCGATCTGCTTGTGAAACTCTTTCGCACCGGCAAACTTGTCAGACTTATAGTCCTTGCGGTCATAATATTTGCTCGCCTTTTCAACGACCGGGGCAAGCTTCTGATAGATCGCAATATAGCTCACCATTGCTTCATCAAGCGCAGGGAGTTTCGGGTCCGCCTTTGTGGCTTCTTCGGCTGCCTCAATTTCGCTGCGCACATCATAGAGCGAATAAAGGCCATACACATTGCGCTCCTTGCCGGTTGGTCCCTTTTTCATATCGACCCAGCTATCGTAGCGGTCGAGCGATTCCGAAGCGCGAATGGTGCGGTTGAGAAGCGAAACATAGGCGTTCATTTTGCCAATCGCAGCGTTCGGGTCAGTCTCATCGGCAGATTGTGCAAAGACGGTAACTGGCAGGATGACCGCCAGAAGCGTGAACAGGATCGCACGAGGCGAGAAGCGTTTCATATGTTTTTCCCTCATTGAGTAGATTCTAAAAACTGTGAAATGATTGCAGTGCTTTGATTTTCAAGGCTGGTAGTCTGTCCCCTTAGCCCTCATCATTGTTTGGCTCATCATTGCTTGGCATTGTCAGGGAGCCAGTTGCTCCCGGATCGATTTCTTATGACGGTGATGATTGTGGTGACGATTGAAAGCACAACCAGATATTCAACAAAGCGGAGCGGAAACACAAACCAGCCGCTGATCGTTTGTTCGATTGCGCCATAGAAATTGACGATCTGGAATTCGTAATTCACGCCGGTGCTGCCGCCGCCATGACTGACGATTTCTTTGATTTGAAGATGACTGCCGGGGCTTCCGAATAGCCATGAAAGCGGTTGATTGTAGACGGGGTTGCCACGGCTATCGAAAAACATGGCCACAAATGACATGAATGAAATCATGATGGCTGCGGTTTCTGGCTTTCGCCAGTCGATCTTTGCAAACCAGAATATGGCGGAGCAGGCGATAAGAAGAAAAATGCTCGCAACGCCATCAATAAAGATGACGCCATACATCCCATACATGAGGCCAAGCCCCACAAGGGAGAAGCAAGCAATAGCAGCGGCGGCGATGGCAAAGATGCCAAGCACTTTCGTGATGGTTCCTGTTTGCATATCGCGCAAAAAGCATGCACCCGCAAGAATGACAAGCCTTATTAGAATTTTCTACTTTATCAGGGCGCCCTAAATGTTTGTTTTATTCTGCGAATGCGAAGGGCGGGAATAATCCCCGCCCTTGTGTTTGAGTAGCTCAGTTTTAAAGTCCGGTCATAGCCAGCGAGGCGTCCGTATATCTTTTGCCTGCAATCTTTTCGAAATCAAAAAGACTGTTGAGCTGTTTCAGATCATCGCTGGTCAATGATACATTTGCAGCACCGGCATTGTCTTCGAGGTGATTGACCTTGCGGGCGCCGGGGATTGGTACGATGAAATCACCCTGATGCAGAACCCAGGCAAGTGCCAGCTGTGCCGGTGTTACTTGCTTTTCAGCGGCCATATCGACGATGAGATCGACCTGCTTGTTATTGGCTTCAAGGTTTCCCGGTTGGAAGCGTGGCAGCGTCTTGCGGAAGTCATCCGCTGCGAGATCAGATTGCGAACGCACCTTGCCCGTCAGCATGCCGCGACCCAGCGGGCTGTAAGGCACAAAACCAATGCCAAGTTCGGCGCAGATTTTCAACACATCCTCTTCAGGATCGCGTGCCCAGAGGGAGTATTCACTCTGAAGAGCCGCAATCGGATGAACCGCATGAGCACGGCGCAGCGTGTTTGCACCGGCTTCTGAAAGACCGATGGTGCGGATTTTACCCTCACCAATCAGGTCTTTCATTGTGCCGATGACATCTTCGATTGGTACATTCGGATCAACACGATGCTGATAGAACAGATCGATCGTTTCAATGCCAAGGCGTTGCAAAGAAGCCTCTGCCACTGCGCGGATGTTTTCAGGGCGGCTGTCCACACCCACGGGGGTGCCGTCTGCAATTTTAAAGCCAAACTTTGTGGCAATCGTAACTTTATCGCGGATCGGCTTCAGTGCCTTGCCGAGCAGCTTTTCATTTTCGTAGGGGCCGTAGACTTCGGCTGTATCAAAAAATGTGATGCCAAGATCAAATGCACGGTGCAATGTCGCAATGGCATCCTGTTCGTCCTGTCCACCATAGGCATAGCTCATGCCCATGCAGCCGAGGCCGATTGCAGAGACAGTCAGATCCTGGCCAAGCTTGCGCGTTTTCATGGATATTCCTTTCGGGACAATTTTTAAAATCTGGTGGCACGGTGCTCTGAAAGCGCAGAGCGTCCGGCGAGGCTGAAAATACGCTCCGGTCCTGCGTTCGATAATACTGATTTATTTTCACGGGCTATTCGATATTTTAGAACAATGAATCGAAATCAGCTTTCCCAACTGGCCGTTTTGGCCGCCGTTGCAGCCCATGGCAGTTTTCGCGGCGCAGCGCGTGAATTGTCGATTGCGCCATCTGCGGTCAGCCATGCAGTCTCAGCTCTTGAAGAGAGTCTTGGCATCCGGTTGTTATCACGCACCACGCGCAGTGTTGGGCCCACGGATGCGGGGCGACAATTGCTGGAGCGTCTTGCTCCGGCGCTGGAAGAAATTCATCAGGCGCTTGGTGCCGCAATCGAGGCGCGCGACCGCCCTGCGGGCATGCTGCGCATTACGATGCCGCATATCGCAGCGCAGTTTGTCATTGCGCCGCGGCTTCATGCCTTCGCTGCAGCCTATCCTGACATTACGCTGGATTTAACAATAGAAAGTGCGCTCACCGACATTGTTGCTGAAGGTTTTGACGCTGGTATGCGGCTTGGTGAAAGCCTTGAGGCTGATATGATCTGCGCCCGGCTGACAGGCGATTTGCGCGCAGCCATTGTTGGGGCGCCGTCCTATTTTGAAACGAAAGCGATCCCCGAGCACCCGCATGATCTGATGCAGCATCGGTGTGTGCGGCAACGCTTTTCCAGCGGACAGATTTATAACTGGGAGTTTGAAAAAGACGGCAAAGAAATAGAGGTGGCAATCAAAGGGCCGCTCATTCTCAACGATGACAGGCTGATTCTCGATACGGTTCTGAATGGCACCGGCCTTGCCTATCTGTTTGAAGATCACGTTCGCGACGCGCTTGTAGATGGACGACTGGTCAGAGTGCTTGACGACTGGTGCCAGCCATTTGCCGGGCTGTTCCTTTATTATCCAAGCCGCCGCCAGATGAGACCAGCTCTGCGCGCATTCATCGATTTCTTTCGCGGATCTTACGAGATGCAGAGCCGCTTTCTGGGGGCTTGAGGCGCTTCGCGGCAAAAAACTTATTCGACGGCTTTGGTGGGGGAACATTTTTTGTTTCGTATTTGGCACCAATCATGTCATCGATAGCCGCAAATATGGGATCATAGCGCTTTGCGCTCACTGAAACTCAGCCTGAAAGAAAAACTGAGCAAGTTTGGAAGAAGGGAAACGCATGTTTCGTTGGGGTATTCTTTCCACCGCCAAGATTGGCGTCACGCAGGTTATTCCGGCGCTGTGTGCTTCGGACAATGGTGTGGTTCATGCCATTGCCAGTCGTGATGAGGCGCGTGCGCATGCTGTTGCAGATCGCTTTGGTGCGCCGCTGGCTTTTGGTTCTTATGAGGAATTGCTGGCAAGCGACGAAGTTGACGGTGTCTATATTCCGCTGCCGACCTCACAGCATATTGAATGGACGCTGAAAGCAGCCGAAGCTGGCAAACATGTGCTTTGCGAAAAGCCGATTGCGCTTAAAGCCGACGATATTGATCAGCTGATTGCCGCACGCGACAAGCATAAGGTCACAATCGCTGAGGCCTTTATGGTGTTTTACCACCCGCAATGGATCAAGTTGCGTTCTCTTCTCGAAGACGGTGCGATTGGAACGCTGCGTCATGTGCAGGGCGCGTTCAGCTATTTCAACAATGGCCCAACCAATATGCGCAATCAGCCGGAGCTTGGCGGCGGTGTGCTGCCGGACATTGGCGTCTACCCGACTGTAGTGACGCGTATGGTCACAGGCAAGGAGCCATTATCGGTTCAAGCGACTGTTGAATATGATCCGAATTTTGGCACGGATCGCTATGCCAATGTCTCAGCCCGATTCGATGGTTTTGATCTGAGCTTTTATGTTGCTACCCAGTTGGCTGGCCGTCAGACCATGGTTTTCCATGGTGACAAAGGCTTTCTCGAAGTTCACGCACCATTCAATACCGGCAAATATGGTCATGGCCGCATAACGCTCTATAATGCGGAACATACGGAGGCGACAGAGTGGTCTTTCTCCGATACAAACCATTATCAGCTTCAGGCGGAAAACTTCGTTCGCGCCGCGAAGGGTGCCAAGGGAGAAAGTAGTGTGATGCTGTTTTCTCTGGAAAACTCAAAAGCCAATCAGAAATTTATCGATGCGATTTATCGCGCTGGTAAAAGCGACGGTTTCGTGAGCGTTTAAAGCATGTCGCGGAAAAGTGGGAACCGGTTTTCCGATAACGACATGCGATATACAAAAAGACAGAGCGAGTACAGCGGTTGCGATTAAAATGCGTCACGCTCTGAGGGCTGAAAAGTTTAACAGGCAGGAATCTTTCATTGTGATGCGTCTTGTGACTTGCAGTGAAAAACTGCCTTTCTTATATACGCCTCGCACAGGGCTTTGATAAAAGGCCGGGTGGCTTGAAAAATGCTTCCCGACTTCACACCTTGAAGCAGGCATTGTGAAACCGATAGGAACCGCACATGAAACGCTCGGTAGAGGTTTTTGCGGTTTGCTGAATGGAGAGAAATATGGCTAAAGTTATTGGTATCGATCTGGGAACGACCAACTCCTGCGTAGCCGTCATGGACGGAAAAAGCGCGAAGGTCATTGAAAATGCTGAAGGTGCGCGGACGACACCTTCGATCATCGCTTTCAGCGATGGTGACGAACGTCTCGCTGGTCAGCCTGCGAAGCGTCAGGCCGTCACCAACCCGGAAGGCACCCTGTTCGCCGTAAAGCGTCTGATTGGCCGCCGCTTTGATGACCCAATGGTCACCAAGGACAAGGATCTTGTGCCTTACAAGATCGTCAAGGGCGACAATGGCGATGCATGGGTTGAAACCCACGGCAAGAAATATTCCCCATCGCAGGTTTCCGCGATGATCCTTCAGAAGATGAAGGAAACCGCTGAATCTTACCTCGGTGAAACTGTGACGCAGGCCGTTATCACGGTTCCGGCATACTTCAACGATGCACAGCGTCAGGCAACCAAGGATGCCGGCAAGATCGCTGGTCTTGAAGTTCTGCGCATTATCAACGAGCCAACGGCTGCGGCACTTGCTTACGGTCTCGACAAGAGCGAAGGCAAGACCATTGCTGTTTACGATCTTGGTGGCGGTACGTTCGACGTTTCCGTTCTCGAAATCGGCGACGGCGTGTTTGAAGTGAAGTCGACCAACGGTGACACGTTCCTCGGTGGTGAAGACTTTGACATGCGTCTGGTTGAATATCTGGTTGCCGAGTTCAAGAAGGAAAGCGGTATCGATCTGAAGAACGACAAGCTTGCTCTTCAGCGTCTTAAGGAAGCTGCTGAAAAGGCAAAGATCGAACTTTCGTCGGCACAGCAGACCGAAATCAACCTGCCATTCATCACCGCTGACCAGACCGGTCCGAAGCACCTTGCTATCAAGCTTTCGCGCTCGAAGTTCGAAAGCCTGGTTGACGATCTCGTGCAGCGCACGGTCGAGCCATGTAAGGCAGCGCTCAAGGATGCTGGCCTCAAGGCTGGCGACATCGATGAAGTTGTTCTGGTTGGCGGTATGACCCGTATGCCGAAAATTCAGGAAGTCGTGAAGGCTTTCTTCGGCAAGGAACCACACAAGGGCGTGAACCCGGACGAAGTTGTTGCCATGGGTGCAGCAATTCAGGGCGGCGTTCTGCAGGGCGACGTCAAGGACGTTCTTCTGCTCGACGTGACCCCGCTTTCGCTCGGCATTGAAACGCTCGGCGGTGTGTTCACCCGTCTGATCGAACGCAACACCACGATCCCGACCAAGAAGTCGCAGACCTTCTCGACCGCTGAAGACAATCAGTCGGCTGTGACGATCCGCGTTTTCCAGGGCGAGCGTGAAATGGCTGCCGATAACAAGATCCTCGGCCAGTTTGATCTCGTTGGCATTCCGCCAGCACCGCGTGGCGTTCCACAGATCGAAGTGACCTTCGATATCGACGCCAATGGCATCGTGAATGTGTCTGCGAAGGACAAGGGCACCGGCAAGGAACACCAGATCCGCATTCAGGCATCGGGTGGTCTTTCGGACGCCGACATTGAAAAGATGGTCAAGGACGCGGAAGCAAACGCTGAAGCTGACAAAAAGCGTCGTGACGCTGTCGAAGCCAAGAACCAGGGCGAAAGCCTCCTTCATTCGTCTGAAAAGTCACTGAAGGAATATGGTGATAAGGTTTCGGCTGAAGACAAGCAGGCTATTGAAGGTGCAATCGCAGCTCTCAAGACCGCGCTTGAAGGTGATGATGCTGAAGACATCAAGGCGAAGACGCAGACTCTTGCCGAAGCTTCGATGAAGCTTGGTCAGGCCATGTATGAAGCAGCGCAGGCTGATGAAGAAGGTGGTGCTGCAGGCAACGAGCAGACTGCTTCTAACGACGATGTTGTCGATGCCGATTACGAAGAAATCGACGACGACAAGAAAAAGTCGTAAGCCTTGTCCGTAAACGCTCAAGCCCGGGTCACTCCCGGGCTTTTGCGGCCTTTCGGGACGGTTGCACCGGACGGACAAAACTAAAAATAGTCCAGCAGGCAAACACATGTCTGCACGAAATGGGACCGTGGAGCCGCACGTGTTGGACGCGCTCCGGCCGTCGGGATAACGAACTATGAAAATCGATTATTACGAAGCTCTGGGTGTGGAGCGAACAGCAGACGATAAGGTTCTTAAAAGTGCCTTTCGTAAGCTTGCGATGGAATATCATCCGGATCGCAATCCGAACAACCCGGAGGCGGAACGCAAGTTCAAGGAAATCGGCGAAGCCTACGAAACGCTGAAAGACCCGCAAAAGCGCGCAGCCTATGATCGTTACGGTCATGCAGCCTTTGAAAATGGCGGCATGGGTGGCGGTGGTTTCGGCGGTGGCTTTGGCGGCGCTGGTGGTTTTTCGGACATTTTCGAAGATATTTTCGGCGAGATGATGGGCGGCGGTCGTCGCCGGTCAAATGGCGGACGCGAACGCGGTGCCGACCTTCGCTACAATATGGAAGTCAGCCTTGAAGAAGCATATACAGGCAAGGCTGCGCAGATCAGGGTTCCGACCTCGATAACGTGTGATGAATGTTCGGGTTCCGGTGCCAAAGCGGGTTCCCAGCCAACCACGTGTACAACGTGCGGTGGCGCTGGTCGTGTGCGTGCAGCGCAGGGCTTTTTCTCGGTTGAACGCGCTTGCCCGACCTGTAACGGCCGCGGTCAGATTATCAAGGATCCTTGCGGTAAATGCCATGGTCAGGGCCGTGTCACGCAGGAACGCTCGCTTTCGGTCAATATTCCAGCTGGCATTGAAGACGGCACCCGTATTCGTCTGGCAGGGGAAGGCGAAGCTGGAACGCGCGGCGGACCGTCGGGTGATCTCTACATCTTCCTTTCGGTCAAACCGCATGAGTTCTTCCAGCGCGATGGCGCGGATCTCTATTGCAAAGTGCCGATTTCGATGACGACGGCGGCGCTGGGTGGTGAGTTTGAAGTTTCCACGCTTGATAGCACCCAGACCCGCGTCAAAGTGCCGGAAGGGACGCAGAACGCCAAGCAGTTCCGCCTCAAGGGCAAGGGCATGCCGGTTCTGCGCCAGCAGGCGACCGGTGATCTTTATATCCAGATCGATATTGAGACACCGCAGAACTTGTCCAAGCGTCAGCGCGAATTGCTTGAGGAATTTGAACAACTCTCGTCCAAGGAGAATAGCCCGAAATCGTCAGGCTTCTTCTCCCGGATGAAGGAGTTTTTTGAAGGAATAAGTGATTAAAAAAAGGAGCCATTCGGCTCCTTTTTTTATGTTTACTGCTGATCTTGTTGTGCTGATCGCGCGTCCAGAAAAGCGTGTCTCTGTTTTCGGTTAAAGAGGCACTGTGAAGCGTTCAGAAGGTTGCCTCTATCACTGAGAAGCATGTCATGCGGTCTTTTAACTGTGGAATTGATATTAAATGGCTGAAAATAGTGTTTTATGATCTGTTGGCCGCATAAATGACACTGAGGTCGTTGAAAATGCCGCATCGCTCGTTCCAAAAATCAATTTTGATTTTTGGGCTGATACGGATAACTTGTCTGATAACGACAATGGGAGCAGTGAGAATGGCAGGACAACTCGGCAGGAAACTGGCCGCTAAGTTCGATGAGGAAATCCGTTTTTTCAAAGGTTGGATAGACGGGCCCAAAGCGGTTGGCGCAATATTGCCGACAAGTTCGATTACGGCGCGCCGTATGGCGAGCGTTATAGATACAAAATCAGGCTTGCCTGTTCTTGAACTCGGACCGGGCACAGGGGTTATCACCAAAGCCATTCTCGCACATGGCGTGAAGCCATCCGATCTTTACTCGATCGAATATTCTCCTGCTTTTGTCGAACATCTCGAAAAAGCCTATCCCGATGTGAATATCATTGAGGGCGATGTGTTTGATCTCGATACTGCACTTGGTTCTATGAGAGATCAGCAGTTCGACAGCATTGTTTCAGCCGTGCCGATGCTGAATTTCCCAATGCCAAGCCGTATTCAGCTCATGGAAGATCTTTTGTCGCGCATTCCGCGTGGCCGTCCGCTGATCCAGATTACCTATGGCCCACGCCCTCCGGTGCCTGCTGGTAAAGGCAATTATACTGTGCAGCATTATGATTTTGTCGTGCGCAATGTTCCGCCTGCACAGCTTTGGGTCTATCGCCGCCCGATCACCTGATATTTGGAGAAACAATGACTGCACGAATTCTCGTTTTCGCGGGTTCTATTCGCATAGGTGCATTTTCGGCTCATATGGCGGATGCAGCTGAAAATGAACTCACGCAACAGGGTGCGAAGGTCACGCGCATAACGCTTGCCGATTATCCGCTGCCGATTATGAATGAAGATCTGGAAGCCGAAGAAGGTATTCCTGAAAACGCCATGAAGCTCGGCCGTCTGATGGCTGAGCATGACGGGCTGATGATTTGTTCGCCGGAATATAATGCATCGATCCCACCGCTTTTGAAAAACACGATTGACTGGGTCAGCCGGATTTCAAAGGATGGTGATAAGCCATTCAAGCCTTATGCGGGCTTGACGGTCGGGCTATGCTCAACGTCCAACGGAGCATTTGCTGGTATGCGCGGGCTTTATCACCTCCGCGCTGTTCTGATGGCGGTCGGCACGCAGATTATTACCGAGCAATGCTCTGTGAGCGGTGCTGCCGATGCTTTCAACGAGGACGGCACGCTCAAAAACGAACGTCAGGCAAAAATGCTAAGCGGCGTTTGCAAAAGCCTGATTACGCATTTGGCCAAATAGATAAGCCAATAACCAATAGTTTTCATATTTCAGGGCGCGGTATCTTTCGTACCGCGCCCTGTTGTGCGAATAAAACAAAAATCACAGCGGAGATTACCATGACGACGACAGACTTGCGGGGCGAAACATCTGGGCAGCTGATCGTGGGCCTCGACGTGCCAAGTGTTGCTGATGCGGAAAAGGTGGTCGAAGAACTTGGCGATGCGGCGACTTTCTACAAAATCGGCTATCAGCTGGTATTTGCTGGCGGTCTTGATTTCGCAAAGAGCCTGATTGCAGCGAAGAAAAAAGTCTTTCTCGATATGAAGCTTCTCGATATCGACAACACCATCGCCAAAGGCGTGGAAAATGTCGCGAAAATGGGCGTTTCCATGCTCACGCTGCATGCCTATCCAAAGGCGATGCGCTCGGCTGTTCAGGCCGCGCAAGGCTCTGATCTCTGCCTGCTTGGCGTGACGGTGCTGACCTCGATGGATGATGCTGATCTGAAAGAAGCGGGCTATTCCGATACGCCGGAAGCGCTGGTGCTCAAACGCGCGCAGCAGGCGCGCGATGCGGGCATGGGCGGGATTGTCGCTTCCGCTGCCGAAGCCTTCGCCATTCGTCAGGCCATTGGCCCTGATATGGCGGTTGTCACCCCAGGTATTCGCCCGGCAGGAGCGGAGAGGGGCGACCAGAAGCGTGTTATGACGCCCGCCGATGCGCTGAAAGCCGGCGCAAGCCATCTTGTCGTTGCGCGACCAATTGTCGGAGCTCAGGATCGCAGGGCTTCAGCGCTTGCCATTCTCGATGAAATGCGCTCGGTTGCATAACCATATTTCGAGGAGGACAACATGACCAAAGCCTATTGGATCGCCCGCGTGGATGCCCGTGATACGGAGCGCTACAAGGATTATGTTTCGACAGCCAAGCCTGCTTTTGAGCGCTACGGCGCGAAGTTCATCGCGCGCGGCGGCAAAGCTGAAGCTGTTGAGGGACCGGGCCGCGCGCGCAATGTCATCATCGAATTTGAAACCATGCAACACGCGCTGGATTGCTACAATTCGCCGGAATATCAGGCGGCGAAAGCCATCCGCCAGACTGTAGCGGACGGTGAAATCGTGATTGTCGAAGGCGTTTAATCTTTAAAGCCTGACCGGCGGGTCGTGACGACCGCTGACTGAGAGATCAAGCAAAACGACTTTGCCCGCATGCGGATCCGCATTGCGGGCATTTTCATTCATGCCTTCATGTGCGCTGGTAACGATCAGAACCGATGCATCCGCACCGATAAAGGCCGGGCAGGTCGGCTGCGTCACAGGCAGTTTGATTGAGCGGATCAACCGCCCTTGCGGAGAATAGGCATTGAGCGCGCTGCCACCCCAGCAGGCGTTCCAAAGTGTTCCTTCGGTATCCACCACCGAGCCATCGACGCCACCATCTTCCACACGATGATGAAAGACGCTCTTTTCAGATGTCGGCAGCCCGGTTTCGGGATCAGTATCGACCCGCCAAATGATGTTGCGGTCTGTATCTGCAAAATAGGCGATCTTGCCGTCGGGCGAAAAGCAGATCGAGTTGGTGATTGTAATACCGGAGAAAAGCTTCTTCACCTGTCCCTCGCGATACCACCAGATGGATCCGGCATCTTTCTCGGCCTTCTTGCCCATCGTGCCGATCCAAAACGAGCCAGATGGATGTACGCGTGCATCATTGGAACGGGTGACGTCATTATCCGCTTCCAGCGGCTGATGCAGCGTGAGGCGTCCGTTTGTGCGTTCGCGTACAAACAGGCCGTGCTCGCTGACGATCAGTTGTCGTTCGCGATCAATAACTGCGAGCGCGCTGGCTTTCATGCCAAGATCATGCGCACGAATTTCACCGCTGTCGTCTCGTTCAATCAGCCGCTGGCCGAGAATATCAAACCACCAGCAATGACCAGTCAGTGGATCATAACCCGGGCCTTCGCCCAGCTCAGCAATATGGTCGGCAAATATGGTTGTCTTGACTGCGCTCACCTGTTCCTCCCCGGGGTCATGCTGCTTTAACATAATCAAGCAGGCCGATACGATCCAGTTGCAAATATTTAAGTGATCAGAAAGTTCTATGTTGCTTGGCGAAACCGTTTTAAGTTCCCGCAACTAAGAATCGCGAGGAAATCATGTCGCTAAAAGTTGCGGTCCAGATGGACCATATCAGCACCATCAATATCACTGGTGACACCACTTTTGCTTTGTCGCTAGAAGCGCAGAAGCGTGGCCATGAGCTGTACCATTATACACCGGACCGCCTTTCCATGCGCGATGGGGTTGTTACGGCGCGTCTTGAAAAGCTGGAAGTCCGCGACATCAAGGGAGATCACTACTCACTTGGTGAGTCGGTGCGTCGCAACATGCTGGATATGGATGTGGTGCTGCTTCGTCAGGATCCGCCATTCGACATGAACTATATCACCAATACGCATTTGCTGGAGCGCATTCATCCCAAGACGCTGGTGGTTAATGATCCAGCATGGGTGCGCAACAGCCCGGAAAAGATTTTCGTCACCGAATTCCCGGACCTGATGCCGGAAACGCTGATCACCAAAGACCCGCAGGAAGTGCTGGAATTCCGTCGCGAGTTTGGTGACATTATTCTGAAGCCCCTTTATGGCAATGGCGGTGCGGGCGTGTTCCATCTCGCCGATGGCGACCGCAACCTCACTTCACTGCTGGAAATGTTTGGCCAGCTCTTCAAAGAACCGTTTATTGCCCAGCGTTATCTTAAAGATGTGCGTTCAGGCGACAAGCGTATCATTCTGATCGACGGCGAGCCGGTCGGTGCGATCAACCGTGTTCCTTCAGAAAGCGATGCACGTTCGAACATGCATGTCGGTGGTCGTGCCGAGAAGACGCTGCTGACAGCACGTGAACGCGAAATCTGCGAACGCATCGGACCGTCGCTGAAAGAGCGCGGTTTCATTCTGGTGGGTATCGACGTGATTGGCGATTACATGACCGAAATCAACGTGACCTCGCCAACCGGTATCCGCGAAATAGAACGTTTCGACGGCACCAATATTGCGGCCCTGTTCTGGGATGCGGTGGAAGCCAAGCGCAAGTAACGTACAATCGCAGAGAAAACTTAAAGGGCCGGTCTGAAACAATCAGATCGGCCCTTTCTCTTGATTGCATGTATCGAAAATGCTTAAATCTTAGGGTTGTATTTAAGCATTTTCTCACGTTTGAGATGTGCTGCGTTTTATGCGGGGGCATATGGTAGCGCGGGTGGGGACGGTTGCCTTTCAGGGTATAGAGGCGGTGCCTGTCGATGTGCAGGTGATGGTGGCGCCGGGTAAAATGGGCATGTCGATTGTCGGCCTGCCAGATAAGGCTGTGGCAGAAAGCCGGGAGCGGGTGCAGGCAGCGCTCCATGCTTCCGGGCTTTCTATGCCAACCAAGCGGGTGACAATTAATCTTGCACCCGCCGATCTTCCAAAAGAAGGCTCGCATTATGATCTGCCGATTGCCGTCGGCTTGATGGCCGCGATTGGGGCTATCCCGGCGGATGCGATCCAATCCTACATGGTGCTGGGTGAATTATCGCTCGACGGCACAATCACGGCTGTTGCCGGAGTGCTACCAGCTGCAATCAGTGCTAACCGCGAGGACAAGGGCCTGATCTGTCCCTATGCTTGTGGCTCGGAGGCTGCATGGGCGAGTGCAGACATCGATATTCTCGCGCCGCGCAGCCTGATTGCTTTGGCAAACCATTTCAAAGGCACACAGGTGCTGACACCACCAGAGCCGTCTATGCGGGTTTCGAGCGAAGTGCAGCCTGATCTGGCTGACATTAAAGGTCAGGAGACTGCAAAGCGCGCGCTGGAGATTGCAGCGGCTGGCAATCACAATCTGCTGCTTGTCGGTCCGCCGGGATCGGGCAAGTCCATGCTGGCGCAGCGCCTGCCGTCGATCTTGCCAAAGCTCAGCCCTCGCGAACTTCTCGATGTTTCGATGATCGCCTCCATCGCAGGCGAATTGTCGGGCGGAAAATTGTCTGATCGCAGGCCGTTTCGCGCGCCGCATCATTCGGCCTCAATGGCGGCTATGGTCGGTGGTGGGCTGCGGGCGAGACCGGGAGAAGTGTCGCTCGCGCATAATGGCGTGTTGTTTCTCGATGAATTTCCCGAGTTTACACCGCAAGTGTTGGATTCCTTGCGACAGCCACTCGAGACAGGCGAATGCATGATTGCGCGTGTCAATCATCGCACCAGCTATCCCGCGCGTTTCCAGTTGATTGCGGCAATGAATCCATGTCGTTGCGGCATGGCAGGAGAACCGGGGCACACATGCGCGCGCGGTCCTCGCTGCCAGAGCGATTATCAGGCACGAATTTCCGGTCCCTTACTGGATCGTATCGACTTGCGCGTCGACATGCCTGCGGTTTCCGCAATGGACCTCATTCAGCCTTCACAGTCTGAACGCAGTGAAACTGTCGCCAAGCGCGTGGCGCGGGCGCGGGCGCTACAGAGTGCACGCTATACGGCTCTTGGACTTGATGCATCGATGACCAATGCGCATTGCTCAGCAAATCTGATTGAAGAAGTAGCAAAACCGGATGCAGCAGGCGTCAAATTACTGCGCGACGCCAGCGAGCAGATGCGCTTTTCCGCGCGTGCCTATCATCGTATTCTGAAAGTGGCACGCACGCTCGCTGATCTCGATGGTGTTGATCAGGTCAGCCGGATTCATTTGGCTGGCGCAATTTCTTATAGGACAGGCGCGGAGAGGCTCGTTTCTATAAGCTGAAGGCGAGTCATAGGGAATGCAATTTCACAATTCCGTTGTTCAGAAAGCAAGCCTTGCTGAACAGGGATAAATCAACCGGGTTTGGCAATCGAACGTCATCAATATCTGGGCATGTCTTGACTTCAGGATCAAAAGTCCGGTCGATTTGTGTGATGCAGAGAATGGTCATTGCCTTTTGTCTGGCAAACTCTCTCAAAGCAATGACTTGAACCATCAGTTCCGGCTTGCTGCGCTTCTGATCAAGCAGTTGCAGATAATCGATGACAATGCATGTGCCTTGCGGCTCATTGTGAGCTTGAGCGATGATGTAATCCGCGCAAATTTCTTCACAGCTGTCAAAAACAAACAGACCATCGAAATGGTGTTCACTGGCGTTGAGCATTGCAAAGCGCTTTGCAACGTCTTTGCTGGTGTAATCGAGAGAAAAGAACAGGCCGCGATTGCCTTTTTTCATGGCCTCAATGAGAATTTCAAGGCTTAGCAAAGTCTTTCCATGGCCGGGACGAGCGCCGACCAGAACCATTTCTCCGGCTTTCAAGTATTTATAAATCTGTTGAGCTGAAATAAGGTCTGTATGTTGGCTGCTGAGCATACTCCAGCTCTTAAACCCTTCTCGCGTTGCGATGCGATCCAAAGCTGAGTGAAGCGGTATGTTTTCATCGCGTGCCATGAGCTTCGCGTGCCGCTTCAGATGATAGATGGGAGCAGACAGTTTCATCAAAACCTCCTGTGTGAGCTTTGATTGCAATCCCTCCTTATGCATTCGCTCGAACAGTGAGTTCGATGGTTAGATTTCCTGCATGAAATATGCTTTCCCGAGTGGAGGGGGGAGGCTTGGAAGAACCTAGAATCAGACTATAGCGCATTTTCGGCAAAAATGCGTAACGGTTTCGGTGCGTGAGAAAACAAAAAACCGAAGAGCGAATAGCTCTCCGGTCTCTAAAACGATGCAGAATTGTTGTTTACTTAACCGCGCCAACCAGCAGGTTGTCAGGGCTTTCGATGGTGACCCAGCGGCCAGTATTGTTGGCAGCCTGACGCTTAAGATAGGTGTATTCGGTTTCGTCCCAGCGCAGAACTTCATCGGTCAGATTGTCGAGAACGAAATCGCCGCGATCTGTGCGAACGGTGAGAACTGCATGGCCTTCACCGTCTGGCTTGCGAACAACGGTGATCAGCAGGTCGGTCATTGGAATGCCAGCCTTGGCCAGTTCGCGCTGCTTAAGAAGAACATAATCTTCGCAATCACCAACAGTGGTCGGGTAAGCCCAATATTCCTCAACGCCGTAGATTTCCATGTCGGTCATCGGCTTGATGCGTTCATTGGCCGAAAGATTGACGGTCTGGATAAGCTGCCAGTTCTTGTTATTGAGCGAAAGGGCGCGCGTATCGCGGCTTACGATGTTGCATTCAGCAGCTTCACGCTTGCAGAATTCGTAGTGGCCAATTGGCTGTGAGGTGAGTTTGCCGGTCTGCATATAAGCGCCGGTTCCAGCCTGTGCACTGAAACTTACAATGAGAGCAGCGATGCCAATGCTGGCAGCAGCGATAATCTTCATACCTGAGCGAACTACACACAACATACTCAACGCCCTTTTCACAGCCCGCACAGGGCATTTATTAACGAAAAGTTAAAGTATGAAACATGGATCGAGTCAATTCGAAGTGCCGCGTATTCGCCCAACTTCTTAATTAATGGTTAACACGAGTATTCGATTATTAATGCATCTTTTGCGTGTATTTGGGCGTGTAAAAAACCGCCATGGAAGCCCATGACGGTTTCAAAACATGCTATTCGTTATTGGGTCAGAGCGGCGTAAAGCACACTTTTGTGTGGCCGGCATTGATAAAGCCGAGACGCTGCGCAGCGCCCTTGGAAAGATCAAGCACACGTCCCTTGATGAACGGACCGCGATCATTGATGCGGACGACGAGCGACTTGCCATTGCGCTGGTTGGTGACTTTAACCTTGCTGCCAAGAGGCAGCGTCTTATGGGCGGCTGTTAAGCCCGCAGGGTTCATGCGTTCGCCCGATGCCGTGCGGGACGTGAGTGCATACCAAGAAGCACCACCACAGCGCGCGGCCTGAGCTTCCATTGCGGTGATCGAGAACAGACCTGTTGTCGCAACGGCGAGCATAGCCATACGGATTTTGAAGTTCATCGTGATTCCAATAGTCGTTTCGAAGAGCCTTCACAGTCATGACTGGTAAAGGCCGGAGCCAATTGGAATCTAAATGTGGCGACGACGTGATGTTATTGGGAGTATAATGAGGTGATTGAATCACATATTTGGGCGGAATATCATCCTATACTGAGCGTTGTTTATTTAAATCATTAAGAAGAAATCAGGAATATTTTGAATTGAATCGCGTTGTTTCTGTAAATCTATTTGAGAATCTCTGGGATTCAATGACAGACCGCGCTGATCCATGTTTTTAAGCGCGTTTCCTAAGAAAAACTGCTTAAGAGTGGGCGATTGCTTAGCCAGGACAATACAATCTTTATTTGTATCGCTAGTGTTCGCTCCGGATTCACAAGATGACGAAATCCGGCCTTTTTTGGTCAAAATGCAACTTATTCGTGTTTTTGGGTCGATAAAGTTTGGAGTCTTGTGTGTAACTTTTGTTGAAATCCCGCGTGATGACGCAGTTTTGTCCATGCTGTCTATGCGCGCAAAAGCCAAAATCCTGCTATAAGCGCGCATCTTAAGAATGGATAAACATGCAGGACAATACGCAAAAGGAAGATACGGAAAAGACGCTAACGCCAATTTCGGCGGGAAAGCGCATTCTTTATCTGTGCCTTGGCTTTCTTATGGTGGCGCTGGGTATTATCGGTGCCATCCTGCCGGTCATGCCGACAACGATCTTCATTATCCTCGCTGCATGGTTTTTTGCGCGCTCCTCGCCAAAGTTTGAAGCGCGGCTTCTTGCCGATCCACGTTTTGGTCCCATGATTATCAAATGGCGCGCGCGCGGAGCCATCCCGCCAAAAGCCAAACTCTATGCTTGTCTCGGCATGACATTCGGTTATGCCATGTTCTGGTGGGGCGCGCAGCCCGGACCGTTGCTTGCCATTAGTGTCACGATCTTCATGCTTGGTTCGGCAATATATGTTCTTTCACGTCCCAGTGAATGATTCATAATATTAGGCAATTTGCATGTGAGCGTACAAAACGGTCTGCATCATTGAATGACACAGAGCTGTAACACTACTGTCATATGACTGTTATATAGAGCGCGTAGATGGCTGCTGACGCTTTCACGTCATGTGTCTTTTACAACAGGGACTGGTACTCATGAACAAGATGATTTCCTCGACCGCAGCGCTGGCAATTGCAGCAGTTTTGTCGGTTTCAGCTGCAAACGCACGCGAACAGATTCAGGTTTCCGGTTCCTCGACCGTTCTGCCTTACGCGAAGATCGTTGCCGAAACTTTTGGCGAAACCTACCCGAACTTCAAGACGCCGGTTATTGAATCGGGCGGTTCGGGCGCAGGCATTAAGGAATTCTGTAAGGGCGTTGGTGAAAACACCATCGACATCGCCAATGCATCGCGCGCTATGAAGGGCACAGAGCTGAAGTCCTGCATCGACGCTGGCGTTAAGGATGTTCAGGAAGTTCGCTTCGGGTATGACGGCATCGTGTTTGCGACCGATGTAAATGGCCCGGACTGGAAGCTCAAGCCTGTTGACCTTTACAAGGCGCTTGCTGCCAAGGTTATTGTTGATGGCAAGCTCGTAGACAATCCAAACACCAAGTGGAATCAGGTCAATGCAGACCTGCCAGATTGGGACATTGCTGCTTACATCCCGGGTGAAAAACACGGCACCCGTGAAGTTTTCGAAGAAAAGCTTCTGGCTGACGGTTGCAAGGAATCAGGTGCCCTCGAAGAAATCAAGAAAACCGGTCTCGACGACAAGGCTGCGGCTGCTGCCTGTATCGCCGTGCGTAAAGACGGCAAGGCTGTCGATATCGACGGAGATTACAGCGAAACGCTGGCTCGCATCGACTCAAACAAGCAGGGCGTTGGCGTTTTCGGCCTCTACTTCTTCGAAAACAATGCTGACAAGCTTAAAGTTGCAACTGTCAATGGCGTAACGCCATCGGTAGAAACCGTTGCTTCGGGTGAATATCCTGTTTCGCGCCCACTGTTCTTCTACGTGAAGAAGGCTCACCTTGGCGTCATTCCGGGCCTCAAGGAGTATGTTGACTTCTTCCAGTCGGAACAGATGATCGGCCCGGACGGTCCTCTTGCTGAATACGGTCTGGTTCCTGCACCAGATGCTGAACGGGAAGCACAGCGCACTTCCTTCACCGAAGGCAAGGTTCTTGCTGCTAAGTAAGCTTTGAACTGTGGAACGTGGGGATCATGCGCCCCACGTTCTTTCTCTTTAGCGCGGGTCATATAAGACAGGCGCATTCGCGTGGAAGTGGTTTGACGGCATATTTGCGTCAATAAGCTACTTCCACATTTTTTGGGGCAGCCGGGGAAATTGAATGTCCTTCTTTCTGGTTCTCGTCAGCGTCGTCGCAATCGGGCTGATCGGATTCTTCATAGGCCGACAGCGCGCCGTAGCAATTGACAAAGCGCAGCCTGTAGTCACCACAGGCGCAAGCGCAGAGAAAATGCATTCCCGCCCGCTTTATCATGGCTGGTGGGTTTTCCTCGTTTCCGCATTGCCCGCAATTCTGTTTCTCGCGGTCTGGGCGGTCGGAACATCAGTTTATCTCGACCACACGGCCACAGCGCGTATGCCTGCGGCCGTTGAAGATGGGACTTATTCCGAGCGCAGCTTGCAGCTTGGTATGATCCGCAGTCTGTCTGATGGTTTGCAGAAGCTGACGCCCGCTGAAATCGACAGCCTTCCGCAGACCTACGCGCAAGTACGCGACGTGCTTGGTTCGAAGGGTGTAGCGCTTGCGACCGAAGGTCAGGACTATATGGTCCCGGTTGCAATATTCCTCGATAAAGCCAGCAAGATTTCCCACACTCTGGGCAGCGCAATTGCTCTGGTTATCGCGGTTGCTGGCCTGATTTTTGGCCTTTCCGGCATTCGCCGCCGCACACGCGCCCGCAACAATGTTGAGCGCATCGTTTTGTGGGGACTGATTGCCGCTTCTGGCATCGCAATTCTCACAACCATCGGCATCGTGTTTTCTGTTCTGTTCCAGACCGTGAGCTTCTTCCAGTCGATTTCGCCGATGGACTTCTTCTTTGGTACAGTATGGGATCCACGCTTTGCAGCGGCAGGTTCGGGCGGTGAAGTTGGTCAGTTTGGTCTGATCCCGCTTTTGGCCGGTACTCTCTATATTGCTTTCGTCGCCATGTTGTTTGCAGTGCCGGTTGGCCTGTTCTCGGCAATTTACATGGCTGAATATGCGACGCCAAAAGTCCGCACCGTGATCAAGCCGGTGCTCGAACTTCTGGCCGGTATCCCGACCATTGTTTACGGCTTCTTCGCACTGATTACGGTTGGTCCGTTCCTGCGTGACCTTTCTATGGCCATCGCTGGTGGCCAGGGTTTCATCATGGCGCAGAGCGTGCTGACGGCTGGTCTTGTCATGGGGGTGATGCTGATCCCGTTCGTGTCGTCGCTGTCCGATGACATTATTACGGCGGTGCCCGGATCGCTTCGCGACGGCTCGCTCGGTCTTGGTGCAACACGCTCTGAAACCATCAAGCGTGTCGTCTTGCCTGCGGCACTTCCGGGCATTGTCGGCGCACTGCTGATGACGGCCTCGCGTGCGATTGGTGAAACCATGATCGTGGTGCTTGCAGCTGGTGTTGCAGCCCGTCTTTCGGCCAATCCGTTTGAAGCGATGACGACGATCACTGTTAAAATCGTCAGTCAGCTCACAGGCGATCTTGAATTTGATTCTCCGCAAACGCTTGTTGCCTTTGCGCTGGGTCTTACGCTTTTTGTCCTGACGCTGATCATGAACATCTTTGCGCTCTATATCGTTCGCAAGTACCGGGAGCAGTACGAATAATGACCGATTCAACATTGAATGCCGGCACTGCTGTGGCAAAGCCTGAGCGCCGTGATATCGGGATCAAGCGTCGCTACGCTGCTGAACGTCGCTTCCGTCTCTATGGCATTATTGCCATTGCGATTGGTGTGTTCTTCCTTTGCGCGCTTTTGTTCTCTGTTATTTCCAAGGGCTACACGGCTTTCGGACAGACGACGATCTATCTGCCCGTCAAACTTGAAGCGAGCGTCATCGATCCGGGCAACAAGCTTGCAACGGATCCGAATGTGCTGATCACCGCCAATTATCCGCTTCTGGTGCGTAATGCGCTGGCTGAAAAATTAGGCGTTTCAACAAGTAATCGCGCAGAAATGCGTGAGGTCGGGCGCTTCTTCTCGGACGGTGTGCGCGTTCAGTTGCGCCAGATGGTGATGGATAACCCATCGTTGATTGGAACGACGCAGACGGTTCCTGTTCTTGCCGCTGCTGATATTGATTCTGCCTATAAGGGCCAGATCGATATTTCGGTGCCGGAAGCAAACCGCAAGGTTTCCGATCGCCAGTTTGCCTGGATCAAGACACTGACCGATGAAGGTATTATGCGTGAGGCTTTCAACTGGGGCTTGTTCACCAATGGTGCTTCCAGCCGTCCTGAAACTTCGGGCCTTGGTGTTGCGCTGGTCGGTTCTTTCTACATGATGATGATCGTGCTGGTTCTGGCCCTGCCTATCGGTGTAGCCGCTTCGATTTATCTTGAAGAATATGCCAAGAAGAACCGTCTTACGGACATTATCGAAGTCAACATCAACAATCTTGCTGCTGTTCCGTCGATTGTGTTCGGTTTGCTTGGCCTTGCTGTCTTCATCAACTTCTTCAACCTGCCGCGTTCAGCTTCGCTTGTCGGTGGCCTGGTGCTGACGCTGATGACGCTTCCAACCATCATCATCGCGACACGTTCCGCTCTTCGCGCGGTTCCACCGTCGATCCGGGCAGCAGCACTGGGGCTTGGTGCATCGAAAACACAGATGGTGTTTCATCATGTGTTGCCGCTCGCAGCTCCCGGCATTCTCACTGGAACGATCATCGGCCTTGCGCAGGCACTGGGCGAAACCGCACCGCTGCTTTTGATCGGTATGGTGGCCTTCGTTGCCAATATGCCTGCAACCCCGATGGACCCTGCTACGGCTCTGCCAGTGCAGATCTTCATGTGGGCCAATGAAGCCGAACGTGCCTTTGTGGAACGGACGTCAGGCGCTATTATCGTCCTGCTCCTGTTCCTTGCGGTCATGAACATCTTAGCAATTATTCTGCGCCGCCGCTTTGAGCGCCGCTGGTAAACGGGAGAGAAATGATGAATCTCATGACTGAACGATCTCTCGAAAAAGCCGTAGGAGAAAAAATGAACACCAACGCCCCTTCGATTAAAATGCGTGGCGACAAGGTCTGTGTGTTCTATGGCGAAAAACAGGCTCTGTTTGAAGTCGATCTCGACGTGCCGGAAAAGATGGTCACAGCGCTGATCGGCCCTTCTGGTTGTGGCAAGTCGACCTTCCTGCGTTCGTTGAACCGCATGAATGATACGATTGAAGGGTGCCGCATCACCGGAAATATCACGCTGGACAATGAAGACATCTACGATCCGAAGATCGACGTTGTTGAACTGCGCGCTCGCGTTGGCATGGTGTTCCAGAAGCCAAATCCGTTTCCGAAGTCGATCTTTGAAAACGTGGCTTATGGCCCGCGCATTCATGGTCTCGCACGTAACAAGACCGATCTCGAAGAAATCGTTGTCACAAGCTTGAAGAAGGCCAGCCTTTTTGAAGAGGTGAAGGATCGCCTGCACGATGCGGGAACCGGTCTTTCCGGTGGTCAGCAGCAGCGTCTGTGCATTGCACGCGCGATTGCTGTCAGCCCGGAAGTGATCCTCATGGACGAGCCTTGCTCGGCACTCGATCCGATTGCAACCGCAAAGGTTGAAGAGCTAATCGACGAATTGCGCCAGAACTACACCATCGTCATCGTGACCCACTCGATGCAGCAGGCTGCACGCGTTTCGCAGCGCACGGCGATGTTCCATCTGGGTAATCTGGTGGAAGTTGGCGACACGGATGTGATGTTCACCGCGCCAACCGAAAAGCGCACGCAGGACTATATCACTGGTCGTTTTGGCTAAGCACTATTTCAGCAAAAGCCGGAGCCGATTGCGGTTCCGCTTCCTGCATTTTTAATCGAGAGGTCTATTATGGCGTCCCAGCATACTGTTAGCGCATACGACGAAGAACTCCAGTTCCTGACCCACAAGATTGCTGAAATGGGCGGTCATGCGGAGCGCATGGTTGAGCAGTCGGTTGCAGCCATTGTCAATGCCGATAACGCACTGGCACAGCGCGTTATTTCCGACGATCTCATTCTTGATGCAAGCGAGCGCGAGATTGACGATAAGGCCGTCATGATCATTGCCAAGCGCCAGCCAATGGCTGTTGATCTGCGAGAAATCATCGGCTCGATCCGCATCTCTGCTGATTTGGAGCGCGTGGGAGATCTTGGTAAGAACATTGCCAAGCGCGTTGCGGCTGTTTCGGAATCGCGCCAGCCGGGCAAGCTTTATCGAGGGCTTGAAACACTTGCTGAGCTGGCTCTGACACAGTTGAAAGATGTGCTCGATGCCTATGCAACGCGCTCCGTCCAGCAGATCAATGTTGTTCGTGATCGGGATGATGAAATCGACGCGATGTACACCTCGCTGTTCCGCGAGCTGCTCACTTATATGATGGAAGATCCGCGCAATATTTCGGCCTGCACGCATCTTCTGTTCTGCGCGAAGAACATTGAGCGTATTGGCGATCACGCAACCAACATCGCAGAAACGGTCTATTACATCGTGACCGGCCTGCAGATGCCTGCGGAACGCCCGAAAGAAGACCTGAGCCACGGTATTGTCGTGGACGAGGCGCGTAAATCCTGAAAACATGGCTTGCTGTAAGCATGCAGCGAGCCATTTGCATATGTAAGAAAACGCGGCGGCACGCGGCTGAACGGGGGAGTTGTATGTGTTGCCACGCTTAACTCAATAGGAAACATTGCATGTCACAGGCACCCAAGATTGCTGTGGTTGAAGACGAAGAAGCGCTGAGCGTTTTGTTGCGCTATAATCTGGAGGCCGAAGGCTATCACGTTGATACGATTTTGCGTGGTGATGAAGCCGAAATTGCACTGCGTGAAAACGTGCCGGATCTTCTTATCCTCGACTGGATGCTGCCGGGTGTATCGGGCATCGAATTGTGCCGACGTCTGCGTCAGTGGCCGGAAACAGAACGTCTTCCGGTCATCATGCTGACGGCGCGTGGCGAAGAAAGCGAACGTGTTCGCGGCTTAAGCGTCGGCGCTGATGACTATGTGGTCAAGCCATTCTCGACCCCGGAATTGCTGGCGCGTGTCAAAGCCATGCTGCGCCGCGCCAATCCAAGTGTTTTGTCGCATGTGCTCAAAGTCGGCGAGCTGGTTCTCGACCGTCAGCAGCACCGCGTTTATCGCAAGGAAAAAGAAATTCGTCTTGGACCGACAGAATTCCGCTTGCTGGAATATTTCATGATGTCGCCGGGCCGCGTGTTCTCGCGCAGTCAGTTGCTTGATGGCGTCTGGGGGCCGGATATCTACGTCGATGATCGCACGGTTGATGTGCATGTCGGACGTCTGCGTAAAGCGATCAATATTGGCCGCACGCTTGATCCGATCCGCACGGTGCGCGGCGCTGGCTATTCGTTCGGCTGATCTTCAGGTTTATCGAATAGATTTTGTATGGCTCGTTACCTGAAAGGAAACGGGCCATTTTTGTTAGGAAATGATCCGTTCCGATTCGTGTTCTCGATGATAATTCGTTCCATAATGGCCCGCATCACACGATGTTACAGTTCATTTCAAAGATTTGACTCACACAGGACGTTAAGCGCGTGAGAGGCGCACGTTGAGGTTTTTTCAGCGCCGATTTCTATAACTTAGCAGGATTTTACAGCATCCACGAAT
Source organism: Brucella sp. H1_1004 (assembly GCF_047308065.1). NCBI lineage: Bacteria > Pseudomonadati > Pseudomonadota > Alphaproteobacteria > Hyphomicrobiales > Brucellaceae > Brucella > Brucella sp. H1_1004. Next base: position 537,039 of record NZ_JAYKZA010000002.1, read on the forward strand.
TAAGGCGGCTCTATGGTGCAAGCTGCACCGCAATTGAATCGCGTGTAATCAATAGCTTATAAGATTTGAATGGTTGCGTTAATGATTTGTTAATAATTTAGAATGGCTTAGCGCTGATTATTGTTTTCAGTTTTGAGCTCTTGAGTCTTTCGGTTTCAATATCAGCTTCAATTTGAAATATGATTTTTTGCCTTGTTTTTGCCGAAAAATTCTTAATCCTTGCACTCTAAGAAGATTAGCAGAACGTTTGAATTTTAATTTTCGTTCGATTTGGCTTGAACGCCAGCCTGATTTTGCAGCGCCTTGAAGGCGCTCTAAAAGTGAAAACAGACTGGATCAGTTAAGGGTCGTAATGATGCGCCTAATTAAGAGATTGAGCCGTTGATGCGCGCTCGTAAATGGAAACTGCCGGTTATTCTTGGTCTGATCGTAGCACCTTTTCTGGTGACGGGCTGCACGACGACTGGCGGTACAAACAAGGCCAAGACCGAAAAGACGGTTGCAACGAGCCATGTCAAAACGGTCAATGGCGTTAAGACGTTCACATACACGGCCAGAGACAGAGAATGCCTTGAGCGTGCTATGTTTTTCGAATCCAATCGGTCGAGTCCAGATGGCTTGATGGCCGTCGGCACAGTTGTGATGAACCGTCTCGCATCGGGCAGCTATCCTGATACGATTTGCGGCGTTGTTGGTCAGAAAAACCAGTTTGCGCCGGGCGTACTCACCCGCAAGATGAATTCCAAAGCTTTGCCAGATGTACAAGCAGCTGCCGATGCAGTTCTTAAAGGCAAGCGGCATCCATCTTTGAAGAACTCGATGTTCTTCCATACGGCAGGGCTCAAATTCCCTTACAACAATATGCACTATGTGCTGGTTGCAGGTGGAAATTCTTTTTATGAAAAGCGTGGTCGTGATGGCGAATTGCAGAACCCGGTTCCGCAGACGCCTTACAATCTCGCTTATGTATCAACACCACAATCGCCATCCATGCCGGAAGGGCCGTTTTACAACGTAACCACGCAGCAGGATGGAACTGTTCCGGAAGCACAGCCAACGGTTCAGGTTGCTCTGGCTGAGGCAGCAAAAACGGCAGAGACGCAGCAGAACGGTGGCATTGGTCCACAGGCGCGCGGTGATCGTCTGGCGACCTTGCCTGTGACGCCTGCTGAAAAGCCAGTTCTGACGCAAGTTGCAAGCTATCAGCCAACATTTGATGAAACTGCACCGGCTGAGCAGAATGCATCCTTGGCATATACCGCTGATAAGAAGCATGTTGATGCAATTGGTGCGATGCTTCTCGCTCAGGATCGTCCGCAATCGCCGCTCTGAAATTGAGCTGATTGCAGAATAAAAAAGCGCCCCGAAGGGCGCTTTTTTATTTTACAGGCACGGCTACCGGAACGGGCTGATAAATTACCATCGGCCTGTCGTAAAAGTCGGCTCTGTTTTGCCATTCGCGCCGATCCGCGCGGCGGTCGAGATCAAGCCGCATCAGACAATTCGCAAAAGCATCCGATTTCTGTTTGAAACCATAGCCGCGGCAGGTCTGTTCATCTGCCGCGCGGCGCTGTTCAGGTGTCATGGTTTGACAGCCTGCAAGCAGCCCTGCAATACCGAGGAAAATAAGCACGCTTTTCTTCATAGCCGTTGCTCTCATTGAATAAAAAATTCGACCGCTTCATCAATATAGCGCAATAACAGTAAAAAGAGTGGTGAAATTATGCCTTCTGATACACTGCCGCTGATTCTATCAAACACAAGGTTTGCAGCCCTATGGCACAGGACAATAATACTCCCGTCATCGACCCGGTAAAACTTGAACGTCTGGCCGAAGTCGCCGTGCGCGTTGGCTTGCAATTGCGCGAAGGTCAGGATCTGGTCATAACAGCCCCGGTTGTTGCGTTACCGCTTGTTCGTTTGATCGCGAAACACGCCTATAAGGCTGGTGCAGGTATTGTGACGCCGTTCTTTTCCGATGATGCGATTGCGCTGGCGCGTTATGAAAATGCTTCGGACGAGAGTTTTGATCGTGCAGCCGACTGGCTCTATGAAGGTATGGCAAAGGCTTATGCCAATGGCGCGGCGCGTCTCGCGATCGCAGCCGACAACCCTATGCTGTTGTCCTCACAGGACCCTGCAAAGGTGTCGCGCGCCAACCGCGCCAATTCAAAGGCCTACCAGCCAGCTCTCGAAAAGATCGCGGGCTTCGACATCAACTGGAATATCGTTTCCTATCCGAACCCGGAATGGGCAAAGCTGATGTTCCCGGATGATGCGGCAGACGATGCGACCCGCAAGCTTGCTGATGCGATTTTTGCAGCCTCCCGCGTGGATGTGAATGACCCTGTTGGTGCATGGGCAGCGCATAATGCGGCATTGCGCACCCGCACGCGTTTGCTCAACGGAAAGGCTTACAGCGCGTTGCATTTCAAGGGACCGGGCACCGATCTGACGGTTGGTTTGGCCGATGGTCACGAATGGCATGGCGGCGCCTCCACAGCGAAAAACGGCATCACCTGCAATCCGAATATCCCGACCGAAGAAGTGTTTACTACGCCACATGCGCTGCGCGTTGAGGGACACGTATCGAGCACCAAGCCGCTCTCGCATCAGGGTACGCTGATCGATAATATCTCTGTGCGCTTTGAAGGCGGTCGCATTGTTGAAGCCAAAGCCAGCCGTGGCGAAGAAGTGCTTAACAAAGTTCTGGATACGGATGAAGGCGCACGACGCCTGGGCGAAGTTGCGCTCGTTCCGCATTCGTCGCCAATTTCGCAGAGCGGACTTCTATTTTACAACACCCTGTTTGATGAAAATGCTGCGAGCCACATCGCGCTCGGCCAGTGTTATTCGAAATGTTTTGTTGATGGCGCGAAGCTTACTCAGGAACAGATCAAAGCACAGGGCGGCAATTCAAGCCTCATTCACATCGACTGGATGATCGGTTCCGACAAGATCGATGTTGATGGCGTTAATGCCGACGGCAGCCGCGAGCCTGTTATGCGCGGCGGCGAGTGGGTCAACTGATTTAAAAAAGGCCGGGGGTTTCCCGGCCTTTTCTTTGTAGTCAGAGCGTCAAAATCAGTTCTTTTCCTGAACGTGGGCTTCCAGGAACCACAGCGCCTTATCAAGGCTGCGCGATGCAGCTGTGAAAATATCGGCCGTGGTGTCGTCACCGGCTTCATCTGCATCTTTGATCGACTGGCGCACGAGGTTGGCCACATCGCCGTAGCGCTCAATCAGAGCTGCGAGATGGTCGTGCACGGCATATATATCGGTTGGATAGGCTTTAAGTTTGGTGTCTTTTGCGACAACCTGTGTGGTGCCATATGCCGTTCCGCCGAGCTGTACAGCGCGCTCCGCAATGGTATCCACATGATCATCAAGATCTGCACGGAATGTATCAAGCAGTTCGTGGACAGCGATAAACTGAGGACCCTTGAGATTCCAGTGTGCCTGCTTGGTAATAAGAGCAAGGTCAATGGTTGCCGCCAGATTTTCGTTCAGCAGCGCAATCATTGTTGTCTTGGTGTTGGAGGGAAGATCGTTGCGGGTTGCATGCATCGACTTCTTGGACATTTGATCCTCTTATCCTTTGCACGATCCGACTGATGTCACAGTGATCTATATATCGCTGAGTGAAGGCAAATTAGCTTTCTGAAACCGCCCCCGCCGGATCTCTGTATAAGGCCGGTTTGGATAGGGTAATTAAATTTAGCCCCGCATCCGATCTTAAAACGCTCTGCACGGCATTTTGTTCCCGAGAACGCTGTTAAATTTGGCACAATTCATGTGTTTTGCTTGTGGCACAACGAATTCTGATTTACCCGATGGCTTATGAAGATACTTGCCCTTGATACCGCTTCCTCCTGGTGTGCTGCCGCGATTTATGATTCCGGCACCGATAGGCTTCTCGCTGAAGTCAGCGAGAATATCGGCAAAGGACATGCCGAAGTCCTGATGGACTATATCGGGCGCGTGACAGTGGATGCCGGAATTGCCATGGCCGATCTTGATCGCGTGGCCGTCAATATTGGCCCAGGTTCGTTTACCGGTGTGCGGATTGGCGTGTCGGCAGCGCGTGGTTTCGCGCTGGCGCTTTCGCGTCCGGCAATCGGAGTCAGTGCATTCGATGCGCTTGCATCGGAAGTGACGATCAGTCATCCGGGAAAGCCGGTTCTGGTGCTGCTTGAAGCCCATCGTGGCGAAATCTATGCGCAGAGCTTTGATGCCACGGGTTCGTCTGTCAACAGCCCATTGGTACTCCCACGCGATGAAGCGCTGGCGCTTATTGAGCAGCAATCTTCAGGGACGGTGCTGGCAGGCTCGGGCGCAGATGCACTCAATGAAGCGCTGGCCGGGACATTCAGCACCGCACGCGTTGAACCAACCGCACGGATCGGCGCTTATGCAAAGCTTGCAGCATTGCGCGAACCGGGCGAAGCACCAAAGCCGCTATACATGCGCGGACCTGATGTGAAGCCGCAGACTGGTTTTGCGCTGCCACGTAAGGCAGGTGGAGAATAAGATGTTGGGCTTTTCGCTCCCACGCTTTGGGCGTAGGCCTGTTTCGGTCGAGCCGCTTGGCGCTAAGGACAGCGGAGAAATTCACCGCGTTCATGCGCTGTCTTTTCATCATAGCTGGAGCTCAGATGATTTCCGATCGCTGATTGCGCAGGATAACGTGTTTGGCTTTGTGGCTCGGCCAGAGGGCAAACCCGGTAAAGCATGTGGCTTTGTGTTGGCACGGCTGGTTGCAGGTGAGGCAGAAATTTTGACGATTGCGGTTTCTGATGAGGTGCGCAAGCAAGGTGTTGGCCGCTCGTTGATGGATGCAGTGCTGCGTTATCTTTATCAGCAACGGGCGGAAACGCTGTTTCTGGAAGTTGATGAAAACAATGTTGCGGCACTCGCGCTTTATCGCCGGATCGGTTTCAACAAGGTGGGTGATCGTCCGGCCTATTATGAAACAGAAAAAGGTCGTTCATCGGCTTTCATTCTGCGGCGCGATCTGGTGAGGCCGCAATGATCGGTGCAATCCGCATCATTTTAGTGGTTGTGGCGATGGTGGCTCTCAGCCTGTCGCTCATCCCGTTTCAATATGTGTTTCTGAAACTCAAAAACACATGGAAGCGCCGCCTGCCGAATTTCTTTCATCGTATCATTGCCCGCTTGTTCGGTTTCCGCATTACGATTGTCGGTGAGATGCGAGAGGGCAGGCCACTGTTGCTGGTCGCCAATCACACATCATGGAGCGATATTGTCGTTCTGTCGGCGGCGGGTCAGGTTTCGTTCATCGCAAAATCGGAAGTGAAAAGCTGGCCGGTCTTTGGCTTTTTCGCCGTGTTGCAGCGCACAGTCTTTGTCGAGCGCGAACGGCGCGGCAAGACAGGCGAACAAACCTCCGACATTGCAAGACGTCTGGCCGATGGCGACGCGATGGTTCTGTTCCCGGAGGGAACGACTTCGGATGGCAATCGTGTGTTACCGTTCAAGACCGCACTGTTTGGGGCGGCACATGCCGCCATTCGTGAGGCGGGTGTGCCAGAAGTGATCGTGCAGCCGGTGGCCATTGCCTATACCGGCATGCACGGGATGGCTATGGGGCGCTACCACCGCCCGATTGCATCATGGCCGGGCGATGTCCAGTTGATGCCACATCTCAAAGGCATCCTGAAAGAAGGCGCGATCGACGTTGAAATACGCTTTGGCGAGCCGATTGTGGTGACTGCTGAAACGGATCGAAAGGCACTTGCCCGCACGATGGAAAATCGGGTGAGGGCGCTTTTGCAGACGTCGTTGCATGGTCGCGAAATCGTTGAGGATTAAGAGCGTAAGTTTGTCGCCTTCCAAAGCGGCGATAAAAACGCTAGACAGCCGCCATGAGCGAAAACATGACCGATATCAAGACAAACCCGGATGGCAGCAACACACGTAAGGTCTTTGTGAAGACTTATGGTTGCCAGATGAATGTCTATGACAGCCAGCGCATGGCGGATAGCCTTGCCTCCGAAGGCTATGTCACCACTGACACACCTGACGATGCCGATCTGGTTCTGCTAAACACCTGTCATATTCGCGAAAAGGCGTCGGAAAAACTTTATTCAGCGCTGGGTCGCCTGCGCAAGATGAAGGAAAAGCGCGGACCAGACGGCAAGGAACTCACCATCGGCGTTGCCGGTTGCGTGGCGCAGGCCGAAGGTCAGGAAATTTTGCGCCGTGCGCCCAATGTTGACCTCGTTATCGGACCGCAGACCTATCATCGTCTGCCTGATGCGCTGGCGCGTGTACGTGGTGGCGAAAAGGTTGTCGAAACGGAATATGCGATCGAAGACAAGTTCGAGCATCTGCCGGCACCAAAGCGTGAAGAAACCCGCAAGCGTGGTGTTTCCGCGTTTCTGACGGTTCAGGAAGGCTGCGACAAGTTCTGTACCTTCTGTGTCGTGCCTTACACACGCGGTTCAGAAGTCTCGCGCAGTGTTGCGCAGATTGTTGCGGAAGCCGAACGCCTTGCCGATAGCGGCGTGCGCGAACTCACGCTTTTGGGCCAGAACGTCAATGCATGGCATGGCGCTGGTGATGATGGCCGCGAATGGGGCCTTGGCGAACTTCTGTTCCGCCTGGCACGCATTCCCGGTGTGGCGCGTCTGCGTTATACGACCAGTCATCCGCGCGATATGGACGATACGCTGATCGCAGCGCATCGCGATCTGCGCCAGCTGATGCCTTATCTGCATCTGCCGGTTCAGGCGGGTTCGGACCGTATTCTTAAGGCGATGAATCGCCGTCACAAGGCCGATGAATATATCCGTCTTGTCGAGCGTATCCGCGAAGTGCGCCCGGATATGGCGCTATCGGGCGATTTCATTGTCGGCTTCCCCGGCGAAACTGATCAGGATTTTGAAGACACGATGCGGCTGGTGCGCGAAGTGCATTATGCGCAGGCCTATTCGTTCAAATATTCGCCGCGTCCGGGAACGCCGGGTGCTGATCTTCCCGACCATGTGGAAGAAGCGGTCAAGGATGAGCGTTTGCAGCGTCTGCAGGCGCTGCTCAACGAGCAGCAATATGCGTTTCAGGATTCGCTTGTTGGTCGTGAAATGGATGTGCTTCTGGAAAAGAAGGGCCGTTTCGAGCGCCAGATGGTCGGTCGTTCTCCGTGGTTGCTGCCAGCCATTATCGACGATAATGACGATGAGGTCGGCGAGATCATCCGCGTAAAAATTACGGGGACGGGCACAAATAGTCTTATTGCGCAAAAGCTCCGGTGAGAGCATTATAGCTCTCAGGCAGTAGTCGCGGTGAGTAGTCTTTAACCGAACGTTCTGCTGTACTGCGATTGCAATGCGTGAACCTTTGGGAGATGCGTTTGAGCGCTACGGAAAAACTAAAGCCTGCCAAGCCAACCATCCATACGCAAACAAACACAATTTCAAGCCCGGCTGCGAGTTCTGCTATTAGTGCGCCATCCGGGGCCTCCGATATGGCCCATATCGTTCTCACCTTCGATAATAACCGCCTTGCCAGTGCGCTTTACGGCCAGTTCGATGAGAATCTGGCGCGTATCGAGCAGAAGCTCGGTGTCGATGTGCGTTCACGGGGTAACGAGCTTTCCATTCGCGGAGAGCCAACGGCCACCGAACAGGCCCGCCGCACGCTTGATCAACTTTATGAATATTTGCAAAAGGGAAATGAGCTGACCGCTTCCGATGTCGATGGCGCGATCCGCATTGCCATTGCTGCGGATGATCAGCTGGTCTTACCAACTCTTGAAGCCAAAGGGAAAATGTCGGCTGCGCAAATATCGACGCGCAAGAAGACAATCTTTGCCCGCACACCGACGCAGGACGCCTATATGCGCGCGCTTGATCGTTCGGAACTGGTTATGGGTGTCGGACCAGCGGGTACGGGCAAGACGTATCTGGCCGTTGCCCATGCCGCGATGTTGCTTGAACGCGGTCTGGTGGAGCGTATTATTTTGTCACGTCCGGCTGTTGAAGCTGGCGAGCGTCTTGGCTTTTTGCCGGGTGACATGAAGGAAAAGGTCGATCCTTATCTTCGTCCGCTCTACGATGCGCTTTACGACATGATGCCGGCGGAAAAGGTCGAACGCGCCATTACGGCGGGTGTGATCGAAATTGCACCGCTCGCTTTCATGCGTGGCCGTACACTGGCGCATTCGGCGGTTATTCTCGATGAAGCACAGAACACGACATCAATGCAGATGAAGATGTTCCTGACCCGTCTTGGTGAAGGTTCGCGCATGATGGTCAATGGCGATCCAAGCCAGATCGATCTTCCACCCGGCCAGAAATCGGGTCTCGTCGAAGCGTTGCGTGTGCTCGAAAATGTCGAATCGGTCGTCAAAGTACGCTTCACCGAGAAGGACGTGGTGCGTCATCCGCTGGTCGCAGCAATCGTTACCGCTTACGACACTGACGCAAAAAAGCACGCTCGCTCAGAATAATTCAAAATTATTCTTGTATTCGCGTAGAATAATGACGATTTATAATATTCCGTCCGCTTTTCAGCGGACGGTGTTTTTTTAACAACCGGAAGGATAGAGCGGCTGTTTCATCGCAAGCCGCAGCCGACGTGTCAGACAACGCGATCCAAATCGATATTATGATCGAAGCCGGCAATTGGCCGGAAGAAACGGTCCTGGAAGGACTCGTGCAGCGCTCCGTAGAGGCGGCTTGGAATAATCTCCAGCTTAAACCTGCCGAGAGCGAACTAAGTCTGGTTTTTACCGACGACGCTTCTATCCGCAAGATCAATGCTGAGTGGCGAAACAAAGACAAGGCAACTAACGTCCTGTCTTTTCCTGCTTATCCTGTAAAGGCTGGCGAGCAGCCGGGCCCGATGCTGGGTGATATTATTATCGCGCGCGAAACGGTGGAGCGTGAGGCTCTCGAAGAGGGCAAGCCGTTCGAGAACCATCTCACGCATCTCGTGGTGCATGGCTTTTTGCATCTTTTGGGTTACGATCACGAGACTGAGGAGGAGGCCGAAGAGATGGAACGTCGCGAACGCGAAATCCTTCATGCCCTTGCCATCCCTGACCCTTATGCTGTATCCGATTGAAACGTTGAAACAGATTGATCATGGCTGACCACAACAATTCCTCGACCGCTGGCGATAGCCGAAGCGACACACAAGACGCCGAAGGGCAAAGTACGCAGCGCTCGCAATCGAGCGAAAAGCGTTCTCTTCTGGCAAATATTTTTCCATTTATGCGTTCGCGCCAATCATCGTCTTTGCGCGAAGATTTGGCTGATGCGCTTTCAAGCACTGAAAGCGAACAGGATTCAGCTTTCTCGCCTGAAGAAAAGGCGATGCTCAACAACATTCTGCGTCTGCGCGAAATTCGCGTCGAAGATGTGATGATCCCACGCGCGGATGTTGTCGCGATTGAAATTTCCACACCGCTCGGGGAAGCGCTGGAACTGTTTGAAAGCTCCGGCCACTCACGCATGCCTGTCTATGCTGAAACGCTGGATGATCCACGCGGCATGATCCACATCCGAGATGTGCTGAATTACATTACGCAGCAATCCCGACAGAAGACCGACGCGACGAGTGCTGCGAAGTTTGACATGGGTCGTATCGACCTCACGAAGACGATCGGTGACCTTAATCTTATTCGCAAAGTGTTGTTCGTGCCGCCATCGATGTTGGCGAGCGGACTGATGGCACGCATGCAGGCGGCGCACATTCAGATGGCTCTGGTCATTGATGAATATGGCGGCACCGATGGTCTTGCCTCGCTCGAAGACATCGTTGAAATGGTTGTCGGCGACATTGAAGACGAGCATGATGACGAAGAGATTATGATCTCTGAAGAAGCCAGCGGCGTTTTTGTCGTCGATGCTCGTGCCGATCTGGAAGAATTGGCTGAGCGGATCGGTCCATCTTTTGAGGCCGGAGAGCATGGCGAGGATGTGGACACTATCGGTGGCCTGATTTTCTCCGTTCTTGGACGCATCCCTGTGCGCGGCGAAGTCGTGCAGGCTATTCCGGGATATGAGTTTCATGTGCTGGAAGTCGATCCCCGCCGCGTGAAGCGGGTTCGCATTGTGCCACTTTCGGAATCAGAAAGTCATCGCGCACATCCAGTTGTCAGCACGGATGATGATACATCCGGAAACACCACGGACACGTCCAAAGAGGTCTGATGATAGAGAGATTTGCGGGGAAGATCTCTTCATTAAGCGGCTGGCGCCGGGCGCTGGTCGCTTTTCTCAGTGGTGCGATTGCGACACTCACCCAACCGCCTTTTGATATTTTTATCGCCGGTTTTGTCACATTCCCACTGCTGGTCTGGCTGATTGACGGTGCAGTACCCGATAAGGAAAAAGGTCCGATCCGTCGCTTTTTCCCGGCTGCTCTGATCGGTTGGTGGTTTGGCTTTGGCTATTTTGTATCCGGCTTGTGGTGGATCGGTACTGCGCTTCTCGTTGATGCGCAACAGTTTGCCTGGGCCATACCGCTTGCCGTTCTGGGGCTTCCCGCCTTTCTGGCGATTTTCTACGCATTGGCCGCGATGGTTGCGCGGCTTTTCTGGTCACAGGGCATCGGGCGCATTTTTGCGATGGCACTCGGCTTCGGTTTGACGGAATGGCTGCGAACATTCGTTTTCACAGGCTTTCCGTGGAATGCGCTGGGCTATGCCGCCATGCCCACGCCAATGATGATGCAGTCGGTCGAGATTGTGGGCCTCATTGGTATGAGCGCATTTGCAGCGCTGGTGTTTTCAGCGCCTGCTTTGCTCAGTGGCGGTCGTTTTGCCAAGACCGGGCTTGGTTTGGCCGTTGTTCTTGTCGCCACACATATCGGTTTTGGCGCATGGGTTTTGTCGAATGCGCCAGCGCTTGATACTGATCGGACAACGCTTTCAATTCGCATCGTTCAGCCGTCCATTTCGCAGAGCCTGAAATGGGACAACAATGAACGGCGGGCGATCTTTGATAAATTTATCGCCATGACTCAGCAGGCACCAGCAGAGGGTGCGCCGAGGCCAGATGTGGTGATTTGGCCTGAAACTGCGGTTCCCTATATTCTTTCGTCAACACCAGAAGCGCTTAAGCGCATCGCCGATGTGGTTGGCAATGACCAGGTGCTGTTGACGGGAGCAGTGCGCGAAGAAATCGTGCCGCGCCGCGATCCGCGTTATTATAATTCTATCCTGACGATCAATGGCGACGGTAAAATCGTCGATTATACCGATAAGGTCCATCTTGTGCCTTTTGGAGAATATCTGCCATTTGAGCGCTATCTGCGCAGTTGGGGAATGCAGGAAGTGGTCGAAATGCCCGGTGGCTTCACCGCTGCAAAGGCGCGTCACGCGATCAACGTGATGGAAGGTCAAACCTTTCTGCCGTTAATTTGCTATGAAGCAATTTTCCCTGATGAGCTTTCCTATACCGGACGAAAGGTGACGGCGATTGTGAACGTCACCAATGATGCGTGGTATGGCGATACGCCCGGACCTTATCAACATTTCAGACAGGCGCAGGTGCGATCCGTCGAGCAAGGCCTCCCCCTCGTTCGTGCTGCCAATAATGGCATATCTGCTGTCGTAGATGCTTATGGACGAATCATTCAGGAGCTACCTCTTGACGCGGTAGGGGTAATTGATGCTTATTTGCCTGAAGAGCGTGTACCATTTTGGGGCAGTGCGCCCAGTGGCAAACAGGCCCTTGCAATTCTGATTGTGTTATTCGCCGTATGCGTGTGGTTGAGGTTGTCTTTCCGCAACCGTTTTCATTGACATGGCCATTTTGTTAAGTTGTTATATTCGGGCGGTGATGGTTTTTTTCGAAAACCAGTCTGACTACCTCCCACAATGATTATTATCTCTGTTTTTTTGAACAGACCATGAATGAAAGCTCGCGGTCGCGAGGAGTGAAACTGTATGATTGAGAATAAGAAGAAGCCCAACCCCATCGACGTGCATGTGGGCAGCCGCATTCGTCTTCGCCGCAATATGTTGGGCCTCAGTCAGGAAAAATTAGGCGAAAGCCTAGGAATTACTTTCCAGCAGATTCAAAAATATGAAAAAGGCACCAACCGCGTTGGCGCGAGCCGTCTTCAAGCGATTTCGGCCATTCTGACTGTACCAGTATCGTTCTTTTTTGAAGACGCGCCGGGTTCTTCGGCCACGCAAGCAGGTTTCGCGGAAGACAATGAAGCGACTTATGTTGTCGATTTCCTCAACTCGAATGAGGGCGTTCAACTGACCCGTGCATTTACGAAGATTTCTGATCCAAAAGTTCGTCGGAAAATTATTGATCTTGTGAAGTCGCTCGCCGCAGAGGGTGAATAACGCAGTTTTGTTCGCAAACGGGCATGCCGGAAGGATTTTTTCTGTCATCTTGGCCTTGCAACAAGAATATGCATTGACGGTTTAATCCTAACTTCGCTAACACAATGTTGTGCCCGGACCATAGACAGAGGTTCCGGGCGCTACTGTGTTTCCATGGCGGATATTTCATCCGTTGGATTTTCAAGAGGGGTTACCCGTGTCGCGCAGTTCTTATCTCTTCACCAGCGAATCGGTGTCTGAAGGTCATCCGGACAAGGTTTGCGATCGTATTTCCGATGAAATCGTAGACATGATCTATAAGGAAGCGCGCCGTACCGGCGTTGATCCCTGGTCTGTTCGTGTCGCATGCGAAACGCTTGCCACTACCAATCGTGTGGTCATTGCTGGCGAAGTCCGCGTGCCTGAAACTTTCCTGAAGAAGAATAAGGACGGCACAATCGCGCATGACGCGGCGGGCCATCCCCTGATTAATCCATCACGCTTCCGCTCGGCTGCGCGTAAGGCAATCCGCGAAATTGGTTACGAGCAGGATGGCTTTAACTGGCGCACTGTGAAAATCGACGTGTTGCTGCATCCACAATCTGCTGACATTGCGCAGGGTGTGGACAATGCTGCCGACCGTCAGGGCGAAGAAGGTGCAGGCGATCAGGGCATTATGTTCGGCTATGCCTGCCGCGAAACGCCTGATCTCATGCCAGCGCCGATCTATTATTCGCACAAGATTCTCGAAAAGCTTGCCGAAGCCCGTCACAAAGGTGAAGGCGATCCGGGCAAGCTCGGCCCTGATGCGAAGAGCCAGGTGACTGTGCGTTACGAAAACGGCAAAGCCGCTGAAGTAACGCAGATTGTGCTTTCCACGCAGCATCTCGATGCCAGCTGGGATTCAAAGAAAGTTCGCTCGGTTGTAGAGCCCTACATTCGCGAAGCGCTGGGTGATCTTCCAATTGCAGCCAACTGCAACTGGTACATCAATCCGACCGGCAAGTTTGTTATTGGCGGTCCAGATGGCGATGCGGGCCTTACAGGTCGCAAGATCATCGTGGATACATACGGCGGTGCAGCCCCGCATGGTGGCGGCGCATTCTCCGGAAAAGATACGACAAAGGTTGACCGTTCGGCAGCCTATGCCGCGCGCTATCTCGCCAAGAATGTGGTTGCAGCCAATCTTGCAGATCGTTGCACGATCCAGCTTTCTTACGCCATTGGTGTTGCACAACCGCTTTCGGTCTATGTCGATCTCCATGGCACGGGCAAGGTGGATGAAGCAGCTGTCGAGGAAGCGTTGCGCAAGGTCATGGACCTCTCGCCAACCGGCATCCGCAAGCATCTTGATCTCAACAAGCCGATCTATGCCAAGACGTCGTCTTACGGTCACTTTGGCCGCAAGCCGGGTCGTGATGGTTCTTTCTCGTGGGAAAAAACCGATCTCAGCAAGGCGTTGAAGGCAGCACTTTCAGCCTGATTGATCGCATTTCCAGCAAAAGTGCGCAGCGGTTTTGCGCGGGATAATGCGAAAATGAAATAGGGAGAGCATTTCCAGCAAAAGTGCGCAGCGGTTTTGCGCAGGATAATGCGAAAATGAAATAGGAGAGCATTTCCAGCAAAAGTGCGCAGCGGTTTTGCATAGGATAATGCGTAAAAAAGAGTTAGAGCGGTTCCTATGTTACCGCTTTAACTGGAACCGCGATAAATGACCGATGAATCTCATCCAGTACGTGCGGCCGGAAACTTCTTCGGTCGCCGTCACGGCAAGCCACTGCGTCCACACCAGAACAATCTGTTTGAGGATTTGCTGCCGCGCCTGAAACTCGATCTCGATACGCCTGCACCACAAGATTTGCGCACATTGTTCGATGCGCCGGTTGAAAATGTGCGCATGGAAATTGGCTTTGGTGGTGGTGAACATCTCCACCACGAGAGCGGGAGCTATCCGCAGTCTGGCTTCATTGGAGTCGAGCCTTTCGTCAACGGCATGGCCAAGATGCTGGCGGCTCTTCATGAAGCGCCGCGTGCGAATCTGCGTCTTTATGATGAAGATGCGACCGATGTTCTGGATTGGTTGCCCGATGCATCGCTTGCCGGAATTGATCTTTTCTACCCTGATCCCTGGCACAAGCGCCGTCACTGGAAGCGCCGTTTTGTCAGCGATTCCAATCTCGACCGTTTCGCACGCTTGCTTAAACCCGGTGCGAAGTTCCGCTTTGCTTCCGACATTGAGCATTACGTCAACTGGACGCTGCAACACTGCCGCAGACATCCTGCTTTCGAATGGCAGGCCGAAGGTCCGCATGACTGGAACAATGCCTATGATGGCTGGCCGGGTACGCGTTATGAAGCCAAGGCTTTCCGGGAAGGACGCGTTGCTGCTTATCTTACTTTCATTCGGAAGTGATCTATCTGGGATGCGGGTCTTGAAAAAATCCGTACTGGCTGGTATATAGATCTCAAATTCTTGGTCGTTTGAACAAGAGTGGGCCCTCCCGGACCCGCTCTTTTTTGTTACCTGCGACCCAGTAAAAAAGGTTTATCGAGTGAGCGAACACGAACAGGCAATTGAAACCGTAACCGCAGATGCCGTAGTTGCAGACGAGCGCATCATTCGCGAAACGGGAATCGATGCGAAAATAGCATCCATTGTGGAGCCGGTGATCAATACGCTGGGTTTCCGTCTTGTGCGTGTGCGTCTTTCTGGTCTCAATGGTCAGACATTGCAGATCATGGCAGAACGTCCTGATGGCACGATGACTGTTGAAGATTGTGAATTGTTGAGCCGCACCGTGGCTCCGGTTCTCGACGTGGAAGATCCGCTCAGCGGCAAGTATCATCTGGAAATTTCGTCGCCGGGCATTGACCGTCCAATGGTTCGCAAGTCCGATTTTACCGATTGGGTCGGGCATATTGCCAAGGTCGAGACGTCGATTGTGCATGAAGGTCGCAAAAAGTTTCGCGGTCGTATTGTGATTGATGAAGCGGCAGGCGCTGATTCAATCGTGATCGAAAGCGATCAAATTTCTTATGGAAATGAACCTGTTGTTCGTATTCCGTTTGACCTGATTTCTGATGCGCGTCTGGTTCTGACCGATGAACTGATCCGCGACGCGCTGCGCAAGGACAAAGCTCTGCGCGAAGGCCGCATCCCCGGCGATGATCTGGGTGATGGCGTGAGTGAGAATACGGAAGAAACAGGTTCGGCTGAATCCGAAACGGAAAACAAATAAGTTTCAAAGTGAGTTTCAGGCGTCCGGCTCTCAAAGAAGATCGGATGCGCCACCAAGGAGAGACCTATGGCAGTCAGTGCAAACAGGCTGGAACTTCTGCAGATCGCCGATGCGGTCGCACGTGAAAAGTCGATTGACCGTGAGATCGTTCTTGCGGCCATGGCCGACGCGATCCAGAAGGCCGCGCGTTCGCGCTATGGTCAGGAAAGCAACATCCGTGCGGACATCAACGCGAAGTCCGGCGAGATCAAGCTGCAGCGCCTGCTCGAAGTTGTTGAGACTGTCGAAGATTACTCCACGCAGATTTCGCTGTTCACTGCGCGCGACCGTAACCCTGATGCGCAGATTGGTGATTTCATCGCTGATCAGCTGCCGCCGATGGATTTTGGTCGTATTGCTGCCCAGTCGGCCAAGCAGGTTATCGTGCAAAAGGTGCGCGAAGCCGAGCGTGATCGCCAGTATGATGAATTCAAAGACCGCGTTGGCGAAATCGTCAATGGTACTGTCAAGCGCGTTGAATATGGCAATGTGATTGTTGATCTTGGTCGCGGCGAAGCAATTGTACGTCGTGACGAACTGATCCCACGCGAAGCGTTCCGCTATGGCGACCGCATCCGCGCCTATGTTTACGATGTTCGTCGTGAACAGCGTGGCCCGCAGGTTTTCCTGTCACGTACGCATCCATCTTTCATGGCGAAGCTTTTCACCATGGAAGTACCGGAAATCTACGACGGCATTATCGAAATCAAGTCGGTCGCCCGTGATCCGGGTTCGCGCGCCAAGATCGCCGTTGTATCGCGTGATGCATCGATTGATCCTGTCGGTGCCTGTGTTGGTATGCGCGGCTCGCGCGTTCAGGCTGTTGTGGCTGAATTGCAGGGCGAAAAAATCGACATTATTCCATGGTCGCCAGATGCGGCTTCCTTTATCGTCAACGCGCTTCAGCCAGCTGAAGTTGCCAAGGTTGTTCTCGATGAAGATGCGGAACGTATTGAAGTTGTCGTTCCCAATGACCAATTATCATTGGCAATTGGTCGTCGCGGTCAGAACGTGCGTCTTGCGTCACAGCTGACCGGCTGGGACATCGACATCCTGACCGAAGATGAAGAGTCCGATCGTCGCCAGAAAGAATTCGCTGAGCGTTCGAACCTCTTCATGGAAGCGCTCAATGTTGACGAGATGGTTGGTCAGGTTCTGGCTTCGGAAGGCTTTGCCTCGGTTGAGGAAATTGCTTACGTCGAACCGGCTGAAATTGCTTCTATCGATGGTTTCGATGATGATACCGCTGGTGAAATTCAGGAACGCGCACGTGAATTCCTGGACCGTATCGAAAACGAACAGGATGACCGTCGTAAGGAATTGGGCGTAGAAGATGAACTTCGTGAGCTTCCAGGCCTGACGACAGCGATGCTTGTTGCTGTTGGCGAAGATGGCGTGAAGAACATCGAAGACTTTGCTGGCTATGCTGTTGACGACCTTGTTGGCTGGCGTGAACGCAAGGACGGCGAAACCGTTAATCATACCGGTATCCTGTCACCGTTTGATGTGTCCCGCGTCGATGCGGAACAGATGATCCTGACTGCACGCCTCAAGGCGGGCTGGATCACCGAAGATGAGCTGGTCGCAGTTGAAAGCGACGAAGTTGAAGAAGCTGGCCAGGAAGAAGCCGCTTCGTAAAGAATGGGAGCCGCATTATGATCGCTCTGATGCAAATCGGGCGTAAATGATGCGGCACCGCGCTCTTGTTAGAGTTTGATATTGTGATGTGGCGTTAGCTCTGCTAGGTCGCTGCCAGTTTTAGAGTTGAAAAAGGCAGTTCATGGCAAAGCCAGCATTGCGTGCGGAGCAGGATATGAATGACAGAACCTGTATCGTCACACGTGAAAGTGGTTCTGCGGATGACCTGATCCGTTTTGTGGCTGGGCCTGATGGTTCAGTTGTGCCGGACTTGAAGCGTAACCTGCCGGGCAGGGGTTGTTGGGTTAAGGCAGAGCGGCGTCTGGTTGATGAAGCTGTCAAGCGCAAGCTGTTTGCGCGGGCGCTGAAAGAAGGTGTTACGCCGCAGGCGGATCTTGGCGCGCTGGTTGACCAGCTGCTGACGAAGTCCGCACTTGGCAGCTTGGCACTGGCACGCAAATCCGGTGCTGTTGCATCTGGTTCGACGAAGGTCGATCAGGCAATTCGCTCTGGACAAGCGGTGTTGGTTTTGCATGCGAAGGAAGCGGCCTCTGATGGGGTTCGCAAGCTGGATCAGGCAAGACGTGTTGTCGTGCATATGGATGGACCTCAAATTCCGGCATTCACTCTTTTCGGAGTTGAAGAAATGGATTTGGCATTTGGGGGCGGAAATGTGATACATGCAGCCGTGCTCGGCGGAAGGGCTTCAGCCGGTGTCGTGCAAAGACTGCTATTATTGCATAGCTATCGTGGCGAAAGCCCACCGATTGAGACGGTGAGTTGAAACGGCGAATTAGAGCAGCAGTCCGACACTGCTGTGTTATAAATTAGTAGAGCGGTTCCCTTAAATCCCGACGATACGGGATCCGCTCTGGAGCATAGACCGGATAATCGGCTTGATTGGCCAAACCGGATTATGCGCTGAAGTGGATGACCGGAGCATTATCCAAAATGATTTGATTGTGTTGGATAATGCTCGGGTAAAGCAGCAGAAGCTGCGAAGGAAACGGAAACGTAATGAGCGATAAAACAAACGACGATAAGACGCTGAGCGTCAATTCCAAGAAGACGCTGACCATCAAGCGGCCAGGGGTTGAGCAGAGCACCGTGCGCCAGAATTTCAGCCACGGTCGCACAAAGGCTGTCGTCGTTGAAACGAAGAAGCGCAAGTTCTCACGACCGGATGAGAAGCCTGAAACGGAAGCAACGGCACCAAAGCCTGCGGCTCCCGCTCCGGTTGCAGCCAAGCCCGTTGAGCCAAAGCCGGCACCTGTCGCTGCAGCTCCAGCGCCTGCCCCAGTTGCAACGCCCACGCCTGCGGCACAACCAGCTCCAGCTGTTGCATCGACGCCAGCTCCGGCGCCTGCGCCTACGCCTGCCGCCCCAGTTGCAGCAGCTCCTGCAGCGCAGCAGCCAAAGCCTGCACCGCAGCAGTCAAAGCCCGCACCAGCAGCGCCAGCGTCCGCACAGCGTCCGCAGGGTTCACAGCAGCAGCGTCCCGGCCAGCAGCAGTTCCGTCCGGGTCAGCAGCGTCCCGGTCAGCAGCGCCCTGGCCAGCAGTCACAGCGTCCACGCCAGTCCGATCGCTCGGGCATGGTGCTGAACACGCTTTCAAGCTCGGAAATGGATGCTCGTCGCCGTGCGCTTGAAGGTGCGTTGGTTCGTGATGCAGAAGAACGCATTCGCGCCGCTGAAGAAGCCAAGCGTCGTGCTGAAGAAGATGCGCGTCGCGCCAAGGAACGTGAAGAATCCGCTCGCCGTCAGGCAGAGGAAGAAGCACGTCTGAAAGCGGAAGCAGAAGCCAAGGCACGCGCCGCAGCTGAAGCTGCAAAGCGCGCTCCACAGGCAGCAGCCCGTCCAGAACAGCGTGGCGATTCCCGTTCTGCACCGCAGGGTGGCCGTCCGCAGCAGTCGGGTCGCCCTCAGCAGGGTGGTCGTCCCGGTCAGGGACAGGGCCAGCGTCAGGCGTCGCCAGCGATTGCAGACGTTATACCAACGGCAAACAAGCCATTGCCGCAAAGCCAGCAGCGCAAGCCGGGTGCAGGTCAGGATGATGATGATCGTCGTGGTCCAGCAGGCGCACGCCGCAGCAGCACACCGGCAAAGGCAGATGCTCGCACACCGAAGGTTGTGAAGGGCGAAGACGACCGCCGTCGTGGTAAACTGACCATCTCCAGCAATCTGGAGGATGAAGGTCGTTCACGCTCGCTGTCGGCAATGCGTCGCCGTCAGGAAAAGTTCAAGCGTTCGCAGATGCAGGAAACGCGCGAGAAAATCTCTCGTGAAGTTATTATTCCTGAAACCATCACGCTTCAGGAACTCGCACAGCGCATGACCGAACGTTCGGTTGATATTATCAAGTACCTGATGAAACAGGGCCAGATGATGAAGCCGGGCGATGTGATTGATGCGGATATGGCGCAGCTGATCGCTGAAGAATTCGGTCATACCGTTAAGCGCGTTGCTGAATCGGACGTTGAAGAAGGTATCTTCGACGTTGCTGACGATCAGGGTGCAATGGTTTCGCGTCCTCCTGTTGTCACCATCATGGGTCACGTCGATCACGGTAAGACATCGTTGCTCGATGCGATCCGTCAGGCCAACGTCGTCTCCGGCGAAGCTGGTGGTATCACACAGCATATCGGTGCTTATCAGGTCGAACAGAATGGCCATAAGATCACCTTTATCGATACGCCGGGCCACGCTGCCTTTACCGCAATGCGTGCGCGTGGTGCACAGGCAACCGATATCGCCATTCTGGTGGTTGCCGCTGATGACAGCGTGATGCCACAGACGATTGAATCCATCAGCCATGCCAAGGCTGCTGGCGTGCCGATCATTGTTGCAATCAACAAGATCGATAAGCCGGAAGCTGATGCGCAGAAGGTTCGTACACAGCTGCTCCAGCACGACGTATTCGTTGAATCGCTCGGCGGTGAAGTGCTCGACGTTGAAGTTTCGGCGAAGAAGAAGCTGAACCTCGACAAGCTGCTTGAAGCAGTTCTGTTGCAGGCTGAAATTCTTGATCTGAAAGCCGATGCGTCCCGTACCGCTGAAGGCGTTGTTATCGAAGCTCAGCTCGACCGCGGTCGTGGTTCTGTTGCAACCGTTCTGGTTCAGAAGGGTACATTGCGTCCGGGCGACATTATCGCTGCTGGTAATGAGTGGGGCCGTGTGCGTGCTCTGGTCAACGACCACGGCGAACATGTCAAGGAAGCTGGTCCTGCGATGCCTGTGGAAGTTCTCGGACTTCAGGGCACACCACAGGCTGGTGACCGCTTCGCAGTTGTTGCGAACGAAGCCAAGGCTCGCGAAATTGCTGATTATCGCCAGCGTCTTGCTCGCGATAAGGCTGTTGCACGTCAGACTGGTCAGCGCGGTTCGCTTGAACAGATGATGAGCCAGTTGCAGGTTAATGGCACGAAAGAATTCCCGCTTGTCATCAAGGGTGACGTGCAGGGTTCGGTCGAAGCAATTATCGCAGCACTCGACAAACTTGGCACCGAAGAAGTGCGTGCGCGCATCGTTCACTCGGGCGCTGGCGGTATCACGGAAAGCGACGTGTCACTGGCTGAAGCCTCCAATGCAGCGATCATCGGCTTCAACGTTCGTGCCAACAAGCAGGCACGCGATGCAGCCGATCAGCAAGGCACGGAAATTCGTTACTACAACATCATCTACGATCTGATCGAAGATGTGAAAGCAGCGATGTCGGGTCTGTTGTCGCCAGAACGTCGTGAAACCTTCATCGGTAATGCTGAGATTCTCGAAGTCTTCAACATCACCAAGGTTGGTAAGGTTGCTGGTTGCCGTGTGGTTGATGGCAAGGTTGAACGTGGTGCAGGCGTCCGCCTCATCCGTGACAACGTGGTTATCCACGAAGGCAAGCTCAAGACACTCAAGCGCTTCAAGGACGAAGTCGCAGAAGTGCCGATGGGTCAGGAATGCGGTATGGCATTCGAAAACTACGACGATATTCGCGCAGGCGATACGATCGAAGCGTTCCGCGTCGAACACATTACGCGTACGCTCTAATATCTTGATGCCGGACCGTCCTCGATTGGGTGGTCCGGCTTTTCTTGCCCGGTTCCGAGGGTCTGACTCCCGTCGCAATTGTGGTAGATTGAACCTATAAATTTGTAGCCATTTTATCGGCAGGCACGTTTGCTTGCTCGTCCATGGCTGTTTATCGAGGATAAATAATGGCACGTTCTCCCGATCCGAAAGGCTCAGGCGGTCTTTCTCAGCGCCAGCTTCGTGTTGGCGAGCAGGTACGTCACGCATTGGCACAGGTGCTTCAGCGCGGTGAAATTCGCGATGAATTGCTCGAGCGCACGGTTATTTCCGTTTCAGAAGTGCGCATGTCGCCCGATCTGAAAATCGCAACCTGCTTTATCACGCCACTTGGTAGCACGGATGTGCAGGCGGTGATTAAGGCGCTGGCTTCAAATGCGAAGTTCATTCGCGGTCGGATGGCGCCAAGCCTCAGCCAGATGAAATACATGCCGGAATTCCGTTTCCGGCCTGACACAAGTTTTGACAATTTTTCCAAGATCGATGCGCTTCTGCGCTCGCCGGAAGTCGCACGCGATCTTGGACGTGACAATGACGAAAACGGTGAGGCGGATGACGCTTCCCGCAATGGAGACGCATAAAGCATGGCAAGACGGGGCAAGAAAAAAGGCCGTCCGGTTTCTGGCTGGGTTATTTTTGACAAGCCAAAAGGCATGGGTTCAACGGAAGCCGTTTCAAAGATCAAGTGGCTTTTCAACGCTGAAAAGGCCGGTCACGCTGGGACACTCGATCCGCTTGCATCCGGGATGCTGCCAATTGCGCTCGGCGAAGCCACCAAGACCGTGCCTTATGTCATGGATGGAACCAAGGTTTACCGGTTCACCGTGACCTGGGGTGAAGAACGCTCGACCGACGATCTGGAAGGCGTTGCCACTAGGAACTCCGACAACCGCCCATCGCGCGCAGATGTCGAAGCGCTTTTGCCAAATTATACAGGCGTTATTTCGCAGATCCCGCCGCAGTTCTCCGCGATCAAGATTGGCGGCGAGCGCGCTTATGATCTGGCACGCGAAGGCGAAACCGTAGAAATTCCTGCACGCGAAGTCGAAATCGACCGTCTGGAAATCGTTGAGTTTCCTGATGCGGATCGCACTGAGTTTGAAGTCGAATGCTCTAAGGGCACCTATGTTCGTTCGCTGGCGCGCGATATGGGCCGCGATCTGGGCTGCTTTGGCCACATTTCCGACCTTCGTCGCATTGAAGTGGCTCCCTTCACTGATGAGGATATGGTGACGCTGGCAGAGCTTGAAGAAGCCTGGCCGCCGCTGCCACCCAAGAAGGAAGAAGGCGCAGACGATGCTGAGGCTGACGTTGTCGAACAACCAGCACCGCGCCGCGATTTCTCGGCAATCGACGCGCTCGTGATTGATACGGGAGCAGCGCTTGATTGCTTGCCGCAGGTTCCGTTGAGTGATGATCAGGCGCAACGTGTTCGCCTTGGTAATCCTGTGATTATCCGTGGACGCGATGCACCATTGGAAGCAGACGAAGCCTGCGTAACCTCGAAAGGTAAGTTGCTTGCAATTGGCTATATTGAGCAGGGTCAGTTCAAGCCTAAGCGGGTGTTCACCGCAGCATAGCCGATCGCCGATTTCTCTAGTATGGTGGATTTAAAGTTCCTCGAAGTGAATACAGCGCGAATGATAGGAACTTTAAATTCACCACACTAGAGGTTCAGCGCGCCGTGGCTCCGAGGGGCCACGGCGCGTATTGTTTTTAGGCAGCTTGAAACTGATCAAAGGCGCGAATAGCGTCAGCCGCATACATAAGTGCCGGGCCACCGCCCATATAGACGCACATGGCCATCACTTCGGCCACTTCCTGCCGTGTCGCGCCTAGATTGTGAAGCGCTTTTGCGTGGAAGCCTATGCAACCATCGCAACGCTGCGTCACGCCGATTGCTAGCGCAATCAACTCTTTCGTTTTCTGATCCAGTTCACCAGAAGCGCCTGCACTTTTAGCTAGCGCGTGGAACGCTTGCATGGTTTCGGGCACCATTTTGCGCAGCTCACCAGTATATTGCGAAATATCCTTGGTGATGTCCTGATAGTTTTTGGTCACGGTCGACTCCTTTTGACTTGCATATCAATTTATATTTTTATAATATCACAAAAATATAAATCGTAAAGAGGTAACTGTGTCCATCAATCAGGAAATGCCAGCCCGGGCAGATGTCGTATCAAATTTTCTCAAAGGACTGGCGAATCCTCATCGGCTTCTCATTCTTTGTGAGTTGGTGAATGGCGAAAAAAGCGTGACCGATCTCATCAATGCGACAGGTATCGCACAGACGTCGATGTCACAGCACCTCAATAAGCTGAAGGAGGAAGGCATTCTCAGCTATCGCCGAGAACATAGATTGCTTTTCTACAAGATTGAACATCCGGCCGTGATTGAGGTCATGGCCGTACTTTACTCCCATTTTTGCGCAAAGGACCAATGACAATGAATACGATTAAGCCATCTGACGCTGCTCGGATGCTCGCTGATGGAGAGGCAGTACTGATCGACGTTCGTGAGCCTGACGAGTTCCGCGCAGAGCATATTGCCGCCGCAGCCTCAATCCCTTTAGGGAGCTTAAAGGACAACTTCAGCGCCCTGAACCTGTCACCCCAAAGAAAGGTGATATTCCAATGCTTGAGTGGTCGTCGTGGCGAGGCAGCCTGTTTATCGTTAGCGCCAATAGCGACTGATCTGACTATCCTCAATCTCGAAGGCGGCATTGCCGAGTGGAAGAAAGCAGGATTGCCGGTTGTCTCTAACAGCCGCGCGGCAGCGATACCGCTTTTTCGGCAAGTGCAGATTGCCGTGGGAGCGATCGTAGCAATTTCGGTTGCTATAGGCTTCTCTGGTTGGACGCTCGGTTTTGGTATCGCCGGTTTCATAGGGTGTATGCTGGTATTTGCCGGCATTACAGGCTGGTGCGGAATGGCCATGCTGCTGTCACGTATGCCTTGGAATGCTGCCTGACGGCTGTAGCAGTTGCAGTGATAGGTCTTTCAATTTGTGCGGATTTGCTTTATAGGCTCCCGCAACAATTGGTTATGCCTTTTGTTTTAATGGCCCGCGCTGGACGACATCCCGGCCTGGGCGTCCGTTTTTCCTCTCATCAAGAAAGGGTGTACGATGTCGATTACTGCTGAACGCAAGCAAGCACTTATTAAGGAATACGCCACCAAGGAAGGCGATACCGGTTCTCCTGAAGTTCAGGTTGCCGTTCTTTCCGAGCGTATTGCTAACCTTACCGATCATTTCAAGGGCCACAAGAATGACAATCATTCGCGTCGCGGCCTTCTGAAACTGGTTTCGCAGCGTCGTCGTCTTCTTGACTATGTCAAGGGCATCGACCAGGCACGTTACCAGGCGCTGGTTTCCCGTCTGGGTCTGCGCCGCTAACGGTAAAGTCGGGCGACGTCTCAAAACGTCGCCCGTTTGATTTAGAGCGCGTCTTTGTGATGCGCACTGAAGGAATACCTAAAAGCATTCTGAGAAGCGGATAGCCGTTTTCCAACAGAGAGTGCGATATTTCGGGCATATGCCCACTGGCATGAGACGGCGCACCGGGTGCATTCCGTCATGCCAACCGAGCCATAAGGCTCATGACCTGGACCAGTCATGGGGCAGGATTGCAGGCAGTTCGTGCCAGCGAACATTCGCAATGAATGTTCCGACACGTAACGAACTTCCCGTTGTCTTGCCCGTGGCGTGTCCGCCAACCCGGACGATGCCTTCAGACGCTTTTGCGCGGCATCTCCAAACAAGGACTAGATATGTTCAACACACACAAAGTTGAAATCGAATGGGGCGGCCGTCCGCTGACGCTCGAAACCGGCAAGATCGCACGTCAGGCTGACGGCGCAGTTCTCGCAACCTATGGTGAAACCGTCGTTCTTGCGACTGTTGTTTCTGCCAAGGAGCCAAAGCCAGGTCAGGATTTCTTCCCGCTGACCGTAAACTATCAGGAAAAGACTTACGCTGCTGGTAAGATTCCAGGCGGTTTCTTCAAGCGTGAAGGTCGTCCAAGCGAAAACGAAACACTCGTTTCGCGTCTGATCGACCGTCCGATCCGTCCACTTTTCGTTGATGGCTATAAGAACGACACACAGGTTGTTTTGACTGTCATTCAGCATGATCTGGAAAACGATCCCGACATTCTGTCGATGGTTGCAGCATCGGCTGCGCTGACCATTTCGGGCGTTCCATTCATGGGCCCAATCGGTGGCGCACGCGTTGGTTACATCAACGGCGAATACGTACTGAACCCAAATATCGACGAAATGCCGGAATCGAAGCTCGATCTGGTTGTTGCCGGTACTGCTGATGCCGTGCTGATGGTTGAATCAGAAGCACAGGAACTGTCCGAAGAAGTTATGCTCGGCGCCGTTGTTTACGGTCAGAAGGCATTCCAGCCAGTGATCGACGCGATCATCAAGCTCGCTGAAGTTGCTGCCAAGGAGCCACGTGACTTCCAGCCGGAAGACCTGTCGGACATCGAAGCGAAGATGCTTGCAGTTGTCGAAAACGACCTGCGCGACGCTTACAAGATTACCGAAAAGCAGGCCCGTTATGCGGCTGTTGATGCTGCTAAGGCTAAGGCAAAGGCGCATTTCTTCCCAGAAGGCGTTGAAGAGTCAGAATTCTCGGCTGAAAAATTCGCGACTGTCTTCAAGCATTTGCAGGCGAAGATCGTTCGCTGGAACATTCTCGACACTGGCAACCGTATTGACGGTCGCGATCTGTCGACTGTTCGCGCAATCGTTTCCGAAGTTGGCCTTCTGCCACGCACGCATGGTTCGGCTCTGTTCACCCGCGGTGAAACGCAGGCAATCGTTGTTGCCACGCTCGGCACAGGCGAAGATGAACAGATGATCGATTCCTTGACCGGTACGTACAAAGAATCCTTCATGCTGCACTACAACTTCCCACCATATTCGGTTGGTGAAACCGGTCGTATGGGTTCGCCAGGTCGTCGTGAAGTTGGTCATGGTAAGCTCGCTTGGCGCGCAATCCATCCAATGCTGCCTGCCGCAGAGCAGTTCCCTTATACGATCCGTGCTGTTTCTGAGATCACCGAATCCAATGGTTCGTCGTCGATGGCAACCGTTTGCGGCACATCGTTGGCTCTGATGGATGCAGGCGTTCCGATCACTCGCCCAGTGGCTGGTATTGCGATGGGCCTGATCAAGGAAGGCGAGCGTTTCGCCGTTCTTTCCGACATTCTCGGTGATGAAGATCATCTTGGCGATATGGATTTCAAGGTTGCCGGTACTGAAAACGGCATCACTGCGCTTCAGATGGACATCAAGATCGACGGTATCACCGAAGAGATCATGAAGGTTGCTCTGGAGCAGGCTAAGGGCGGTCGCGTTCACATTCTGGGCGAAATGAGCAAGGCTCTGTCGAGCTCGCGCGCAGAACTCGGTGAATTTGCTCCACGCATTGAAGTCATGAACATTCCAACCGACAAGATCCGTGATGTTATCGGTTCGGGCGGTAAGGTTATTCGTGAAATCGTCGAAAAGACCGGCGCGAAGATCAACATCGAAGACGATGGTACGGTCAAGATCGCTTCGTCAAACGGCAAGGAAATCGAAGCCGCTAAGAAGTGGATTCACTCGATTGTTGCTGAGCCAGAAGTTGGCGAAATCTACGAAGGTACAGTTGTTAAGGCTGCTGACTTCGGCGCATTCGTAAACTTCTTCGGCCCACGCGATGGTCTGGTTCACATTTCGCAGTTGGCTTCCGACCGCGTTGCCAAGACCACTGACGTGGTTAAGGAAGGCCAGAAAGTCTGGGTCAAGCTCATGGGCTTTGACGAACGTGGCAAGGTTCGCCTGTCGATGAAGGTTGTCGATCAGGAAACCGGCAAGGAAATCGTTGCTGAAAAGAAGGCAGAAGCAGACGCTGAATAAGCGTTGAAGCTGTTATAAATTATCGAAAGCGCGCCTCAGAGCTAATTTGGGGCGCGCTTTTTTGTTGCACGTGAATCAATTCAAGACCATGGATGAGCCATGATGACACCAGCACAACAAACA
The DNA here is from genome assembly GCF_047308065.1 of Brucella sp. H1_1004. Classification (NCBI taxonomy): domain Bacteria; kingdom Pseudomonadati; phylum Pseudomonadota; class Alphaproteobacteria; order Hyphomicrobiales; family Brucellaceae; genus Brucella; species Brucella sp. H1_1004. The sequence goes on from NZ_JAYKZA010000002.1 coordinate 564,371, forward strand.
CTCTTTCTCCCCTTCTATCAGGACATTCTGGATATGCCTGAAGAAGGCCAGACCTTCCTTGCCTGCGGACTGTCCGCCGACCGGCACCTTGAGGATGAATGGAAACAAGCGCTGACTTTTTTGCAGCCATGGCGTCCTGATTGGCTGGCTCTCAATAAGGAAGGCTTTAAGGCAATCCCTCAGTTGGAGGCAGAGCTTGACGAGGAGAGCTGTTTCTCTGGCGGGCTACTTCTCCTCGGAAAACATCGCGGACGCAATGAGGCGTGGTTTGCGGAGCTTTTGGCGCGTGTTGAGCCGGGTGGCTGGATTGTTGTTTGTGGAGACAAGAAGCTTGGCGTCGATAGTTTCCGCAAATGGGTCGGCAATATCGCCGAAATCAGCGATCGCCTGTCCAAGAATCATGCGGTGGCTTTCTGGCTGCAACGCCCAGCCGACCTGACGATCGACTTCATCAATGCTTTGAAGCCGCTTGCAAGCGATATTGACGATGTGTTCCGCACAGAGCCCGGCATGTTCTCGCATGGTGCGATTGATAAGGGTTCGGCGCTGCTGGTGCCGCATATGGAAAAGATCGTGTTCGGTCAGGTTGCCGATCTTGGCGCTGGCTGGGGCTATCTTGCAGCGCAGAGCCTTAAATATGCTGATCGTCTTAAGGGTATCGATCTGTTTGAGGCGGATTATGAAGCACTGGAGGCTGCCCGGGGCAATCTGGAGCGACTTGGCGCATCTGTACCGATTTCATTTAACTGGTTCGATGTGACCAGTGAAAAACTCACCGGCATTTACGACACGGTTATTATGAATCCGCCGTTTCACGAGGGACGCGCAACCGACGTGTCACTCGGTCAAACCTTTATCGCCGCCGCCGCTTCACGGCTTAAAACCGGCGGGCGTCTGCTGATGGTAGCCAATCGACAATTGCCTTATGAGGCGACATTGAAGGGCCTTTTCAAGAACGTGACTGTTCTTGAGGAGGCGAACGGCTTCAAAATATTCGATGCAAAAAAATGATTGATAAAAGTTCAATTTGATAAAGTCGTTTTTCATTCAACTAAAAAAGCCGGGCTGTAACCCGGCTTTTTCGACATTTTAGTCAGCTTAGTTTGCTGGTGCAGGCTGTGTCGGGGCTGGCGCTTCTCCACCGCTGGCTGGTGCCTGTTCCGCTGGCTTTTCAGTTTCGCCAGCAGGAACGGTTTCACCTTCGGGCTTTGCGTCACCGCCTTCAGCAGGGGCTGCATCCGCCGCTGGAAGCGGGGCTGGATTGTCGGAAAGTGTGCGCAGAAAGGCAATCAGATCGGCGCGTTCGTTATCTTTCTTATCGCCAGCAAAGCCCATGGCCGTGCCTTTAATGTATCCCTTTGGCGAGGTGAGGAACTTGTTGAGATGTTCATAATCCCATTTGTTCCCTTCGGCACCAAAAGCCTTCATCGCAGCCGAATAGCCAAAGCCATCTACTGAGGCAGCCGGGCGATTGACAACATCCCACAGATGTGGACCGACCTTGTTGGCGCCGCCCTTTTCAGACGTGTGACATGCTGCACAACGCTTGAAAACGGTTTCGCCGCGCGCAGGGTCAGCAGATTGCATCAGAACAGCAATCGACACTTCTTCCTTTGCTGGGGCAGCTGCACCACCACCAGCCGAACCTTCAGCTGCCTCAATAATGAAACCTGGTTTTTCAGGTGCAGGTGCATGAAACAGTGCGTCGGACAGAATGCCCGTTGTCATGACAACAAAAACTGCGGCCAGAAAAGCCATGATAAATTTGTTCGTCCGGGTTGAATTCATCGCCGGTCAGCGCTCCCTCTACTCAACGCCTCCAAAGGCCGGCATGCAAAACCTATGTGTAAGTCTGGCAAGTCTCTCCCCGGCATTGGCCGGAAACTAGGTCTTTTACGGGGGGGGTGCAACACTTATAAGGGCTGCTACCCCCGTGACTTTTTGACACTTTTGCTGCAATGGGTGGGTAGATAAATGTCAAAAGAAGGCGCAATAAGACCTTTCTGGCTAAACCACACATGACGAGATGATCATGCTTCAGACTTTGAAAACACTGACACTCATTCCTGCTCGAATGGCCTCGGTGCGCCTGCCAAACAAGCCTCTTGCGGATATTTGCGGCAAGCCGATGATCGTGCATGTGGCGGACCGGGCTGTGGCAGCGAAGCTGGGCCGCACGGTGGTGGCGACAGATAGTGAAGAGGTTTTTGCTGCCGTTCAGGCCCATGGTCATGAGGTCATTATGACGCGCAGCGATCATGAATCGGGGTCGGACCGCATTTATGAAGCGCTGCAAAAAGTCGATCCGAATGGCGAAGTCGAAGCTGTGGTCAACGTTCAGGGCGATCTGCCGACCATTGACCCGGAAACAATTCGCCGCTCTTTGCTGCCGCTTGTTGATGGACCTGCCGATATTGCCACGCTTGGCGTCGAGATCACGGTTGATGAGGAAAAGATCAATCCCAATGTGGTCAAGATCGTCGGCTCACCAATGAATGGCGGCGAACGTCTGCGCGCACTTTATTTTACACGAGCGACCGCCCCTTATGGCGATGGTCCGCTTTATCACCACATCGGTCTTTATGCCTATCGCCGTGCGGCGCTTGAGCGTTTTGTAAAAATCGGCCCATCTGTGCTTGAAAAGCGCGAAAAGCTTGAACAGTTGCGCGCGCTTGAAGACGGAATGCGTATTGAAGCTGAGATCGTCAAGACGGTGCCGCTTGGCGTTGATACGCAGGCTGATCTTGACCGGGCACGGGAAATTATCGCAAAGGGTTTGTGATAGATAAGCTTCGATTGTTGCGAAGCGTTTGAGAAAGTACGGACACGATGAAGACCAACCGGATTTCCTTTCAGGGTGAAGCAGGCGCCAATTCCGATACGGCTTGCCGCAACATGTTTCCCGATATGGAGCCTTTGCCGTGCCCGACTTTTGAGGATGCTTTTAACGCAGTCGAAAGTGGCGCTGCAGACCTTGCGATGATTCCGATTGAAAATACGCTCGCAGGTCGGGTTGCAGATATTCATTATCTGCTGCCACTCGCTGATATGCATATTGTTGGCGAATATTTTCTACCGATCCACTTCCAGCTGATGGTGCTGCCGGGCGTTAAACGCGAAGAAATCAAGACTGTTCACAGCCATATTCATGCGCTTGGTCAGTGTCGCAAGGTTATTCGCAGCAACGGCTGGAAACCAGTGATTGCAGGCGATACGGCGGGCGCTGCGCGTCTCGTTGCCGACATGAAAGATCGCTCAATGGCGGCGCTTGCGCCGCGCTTAGCCTCTGAGCTCTACGGTCTCGATATTCTGGAAGAGAATGTTGAGGATTCGGAAGACAACGTGACCCGCTTCGTCGTTCTGTCCAAGAACAAAAAATGGGAGCCACGTCCGGAAAACGGCGAGCGCATTGTCACGACCTTTGTTTTCCGCGTTCGCAACGTGCCGGCAGCGCTTTACAAGGCGCTTGGTGGTTTCGCCACCAATGGCATCAACATGACCAAGCTTGAAAGCTATCAGATCGGTGGCCGTTTCATCGCAACGCAATTCTATGCCGATGTGGAAGGTCACCCGGAAGACCATAACCTTCAGTTAGCCCTCGAAGAATTACGCTTCTTCACAAAGGAGGTGCGTATTCTTGGCGTCTACAAGGGAGCCGATACACGCGGCACGCAATTGTTGGCAGCTGAATAGTTAACTATTCGCCCAGGCTCTGATCAGATGGGTTGCGATGGCACCACTTGCCGGTACACGCAGCCCATTTTCATGTGTCCCTGTGAGCATGGCTCGCACTTCTGACTTATCGAACCAGCGGCCGTCTTCGAGTTCTGAGCGATCAATAGTGAAGTCGTCAGACAGTACCTCGGCATGACAGCCGATCATCAGGGAATAGGGGAAAGGCCATGGTTGACTCGCGTGATAACCCACGCGCCCGATCTGAAGCCCCATTTCCTCAAAACTTTCACGCCGCACGGCAGCTTCAATTGTCTCGCCATGCTCGATGAAGCCCGCAAGGCAGGAGTAAGAACCTGCGCTAAAATGTGGGCTGCGTGCGAGAATGCACTTCTCATCGCGAACAGGCAGCATGATCGCCACAGGATCGGTGCGCGGAAAATGTTCGGCACTGCACTTGGGGCAAACGCGCTTTGCACCCCCGGCACGCATCTCGCTTTTTGCGCCGCAGCGCCCGCAAAAGCGATGATTGTTATGCCATGCGGTGAGTGCTGCGGCTTGTGCCAAAGCGCCGATGATATCGGCAGAAACAAGTCCTTCCATATAGATACTGCGATAATCCTGAGCACGATATGGCGGTTCAAGGGCATCCGGATTAAGCGGCGCCATCAGTGCCACAATCGGCGCGCCATCTTGTAAACCGAGCAGAATAGGCTCATGCAAATCTGGCGAAAATGCTTGTATTTCGCTAAGCGAAAACAAGGCGCGGGGTGCCTGTTCTTCTATGTAATCAAGCAGCAGCTTGTTACCGCCCAAAACCATCACGCGGGTTTCCGGCAATTCCAGCGCAGTAAAAGCCGAATCGTCCTGTCGCTTTTCGGACAGGCGATCGATGCGATTGCCTGCAAAGCCGACAAAACGGCTCGGTTCTGTTTCCGGCAGGTCGTAAAGGCGAAAAGCCATGATGTTCTCGGGAAAATGTTTGTGAGGGGATCAGAGTGCAGCGCGAATGTCTTCAATCAGCTTTTGCGCTTCAGCATCGCTATAAGGCTCGCGTGTGCCATGGCCCCAGACCGGTCCGGGCCAGCCAGCATCACCTTCATTACGCGCAATCACATGCATGTGCAGCTGGCGAACCATGTTACCTAAAGCGCCTGTGTTGATTTTGAGACAATTGGTGGTGCTTTTAAGTGCCTGCGAAACCATTGCCGCTTCAAAGGTCAGGATGGTCTGATCAAGCGGTGTTAGATCGTGAATTTCTGATAGTTTGGCGCGGCGCGGCACGAGGATCAGCCAAGGCCAGCGCTTGTCATTCATCAAGCGCAGTTCGCAAAGGCCAAGCTTGGCCACTAAAAAAGTGTCGGCATTGAGCCGCTTATCGAGTTCAAACTGTTCCATAGAATAATTCTTATCAGTTTTTTTGTCTCTGCGCTTGCTTTTTGCGTGGTAATTGACGATATGCAGCGTGGGAGGTTGGTGGTGGACGAGCCACTCGCCAACCGGGTCAGGTCCGGAAGGAAGCAGCCCCAACGAGCACGGCACGGGTCATCGTGCCAGCCTCCCACCTTTCTAAAACGATCATGGTTGTTGATGGTTGATAAGCCATCGCCAAAGCCACTTTCGTCTCTGGTCCAAACTGTTTAGAGTTTGTTGATCGGAACAAGCGAACAGAGAACGGAAGGGTCGCAATGGACACAAAATCCGAAACTGGCGCTTATCGCGTTCTCGCCCGCAAGTATCGCCCCCAGAATTTCAATGATCTGATTGGCCAGGAGCCGATGGTCCGTACGCTGAAAAATGCGTTTGAGACTGGCCGTATTGCGCAGGCATGGATGCTGACTGGTGTGCGCGGTGTGGGCAAGACCACGACGGCCCGTATTCTGGCGCGTGCGCTCAATTACAAGACCGATTCTATTGATCAGCCGTCGATTGATCTCTCCGTCATGGGGGAGCATTGTCAGGCGATCATGGAAGGCCGCCATGTCGACGTCATCGAGATGGACGCCGCCTCGCATACGGGTATCGACGATATTCGCGAGATCATCGAGCAGGTGCGCTATCGCCCTGTGTCGGCACGCTACAAAGTCTATATCATCGACGAAGTACACATGCTGTCCAATCAGGCCTTCAACGGTCTGTTGAAGACGCTTGAAGAGCCGCCGCCGCATGTGAAATTTATCTTCGCGACCACCGAAATTCGCAAAGTGCCAATCACGGTTCTGTCGCGCTGTCAGCGTTTTGACTTGCGCCGCATCGAATCGGGAACGCTCGCCGCACATCTGCGTCGCATTGCCGAAGCAGAAGCCATCGAAGTCGATGACACATCGCTTGCGATGATTGCACGCGCGGGCGAAGGCTCGGCACGTGATTCGCTCTCGATTTTCGATCAGGCCATCGCGCATGGTGCAGGTCATGTCTCAGCAGAAGCTGTGCGCTCGATGCTCGGCCTTGCAGATCGTGCACGCATTATCGATCTGTTCGAGATGATTATGCGTGGGGACGTTGCTGGCGCTTTGACTGAATTCCGTGCGCAATATGATGTTGGTGCTGATCCATCGGTCGTGCTGACGGATCTTGCCGATTTCAATCATCTGGTGACACGTCTGCGCTTTACACCGGATGTGGCGGAAGATGTGTCGCTCTCGGAAGACGAGCGCGTTCGCGGTCGCGAGTTTGCGCAAAAGCTTTCCGTGCGGGTGCTTTCGCGGACATGGCAGATGCTGCTCAAGGGCATTGCGGAAGTGGATACGGCAACGCGACCTGTGCAGGCAGCGGAAATGCTGCTGATCCGTTTGGCTCATGCTGCCGATCTGCCAACGCTGGATGAAGCGTTGCGCGGTTTGGAAAATGGATCAGTCTCAGCACCGCGTCCGCAGCCTTCAGGCGGAGCAAGGCCGAATGGCGGCTCACAGCCGGAAGCGCGCAGCAGTGTTGATGCAGTTGCCGCCTCAACCATGATGCCAGCATCGGGTGGTCCTGCAACGGCCATGCGTCTGGTTGAAACGCAGCCACAGCCAGTTCAACCGCCTGCGCCACAGCAGTTTGTCGACAATACGCCGCAGCCCTCGGTTCAAATCAACAGTCTCAATGATATTGTAACGCTGGCTGATAAGTTCCGCGACATGCAGTTCAAGATTCTGGTCAAGAACTGTGTGCGCATGTCGTCTATTGCGGCAGGGCGGCTTGAAATCGGCCTCACAGATGACGCGCCAAAATCCTTGCCGAGCGATATTTCGCAGCGTCTGCACAACTGGACCGGCATCCGTTGGGTGGTAACGGTTGCACGCGATGTTTCGGGCCAAACCGTTGCGGAAGCGGAAACCGAGCGTCGCGATAATCTTGTATCCGATGCCCGTGCTGACCCGGATGTTGCTGCCATTCTGGCGGCTTTTCCGGGTGCAAAGATCACTGACGTCCGCATAGCGGTTGCAGAACAGAGCGACGATGACGATATAGACTTGGATAGTATTGAAGACGTGCCCGGCGCGCCTTCTGACGATGACTGAATTTTAGAGCGCATCCCGAAAAGTGCGAAGCGGTTTTCGGAGTAAGATGCGCGTTCAAAAAAATGATGGAGTGAACCCATGCGTGACATGATGGGCATGATGAAACAGGCGAAGGAATTGCAGGCCAAGATGAAGGTCATGCAGGATGAAATCGCCAATCTTGAAGCAACCGCTTCTTCGGGTGGCGGTCTTGTTACGGTCACGCTTTCGGGCAAGGGCACCTTGTCGTCGCTTAAGATCGATCCTTCGATGATGAAGGAAGAGGATACTGAAATCCTCGAAGACCTGATCATCGCAGCTCATAATGACGCCAAGGCGAAGCTTGAAGCTGAAATGGCTGAAAAGACCCAGTCACTGACCGCTGGTCTGCCAATTCCTCCGGGCTTCAAACTGCCGTTCTAAGACTACTTGGGGAGCCAACCAGCTCCCCTTTTTACCTTTTTATGACTCCCAACCTGTTAAAGCAGCCAAGTTTTTAAATCAGCATGTCCAAACGTATCGCCGGTCCTGAAATTGAACGTCTGATCCAGCTTCTGGCCCGTGTGCCGGGATTGGGGCCGCGTTCTGCGCGTCGTGCGGCGTTGCACCTGATTAAAAAGAAAGAGGCGCTTCTGGTGCCGCTTGGCGGGGCCATGCAGGAAGCGGCTGAAAAAGTGCGTATCTGCTCGTGCTGCGGCAATGTCGATACCAGCGACCCATGCACGATCTGTACAGACGACCGCCGTGATCGGTCCGTTCTGATCGTCGTGGAAGACGTGTCCGATCTCTGGGCGCTGGAACGCGCTGGCACCATGAATGTGCGCTATCATGTGCTGGGCGGCCGTCTGTCACCGCTGGATGGTATTGGACCTGATGATCTCAATATCAAAGGGCTGGTCGAGCGCGTTGCAACAGGCGAGATCAGGGAAGTGATTCTCGCAGTCAACGCCACAGTCGAAGGACAGACGACAGCGCATTACATCACCGATCAGCTGACAAATTTTGAAGTCCGTGTAACACGGCTTGCGCATGGCGTGCCGGTTGGTGGCGAGCTTGATTATCTTGATGAAGGAACGCTTGCGGCGGCTCTTCGGGCGCGAACAGCACTCTGACAATCAATTTGGGAGACGTTTATGAAGGCTGCATTCTGGAAACGATGCCTGACAACGGCTCTTTTTATCGCTGCATCGCTTTGCTCAACGTCTTCTTATGCTGCTCCCTCCAAAGCGCAAATCGAAAGCCAGTATCGCAACTGGATTGAAAAGGACCTTTGGCCGGAAGCCAAAGCCGCAGGCGTTTCGCGTCCGGTTTTCGAGCAGGCTTTTGCAGGCGTCGCAATCAACTGGAAACTGCCTGATCTGGTTATTCCGGGCGAGAAGCCAACGGGACCAAAAGAGCAGAAGCAGGCCGAATTCGGCGCCCCTGGCAAATATTTCAATGCGAAGACCGTTGCGAGTGTTACCAATGGCGGCAAGGCGCGGCTTGGTCAGAATGCACGTCTGCTCAAAAGCATTGAGCAACACTATGGCGTTCCGGGCCGCATCGTTGTGGCTATATGGGGTCGCGAGTCGGGCTTCGGCACCGTCAAAATTCCCTACAACGCGTTTGAAGTGCTGGGCACCAAGGCCTTCATGGCAACGCGCAAAGATATGTTTCGCAAGGAGTTGATTGCAGCCCTGCAAATCACATCGCGCGGTTACATCGCCAATGGTTCGATGAAAAGTTCGTGGGCGGGTGCGCTGGGCCAGCCGCAATTCATGCCGACATCTTATCTCAAACATACTGTCGATTTTGACGGTGATGGCAAGCGCGACATCTGGAACTCCGTGCCCGATACGCTGGCATCGATTGCTAATTACCTCAAAATTCATGGCTGGCAGGCAGGCCGCGACTGGGGCTATGAAGTCAATGTCCCGCAGAATGTCTCATGCTCGCTGGAAGGACCGGATCAGGGCAAGACCTTTGCTGAATGGGCAAAGCTCGGCATTACCCGCACAAACGGCAAGGCATTTCCTGCCAGTGAAATGCGTGGCGAAGGCTTTCTGCTCATGCCTGCTGGTCGCTATGGCCCGGCCTTTATCGTGACGCCGAATTTCTACGTCATCAAAGATTACAATATGAGCGATCTCTATGCGCTGTTCATCGGCCATATTGGCGACCGCATCGCCTATGGTGCGGGTGATTTTCAGACGCAGTGGGGCAACGTCGGCATCATGTATCGCTCCGATATTCTGGCGATGCAAAAGCGCATGCAGGCGCAGGGCTACGATATTGGCAAGGCCGATGGTTTGCCGGGCTTCAAAACTCGTCGTTCTATTGGTCTTTGGCAATCAAAAAATGGAATGACGCCAACATGCTTTACATCATCTAATTTAATTACTATTATACATTAATAAATTTTATTTCATTTTTATATTATTTTATATTTTTATTATAGGTTAATTATGGATAAAGTTATTAATATTTCTGGATACACAGAGTATTTTTTTCATGTAAGAATTATTACAGGCGTATTTGTGAGTCTTTGTATATCTAAGGTACTTTCATCATTTGTTTTTTATATACAGTCAGTAAGCGAGAAAAGAATAAATATTACGCATTTTTTATGGTTGTTAACATGTAGTATATTTGTTGTAGATTGGTGGTGGGATGTTCTTGCTTGGGGTGAATTGATAAATAATTCTTATTTTTCTTACTTGTTTATTATTTTATATGCATTCAGTTTTTATTTTTTGTCTTCGTTGGTTTCGCCCGACTACGTTCACTTTCACGAAGATTTTGATTCATATTTTCTAAAAATACGTAAGTGGTTTTTTATGATTTTTATCATAAATCAAATATCTTACGATTTACTACATTTTATAATTATAAATAATGCTTACTGGTTTAGCTTAGATATCGCACTGACAGCAATTATGGCTACTATACTTTTTATATCAACAAAATTTTTCAGTTCAATTTCTCAAAAATTTACTGCTGTGTTTATTTTTATAATTCAATTAATTTTGATTTTTGATGACCTTACCGTCGAACATTATTAATTTCACCAAAGAGTATGCGGACCATTCCAATGGAAACGCGGATGGCCTGCCTGGTTTCAGAACCCGTTGTTCCACTGGTCTGTGGCAATCCAAAAATGGACTGCCTCTAACCTGTTTCACCCAGCAGGAACTGGCGAAAATCTATTCGCTGAAAATCTGCGCCGGAGTGAGATAATCGCTCCGGCGCACAATTTTAAGCCGCTTTTGTCAGCATGCCATGTGGGTCGAGCACGAATTTCTTCGCCACGCCCTGATCAAAGCTTTCATAGCCTTGCGGCGCATCTTCCAGCGAAATCACCTGCGCATTGACGATGTCTGCAATGTTCAGCCGACCGTGCAGAATAGCCTGCATGAGTTGGCGGTTATATTTCACTACCGGCGTCTGGCCAGTATGGAAAGACTGCGCCTTTGCCCAGCCAAGACCAAAGCGCAGTGACAGGCTTCCCTGTTTGGCGGCGCTGTCAACTGCGCCCGGATCTTCCGTCACATACAATCCGGGAATGCCGATGGAGCCTGCCGGGCGGGTAATTTCCATCATCTGGTTGAGAACGATAGCCGGTTGTTCACCGCCGCTGTGACCACGGGCTTCAAAGCCGACAGCATCGATAGCGCTATCCACTTCGTTGCTGCCGGTCACTTCTGCAATCATGTCACCGAGACGATCACTTGCCGAAAGATCAATCGGCTCGAAACCAACCTTGCGGGCATGTTCCAGCCGTTCCTTGTTGAAATCGCCAACCATGACGACTGCCGCACCTAAAATGCGCGCAGAGGCAGCGGCAGCAAGCCCAACTGGTCCGGCGCCTGCCACATAGACAATGGAGCCGACGCCAACACCCGCTTTCACTGCGCCATGAAAGCCGGTGGGCAGAATATCCGACAGCATGGTGAGGTCGCGGATTTTTTCAATGGCCTGCTCTCGGTCGGGGAACTTCAGCAGATTGAAATCGGCATAAGGCACCATGACATAGCGCGCTTGCCCACCGATCCAGCCGCCCATATCCACATAGCCATAGGCACCGCCCGCGCGTGATGGGTTGACCGTCAGGCACACGCCGGTGTCCTGCGACTTGCAGCAGCGGCAGCGCCCACAGGCGACATTGAACGGCACCGAAACGATGTCGCCCACTTCGAGCATTTCGACATCGCTACCTTTCTCAATCACTTCACCGGTGATTTCGTGGCCAAGCACAAGACCGGGCATGGCAGTGGTGCGACCGCGCACCATGTGCTGATCAGACCCGCAGATATTGGTGGTGATCACTTTCAGGATGACAGCGTGGTCCAGCTTACGCCCGTCGGGTGCGCTCAGCACCGGATCATCAATATCACGAACTTCGACTTTACCCGGGCGCATGTACACAACGCCTCTATTCCTGCTCATGCCTACCTCCTCCTGATGGACAGTGCGGGGATATACCCGTCTGACAAGCCTATCGTGCTTAATGGTCGAGGAGTTGTTCTGTGCGCGACATGTCCGGTTCGCGGATCAGCATGTTAGCGAAAGATGTAAGCGCTTTAGTCTGATAGCGGTCATTATGCGAAAGCATCAAAAACTGGCGTTGAGGCAATGCAAAATTGGCTTTGACCAATGTGCCCGCCGCGAGATGGGGTGCAGCCACCAGTTCCGAGATCGCAGTAACATAATTGCCGGAAAGCACGGCAGAGCAGATCGCTTCATTGGAAGGAAGTTCAAGCGCAATGTTCAGACGCGCCGGATCATAGCCTGCGACGCGTGCCGCATCTTCGAACACGCTGCGCGTGCCTGACCCATGTTCGCGCAATATCCACTGGCCGCTAAACAACGAATCCCAGGTGAGCTTTTCAGCATTGCGCCATGGATGATCAGGCCCTGTGACAACGATAAGCTGGTCTGTACCAACTTTGCGAAGGGAAAGTGCCGGTGCCTGTACCGCACCTTCCACAAGCCCTATATCGGCTAAACCGGCCTCAGTTGCTTGTGTCACGCTTTCGGTATTGCCGAGCGTCAGCCGCAAATCGATCATTGGGTAGGCTGCATGAAACTGTGCCAGATAGGGCGGCAGCCAATAGCTCGCAATCGTCTGGCTGGCATGAATGGTAAGAATGCCACGTTTGCCACTGCCAAGCTCCGACAGCATACGCTCTGCCGATTGCGCGCGGGCAAGCGTCGCGCGGGCTTCATCCAGAAACATGCGGCCATCACCTGTCAGTTCAATGCGCCGTCCGATCCGGTTGAAAAGCATCGCACCATAGCGATCTTCCAGCGTGCGAATAGCCGAACTCACCGCCGATGGCGTGAGATTGAGCGCCTCCGACGCGCGGGTCAGATGCTCTCGCTCGGCCACTTCGATGAAAATACGCAGTTGTTCCAGTGTCATAGCTTCAATCGTTCGATTTTATCGAATGAATTGTGCCATATTATGCGATGGAATGAACAGAAGAAAAGGCGCATCAGATTGAAAAATATTTTTCCTGATATGAATGTCTATCCCAATGACGACCGCAATAACCACCAAATTCCAGAACATTCTCCCTGGGCTAGCGCTTAGTCTGGCGGTATCGGCAGTCGCTATCGGCTTGGAAAAGGTCGAGGAACATTATACGGGCAGGGCATGGCTGGAAGCGCTTGTCTTGGCAATTCTGCTGGGAACCGCAGTTCGCACCATTTTCCGTCCGGGTAAGCAATTTGCCAAAGGCATCAGCTTTTCGGCAAAGTTGCTGCTGGAAATTGCCGTTGTACTGCTTGGCGCGTCGATCAGCGCAAGTGCGGTGATTGATGCCGGGCCGGGCCTTATCCTCGGCATTGCCTGTGTGGTGGCCATCGCGATCTCGCTAAGCTATGGCATTGGACGGTTGTTAAAACTGCCGCATCGCATGGCCGTTCTGGTTGCTTGCGGCAATTCAATCTGTGGTAATTCTGCTATCGCCGCCACTGCCCCTGTTATTGGTGCGGATAGCGAAGATGTCGCTGCTTCCATCGCCTTTACGGCCATCCTTGGTGTCGTTGTCGTGCTTTGTCTGCCGCTGCTGGTACCGCTGCTTGGAATGTCTTTTACGCAATATGGCGTTCTGGCGGGGCTGACGGTTTATGCTGTGCCACAGGTGCTTGCTGCAACCGCGCCCGTTGCTGCAATCAGCGTACAACTGGGAACCTTGGTCAAGCTCGTTCGTGTGTTGATGCTGGGGCCGGTTATTCTGACGCTATCGGTTCTCGCTGGAAATAGAGATGCGGAGGTAAAACCCGGCTTTCTGCAACTGGTGCCATGGTTCATCATCGGTTTTCTGGGTATGATGGCGCTGCGCTCGCTGCATCTTATTCCCGAAGCAATTCTCCCGATCATCCAGTTTGCGTCGACAGCACTGACGATCATTTCAATGGCAGCACTTGGGCTTGGTGTCGATGTGCGCTCTGTCGCCTCGGCTGGCGGACGGGTCACCTTTGCGGCCATTTTGTCCCTCGTGGCACTTGGGGCGATCAGCTTAGGCTTGATATATTTGTTGGATATAGCTTGATAGCTGGCGTTTAGAATGGAGCGGAGACCTAAAGAAACACCCGCACCATTCGCCTGCTTTATTCCTTAACTACGGAGGGCCAGATTGTTCTAAAACTTATAAGCAACACCAATGCGAATGTCGTTTGTTGACAGTTTGCTGCTTGCCGTGCCGTTTCCATTAAGATCAAAGTTTTGTTTGCCGAAATCTGTATAACGATACTCTAATCGTAGTATTACGTTGTCGGTTGCCGCATAATCAACACCACCTCCAACAGTCCATCCGGTTCGTGTCTTTGTTTTAGATATAGTCTCACCATCGTCAAATTCTTCGTTGATTGTAAGCGTATTTTTAATACTTCCAAAGGCTAAACCACCAGCGAGATATGGCATAACTTTATTCACAGCATATCCCATTCGCGCTCGCATCGCTCCATTCCAAGCTAGTTCCGTGGATGCACTGTGTCCTGAATCATCGTGAAGAAAACTGTTTTTTTGGGATTGAAATCCCTTAGTTATATCCACTTCACCGCCAAGAATAAAATTATTCCCTAAATCAAAGTTATATCCGGCATAGACGCCGCCAATAAAGGCACCTTTGTTTTCTGAACCCGCACTATCAAAGTCTTCAAAGTCGTCATTATCTTTTAGAGAATATTTAGTTTTTGCCCATGAGTGACCAACTTGGCCGCCCAAATAGGCTCCACTCCAATTATATGGCGAACTTGAATTTTTTTCAGTAGGTTCTTGCATGACAACAACATCTGCTGAATAGGCAGCGCTTGTTAATGATATAAATAAAATTGATGATGCAGATAAGAAGTAATGACGCATATACTGACTCCGTAGTATTATAATGCTTTTAGATAAATTTACAGTTCGGGTAATTGACATTTAATTTTTTATTTCTCAACCGCAAAATTTTATAAACATCTAGGGTTTTATTTGTTGTTCGTATATGTTTGGGTAGTCAGAAAAAAAGCCCGCCAAATGGCGGGCTTTCTCGTATTTAGTGACGTGTCGAAAACTTAGTTGTTTTCCGACTTCTTCATTGCTGCAGCGAGAATGTCGCCGAGCGATGCACCGGAATCGGTCGAGCCGTACTGAGCGACTGCTTCCTTTTCTTCAGCAATTTCCAGAGCCTTGATGGAGACCTGCAGCTTGCGGGTCTTCTTGTCGAAGGCGATGACGCGAGCGTCAACTTTCTGGCCAACGCTGAAGCGTTCTGGACGCTGTTCGTCACGGTCACGCGACAGATCCGAGCGCTTGATGAAGCTGTCGAGATCGTGGTCAACGAGACGGACTTCAAGGCCACCATCGGTAACGGCTGTGACTTCACAGGTTACAACGGCGTTCTTGCGCAGTTCACCCGAAGCTGCTGCTTCGCCGACCTTGTCGCCGGAAAGCTGCTTGATGCCAAGGGAGATGCGTTCCTTTTCGATGTCAACGTCGAGAACAACGGCCTTAACAACTTCGCCCTTGTTGTATTCTTCGATGACCTGCTCGCCTGGACGGTTCCAGTCGAGATCGGAAAGGTGAACCATGCCGTCAACGTCGCCGTCGAGACCAATGAACAGGCCGAATTCGGTCTTGTTCTTGACTTCGCCTTCAACGATTGTGCCCTGTGGGTACTTGTCAGCAAAAGTCGTCCATGGGTTGTCGAGAGTCTGCTTGAGACCGAGCGAGATACGGCGCTTGACCGGATCAACTTCGAGCACAACAACTTCGACTTCCTGCGTGGTCGACAGGATCTTGCCTGGATGTACGTTCTTCTTGGTCCACGACATTTCTGAAACGTGGATCAGACCTTCGATGCCTGGCTCGATTTCGACAAATGCGCCGTAATCGGTGATGTTGGTTACAGTACCGGTGATCTTTTTGCCGATCGGGTACTTCGCACCAATGCCATCCCAAGGATCGTTCTCGAGCTGCTTCATGCCGAGCGAGATACGATGTGTGTCCTGGTTGATACGGATGATCTGCACCTTGACCGACTGGCCGATGGTGAGGATTTCCGAAGGATGGTTGACGCGGCGCCATGCCATGTCGGTCACGTGCAGGAGGCCGTCAATTCCGCCGAGGTCAACGAACGCACCGTAATCGGTGATGTTCTTGACAACGCCGTCAACAACCTGACCTTCTTCAAGGTTCTGAACGATTTCCGAACGCTGTTCCGCACGGCTTTCTTCAAGAACGGTACGACGCGAAACAACGATGTTGCCGCGGCGCTTGTCCATCTTGAGGATTTCGAAAGGCTGTGGGACGTGCATAAGTGGGGTAACGTCGCGGATCGGACGAATGTCCACCTGCGAACGCGGAAGGAACGCAACTGCGCCGTCCAGATCAACGGTGAAGCCACCCTTAACCTGATTGAAGATGACGCCGTCGACGCGTTCGCTGTTAGCGAACTTCTGCTCGAGCTTGCCCCAGCTTTCTTCACGACGTGCTTTTTCGCGCGACAGAACAGCTTCGCCGAGTGCGTTTTCGATGCGCTCAACGTAAACTTCAACTTCGTCGCCCGGCTTCATCGAGCCGTCTTTGCCCTTCGCGCCGAATTCCTTCAGCGGTACGCGACCTTCGACCTTGAGGCCGGCATCGATGATTGCCATGTCTTTTTCGATGGCAACGATGCGACCCTTTACAACATAACCTTCTGCAAGGTCATTGTTGGCAAAGGATTCAGCCAGCAGCGATTCGAAGTCTGCGAGGGAGGGATTGAATTCAGACATAAATACTCCTGATGCATCCGGTATAAAACAACATCGGATGCGGCGCCGGGGGTTAGAGTTGCGTTGGGCCTGTCCTTCGGTCCCGTCTCGTGAGAGACAACCGGCGCGTGGAACGCGAAGTCAGGTTATAGGTTTGGGTGAGCCCTATATAGGAACAAAACCCGGATTATTCAGTGTTTCAGAGGCCTAATTCTATCAGAAAGTTATAAAACTGTCCCGATATTATGCCTTGTGCTGCGCAAGAGCATGATCAATCAGCTTTTTCGCGGCCAGAAATGCCGCTTCTATACTCATTTTGCTCGTATCTAGCAAGTGCGCGTCTTCGGCAGGCTTGAGCGGCGAATCCGTGCGGTTCATGTCGCGTTCGTCGCGCTTTTTGAGATCGGCTAAAATCTCATCAAAATCAGCTGTGCCGCCTTTGGCAATAATTTCGTCAAAGCGACGCTGGGCGCGGACTTCTGGCGATGCCGTTACAAAGAGCTTTATCTGCGCTTGCGGGCAGACCACCGTCCCAATATCTCGTCCGTCAAGCACGCTTGAAGGCAATGCATTGGCAAAACTACGTTGGGCTTCAACAAGTGCACGCCGCACCGCAGGCATGACCGCCACTTTCGATGCCGCTTCGCCGATGGCGTGGGCCGAAAGTGCGACCTTATCCATATCATGCAGATTGAGATGAAGCGCCACATCCGCCGCAATCGCCTCATCATCAAGCGGCAGCCCCTGATCGAGCAGGGCTTTCGCCACTGCACGGTAGGTCAGGCCAGTATCGAGATGGGGCATCCCGTAATGAATGGCGATGCGCCGGGCAAGGGTTCCCTTGCCCGAAGCTGCAGGTCCGTCGATGGCTACGACGAAACTTGTCATTGCTTCTCGCTGACTTCGATTTTTGCACCAAGGCCCGGCATCATGGTCATGAATTCCGGGAAAGAGGTAGCAATCATCAAACTGTCGTCAACAGTAACCGGCTTTTCAGCGGCCAACCCCATGACAAGGAAGCTCATCGCAATGCGGTGATCAAGATGCGTGGCAACCGTGCCGCCGCCAAGGCCTTTACCGTCAGGACGACCACGAACTGTCAGCGACATTTCGCCTTCGGTGCAATCAACGCCGTTGGCTTCAAGGCCACGAGCGACTGCTGCGAGACGATCTGATTCTTTGACGCGCAACTCATCAAGACCATCCATCACGGTTTCGCCTTCGGCAAAGGAAGCAGCAATCGCCAGAACCGGATACTCGTCGATCATCGACGGAGCGCGTTCCGGTGGAACGACAACGCCCTTGAGCTTCGATGATTTCACACGCAGATCGGCAACATCTTCACCACCAGCAAGACGCGGATCGATGATTTCAATGTCAGCGCCCATTTCCTGTAAGGTCAGGATCAGTCCGGTGCGGGTGGGGTTCATCAGAACATTGCGGATCGTGACATCCGAGCCTTCAACCAGCAGCGCCGCGACAAGAGGGAAAGCGGTTGAGGATGGATCGCCCGGCACGTCGATTGTCTGGCCCGTAAGCTTGCCCTGTCCAACAATGCGAATATGGCGCACGCCATCCTTGTCAGTCTCAACCGTGAGGTCGGCACCAAAGCCTTGCAGCATTTTCTCGGTGTGATCACGGGTCATGACAGGTTCAATGACCGTCGTAACGCCCGGCGTATTGAGGCCTGCCAGCAGAACGGCGGACTTCACCTGTGCTGATGCCATTGGTACGCGATAGCTGATCGGGTTTGCGGTCTTTGGACCGGTGAGTGTGAGCGGCAGGCGGTCGCCTTCGGCGGCCTTTACCTGAACTCCCATCTCGCGCAGCGGGTTGAGTACGCGCCCCATAGGACGCGACGTCAGCGAGGCATCTCCGATAAAGGTTGTTGTCATGTCATAGGTGCCGACAAGGCCCATGGTGAGACGGGCACCGGTTCCGGCATTGCCGAAATCGAGCGGTGATTCTGGCTGCAACAGGCAGCCATTGCCCACACCATTGATGATCCAGATGTCGCCGTCCTTGCGAATCTTGGCACCCATGGCCTGCATTGCGCGGCCTGTATTGATAACGTCCTCACCTTCGAGCAGGCCGGTGATGCGGGTTTCGCCCGCAGCAAGACCACCGAACATGAAAGAACGATGCGATATGGATTTGTCACCCGGAATGCGTATTTCGCCCTTTAAAGCCTCTGAGCGGCGGGCGGTTGCAGGTTTCGGGGTAGCGGAATGGGACATGGATTTTTCACTGTCTCATTTTGGCGTTATGCACGCTGGATTAATCAAAGCGGCAGCTTCCTAACACAGGAACAAGCCTTGGTCATCCGCCAATGCGTATTTTGAAACACAGAACGGGTGCAGAATGCGTCTTTCGCTTTGACAAAAGCTGCAAATTGCGTTTATGCACCAAACAACACCGCCAAATTAAGACTACGGCGCGTCTTCCGCCTTCTCCCGACTGATTGACGGTTGAGGAGATTGATGGCGAGCTGAAAGCATGTAAGCGTCGCAGACGCGACGGAGAAATCAACTCACGAGGCTAAACGTGGCAAAAGCTGAACTTGGTACCAAGCGCATCGATCCGGAAACGGGCAAAAAGTTTTACGATCTCAATCGCGATCCGATTGTGTCGCCTTACACCGGTATTTCATATCCGCGTTCGTATTTCGAAGCGAGCATAGCTGAAAGCCGTGCCGCTGAAGAGGAATCGGAAGAGGAAGAACTGGATACGGCATTGGAAAAGCCGGAATTCGTTTCTCTTGAAGATGCGGATGACGAAGCCAAGGGTGGTGACGACCTGCCAGATCTCGACGACGATGTCGATCTTGGCGATGACGACGACGACACCTTCCTCGAAGAAGAGGAAGATGAAGACGACGACGTTTCGGACATTCTCGGCGGCGGCGTTGGTGATGACGACGAAGAAGTCTGATCTAACTCTTTAGCGTTAGTTTGAAAGCAAGGCGGCCCATTGGGTCGCCTTGTTGTTTTTTACGGCATGGCAAACGGCGGATAGGCATTTGGCAAATTATTTTTGGCCGATGCGATAAGAGTTGTGATTTAGCTCTTGATCTTCTTCCAAACGCCATTTAAGAAGCCGCCACACCGGACAGAAATTTCTGTCTGGCCCACCTCTTAAGAGGTCTGATGGGGCCATAGCTCAGCTGGGAGAGCGCTTGCATGGCATGCAAGAGGTCAGCGGTTCGATCCCGCTTGGCTCCACCAAATTCCCCCAATAATTTTAGCGTCGTAAATAGCTTTTCCTCCCGCGATCATCGATGCAATATTTTCCACCGCGTGGACCAGTACAGATCAAGCCGTCGCGACACGAGCATTCGCTTGTTGACGAGGATTGCATGTTTGACTGAGCCGGGTTGATCAAACCGGCCGCACCTCCAGCTGGACTGTGCGACAATCCCATAAAAGCCTGACACGATTTTTTGCTACCGCTGACAGATCCGTCATTGCAAATAAATATGTCACCCCGACAATGCGATATCCCGCCCTTGCTTCCACTACAGGGCGTATTCGCTGCCTGTGAAGGTGATAGTGTCGTAATTTGCAAACTGATAATTATCAGTTTGATGACCCAGCCCATGATCCGCATAGGTTCGGATATTAGCGAGTGTTGAAATGCGTGCAACGGATTAAGATCAGGAAAAGCATAGACGCCACGTCGAGTCTCTTTTACAGACTTCTTGGGAGCTGGATGGGAGAACAGCTCAGCTCACATAATTCTGGGAGGAATGATGAACAAGACTGCTTCCGCCAATTATCGGCCACTGTGGCAGCCTGATGCAAATCGCATTGCAGCGAGCGGGCTTGAACATTTTCGCGTGCAGGCAGAGGAGCGCGCAGGGCGGAAGCTTTCCGATTATCAGGCGCTGCATCGTTGGTCGATTGAGGATCGCGCCGCCTTCTGGACGTTGATCTGGGATTTCTGTGACGTGATTGGTGAGCGCGGTGATACGGCGTTGATCGATAGTGGCCACATGCGCGAGGCAAAATTCTTCCCGGAGGCAAAGCTTAATTTCGCAGAAAATCTTCTTCGCCATAAGGGCGAGGGCGAAGCAATCATCTTTCGCGGCGAAGACAAGGTCGAGCGTCGCCTGACTTGGGATGATCTGCATGCGCTGGTCTCAAAACTCCAGCAATTCATGTTGGCGGAGGGCATAAAACCTGGCGACCGCATCGCAGGCATGATGCCCAATATGCCCGAAACTATAGCACTGATGCTGGCGGCGTCTTCTCTGGGTGCAGTGTGGTCTTCCTGCTCGCCGGATTTCGGCGCGCAAGGGGTGCTCGATCGCTTTGGTCAGATCGAGCCAAAATTGTTTTTCGCCTGCGACGGCTATTGGTATAATGGCAAGCGCATCGATGTGAGTGACAAGATTGCTGAAGTTTCAGCCAGGCTGCCGAGCAGCAAACGGACTGTGATTGTCAGCTATCTCGGCGAAGCCGAAGCCGTTGCCAGCAATGCGCGAAATGGCATTGCGCTGGATGCAGCCCTTGCATCATTTGCTGCAAAGGATGTCGCGTTTATGCGACTGCCATTCGACCACCCGCTCTATATTCTCTTTTCGTCGGGTACCACCGGCATTCCAAAATGCATTGTGCATCGCGCTGGCGGCGTGCTGTTGCAGCACCTCAAAGAACATCGTCTTCATGCGGATGTTCGCAAAGGTGACCGCTTTTTCTATTTCACGACCTGTGGCTGGATGATGTGGAACTGGCTGGCATCCGGCATAGCGTCCGGCGCAACGCTTCTGCTTTATGATGGCTCACCATTCTATCCCGATGGCAATGTGCTGTTTGACTATGCGGCAGCAGAAAAAATGACCTATTTCGGCACGTCGGCAAAATTCATCGATGCGGTGCTGAAAGCTGGGTTGAACCCGCGCGAAACCCACGACCTGTCAGCACTTCGTACGATTTCGTCGACTGGCTCGCCGCTGTCGCCAGAAGGCTTTGCTTTCGTCTACGAGTCGATCAAGCCGGATGTACATCTGGCCTCCATTTCCGGCGGTACTGATATTGTCTCTTGTTTCGTGCTCGGTGTTCCAACCGAAGCTGTGTGGCAGGGCGAAATTCAGGGCGCTGGTCTTGGCATGGCGGTCGATGTCTGGGACGATGATGGCAAGCCGGTGCGCCGTGAGAAAGGCGAGCTGGTCTGCACGAAGGCTTTCCCGTGTATGCCGCTGGAGTTCTGGAACGATCCGGATGGAGCGAAATATCAGGCTGCCTATTTTGACCGCTTTGACAATATCTGGTGCCATGGCGATTTTGCCGAATGGACGCAACATGATGGCATCGTCATTCACGGTCGTTCAGATGCGACACTTAATCCAGGTGGCGTGCGCATCGGTACGGCGGAAATCTACAATCAGGTTGAGCAGATGGCAGAAGTGGCCGAAGCGCTTTGCATCGGGCAGGATTGGGATCATGACGTGCGCGTGGTGCTGTTTGTACGGCTGGCTGAGAGCGTCTCGCTCGACGACGATCTCCGATCGCGCATCAAGACCAAAATCCGCACCGGCGCGACACCGCGCCATGTGCCTGCAAAGATCGTGGCGGTAAGCGATATTCCGCGCACCAAGTCCGGCAAAATTGTTGAACTTGCCGTGCGTGACATTGTGCATGGGCGCGAGGTGAAAAATCGCGAAGCGCTGGCAAATCCGGAAGCGTTGGAGCTATATCGCGATCTTTCTGAGCTTCAGAGCGATTGAGCACAACCTGAGAAAAACACGAAATAAAATTACGTTAATGGGTAATAAATAGCCACAGAACGCCGCGCAAAGCCATTGCCTATTCCGCCTCCACAAGACACTCTGTTTGAATAACCGGGCAGAACTTGTGGAGGACGAGTATGTTTGCTTCGGGCATGAATTTCGGTCTTGGTGAGGAGATCGAGGCCCTTCGCGATACGGTGCGCCGTTTTGCGGAAAGCCGCATTGCGCCACTTGCCGCCGATACCGATCGCAATAACGCATTTCCCATGCATCTCTGGCGTGAACTGGGTGATCTTGGTGTGCTGGGCATTACCGCATCGGAGGATTTTGGCGGCGCAGATATGGGCTACCTGGCTCATTGCATTGCTATGGAAGAAATCAGCCGTGCGTCAGCCTCGATTGGCCTGAGCTATGGTGCGCATTCCAATCTCTGTATTAATCAGATCATGCGCAATGGTTCACCGGAGCAGCGTTCAAGATACCTGCCAAGACTCATTTCCGGCCAGCATGTCGGGGCGCTCGCCATGTCTGAGCCGGGCGCTGGATCCGATGTTGTCTCAATGAAGCTTCATGCTCAAAGGCGGGATGACCGCTTTGTGCTCAACGGCAATAAGATGTGGATCACCAACGGCCCGGATGCTGATGTGCTGGTGGTCTATGCCAAAACCGATCCGGCTGCCGGCTCGCGCGGGATAAGTGCTTTTCTCGTTGAAAAGACGTTCAGGGGATTTTCCACTGCACAAAAGCTCGACAAGCTTGGCATGCGCGGCTCCAATACCTGCGAACTGATGTTTGAGGATTGTGAAGTGCCTGCCGAAAACCTGCTTGGTGAAGTGGGTAAAGGCGTGAATGTGCTGATGTCCGGCCTTGATTATGAGCGTGTGGTGCTGGCAGGCGGCCCGCTCGGCATCATGGCGGCATGCCTCGATATCGTTGTGCCCTATGTGCATGAGCGCAAGCAGTTCGACCAGCCGATTGGCGCGTTCCAGCTGATGCAGGGCAAACTTGCAGATATGTATGTGAGCTTCAACGCATCGCGTGCCTATGTCTATGCGGTGGCAGCCGCCTGTGATCGCGGTGAAACCACGCGCAAGGATGCGGCGGGCTGCATTCTTTATGCCGCGGAAAGTGCCACGCAAATGGCGCTGCAGGCGATACAGGCACTGGGCGGCAATGGATATATCAATGATTATCCGGCAGGACGCTTATTGCGTGACGCGAAGCTTTACGAAATTGGTGCAGGCACATCTGAAATCAGGCGGATGCTGATCGGGCGGGAACTCTTTGAGGAGACCCGCTGATGCCGGTTCTGAAATCCGAAGTTTTGACACGCAGCGCAGTCTTTGAAGCCAACCGCAATGCCATGCTTGCGGCGATTGACGTGGTGGCACAAGCATCACGCATCGCCACTGATGGTGGGGGTGAGAAGGCGCGTGAACGTCATGTTTCACGCGGCAAGCTGTTGCCTCGTGACCGGGTTGCGCAACTGCTTGATCCAGGGTCGCCTTTTCTCGAAGTAGGCCAGACGGCAGCACATGAGATGTATGATGGTGCAGCACCGTCAGCTGGCATTATTACAGGCATCGGGCGAGTTTCGGGGCGTGAATGCATGATCGTCTGCAATGATGCCACGGTGAAGGGTGGCACTTATTATCCCATCACGGTGAAAAAGCATCTGCGAGCCCAGGAGATTGCGGGCCAGAACCGCCTGCCATGCATCTATCTCGTTGATTCCGGTGGGGCCAATCTCCCTAATCAGGATGAGGTTTTCCCGGACCGCGATCATTTCGGGCGTATTTTCTACAATCAGGCACAAATGTCGGCGGCGGGTATTGCGCAGATTGCAGTGGTCATGGGATCGTGTACGGCAGGCGGTGCCTACGTCCCCGCCATGAGCGATGAAACGGTGATTGTGCGCAATCAGGGCACGATTTTTCTGGCTGGTCCGCCGCTGGTCAAAGCTGCAACCGGCGAAGTCGTGAGCGCGGAAGTTCTCGGTGGTGGCGATACGCATACCCGGCTTTCAGGTGTTGCTGATCATTTGGCGAATGATGATGCGCATGCGCTGCAAATCGCCCGCGCCATAGCGGCCAATCTCAACAGCCAAAAGCGCGAGTTTTGTCCAAGGGGGGATGCTGCTGCTCCGCTTTATGACTCCGAAGAAATTCTCGGAATTGTCTCGGCTGATACCCGCATTCCCTACGATGTGCGCGAGCTGATTGCGCGGCTGGTCGATGGCTCGGATTTCGATGAGTTCAAGGCGCGCTTCGGCGCCACATTGGTTTGCGGTTTCGCAAGCCTTTACGGAATGCCGATCGGCATTATCGCCAACAATGGCGTGCTGTTTTCGGAAGCCGCCTTAAAGGGTGCGCATTTCATCGAGCTTTGCTGCCAACGTAATATTCCGCTGGTGTTTTTGCAGAATATTACCGGCTTTATGGTTGGGCAAAAATATGAAGCTGAAGGCATCGCCAAACATGGCGCGAAGCTTGTCATGGCGGTGGCGACGGCCAATGTGCCCAAAATCACGATGCTGATTGGCGCATCCTATGGCGCAGGCAATTACGGCATGGCGGGGCGGGCCTATTCGCCACGTTTTCTCTGGACCTGGCCGAATAGCCGCATTGCGGTAATGGGAGGTGAACAGGCGGTAGGTGTGCTGGCGAGTGTCAAGCGCGACGGGATTGAGCGCAGCGGCGGCAAATGGTCTGCGGAAGAGGAGGCGGAGTTCAAGCGCCCAACTTTGGAAATGTTTGAGCGCCAGAGCCATCCGCTCTATGCGTCGGCGCGGCTTTGGGATGACGGGATTGTCGATCCGCGCAAGAGCCGTGAGGTCCTGGGCCTGTCGCTTTTTGCAACGCTGAATGCTCCAATAGAGCCGACGCGTTTCGGCTTGTTCAGGATGTAGAGGGCGATCCGATGTTCAAAAAAATCCTGATTGCCAATCGCGGAGAAATCGCCTGTCGGATCATGCGCACGGCGCGCCAATTGGGGATTGCCACTGTCGCGATTTATTCCGACGCGGATGCCAATGCGCTTCATGTCGAAATGGCCGACGAGGCCGTGCGCGTGGGGTCTGCTCAATCTGCGCAAAGCTATTTGAATGTCGATGCGATCATCAAAGCGGCGAAAGATACGGGCGCCCAGGCAATCCATCCGGGCTATGGCTTTCTCTCCGAAAACCCAACCTTTGTGGAAGGGGTTGAAGCAGCCGGACTTATCTTCATAGGCCCATCGGCAAAAGCCATTCGCGCCATGGGGTTAAAAGATGCTGCCAAGGCTTTGATGGAAAAAGCCGGTGTACCTGTTGTGCCGGGTTATCACGGCGATAACCAGGATGAAGCCTTCCTGAAAAGCGAAGCGAGCCAAATCGGCTACCCCGTGCTGATCAAGGCTCGTGCGGGCGGCGGCGGCAAGGGCATGCGCCGCGTCGATGATCCTGCCGATTTTGTCGTAGAATTGGAGAGTGCGAAGCGCGAGGCGGAAGCCTCGTTTGGAGATAGTGCTGTTCTGATCGAAAAATACATGACCAAGCCGCGCCATATTGAGGTGCAGGTCTTTGGTGATAATTCCGGCAATGCCGTGCATCTATTTGAGCGCGATTGCTCGCTGCAACGCCGCCATCAAAAGGTGATTGAGGAAGCGCCAGCGCCCGGTATGACCGCTGACATGCGCGCTGCCATGGGCAATGCAGCGGTGAAGGCCGTACAAGCCATTGGTTATTCCGGTGCAGGCACAGTTGAGTTCATTGCCGATGTTTCAGAGGGGCTTCGCGCTGATCGTTTCTTCTTCATGGAAATGAACACGCGTTTGCAGGTCGAGCATCCCGTGACGGAAGCGATTACCGGCCTTGATCTGGTTGAATGGCAATTGCGGGTGGCGTCCGGTGAAACTCTGCCGAAGCGGCAGGATGAGCTTGCGATTAATGGCTGGGCTTTTGAGGCGCGACTTTATGCGGAAGACCCGGCGCGCGATTTTCTGCCAGCAACGGGAAGGCTTGCACTGTTTGCCCCGCCGGAAAATGCGCGGGTCGATTCGGGCGTGCGCAGCGGCGATGTCATTACGCCTTTTTATGATCCGATGATTGCAAAAATCATCACGCATGGCGCTACCCGCGACGACGCGTTGAACCGCCTTGTTGCGGCACTGAACAACACGCGCATCGCTGGCGTTATAACCAATCGGCAGTTCTTATCTCAACTCTGCAAGCTTCGATCGTTTCAGGAGGGCGATGTCGATACAGGTCTGATTGCGCGTGAGGCAGATGTGCTGTTTCGCGATCAACGCCCTTCAGAGATCGCGTTTGCTTTGGCTGCCCTTGGTGCACTCGACCTTCTTGATCTGCCTGCAAAAGATGATCCGTGGAATGTCCTGCGCGGATTTCGTCTATGGGGTGATGCATCGCGCTCTGTCCTTCTTGATCATCATGATCAGTGTCAGACAATCAGCTTCACCATTAAAAGTGACAGACTTTTTGGCTTTGCCTTCGGCACACTGGAAATTCGTTCTTTTGAGAACGGTTTGGTACGGTTTTGCATTGGCGGTCGTATTGACCAGGCATCTGTCTTTCGCATCGGCCGCGACGTGACCGTGCAGTTTGAAGGCACGGACACTCTGTTTCACTATTTAGAGACTGCCGCAGCAGTGGATGAGGCTTCGAGCGAAAGCCGCATTCTGTCGCCAATGCCGGGATTAGTTCGGCTCGTTTCTGTGGCGAAGGGGGCCAGTGTTGTCAAAGGCGACAGGCTGGTCACGATGGAAGCGATGAAGATGGAGCTTTCACTGATTGCACCGCGCGATGGCAAGGTCGCATCTGTGAGCGTCGCGGCTGGCGATCAGGTCAATGAAGGCGCGCTGTTAGTCCAATTGGAGGAAGATGATGGCTGAACACGTTGAAATCGTCGAAATGGCTGCGCGCGACGGCCTACAAAACGAAAAGCGTTTTGTGCCAACAGCCGACAAGATTGCCCTGATCGACCGGCTGTCCGATTGCGGCTATTCCCGCATTGAGGCAACCAGTTTTGTCAGCCCGAAATGGGTGCCGCAACTTTTCGATGCGACTGAAGTTATGGCCGGTATCCATCGCTCGCACGCTGTTCGTTATTCAGCCTTGGTACCCAATATGAAGGGCTATGAGCGTGCTGCTAGCGCCGGCGTGGATGAAATTGCGGTTTTCATTTCGGCGTCAGAGGGCTTTTCCAAAGCCAATATCAATTGCACCATTGCGGAGAGTATTGAGCGGCTAGCGCCAGTCATTGGTGCCGCCATCAATGACGGTCTGGCCATTCGCGGTTATGTCAGTTGCGCAGTTGAATGCCCTTATGACGGACCGATTGCTCCGCAGGACGTGGCCAACGTGACCGAGCAACTCTTTTCCCTCGGCTGTCATGAGGTGAGTCTTGGAGACACGATTGGTCGCGGCACACCGGAAACTGTGAGCGCCATGCTTGATGCGGTTTTGACTGTGGCAACAGCGCATAGTCTTGCGGGTCATTATCACGACACCAACGGGCGAGCGCTCGACAATATCCGGATCAGCCTGGAAAAAGGTTTGAGGGTATTTGATGCATCTGTGGGCGGGCTTGGAGGATGTCCGTTCGCGCCCGGCGCCCAAGGCAATGCCGATACGGTGGCCGTCGTGGAAATGCTGCAAAGTCTTGGGTTTGAAACAGGGCTTGATATTGAAAGACTGCGATCAACAGCTTTGTTTGCGCAAGCACTCGCTCAGGATAGGGCGGCATGATGGAATTTGAAACCATCCTCATCGACATTGATGAGCGCGGGGTGGCCACGCTGACGCTCAACAGACCAGAGCAGCATAATGCACTTTCCAGTCTGATGATTCATGAGCTTTTCAGCGCTACGCAGCGCCTTGCCAATGACGATGCGGTGCGGGTCGTCACGCTGACGGGCAGCGGCATAAGTTTTTGTGCGGGCGGTGATCTTGGCTGGATGCGTGAGCAGGTAAACGCGACCCGCACGCAACGCATTGAAGCAGCCCGAGCACTCGCGCTGATGCTCAAGGCATTGCACGATCTGCCGAAGCCATTGATTGGGCGCGTGAACGGGCAGGCCTATGGCGGTGGTGTCGGACTGATCAGCGTTTGCGATACCACAATTGGTGTTACGGATGCGCGTTTCGGATTGACGGAAACCAAGCTTGGATTGATCCCCGCGACGATCAGCCCCTATGTGGTTGCGCGTATCGGTCAGGCCCATGCATTGCGCAATTTCACGTCGGCACGATTGTTTGATGCCGAAGAGGCAAGGCATATCGGATTGCTGCATCAGGTGGTCGAAGCGGAGCGACTTGATGCTTCGGTCGATGCTGAAATCAGACCATATCTTTCGACTGCTCCAACTGCGGTTGCGGCCTCCAAGCGGTTGGTACATGCGCTTGGAAGACCCATAGACGATATGACAATCGAAATGACGCTGGTCCGCCTTGCGGATGCTTGGGAAACGCCAGAGGCCGCAGAGGGAATCGCGGCCTTTTTTGCGAAGCGATCACCATCTTGGAAGAGAGGAGGATAGTCACTTTATGGGAGGCAGTTTTCGTTGTAGTTGCGGGCACTTGGCCCCTTGCAATCGGAGGCTGGAAATGCATTCTTATTACATCATGAAAGCTCGCTCCCGTTCTGGAGCATGATTTCGAAACCGCAAATGCAGTTTTGGATAATATTATGGCTCTGACACTCAGTAAGCCGGACGGCGCGGCGGGCTTTTGGATTGACCCTTTAAGTTCGTATGATTGAAATAAAAGGGAGGGACCGGCAAACCGGTGGCGCAAAGACGCTGCGATTTGACCGGCATGGGTTGTTTGGGGTCATCGGGAAAGCGAGACCTCGCAAAGGAGAAAAAGAATGAATCTCAAGCTTCTGTCCAGCGTGGCTTTTGCCGCTACACTCGGCTTCGCCGGTGCCGCTTATGCGGACATCACCGTTGGTGTTGTTGCACCGCTCACAGGTCCGGTTGCTGCTTATGGCGATCAGGTCAAGAAGGGTGCGGAAACCGCTGTTGAAGTTATCAACGCAAATGGCGGCATCAAGGGCGAAAAGATCGTTCTAAAATTTGCTGATGATGCTGGCGAACCAAAGCAGGGTGTTTCGGCTGCTAACCAGCTGGTCGGCGAAGGCGTCAAGTTTGTCGTCGGTCCTGTCACCACCGGCGTTGCAATTCCTGTTTCCGATGTTTTCGCTGAAAACGGCGTTCTCATGGTGACACCAACGGCAACTGGCCCTGACCTGACCTCTCGCGGTCTGGAAACCGTGTTCCGCACCTGCGGCCGCGATGACCAGCAGGCTGACGTGATGGCCGCTTACTTCCTGAAGAATCTTAAGGACAAGAAGGTTGCTATCGTCCACGATAAGGGCGCATACGGTAAGGGTCTGGCAGATTCTTTCAAGGCTGCCATCAACAAAGACGGCATCACGGAAGTTCAGTATGATTCCGTTACGCCGGGCGACAAGGATTTCAGCGCGCTCGTATCCAAGCTGAAGGCTGCGGGCACCGAAGTCGTTTACTTCGGCGGTTATCATGGTGAAGGCGGCCTTCTGGCCCGTCAGCTTCATGATGCAGGTCTGAATGCGCTGATCCTCGGCGGTGAAGGCCTTTCCAACACTGAATTCTGGGCAATTGGCCAGAAGAATGCTGAAGGCACGCTTTTCACCAACGCTGTTGATGCAACCAAGAACCCAGCTTCCAAGGAAGCCGTCGATGCACTGACTGCAAAGAACATTCCGGTTGAAGCATTCACCATGAATGCATACGCCGCTGTTCAGGTTCTTGCAGATGGCATTGAACGCGCTGGCACAACGGAAGATACCGCAGCTGTTGCTAAGGTTCTTCGCGATGGTCAGCCAATTGAAACAGTCATTGGCAAGCTGACCTATGGCGAAACGGGCGATCTTTCTTCGCCAAGCTTCGACGTGTTCAAATGGTCGGATGGTAAGATCGTCGGTCTCGACTGATATTTAATTTAAGATTAATGAAAACGCCGGGGTTTAACTCCGGCGTTTTTTATTTGTGTATGCCCCGTTTGCTATTTCAGGACCCGGAAAAGCCAAGTTCAGTCTCAATGGCCTCAAAGCTTTCATCCATTGGATAAGCCGGGCTAAATGGAATTCCGAAATGCCCGTAAGCGATTGACATCTGACTTTCTGCTTTGCGTTCGCCGCCCTTTGAAACCGCCGCAATATAGAGAGCCGCAGCAAGTCCAGTTCTGTCCGATCCAGCTTTACAGTGAATGAGAATTGGTTTTTCTGCATTCTTCATCAGAGCAATAAGCGCCCGCATCTGCTCTGCCGTCAGTTGTCGGCTCGATGACAATTCATAGTTCGTAAGATGAATGCCCAGCACTTTTGTTGCTGCAACCTCGTCATCATACCATTTTGAACCGGGCTCGGCACCGCGTAGATTGATGATCGTCTTAATACCGTAAAGCGTCTGAAGCTGGGCGATACGCAAGGGATCGGGCTGGTTGGAACGATAGGCTTGTCCGGCAACGATCGTATGGATATTGCCTTTATATTGGATCGTTACAAGATAACCGCCAAGAAACCCAACGCCGATCAGTGCGGCCAGTCCTATAAGACGGAGATTAGTCGTCAAAAAAACATTGTTTATTTTCAATAGACTCATTTGGTTTCTTCAAAATAGGGAGCCATTTAAATATACAAATCTATTTTTTAATTTTATTAAAACAAAGATACATTAAAATTGTGACTTAATGTTGACAGTTGTTTTCCAAAAATAAGATTTTTTTCATGATTATAAATAACGCTGCTCTATAAACACTTGTCGTTTTAAAGGAATGCAGTTTTCGTCAAAAAGGCTATCCGATGGTAAGTTTCGGTTAACCATACGTGTGTAGCATTGCTCTATCAAAAAGGAACATCTGGCGGAGCAGGTTTGATGCAGCGCTATAGATTTGACGACAAAAAAGTTTTGATCGAAGCAATAGTCGAGCTTCTTAATCGTGGCGTCGAGCCGGACGAGTTGGATCTCGTATTGAGCCGGATTGGTCCGGTTGATCTCGATCTGATGCGGCAGTGCTTGATCGAAGTCTGGGAATATAATCATCCAGCGCCGATTGAGGCGCCAATGGCAGCTTGAACGACCGGAACTTTACCGGGAAGTGTCATAAACCTGATATGAACAGATGCTAATTCTGCTCTTGTATCGGGAATTCATTCGATAATGTGTCCACGGATGTACTGGCGCAAAATCAGAATGGAAGCGGAAGGTCGGGTTCAGCCCGGCCTTTTTCGTTTTAAAAATACGCTTTTTTGCTGATCCCCGACGACTGTTATTTCAGTCTTTCATCATTTGCAGCCGATGCTCGAAAATCTCTTCTCGGTTTCGCGAATAGGCTTTAATGTCTGCCGGCATTCTGTGAGGAGATAATCAATGCTGCGCCATATCGTTCTTGTGAAGTTCAGGTCTGAGATTCCTGCCGCTGAAATCGATGCAGCGCTCGATCAGGTTGCGGCATTGCGTGAAAAGATTGATGGCATTGTTGCAGTGAGCGTTGGTGCGAATATCAGCCCTGAAGCATTGGAAAAAGGCTTCCGACACGGCTTTGTCGTGGACTTCACCGATGAAGCAGCGCGCAACGCGTATCTTACGCATCCTGACCATGTGGCGGTCGGTGGAAAGCTTGTTGCGCTCGCAGAGGGCGGGATCGATGGGATATTGGTGTTCGACTATAACTGCTAAGTCAGTTTTATAGAACAAGCCCGCCGACGCCCATTCTCCCCAGATCGTTCGCGCTGAGTTGCATTCCTGCCATCAGGCGATCCAGTATCCAGTCAAGACTATTCTCGCGTGCGCTTCTTGCTGAGCCCGGGGCTACGACGATATATTTGTCGCCTAGCTTTGCCAGCACAAGAAGATTGCCTGGATCAACCGGAACGCCCATTCGCAGGATTTCGCCCCCGCAATTGATGATTGCGCGTGGAACAATGTCTGCCTCATCAGCAATGGATGATGCGCTGAAGATCAAGATGATATCGCAATCCTTGGCAACTTCACGGATTGAAGAAGACAGCGCCGTTTGCTCATGAGCAACGCGGTGCTCCACTGACACGGAACCCTGATTTCGCTCAACGCGACTGGAAATAAGATTTTTGGTTTTCTCGAATATCGTTTCACGTATCGACGGCAGTCGGGATTGTATAAGGCCGATCCGCGTGGCGCGGAATGGCCTGACATCAATTGCTTTGCTTTGATGTCCCTGTAGCTTTTCAATCAAGACTTTGGGAATGGCAAACGGGATAATTTTGACAGTTGCCACCATTTGACCGCGTTCAACGCGGCAATTGTTACGCAATGTGGCAATTGAAATGCGGGGATCAAGCAGATTGATTGCATCAATGTCGCTAACATTGGCGTGGAACAGGCCAGCATGCTGGGCGAAAAGATTGACGCGTCCCGCAATGGGCGGGCCTGCATCAAGATTTTCTGAAATCAGCAATTTACCGACTGCAAGCGCTGCTTCATTCTCGCCGATATCATCTTTTTCGAGACGAGCTGCGAAAATATGCGTGAGGCCATGATGTTTCAGAACCGCAATATGATCCGACGTAAGCAGCGTGCCTTTCCGAAAATTGTGACTGCCTGCGGCAATTGCATAGCCAAGCACTGCGCCCTCAGTTTCTTCAATTGGCCAATTACCAAAAATCATGCATGTCCCGTTGGTTTAGAGCCCATCCCGAAAAGTGGGAGCCGGTTTTCGGACCAAGATGTGCGTTCAAACAAATGATTAGAGCGCCGATCTGATTTAATCAGATCGAAACGCGCTCTAGTTCCTGAAAGTTGAAACTATAGCATCTAAACGCAGACTGGAATCGTTCTGAGTCCAATTTGCGATGGATTCCATAGAATTATTTGGCGGCGGTGTATATATACGGTATTGTATGTCTTGGATTTTGATATGCTTAATTTACAAGATCCAAAATAAGCATAGATAATATTCATTAGACTTGATGTATTCTTCTTAACAAATTTTCCTATTACCGTTAATCACAGCCAGTTTATCGCTGAATATCGTATTGAAAGTTTCGATTTGAACTTGTAGAGAACCGCCAATCGCAATTGGCTTGTCCAATATGATTCCGAATGGGTCGATTATGACTCTTCAAACCCATGCAGCCGCGACATTTCGATCCAATACATTTTTGGTCTGGCGCGTGACAAACGGGATTATTCGTTATATCGGTACTTTTGAAATTTTCAGAATTTACCGAAATCTAGAAAATGACGCATGCACCAGAGTTGACGCTCTGCGTGCAGGATGGAAAGACAAATGAAACACGGCACCCCCCCGGACGATCATTTCGTTCGCCGTCTTGGCCCTCACGGCGTTTCTCGCCGGCTGCGAGAACCAGGTCCTGCTTTCTCCGAAAGGAGAGGTTGGTATGGCAGAGCGCGATCTAATTTTATTTGCGACCGGCCTTATGTTGCTCGT
The DNA here is from genome assembly GCF_047308065.1 of Brucella sp. H1_1004. Taxonomy (NCBI): domain Bacteria; kingdom Pseudomonadati; phylum Pseudomonadota; class Alphaproteobacteria; order Hyphomicrobiales; family Brucellaceae; genus Brucella; species Brucella sp. H1_1004. The sequence continues at coordinate 597,945 of NZ_JAYKZA010000002.1, forward strand.
CGTGCTGCCGGTCATTGGTATGACGCTTTACTTCGCATGGAAGTATCGTGCCACCAATGAAAAGGCGGAATATCTGCCTGACTGGCACCATTCAAACAAAATTGAGGCTGCGGTCTGGTTGATCCCTGTGGTCATTATTGTCGTTCTCGGCACAGTGACGTGGATATCAACACACAAGCTTGACCCTTATCGCCCGCTTGTTTCCGATGTGAAGCCGATCAATGTCGAAGTTGTTGCGCTCGACTGGAAATGGCTGTTTATCTATCCGGATCTTGGTGTTGCATCGGTCAATGAAATGGCGATGCCGGTTAATGTGCCTGTCAACTTCAAGCTGACCTCCAGCAGCATCATGAACTCCTTCTTCATTCCAGCACTCGGTAGCCAAGTCTACTCCATGCCGAGTATGCAGACGAAGCTTCATCTTGTTGCTAATCAGGAAGGCGTTTTTGACGGTATTTCCGCCAATTACAGTGGTCAGGGCTTCGCGCAGATGCGCTTTAAGGCGCATTCGCTCAATCAGGCTGATTTTGACAAGTGGATTGCTGATGCAAAGGCTTCCGGTCAGGAACTGTCGCGTGATCGCTATGCTTCGCTGGTTCAGCCAAGTGAAAAGGCTCCTGTTCAGTACTTTGCTTATAACGACAAGGCGCTGTTTCATAACATCGTCAATCGTTGTTGGGATGGCAAGTCGGTCTGTATCGACGATATGATGCATCAGGAACAAATGGTGCGTGAAGCGCGCGCAGATTTGCGCAAGTCTTCTCCCGTCGATTTCAGCCAATGGGCAAACGATATTCTTTGCCTGACGCAGCCGCAGCGTATGTCGCAGCTTGAAAACTGATATGTCGATGCAATTTAAGTCCCGGATGAAGTCCCCGGGGCTTGAATTGTTGATCGCACTCCAATCGAAGTAAGAATAGAAATGTTCGGAAAACTTACGCTCGAAGCGATACCCTATCACGAGCCGATTATCATGGTCACGCTGACCGCGGTGGCTGGTGGAGCGCTCGCTATTCTCGCAGCCATTACCTACTATAAAAAGTGGGGTCCTCTCTGGAATGACTGGCTGACATCTGTTGATCATAAACGCATCGGCGTGATGTACATTATTTTGGCTTTCGTGATGCTGTTCCGCGGCTTCTCGGATGCTGTGATGATGCGCGCTCAGCAGGCTATCGCCTCCGGTGCCAATGAAGGCTTTTTGCCACCACATCACTACGACCAGATTTTCACGGCTCACGGCGTGATCATGATTTTCTTCGTGGCGATGCCGTTCATTGTTGGTCTCATGAACTTCGCTGTTCCGCTTCAGATCGGTGCGCGCGACGTTGCTTTCCCTTACCTCAATTCGTTGAGCTTCTGGCTGACTGTTGCAGGTGCGATTCTGATTAACATTTCGCTCGGTGTCGGTGAATTCGCAAAGACAGGCTGGCTGGCTTATCCGCCGCTTTCCGGTATTGAATTCAGCCCCGATGTCGGTGTTGATTACTATATCTGGGCTTTGCAGATCTCCGGTATGGGTACGCTTTTGTCGGGCGTTAACCTCATCACGACCATCATCAAGATGCGTGCACCGGGCATGGGCATGATGCAGGTTCCTGTCTTCACATGGACCGCACTTTGCTCGAACGTTCTGATCGTGGCTGCGTTCCCGATCCTGACCGTTACGCTCGCGCTGCTTTCACTTGACCGTTATCTGGATTTCCACTTCTTCACCAATGACGCTGGTGGCAATCCGATGATGTATGTGAACCTGATCTGGATCTGGGGACACCCCGAAGTCTATATTCTGGTTCTGCCATGCTTTGGTGTGTTCTCTGAAGTTGTTGCAACTTTCACCGGGAAGCGTCTGTTCGGCTACACATCAATGGTCTACGCGACTGTTGCCATTACCGTTTTGTCGTTCCTCGTCTGGGTGCACCACTTCTTCACCATGGGTGGCGGTGCAAGCGTCAACGCCTTCTTTGGTGTTGCAACCATGATCATCTCGATCCCGACCGGGGCGAAGGTCTTCAACTGGCTGTTCACAATGTATAAGGGGCGCATCCAGTTCACGACACCCATGTACTGGACCATCGGTTTCATGTGCACTTTCGTTGTGGGTGGTATGACAGGCGTTCTGCTTGCTGTTCCGCCTGCAGATTTCGTATTGCACAACTCGGTGTTCCTGATCGCCCACTTCCATAACGTGATTATCTCGGGCGTGCTGTTTGGTTGCTTTGCCGGTCTCATCTACTGGTGGCCAAAAGCATTTGGCTTCAAGCTGCACGAAGGACTGGGCCGCAAGGCATTCTGGTGCTGGCTCGTTGGCTTCATTATGGCGTTTATGCCGCTCTACGTTCTCGGTCTGATGGGGATGACCCGTCGTCTCAATCACACAGAAAACCCGGCTTGGCATATCTATCTGATCATTGCCGCTGTTGGCGTTGCGATTATCCTCTGCGGTATCGTCTTCCAGGTTCTTCAGATTATGATCTCCATTCGTGATCGCGAGAAACTACGTGTTGTTGATGGCGATTCCTGGGGTTCGGGACGTACGCTGGAATGGTCGATTTCGTCGCCTCCGCCATTCTATAACTTCGCTGAAGTTCCACATGTTCGTGACCCCGACAGCTGGTGGGATATGAAGCAGAACGGCTATGTTCGCCGTACTGAAAAGTTTGCCCGCATTCACATGCCAAAAAATACCGGTACGGGCTTCATCATTGGTGTGCTCTGCATTCCTCTGGGCTTCGCATTGGTTTGGCATATCTGGTGGTTGGCAATTGCCGCAGCCGTCGGTGTTCTGGCAGTTGCGATCGCGCACTCGTTCAACAATGACAGAGACTATTATGTCTCGGCCGAAGAAGTGCAGCGCGTTGAAGATGCATATACCCGGCAACTGAATGCTCAGGAGGTCTGATCCATGAGCGCTACTTACTACAAAGTTGGCCCGTTCAAGGGTGGCAACGAGCATCCGGCTCACGAAGATCATCATGATGCAGGGTCGACCACACTGGTCGGCTTCTGGATCTACCTGATGAGCGACTGCGTTCTCTTCTCGGGCCTTTTTGCAACCTATGCCGTTTTGGCGCATCAGTTTGCGGGCGGCCCGACCGGCCGCGAGCTGTTCGACCTGTCGTTCGTGCTGACAGAAACGATGATCCTTCTGGCATCGTCGCTGACCTATGGTCTGGCGACCTTGTCGATGTACCGCAACAATCGCGCAGGCGTTTTGTTTTGGCTGGGCGTGACGTTCGTGCTCGGTGCAGCGTTTCTTGTTATGGAAATCTATGAGTTCCATCACCTGATCGTTGAAGGTGCGGGCCCAAGCCGCAGTGCATTCCTTTCAGCTTTCTTTGCGTTGGTCGGAACCCACGGTCTGCATATTACTTCGGGTCTGATCTGGATTCTGGTGCTTTCTGCCCAGCTTCTGCGTGATGGCCTGACTGAAAAGAACCGGACGCGCGTGATGTGCTTGAGCCTCTTCTGGCACTTCCTGGACATCATCTGGATTGGCGTCTTTACCCTTGTCTATCTGCTGGGTGTATTGTGATGAGCTCTGGACACGAAACACATGATCAAGCCGCACATGGCAGCCTGAAGTCCTACCTGATTGGTTTGGCTCTTGCGATCGTTCTCACCATCGTTCCGTTTATGCTGGCGATGAATGGTTACTTTACACCGGCGACGACCGCAGCGATTGTTATCGGTATGGCGGCCGTTCAGATCGTGGTGCATCTGGTTTACTTCCTGCATCTTGATCCGAAGTCGGAAAATGGCTGGAACATTCTGGCACTCATTTTCACGGTCATCATTTTGGCCATCGTGCTTGCTGGCTCCATCTGGGTCATGCATCACCTCGATACCAACATGATGCCGATGTATATGACACCGGATGATGCGCGTAATCTGCCATAATTGAATTTCGGAAGGCTGGTTCCGGCTGGCCTTCTGATCGCCTGAAACCTGGTCTGACGGCCCGGTTGCGCGGCTTTTCCTCCCTCTCCCCCCTTAAAAAGCCGCGTAGCGCCCTGGTTCCCTCCAGGGCGCTTTTGTTTGATGTATTAGAGGAAAGTAATTGAGATTCTATTTGAGTAAATTTCGATTAAAATGATTTATACTTCGAAATGAAATTTTAACTGTGACTTTTTTCTATAATGTAAGAAAATAATCTGCCATGATTTTGGCAATATTTGATTTTATTTCTTATCTGTATTAATGTTGTTCTTGTTGATTTATTTAATAGCTTTTTGATGGCATTTTTGGAGAAATGTAAATGTATTTTTTGGATTCTCTGCCTCATAATAAAATTGTTGCAGCAGTAATTTTTACTTCCGTATTGGCTGCTCCTGTTGTTGCGTTGGCTGCGCCTGCAATCGTTACTGCAAACGTCAATGTAAGGGCTGGACCAGGAAGTAATTATGGTCGGCTTGCTTTGCTACCCGCTGGTATCGGCGTTGATGCTGGCCCTTGCCGCGGCTCCTGGTGTCAAATCCGATCGAGTGGGATTCGCGGGTGGGTATCAGCGCGCTTTCTAAGCTTCGCTCGTTATGTGCCTGGCCCGAATTATCCAGGATCGCGAAGCACCACCGTTATTATTGATGGTGGCTTCGAAGACGAGTGGGGACCGGGTTGGTATCCTCGTTGGGTGCCGCGTTGGCACCCTCATCGGCGTCCTCCTGTGCGTCCGGGATACGACCCTTACCAGCCAGATCCTGTACCGGGCTATGATCCTTATCGTGATCCCGGTTCGTCGCCGGTTCCACCGATTGCTCCCCCAATTGGACAAGGTGTGAGTCCTATGAGGTCTTCGGATCTAAAGCGGCCGGATCAATTTGGGGGTGGACATTTGCCGAATACGCGTCCGCCTAATTCAGGGCGTTAAAACCAAAGCGTAAGCAGAGAAGCCTCTTAGTCTTACGCCTTTAGTTAACATTGTTTGTTTTCAGGTCATATCCTCCCCGCCTAAACATGACCTGATCCGCGGCCTGCCAGAGTCCCTCCCTCTGGCGGGCCGCAATTATATTGCGATTTTTTTATATTAATCTTGTCCACTTATTAACGCTCCATTGACTCAATCTATTCAAAATAGGGCATATTTGACTTTAGGGCTTGGATCGCTCTTTGGGTTGGCTGTGAGGGCTTTTTGTTAAGGCTGGTCATGACGCGCAAAGCACTGCATCTGGGTCTGAAATGTCAAAACGCATCGGGTTGAAGCTTGGTCTTCCTGCCGCACTATGTTAATCCCTGAATCGTCCTGGGATTTGGGGGAGGACGAGGCGCTGCCCAAGCGGTCGTGAAATTGCAACCGGACAGTATTGTGTATGACTAGGCGTAACAGGACGATACAGGGAAGAAGTTTGATTGTACTCGCTTTGGCGGTGCAATTTGCTTCCATGACGGTTTCGCCTGCTTTGGCGTTTGAGATTTTTGGAATTCACCTTTGGGGTCAGAAGAAAGAAACCGATCCCGACATTATTGATCCCAAAAGCTACACGGTCGAAGTCACGACTTCAGGCACACGCAAAAATGCTGACGGTAGCGATGCTGATCTGAAATCTGTAATTGATGGTGCGTCCGGGCTCGTCTCCGATGAAGGAACGCCTGCATCTGGTTCGGCGGGGCTTTTAGCAAAAGCGCGCGGTGATTATCGCCGCATTCTCGCAGCGCTTTATGGCGATGGTCGCTACGGCGGAACGATTTCCATCAAGGTCAATGGACGTGAAGCAGCGGATATTCCCGCCGACACTGACATTCCGAACAATGCCAAGATTGATATTTCAGTTGATCCGGGCCCGCAGTTCCTGTTCTCCCGCACGGCGATTTCAAATATCGCGCCGCCATATGCGGATAAACGCAACAAAATTCAAACGCCGGAAGAAGCTGGCTTTGCGCCGGGTGAGGTTGCCCGATCGACCACAATCCTCAAGGCTGAGCGACTGGCGGTTGAGGCTTGGCGACAGCAAGGCTATGCAAAAGCGAAAATCACTGGCGAAGACATTGTTGCTAATCATGATGGCGATACGGTTGCCGCGGACGTTTCGCTCGATCCGGGTCGCAAGGCATTTTATGGTCCGGTCAGTGTCGTTGGCACTGCACGTATGGACCCGCAATTTGTGGCCTGGATGACTGGCCTTAAACAAGGCAAGCAATACAGCCCTAAAGATATCGAGGACGCCAAGAAGCGTCTTGGCCGCATGGAGGTTTTCCGTGCGATGAGTTTTGAGGAAGCGGACCAGATTGAGCCGGATGGCAGTCTGCCGATGACCCTTAATGTGCAGGAGCGCGCACCCCGTCGGTTCGGTTTTGGTGCCGAATATTCGACGCTCGATGGTTTCGGTGTGACCGGTTACTGGATGCATCGCAACCTGTTTGGCCGCGGCGAGCGACTGCGCTTCGATGCCAAGGTCAGTGGCGTTGGTGGCTCGCAGGATAACTCGTTCGATCCGGCCAATTACACTTACACCCTCGGTACAAGCTTCGCGAAGCCTGGCATTTATACCCCGGATACGGACTTTGTGGCAGCACTTGATGCGAAGCGTGAAGTGCTTGACGCCTATACGGAAACGTCGGTGAATGCGAAAACCGGCTTTACGCAGATATTCAGCGACGAACTGTCCGGTGCGCTTTATGCAAAAGCCAGCCATGGCCGCTTCGATGACGATTATTTCGGAAAGCGCGAGTTCACGACTGGTGGACTTGAAGGCAACCTTCTTTACGATGGCCGTAACAACAAGCCCGATCCAACGTCCGGACTTTATGCAGAAGGCAATATTCAACCCTTCTATGAATTCCAGCGGGGCAACTTCGCGACGCGTTTCACTGCAGAAGGCCGTGCTTACTACGGCTTTGGCGCGACGGATCGCGTTGTTCTCGCCGGTCGCGTGAAACTCGGTTCTGTCGTGGGTGCGGATATTGCCGATCTTCCGCCAAACCAACTTTTCCTTGCGGGCGGCGGCGGCTCTATCCGTGGCTATTCCTATCGCAGCATTGGTGTCAAAACACCGACCGGCGAAACAATCGCGGGGCGATCACTGGTTGAAACCTCGGGTGAAGTCCGCACACGCGTCACCGATTCCATTGGTGTCGTTGGCTTCGTCGACGCAGGCTACGTTGGTGAACAATCCTATCCTGACTTTTCGGAAGAGATGCGTGTCGGCGCGGGTCTTGGTCTGCGCTATCTGACGGGGCTTGGGCCGATCCGTCTCGATGTCGCTCTTCCGCTTAACCCCCGCTCGGGCGATCCGAGCTATGCATTCTACGTGGGCATAGGACAGGCGTTTTGACCAAATTTCTCGCACTTCTCGCCTTCATCCTTTTCGCAATACCTGCCGTCGCCCAAGAGCAGCAGCAGGAAGAGGAAAAGTCGTATTTTATTTCCTTCGTGGAAAGTAAACTTTCCGCGCCAAACCGCCGTATCCAGTTTTCAGGCTTAAGCGGACTTTTGTCGTCTGAGGCAAGTGTTGCCCAGATTACCATTGCTGACCGTGAAGGCGTGTGGCTGCGCATTGAAAATGCGAAACTTAACTGGAGCCGCACGGCGCTGTTTACAGGTCGCCTGAGCATTCAGTCGCTGGTTGCCGAACGTATTGATCTGATCCGCAAGCCATTACCGGATAACAGTTTGCCGTCGCCAGAATCGTCGAGTTTCAGCCTGCCGGAACTGCCGCTGTCGATCAATATCGATAGCCTTGATGTGGCGCGTCTCAAATTCGGTCCGGATATTTTTGGACTGCAATCGGAAGTATCGCTGAATGGCAATCTGTCGCTTGCCGATGGGTCGCTGACTTCTGCCTTTGACATTAAACGTCTTGATGGTCCGGGCGGTAATTTTGCGCTGCGCGCCGCCTATGCCAATGCTGATCAGAAGCTTGATCTCGATCTGAAAGTCACTGAGCCTGCCAACGGTATTGTTGCCAATGTGCTTAATATTGATGGTCGTCCGCCGGTTTATCTGACGCTGACTGGCAAGGGCACACTGGATGATCTTAAGATCGATTTGGCGCTTGATACCAATGGCAGTCGCACGTTGACGGGTGGTTTTACACTGGTGCGTCAGGCTGATGGCAGGGTGTTTGCGACGCAGATCAATGGTCCTATCGCCGTTCTGGTGCCGCCAGCGTTTCGCGATTTCTTTGGTGCTGAAACAGCGCTTTCCGCTAATGGTCTGCTGAAAGATGGCGGTGGTTTCCGTCTCGATGATCTGTCGCTCAACAGTGCTGCACTGAACGTCAAAGCCTCGGCTGAGGCCGGAACGGATGGCTTTCTGAACAAGCTGCGCGTTGATGCGAATATTCGCGATGACAGCAAGAGTGAGGTGCTTTTGCCGGTCAAGGGTGGTGAAACAACCATCAATAATGCCATATTGCAAATCGCTTACGGCGACCGACCCACCAATGACTGGACCGGCAAGCTCGCTGTTTCTGGTTTCAAGAATGCGACAGTTTCCGCTGCCAGCATTGCGCTTGATATGGGTGGTATTGCTGAAAATCTGAACGACGCGGCCAACCGCCGTGTGACCTTCGATGTGAAGGGCGGTGTCAGCGGAATTGATGCAACCGATGCAAAAGTTGCCGAGGCACTGGGCGATAAAATTGATCTCGCGATTGCAGGTGGCTGGCGCGCTGGAACTGCTGTCGATCTGGCAAAAGCTGCAATCGAAGGCAATGGCCTCAGCCTGGAACTTAACGGCAAGATTGATGACTTCGCGTTCAATGGCGATATCGCAGCCAAGGTCGCAACCCTTGCGCCTTATGCAGCGCTCGCCGACCGCGATCTTGCTGGTAGCATTGATGTGAAAGCATCGGGCACGGTCAGACCGATCAGCGGTGCCTTCGATCTTAATCTTGATGGCAATGCGCAGAACATGCGCACGGGCACGGAAGCGGTCGATAACATTCTCAATGGCGATGTGAAACTGAGCGGCGGGATCGCCCGGAGTACACAGGGTTTCTCAGCGCGTAATTTCCGCATTGGCAATGAGTTGAGCGAAATTACCGCAAATGGCTCTTTTGCGTCCGACAAAGCCGATTTTGATTTCGGCGTCATGCTCTCTGATCTCAAGCTGTTGTCTGACAAAGCTTCGGGCCGCATGACGATCAAGGGGAGTGCGCGCGGCGACGACAAACTGATTGCTCTGGCATTGCGTGCGGATGCGCCACAGGGAACGCTGGCGGATCGCAAGCTCACCGAAGGCGCACTTGATTTCAATGCGCTGCTTGATGGGAATGCCACAACGGGCGCCTCGCTGTCGGGCAAGCTTGCCGGGAACGCATTCCTCAATGGCCAGAAGATCGATCTTGCTACGCTGATTGATATTGTGAACGACGAGAAGCGTTTGACCGATTTGGTGTTTAACGCAGGTGGTGCGCATCTTTCTGGCAATATTACACAGAGTGCAAAAGGTCTGCTGGCTGGCCAGTTGAAAGTCGATGCGCCGGATATTTCCACAGCCGCAGCACTCTTTCTGGCCGATGCGACTGGTTCTGCCAATGCCGATATTGCACTTGATGTCACTGGCGAACGCCAGAACGCGAGCATCAATGCCAAGGCCAATGACCTTAAAATCAACGGCAATCATATTACATCGGCTGATATAACACTCACTGCGCAGGATCTATTCGGCGTGCCGGTTGTAGATGGTACGGCGAGTGCGCGCGACATTCTGGTTGGTACGTTCGGCATCGATAATTTTGACGCCAAAGCCAATGCAACCGGCACAAAGACTGATTTTACGGCCAGCACCAAGCTCAAGATTGGCACGCTTGCCAATGCTTCTGGTTCGCTTGAGCCGAAAGATGGTGGATTTGAGCTGGCGCTTACATCTGCCGATGTGAAGCAAGGCTCTCTTGCGGCAACGCTTGCTGCACCTGCTACCATTGCCATGAAGGGAAGCAACATTTCCTTTGGCGATATTATCGTCAATACGGGCGACGGCCAGGTCAAGGTCAATGGTGCGGTTGGTGACCAACTTGATCTTTCGGTTGCACTCTCCAATTTGCCGCTGGCGCTTGCCAATACATTCAAGCCCGAGCTTGGCCTTGGTGGCACGCTCAACGGAACGGCGCGCGTTACAGGCACCAAAGATAATCCGAATGCAGCATTTGACATCACTGCGCGTGGTGTGACTGCTGCTGAACTGAAAAATCAGGGCATTGCGCCGCTTGATGCGGATGCCAAAGGCACCTCGGATAACAATCGTCTCAACGTCGATGCGCGTATAACGGGCGGCGGCGGTATTGATGTGAGCGCCAAGGGCGCCGTTCCGCTTGGCAAGGGCGATCTGGCCGTTGATGTTAATCTCGCCAACCTGCCGCTAACGGCATTGAACGGCGCAGTAAAAGGTCAGGATCTGGCGGGTAACGTGACAGGCACTGCGCGCGTGACTGGCCCGTTGACCAATCCGGCGGCGCAGTTCAATCTGCGCGGAGCGGGTCTTGCGGCTAAGCCTCTGCGTGATAATGGCCTTGCGCCAATAAATGTGCAGACAGCTGGCAATTACGCAGCAAAGACGGTCGATATTTCGTCGCTGACGCTTGAAGGTCCGCAGGGTCTCAACGTCACTGCGAATGGCAAGGTGCCGCTTTCGGGGCAGGGCCTGGGTGTCAATGTTTCAGGCAGCGTTCCGCTGGCTCTCGCCAATCGTTTCCTCGCTGATCGTGGTTCACAAGCAAGCGGGACGCTGTCGCTGACCGCAAGCGTTTCAGGTGGTTTCGACAAGCCGCAGCTGCGCGGCATGTTCTCGACATCGGGTGCACAGTTCATTGATCCTGAAACAAACCTTCGCCTGAACAATATCAATGTCATGGGCGCGATGGAGGGTGAAACCATCACGCTTCGTCAGGTCAATGCAGCCTTGGGCGGCGGTGGGTCGGTTTCCGCAACTGGCACAATCTCAACCAATGCGGCTGCCAGCTTCCCCGCGAATATCGATATCAAGTTTGACAATGCGCGTTATGCCGATGGCAAACTGGTAGCAGCGACCGTTAATGGCGGCATTTCCATCACCGGCCCGCTGATGCGTGATCCGTTGATCGCTGGTCGCATTGATGTTGAGCGCGCTGAAATCACGGTGCCAGAAAATCTGGGCGGAGGAGCGACTTACGTTCCTGTGCAGCATATCAATACGCCAAAGAACGTACAGATCACGCTTGATCGCGCCAAGGTCGAAACGCGCAAAAGCAGAGTGCCTGTACCAACCTCTCGTCCAAGTGTTCCGCGTCTCGATGTTCTGGTGAATGCGCCAAATAAGATTTTCGTGCGGGGCCGCGGTCTTGATACAGAACTGGGTGGGCGTGTGCGTCTGACTGGTCCGATCACCAATATCCAGCCGGTGGGTTCTTTTGATCTGATACGCGGCCGTATTAGTATTCTTGGTCAGCGCATTACGTTTGATGAAGGTACTGTCACGCTTGTCGGCGATCTTAATCCGCAGATCAATTTTGTTGCGCGCAGTGAAGGCGATAACATCACTGCAATTGTAACGGTCACAGGTACGGTTGATAATCTCAACATCGTCTTCTCGTCTTCGCCGGAACTTCCACAGGATGAAGTGCTGGCGCAGCTGATCTTCAAGCGATCCATTGGCGAGTTGTCGGCTTTCCAGATCGCGCAGCTTGCAGCTGCTGCCGCAGAACTGGCTGGTGGTTCAAATAACTCTCTGATCAGCAAGCTCCGGCAAGGCACGGGGCTGGATGACATTGATGTCGTGACGGACAGCAAGGGGCAGACCGCCGTGCGTGCAGGGCGCTATATTCGCGATAATATTTATCTGGGTGTGGAAGCGGGTTCTGCCGGAGCGACCAAGGGGACCGTCAATCTTGATATTTCGCGTAACCTGAAGATCAAGGGTGCGGTTGGTTCCGATGGGGATTCCAGTGCTGGTATCTTCTATGAAAAGGACTATTAATCCATCATGCGTTTGCAGTTTGAAAGGCCGGGAGTGATCCCGGCCTTTGTTTTAACTATAGCACGGTAACCATTTTTCTTAACGTTTGCGCGAGTTGTTTAACGCTTCCTCAACCATAAGGACGCAAATTGTCAAAATGATCAGAAGGCATTTTGCCAGTTGTTTTGAGTTAGGCGATTTGTATGTCCAAGTTGACTGAGAAATTAAGCCGCCGCCATTTTCTGCTTGGCACAGGGGCCGCTATGCTGGGCGGCGTTGCAGGCTGTTCGCAGACCATGGACATGTCGGCATTTCAGATGAACATTGATCCGATGTCGACGGGTGGCATCACGCCAATGCGTCCGCAAATCAGCGTCGATAAGAATATCACGACGCCGGATGTGATGTATGCGGCGGTGCAGGAGGGCCAATATTCGCTTCCCGCTATTCCATACCAGAAAGTACCGAAAGAGTTCCGCCGTCAGATTGTCCCTGATCCGACAGGGCAGGCACCGGGAACCATTGTTGTCAGTACCAAGGATCACTTCCTTTATTATGTTCTGCCTGGCGGCGAAGCCTTGCGCTATGGCGTCGGTATCGGCAAGGCAGGTTTTGAATGGTCTGGGCGTGCCAATGTCCAGTACAAGAAGCAATGGCCACGCTGGACGCCTCCGCCGGAAATGATTCAGCGCCGACCTGATCTTGAAAAATACCGCAACGGTCAGGAACCGGGACCACAGAACCCGCTGGGTGCACGAGCGCTTTATATCTTCCAGAATGGTCGCGACACCGGCTATCGTATTCACGGCTCGCCCGAATGGTGGTCGATTGGTCAGTCGATGTCGTCGGGCTGTATTCGCCTGATGAATCAGGACATCATTGATCTTTACAATCGTGTTCAGGGACAGGCGCCGATCATCGTTGGATGATCGGTTCGCCCATCGCCCCAAACAAAAAGAGCGCGTGCATTTCGCAATGCACGCGCTCTTATTTTTACCGGACTGACTGGAGGCGCTCCGCCCGGCCGGTTCTGTGTATTCTTATTCGTAATGAGCTGGCTTTGTCGCTGTGTCAGCAAAAGCAACAAGGCGCGATAGCTCCAGTTTCACACTGTCGACCGATGCGTGCATTGAAGCAGGCGCAGTGGTGTCCTGTGCCATTTGTGTGGATATGGCGGGCATGGCGAAGGCTGAAGCTGTGAGTGCAATGGCTGCTACAAAGCCGAGGCGTCGTTCTGTTCTGGCCTGCATTTTCGTTCTCCTCGTGCCGCTTTTCGCGGCCTCAATCCAAGTTAATTTCCGTGCTGCGTTTTCGGCTCAGTGAAAAGTCGCGCGACGGGAAATGTTCAAAGCACTGTCGATTGCATGGATGGGTATTGGCAGCAAAGTCTGTCCGAAATCCGCCAAAGTGTCGGCGAAACTGCGGGCCGCATCGGCTACATCAAGGCTGCGGCGTTTACAGGCAATTGCTTCAAGACAGGTATCGAGCAGCAAACCATCCTGATTCTGGATGCCTGAGATCAATCCGAGCGTTAGACACTCTTCGCGGCAGACATGGTGCGAATCGAATGGAAAGGCGCGCAACTGGCAGCTTGCACAATGGTGCAGCACACGGATGAACTGGGAGAGTTCGCCCACGGCCCGCTTTGCTTCTGATGCGCCAAGCAATTCCGAATAGAGGCCCCAGGTCATTTCCCAGGGAATGATCGATCCGGTTTCAAAACCGGCGGTCCAGCGGCGATAGCCTTCAAGCACCAGCTTTTCAGGAAGGCGGTCATAATAGCCGACACTGTTGGCGCCATTCAGCTCAGAAATACGCATATTCATGTGCGCCTCCATTCAGAGGTGCGCGCACGTGCGCAGTCTTTCTGCTTCTGTTTCGCGAGGCGTTCTGTTTCCCCGCGCGCATTGCAATATCCGGTCGGCAAAAGATGCAACTGCCACGGCAATCCATCCACACTTGCGGACCGGCACTCACTGAGACCGATCATCTGGTCCTCCAATCGAACGGGTTCAAGGCCCAAACATCAAAGGCTGCATAAAATAACTCTGGCGCATAAAAGCTGCAAATTGATCTGGAGTCAATTACTCAGCTTTTATAAAAGTGAATTATTTCAACAGTATAGAATTATTCTAGACTATTAAAGTCATGTTTATAGCTATAAACGAAGAACGCAACCGCTACAACGGGGTAGCGGTTGCGGCAAACGGGCGCATAATGCACGGAGAGAGGCGCGTTATCGCCCTAAGCGATCGATTAATGTTTCGAGTGGTCTTCCGACTTGCCGCTTTGCGGGGTCACAGGGAATTCCAGATCAACTTTCCCAGCCTTTTCAAATTCCAGCGTCGCCGAAACCTTGTCGCCTTCCTTGTAAGGATGGTCTGGCTGAATGAACATCAGGTGGTAGCCACCGGATTTTAGCTCGACCGTTTCACCGGCCGGAATATCCAGACCATTTTCAAGCTTGCGCATCTTCATGACCTGATTTTCCATGGTCATTTCATGGATTTCAACGCGCTTAACGCCGGTTGTCGTAACGCCAATCAGCTTGTCGGCGTTTTTGCCGTCATTCTTGATCGTGAGGAAACCGCCAGCAACCTTGGCACCCGGAACCATCGCACGGATGGAAGGGCCGCTGATGCTCAGATCGCCCGCTTTGGTTGGCGCCATCATATGATTGGCATGATCGCCATGCGAGCCATGTCCGGCATGGTCATCAGATTCGGCAGCAACGAGAACGCGAAGCTGCGGGGCAGGGTTTTTCAGATCGTGCGGGTTCTGACCATCTGCTGCAATTTCAGTCCATGCAACGGAAGCGTCCGTGCCACAATATTGTGTGACCGGGAAGGATAGCGTTGTGTCCTTGTCGAATTTGGCAAGCTGGCCGACAACCACGAATTCATCGTAGAAATCGCTCGGCAGTTCGCCTTCGCTGAAGGTGACTTGCTTAACGCCAGAGGTCACATCCTTACCGTGGACTTTGTAGCTCTTTGCGTAATCACCCTTGGCAGTTTCAATTTTCCAACCAGCTTTTGCCTGTGGCTGGGCGGAAACAAAACCTTCTGGCAGTTCGATTTTGACCGAGGTTGTCGCTTTGCCGTCGCAACCGTGGGGAATGCGAACGACTGCCTTATAGCGGCTTCCTGCCGTGGCTTCGCTCTGATCAAGCGATGAATGGGCACTGGCCATGCCTGCAGAAGCGCAAAGGGCAAAGAGCGAAATGGCGGATGTCAAAAGACGAGCATTTTTCATTGTAATAAACCTGAATAATCATGTGTCGGGACGCAGCTTTTCTAAGCGCGTGCAGGAAAAGATTGTTTTCAGGCGAAAGGCGGCGCTTGCGGCGGCGCTTGAGGTGGGTAAGTCTGCTGCCTCAGAATTGGTTGTGACGGCGTGATAATATCAGCCGTTGCAATATTGATTGTGGCTCCTGTCGATGGAGCAGGCGCAGGACACAGAAACGCTGATGAAATGCGGCAGGCATCGCAAGCCGTGCTGTTATGCATATGCTGATTGCGATCATGGCCATCAGCATCAATGGCGTGATCCGTTATGCAGAGCACCGGATAGCTGCCATCCGGCAACACATATTCTGCGAGCAGCAATTGTTCTGGAGAAGCGAACGCGACTGGCTTGTGTCCGAATGCGACGAGCATCAATGCCAATACGCTCAAAATGCGTATTGCCAATGTCGCCCGTAACTGGACTGCGCGCCTGTTCAATCCGATGCTCCTTCAGGATTAACCTTATCTATTCCAAGGCAACCGTCTTTGCCAAGCGTCAAATAGAAGCTGGTTTATGAGAAAGCGAGCAGAAATCTGATAAGCTGGTCGCCCAATTGTTTATTGATAGCGTCCGCCGCGCTGAATGACCTCGATCTTGTAACCATCCGGGTCTTCGACAAAGAAGAAACGCGCGACCAGCACGTCACCATTTTTGAAGTCCACCAGCTTGCCGACTTTGAAACCCAGTTCAGTGAAGCGGGCATGCTCCTCGGCTAGATCATCGACGACAACGGCGAGGTGGCCATAGCCATCGCCAAGATTGTAAGGCTCGGTGCGACCTTTGTTGATGGTCAATTCAACTTCGAAGTCCGCATCGTCATTGCGCAGATAAACAAGCGTGAAGCTCTCAAAATCGATGCGCTCGGCGATCTTCAGCCCAAAAGCCTGATCGTAGAAGGAAACGGAACGCTCCTCATCAAGAACGCGTATCATCGTGTGGATGGCTTTGGCCATAATGTCACCTGTCTTTATAAAACTCTTTGCTTGGTTCTATTGGCCTTTTGGCTAAAACTGGCTTATCTCAAGACATGCAAAGCGGGCAAGCGCAATGCGTGTTGCAGACGAGGGCTTGCCGCAGACGAGGTTGGAATAATGTCAGGCGTAACGCGTGAACAGGTATTGGAGCGGCTCAAAGCTGTGACAGGACCAGATTTCGAAAGCGATGTCGTGTCGCTCGGTCTGGTGTCGGATATTTTCATTGCCGACGGCAAGGTTTTCTTTTCCATCACGGTTCCTGCGGATCGCGCAAACGGGCTTGAACCGATGCGGCTGGCTGCGGAAAAAGCGGTTAAGGAAATTCCCGGTGTATCGGGTGCGCTGGTCACGCTGACGGCGGAAAAGAAAGGTGGTCGCACAAGTGACGATGCGCCACCACCGCCAAAACCACAGCCGCGTCCCACACCGGCATCTCCCCAGCCGCGTCCGGCAGCCAAGCCCGGTATTCCCGGCGTTGGCGCAATTATTGCAGTTGCGTCGGGCAAGGGTGGCGTCGGTAAATCTACGACGGCGGTTAATCTGGCGCTCGGTATGGCGGCCAATGGCCTGAAGGTCGGCATTCTCGATGCTGATATTTACGGCCCGTCGATGCCACGTCTGCTTGGCCTTTCTGGTCGCCCGGAAACGGTTGAAGGCCGGACACTCAAGCCGATGGAAAACTACAGCGTCAAGGTGATGTCGATGGGGTTCATGGTGGATGAAGACACGCCGATGATCTGGCGCGGGCCGATGGTCATGTCGGCGCTCACACAGATGCTGCGCGAAGTGGCATGGGGCAATCTCGACGTTCTGGTCGTCGATATGCCTCCGGGGACAGGTGACGCTCAGCTTACCATGGCGCAGCAGGTGCCCTTGGCGGGGGCAGTCGTTGTTTCCACGCCGCAGGATCTGGCACTGATTGATGCGCGCAAGGGACTGGCGATGTTCCGAAAGGTCGATGTACCACTTCTGGGCATCGTTGAGAATATGAGCTATTTCATCGCGCCTGATACCGGCAAGCGTTATGACATCTTCGGCCATGGCGGTGCACGTGCAGAAGCAGAACGTCTGAATGTGCCGTTCTTAGGCGAAGTACCGCTGCATATGGATGTGCGTGCGCATTCAGACAACGGCACGCCAATCACCGCAGTCGAACCGGATAGCGAACATGCGAAAATCTATCGCGATATCGCGCGTAAGGTCTGGGAAAACATGAAGTCAGGTGCTGGCGCTGGAAAGCCTGCTCCGGCAATCGTCTTCGAGTAGTTCAGAAAGAAAAAAGGGCCCGTGAGGGCCCTTTTCATTATGTGATGACGCTTGGCTCTGTTCGTCCGCTGCGCTTTTTGACCTCAGCAATTTGCTCAGCAGCATCAATCAGCGTTGCCAGCGTTTCCTGCGTGTCGAGATTGTGCTTGGCTGTATCGGCTTCATAGCGCTCGATATAAATACGGATAGTCGCGCCTGACGTACCTGTCCCCGATAAACGCAGAACAACACGTGCACCGCCTTCAAAATAGATGCGGATCCCTTGATGTTCGCTGACCGAATGATCAATTGGATCGTGATAGGCAAAATCATCCGCTTTTTCGATCCTCAGACCGTTCACGCTTGTCCCCGGTAGGCTTGCAAGCTTGCCGCGCAGATCAGCAACCAGTTTCTTTGCAATATCGGAATCAACCGCTTCATAATCGTGGCGGGTATAATAGTTGCGGCCAAAGCGTGCCCAATGTTCCTCAACAATTGACTTCACGCTTTCCTTACGCACGGCGAGAATGTTGAGCCAGAGCAGGACAGCCCACAACCCGTCTTTTTCGCGCACATGGTCCGAGCCGGTGCCGGAACTTTCTTCACCGCAGATCGTAACCTTGCCATGATCAAGCAGATTGCCGAAGAACTTCCAGCCAGTGGGCGTCTCGTAAATGCCGATGCCGAGCTTCTCTGCAACGCGGTCGGCCGCGGCACTGGTTGGCATGGAGCGGGCGATACCTTTGATGCCATCCTTATAGCCGGGTGCAAGATGTGCGTTGGCCGCAAGCATTGCCAGTGAGTCGGATGGAGTTACGAAAATGCCGCGTCCGATGATGAGATTGCGGTCGCCATCACCGTCTGACGCCGCACCAAAATCCGGCGCATGATCCGACATCAGCAGATCGTAGAGCTCTTTGGCATAAACGAGATTTGGGTCGGGATGATGCCCGCCAAAATCTGGTAGCGGCACAAAGTTCATCACGCTGCCTTCGGGCGCACCAAGACGATGCTCAAAAATTTCCTTGGCGTAGGGGCCGGTAACAGCATGCATGGCATCGAATTTGAGCGCAAAGCCACCTTTGATCATGGCGCGGATCGCGTCAAAATCGAACAGGCTTTCCATGAGTTCGGCATAATCCGCAACCGGATCAAAGATCACGATTTCGGTGTCGCCAATCTTGGCGGTTCCGAGCGTGTTGAGGTCCACATCCGCGGCCTCAATGATCTTGTAATGATCGATAACCTTGGAGCGCGCAAAGATCGCTTCGGTGATCTTTTCAGGTGCAGGACCGCCATTGCCGATATTGTATTTAATGCCGAAGTCTTCGGTCGGGCCACCGGGATTGTGGCTGGCTGATAGAATAAGACCGCCAAAAGCCTTGTATTTGCGGATCATGTTGGAAGCGGCAGGCGTAGACAAAATGCCCCCCTGACCAACCATGATGCGACCAAAGCCATTGGCGGCTGCGATCTTGATGACTTTTTGGATCACTTCGCGATTATAGAAGCGTCCGTCGCCGCCCACCACAAGGGTCTTGCCCGCAAAACCATCCAGCACATCGAAAACCGACTGGATGAAGTTTTCGGCATAATGGGGCTGCTGGAAAACCGGCACTTTCTTGCGCAGACCCGATGTACCGGGCTGCTGATCCTGAAAGGGCGTAGTGGCAACTGTCTTGACGGTCATATTTTTCCCGTTCGATTCAATGATTTGAAATAGCAAGTGATCAGTATTTGCGCTCATTGCAAGACAAGATAGATCAAACTTATTGTTTGAAAATAACAAACTGTGTGCTGTTGTGCAGAAACAGTTCTGTTTTTCATTCCGGATGACGCCATATGAAGCCTTTCCAAGCGGAAAGCCTGCCCGCTGAAATTCTATCAACGCTTTCCCAATTGGATGCCCGACTGATCGTGGCCATCGCTGGTCCGCCCGGCGCTGGCAAATCCACCATTTCAGAATATCTCCGCGATGCAATCAATCAGGGTGAGTCAGGGCCAGCGGTCATTGTACCGATGGATGGCTTTCATCTTGATAATGCGATTCTGGATGAGCGCGGCTTACGCAGCCGCAAAGGCTCCCCTCCGACCTTTGATTGCGAAGGCTTTGCCACACTTCTGGAGCGTCTCAAAAACACATCGGAAGATGTTGTCATTCCGGTTTTCGACCGCACACTCGACCTTGCGCGTGCGGGTGCGTCTATCGTGCGTACCGATCATCGGATTTTGCTGGTCGAGGGCAATTATCTGCTGCTCAATCAGGAGCCATGGACGCGACTTGCACCATTCTTTGATATGACGATCTTTCTCGATGTTCCTTTGGCCGAGCTTGAACGCCGACTTATTCAGCGATGGCTTGACCATGGGCATACGCCCGATGCCGCACGCGAACGCGCACTGTCCAATGATATTCCGAATGCAAAACTCGTTGTCTCATCCTCACGCGATGCGAATTACGTTGTCAAAACGGCATAGTTCATGACGGAAAATTGCTCGGGTAAGGCTTGCAGGTGGTGATTCTTGCCTGCATGATAAAAACCTCATTTACATTTCACGGGATCAGCTTTTCATGACTAACTATGTTTTTCAGCCTTCGCCGCAGCCTTACGTGCCGGTTAGGGGAACAGAAGCGCGCTTTCCTGTGCACCGCATTTATTGCGTCGGTCAGAACTATGCTGAGCACGCCATTGAAATGGGCGGCGATCCTACTCGTAACCCGCCATTTTTCTTCCAGAAAAACCCTGATAGTCTGGTGATTGATGGCGGTAACTTTCCGTATCCGCCAAAGACCGAAGATGTCCATCACGAGATAGAATTGGTTGTTGCACTCAAAACGGGCGGCAAGGATATTGCGGTCGAAACAGCGCTCGATCATGTGTTTGGTTATGCGGTGGGTATCGACATGACACGGCGCGATTTGCAGGCCGTGGCCAAAAAAGCTGGTCGTCCATGGGAAGTTGCAAAAGCGTTTGAGCATTCCGCACCGTGCTCGGCCATCGTGCCCGCTTCGGAAATTGGCCATCCCGAATCGGCTGAGATTTCGCTCAAAATCAACGGTGAAACCCGCCAGTCTGGCGATCTCAATCAGATGATCTGGAAGGTTGCCGAGACGATTTCCTATCTTTCGTCACTGTTTGAACTGCAACCCGGCGACCTTATTTATACAGGCACACCTGCGGGTGTCGATGCAGTTCAGCGCGGCGACGTGCTGGAGGGGGCTGTGAGCGGCATTGGTTCGATTATTGTCAAAGTCGTCTGATCACGGAGGAATGATGAGTATTTATTTGCCGACTGACGTTCATGACGCCCTTGAGCGCTTCATCAACGAGACGCATCCAGGCATCAATCAGACCGAGGCAACTATTCTGATTCTGCGAAAAGCACTTGTGCATCAGGGGTATCTTGCGGCTGCGCCGGAACATGGTACACCGCCTGAAGATTTGAACGCCACGAATGACGATTGATGATGAATAAGATTCCACCTGAGGGAGCGCGCTACAAGGCCGCTCTCGGTCGCCGCCTTCTGCTTTTGACGATTCTGGCGATTGTGCTGACTGTGGCGCTGATCTGGATGAGCATTTATCTGTTTGATCCAAATGGTGGGATCGGCTTTGATGACTTTGGAATTTTTGCGCATGAATTCAATGCGATAGACACGATGTTGCCGCGAATTCTATGAGCCGGAACATGGCTCTGTTACGCGTTGAAATATTCATTTTGACGCTTGCCTGACTTTCAGGGCTTCCGCTTTGCGCATTTAGCGTGGTACATCACTGTCATCGATTGAAAGAATATTGACTGAACCGGGCCTTATTTGCGCCTGTTAAGCCAAGAGGATCTTATGGCATTCGAGGACATCAAGGCAGAGATCGCTCTGCTGTTTGAGCAGATGGTAAACCAGCCGCAGGACGTTCACGAGGTTCGTGAAATCGTTCGCGAGAAGCTTAATACGCTCAAAGCGACAGGTATGCCTTTGCCAGACGATCTGGTTGAACTCGAAAAACGCATCGAACAAGATTTTGATTCATAGGGTCGGTGGATCATGCGATTTCAGTCTTTTTCAAAACCATTCGTTCTTCCGCTCTTTAAAGGCGCGCTGCTATTTGGGTGCGCTTTTGCATTGAGTGCATGCAACACGACAAATGATGGCAAGACTGCAAAAACCGCGCTGATCACACCAACAGAAAATTCTGCGACCGCCACAACAACAACCGCAACTGGCGATGTCGTCACCCCTGCCGCTGGAACCACTGCGGTTGCGGCTGCGAACGAGGCTGCGGGCGCGGACACGGTTGCATCGCTTGAAACCCCCGTGCTTCCATCGGTTGTGCCAATTCCGGGTGTTCGCGGACAATCTGAACCGATGCTTGCTTTTGCCAGTGCGCAGGCCGCAACGTCGCCCGCTTCTCTTGCAACCAGTATGGCATTTGAAACGCCGGACCATGCACCTGAAGGTCTCGATGATCTGATTACCAAATATTCGGTTGCTTATGATGTGCCGGAACGTCTGGTGCGCCGCGTGGTGCATCGCGAAAGCCGCTTCAATCCCGGCGCGCGCAACGGTCCTTACTGGGGTCTGATGCAGATCAGCCATCCGACTGCGCGCGGTATGGGGTATAAGGGCAACCCTAAGGGGCTGCTCGATGCGGAGACCAATCTGAAATATGCCGTTCGTTATCTGTCGGGTGCCTATAAGGTGGCTGGTGGTGATGAAAGTCAGGCAGTCCGTTATTATGCACGCGGCTATTATTACGATGCCAAGCGCAAGGGGCTTTTGCAGGAAACTGGTCTCGACGGTAGCCTGAAGCGCAATGGCCCGACGGTTGCGGCAGCCGCAACGTCGGTAGAACCAGCAGTTCTCCCACAAGGCGACGCTGTGCCCCTGCCGGGCGTTACACCTGTTCAGGCTTCATTCGCGCCTGCCGCTCAGTAAAAAAACAAACGACACGCTGTCATCTTGACGCTGCAATCTGATGTCATCACAAGTTTCGTTTGTGAACATGGAAAAGCGCGATGGATGTAAGGCTGCCTTATTCAGTCAAATGGAAATATGACCGCGCGGAGCTTTGGGCCGATGGTGTCGTTCATGTGTTGGGCGTCACGCTGGCACTTGCCGGTGCCATCGCGATGCTAATTTATTTCCTGCCGAATATGCCAGCGGCCACTTCGATTTCATCCGGGGTCTATCTCGCAAGCCTCTTGGCAGCACTTAGTGTCTCGGCTGTTTATAATATCTGGCCTGTTTCGCCGACCAAATGGTTTTTGCGTCGCTTCGATCATTCTGCAATCTATCTGCTGATTGCCGGAACCTATACGCCTTTCGCAGTGCATATGGGTGACAGGGCTGTGCCGCTGCTGCTCTTTGTCTGGGGGGTGGCTTTTATTGGTATCATGCTCAAACTCTTCATGCCGGGACGTTTCGACCGGCTGTCGATCCTGCTTTATCTGGCGCTCGGCTGGAGTGGTGTGATGGTCTATGACACCATGGTGCAATCGTTGCCACCGGCTGTGTTCTGGCTGATTGCCGCTGGTGGTATGGTCTATTCACTGGGTGTTATCTTCCATGTCTGGGAACGGTTACGGTTTCAGAATGCGATCTGGCACGGCTTTGTCGTGGTCGGTGCAGCACTCCATTACTGTGCGGTGTTTGTTGTCGGAACGTGAACCTCAATCCTAATGAAAGTCGCGTGAGTTAGGCATGATCTTCACATTCCGTGGGTGACGTGCGGTCGTCTGTGAGGGCGCAATGAGCCTTTGCGGTTCGCGCCCACTCATTTCGATAAGAGCCGCTGAACGATCTTCCAGCTTTGATGCAACCAGATGCACGACGCCCTCCGGGCTGCGCTGAACCTGCCCATCAATCAGGATGAGCCGTGCGCCCATCACCTCACGGCGGAAGGTCTTCATGATCTTCGGCCAGACGACAATATTGGCAATGCCGGTTTCGTCTTCGATGGTGAGAAACACAACACCCTTCGCGCTGCCCGGGCGTTGGCGCACAGTGACAACACCCGCCACTTTCATGCGGCGGCTCTGTGTTGCTTGCTGTATGGCTTTGCAAGTGGAAACACCTTCTGCCGTGAGCCTTTCACGCAGATATTCGACTGGATGACCTTTGAGCGAGAGCCGGGTTGTCTCATAGTCAGCAATCACGTGCTCAGAAGCCGCCATTTCGGGCAGCATCGTGCGCGGCTCTTCCGCCAGTTCGCTGGTCTTAGCAGCCACAAAGAGCGGTAGTGTTTCATCATTGGGCAGGCGACGCACAGCCCATAAAGCGGCACGGCGGTCAATGTTCAGCGAGCCAAAAGCATCAGCATCCGCCAGAAGCGTGAAAGTACGCCGGTCAAGCCGCAGACGGCGATGCATACCCTCAATGCTGCGATAAGGATCATGCTGACCAGCAGAAAGAAGGTCGGCATTGCGCTTAGAAAATCCATCAATCTGACGAAAGCCAAGTCGAAGTGCGGGTTGCATATTGGTTCTGTTTTCCAGGGTATTGTCCCAATGACTGAAATTCACATCGATCGGCAGCACGCACACACCATGTTCATGCGCATCGCGCACGATCTGTGCTGGCGCATAAAACCCCATCGGCTGTGAGTTAAGCAGAGCGGCCGCGAACACCTCCGGGTGATGACACTTGATCCAAGCGGAAATATAAACGAGATGCGCAAAGCTCGCCGCGTGGCTTTCAGGGAAACCATATTCACCAAAACCTCTGATCTGGTTGAAGCAGTTCTCGGCAAAGGTCCGGTCATAGCCACGGTTGACCATGCCATCGATCATTTTGGTTTCCATGGTGTGAATGGTGCCCATCTTGCGGAAAGTCGCCATGGCACGCCGCAAAAGATTGGCTTCATCGGCTGTGAATTTTGCCGCTTCAATGGCAATCCTCATGGCCTGTTCCTGAAACAGCGGCACGCCTTTGGTTTTTTCTAGAATGTTTTTCAACTCATCCGGCTCACCATGTTCTGGCGAAGGAGCGGGGTAAGTCAGGTTCTCTGGATTTTTCCTGTTTCGCAGATATGGATGCACCATATCGCCCTGAATAGGGCCGGGACGGACGATGGCGACCTGAATGACAAGATCATAATATTTGCGAGGTTGCAGGCGCGGCAGCATGTTCATCTGTGCACGGCTTTCGACCTGAAATACACCGATAGAATCGCCCTTGCAAAGCATGTCGTAAACAACTTTATCCTCACGCTCCAAAGTGGCGAGCGTTAGTTTTTCGCCGTTATAAAGCTGCGGTTTGTGCGCATGGATAAGATCGAAAGCCTTGCGGATACAAGTGAGCATGCCGAGTGATAGCACGTCCACTTTCATTAGGCCCACTTCGTCAATGTCGTCCTTGTCCCATTCGATGAAAGAGCGTTTGTCCATCGCCGCCGGACCAATCGGCACGGTCTCATCCAGACGGTCACGCGTCAGCACAAAGCCACCGACATGTTGCGACAGATGCCTTGGAAAGCCGATCAGCTCCAACGCCAGTTCAACTGCTCGCCGGATAATGGGATTATCGGGATCAAGCCCCGCTTGCCTGATATGCTCCTTATCGATCCCGCCGCCCGATATGCCCCAGACCGTGTTGGCAAGTGCTGCCGTCACATCTTCGGTTAACCCAAGTGCCTTGCCAACATCGCGGATAGCGCTGCGGGAGCGATAGCTGATCACGGTTGCGACAATCGCCGCACGGTCTCTCGTGTAGCGCTCATAGACATATTGCATTACATCTTCGCGCCGCTCGTGCTCGAAATCAACGTCGATGTCCGGCGGTTCTTTGCGTTCGGCGGAAATGAAACGCTCAAACAGAAGGTTGACTTCTGTCGGGTCAACGCCGGTTATGCCAAGGCAAAAACACACAACCGAATTGGCTGCTGATCCTCTCCCCTGACAGAGAATTTTCTTTGATTTGGCAAATTGCACGATGTCATGGACGGTGAGAAAGTAAGCCGCATATTGCAGCTTATCGATCAATGCCAGTTCCTTGTTAATCAGTTCCCGCACCTTCTGCGGTATGCCGTCAGCGCCATAAAATCGGGCCGCGCCGTCCCATGCGAGATCATGCAGGTGTTGCTGTGGTGTCTTGCCGGGCGGCACCGGCTCATCAGGATAATCATATTTCAGCTCATCAAGCTGGAAAGTGATGGGCGCCACAAAATCGGCAGTTGCTTCAATTGCGCCGGGATAATTGCGGAACAGACGCATCATTTCATGTGGCGGCTTGAGATGCCGCTCAGCGTTTTTTTCAAGCATTCGCCCGGCGGCAAAAACGGTTGTGTAATTGCGCGTTGCTGTCAGCACGTCCTGCAAAGCACGTCGGTCGGTATGATGATAAAGCACGTCATTGGTGGCAAGCAGCGGCACGTTTGCTTCCGCTGCAAACCGCGCAATGCGTTCCGCACGGCGGCCGTCATGGCCCTGATGCGGCATGGTCAGCGCCAACCAGACTGAACCGGGAGAGGCCTTTGCAATCTCTGTCAGGCGTGAGCCAAAATCAGGCTCATTGTCGTCGGGAGCAAAAACGGCAATCTGGAACTGCCGCGCGCGAAACAGCAGATCGCTCCATTCAAGATGACATTCGCCTTTGGTGGCAGCACGGCCCTTGCCCTCTGTCAGCAGGCGACACAATTGCCCATAGGCAGGGCGGTCCCGTGGATAGACGACCATATCCGGCGTGCCATCAATGAAGGAAAGGCGGCAGCCGATAAAAAGCCGGAAGTCGCATGTGTCGCGAAACTCTTTCCATGCCGCATGCGCACGCACCACACCCGCCAGTGTGTTGCGATCAGCGATGCCGATGCCGGAAAGCCCCAGCGCATGCGCCTGCAAAACAAGCTCATGCGGATGCGATGCGCCGCTCAGAAAGGAAAAATTGCTGGCCACAGCCATTTCAAAATAGCGGTCCATCACGCGAATAACCCATGCAGGAACCAGCGCGGATGATTGGCGCCGTCATAAAGTCCCTCGCGGAAAATCCAGAAGCGCTGGCCATTATCATCCTCCACCCGATAATAGTCGCGCAGCGGCGGCACATCATGACCGATGGAAAGCCACCATTCCGGTTCGATTCGTTCCGGCCCTTCGGCAAGCCGTACATGATGGTGTACACGTCGCCAGAGGAAAAACGAGGGCGGACTGTCGGGCACTTCAGCTATCGATTCGATTGGCTGCGGCGGATGAAACAGTTTTATCGGCCGCGCTGGCGGATCACCGACAAGCGTCCCACTGCTTTCATAATCGGCGTCATTCTTGGGGCCTGTCTGCATGGCAGAACGAAGGCCAAAAGCCCGTTCTGGCATATGGGTGTTGCGCGCAAACGGGGTGAGCACCCGGTTTGCGCCAAGTCGGGCGGCAAGGCGGTCAATCAACTGGCTGAAACCGGCCTGATCTTCCTCGTTCTGGTCCAGACCCGTCTGACGCTGGGCAATGGCTGCAGAGCGCAGCGCTGCAAGCCGGATCATATCGAAGCCAAAGCCAGCATCGAGCGGATCGGTCAGCGCATTGAGCCGCTCACGAGCCAGTCTCAGAAAAATCTGATCTTCGCGCAAAGGCTGGCCGGTTTCGATGCGGATATGACGTACCTCGCCATCGACCCGGAAGAACGAAGCTTCGATCAGCAGCGCGCCTTTGCCTTTGGTCTCAAGCAAAGCAAATAATTCCTGCGCCAGTTCCTGCAAAATTTGCTCAACAAGCGCCATCACCGTGACTGGCTCTGACAGGCGGCGTTCGGCTATGCTGAGCGGCATAATCCGCAAGGGCGAAATCGGCGCCCGTTCCTGCCGCGTTAGCCGTTCAAGCTTCGTGGCAAGGTCGGTTCCGAAACGTGCGGTCAGTGTTGCACGTGGGAGTGCTATCACATCGCCGATATGCTTCAGCCCAGCGCGTTTAAGGCCCGTCTCAGCAGCCTCGTTGAGTTCAAGAGAACTGATCGGCAGGCGTGGCAAAAAATGGTCGGCCCCGGCCTTGCTGAAAACACCCCCTTTCGTGCCTCGCGCCAGAAGCCGTGCGGCAAAGCTGCCATCGGCAATCGCCGCCTGTATGTGCAGACCTGCCCGTTCAATCCGCATGATTGCGTCCTCTCGCAGAGCAGCAAGCCCGCCAAAAAGATGCGCGCAGCCGGTAATGTCGAGCATCAGCCCATAGGGCTGATCGAGAGCGACAAGTGGCGTATAGCGCTCGCACCAGTGGGCAAGCCGCGTGAGCAGCGCTGCGTCGCGCTGGGGTGCAGCTGTTGCCACGTCAAGCTTCTCCACCCGTGCGCGTGCATCGGTCAGCGCCATACCGGGAAAAAGACCAAGCTTTGCGGCCTCAATATCCACCGCGGTCAGTCGCAGCGCATTGGCCGTGCGCTCGGTGACAACAAGTGGTGAGGGCTGTTTGCCATCATGCGGAGCGGAGCGGCGAAGCCGGTCGGTTGGCAGAAACGGAAACCATAGGGCGAGGAACATGCGTTCTGCTGACCCTTTCTGCTGCTCCAAATTCAAGGCTTTCATTGTTCCATTCCATGATCCATTGCCCGCATGTGCCGTGCCGATTGCGTTCAAGCACGGCAGAAAAGGCAGGCTTCCCGGGCGCATTCGCTCCGCTGGAGCGCGACGGCGCGGGAGCTACCCGCCAGCGGCTGACGGCTGCACTTTGAACGCCCGTTCGATGGCTCCTGAGCAGGAAAACTGGTAGTTGCGCTGTTTCCGTTGCCAGCAGCAGACGACGCGAAGCGGTTAGGTCGAGGCACTTTGGCTGGGCAATTATCGAAGCAACGACGCCGGAGATGAGATGCGAAGCCTTGCCACCGCTTCCCGCCTCAAGCGCATCATTGGATGCTTTGAGAACGTCTTGCGCGGTGGGGCAGCGCACGATCAGCAGCCGCGCCGGATCAACACCAAAGGCATGAAGCCCCGGCGGATAGAGCCCGCCATATTCGCTTGAGGCGCTTTCCTCCTCGATCCAGATAATCGGCCTTTTTGTAGAGGACGCCCGCAACGCAACCGCCAGTGCAAAGCCGGTTGCCGCCATATGCACACCGGGGTTTTCTGCAAAAACTTCATGCAAAGCATCGCCTGCCAGACCATGCGGAAAAGCATCATCTGCCTGCGCAAAACCCAGCGTGAAACTGCGCGCACGCCCGAAACCTGTGGCCGCTTCACTGCTAAAATTGCCTTGTGTGCCGTTGCCTTCAATGGCCGTAACCATGCGCCGCAACGTCGCGATGTCGATGCCGCTCACGTTTGAAACCTATTATTTGTTCACTTTATGTTCCAGTATTGAATCGAGTCAGCGAAGAGTCAAGCGGGATCATCTGTGGGTTGGTGTGGATAAGACAAATGCTCCCTTTTGGGGAGCATTTGTCTTGCAGTTCAGGCGGCTTCTTTGAAAGGCGCGCCTGCGAGTTGGGCAAGGTGACCGCCAAGGTCAGTGCCTGCGCCTGCTGCATTGATGGTGTCAAAATAATCATGCCAGCCTGTTGCAGTGATTCCGGCCAGAAGCATGTCGAGAGCGGCTTCATCCGGGAAACGCCAGATGGCAAAGAAGCTCTGCTCGGGAGCGTAAGGCTTGGTGGTATCAACTGGACCCAAGGCCAAAGCTTCAACGCCCAGTGCTGCGAGACCGCCCATGCCTGCACCGACTTTTTCAAAGAAAGCCTGCCTGCCTTGCGCATCGAGCGTCAGCCAGCTTGTCTTGGGTGAGTAAAGTTCGGCGAGGTAATAAGTCATGATAAGTCCCTTAGGGTTTCACTGATTTTAAAAGACTGGCCCGCATCGGTTCGGCTCCAGATGCGGCGCAAAAGGGTGCTCAGCAGTTGCTGTTCGCCGGTTGAAAGATCGCTCATCAGGCCCGCGATCCAGGCGGTATGTTGATCAAAAAGCTCTTGTGCCAATCGCGCACCTTCGGGTGTAAGCCTGACTGTGAGCTTGCGGCGATCCTGCGTATCTGCATGACGGGTGAGAAAGCCATCACGTTCCAGCCCGTCGAGAAGGCCGGTAATGGTGGCGCGCGTCACGCCAGCGCGTTCCGACAGCTCGTGTGGCGACAGGCCGTCAGTTGCATTCTGCAACAAAAACAGCAGCACAAACTTGCCTTCGGAAAGCTTGTGGGGGCCGAGCCTGTTCGCGCAGTCGCGATCAATGGCTGCAGCCAGCGACAGGATTTCAAAACAGGCCTTCAACGCGCCGGTTGAGGGAGCGTTGCGGCGTTCCAATTCGCCCAGAAGGGCATGATGCTTTTGCTCAATAATTTCCATACGGCGACATATAATACGGCGCCATATTAAATGCAAGTGGTTTAAGCAGAGGGGGTAGGTGGTGGGTCTTGATTGAGTGGAATATACGATTTATATATGTTTCATATATTGGTGATGGAATAGAATTATGGGTATCGTAAAAATCAGCGACGAACTGCACGAAGAACTGCGCAAGGCGAGTGACGTTATGTGCCGTTCGATCAACGCGCAGGCAGAATACTGGATGAAGATCGGTATGCTGGCGCAGGCTAACCCTGAACTCTCGTTCAATGAAATCGTGCAGATGCAGTTGCGCGCCGCCCATGTGGAAATTTCGATTCTGGCGGTTCAGTCATCATGATCAAGACACAGGCTGAAGTGGAAAAGATGGCGGCTTCGGGCGCGCTGCTGGCGTCTGTCTTCACGCTTCTCGACAACACGCCACTTGTTGGCATGAGTACCATGCAGGTCAATGATCTGGTCGAGGATTATATCACCCACGAGTTGCGGGCGCGTCCGGCCAGCAAGGGGCAATATGATTTTCCCTATGTGCTCAATGCCTCAAGCAATGAAGTTGTCTGCCACGGTATGCCGTCCAATGACGAAATCATCGCCAATGGCGAGATCATCAATTTCGACATTACGCTGGAGAAGGACGGCTATATCGCTGATTCCAGCAAGACCTATATGATTGGTGATGTGGCTCCGTTCGCTTCACGTCTGGTGCGTGTGACCTATGAAGCGCTGTGGAAGGGCATCGCCGCTGTACGACCCGGTGCAACGCTGGGCGACATTGGTTATGCCATTGAGCGTCACGCAAAGCGTCATGATTATAGCGTGGTGCGTGAATATTGCGGCCATGGCATTGGCCGTGAAATGCATGAAGAGCCGCAGGTTCTGCACTTTGGCAAGCCGGGCACAGGGGCTCGTCTGCGTGAAGGCATGGTGTTCACCATCGAGCCAATGCTCAATCAGGGCACAGCCAAGGTAAAGACCGAAAAAGACGGCTGGACAGTGGTGACGCGTGATGGAAAATTGTCAGCGCAGTTTGAGCATACGGTGGCTGTTACGTCGAATGGTGTGCGGGTGCTGACCTTACGTCCCGGCGAAGAAAAGATGCTTGGCTCTATCAGTCACGCGATATGATGATCACCCGATTTTACCTGCCAGCAAAAGGATAAACATAATCGTTCCGCCGATACTCATACCGCTTGCCAATATTGTTCCTAAGATTACCGGCACGAGTTTCAGGAATGAAACATATGGCGATATTTCCAGTTGAAAATTCGACCGGATTTTATCGGGCGTAAGACAGGTTATCTCGTAATCGCCGGCTGCTGAACATTCAAAATTGCCAAGCACATGAGAAGCATAGCCGCGCATATCCGTGCGTTTGACGCTGAGCAGAGAACGGCTGGTAGAACGATAGGCGACAGCTGCGCCGCTTGGCTGTGACTTGATTGCAAATTGCGTTGAGAAATAAGCGATGCCTGTGACAATCGTCAGCGGCGGAAAAACGATACTGAGTGTGTATCGTCCGGCGTTTGGCAGATGAACGACATGTGGCTGGCCATCGGCTTTAAAGCGATGACGGATCGCTGGCATGATAATGCCCCAAAGGACAGAAATGCACCGTACCAGTAGAAATAGGCCGAGCAGAATGCAAAGAGGCATCGCAAGATAAAGAAACACGGCCCACACTCCGTTTCGTTCTTGAAAAGAAAAAGCCCGCCGGGAGGCGGGCTTTTATCTTTATCCTATCGGCTTAGCGACGGTCGCGTGCAGCCAATGTGCGCAGACGAAGCGCATTGAGCTTGATGAAGCCGGCTGCGTCCTTCTGGTCATAAGCGCCCTGATCGTCTTCAAATGTCACGAGCTTGTCGGAATAGAGCGACTTGTCCGATTCACGACCGGTCACAATCACATTGCCCTTATAGAGCTTAAGCGTGACTTCACCTTCGACGTGACGCTGGCTGAGGTCGATTGCAGCCTGCAACATTTCGCGTTCTGGCGAGAACCAGAAGCCGTAATAGATAAGTTCTGCATAGCGTGGCATCAGCTCATCTTTCAGATGTGCTGCACCACGGTCGAGCGTGATCGATTCGATGGCGCGGTGTGCAGCCAGCAGGATCGTGCCGCCTGGTGTTTCATAAACGCCGCGGGATTTCATGCCAACGAAGCGGTTTTCAACGAGGTCAAGACGACCAATACCGTTGTCACGGCCATAATCATTGAGCTTGGCAAGCAGCGTTGCAGGCGACAGACGTTCGCCATTGATCGAAACCGCATCACCCTTTTCAAAGCCAATCTTGATGATGGTTGGTGTGTCTGGTGCGGTTTCTGGCGAAATCGTGCGCATATGCACATATTCCGGTGCTTCGATTGCCGGATCTTCCAGAACCTTGCCTTCGGATGAGGAGTGCAGCAGGTTTGCGTCAACCGAGAACGGCGCTTCGCCCTTCTTGTCTTTCGCAACAGGGATCTGGTGCTGTTCAGCAAATTCGAGCAGATGTGTACGGCTCTTGAACGACCAGTCGCGCCATGGAGCGATGATCTTGATGTCGGGGTTCAGTGCATAAGCAGAAAGCTCGAAGCGAACCTGATCATTGCCCTTGCCGGTCGCGCCGTGTGCAATCGCATCAGCGCCGGTTTTCTTGGCGATATCAATCAGGTGCTTGGAGATCAGCGGACGGGCAATCGAAGTGCCGAGCAGATAGACGCCTTCATAGACAGCGTTGGCGCGGAACATTGGGAAGACGAAATCGCGCACGAATTCTTCGCGCACATCCTCAACGAAGATTTCCTTGATACCGAGCATTTCCGCTTTCTTGCGTGCTGGTTCAAGCTCTTCGCCCTGACCGAGATCGGCGGTAAAGGTAACGACTTCTGCATTAAGCTCAGTCTGCAACCATTTCAGGATGATTGAGGTGTCGAGACCGCCCGAATAGGCAAGAACGACCTTTTTAACGTCTTTCAGCTTGCTCATAGTTCACTTCCGTCTGATGCGATGAAGGCTTGTTGCAAGTCTTTTATCAGTTGCGAAGCCGCGTGCAACCCGGATGGCTATCTCTTATCAAAAATCCTATGGCGGCTTATCTGAATTCGCGTTAGCTTGCCGCGAATTTCTGGAGTCTCTTTCGATGTCTTTTCTGACAAACCTGACTTTCATTCCTGAATGGACCATTTTCGTTCAATTCGTGATTGCCACTGCCATTTTATCCATCACACCGGGCCCAGACATGACACTGTTCGTTGGTCGTGCTTTGTCTGAAGGCAAGGCCGCTGGTTTTGCCTGCATGGCAGGGGCCAGCACGGGCATCGTCATCCATACAAGCATGGTGGCGCTCGGCCTGTCCGCGCTGATCCTTGCGTCTCCGGCAGCTTTTACGGTCTTGAAAGTGGTGGGCGCTGTCTATCTTGTCTGGCTTGCCGTGCAGGCAATCCGCAAAGGCTCAGCCTTTTCGCCGGAAAAGAATGGCGGGAAGAAGCATACGCTGGTTCAGAACTGGGCTACAGGGCTTGGCATTAATCTGCTCAATCCGAAGATCATCTTGTTCAACATGACCTTCCTGCCGCAGTTTGTCTCCGCCAGTGATCCGCATGCGATGGGAAAACTGTTCTTCCTCGGCCTGTCCTTCATTCCACTGGCACTGCCTTTCACCATTCCTATGGTGGTTGCAGCGGATAAGTTTGCCGGTCTTCTCAAGAAGAACCCAACGGTCACACGGATTGTGGATTGGCTTTTTGCAGGCGTGTTCTCAGCCTTTGCGCTGAAAATACTAACCGCGCAGGCAAAGTGAAATCATTGAGCCGGGCGGGCTAAAAAACGCCCGGCATTGCGCCCGGCAATCAGCCAATAAACAAACCCGCCCACGATTCCTGAACAGGCAAAAGCGCCCGTCAAAAGAATGATGCCAGCGTCGATCGGCTGGTCATTGACGGTGAAAATTGATCCCGCTCCTATAGCAATCAGTCCGATAACCAAACCACCGATGCAATATGGCAGCGATGATTTCCAGCCACGAACTTCGCTGACCACAATCAACGCCAGTGCCGGGAAAAAGCTGAAACCGCCCGCCATAACAGCAAGCACCGGCCCGCCCACAAGCACCGCAGCGTAAAAGCCAGTCATATCCCAGCCATTACGAATTTCAGTGAACACATCCTCAAAAAATGGGTCCGACAGTGCATAACCGAGGACGTCAACCTGGCTATACAGAATAGCCGCCAGAAAAAATCCAGCGGCCAGAATGGCGATGCAATAGCCGAACACAATAACGGCAAAACGCATGATGTAATCGAATGTATCGGTCACCCGTGCTTCATCTCCGTTAGTTATTCTCCATGCCCGGCGATCATCATGGCTTCGAGTGCCAGACGCTCGGTCTTGCGCATACGCTCTGATTCCGACTTCAGCTGACCGCATGCGGCCAGAATATCGCGACCGCGCGGTGTGCGTATTGGTGAAGCATAGCCTGCAGCATTCACATAATCGGCAAAGCGTTCAATATGCTCCCAATCCGAGCACTGGTAGTTGGTGCCGGGCCATGGGTTGAATGGGATCAGGTTGATCTTGGCCGGAATGCCCTTCAGAAGCTTCACAAGGAGCTTGGCATCTTCCATACTGTCATTGATGTCTTTGAGCATCACATATTCAAAGGTGATGCGCTTGGCGTTCGACAGGCCCGGATATTCGCGGCAAGCTTTGAGCAGCTGTTCCAGCGGGTATTTCTTGTTGATCGGCACCAGAAGGTCGCGCAATTCATCACGCACTGCATGCAGCGAGATTGCCAGCATAACGCCGATTTCTTCGCCGGTGCGATAGATTTCAGGCACAACGCCAGAGGTAGAAAGCGTAATCCGACGCTTGGAAAGCGCCAGCCCGTCGCCATCGGATGCAATCAGGAGAGCCTTCTTCACTTCTTCGAAGTTATAAAGCGGCTCACCCATGCCCATCATCACGATGTTTGTAACCTTGCGGCCTTCAGCAGGCACGATAGCACCGTCCGGTGTGTCGGTTTCCGGGAAATCGCCCAGCCGATCACGCGCAGTCAGCAGCTGCGCCAGAATTTCTTCCGATGACAGATTGCGCACCAGCTTCTGTGTGCCCGTATGGCAGAACGAGCAGGTCAGCGTGCAGCCCACCTGTGAGGAAATGCAGAGTGTGCCGCGGCCTTCTTCAGGAATATAGACACATTCGATCTCGACGGGGCGTCCAGCACCGCGTGGTGGAAAGCGGAACAGCCACTTGCGTGTTCCATCCTGCGAAATCTGCTCTTCAACCACTTCCGGGCGTGCAATGGTGAAATGCTGCGCCAACAGAGCGCGCAAATCCTTGGAAATGTTGCGCATGTCGGCAAAGTCGGAAACGCCGCGCACATAAAGCCAGTGCCAGAGCTGCGCAATGCGCATCTTGACCTGCTTTGGCAAGACGCCAATCTTGATCAGCTCATCAGCCATTTCCTCACGCGACATGCCGATGAGCGACGGCTTTTGCTCCATATTTGCGCGCACATGGCGGGCAAGCTGGTCACGCGTATCATCAATGGTCAGGTCGAACGAAATGGACATATGTTTTCAACTGTTGAGGACGCCGCATAAAACGCGCCGGTAAACACGATCTGTTGCATGGATATATGGGCTCGTTCATCTGAAATGCGAGCCTGTTGCGCGCGCTCATAGCACACAATATTGCATCCGTCATCCCGCAGTCTGTCGCCGCAAACATGCATAAGTGAGGATACGACCTCAAAAGAAAAGCCGGAGCAAAGCCCCGGCTAAAGAGTTTAAAGCACACCCCGAAAAGTGGGAACCGGCTTTCGGGATGTGCGTAAAAGTAAAAAGTGACCGATTGGCTTATTTGCAATTCTGAATGGCTGCGAGTGCTGCCGAGATGCCTTTGAGCGAATAGGTGTAATTTGTCTTCGTGCCGCGTTTGGACTGTGCCTGTACTTTCATCTCCGCGCCGCCACGCATCGCTGCGATCAGCTGCGGCTCTTCTGCTGCATTTTCCATCCAACCGGACTTGCCATTCACGAACATCGTGAAATTGCGATTGCCCACGGTCACAGTAACCTTGGCATTTGCATTGGTGTTCAACTCATAGCCAGCCATGAATTGTGGCTCGAGGTTGACGTTTTGGCCCGGCTTCTTGCTCACGAGGAAAAAGTTATCGCCATGATCAACATTGGCGGGTGCTTTCTGCGTCGGAACGGACAGGACATAGCAAACCTTGCCATTGGCAGACTGGTAGCTGTATGCGCCCCAAGCGTCGAACTGCTTAATCTGGGTCGGTGTCTGGGCGAGTGCTGAGCCTGCCATTGCAATCGTGAACACCGAAGCCGCGACGATCGATTTTCCAAGCATGATTTTTTACCGGTTCTCTTTCGTTTGCTTCAAAGTCGAATATCGGGATGTCGCCGTTCAACACGCCGCCCCGTTTGATGACCCTTAATGTGCCTTAATCAGGGTTACCAAACGGTGAAGTTTTGAAAGAAAACTTGAACGAGTGGGCCGAGGCCCAAAACCTGTTAATTTGACGGACATGGCACCTGAAATGACAAGAGCTGCGAGGAGAGACGTGAAGAGCGGGGTGTTTCCCCCGGTCAAGCGGCTCGACATAGCAGATCGCCAGTCATTTCGGTGTCCGGAGGATGTGACCCATCCGCCCGGCTACTTTGTCAAAGAAGCTCGAAAATGAACCACATTTCCTTCGCTTCTTCTCCTCGTATCCAAACGGATGGCCTCACACCATTTCCGTCAAATTAACAGGTTCTGGGCCTTAACCACCACGATCCCGTTGCCAAGTTCAATGAAAAGAAAGCGGCAAGAGTTTGTCATATCGCGTCAATTCCCGATGAGCGATGTATTCTACCGTCACAAATTTGTGAAACAGACTAAGCGGCTTCGCCGTCGTCACGCATTGCATCGCGGGCTGCAATTCTGTGCGCAGGCGTTATGTGTGTGCGTACAGCAGTCAGTGCTGCCATCAGAACGGCAACATCGTCGGTAAAACCAATCCCCACCAGCATGTCGGGAATAATGTCAAACGGCAGCACGAAATAGGCAAGTGCTGCCATCAGCGTCATGCGAACCCGAGTCGGGGTCTTTTCATCCAGCGCGCAATAATAAGCCGCAACAACTTCGTCCATGAAAGGCACCATCCGACCAGCACGACGTGCAGTCTTCCAGAACCCCTTTTTCACACGTTCGCTACGCTTTTCGTGGTCGCGCTCACTTCCGGGGGCTAGGATATCATCAATCTTGGTGCGATCCATAGTCAGTACTCCTGTCAGCCAGAGAGAGGGCTGTCACCACAAGAAGATGGGATTATTTCGCGTCATTTTCAAGTTTTCTGCCCGATGAGGCAGCGGTAGCCACTGCCAAAACCATCAGCTTTACCACGCCTCCCAAATCACCGGATTATGTATTTGCCCTTTTGGGGCCGAACACGATCTGATGGAGTGGAGCTATTCAATGCATTTAACTGGTTATGGCGAAAACTTTGTGCGCAGTGACCGGTCGAGCCAGTTCTATCGCGGCCATCAACTTGCAGCAGCACAGGATATTGGCGATCAGGTCGATATCGATGTGAAAGACGGCATTTGTTATGACATCACGGCCTATATGCGCTTCCTGCTTGGAGCCAGCATTTCCGAGCACACTTTACGCGGCACATCAGGACAGAACTGGATACCGTTGTTAAATTTCCGGGCTGGCGAATTGTGGAATGGCTATTCATCGCTGCCCTATGGGCGCGCCATCGGCTTTTACGATGTAAGAGCTGGCCACATTTTCCATTCGGCCGTTTCGGTGGGTGATGTTTTTATTCGCAGTATAAATGGCGGCGCACTCGGACAACAGTGGAGTGATCGCGTCGATCTCACCAAAGCACTGCCATACATCGCGAGAAACCGTGATGGCAGCTTCAATTTTCAAAAGAAGACTATTTTCGTTTATATTTCAAAGGTTTAAAGATATTTTTACTTGTTGGAGAATTGGTATTGTTTTTAACGCTCTTGGGTGAATATGCAGCAGATCTTCCTCTTTCTGAATATCTAGATTCCATGAAGGTAAATTTTAATAAGAATGAAAAATTTCAAAAATTAAACAGTATAGACTACAATAAAGCTGTCGCGATTTCTAATTTAGAGGATTTGGGTGGGAGTAAAAAATCAATCTTCTCATTTAAAAAAATAATCATTTAAAAACACCGGAAGAAAGCATTTTTTATGGCCATAGATTGTTGGACGGGCATCAGGACATTTTTGATTTCGTTTCACGGGGTGTTTGTCATGACGCTACGGCTTACACGAGGCATTTACTCGGATCTAAGTTTTCCGATCATAAACTGAAAACTAACTTGTCAAAAGATTGGATAGACGAGTTCAACTTTAAAAATGGTCAAGAGTGGGACGGGGAAAGATCGCTTCCAGGTGGAAAGGCCGTTGGGTTTTATAATGAATTGGGCGGCACCATTTTTCACTCGGGGATAGCGGTAGGTGGGACCGAGATAAGAGCAATCAACGGTCTCGATCTGGGGGCATCTTGGATGCACCCGGTAGATCTGAAATCAGTTTTGAGAGTGAGAAATCAGGATGGAACGTTTGATTATGATTGCAGAAAAATACGTGTTTTTATATCCGATGTTTGAGCCCTTATGAGGCTGATATGTTCAGCGCATGTTAAGAAAATATGCGAATCGGATGTCCAATTCCGTAATGCCGTTCTCGCTATGCGTTGAGAGTGTCACATCAACACGATTATAAACATTGAACCATTCCGGGTGATGGTCGAGTTTTTCGGCATAAAGCGCTGCACGCGTCATAAA
Organism: Brucella sp. H1_1004; assembly: GCF_047308065.1. Lineage (NCBI taxonomy): Bacteria > Pseudomonadati > Pseudomonadota > Alphaproteobacteria > Hyphomicrobiales > Brucellaceae > Brucella > Brucella sp. H1_1004. The sequence continues at coordinate 636,371 of NZ_JAYKZA010000002.1, forward strand.
TCCAAAAGCGGCATTGAAGTCTTTGAACTTGAAACTCTTGCTGATTGCATCTCTGTCATCAAGCTTGTGCCAGCCTTCAAGCTCGCTGAGAGCTTGTTTCAGTTCTTCTTCTGTCAGCCTGTTGCGTGCCATCATATTTCGCCTATGTTGCGGTTCTGTTTATAACTTATCATAGCCGCGAGAGTTCCGTGACCCAATCAGCCCCAACCAGTATTCTGTTCGTCTGTGCAGGCAATATCTGCCGTTCTCCGCTTGCAGAAGGCGTGATGGCGCATGTTCTGGCTGAGCGGCGCATTGATCATGTGCTGATCGATTCGGCAGGCACGAACGGCTACCACACCGGCGAAGAACCAGACGAACGCTCCATCCGGGTTGCTGCAAAGCATGGCCTTGATATTTCTGAACAATCTTGCCGCCAGTTGACTGCAAGTGATTTCACCGGCTTTGATCTCATTCTTGGGATGGATCGTTACAATATGCGCATGATTGCGCAGCGTCAGCCTGCGAACACAACCGCGCGTATCGGACTTTTCACCGAAATAGCAGAGGGCAAAGCGGTGGAAATCCCCGATCCTTATTATGGAAATATCGGGGATTTCGAGCAGGTTTACCGGATGGTGCTTGCCTCTTCAAAGGCGTTGGCCGACCAGTTCTGGCGTGATGCAGGCACCAAAGGCCAGGCTTCTTCGACAATGTAAGGACCGCCCCCCACAGAATCGCGCGATGACATCAGTACGAAGCGACCCACCTTAAACGGCATTGTCGAGAAATTGCCGCGGGACGAGAGATATTGCACGACATCCTCAATGCGTGGATTTTTTAACCGTGCCAAAGTCACATGGGGTGTGAATTTGCGTGGATCGGCGGGAATTCGAAGCCGCTGGCAAATACGCTCAATTTCCCCTTGCAATGCGTTGAGTTCAGGCGAGGGGGAGACAGCCGCATAGATGCTGTGCGGTTTTTTTGAACCAAAAGCATCGACTCCGGACAGATTGAGCATGAATTCGGGACGTCGTACACGATCCAGTGCATTGGCAACTTCGTCGGCCACATGGCCTTCCACATCTCCAATAAAACGCAGAGTTATGTGGTAGTTTTCGACATCAATCCAGCGTGCGCCTGGGAGGCCGCCTCGTAATAACGAAAGCGAAAGCGCTGCGTCGCGCGGGATTTCGAGGGCAGTAAAGAGACGCGGCATTGAGCATCCTCCTCGAACGGTTCTGAGCCAGAGCGTCGTGTGGCTTGAGCCACGGGAGGACGCTCTGAGTTAGAGTGCCTGTGCATCGATCAGCAAAAAAAACGAATCTCTTTTTCCTCATCAATGTATTTCTCAGCGAATCATTCTTCGCCCTCTTGGGCAAGCTGTTTATGCTTGACGATTGTGTCAGCCGCCCGATGTCCCCGTCTTTTGTTCCGCTTTGAGGACTTTCTCGATTGTTGGCATGAAATTGCTGACCATGATTTCCACGCCCTTTTCATTCGGGTGCATGCCGTCTTCGAGCTGCAACTGCTTTTGTGCAGCAACTCCATCAAGGAAAAATGGATACAGTGGCACGCCATATTTTTGCGCAAGCTTCGGATAGATCGGGTTGAACTTGTCGGCATAATCTTTGCCCATATTGGGCGGGGCGATCATGCCAGCGAGAATCACAGATATGCCGCGTGTTTTGAGACGCGAGAGCATTTCATCAAGGTTCTTCTCGGTAATGTCGGGTGCAATCCCACGCAGCGCGTCATTGGCTCCGAGTTCCAGAATAACGAGATCTGTACCATCGGGAATAGACCAGTCGATGCGCGCCAGACCGCCGGTCGTGGTGTCGCCTGACACGCCAGCATTCTCAATGCTCACCTCATATCCTTTGTCATCGAGCGCTTTTTCGAGTTGCTGCGGGAAAGCGGCATTTGAAGGCAGAAGATAGCCCGCCATGAGACTGTCGCCAAATCCAACAATTTTGATGGGTGCCAGCTGTTCGGTTGGCAATGCGTCTTCAAGACCAGTTGGCTCTTCCTGCGCACGCGCAGCGGTAGCGATAAAAGACGCAGCTACGACAAAAATCGATAACCAAACCATGATCGAGTGTTTGAAACGCATCGTTAGCAACCCATATCTAGCTAATTGGTGGTGGATCCACCTACATGATTCCTTCTTGCGCAAAACAAGATCATTTTTGTGACGCGCTTTGGCTCTTAATATTCATATAGGAAGAAAAACGCGTGACGGAACAGGTGACTTCGCTAAATCATGGCCCGATCATCGAGCTAGAGAATGTTCATCTGACTCTGGGACATGCGGCATCATCCGTGCATGTACTCAAAGGCGTCTCGCTATCAATTGTCCAAGGGAAGTCTGTCGGCATCGTTGGTCCGTCAGGCTCGGGCAAGTCCACACTGTTGATGGTGCTGGCCGGTCTTGAGCATATTGATCAGGGCATGGTGAAAATCGCGGGCGAAATCATAAGCCAAATGACCGAGGATCAGGCAGCTGCATTTCGCGGCGCCAATATCGGGATTGTCTTCCAGTCCTTCCATCTTATTCCGAATATGACGGCACTGGAAAATGTCGCCGTCCCTCTGGAATTGGCCGGGCGCAAGGATGCTTTTGATGTGGCCGAACGCGAATTGCGTGCTGTGGGCCTTGGTGAGCGTCTTACGCATTATCCATCGGAGCTCTCGGGTGGTGAGCAGCAGCGCGTGGCGATTGCCCGTGCACTTGCGCCAAGCCCTAAAATCCTGATTGCCGATGAACCGACCGGTAATCTCGATACGGCAACTGGTCGCCAAATTGCTGATCTTTTGTTTTCCAAGCAGCGTGAGAATGGCCTGACCATGGTTCTTGTCACGCATGATCCCTCGCTTGCTGCCCGTTGCGATCAGGAAATTCCGGTGCGTTCAGGCCGTATTGAAGGGCCTTCGCAACAAGAGCCGGTCCTTGAAACAGCGGTGGCAGGCCGATGAGCAGGCTTGCTTCCTTCTCGCTCGCTCTGCGCTTTGCGCTGCGTGAAATGCGCGGCGGGCTTTCCGGCTTCTATGTCTTTCTGGCCTGTATTGCCCTTGGTGTTGCAGCGATTGGTGGCGTCAATTCTGTTGCACGCTCCGTCAGCACTGGCATTGCAGCCGAGGGACAGAGCATTCTTGGTGGCGACGTGAGCTTTGCGCTTAACCAGCGCGAAGCAAGCGCTGAGGAGCGCGCTTTCATCGACAGCCAAGGCAAGGTCGCCGAAAGTGCTACCATGCGCTCCATGGCGCGTCTGCCGGATGGGTCGGATCAGTCGCTGGTCGAAGTGAAGGCGGTTGATGCTGTCTATCCGCTTTATGGCACGTTGAAAGTAGTACCTGAGCTTTCGCTTGATGACATGACGAAACAGCAGGACGGAGCCTACGGTGCCGCTGTCAGTCAGGATTTCCTCAATCGTATGGGTGTGAAGCTCGGAGCCAAGGTTCTGCTTGGCTCGGAAACATTTGAGCTGCGTGCGCTGATTGAAAGCGAACCTGACCTCCTGTCGTCGGGCTTTAATTTTGCACCGCGTTTTCTGGTCTCAATAGATGGTCTTCGTGCATCCGGCCTGATTCAGCCCGGAAGCCTTGTCGATCATATCTATAAGGTTGCGCTACCGGATGGCGCCCCTGATTCCGCAATCGCGCAATTACGCGAACGCGCAACGAAAGATTTCCCCGATGCGGGTTGGAATATCCGTTCCCGCAACAATGCAGCACCGGCATTGACTGCCAATATTGAACGTTTTTCGCAGTTTCTCACGCTGGTCGGCCTGACCGCCTTAATCGTCGGCGGCGTTGGTGTCGCGAATGCCGTGCGTGCCTATCTTGATGGCAAGCGTGGCGTGATTGCGACGTTTAAATCGCTCGGCGCACCGGCGCGTTTTGCTGTGCTGGTCTATCTGGTGCAGATCATGGTCATCGGTTTGATTGGCATCCTGCTTGGTCTGGTGCTTGCCGCGATCATTCCGTATGCCGCCGCTTGGGCGCTTGCCAATTATTTGCCCGTTGCGGGTGGCGGTGGTTTCTTCCCGCAAGCGCTTGCTCTGGCGGCGGTCTTTGGGCTGATCACAACGCTTGCCTTTGCCATTATCCCGCTTGGCCGGGCGCGAAACATTCCAGCGACTGCACTGTTCCGCGAACAGGGGTTTGAGCAACGCGGATTGCCGCCATTTTTCTATCTGGCGCTTGCGGTTCTGCTGATTGCTGCTCTTGCAGGGCTCGCGCTTTACGTCGCTTATGATCGACGAATCGCTGCGATCTTCATCGTCTCATCCATTGCTGCCTTTGGTGTTTTGCGGCTGGTCGCGGATGGGATCCGCTGGCTGGCGCGTCGTGCGCCGCGTACACGCTCAACCGCCTTTCGTCTGGCGATTGGCAATATCTATCGCCCCGGCGCACTAACCCCTTCTGTTGTGCTTTCGCTTGGTCTCGGCCTCACGCTGATGGTGGCGATTGCGCTGATCGACGGTAATCTGCGTCGTCAGGTGACGGAGAATATCCCTGCACAAGCGCCGGACTTCTTCTTTGTCGATATTCAGAACAACGACATTGACGATTTCACCAAGCTTGTGAGCGGCATTGTGCCGGATGGCAAACTTACCTCCGGCCCGATGCTGCGCGGTCGTATCGTTGCTTTTAACGGCACCAATGTTCGTGACATGACCATTCCGCCGGAGGCTGCATGGGTGCTGCGCGGTGATCGTGGCATTACCTTTGCCGACAAAGTTCCTGAAAACTCGACGCTGACCGAGGGCGAATGGTGGCCGGAAAATTACTCCGGCGAGCCGCTTGTTTCTTTCGCAGAGCGTGAAGGCAAAGAGCTTGGGCTGAAGCTTGGCGATACGGTTACTGTCAATGTGCTTGGCCGTAATATCAATGCCAAGATTGCAAGCTTCCGGCAGTTGCAATGGGAAACATTGGCGATGAATTTCGTCATGGTGTTCTCGCCCAACACGTTTGCCGGTGCGCCTGCCACATGGCTTGCCACGCTGACTATTCCTGATGGTCAGAAGAATTTGGCTCCCGATGTTTTGCGGCAGGTTACAAAAACATGGCCAGCCATTACCACTGTGAGTGTGACGGATGCGCTTGATGTGGCGAATGATCTGATCAGCCAGCTTGCAACGGCAATACGCGCGGCAGCTTCGATTGCGCTTGCAGCTTCAGTGTTGGTGCTGGGCGGTGCTCTGGCTGCGGGTAACCGCGCCCGTGTTCACGACGCAGTGGTCTTGAAAACGCTGGGCGCCACGCGTGGCACGCTGATCAGCGCCTATATCATCGAATATATGCTGCTGGGTCTTGCAACGGCGGTCTTTGCGCTGGTCGCGGGCGGTGTCGCCGGTTGGTATGTGGTGGTGGAAGTGATGAAGCTCAAAGCACAGTTCCTGCCAGATGTTGCACTGATGACGGTTAGTGTCGCTCTGGTGCTGACTGTCGGTTTTGGTCTGGCAGGTACATGGCGTGTGCTGGGTCAGAAGCCTGCAAATGTGCTTCGGACCTTATGAAGCATTTGTAATGTGGAAGCTTAAAATCGCTTAAGCCTTTGGATCGCATGGATAATGCGATCCGTATTTCAACCAGCATTATCACGATTTTTTTCAAGTAGTACTTGTGTGAGAGGTTTAAAATCCCCATAATAAAACGCAGGCATGCTGGGGTCCCGCCAGCGGCGCCTGGGAGCGGCTCGAAATGAGCCTGACCTCGACACCGGACGGGACAACGCAAAAGGATTTAAGTCATGGCTGACTTTCGCAATATTCAGGCACAGCAGAGGCCGGTAGGTGGCGCTCGGGTTGGTGCCGACATCGATCAGGGCCTCCGCAGCTATATGCTCGGCGTCTACAATATGATGGCAATTGGTCTGGTTGTTACCGGCCTTGCTGCATTGGCTGTTTCATCGCTGGCCGTTACAACCGATCCGTCTGCAGCGGTTGCGCAGATGGCAAACGGCAAGATGCTTACTGCACTTGGTGCTGCTCTTTACACATCGCCGCTGCGCTGGGTTGTTATGCTCGCGCCGCTCGCAGCCGTATTCTTCCTGAGCTTCCGTATTGAACGTCTGTCGGTTTCGACCGCAAGCGCCGTTTTCTGGGGCTACGCAGCGCTCGTCGGTCTGTCGCTGTCGTCGATCTTTCTGGTTTACACTGGTCAGAGCATCGTTCGCACCTTCTTCGTGACCGCTGCTTCTTTCGGCGCGCTTTCGCTTTACGGCTACACAACCAAGCGTGATCTGTCGGCAATGGGCTCGTTCCTGATGATGGGTCTATTCGGCCTGATCATCGCTTCTGTTGTTAACATTTTCCTCGGCTCCACCGCGCTGCAGTTTGCAATCTCGGTGATCGGCGTTCTGATCTTCGCAGGTTTGACCGCTTACGACACGCAGTCGATCAAGGAAATGTACTTTGAAGGTGATTCTGCTGAATCGCAGGGCCGCAAGGTTGTTATGGGCGCGCTGCGTCTGTACCTCGACTTCATCAACATGTTCATGTTCCTGCTTCAGTTCATGGGCAACCGTGACTAATCACTTCGGAATAGAATGATGAGAAAGGGCAGCGGAAACGCTGCCCTTTTTGCTTTTCAAACGGGATACTTGGAGTCATGTTACAGCTGGTAATTTCAAACTGAGTCCCGTCCTTTCAACATGCCCCTTATTCGCGATTTCAAATTCACCGACATTGAAGCCATCACGACAATCTATACAGAGGCTGTGCTGAACGGCTCAGGTTCTTATGATATCGAGCCGCCGACACTTGAAGACATGACGCGCCGTTTCGCGAGCTTTGTCGAACAGGGCTTTCCAATTCTGGTTGCCGAAGAAAACGGGCTGGTTCTGGGCTATGCCTATATCAGCTATTTCCGCACTCGCCCGGCTTATCGCTGGCTTGCGGAGGATTCGATCTATATCGCACCCGATGCGAAGGGGAAGGGCGTCGGCAAGCTTCTGCTTGGTGAACTCATCAAACGCGCAACAGCGCTCGGCTTCCGCCAGTTGCTGGCAGTGGTTGGTGATGGCGAGCATAATATTGGCTCAGTAAAGCTGCATGAGAGCCTTGGCTATGTCCATTGTGGCCGCATTCAGGGTTCGGGCTTCAAGCATGGTCGTTGGCTCGATACGGTGCTTATGCAGTTGCCGCTCAATGGTGGCTGTTTGGTTGAACCCGGACCGATGCCGCTGACTGAATAAAAGCGCATCCCAAAAAGTGCGAAGCGGTTTTTGGATAAGATGCGCGTCAAAAAGAGCAGCATCCCAAAAAGTGCGAAGCGGTTTTTGGATAAGATGCGCGTTAAAAAGAGCAGCATCCAGAAAAATGTGAAGTGGTTTTCGGCTGAGATGCCTTCCTTAATTGCCTACGAGCTTCAGGCTTTTATCGAAAACGCGCAGCACGCGTTCAAGTTCGTGTCCGCGTTTCATAATCAGCCCGCTCGCAGCAATAACAGAATAAGCGCCCTGTTTCTGCGCAAGCTTTGGGTTTTTCTCAACACGAAACAGCGGAACTTCGCTGGTGCGCCGGAAGATGGAGAAAACCGCTCTGTCTGCAAGGTGGTCGATTGCATAATCGCGCCATGCACCTGTAGCAACCATCCGGCCATAAATATTGAGGATCTTTCCCAGTTCGTGCCTGTCGAAACGAACCGTCGGCGATTGCGGACGTGATTGCCCGAGAGGGATTACTTTTGGCGTTGCCGATGTAGGAGAAATGAGTTGCGATGATTGATCTTCATTCTCAGCGCTTGGAATATCCATTGTGTTCCTTTCATCGCAGAATGGGTCGTGAAGGGAATGAGCAAGCGGCAATATCCTGCTTCATAGTGCTATGGTGATGCTTTTATTAAATCTTTGCAAGGTTGTGTTTGGAGGCTAGCGCTCACTCTCTGATTGGTCTATACAAACCACATCCCAATTAGTTGTATATTAGCCGATCACGAAAAGAGAATGTCTGTTCTCAATGGTGATTGCTGGCCACATTTTGGCCTTGTCAAATTCGCATTCCGGCCCGATTCTGTGGCATATATTAGCGCGTTGCCTGAGACGGTTCGGTCCGGGTATGTCCGACCCCAAGCCCCCCGCCCAAAGGACTGCCCGAACCGAACCAACCTCTGACGGCTAGCTGTTCAGACAGCGGCAACATTTCCCGAAATCACAAAGTAATTTTATACGCTGAAACGTCACGCTTTGGGCTCAAAGAGCCAGCGAATTTTTCTGCTTGAAGATTGCTGCACCGTGAATAGGCCCAAGAGCCTTTTCACTGTTGCTTTCCTGCAAAAGGACCGCGCAACCGCTCACGTCCTTCCGGGTGAGTTCCGACGCTGGAAGCTCGATTTTCAGCGCTTTACCATCCCACATGCCGATTGTGTTGATGTCTGTCACGCTATTGCGATAGGTAACAGACTGACCGGCGTTTTCGCCTTTGTCGATCGGGATTGTCACCGAATCGCGCAGATAAAACATCACAATGTGCACAGGCTTTTCCGGCTTTTCACCGGCTGCAATCTCAATCGAAAGACGGCCGTCATCCAGCTTGGTAATTGAAACGGGCACACTGAGCTTGTTGTCTGTGAGATGCGCTTTCACGGCTTCCGCGTCATTGCCGTTCATTTCAGCAACACCATTGACGATTGCCTGCGGTGTATAAACCATCTTCGCATTGAATGAATTGCGATAGGCATTCTGGCGGTCAGTATTATCCTGAGAGGCAAGCGTATCGCGCCATCCCATATAATCCCAGTAATTGACGTGAAACGACAGCGCCAGAACGTTTGGATCATCCGCATAGGATGCCAGATTCTTGTCGGCCTGCGGGCAGGATTTGCAGCCCTGACTTGTATAAAGCTCAAGCACCGATGTGCGCGTGCTGCTGTCCTGTGCCTTAGCGACGCCACTCATTGACAGGCATCCAGTGAACGCCATCCCCAGTGCAGCACAAACACAACGCAGACCGGGAGCGCACTCGTCGGAAAGCCATGTATATGTCCCATTGAAAGGGGAGTGGAAGGTCACTTTGGTTTCATCCTGTTATAATTGACGCTGACATCTATTATGTAGGAATTGCGACGATCAATAGGAAGTCACGTTGCAGTGAGTTTTGTCGCAGTTTTTGTCATATGGGTGTTTCGTTTATCCCACGCTCGAGCTTGCTTGCGATAAGTGTGGCTCACGCACAATTATACAACGACGGGACTGAGAGAATATGAGGGCGAGTTTAAGAGAAAAGGCCATCGCTATTTGCGGTGAAAAAATCGCGAAGAAGGGCGAGACCGTCGGCATTTCCTTTTATGCATTCTTTGCCAATAAGAACTCAGACCCAGACCTGCTTATGGAAGCAGCGGAATGGTGGATTAAAACCCATAAGCTCGATCACTTTGAAAAAGCTCTCAAAATCAGGGAAATGATTCGTTCGGGGCTATAAATGGAAAAGCCGCCGGAATTCTCCAGCGGCCTTTTTGTTTTATAAACGCGCTGATTAAGCAGCGAGATCACGCAGAACGGTCTGCAAAATACCGCCATTCTTCATATAGTCGAGCTCGTCCAGCGTATCGATACGGCAGATCAATGGAACCTTCTTCACGGTGCCATCGGCATAGGTGATCGAAGCTTCAACCTTCTGGCGCGGGCGCACATCGGCAAGGCCTTCGATAGAGACGATTTCGTCACCCTTCAGACCGAGCGTCTGCCAGCTTGTGCCTTCTTCAAATACAAATGGCACAATGCCCATGCCAACGAGGTTGGAGCGGTGAATACGCTCAAACGACTGCGCAATCACGGCCTTCACACCAAGCAGATTGGTGCCTTTTGCAGCCCAGTCACGCGACGACCCATTGCCATATTCGACACCTGCAAAGATGACGAGTGGAACACCCTCGGCCTTATACTGCATGGCAGCATCATAGATCGAGGTTTCTTCCTTCGACGGATAGTGAATGGTGTAACCACCTTCACGTCCGTTTTCGCCCAGCATGTGATTGCGAATACGGATATTGGCGAAGGTGCCGCGCATCATCACTTCATGGTTGCCACGACGCGTGCCGTACTGGTTGAAGTCGGCAATGCCGACGCCGTGGTCAAGCAGATACTTGCCAGCAGGCGACTGGGCCTTGATGGAACCGGCAGGCGAGATGTGGTCGGTCGTGATCTTGTCGCCGAAAAGACCGAGCACCCGTGCGCCCTTAACATCTGCAATCGTGCCAGCCGACTTGCCCATGCCGACAAAGTATGGCGGGTTCTGCACATAGGTCGAATTGTCATCCCATGCATAGGTTTGACCAGCAGGCACCTGTACGGCTTGCCAGTTTTCGTCGCCCTTGAACACATCCGCATATTTTTCAGAGAAGACTTTGCGGGTTACGTTCTTGGCAATGAAATCCTGAATCTCAGCCGATGACGGCCAGATGTCACGCAGGAATACCGGATTGCCATCCTTGTCTTCGCCAAGAGGCTCCTTGGTCAGGTCTTTTGTAACCGTACCTGCAAGCGCGTGGGCAACAACCAGCGGCGGCGAAGCCAGATAGTTTGCCTGAACGTCAGGCGAAACACGGCCTTCAAAGTTACGGTTGCCGGAAAGGACGGCTGCCGCAATCAGACCTTTTTCATTGATGGTCTTGGAGATTGGAGCAGGCAAAGGACCGGAGTTACCGATACAGGTCGTGCAGCCGAAACCAACAAGGTTGAAACCAAGCGCATCCAGATCCTTCTGAAGACCAGCCGATTCAAGATAGGCGGCAACAACCTGAGACCCGGGCGCAAGCGAGGTCTTGACCCAAGGCTTTGTCTTCAGACCCTTGGCAACAGCATTGCGTGCCAGAAGACCGGCAGCAATCAGCACACTCGGGTTCGAGGTGTTGGTACATGACGTAATCGCAGCAATTGCCACATCGCCATGGCCGAGATCATAGTCTTCACCTTCAACCGGATAGCGCGTGGTCTGGCCGGATGTCTTTTTGTATTCGGTTTCAAGCGAGGTTGCGAAACCCGATCCGATGTTTTCCAGTGCAATGCGGCCTTCAGGACGCTTCGGACCAGCCATCGATGGGACAACGTCACCCATGTCGAGTTCAAGAATGTCAGTGAACACTGGATCTTCTGATCCGGCTTCACGCCACATGCCCTGTGCACGCGAATAGGCCTCAACAAGCGCGATGCGGTCTTCTTCGCGACCGGTCGTGTTCATGTAGTTGAGCGTCTCTTTATCGATCGGGAAGAAGCCGCAAGTCGCACCATATTCCGGGCCCATATTTGCAATGGTCGCGCGATCAGCCAGCGTCATGTTTTCGAGGCCTTCGCCGAAGAATTCGACAAACTTGCCGACAACGCCCTTCTTGCGCAGCATTTGCGTAACGGTGAGTACGAGATCGGTTGCAGTCACGCCTTCTTTGACCTTGCCGGTCAGGCGGAAGCCGATGACTTCCGGCAGCAGCATGGAAACCGGCTGGCCGAGCATTGCGGCTTCCGCTTCAATGCCGCCAACACCCCAGCCAAGAACGCCAAGGCCATTGACCATGGTGGTGTGCGAATCAGTGCCCACACAGGTATCCGGATAGGCGAGAGTCACGCCGTCTTCTTCTTTGGTCCAGACGGCCTGAGCCAGATATTCGAGGTTCACCTGATGGCAGATGCCTGTGCCCGGAGGAACAACACGGAAGTTCTTGAATGCCTGCTGGCCCCACTTGAGGAAGCGATAGCGTTCGCCATTGCGCTGATATTCGAGATCCACATTAGCCTTGAATGCATTGGGATTGCCAAATTCATCAACGATAACCGAGTGATCGATCACGAGATCGACAGGAACGAGCGGATTGATTTTCTCAGGGTCGCCGCCAAGCGCCTTGAGCCCGTCGCGCATGGCTGCAAGATCGACAACGGCTGGAACGCCGGTGAAGTCCTGCATCAATACGCGGGCAGGGCGATAAGCGATTTCAGCACCAGCGGAACCGCGATCTGTGAGCCATGCTGCAACAGCTTCGATATCTGACTTCTTGACGGAGCGGTCATCTTCAAAGCGCAACAGGTTCTCAAGCAGAACCTTCATGGAAAATGGAAGTTTGGAAATGCCCTTGAGACCGTTCTTTTCGGCTTCGGTCAAGCTGTAATAGACATAGTCCTTACCGTTAACGGTGAGGGTTTTGCGGCTTTTGAAACTATCGATGTTAGACACTTTAGTTCGTCCTCATGCTACTGGCCGGAAAACCAGGACGAACGCCTAAGCTTGCGTTTCAAGGACGCGCCAAGGTGCGGGTGCAGTCATTTCCGCTGTCCGTCCCGAAACCTGTGCTCTTGCAAGCGCCAAGTGTTTGAGATCGGCCAAAATTTGTTTCCACACCGACCGCTGGCATGGTAACTCTGATATAGGGAGTTTCTTATAACGATTCCAGACAGATTATCGTGAACGTCATCCCTTGCGGCAAAATGTTACGTTATCCCGGTCGGCTTTGTCAGGTTGACCCTAGGAGAGAATATGCGGCTTGGGGCCGAAAATCTGACGGGTGAACGTGGTGGCGAGACGATCTTCGCAAACCTCTCTTTTGAATTATCATCTGGCGAAGCACTGATTGTTACGGGTCCGAATGGTTCGGGAAAATCCACGCTGCTGCGGATCATCTGCGGATTGCTTGCGCCTGAATACGGCAAGATCACGCTCGTTGAAGCGCAAACCACGCTTCCCGTTCAGGCAGCGTCCCATTATCTCGGACACCAGAATGCAATGAAGCCCGCTTTGAGTGTGCGTGAAAATCTGCTGTTCTGGAAAAAGTTTAATGGAGCAGCGGCACTCGATATTGATGAAGCGCTGGAGGCGGTCGGTTTGCCAGGCGTTGAAAATCTGCCGTTTGGCTATCTTTCGACGGGTCAAAAGCGTCGCGTTTCCATCGCAAAACTGTTGATCAGCCACCGTCCGCTCTGGATTGTCGATGAGCCGACTGCTGGCCTTGATAAGGCATCCGAGGCGCGCTTCGCAGAACTGATGCGAAACCATATGCGTGACGGCGGCATGGTGATTGCAGCAACACATATTCCACTCGGCCTCGAAGGTGTCAAAACGCTCGACATGGCGCAATATTCGCCCGAGGTCGCGTGATGCTGGCACTGTTTCTGAGAGATTTGCGGTTGAGTTTCCGTGCTGGCGGCGGCGCGCTGATCGGCATCCTGTTCTTTCTGGCGGTGATTTCGGTGATGCCGTTTGGCGTCGGACCTGATCTTAATCTGCTATCGCGCATTGGCCCGGCCATGCTGTGGATCGGCGCTTTGCTGGCGACACTTCTTGGCCTCGACCGGCTGTTTCAGGCTGATCGCGATGATGGTTCACTCGATCTGCTGCTCATCGGCGCAGACCGGCACATGCTGGCTTTCACAGTTTTTGTGAAATGCTTTGCCCATTGGGTAGCGAGCGTTTTGCCGCTGGTGATAGCTTCGCCCTTGCTGGGACTCTTCATGAATATGGACTCGACGGCAACGGCCGCAACCACGCTCACACTTCTGGTGGGAACGCCTGCAATCGCCTTTATCGGCGCAGTGGGTGCTGCCCTTGCGGTCGCTCTTCCACGCGGCGGTTTGCTGGTTTCGGTGATCGTGTTGCCGCTAACCATTCCAGTGCTCATTTTCGGCGTGTCTGCTTCTTATGGCGCGACAGATGCTGTGGCACCTTTCTTTGCACCGTTTCTTATTCTCTGCGCATTGACTTTGTTTTTTGCAGTTTTGGGGCCGATCGCTGCGGCAGCTGCACTAAAAACGTCAGCGGATTGAGCATGATCCCGAAAAGTGGGAACCGGTTTTTGGGCCAGATCATGCTCGGCAGAGTGTCGCAGTTGATTGCGGTCAATTGAACGGCTTAACGCGTCAGGTATAAGTGTAAGTCATGACGAATGAGATTGCGAAAACCACAAGCTGGCTTGATCTGGCAAACCCCACGCGCTTTCTTGGCTTTGCAGGCCGGATTCTGCCGTGGCTGGCTATCCTTTCAGCGCTGTTTCTGGCTGCAGGGCTATATATGGTTTTCCTGTCGCCTGATGACTATCAGCAGGGGTTGACGGTCCGCATCATGTATATCCATGTGCCTTTCGCATGGCTTTCCATGATGTGCTATTCGATCATGGCAATCTCGGCGCTGGGTACGCTGGTCTGGCGTCATCCGCTGGCTGATGTTTCTATCCGCGCGGCTGCTCCGCTGGGTGCTGTTTTCACAGCGCTGGCGCTTGCGACAGGCTCGCTCTGGGGCAAGCCAATGTGGGGTACATGGTGGGTGTGGGACGCACGTTTGACGTCTGTTTTCGTGCTTTTCCTGATGTATCTCGGCATTATTGCGCTGTCGCGCACCATGGATGATCCGGCAAAAAGCGCTAAGCCCGTAGCCGTGCTGACATTGGTCGGCTTCATCAATATTCCGATCATCAAATTCTCAGTGGACTGGTGGAATACATTGCATCAGCCCGCTTCGGTGTTCCGCATGGATGGTCCGACCATTGACGGCTCAATGCTGCGCCCTCTTTTTGTGATGGCCATTGGTTTCACACTGCTGTTTTTGACCTTGCATATGATGGCCATGCGCAATGAAATCTGGCGTCGCCGCGTGGCAATGATGAAAAAGCTTGCCGCACGCAATGCAGATCGCAGCCGCCTGAAAAGAGAGCGCTCTGACGCGCAAGGGGAGGCTGTACAATGAGCCATTTTGCTTATGTGATGACGTCTTACGGGATTGCGGCAGCAGCCATTGCTATAACGATTGGCTGGATACTGATTGATCAGCGTATCCAGAAAAGCGAGCTGAAGCGGCTTGAGGCGCAGGGCGTGCGCCGCCGTTCAGACAAAGCATCCGGTTCTGCACAATGACTGAAGCGACAAACAAACGCGCAACCTGGGTTGCGCTGCTGCCGTTGATGATTTTCGTCGGTCTTGCCGCAATCTTTGCGGTGCAGCTCTTATCAGGTAAAGACAATACGACTATTCCGTCCGCACTCATCGGCAAGGATGCCCCACAAACCAATCTCCCGCCCGTGGAAGGTCTTTTGCAGGACGGCACACCTGTGCCGGGCCTTAACAGTGAAGACTTCAAGGGCAAACTCACACTTGTCAATGTGTGGGGATCATGGTGCGTTCCCTGCCGTCAGGAGCATCCGATGTTGATGGAAATCGCCAAGGACAAGCGCATCCGGGTGGTGGGCCTGAATTACAAGGATCAGCCCGAAAACGCTCGCCGTTTCTTAGGTGATCTCGGCAATCTATTTGCCGCAGTCGGTGCCGACCGTGCTGGACGCTCAGCCATCGAATGGGGCGTTTACGGCGTGCCTGAGACCTTCCTCGTCGATCACAGTGGCAAGATCGTCTACAAGCATGTCGGGCCATTCACGCCGGAGTCGGTCAAGAATGACCTGATGCCTGCGGTGGAAAGAGTACTGACCAACAAGTCATCTCAATTGTCTTATTGATAGATTTTACAGCTTGGATTTAGCTGATTTTAAAAAGAATGTTTACGAATATTCATTTTGATTGGGTGCTATATGCGAGCTTTTCTATCTATTATATTTTATTTGACACTAATCGGCAGTGCTTCATCTCAATATTTTCCACCAACTGACCCTTTGACAAATGTGGCTAATATTAGTTATGATGATACAAATAAAAATAGGCCGTTGAGGTATTTTTCATCTCTTTTTATTGAATATAAATTCAATGTTATTAGTTCTTCGCCAATTGGAACTCGTTTTGTTGCAACTCAATTTTGGCTTGATCCTTGGAATGGTAGGGGTGGGGGTGACACTCTTTATATGGGCATTAATCCCACACAACGAACACAAGACTATCCTGGACAGGCACACTTTTCGTATTTTGGAACGCAAGCGGGGACTTTGTATAGTTCAAACTGTTCAAGAGGCGCGGATGGTGGCCCGGGTGTATCTTGCGGAGTTACGCTTCCTACGCAGGAAAAGCATAAGTACAGGCTAAGTGCCAATATAACTGATGTTAATAATCAACATACCATTGTAAAGGGCATATTAGATGAGTGGGACGAAACCGGTAAATTCGTTCAGTCGGTTGTAATAGGTGAATTTGAAATTCTTCGTGGAAATATGGGTTTTAGCTATCCACAAGGGTGGGTTGAAGGGTCTTCTGACCCGTGTAGCGAGCTCGTTAAAACGGAAATTGAATTAAGTGCAATTTCGGTGCAAAATTTTGATAGTAAATATGGAAAATACAACATTCCTATTAAAACAATACCATCGAACAAATGTGGTGTTACATTGCTAAATTACCCAGATGAAAATAATTGGATTATAAAATACGGAGAAAAGTAAATTTATAATTTGTATATCAATTAATCAAGATAAAAGGATCAAAAGGATTGTAAAATCCCTTTGATCCAAATCTGTATTTAATCGGGTAATTTCCGCACCGCGCCCTTGGCAGCACTGGTTGCCATGGAAGCATAAGCCTTCAACGCGGTTGAAACCTTGCGCTTGCGCTGTTCCAGTGGCTTCCAGCCTGTTTCATTCTGCTCGGCGCGGCGTTGTGCCAGCGTTGCATCATCAACAGCCAGATGGATCGTGCGGTTTGGAATATCGATATCGATGATATCGCCTTCACGCACCAGACCGATCGTACCGCCTTCAGCTGCTTCCGGCGAAACGTGACCAATCGAAAGACCCGATGAGCCACCCGAGAAACGTCCGTCGGTGATCAGCGCGCAAGCCTTACCCAGACCCTTCGACTTGAGGTAGCTGGTCGGATAGAGCATTTCCTGCATACCCGGACCGCCACGCGGACCTTCATAGCGGATCAGCACAATGTCGCCAGCCTTGATCTTGCCGTTCAGAATGCCGAGCACGGCCGTGTCCTGGCTTTCAAAAATGCGGGCAGGGCCGGAGAATTTCAGGATGGAATCATCCACGCCTGCCGTCTTCACGATGCAGCCATCTTCGGCGAGATTGCCGTAAAGAACCGCCAGACCACCATCCTGACTAAACGCATGTTCTTTCGAGCGGATAACGCCCGTTTCACGGTTCGTATCAACGCTGTCAAAGCGGCGTTCCTGAGAGAAGGCCACCTGTGTGGGTACTCCGCCCGGTGCAGCCGAATAGAACTTATGCACCATTTCGCTGTTGGTACGGGTCACGTCCCAATGATCAAGCGCCTTGCCCATGCTTTCGCTGTGCACGGTTGGCAGGTCAGTATTGATCAGGCCTGCCTTGTCGAGCTGGCCGAGAATGCCCATGATGCCGCCGGCACGATGGACGTCTTCCATGTGAACTGTGTTGTTGGCCGGTGCGACCTTGCACAGAACCGGTACACGACGCGACAGGCGATCAATGTCCGCCATGGTAAAGTCGATTTCAGCTTCCTGTGCAGCAGCAAGAAGATGCAGAACCGTGTTGGTCGATCCGCCCATGGCGATATCAAGCGTCATGGCGTTTTCAAATGCCGGGAAGCTTGCGATCGAGCGTGGTAACACGCTTTCATCGTTCTGCTCATAATAACGGCGCGCAAGATCGACAACCAGATGACCGGCTTCGACAAAGAGACGCTTGCGGTCGGCATGCGTTGCGAGCGTTGACCCGTTGCCCGGTAACGACAGACCAAGCGCTTCGGTCAGGCAGTTCATCGAATTGGCTGTGAACATGCCTGAGCACGAACCGCAGGTCGGGCAGGCGGAGCGTTCAATCGCCTTGACCTGATCGTCTGTATAGTGATCGTCAGCCGCTGCAACCATAGCATCCACGAGATCGAGCTTCTTGACCTGATCGTCCCAGATAACCTTACCGGCTTCCATCGGGCCGCCCGACACGAAAACCACCGGGATATTAAGACGCAGCGATGCCATCAGCATGCCGGGCGTGATCTTGTCACAGTTGGAAATGCAGACCATCGCATCGGCACAATGGGCATTGACCATATATTCGACCGAGTCGGCGATCAGTTCACGCGATGGTAGCGAATAGAGCATGCCGTCATGGCCCATCGCGATACCGTCATCGACTGCAATGGTGTTGAATTCCTTGGCCACGCCACCCGCGCTTTCGATTTCGCGCGCGACAAGCTGGCCCAAGTCTTTCAGATGCACATGGCCCGGTACAAACTGCGTGAATGAGTTCACCACAGCAATAATCGGCTTGCCAAAATCCTCATCTTTCATGCCGGTGGCGCGCCATAGGCCGCGCGCGCCAGCCATATTGCGGCCGTGGGTGGTAGTACGCGAACGATAAGGAGGCATTTTCAAACCTTTTAGGAACTGTTCTAACTTTCAAGTCGGTATGACAGAACCTTTTCCGCAGAGCAAAGCGCAAATTGCCCCAGAGACTGCACTGGCGCACTATTTTGAAGGCACGTTGCATTCCACGGAAGATTCAGGCGCGCAATGAAAATTGCAGACACCGACGCAGTTAATCTAACATAAAATTGATATAATGCAAAAGATTTAAAGCTTTAAACGTAAGGAAATTTCTTAAAGCTCATTTGGTGCAAAGGCCATGGCATCATCGAGCAGCGCATTTGCGGTTTTCATCCGCTGTTCCGCAGCCAGACGAAACTCTTGCGGCAAGCGGTCAGGGTGGTTCTGTGCTGCAAAACTGCGTCTCAAGCGTTGTAGCTCAATACGCTTCATGTTGGAATGAAGACCGAGCTCTGCGCTTATCTGTGATGAGGACTGATGTTTCATACGCTGTGTGAGTTCGACATTTTGTTGATCGGGAGCGACAGCGTTATGGATAGTGTTTTCGACATCAAACAGATCAGGGCGCCCCGAAGATGCGTTCAAAGGATTCAAATCAGCTGCAAATATCGCTGAAGCACACCTTGCCTGGGTGTCACGTGATAACGCGTCCTCAATCTCAGCTGGCTCTGTCTGTTTAAGAACAGTCGCGAAGTCGGGAAAAAGACCACGCATTACAGACGTTGAGCCATTTGAGGTGATAAGGCCGACGCCAACGCACGCGTCAACACATATGGCGGTACTGGCTTATGAAAAACAGGTACTTCGGGATACCGCGACGAGAGATGTGGCGGAAATCCACCACCGGTGTGAATAACGACGAAAACGTTGCGGCTCTTCAACCTGTCAAGAATAGGTTCAAGATCACCGTCGGCCAAATTTACATCAAGAATTGCAGCATCAACATCTTGTTTGTTGATAAGATCAATTGCCTGTTTAACTGTGCCTACGGGGCCGACAACAGTGCCGTTGGCATCTTCCACAGTAGCGGCTACGTCAAGAGCGACGAAAATTTCGTCCTCAACGACCAGTATCCGCCTTTGTTCGAGATTGTCCATCGTCTTTCCAATGTCGCTTTCTGTTTAGTTTTCAGTAAACCCGTTTGCGCGGGCTATCACAGAAACAATGCGCAAGGACACAGGGAGGTTCCCTGAGCAAAAAGTATAACCCTTGAATGGTGAATCAAATCTTTACTGCGCGCGATGCTGACGATCTGTCATTTATACAAATCGCCAAAGCTTGCTTCGTAGCGCTAAAACGCTGTGAAGGTGAGTGTGGTGAGCGAGCGCACAATGTGCGGAATATTCAACACATTTTCATTGATGAACTTGCCGATATCGTCGCCTTCTTTCACATAAATTTTTGCCAGAAGATCATACTCTCCGCTGGTGGAATAAAGCTCTGATACGATCTCACGCTTATACAAAATATCTGCAACGTCATATGTCTTGCCAGGCGCGCATTGCAATTGCAGGAACACAGGTTTCATATTTCTTCCTTTCGCCAACGGCCAGCCAAGATCGACCAGCATTGTTGGCTCGTTATCTCGACTGGTTTCAAGCATGGCCATATAGCTTAAATTAAGTGCGTTTGATAGTTTTCAGCTTGCTGGTTGATTTACTGAATTGTGTTTTTAACCGATGAGAGAGATAAGATTTTATGGATGTCGAGATAAGAAAATAATTGATGCTTTATGTACTGCCAGCCGTTCTTATTGTTTTTTCATTGGCCTTTGTCATCGTTTGGGGCATCGATAGACGGCGCACTTATCTGTTGTGGTGCGCCCTGTGCTTTTCCTTCATCGGTTTAGCTATGCTTTCACAGCTGGTTGATATTCCGGCTGATGATGCCTTCAACACAATGTTGACAGCGACCATCTATGTCTTGGGTATCTTGGCAGGCGGACATGGTATTCTTCAGAGATCTGGCCTCCGCATTCCTTTTTGGTTCTGCAGTGCCAGTCTCGTTTGTATTTTTAGTGGTGTCGTCTATTTCCTATATGTCTCACCGAGCCTGATTGGCCGGGTATATGTTGTTAATTTTGGTCTTGCTTTCATGATCTTGACGATCGTGTGGTTTTTGAGACGTCTAATAAAGGGAACGACTGCCGATAGAGTGACGCTCGGCATGCTCCTCCTCGTTGCTTTACAGTTTTTCCCACGGACTTTGCTGACAGCTCATTCTGTTTCCGGTGAAACGGCAATCGATTTTGCCTTTACGCCGTTTTGGCAATGGACTGTATTTTCAACAGCAGTTGCATCGCTGATCGCCGGATTGGTGTTGTTCGCGGCCGTTGGTGCTGATCGCTTGAGCGAACTCGCGCATGAACGCGACAGTGATCCGCTAACAGGTCTGCTCAATCGTCGCGGGTTTGAAGAGCGTATGCGGGCGGCCGAGCGCAGCAATCTTTCCGGGTGGATTGTTGCTTGTGACATTGATCATTTTAAAACGATCAACGATCTCCATGGCCATGCAGTGGGCGATGCTGTGTTGAAAGAGTTTTCAGATATTCTTCAATCTTATTCTGGTGATCGCAATTTAACGGCGCGTATCGGAGGTGAAGAGTTTATTCTTTATCTCGACGATATGCCTTCCGATGAAGCCTTAGCTCTGGTGGAGACAATTCGCGAAACTGTGAATAATCGACAATTTGCGCGTTTGTCGGCAGATGAGCGTGTTACGTGTAGCTTCGGCGCTGCTAAGCTCGACAGTCAGGGGCATTTCTGGAAGACGGTCGAAGCGGCGGACAAGATTTTGTATGCAGCCAAGGAAGCAGGAAGGAACCGAACGTTCTTTGGACCATGATACTGTTTAATGTACTAAGTAATTTATTGATAAAAGTTTTTTCGATAACAATGATGTGAGTGTCGACGAAGCCCCCCAAAAATATGCTAGTATGGCGAACGCAAAATTCGTATCATTTTGAAGCAGTTCTCTGAGCGAATTTCGGGTTCGAAGCCATACTCGTAAACTTGTGAATCCCGTGTGGTTTACGGATTTGTAGCATACCCATTCAAAATTAAAAAAAGTGAGTTTCTTGGAGTCCAATGAATTTTCTATCCATCTTGTTTTCCCGTTTGACCGCGACAGGTCTTTTCTCTCTCTGCACTCTATCACTCGTCGTTTCTCTCAATGCTCCCTCTGTGGCAATGACTGCGCTCGAAAAAGCGCAGCTTGAGAAGCTTGATCCTTCAACACGTCTTGAGCAGCGCTGTGATGTCGAGGCAATGGAACAGATCAGCCGTGATGTGCGAAAGTTATCGGTCGATAAGGTGCTGGCTTATGCCTTTTCTGATCCGCTCACCGGTAAAAACACTATCAAGGCCGATGGTGCAGCCTTCCGCAGTGGCGAGCATTGGTACAAGCTCGCATTTGTCTGCAAGACTGCTGATGATCATATCAGCATCACGTCGTTCGATTATGAAATCGGCGACGAAGTTCCACAGGATCAATGGGACAAGCATTACCTCGTCCCCTGATAAGATTTATTCTTCACTATTGTCTGCGCGGCAGGCTGCAAGTATCGTCACTTCCTTCGCTGAATCATCAGCTTCAAGATGCGTTAAAACAGCCTTTCCGTCTTTTTCATTCCAGCGATAGCTGTCCTGTTCATCCATAGCGACATATTTTTTCAATGCATCGTGCCATTGCAGTGCAACCATTTTTCCCTCGGCATCGAGCACTGCAAAGGCTGGCTCTTCACCGGCATGGATATAGGTGACCGGAACGACGACACCGCGTTCACAAATATAGTCAGTTCTAAAAACTGAATCACGGCTGATCGTTTGGGCCAAAACGGGTCCGGCGGTCAGAAAAGCCGCACAGAATGCGATGATCATGTGTTGAATTTTACGTTTCATGATGACCTCTGCTGTCATGTGAGTTTTATGCCAGTCGCATTGTAATATGGCGATATTTTATTGTGGTTTAAGAAAGCCGTTTCACGGTTAAGCGCACAAGTACCGAAAACCAATAAAATTAAAATTTTCAATATTCTAATGGAACCGAAATCACGGTCGCCCGTTGTAAGTCTGCTGGTCGTTAGATCGGCAGGGGCCCGGAAGAAATTTGCCCCCGCAATCCCAATCCGGGTCCCACTTTTTCAAGGTTGTAGTTCGATTTAAGAACACATTTCTCTTTCTTCATTCTATAAATGTTTCTTACCTCCACCCCCAACTATCGGGATGGATGGTTGGAAATTTATTCCTTACAGTCTAGTTTGATCGCTCAGAAATTTCGTACTGCGTTTGAATAACAGAATCCTTGTGGCATCCTGTGAGCCATGACCTCTGATATTCTTTGCGGAATGAAACGCGCAGAGGTGGACCTGAACATGTCGAGGAAAATATCGAAATTTTCATTCGCGCTTGCAGCTTTTGTTGCGACCGCAGCGCTTGCCGGTGGGATTCAGGCAAGCCAAGCTGACCAGACATTGCTCAATGTGTCCTATGATCCAACACGAGAGCTCTATAAGGATTACAACGCAGCCTTTGCCAAGCATTGGAAAGACGAGACTGGTGAGACGGTCACCATTCGCGCTTCGCATGGCGGATCGGGCAAGCAGGCGCGTTCAGTTATTGATGGTGTGAAGGCGGACGTCGTCACACTGGCACTGGAAAGCGACATTGACGCCATCGTCGAGCATTCCGGCAAGATCGACAAGGATTGGCGCAAGCGCCTTCCAGACAATTCATCGCCTTATACGTCCACGATTGTTTTCCTTGTGCGCAAAGGCAATCCAAAAGGCCTCAAGGATTGGGGTGATCTGGTCAAGGATGGCGTAGAAGTTATCACGCCAAATCCGAAGACGTCCGGCGGTGCCCGCTGGAATTATCTTGCGGCATGGGCATGGGCGCATAAAGAATATGGCGGCGATGAAGCCAAGATAAAGGAATATATCGGCGAACTGTTCCGTCATGTGCCGGTGCTTGATACGGGCGCACGCGGTTCCACCACGACCTTTGTGCAGCGTCAGTTGGGTGATGTGCTTCTGGCCTGGGAAAACGAAGCCTATCTTTCCGTCGCCGAATTTGGTGACGACGCCTTTGACATCGTCGTGCCCCCGCAATCGATTTTAGCAGAACCACCCGTGGCACTCGTTGACAAGAATGCTGATGCGAACGGGACGCGCAAGGTTGCAGAAGCTTATCTCGAATATCTCTATTCGCCGGAAGGCCAGGCGTTGGCTTCCAAGCATTTTTATCGCCCATCCAAGCCCGATGTTGTTCCTGCTGACCAGAAGCGTGAATTCCCGCAGTTGCAGCTTGTGACGATTGATGATCCAATCTTTGGCGGATGGGCTAAGGCGCAGCCCTATCATTTTGGTGACGGCGGAACATTCGATCAGATTTATAAGCCAGCAAAATAGGCAAGGTCAGTACGACCAATAAAAGGGAACATAACAATGTCTTCTCACCCTGCACCGGTCAGAGCAGGGTGGCATTTTAGAAAACCGAGCGTCATTCCGGGCTTTGGACTGACTCTCGGTTTTAGTGTCGCCTATTTGACTCTGCTTATTCTTATTCCGCTGGCAGCTTTGGTGCTGCGTTCCACTGATGTGGGCTTTGCAGGATTTTGGAAGATCGTGACGGATGCACGCACGGTGGCGGCGCTTGAAACAAGCTTCGGCACTGCTTTTATCGCAGCGCTGGTCAATGTGGTCTTTGGTGTCATTCTTGCATGGGTGCTGGTGCGCTATCGTTTTCCGGGGCGTCGGTTCATCGATGCGATTGTCGATATTCCCTTTGCACTCCCCACAGCCGTCGCTGGTATCGCGCTGGCATCCATTTATGCGCCCAATGGCTGGATTGGCAGTCTGCTTGCGCCGTTTAATATAAAAATCGCCTTCTCGCGCGCTGGCATCGTCGTGGCACTGATCTTTATCGGTCTGCCATTCGTGGTACGCACTGTGCAGCCGATCATGGAAGAAATCAGCCGGGAGGTTGAAGAAGCGGCGGCCACTTTGGGCGCATCGCGCTTTCAGACCATCTGGCGCGTGCTGTTACCAAGCCTTCAACCGGCTATTCTCACAGGCTTCGCACTGGCTTTTGCGCGTGGTGTTGGTGAATATGGTTCCGTCATTTTCATTGCCGGCAACACGCCTTATGTCTCCGAAATTGCCCCGCTCCTGATTGTGATCCGGCTGGAGGAATATGATTACGCGGGCGCAACCGCACTCGCGACTGTCATGCTGGCGCTGTCATTTGCCATGTTGCTGTTCATCAATCTGATCCAGTCGTGGACAAGAAAGAAGTACGGCTATGGCGTCTAACTCTTCCACGCGCAGCGCTGTGACCGAAAGTTTGCCGACGCGCATCATTCTCATCGGCATAGCCCTTCTGTTTCTTGCGCTTTTTCTGATCCTCCCAGTCATTGCTGTCTTTGTAGAGGCTTTCCGCAAAGGCACCGGCGAATATCTGGCGGCATTGGTTGAACCGGATGCAATTGCTGCGATTAAACTTACACTTCTGGTCGCCGTGATCTCCGTGCCGGTCAATCTGGTTTTTGGTGTCGCTGCTGCCTGGGCGATTGCCAAATTTGAGTTCAAGGGCAAGGCGCTTCTGACGACGTTGATTGATCTGCCATTCTCGATTTCGCCGGTGATTTCCGGTCTTGTTTTTGTGCTGCTTTTCGCGAGCCATGGCCTGATCGGCCCCTGGCTTGAAAGCCACAATATACAAATTCTTTTTGCCGTCCCCGGAATTGTTCTGGCAACCTTGTTTGTAACGTTTCCCTTTGTGGCACGCGAACTGATCCCGCTTATGCAGGAACAGGGCAGCGGTGATGAAGAAGCGGCTATTTCACTGGGCGCGAATGGCTGGCAGACCTTTCGCTACGTTACCCTGCCCAATATCAAATGGGGCCTTCTCTACGGCGTCCTGCTTTGTAATGCCCGCGCGATGGGCGAGTTTGGGGCGGTTTCCGTTGTATCCGGGCATATTCGCGGTCTGACCAACACCATGCCGCTGCATGTCGAAATTCTCTATAACGAGTATAACTTCGTAGCGGCCTTTGCCGTGGCATCGCTGCTGGCCTTGCTGGCTCTCGTGACACTGGCGGTTAAAGCGTTTCTGGAGTTGCGCTATGGCGATGAACTGGCTGGCAGTAACGGGCATTAACACTTAGATTAGATACAAGAGAATAAGCCGCCCGGTTTTGTTGACCAGTGGCGGTAGGGGAAAGGATCTGGAATGGAAGTTCGTGTCGCCGGTGTGCGTAAAGAGTTTGCTCGCTTTCCGGCATTGCATAATGTTTCGCTTGATATTCGTTCATCCGAGTTGATTGCTTTGCTTGGACCGTCTGGCTCCGGCAAGACAACTTTGCTGCGCCTGATTGCTGGTCTGGAAAAGCCAACTGATGGCGCCATTTATTTTGGTGATGAAGATGCTTCGCACAAAAGCGTGCAGGAGCGGAATGTCGGTTTCGTGTTTCAGCATTATGCGCTGTTTCGCCATATGACGGTTGCCGACAATATCGGCTTTGGCCTTAAGGTTCGTCCAAGCCGCACGCGCCCCGAAAGTGCAGAAATCCGCCGCCGCGCGCTTGAGCTTCTTGATCTCGTGCAGCTCAAAGGCCTCGAAAACCGCTACCCGTCTCAGCTCTCTGGTGGTCAGCGTCAGCGCGTCGCTCTTGCCCGCGCCATGGCGATTGAGCCGAAGGTGTTGTTGCTCGATGAGCCTTTTGGCGCGCTTGATGCGCAGGTGCGCAAAGAGCTGCGCCGCTGGTTGCGCGAAATTCACGACAACACCGGCCACACCACTGTTTTCGTGACGCATGATCAGGACGAAGCCCTTGAGCTGGCCGACCGGGTTGTTGTTATGAGCCAGGGGCGTATCGAGCAGATCGGCACGCCGGATGAGGTCTACGACAATCCGAACTCGCCGTTTGTTTACGGCTTCATAGGCGAATCGAGCACTTTGCCCGTGCGCATTGAGAATGGTGAAGTCTGGCTTGCAGATCGTAATATTGGCCTCAGGGTCGAGAACAAGGCTGACGGCGAAGCACAGCTTTTCTTCCGTCCGCATGAAGTTGAACTGCTTGATGGTTGCGGCGGTTGTATCGCTGGTACTGTGATTGCGAGCCGCAGATCAGGCGGCAAGCGCCGTGTCGAATTGGAAATCGGTGGTGCGCGAGAGCGGGTTGAAATTGAAATCCCTGCCGAACATCCTGCGTCGGAAAAAAGTCGCATCGCCTTTCGTCCACGTTATTGGAAGGTTTTTGGCCGCGAAGACGCTGAAAATGCATCAAATGTACTCAATAAGGCTTCATAAATCTGCCGCGCAGCCGATTTATTCTCTCAAATCATCATCCGCATCCTGAAGGGGGTGCGGATGTTTTTGTATTTGGTACAGTCTTGCTCGTTCTCTAAGCATTGCTAAGAACTTAGACTCTGAGTGGTATTATTTTTATTTTCAGTATGTTAGAGTTGTGGAAACCGCATATTTCATAACGCAACATTACCAATGGGAAAGATTTGTGCGTTGCGATTTAACCGATTTGAATATCAGCACAATCCGTCGTCGTATTTTGGTCAAATGATACAGACATTCAGGGAACCGATTATGGATACTGTCGTTTTCTGAACTGAGCCTAGTATTCACCCGCCGTATTCAACTCATTTCCTCCCGAAAGGCTGTTAAGGCACATGCCGGAATTGTCTTCTTCGCCGTCAAATTCATCCATCGTCGATCGCAAGACTTCGGATCAAATTCCGCCAGAGCAACCTTCTCCTATACGAGCTCTTTATAAAAGCGACGATGAGCTGCGCGAACTCGCTGCATCTGTCGCGCGGGGGGATGAGCTGCCATTGCCCGGCTATCAGTCCTTCGAATTTGATGAGCGCTTGTCCGAAAACGGCAAGCTTATATTGCATGCCTATCGTTCGTCGGATGCGGCATCGCGCGCAGGCGAAACCATCACTCCGGCGGCACAATGGCTGCTCGATAACCACTATCAGGTGGATAAGACGGCGCAGCAAACCCGACGCGATTTGCCCCGTAAGTTTATCCGGCAGTTGCCGACCTATGCCGCACAGAAAAATATGCCGCGCATTTTTGCGCTCGCTTGGCTTTATGTCGCGCATACAGACAGTAATTTTTCGCTCAAATCGCTGACAGCGCTTGTGCAGGGGTTCCAGACGGTCGAGCCGCTCAAGATTGGTGAATTGTGGGCACTGCCATCGGCTGTGCGCTATTTCCTGATTGAGAATGTGCGCCGTTTGGCGCTGCGTGTTGATCGCGCACGCAATATGCGCAATCTCGCCAACACCGCAGCTGACCGCATTGTAACTGCTTCCGACGCGTCGGAACTGGAGACGGTTCTTGCGCAATATTCGCAGGCCGCCCGCGATAGCACTTTTGCTACGCATCTGCTTTATCGTCTGCGCAGCGCTTCCACCGATACTTCCGCTGCTTCCCTATGGCTTGAGCGCATCCTCGAGCAGGAAGGCAGCAACGCCGAAGATGCGATTGTCGAAGAACATGCCCGCCAGTCCACTGGCGGCGTCACGATGGGCAATGCGATCACAAGCCTCAAGCGCATTGACGATATTGACTGGGAAACATGGTTTGAAACAGTCAACGAAGTCGATGCGATCCTGCGTGATCATAGCGATTTCGAACTGCTCGATTTCCGCTCGCGCAATGCCTATCGTGTAACGATTGAAAAGCTCGCTCGCTATTCGAACATGAGCGAAATCGACATCACCTGGGCAGCGCTCAAACTGGCGGAGCAGAGCAAGGTCGATGACGACCAGCCCGAAGGCAAAGGCTCTATCGCCTATTATCTGTCTGGAGATGGCCGCGAAGAACTTGAAAAAATTTGCGGCTATAAAGCGCCTTTCGGTACCAAAGCTCTTCGTTTTTATCGCGGTCTTGGCTTGCTGGGTCTGTTTGTGCCGACTGCGATCTTCACCGTTATCATTCTGGGAATCGTACATTACTGCATGATGAAGGCTGGCCTTTCGGCTGATCTGCGTACGCTTTTCACCCTGCTTGCACTGTTCCCGGCGATGGATGCCTCCTACTCGCTGTTCAACGCGCTTGTGCCGCGCTTCGTGGCACCGACGCGCCTTATCGGGTTTGAATATAAGGAAGGTCTGCCTGCCGAGGCGCGTACGCTCGTTGCCGTGCCGACTCTGATCACATCGCGTGATTCCATTGACGAGCAGATCCGCAATCTGGAAGTCCATTATCTGACCAATCCGCGTGGTGAGATTTATTTCGCCCTGGTGAGTGACTGGACAGATGCGAAGCAGGAAATCACGCCTGCCGACATGGAAATCTATGAATATGCGCGTGAAGAAATCGCCAAGCTCAACGAGCACTACACTGGCGATGATCAGCCGCGCTTCTTCCTCCTTCACCGGCGCCGCCTTTACAATGAGAAGCAGGGCTGCTGGATGGGCTGGGAGCGCAAGCGTGGCAAACTGCATGAGCTGAACCTTTTGCTGCGTGGCGATCAGGATACAAGCTATTTCCCAGCTGATGCACGTCTGCCAAAAGACATCAAATATGTGATGACGCTTGATGCTGATACGCGTCTGACACCGGAATCGGTCACTCATCTGGTCGGCAAGCTCAGCCATCCGCTGAATCGCCCGGTTTTCGATGAGAAAACTGGCCGCGTGGTTCGCGGTTATGGTATTTTGCAGCCGCGCGTTACGCCATCACTCACGACCGGCGATGAAGCCTCGTTCCTCCAGCGCGTTTTTTCCGTCAATCGCGGTATCGACCCTTACGTCTTTGCCGTTTCGGATACGTATCAGGATCTGCTTGGCGAAGGCACTTTCACGGGTAAGGGTCTCTACGACATCGATGCTTTTGAAAGAGCGCTGAAAAATCGCGTTCCTGAAAATACACTTCTCAGCCATGACCTTCTCGAGGGCGGCTACGCCCGTGCGGCCCTTGTCAGCGACGTCGAAGTCGTTGAAGATTATCCGACTGGATATAATGTTGATGTTTCGCGCCACCATCGCTGGGCGCGTGGCGACTGGCAGCTTTTGCCGTGGCTGTTTTCGACACGTCGGGCTGTGAGCAACGTTACACGCTGGAAAATGATCGACAATCTGCGTCGTTCGCTCTCCCCTATTATGTGGTTGCTTGCATCGGTCGTCGGTTGGACCATTCTGCCGATCGGTGTCGCCGCTGTCTGGCAGGCATTTTTGATCCTCAGCATGTTTGTGGCGCCAACTTTGGGCATCGTCACCAACCTTATTCCGTCGAATATGGATTATTCGCTGAAAGGGCATGCGCAATCAGTCCTGACAGATATTGCGCTCGGGACAGCAGATGTTGCACTGCGGACCACCTTTATAGCCCATTCGGCATTTTTGATGGCTGACGCCATTGCACGCACGATCTATCGTCTTTTCGTCTCGCATCGCGATCTGCTGGAATGGAAAACGGCAGCGCAGGCGAAATCGTCGCCGGATACGTTGCTCTATTATTTCCAGCTCATGTGGCCTGCTATGGTCATTGCGGCTATCGCGCTTTTCATTCCGCTCGGTGCCGAAAGTCATGCAGCGCTTATCGCAGCGCCGTTTGCTGTTATCTGGTTTGCCTCGCCCCTGATTGCCTGGCTGGTCAGCCGTTCTGCGAAGCCGCAGGATACGCTCGAAGTTCTCTCCTCCGACAAGGCTGATCTGCGCCGCTATGCGCGTCGCACATGGCGCTATTTCGCTGAATTCGCCAATGAGGAAAACAACCATCTGCCGCCGGATAACTTCCAGGAGGACCCGGCACCGATTGTGGCACAGCGCACATCGCCCACCAATATTGGCGTCTATGTTCTCTCGGTGATCGCTGCACGCGATTTCGGCTGGATCGGCTTTGACGAAACGCTTGAGCGCATCGAAAAGACTGTCACCACGCTTGAAAAGATGGAGAAATATCAGGGCCATCTCTACAACTGGTATGAAACAAATACGCTGACACCGATGCGTCCGCTCTATGTTTCTGCGGTTGATAGTGGCAATTTGGCTGGCCATCTTGTGACCCTTTCTTCGGCACTCGAAGAATGGGCGGAAGCGCCAAGCGTCTATGTGCAAGGCGATCTCGACGGCATTCTCGATGTGAATGACGTTCTTGAGGAAGCCATCGCACAGATTCCAGATGATCGCCGTATCCTGCGTCCGCTTCGTCGTCGTCTGGAAGAGCGGATTGCCAATTTCCGTCGCGCCGTTCGCACCATCAAAGAAGAGCCGGAAACCGCATCTTTCCGCACGATCAATCTGTCGCTTTTTGCGACCGATATTGTGCGCCTGATGGAAGAGCTCGACGGTGAGATTGAAACACCGGCAAGCGCTGAAGCCCGAGAATGGGCCAATATTCTCGTCGATACCTGCAAGGCGCACACGGACGATTCCGTTGGCGAACACAACACAGACGATCTGCGCGAACGTCTGCGCAATCTGGCAGGACGTTCGCGTCAGCTGGCATTCGACATGCAATTCGGCTTCCTTGAACGCAAGGAGCGTCGTCTTCTGTCCATCGGTTTCCGCGTACAGGAAAACGAACTGGACGAAAGCTGCTACGATCTTCTGGCTTCCGAAGCGCGTCTTGCAAGCCTGTTCGCCATCGCCAAGGGCGATGTTCCGGTTGAGCATTGGTTCAAACTCGGTCGCCTTCTGGTGCCCGTGGGCTGGAAAGGGGCTCTGCTCTCCTGGTCTGGCTCGATGTTTGAATATCTGATGCCACCGCTGGTCATGTCCGAGCCGCTTGGTTCGCTGCTTGATCAGACCAACAAGCTCGTGGTGCAGCGCCAGATCGATTATGCCACCTCGCGTGGTCTGCCATGGGGTATCTCGGAGGCTGCCTTTAATGCGCGTGACGCGCATATGAATTACCAGTATTCCAACTTTGGCGTGCCGAATCTCGGCCTCCAGCGTGGCCTGTCGCGCAATGCCGTTATCGCGCCTTATGCAAGCTTGCTTGCCGCGCAGTATCAGCCAGCCGCAGCCGTCGCGAACTTGAAGCGTCTGGCAAAGCTCGGTGCGCTGGGTCGCTATGGCTTCCACGATTCGGTAGACTTCACCCCATCGCGTGTGCGCGAAGGTGAAACCTGCGCGGTCGTGAAGAACTACTATGCTCACCACCACGGCATGTCGATTATCGCAGTCAACAACGTGATTTTCGAAGGCCGTATGCGTGAGCGTTTCCACTCCGACCCGGTGATCGAAGCAGCAGAACTGCTGTTGCAGGAAAAAGCACCGCGCGAAATCCCGATGATCTACGCCAAAACGGAAAATCCGATGCATGTGGATTCGGGTGGCTTTGATGATGCCCCAATGCGGATCATTGATGAGCCATTCAAGGCACCGCGCACCACACATATGATGTCGAATGGCCAATATGCGCTCATGGTCACGGCCAATGGTTCCGGCTATAGCCGCTGGCACAATTGGGATATCACGCGTTTCTATGCCGATGCATCGGAAGATCTGCAAGGCAGCTTCCTGTTCCTGCGCGATATGGAAAGCGGCTACTGGTGGTCGGCGACCGGTGAACCAGTCCGCAACCCGGACGAAGAAACCAAGACTGTCTTCACCGAAGATAAGGCAGAGTTCTACAAGACCGCCGGTGACATCAAGACAGTTGTGGAAGTGATTGTCTCATCGCAATCCGATGGTGAAGGCCGCAGGCTCGACATCATCAACACGTCGGCGCGTGATCGCGTGATTGAAGTGACGTCCTATTCTGAACTGGTGCTGACCGACAGCGACAGCGATGCCGCTCACCCGGCATTTGCCAAGATGTTCGTTGAAACGGAAATCGCAGATAATGGCTCGACCATCTATGCGAAGCGTCGCAAACGTGCACCGTCCGACCCGGATATTCATGTCGCACATTTCGTTACAGATCTGTCCGGCTCAGTCCGTGAAACGGAGGTCGAAACCGACCGCCGTGCTTTCATCGGGCGTGGCCGTTCGCTGCGCGATGCGAGCGCCTTTGATGAAGGTGCAAAGTTCACTGGAAGTCAGGGTTGCGTGCTCGATCCGATTGCATCTGTACGCACGCGTGTCCGCGTTCCTGCGCATAAGAAGGTCAGTCTGGTTTTCTGGACATTTGCGGGCGGTAGCCGCGATGCGGTGGAACATGCTGTTGCAACCCACCGTCATCCGGAAACTTTCGTTCGCGAATATTCGCTGTCATGGACGAGTTCGCAGGTGCAGCTCTACCATATCGGCATCAAGCCAGCGGAAGCAGCCGACTATCAGAAGGTTGCGGCCTATCTGCTCTATCCGGAGCGGACCATGCGTCAGCCGCCGGAAACCATCGCTGCGGGTCTTGGCAAACAGTCAGACCTCTGGCCGATGTCCATCTCGGGTGATTATCCGATTTTTGCACTGCGCATCGATAATGAAGCCGATCTCGACGTATTTCGTGGCGTCTTGCGCGCCCAGGAATACTGGCGCAGCAAGGGCCTCACGGTAGACGTTGTGGCGGTGAATGAACGCGCCTTCTCCTATGCGCAGGATACGCAACGCGCGATTGACTGGATCATCGAGGGCTTCCGCGCCCGTGGTGGTGGTCAGCCACATATTTTTGCTGTCCGTCGCGATCAGATGAGCGAGGAGAGCTATAATACGCTGCTTGCTTCCGCGCGTATCGTGATGCACGCCCAGAACGGCTCGCTTGCAGAACAGTTGCGCCGCAGTGAAGAACTGACCGTCGATCTGGCTGCGCGCGGCGATAGCAAGACTCCTGCCGTGCAGCAGGGGCTTGGCGCTGCCGGTCTTGCACCGGCGACAATCGAACGTGGCACCGAAGAACGCCGTCTGATTGCCAAGCCAAAGCCTGTTGTGCGTCCGGCACCAACCGGCGATGATCTCCAGTTCTGGAATGGGTACGGTGGTTTTGCACAGGATGGCAGCTATGTTGTGCGGATCAACAATCGCACGACCACGCCACATCCTTGGATCAACGTGATTGCCAATCCGAACTTTGGCTTCCATGTCTCGGCAGAAGGTGCTGCCTTCACTTGGGCAGGTAACAGCCGCGATTATCAGCTTACCCCTTGGGCGAATGATCCGGTCACAAATCGTCCGGGCGAAGCGATCTATATTCTCGACCGCGAAACCGGACGTAGCTTTGCGCCAACAGCAAGTGTGCTCCGTGATGAGGCCGTGACCTATGAAGCGCGTCACAGCCATGGCTACAGCACATTTGCTGCCCAGCATGGCGAACTGGCACTCGAACTCACCCATATTGTCGATGCTGAAAAGCCTGTGCGGCTTTCCCGTCTCACAATCACCAATAAGGGCCGTTCCAAGCGCAAGCTGCGTGCCTATGGCTATGTCGAATGGGTGCTGGGCAATGCCCGCGCCAAGAATGTGCCGTTCATCGTGCCTTCGCAGGATGAAGAACTGGGCGCACTCTTTGCAGGCAATCCATATCACCCGGACAAGTCTGGTCAGGTGGCTTTCTTTGCTGCGAGCGAAAAGCCACAATCGGTGACGGCTGATCGTGGCGAGTTTATCGGCTCGACCGGCTCGGTTGATCGTCCTGAAATCGTGCTGGCTGGCAAGACATTGTCCAACACGGTTGAAGCTGGTCGCGATCCGTGTGCGGCTCTGGCTATTGACGTAGAAGTGGGACCGGGTGAAAGCCGTGAAGTGGTGTTCCTGCTTGGTAATGCTGCCGATCAGCAGCAGGCAAAGGCGCTTGTCGCAGAAAGCCGCATGGCATCGTTTGAAGAAAAACTTGATGAGGCACGCAAACATTGGGAAGGCTTGTTCAATCGCGTACAGGTCAAGACACCCGATCCGGCATTTGATCTCTTGATCAATGGCTGGTTGCCCTATCAGGCGATTGCCTGCCGTATCAGGGCTCGTGCAGCCTTCTATCAGGCCAGTGGTGCCTTTGGCTTCCGTGACCAGTTGCAGGATACGCTGTCGCTCCTGCTAATTGATCCTTCACTGGCTCGTGCGCAGATCCTTAATGCTGCTTCGCGTCAGTTCCCGGAAGGTGACGTGCAGCATTGGTGGCTGCCAGCAACGGGTGCCGGTGTTCGCACGCTGATCTCGGATGATGTGGTCTGGCTTGGTTATGGCACGTCGCTTTACGTGCAAACAACTGGCGATCATGCGATCCTTGACGAAAAGCTGGCGTTCCTGAAAGGCCGCTTGCTTGAAGAGGGTGAACATGACGCGTTCTTTGAGCCGGAAATTTCTGATCAAACCGTGAGCCTCTATGAGCATTGCGCGCTGGCGCTTGATCTTGCGATCAAACGCACTGGCAAGCATGGTCTGCCATTGATGCTCGGCGGCGACTGGAACGACGGCATGAATCTTGTTGGCGTGAAGGGCGAGGGCGAAAGCGTGTGGCTCGGCTGGTTCCTTGCTTACACATTGCGTCAGTTCATCCCGATTGCTGAATCCCGCAAGGATTCCCGCGCGAGAGCATGGGCTGACCATCTCGAAAGCCTGACCAAAGCGCTTGATCGCGATGGCTGGGATGGCGAATGGTATCGCCGTGGCTTCTTCGACAATGGTTCTCCACTTGGTTCAAAAGACAGCGACGAATGCCAGATTGATGCCATTGCGCAGTCGTGGAGTGTACTGTCTGGCGTTGCCGATCCATCGCGTTCCGAGCAGGCCATGGCTTCGCTGGAAAAATACCTGCTCGATGATCAGGGTGAATTGCTGCGTCTCTTCACGCCGCCATTCGATAAAACAGTTCAGGAACCGGGTTACATCAAGGGCTATCCGCCGGGCGTTCGCGAAAATGGCGGTCAATATACCCATGGTGCAACATGGGCCATTCTTGCACTCGCCCGTATGGGCAAGGCCAAGGAAGCATGGCGCTTGTTCTCGATGATCAGCCCGGTCAGCCACGGCCGCAATCCGGATGTCTATCGCGTTGAGCCTTACGTGATTGCAGCCGATATTTACTCCGTCGAGCCGCGTCGCGGACAGGGTGGCTGGACCTGGTACACGGGTTCCGCTGGCTGGTTCTATCGTGTGGCAACGGAAGGCATTCTTGGTGTGACCAAGCGCGGTGATCGTCTGCATCTTGATCCGGCCTTGCCGCCGGAGTGGGATGGCTATGAAGCAGAACTTCGCTTCGGCGCAGCGCTCTATCGTGTGAAGGTCGTTGTGGGTGGCGAAGAGAAGGGGATCAAGCTCAATGGTCTTAAGCTGGCCAATAGTGCCGACGGTGTGCCGATCAAGCCTGACGGTGAACACGACATCATAGTAGAGCTTCCCAAATCTGAATGAAGCATTTAAAAAGGCGGGTGAAAACCCGCCTTTCTTTCTGGCTGTAATCGCTTTGGGGGATTATAGCCCATGCTCATGCAATGGAGGCCGCCATGGCCAAAACCGATATCGCGCGGCGCGTCTTTAACCACGCATGGAAGCTCGACCCGATTGTTCGCAGTCTGCTGGATACAGATTTCTACAAACTTCTGATGCTGCAGATGATCTGGGGGCTTTACCCCAAGGTGGACGCGACCTTCTCGCTGATCAATCGCACGACCTCTGTGCGCCTCGCAGACGAGATTGACGAAGGCGAGTTGCGCGCGCAGCTTGATCATGCGCGCACGCTTCGCTTTACCAAGAAAGAAATGATCTGGCTGGCGGGTAACAGCTTTTACGGTCGCAAGCAAATTTTCCAGCCCGAGTTTCTTAACTGGCTGCATGATTTCCAACTGCCGGAATATGATCTGCGCCGCAAGGACGGGCAGTATGAGCTGCATTTCCATGGTCCCTGGTCACACACCACCATGTGGGAAATTCCAGCACTCGCCATTATCAACGAACTTCGCTCGCGGGCGGCGATGAAAAACCTTGGGCCATTCTCGCTCGATGTTCTCTATGCGCGCGCTAAAGCCAAAATGTGGAGCAAGGTCGAGCGGCTGCGCGAATTGCCCGATCTCAAAATTTCCGATTTTGGCACCCGTCGCCGTCATTCGTTCCTGTGGCAGCGCTGGTGCGTTGAGGCGCTGAAAGAAGGCATTGGCGACGCCTTCACCGGCACAAGCAATGTGCTTCTTGCGATGGATAATGATTTGGAAGCGCTTGGCACCAATGCGCATGAATTGCCGATGGTGCTGGCAGCGCTTGCTAATACAGATGAAGAACTGCGCACAGCACCTTATCGCGTGTTGCAGGATTGGAACCGCTATTATGGCGGCAATCTTCTCATTGTTTTGCCCGATGCCTTTGGCACGGCTGCTTTCCTGCGCAATGCGCCGGACTGGGTTGCTGACTGGACAGGTTTCCGTCCTGATAGTGCGCCGCCGATTGAAGGTGGTGAACGGATTATCGAATGGTGGAAGTCGCGCGACAAAGACCCACGCGAAAAGCTGCTGATCTTCTCGGATGCGCTCGATGTCGATACGATTGAGGAAACCTATCGCCACTTTGAAGGCCGCGTGCGCATGAGCTTTGGCTGGGGCACCAACCTCACGAATGACTTTGCCGGATGCGCGCCGACAACGATCCATGGCCTTAAGGCCATATCGCTGGTTTGTAAGGTGATCGATGCCAATGGACGCCCGGCGGTCAAGCTTTCGGACAATCCGCAAAAGGCGACCGGCGATCCAAAAGAAGTGGAGCGCTATCTCAAATTCTTTGGTAATGAAGAGCGGGTGGAGCAGCTCGTCAAAGTCTAGAGCGCATCCCGAAAAGTGCGAAGCGGTTTTCGGAACAAGATGCGCTTTAAGACAAACAATTAAAACGCCGATCTGATTTAATCAGATCGGCGTTTTAATGAGCTGTGGTTTTACTATTCCATCAGACGCGCTGTACCCGAAAGGCGGATTGATCCACCACGTTCCAGACCGATATCTGCACGAAGATGACACGGTATTCCCATGTCTTCGCCCTGAAAGACTTCAATGGAGCCACCATGTGGCCAGCCCAGATCGCGTAAATAAGCTGCGAAAGCCGCAGTTGAAGCGCCGGTTGCAGGATCTTCATAGACGCCACCCGAGGCAAATGGATTGCGACTGTGGAAGCGTGTGGGCGTTTCGGCGTTTATCAACAATATGGTTGTCCAGCCCTGACGGCTCATCAGAACGCGGCCGCGCTGCAAATCGTAATGCATGGCGGCAAGCTTTTCGCGTGAGCGCAAAGGCAGAACGATATGGTCGGCTCCGGCATGGATGAGCGCAGGCGGAATGCCCGGCGCAAGATCATCTTTTTCATAATTGAAAAGCGCCAGCGCCTGTTCGATTTCCATATCGGTTGCAGCACGATTACGCGTTCCCGGTGATTGCAGGCTGGCGGCAAACAGCTCGCCTTCCTTGCGACCTTCCACGCTGATTTCGGTATTGTTAAGCTTCAATGCAAAGCGTCCATCACCCTCACGCATTGCAAGTGCTGCACCCAGCGCAATTGTGGCATGGCCGCAGAACGGAATTTCCGTTTCCGGCGCAAAGTAGCGCACGCGAAAGCCTCCGGCTTCCGGCATGGCAAAGGCTGTTTCCGAAAAGCCAACATCCTTTGCAATTTTCTGCATGTCCTCAGCTGAGGGCATCTTCTCAGATATCATAACTCCGGCGGGATTGCCGCCCTGATTGCCCTGCGAGAAGGCAGCTATACGCAAGACGTTCAATGATTGTCCCTCGCTTGAATTCGATTCTCTTTCGCCCTCGTCCAATAGAAGGCGCTAAGTGATTGAGGTCAAGGGCAGGGACGTGTCCGTTCACACGCTAGTTCAATCTTTCATTTCCACCGCCCATGGCGGATTGGCTCCGGCGCGGGAAACCGTAACAGCTGCCGCTCGCACGCCGAGCGCGACGGCGGCATGGATCTGGTCTTCATCAAGACGTGCAACCGCTTCTTTGCTGAGAAGTCCTTGGTGATACAGGCTTGCGAGGATCCCCGCATTGACTGTATCGCCAGCGCCAACCGTATCCACCACATCCACTTTAACGCCGGGCACGCGAACAGTCGCCTTTGCCGTGTAGGCATCTGCACCATGGGGGCCTTTGGTGATGACGATCAGCTTTGGGCCACGTTCGAGCCAGCGGGATGCAATCTCGTCATGGCTGCCTTTTTCGCCAAACCAGTCCAGATCTTCATCGGAGAGCTTCACAATATCGGAAAGGGCAATCATGCGTTTCATGCGGGCAAGATGTTTTTCACGGTCCGCGATAAAGCTGGAGCGGATATTCGGATCCAGGAACATCACGCGGTTCTTGGCTTCCCGCGTCATCAACGCTTCATAGACACTCCCGCATGGCTCTGAAATCAGGCTGATGCAGCCAAAAAGCATGGCTTTGATCGCATCATTCATGGGCGGAATATCGCTTTCGGAGAGCATCCGCAGCGCTGTGTTCTCATCATAAAAGGCATAGCGGGCCTGTCCATCCACCAGTCGCACAAATGCCAGTGTCGTCGGGCGGTCCGAAATGGCGGAATAGGAATAATCGACATTGGAGTGCGCAAGCGTGTCGCGCAGCACATCACCAAAGAAATCTGACGAAAGCCCGGAAAAAAAGCCAGTCGGGACATTCAAACGACCAAGCGCAATAGCCGAATTGAAAACCGATCCACCGGCAAGTGGCAAAAAGGCTGTCTCGCCGGACGTTGTCTCGCGTGGCAGCATGTCAATCAGGGCTTCACCGCAGCATAGGATCATGAGTAAACTCGGCTGTTAAATCGATTGAAGAGTAAGATAAGCACAAAAGCGCGGTGTTATTCAACGCCGCGCTCTGGAAAATTATCACACGTGCTGGCCGCCATTGATATGAATTTCCGAACCCGTCACATAGGATGAAGCTTCGGAGCACAGATAATAGATTGTTTCTGCAACTTCTGAGGTTTTGCCAAGGCGACGCATCGGCAATTGCTCGACAAGCTTTTCCGTTCCGGGAGACAGGATTGCAGTGTCGATTTCGCCGGGTGCAATCGCATTCACTCGAATACCATGCGGGCCGAAATCGGACGCCATTTCGCGGGTGAGCGCGGCAAGTGCTGCCTTTGAGGTGGCATAAGCGGTGCCAGCAAAAGGGTGAACGCGGCTACCGGCAATCGATGTCACGTTGACCACCGAGCCTTGCGCGGATTCCAGTTCCTTGAACAGGCCGCGCGCCAGCATAATGGGCGCCATGAAATTCACCTGAAACACATCACGCCACACGGCCATCGGTGTTTCAATCGAGTTCAGGCGCTTTCCACCCTCTGCCTTTGGTGAAATGCCGGCATTGTTGACAAGCGCATGCAGCTTGCTGCCATTGGCTTCTAACCTGCGGCGGATTTCAGCAATGGCTTTGCCTACGTCTTCCTGATCCGCAAGATCAACCTTGATGTGATCTTCCGGTCCTGCGGGCCATGGACAGTTCTCAGCGAAATCCTGACGCGAACAGGTAATGACGCGCCAGCCAGCGCGTGAAAAACGTTTGACCGTTGCATGACCAATGCCACGGCTTGCCCCTGTCAACACAAGGGTTTTACGATCCAGGTCCGACTTGGGAGTATCAGACCGGGCCGCATCTGTTTGGGAAACTGTAGACATGAAAACCTCACTCTCCATCCTTGAATAGACTAAGCCACTCAGGATTTCGAGCGGATTTCACAGCTATTAGCGCTATCTGCTTCACTTGATCGCGATAAGGGCCGGTATTAACGGCCCTAAGAGAAGATCACTGCGAATTGCCCATGATGATGTCGAGAAGCGTGGTTGAATCACGGTTCTGCTGCGGCTGCCCGCCAACATTTCCTGGAGGCAATGGTGCGCCATTGTCATTGACCGGATAATTGGCCGGTGTGCCGGGCTGCTGACCTTGCTGAACCGTATTACGGGCAGGGGAGTCGGGTGCTGGTGGCCAATAGCCATCATCGCCGTTACCAGCCATTGGCTGCTCACCATAGCCGCCTTGCGGAATCATACCCGGTTCATACGGATTGTTTGGATCGATACCGTCGCTGCCGCCGGGGATGATGTTCTGAATGTCGTAATGGCCGGGAAGCTCGGCAACAGGCACGCCCTTGTGGGCTTCCTTCATGAAGGTTTTCCATGCGGCAACAGGCAATGTCGAGCCGAAGACGCGCTTCATACCCTTGCCGTCATCATTGCCGAACCAGACACCTGTGGTGAGATTGGCGGTGTAGCCGACGAACCATGCATCGCGGAAATTCTGGCTGGTGCCGGTTTTGCCCGCGGCTGGCCAGCCGAAGGCGGCGCGTTTTGCCGTGCCGTCTTCCACTGTCCTGCGGAGCATCGCGTTCATCATGCCGACATTGCGTTCATCAATCACACGCGGACCGATGCCATCCTGTCTTTGATAAAGAACCTTGCCGTCTGAATCGGTGATCCTTGTGATGAAATAGACCGGGGCCCGATAGCCGCCATTAGCGAATGGAACATAGGCATCAGTCAGTTCCAGAAGCGAGACTTCGGATGTGCCCAGTGCGAGCGACGCATTGGGCTCCAGCTTCGACTGAACGCCGAGGCGATGCGCCGTGTCGATCACAGTCTGTGGGCCGACTTCCATCACGAGCTGTGCTGAAACGGAATTAAGCGAGTGGGACAATGCGGTCGCCAGCGTCACCTCACCCATATATTTGCCGTTGTCGTTGCTTGGCGTCCATTTGCCAATCCGCACGGGCGCATCATTGCGTACAGAGTCAGGTGTGCGCCCCTGTTCCAGAGCGGTCAGATAGACAAATGGCTTAAACGATGATGCTGGCTGACGACGCGCATCGGTCACGCGATCAAACTGGCTGGCAGCATAATCATAACCACCAACCAATGCGCGTACTGCACCCGTACCATCGATCGAAACGAGCGCGCCCTGGCTCACATTCATCTTCTTGCCGTTTGCAGTAATTTGATCCTTGATCGCTTCTTCACCAGCACGCTGAAGGTTGAGATCGACAGTTGTTTCAACAGTGATGTCGGTTTTGGTTTCGCCGATAAGAGACGGGATTTCAGCCACAACACGATCGGCAAAATAGTTTTCAGAACCCTGCCAGTAAGAAGCCGCACGTGCTGGTGGCTCGCTTTCCGCAATCGCCACCTGACGATCATCGATCATGCCTTCTTCACGCATGGCACCAAGCACAAGCTTGGCACGAGCGCTTGCTGCTTCCGGGTCGCGTGCGGGCGAGAGACGTGACGGTGCCTTGAGAAGACCGGCAAGGGTTGCCGCTTCCATCAAGTTCACGTCCTTGGCGGACTTTCCGAAATAGCGGCGCGATGCGGCATCAACGCCGTAGGCACCCGACCCGAGATAAACGCGGTTGAGATACATCTCCAGTATCTGCTCTTTGGTGTATTTATGCTCAAGCCAGAGAGCGAGCATCACTTCTTGCACCTTGCGTTCCAGCGTACGGTCCGGTGAAAGGAACAGGTTCTTGGCAAGCTGCTGGGTCAGCGTTGATCCACCCTGCACGGCGCGGCCAGAGGTCACATTGGTCACAATTGCGCGCGCCAGACCAATTGGATCAATACCGAAATGTGACATGAAGCGGCGGTCTTCGATCGCCATGACGGCTTGCGGAATAAAAGGTGACATTTCATGCAGGCCCACTGCCTCACCGCCCGTTGTGCCACGATTGGCAATCAGATTGCCTCCGACATCAACGATACGCACATTTGGCGGACGATCGGGAATGCTCCAATCGGTCGTCGGTGGCATCTTGGCTGCGAAATAGACGAGCATACCGGCGAATGCGATCCCGCCCCAAAGGCCAAGCACCAGGCACCAGTAGAAGGCACGGCGAACGAAGCCAAAAAAGCCGCCGCGCTTTTTTGGCTTGCGGCGTGAACCACGCGGTTCGCGTTTCTCAGACTGCTTGCCGCTGCGCTGCGTTCTGGCCATGCGCTCCTCATCATCGACGCGAAACACGTCTTCTTCCTCTTCCTTTTTCGGCGCATTGCCGAAGGAAGGTTCGATACGTCCGTTTCTACCGTCTCGCGATGCCATATCTGCTTAAATCCACCCGCCTGCATATTTTTATGTTGTTTATCGCCTGAAGTGTAAATGCGGCAGTTTAAAGGGGAGTAAACTCAGCATTCACAAAAAAACAACGTTCCAACAGCGCAAAAAGAAAAGGCCCCGCAAATGCGAGGCCTTTCCAAAAAATGCTCTAATCAGATTAGAACTTGTATGCAACGCCGAGACGAATTTCGTTGGATTTGAACTTGTCACGAACAGTCGCGCTGTCGATTCCATCGCTGAATGTGAAGTCCTTACGACCGTAATCGGTGTAACGGTATTCGAGGCGAACAATTACGTTATCTGTTGCTGCATAATCAACACCTGCACCAGCGGTCCAGCCGGTAAGGGTCTTGCTCTGCGAGCTGCTGAAGGCATCTGCATCGCCAGACGACGAAAGTGTATTCTTAACCTGACCGAAAGCTACACCACCAGCGATGTAAGGCAGGAAGCGATCAACTGCGTAACCAGCGCGGGCACGAACAGCACCCGACCAGCGCAGCTTGCTTTCGAGGCTGTCGGTTACAACGCCATCAGTTTCCGAGTAGCTGTCCTTGAGGTTGTTGTAGGTTACGTCACCGTCGATACCTAGAACAACGCTGTTGCCGAGATCGAAGTTGTAACCAGCATACAG
This sequence comes from Brucella sp. H1_1004, assembly GCF_047308065.1. Lineage (NCBI taxonomy): Bacteria > Pseudomonadati > Pseudomonadota > Alphaproteobacteria > Hyphomicrobiales > Brucellaceae > Brucella > Brucella sp. H1_1004. Next base: position 679,079 of record NZ_JAYKZA010000002.1, read on the forward strand.
ACCACCGAGGAAGCCGTCTGGCTTGATGTTAATTGCACCAAATTCGCCGTCCTGGCTGAAACGCGACTTACCCCAGCCATAGCCAATCTGGCCACCGAGATATGCACCGTTCCATGTGAATGATGGTGCAACAACCACTGGAGCTGGTTCTTCGTAAACGATGGCATCAGCTGCCTGCGCGCCAGTTGCTGCAACAAGAGCTACGGTCGATGCGAGAAGAAGTGACTTGAGCTTCATAATAAACCTCCTCAGGGGAAACGGGAAAATTCAATCTGTTGACCCTAATATAAGCGATCCCTCTTCAAAGTCTGTAGCAAGAAAGACACAGTCAGTTACTAGTCGCAAAAGTTGCGGTTTAGCGTGCGTTTACGCCAAAAAGCTGCTGCCTTTGGTTATCAAAGTATTAAATTTAGGACTTTAGCTGCCGAAGGTGAGGTTGCGAAAGCCATCTCGACGTTTGGTGGCGAGGTATTCTGATTGACGGAAATTACCCTATGTCTAGCGAACTGCACTGTTAGGCGATTTCGCCAGTAGATATTGATTGGGTTTTCACGACGTCATCATCGGCTTCAAACATGTGCGATGCGAGAATATCAATTTCATCGTTTCGCAGGAAGCAAAATACAGTTCGTAATTCTGTGTTAAGTTTCGAGATTTCTGAATCCAAGTGCTCCTTGTTTGGTGGTAAAGCATCTCGGGTAGGGCATTTCGGAAAAATAACACCCACCCTAAGATCACAATCTTACGGTGGGTGTTATTAAACTGGTCGAATAAGTTCGACTTAAAATTTGTATGCAACACCAAGGCGCAATTCATTCGTCTTGAATTCGTTTTTAAATTCGGTATTCGGGAGATAGAAACTATAATTTCCCTTGCCGTAGTCTGTATAGCGGTATTCCAGACGAAGAATGACGTTGTCGGTAGCTGCATAATCTATACCTGCGCCAGCGGTCCAACCTGTGAGGGTTTTGTTCTGGGCAGAATCGATTACAGAAGAACCAATTGCGTTTTTAATTTTTCCGAAAGCGACACCGCCAGCAATATAGGGCATCAAACGATCAATTGCATAACCTGCGCGCGCACGAACGGCTCCTGACAGACGCATACGGCTTTCAAACGTTTCCGTGCCCTGCTTGGTTTCGGCGTTTAGATTATTATAGGTGACATCGCCGTCAATGCCGAGCACAACATTATTGCTCATTTCAAAATTGTAACCTGCATAAAGGCCACCAATAAAACCGCTTGGCTCAACTTTGTAGTAATTGTCCAGTGTAGATTTTGCCCAGCCATAGCCAACCTGGCCACCAATATATGCCCCGCCCCATGAAAATACCGGAGCGCTGATGACAGGAGCTGGCTCATGGTAGTTGATAGCATCAGCTGCATGGGCGCCCATTGCACCAACGAAAATGAAAGTCGATGCCAGAAAGATTGATTTAAGCTTCATGAAAAACCTCATCGGAGCAAAAAGAATAATCAAATACTGTTCTAGTTAGGCGTGTTTCTCGGGTTGTGTCTGTAGCAATAGGGTCACACTTAAAATTAAGTATTAAAAGTTGTATAAAAGACATTATTTTTTCTATTTTAAATTGTATTTCTGTATGGGTCATATCGCAATCCTGCGTCGCCCACCCAAACAGGATGTTCTTGCTGATGCGATTGCGATAAGCAGATGACCACGAAAACGGCGTTTGGAGCAAGAATGCGGGGCACGGACCGGACCTCAATGCGAATCGATTGGGTCGATATAGCCAAGGGAATCTGCATCATTTTTGTTGTCATGATGCATTCTACGCTGGGTGTGGAGAAGGCGGCGGATGCGCAAGGCTGGATGCATTATGTCGTCGCTTTTGCCAAGCCGTTTCGGATGCCGGACTTCTTTCTGATTTCCGGTCTGTTTCTGAGCCTCGTCATCGACCGGCCATGGCGGCGGTATCTCGACCGTAAGGTTGTGCATTTTCTCTATTTCTACATTCTCTGGCTGACGATACAGTTTGCTTTCAAAGCACCGGGCATTGCCAGCGAGGCCGGAATTAGCGGCGTAATGGAAGCCTATCTCATGGCGTTTATTGAACCATTTGGCACGCTTTGGTTCATTTATATTTTGCCGGTTTTCTTTGTTGTGACGCGACTTTTGAAACGCGTGCCAGTCGGCGTGACTTTAGCTATGCTGGCAATTCTGGAAATCCTGCCTATCCATACGGGCTGGGTGATGATCGACGAATTCTGCGCGCGTTTCGTTTACTTCTTTGCAGGCTATGCCTTTGCGAAAGCGATTTTCCGCTTGGCAGACTGGTTGCGTCAACGCCCGCTTGTGGCGGTTGTTGGCCTTCTGATCTGGGGCTTTGTGGAATACAGGCTGGTCTTCATGCCCGTACCGGAAAGTCTTGCAACACTGATTACCCCTGCCGGTGATCTGCTGAATGGACGCGGGGCTGTGAGCGATCTGCCAATTATTGCGCTGGCTCTTGGTTTCGTGGGCGCATTGGCGATCATAGCGATTTCAGCGCTGATTAACCTCATGTCCGATAAAAACTGGCTGCATCGCGGTTTGAGCTGGCTGGGAGCCCATTCAATCGTCGTTTATCTGGCGTTCTTTTTGCCAATGGCGATTGCGCGAACTGTGCTGCTTAAAATTGACATCTTCGATGTCGGGACAGTTTCATTACTAACGACAGCAAGCGGCGTCATTGGGCCGGTTATTCTTTATGGGCTTATTCAATGGAGCGGCTATGGAAAATTCCTGTTTCGCCGTCCCGCATGGGCTTCTATCGAGCGCGAACCGGAAAAGAAAATGGCGGCTGACGCCGCCATTTAATAATTTACGCGTGAGCGAAAATATCCGTTTCAGGCCAGCCCATCAGATCAAGCTCTGAGCGGGTTGGCAGGAATTTGAAACAGGCTTCGGCTTGTTTGGTGCGGCCATCGCGCTCAAGGCGCTGTTCAAAAACTGCCTTGAGGCGGTGCAGATAAAGAACGTCAGATGCCGCATATTCAAGCTGTGCCTGCGACAGAACCTCTGCCGCCCAATCCGATGATTGCTGCTGCTTGGAGATCGAAACCTCAAGTAACTCGCCGCAGATTTCCTTCAGACCGTGGCGATCCGTGTATGTGCGCGTCAGCTTGGATGCGATCTTGGTGCAGAACACCGGCTCCGGCATGGTGCCAAAGGCATGCGCCAAAACCGCAAGATCAAAGCGGCCAAAATGAAAGATTTTGGTTATCGCTTTGTCTTGCAAAAGCTTGACCAGATTAGGCGCTTCTTTCTGGCCAGCTTCAATCTGGATCACGTCTGCGGTGCCGTCGCCGGGCGAAATCTGCACCACGCAAAGCCGGTCGCGATGTGGGTTAAGGCCCAGCGTCTCGGTATCGATTGCAACCGAATCCACCTGATAATGCTCAAGGTTCGGCAGATCGTTTTTGTGAAAACGAATAGTCATTTAGTCTTCCTTACTTTGCGGCGATAGCCGCCATAATACGGGCCCAAGAGCGTTGACCTTTATGGAAAGACGTCAGCTCATATTTTTCATTGGGCGAATGAATGCGGTCGTCTTCAAGGCCGAAGCCAACAAGCAGCGATTCCATGCCAAGGAATTTGTCGAAATCACCGACAATCGGGATCGATCCGCCCATGGCGATCAGCACCGCTGGCTTTGGCCATTCATCTGAGAGTGCGTCTTTGGCTTTGGAAACCAGAGGTGAATCATAAGGCAGCTGAATGGCTGGCGAGCCACCATGCGGGTGGAACTCGACCGAACAATCGGCTGGCAGACGCTCTTCGACGAAAGCGCGGAAGGCTGCGCGGATTTTGACTGGATCCTGCTTATGCACGAGGCGGAATGAAACCTTAGCAGATGCTTCCGCTGCAATAACGGTCTTAAAGCCTTCGCCGGTGTAGCCGCCGATGATGCCGTTGACTTCGGCAGTCGGGCGCGCCCATGTCAGTTCGAGAACGCTGCGGCCTTTTTCGCCCGAAGGAACCGAGAGTCCAATCGGCCCAAGGAAGTTTTCAGCCGTGCGGCCAAGGCTTTCCCATGATTGCAAAATCTGTGACGGTGTTTCTTCCACACCTTCATAGAAACCCGGAACCGTAACGCGTCCGGTTTCATCATGAAGATCGGCAAGGATTTTGCTCAAAATATGGATCGGGTTGGCCGCGGCACCACCAAAGAAGCCCGAATGCAAATCGCGGTCAGCCGCCTTGATAACGATTTCTTCGCCAACCAGACCACGCAAACCGACGCTGATCGCTGGTGTTTCTTCATTCCACATGGCTGTGTCGCAAACCAGCGCCACATCAGCCTTTAGTTCCTGTTTGTTGGCATCAAGGAATGGCTTGAGTGATGGTGAGCCGGATTCTTCTTCGCCTTCAAACAGCAAGGTTACTTTGACAGGCAGATTGCCGTTAACTGCCTTATAAGCGCGGCAGGCTTCAACAAAGGTCATCAGCTGACCCTTGTCGTCAGAGGTTCCGCGACCTGTCAGGATTTTGCGACCATTGCCAACGTCTTTGATAGCAGGTTCAAACGGATCGTTTTCCCACAGATTGAGCGGGTCAACCGGCTGCACATCATAATGGCCATAGAACAGGACATGCGGCGCATCAGCGGTGGCGCCGTCATGGTGGGCGACAACCATCGGATGGCCCGGTGTGTCGCGCACGCTTGCGTCAAAACCAATGGACTTCAAATCCTCGACCAGCCATTCGGCAGCCTTACGGCAATCGGCTTTGTAAGCCGGATCGGTCGAAATCGACTTGATCCGTAAAAGATCGAACAGATGGTCGATACTCTTGTCGAGATTTGCGTCGAGATGATTGAGGACTTTATCGAGTGATTGCGCGGACATGGATATTTCCTGACGAGTCGTAATACTGCGCGCACAGTACAACTGCGAAGCTCAAGAAGAAACCCAGATTAGATCGCAAAACCGAGAGCAGAAAATGAATTGGCCGTCGTGGTGAGGGGGTTACCACAACGGCCATATCACTACACTCACAAACGACAGCCCGGAGAGGGGATTTAGGCTGTCGCTTACAACCGGTTTCCAACGGGGGACGGGTCAGAAAACCGGCGATCAACGTACTGTCGATGACCTAGAATTGGCCCTCCAACTGTGGCTATTCAAGGGCATTTTAGATTACAAATTCGTAACATAAACGTTATCGGGTTGAGAGCTTAGCGTGAACAGGGGGTGAAAAAACTCACCTTTCAAGTGGACACTTGTTTCTCCTGACACAAGGCCGGTTTTCTTTATGCTTTGTTTCCTCTAATCCTAAGCCATGAAAAAAGGCGATCATCTCTTTCTCGTTGACGGCTCGGGTTATATTTTCCGCGCTTATCATGCCCTGCCACCGCTGACCCGTAAGTCGGATGGCTTGCCGGTGGGGGCCGTGTCTGGCTTCTGCAACATGCTGTGGAAGCTGTTGAAGGATGCGCGCAATACCGATGTGGGTGTGGTGCCAACGCATTTTGCGGTCATTTTCGACTATTCGTCGCAGACTTTCCGCAAGGAAATCTACCCTGAATATAAGGCCAATCGTACCGCGCCGCCCGAAGACCTGATCCCGCAATTTGGCCTGATCCGTCAGGCAACCCGCGCTTTCAATCTGCCTTGCATCGAAAAAGAAGGCTTTGAGGCGGACGATCTGATCGCGACCTATGCCCGTATCGCGGCGGAAGCCGGCGGCGATGTCACCATCGTATCGTCTGACAAAGACCTGATGCAGCTCGTGACACCACAAGTGTCGATGTATGACGGTATGAAGGACAAACAGATTTCGATCCCGGAAGTGATCGAAAAATGGGGTGTACCGCCGGAAAAGATGATCGATCTGCAATCGCTGACCGGTGACAGCACCGATAATGTTCCGGGCATTCCCGGCATCGGCCCGAAGACCGCGGCGCAATTGCTGGAAGAGTTTGGCGATCTGGATACGCTGTTGGCACGCGCGTCCGAGATCAAACAGAACAAGCGCCGTGAAAACATCATCGCCTATGCCGATCAGACCAAGATCGCACGCGAACTCGTGACGCTGAAAGTCGATGTGCCGCTCGATGTTGATCTTGATGGTCTGGTGCTTGAACCGCAGAATGGTCCGAAACTCATAGGCTTCCTGAAAGCGCTGGATTTCACAACGCTGACGCGCCGCGTGGCGGAAGCAACCGACACGGATGCGTCGGCAGTTGAGCCTTGCCACATCGAAACCGAATGGGGAGCAGACGCGCACGGCCCGGACGTTGATGTGCCTGCAAAGCCAGAGGCTGCGACATCGTCGGAAACCGCAGCTTCGCCCTCCGCCGATACTGCGGAAGCAAGCGGCTACACGCCGAAAGCGCTTGCCGCAAAGCGTGCATCGGATGCTTTGGCGCAAAAAATCGACACGACGGCCTATACCTGCATTCGCGACATTGAAACGCTGAATAAGTGGCTTGCGAAAGCTGTCGAGACGGGTCTGGTTGCTTTTGATACGGAAACCAATTCGCTTGATCCGATGCAGGCAGAGCTGATCGGCTTCTCGCTGGCGCTTGCTCCGGGCGAGGCAGCCTATATCCCGCTCCAGCACAAGTCCGGTGCAGGTGATCTGCTCGGCGGCGGCATGGTTGAAGGGCAGATACCGCTTGATAAGGCGCTGGCGGCGTTGAAGAGCGTTCTTGAAGACGCATCCGTTCTCAAGATCGCGCAGAATATGAAATATGACTGGCTGGTCATGCGTCGTCATGGCATCAACACCGTCTCCTTTGATGATACGATGTTACTGTCCTATGTATTGGATGCCGGCATCGGCGGTCATGGCATGGACCCATTGTCCGAACGCTGGCTGGGACACACGCCCATCGCCTATAAAGAAGTGACTGGCAGCGGCAAAGGCGCCGTCACCTTCGATATGGTCGATCTTGATCGTGCAACGGCCTATGCCGCTGAAGACGCTGATGTGACATTGCGTCTCTGGCAGGTGCTGAAACCGCGTCTGGCGGCAGAAGGGCTCGCGTCGGTGTATGAGCGTCTTGAACGCCCGCTGGTTGATGTGCTTGCCCGCATGGAAGAACGCGGCGTCTCGGTTGATCGTCAGGTGCTCTCCCGCCTGTCGGGCGATCTTGCCCAGTCCGCTGCACGTTTCGAAGATGAAATTTACGAACTGGCTGGTGAAAAATTCAATATCGGTTCGCCCAAGCAGCTTGGCGATATTCTCTTTGGTAAAATGGGGCTTCCCGGCGCATCCAAGACCAAGACCGGCCAATGGTCGACCTCCGCGCAAGTGCTGGAAGATCTGGCTGCTGAAGGCTTGCCTCTGCCCCGCAAAATCGTTGATTGGCGTCAGCTGACCAAGCTCAAGTCCACCTATACCGATGCGCTGCCGGGTTATATTCATCCGCAGACGAAGCGCGTACACACATCTTACGCCATGGCCTCCACCTCAACCGGGCGCTTGTCTTCGTCTGAGCCGAATTTGCAGAACATTCCGGTGCGCACGAGCGAAGGCCGCAAGATTAGAACGGCTTTCATTGCAGAACCGGGCAACAAGCTGATCTCTGCCGATTATAGCCAGATCGAATTGCGTGTGCTGGCGCATGTCGCCGATATTCCGCAGCTGAAACAGGCTTTTGCCGATGGCATCGATATTCATGCCATGACGGCTTCTGAAATGTTTGGCGTACCTGTTGAAGGCATGCCGTCAGAGGTACGCCGCCGCGCCAAAGCGATCAACTTCGGTATCATTTACGGCATATCGGCTTTTGGTCTTGCCAATCAGCTGTCCATCCCGCGTGAAGAAGCAGGGCAATATATCCGTACCTATTTTGAGCGTTTTCCTGGCATCAAGGACTATATGGAAGCGACCAAGGCTTTTGCGCGCGAACATGGCTATGTCGAAACCATCTTCGGTCGTCGCGCGCATTATCCCGACATCAAAGCATCCAATCCGCAGGTTCGCGCGTTCAATGAGCGTGCGGCAATCAATGCCCCTATTCAAGGCTCGGCTGCCGATATTATCCGTCGTGCCATGATCCGTATGGAAGATACGCTGGCAGATGAAAAGCTTGCAGCCCGTATGCTGTTGCAGGTCCACGACGAATTGATCTTTGAAGTGCCTGAAAACGAGGTCGAAAAGACGATCCCTGTTGTCCGTCATGTGATGGAAAATGCAGCCATGCCAGCCGTGTCGCTTTCCGTGCCATTACAGGTCGACGCGCGTGCAGCGCATAACTGGGATGAGGCGCATTGAGGGCTTAAGCGGTTGACGTTTTAAGCCCGAGCCTATAGGTAGACGCTAATTATGGTGCTTCGGTAGTCGTCAGGAGAGTTGTGAACAAAAAGGTTCACAACCGATGGGTATGCGGCTTGTGAAGCTTTTTTGAAAGTCACTCATGTCCCTACCTGACACAATCGCTCCGGCACTTTCCGGAGCATTAGCCGCTCGCGGTTACAATACACTCACCGCTGTTCAGAATGCCGTTTTGGCTCCTGAAACACTTCATGGCGATTTGCTTGTTTCTGCGCAGACAGGCTCCGGCAAGACTGTTGCTTTTGGCCTTTCCATGGCATCGACCATTCTTGGCGACGAACTGCGTTTTGATCGTGCGCAAAATCCATTTGCGATGATTATCGCACCAACGCGCGAACTTGCTTTGCAGGTTCGCCGTGAACTCGAATGGCTCTATGCTGATACGGGTGCGGTGATTGCTTCTTGCGTTGGTGGTATGGATATTCGTTCCGAGCGCCGTGTGCTTGAACGTGGATCGCATATCGTTGTTGGCACGCCGGGCCGTCTGCGCGATCATATTTCGCGCCGTGCGCTTGATATGTCGGAACTGCGCGTTGTCGTGCTCGATGAAGCTGACGAAATGCTCGATATGGGTTTTCGCGAGGACCTCGAATTCATTCTTGGTGAAGCACCGGAAGATCGCCGCACATTGATGTTCTCGGCAACCGTGCCAAAGCCGATTGCACAGCTTGCAAAGCGTTTCCAAAAAGACGCGCTGCGCATTACTGCTGCTGGCGAAGCTGGTCAGCATGCCGATATTGATTATTTTGCTATGCCGGTTCCGCCACAGGAACGCGATCATGCAATCATCAACACCCTGCTTTATTACGATTCACAGAACTCGATCATTTTCTGCTCGACGCGTGAAGCTGTAAAGCACATGGCAAGCCGCCTGTCGAACCGCGGTTTTGCGGTTGTGGCGCTGTCGGGTGAATTGAGCCAGGCCGAGCGTAACAATGCGCTTCAGTCGATGCGCGATGGACGTGCCCGCGTTTGCGTTGCGACCGACGTTGCTGCACGCGGTATCGATCTGCCAAACCTTGATCTGGTTATCCATGCCGATCTGCCGAACAATCCTGAAACCATGCTGCACCGTTCGGGCCGTACTGGCCGTGCCGGTCGCAAGGGAACCTGTGTTCTGGTCGTTCCGTTCTCGCGCCGTCGCAGTGCCGAGCGTCTTTTGAGCCTTGCAAAGCTTGATGCGCAGACTGTTCCTGCTCCGGGTATTGCTGCCGTTCAGGCCAAGAACAATGAACGTATTCTCAACAGCGAAGCTCTCAGCCAGCCGATTGAGGAAGAGCATCAGGATCTGTTGAAGGCACTGACCGAGCGTTATACGCCGGAACAGATCGCGAGCGCTTTCCTTAATCGCGAACTCGCGGCATTGCCTGCTGCGGAAGATATTTCTGACGCGCCTGTTCATCCGATTTCCAGCAAGAAGCCGCGTGAGCGTTCAGAGCGTGGTGATCGCCCGGAACGGGGCGAGCGTTTTGATCGTGGTGAGCCGGGCGAACGTTTCGACCGCAATGCACGTTTTGATGGCGTATGGTTCTCGGTTTCTGCCGGTCGTAAGCACCGCGCGGATCCAAAATGGCTTCTGCCGCTCATCTGCAAGGCAGGTGACGTATCGAAGCGTGACGTCGGTTCGATCAAGATTTTCGATAATGAAACGCGTTTCGAAATCACCGCAGCCAAGGCTGAAGAATTCCGTCGTTCGGTTGAAGAACGCGGCACGGGCGAAAAGGGTCTGGTGATCCGCACTGCAGTTGCAGGCGCTGGTGGCGATGCTGCTCCGCGTGAAGGCAAGCGCGATTTCAAGCCACGCGGCGACAAGCCAAGAAGCGATTTCCGTGATGGCAATCGTGACAACGCTAAGGGCAGTTGGTCGAAGCCGAAAGGCGACTTCAAGAAAGATGGTTTCAAGAAGGACGGCAAGAAATTCGGTGATGGGGGCTTCAGCAAGAAGCGTCGCGGCGAATAAGATAATCCCATAAAAAGAAAAGCCCGGTATGAAACCGGGCTTTTCTTTTAGATATGATACTTCCCGAAGAGCAGAGGCGCGCTTCGGGAAGTATATTTTAAACGTCCAGATTGGCGACGCTCAGGGCGTTTTCCTGAATAAATTCGCGGCGCGGTTCAACTTCATCGCCCATCAGGCGCGAGAACAGCGAATCTGCATCGGTCGCATCATTGACCTTGACCTGCAGCAACGAACGCACATTCGGATCAAGCGTTGTTTCCCAAAGCTGTTCGGCATTCATTTCGCCCAAGCCTTTATAACGCTGTAGCGTCAGGCCCTTGCGACCTGTCGCAAAAATCGCGTCAAGCAGCGCCATTGGACCGGAAAGCGTATCGCTCTTGTCCTTGCGGCGCAGCACAGGCGGCTCTGCAAAGACTTCGGCAATGCGCGAGGCAACGCGGTCGATCTGTCTGGCATCGGCAGAACCAAGCAGCGCCATATCGAGAATGGCAACATCTTTCACACCGCGAACCATGCGCTCGAAACGATAGCCGCCGTCGTCTGTCACGTGTGCAGTCCAGCCGCGCTCGGTTTCTTCCGAAATCATGTCGAGACGCTTGGCAACCGTTGCAGCGGATGCCTGCGCCGTCGCATCATTCGCGGTGGAACCAGGGTTAAGCAGTCCAGCAATTGCCGCCTGCTCAACAATACGGCGATCATAACGTGTATGTAGGCCACCCAAAAGCTGACGCAGCGTGCGGGCATCCTCAACGACAGACCGAAGATCCGGTCCGGCGCGGACTTCGCCGCTGATCATTTCAAGAGCTGCCTCTTCAAGGCCGGTTTCGATGAGAAAGTCTTCGAATGCAGCTTCGTTCTTGATATATTGTGATGACTTGCCGCGAGACACCTTATAGAGGGGCGGCTGTGCAATATAAATATGACCGCGCTCGATCAGTTCCGGCATCTGGCGGAAGAAGAAGGTCAACAGCAATGTGCGAATATGCGCGCCGTCGACGTCAGCATCCGTCATGATGATGATCTTGTGATAGCGCAGCTTGTCAGGATTGAAGCCGTGCGATTCATCCTTGCCGATCGACGTGCCGAGCGCTGTGATCAGTGTACCGACCTGATCGGACGAGATCATACGGTCAAAACGAACGCGCTCCACATTGAGGATCTTACCGCGCAGCGGCAGAATGGCCTGGTTTTGGCGCGAACGACCGCTCTTAGCGGAGCCACCAGCAGAATCACCCTCAACGATGAAGATTTCTGATTTGGCAGGATCGCGCTCCTGACAGTCCGCCAGCTTGCCGGGCAACGACGTCACGCTGAGATTGCTCTTGCGGGTGATGTCGCGTGCCTTGCGCGCTGCTTCACGCGCGGCAGCAGCCTGAATAACCTTTTCAACAATGGTCTTGCCGCCTGCCGGATGTTCTTCCAGCCATGTCGAAAGCGCTTCATTGACGAGACTTTCAACAACTGGACGCACTTCCGAAGAAACAAGCTTGTCCTTGGTCTGCGACGAGAACTTTGGATCAGGAACCTTGACTGAAAGAACAGCCGTCAGACCTTCGCGGCAATCATCGCCAGTGAGACTGACTTTTTCCTTCTTGGTCATGCCAGATGCATCGGCATAGCCTGTTACCTGACGCGTCAGCGCGCCACGGAAACCGGCCAGATGCGTACCGCCATCGCGCTGCGGAATGTTGTTGGTGAAGCACAGCACCTTTTCGTGGTAGGAATCATTCCACCACATAGCGACTTCAACGGTCATGCCGTCTTTTTCGCTCTTGATATAGATCGGTGTTTCCAGAAGCGACTTCTTGCTCTGATCGATATATTTTACGAATTCGACAACACCGCCATCATAATGCAGTTCATGCTCTTTGATGTCGGCATGGCGGCGATCGCTCAGCTTGATGCGCACACCGGAATTGAGAAACGCCAGTTCGCGCAGGCGACGCTCCAGCGTGTCGTAATCGAATTCCACCATGGAGAAGGTTTCAGGCGAAGGCAGGAAGCTGACTTCCGTGCCGGTATCGCTGCCTGCATCACCAACCACCGCAAGCGGAGCATCGGCCACGCCATGCGTGAAGGTCATTTCGTGTATTTTGCCAGCCCGACGCACTTTAAGCCTGAGCCAGATCGACAGTGCGTTCACAACAGAAACGCCCACACCATGCAGACCACCGGAAACCTTATAGGAATTCTGGTCGAACTTACCGCCGGCGTGCAGCTGGGTCATGATGACTTCAGCAGCCGAAACGCCTTCTTCCTTATGGATATCGGTCGGAATGCCGCGACCATTATCGGTCACGGTGCAGGAGCCGTCGGCATTGAGCGTCACAGTGACAAGTGTCGCATGGCCCGCCAGCGCTTCGTCAATTGCGTTGTCGACGACTTCATAAACCATGTGGTGAAGGCCGGAGCCGTCATCCGTATCGCCGATATACATGCCCGGACGCTTGCGAACTGCGTCGAGGCCTTTCAGAACACGAATGGAATCCGCGCCATATTCGGCAGGGGCTTCAGAATTCATCTCTGGAGTCTCGGTCATGAAAATCTTTCGCAAATGTGCCGCGAATGCAGCCTTAAATCCTGCTGCTTATCCAGCATAAAAACTCATGTCGAATCACTCGACAAACATGGCTTTAATATAGGCGTTAACGGTGATTTTTCCAAATTTTAAGGCCAAAATTGCCGGGGATTGCGCTCAATTCGCTTCAGATGATGATAGGCGATTAATGGTACTCTTTGGAACTGCCACAATTGGCGCTTATATTGGTTTCCAGCAGGGGCATTCTCGATAACGAGGAGCACTTTATGGACATTACAACGGCAATAAATGAAGCCGCGCAACCATTCATCCCGCCAGCACCGCGTCCGCGCGAAAAGCCGGTTGGACGCTTCGAGATGATGCGGGTGGTTTATAAAAATCCGCTCGAATTGTGGGGGGAGCCTTCGTACAATGAGCCATGGGTTTCCGTAAGCTGGCTTGGCATCAAAACCATCATTGCCAATGATCCCGGCCTTATCCGGCATGTGCTGGTCGATAATGCTGCAAACTACCCGATGTCCGCCATTCGCCAGCGGGTTTTGCGCCCGCTTTTGCGCGATGGATTGCTGACCGCTGAGGGCCAAGTCTGGAAGCGGTCGCGCAAGGCCATGGCACCCGTGTTCACGCCGCGCCATATCGGTGGCTTTGCGAGCGCCATGCGAAACCGGTCGCTGCAATTTGTCGAGCGATACAAGACCAATGGTCTTATCACCGATGTCGCCCACGACATGACGCTTCTCACCTATGATATTCTCGCGGAAACGTTGTTTTCGGGTGAAATTGCCGGTGATCCCAATGATTTTGCGCGCCAGATCGACAAGCTTTTTGAAACCATGGGCCGCGTCGATCCATTTGATCTTCTTGGCTTGCCCGAATGGCTGCCACGCTTTACGCGCCTTCGCGGTAACCAGTCGCTCGGCTTCTTTCGAGAACTGGTATCTGATACCATTGCCTTGCGAAAGTCGCGAATGGAGAGAGGCGAAGACGTCCCCAATGATTTTCTGACGTTGCTTTTGCGCGCCGAAGGGCCCGACGGTTTGAGCCGCGGCGAGATCGAAGATAACATCATCACTTTCATCGGGGCAGGCCATGAGACAACAGCCCGTGCGCTGGGCTGGACACTCTATCTGTTGGCCAAAGCACCACAGGAGCGCGAACGGGTTGAGGCCGAGATCGATGCGTTCTTTGCGGGTGGCGGACATGACCTGCCGCCGCAAGAATGGTTGGCAAAACTGCCTTTCACGCGTGCCGCTTTTGAGGAAGCGATGCGGCTTTATCCGCCGGCACCGTCAATCAATCGCGAGGCGGCCAAGGATGACAGCTATGGCGATCTGAAAATCGCGAAGGGGACGGCTGTTCTGGTCATGCCTTGGGTGATTCATCGTCACAGGCTTTATTGGGATCAGCCGGATGCTTTCATGCCGGAACGCTTCTGGCCCGAAAATCGCGACAAGCTCGACCGCTTTCAATATCTGCCCTTTGGTGCTGGTCCGCGTGTCTGCATTGGTGCGAGTTTCGCGCTTCAGGAAGCGGTGATTGCGCTTGCAACCTTGCTTGATGGCCGTCGCTTTGACGTGTTGGAAACCACAAAGCCATGGCCCGTACAAAAACTCACCACCCAGCCGCAGGGCGGCCTGCCGATGAAAGTCGTCAGGCGCTAGTTCTTAAGTTGGATGCCTTATGATATAATTTCATCTTACAAAAATTGCTAAATCTAAGGCATCAACTTGCACGAATTCAGTGTGCGGTACGGCGGATTCATAGTACATTCTTGAGCTATAAGAGTTCCTAATTCCGGCATTGATTGTACTTTTATTTATATGTATTTCGTCATTATTATCGAAAGAACTTAGTTTTTTGTCAATTTTATTAAAGGTTTCAGGAAATTTTTTTCTTACCATATTTATATTACTTATTATTTCATCTGAATTTGCAATCCCTTGTCCATTTGCTGATTTTTCTACTAATGGCTTTCTCCGTATTTCACCTCCAGCGTAAGATGTGAAATTGGCCTCGAATTCTTTATGTAAATCTTTGAATGATATCGAATTGTGAGTATCAGTTTTTATCCGATAGAGGTATGGCTTACTAAAGAATCCATTTTCTCCTTCATCATGGAAAATGCTCTCTCTAATTCCAATATCTCGGCTAATAATTCTATTTTTTAATTGCCTATTTAAATTTTGATACCTTGACGTGTCTATATCTATGTAATTTTTTACGCCAATTTTGCTTGCTGAAGAAAAAACAGTGTCTGGTCCAAAAAGTTTCAGGGTATTTATTTTGCTTTGATATTCTCCTAGCTTATGAACGCCTATTTCTGCCACCTCATATGGATGGCGGACATCAAAGCGATAAGCCCTGACTGGAAAAGCCTCCGCTTCAAAGCTCTTCCATCTGGAAGATGGTGATGGCCAAGCTTGTTCGTAGTCGAAATCAATCATATTTTCCTCGCACTACTAAATTCAGAGATAGTACGACAAAACTACCTCCATATTAACTGTCGTTATTACAGTCTTTCCACATGCCATTTGAGATGATCATCCATGAAGGATGAGATGAAGAAATAGGAATGGTCATAGCCTTCGCGCATGTTGAGCGTGAGCGGGATTCCAGCCTTGCGGCAAGCCTCATCCAGCAGCCACGGACACAGGCCTTCCTCAAGGAACACATCGGCTTCGCCCTGATCGACCAGAAATTCTGAAAAGCGTGCACCATCCTCAATCAGCAGCGTCGCGTCATAGGCACGCCATGCGCGCTCTTCAGAACCGAGATATTTTTCCAGCGCAGGCTTTGACCAGTCGGCTGTAGAGGGCTGCACAATCGGTGCGAAAGCCGATGCCGATTTGAAACGGTCGGGATTCTTGAGCGCAATTGTCAGTGCGCCGTGTCCACCCATGGAGTGGCCGGTGATGCCCTGACGCGACATATCAAGTGGAAACTCAGCCGCCACCAGATCGGTCAGTTCTTGGGTGATGTAGCTATACATTTGATAGTTCTTGGCGAATGGTTCCTGCGTCGCATCGAGATAGAAGCCGGCACCTTTCCCGAATTTCCAGTTCTGCGGCTCGTCGGGCACGTCATCACCGCGTGGGCTGGTATCCGGGCAAATAACGGCAATTCCCAATTCTGAGGCGATTTGTCGATATTCGCCCTTGTCCATCACATTTTGATGCGTGCAGGTCAGGCCGGAAAGATACCACAGCACAGGCACCGGACCATCCTTCGCCTGCGGTGGGAGAAAGACAGCAAAAGTCATTTCGCATTGCGTGGTCTCGCTCTTATGGCGATAGACGCCCTGCGTTCCACCAAAGCATTTTGCGGTCGAGATCGTTTCCATGAGAGTTCCTGCTGTTTATCCGCTGCCGAGTGCGACCACGACATTCACTGTCGCCGCAACAAGGACCGTATTGAAAAAGAATGACACAACGCTGTGCAGAAGCGTTACTTTGCGCATTGCGGTGGTCGTGACATTGGTGTCCGACGTCTGTGCCGTCATGCCGATGACGAACGCATAATAGGTAAAATCCCAGCCTGAAGGCGCTGGGGTTTCAGGAAAAGCGAAGCCGCCAGAATGCTTGCTCGCATGGGCGGTATCTTTTCCCGCAGGTTCGGTTGGTTGCCAGTACAGATGGGCATAATGAATGGCAGTCATCATATGAATTGTGAACCAGCCGAGCGGAACAGATGTGAGGGTCACAACCAGTGAAAACAGATCAGCTGCTGGCTTCTGATTGATCAGAACGAACAGCGAGACAATTGCAACGACAACCGTGGCAAAGGTTACCAGAAAAATGATCCATATCGGTTCATCTGCAGTCGCCGCATGTTTTTTGAGATATGCTGCGCTCAGTCTTGGCATGGCCGTAAGAGCAAGCGCCAGATACAGCGCGAAAAAACAATTGGCTCCAATCACCGGGGCAAGTGGGCTTTTAAGAAGCCAGGCGATGATGAAAGCTGTTACGCCGCCAATCGCTGCGAGATAAAACGACATATGGCGACGCAGCAAAAACATCAGGCGGCGCTTTCTTGCGGTTCTAACCGCATATCGACATGCGGAATGCCGTCTTCGAGATACTCGTCTGAAACCGCAAAAAAGCCAAACGAGCCATAGAATTTCTGCAAGTGGCTCTGTCCGCCAAGTTCGATGGCAATGCCCGGAAAGCGGTTTTGAGCAAAGGCGACCGCCTCTTTCATGAGACGCTGACCAAGCTTGTAACCACGATAATCGGCTGCCACGACAACACGGCCGATCTTCACCGGCTTACCATCCTGTTCTGGTGGCAGAACCCGCAAACTTGCCGCGAGTTCCGCACCATCGAGAAGGCGCAGATGAAATGCGTCATAATCCTTGCCGTCGATTTCGGGGTAAGGGCAATTCTGCTCCACCACGAAAACATCCACGCGCAGCTTCAGCATCGCATAAAGCGCGCGTGGGGTGAGATTATCGAGTTCATCCCAATGGGAGGTGAAAAGCTTTTCGCTCATCAGTAGACAATCACCGAGCGGATCGATTTGCCTTCATGCATCAGATCGAAAGCGGTGTTGATTTCATCCAGCGGCATGGTGTGGGTGATCAGGCTGTCGATGTCGATCTTGCCTTCCATGTACCAGTCGACGATCTTCGGCACATCGGTACGACCGCGCGCGCCACCAAATGCAGTACCCTTCCAGACGCGTCCCGTGACGAGCTGGAATGGACGTGTGGCGATTTCCTTGCCTGCTTCGGCGACGCCGATGATGATCGATTCACCCCAGCCACGATGGCAGCATTCCAGCGCCTGACGCATCACATCGGTGTTGCCGGTGGCATCAAAGGAATAATCCGCACCGCCATCTGTCAGATCCTGAATGGCCTGCACAACCTTGTCATTGCCGATTTCGCGCGGATTGATGAAGTCGGTCATGCCGAACTTCTTTGCCATTTCCACCTTGGATGGATTGATGTCGACGCCGATGATCTTGTCCGCGCCAACCATGCGTGCGCCCTGAATGACATTAAGACCAATGCCGCCCAGACCAAACACCACAACATTGGAGCCCGGACGCACTTTAGCCGTGTAAATAACCGCGCCAATGCCGGTGGTTACGCCGCAGCCGATATAGCAGATCTTGTCGAAAGGTGCGTCTTCGCGGACCTTGGCGACAGCGATTTCTGGCAGAACGGTGAAGTTCGAGAAGGTCGAGCAGCCCATATAGTGGAACACTTCGCCGCCATCGCACGAAAAGCGGGTGGTGCGGTCCGGCATCAGGCCTTGACCCTGCGTTGAGCGGATCGAGGTGCAGAGGTTTGAACGCTGTGACAGGCAGGTTTTGCACTGGCGACATTCCGGCGTGTAAAGCGGGATCACATGATCGCCCGGCTTCACGGAAGTCACGCCTGCGCCCACTTCGCGCACAATGCCAGCACCTTCATGGCCGAGAATGGCCGGGAATTTGCCTTCTGAATCAAGGCCGGAAAGCGTGTAGGCATCGGTGTGGCAAACGCCGGTCGCCATGATTTCGACCAGCACTTCGCCGGCGCGTGGACCGCCGATTTCAACGGTTTCGATGGTGAGCGGCTTTTTTGCCTCCCAGGCAACGGCTGCGCGTGACTTCATGACGATATTCCCTTCAATTTCAGTGTTCGTTTATGCGCCTATTTCAGATAGGTGCGCAAAATCCGCATGATTTCGTCGATCTCTGCATCGGGATCTGCCACAGCATCGCGCGCTATCGTCTCACGAGCTTGGCCGAATGTCTCGCGAAAATGGCTTTCCAGCACTTCCGCCATCAATCCATTGGCAGCCCCGCGCAACGCCGCAATCTGCTGCAAGAGTGCAGCACATTCCGTGCCCGATTCCACCGCGCGCTCCAGCGCCTCGGCCTGGCCTTTGATGCGGCGCAGGCGCGTCAAAGCGCGCTTTTTGTCTTCCGGTGAATGCGGCATGGAATCTCCCGATTTTCACGAAGCCTATATACTATAGGGGAGTATGTCAATTGCTCCGGAAATGCCTTTTGCGAGAATGGTTTTCTCCGCAATTGGCGTGGCCCGAATCTTAAGCCTCAAGCTTGAGATGCAGCAGCGGATAGGGGCGTCCCTGATCATCCGTCTCCGAACGACTCGTCTCAACAAAGCCCACATGGCGATAAAAGCCCACGCCTTGCGTGTTCTGCTCATTCACGTCGACGGTCAGAGTGCCCCGCTGTTTTGCGTGTGCAATCATATGCTTGCCAATACCCTTGCCGCGCTGATTGGGGGAAATGAACAGGCTGTCGATATTGTTATCGGTCATGCCCATGAAGCCGACCGGCTTGCCGTCATCCTCAATGACATCGACTGCTACATTCGGCAGATATTGCTCACCGACCAGCTTTTCGAGCTCGATGAAATCTTCGCGGCTTAGAAAGTCATGCGTTGCCAGCACGCTTGCGCGCCAGATGGCAGTGAGGGCGGGGGCGTCCGCCGGTTTAGATTTTCGGATATGGATCATCATCGTTCCTTGTGGGATAAGCACCAAAGCAACGCCTTTATAATACGGAATTTCATTTGACGAGTCTGCCCGATCTTCCCGTTACCCGCATTCTGCCGCAACTCGACGCCGCCTTTGCCACCCATGCAAGCGCGGTTCTGGTTGCCCCTCCCGGCGCGGGTAAGACGACGCTGGTGCCGCTGCATTTTTTAAATGCAAGCTGGCGCGGCGACGGCATCATTGTGCTGCTCGAACCGCGTCGTCTCGCCGCCCGCGCCGCCGCCCGCCGCATGGCGCAGTTGCTCGGCGAAGAGCCGGGCGAAACAATTGGCTATCGTATGCGCCTTGAAAGCAAGGTCTCGGCCAAGACCAAAATCCTTGTCGTCACTGAAGGCGTTTTCGCGCGGATGATCCTCGACGATCCCGATCTCAAGGGCATCGCCGCTGTTCTGTTCGATGAGTTTCACGAGCGCAGCCTCGATGCAGATTTTGGTCTGGCGCTGGCGCTCGATGTGCAGGCCGCTTTGCGTGACGACCTCAAGATACTCGTCATGTCGGCAACGCTGGATGGTGCGCGGGTCGCCTCACTTTTGGGCGATGCGCCCATTATCGAAAGCGAAGGCCGGGCTTTTCCCGTCGATATTCGCCACCGCGACCGCAAACCTGACGAACGCATCGAAGATGCGATGGTGAAAGCCATTCGCGAAGCGCTGGCCGATGAAACCGGCAGCATCCTTGCCTTTCTTCCCGGTCAGGGCGAGATTGAACGAACGGCTGGAATTCTGGAAAAGTTTCTGCCTGCCAATATCATTCTGGCCCCGCTTTATGGCGCGATGGAAGGCCGTGATCAGGACGCGGCAATCAAGCCAGCGCCCGCAGGTCATCGCAAGGTTGTGCTGGCAACATCGATTGCCGAGACTTCCATCACGATCGATGGCGTTCGGGTTGTGATTGATAGCGGCCTTGCCCGCCTGCCAAAATATGAGCCTGCGACTGGTCTGACCCGTCTTGAGACCGTGCGTACTTCGCGTGCAAGTGCTGATCAGCGCGCTGGTCGTGCAGGTCGTACCGAGCCGGGCATCGCCATCCGCCTCTGGCATCAGGGGCAGACGGCTTCGCTTCCGGCTTTCTCACCACCAGAAATTCTGGAGGCCGATCTTTCCGGCCTTGTGCTTGATGCGGCTGCATGGGGCGTGACCGATCCGGCAACATTGTCTTTGCTCGACAAGCCACCATTGCCCGCGCTCAAAGAAGCCAAGGCATTGCTTAGCCGGCTTGGTGCGCTTGATGATGCTGGACGCCTGACAACTGACGGTGAGGCGATGCGCTCGCTCGCCCTGCCTGCACGCTTGGCGCATATGGTGGCGGAAGCGGGCAAACGCGGCGAGGCTTTGCGGGCGGCAGAGCTTGCCGTTCTTCTAACCGAGCGTGGTCTTGGCGGCAATGAAACCGACCTCGACACGCGCATGTCGCGCTTTCGCACTGATCGTTCCGATCGTGCCCAGCGTGCCAAAGGGCTGGCGAAACGTCTGGCTGCAAATGTGCTGAGCAAAGGTGAAGCTGCCGGTTCCAGTGTTGGTCGAATGTTGATTGATGCTTATCCAGACCGCATCGCGAAGGCGCGCGGCCAAACAGGGCAATTCCTGTTGGCCAATGGCCGTGGCGGCGAAGTCGATCCCGCTATAAGCCTCAGCCGTGCGCAATGGCTGGTGGTGGCCGATATGTCGGGCAAAGCAGGCCGCGCACGTGTGCTCTCTGCGGCTGAAGTCTCTGAAATCGAGATCCGTGCCGCACTTGGCAACAAGATCGAAAGCGGAAGACAGGTTGTCTATGACGCGGAAAAGAACGCTTTGCGGGCGCGTGAAGCTGTTCGCATCGGTGCAATCGCTTTGTCGGAAAAGCCGCTTGCCGCCCCTTCCGGTGTGAGCGCCGATGAAGGCGTGATCGCTGCAGTGCGCGAGCATGGTTTGCAAATCCTGCCATGGGGCAAAGAGGCCGAAATTCTGCGTCGTCGCTTGGGCTGGCTTTATCGCGGTCTTGGTGATCCGTGGCCGTCTATGGATGACGACAATCTTATTGAGCGTCTTGATGAGTGGCTTTTGCCATTTCTTACCGGTGAAGCGCAGCTTAACCGTATCCCGGCCCATGCGCTTAAAAATGGCCTGATGAGCCTTGTGCCTTTTGATATGCAGCGAAGCGTTGATAAACTGGCGCCAACACATTTTACCGTTCCGACCGGCTCGAATATTCCAATCCGCTATGATACTGAGGAACCAGTCCTCGCGGTGCGTGTGCAGGAGCTATTCGGCCTTGGTATCCATCCGGCCATTGCAAATGGCAAGGTTCCGCTTTTGCTGGAACTGCTTTCGCCTGCCCACCGCCCGATCCAGATCACGCGTGATCTGCCGGGCTTCTGGCAAGGTTCATGGGCTGATGTGCGCACGGATATGCGTGGGCGTTATCCGCGTCATGTCTGGCCGGAAGACCCGGCCAATGCGCAAGCCACCAGCCGCGCAAAGCCACGCGGCACTTAAGCATGTAGAACGACGCTCACTTCGTCTTCATCGCGTATGTCGAGATGATTGCGTATGCGCTTATCGGAGATCAACTCCAGACAGTCATGCATGTGTGATCCAATGCGCCGAAAAACCCAAACTGGCATCGACCGTGACTTAGCGTAAAGCGTTGCTCGCCATGCTTGCCCCATGCCTCGACGCGGCTTGAAAAACTTACGCCGCAGGCTGTTATTTTTAATTCTGTCTTGTGGGATCACCAATGTCGGCGGAACCACCCCACGATCCAGCGCCTTCAATCTGGTACGGGTGCTTTTCAGTGCCTCGGGAAATTCCACAATTTGAACATTGAGTGATCCGGTGGCAAATTCTTCCGGCCAATCAACGGGTGAATTGGCCAAATTTTGCTTTCCCGGAATGATCAGCTCGGAATGTCTTCCAAGCCCCGAAGATATCTTCCCCCTGAAGATAACCATGCCTGCCCTCCTACGCGTGTTACAGGCCATCGTAAATTATTCACAAAATTGACACAATTTAATCACGCCCATCCTGACGGCAATGTGATTGCGCTCCAAATCCCCATAAATGCAGGGGTATAGCCTATTGCTTGTTAAGCTGCGACTGGATGACACAGTTCTGCTTGCATGAATATTTGCGCTGTCGCATAAGGGGCCGAAGGCGGCTCGCTTTGTCCAGCGCATTGGATATGCATTCTCAACGCAATTCCGTCTTGAAATTTGGTGAGATGTTTGGGAGTGGCCATGCACGCAGAGTTCGATAATCGCGCTTCCAATCTTTCACGCAGACCGCGCCTCACCACATTGGTGCGCCTGCGCTGGCTGGCCATTGCAGGGCAGACGGCAGCCGTCATGTTTGTGGCGCTTTATCTGCAATTTAGCTTCTCGATCAGTATTTGCCTTGCGTTAATCTCAGCTTCCGCATGGCTCAATCTCTATCTCGCCTTTCATTTTCCAAACAATCATCGTCTCAATCCGTCCGCCGCCAGTATCGTGTTGGCCTTCGATGTTCTGCAACTGGCAGGATTACTGTATTTAACGGGTGGCGTGCAGAATCCTTTCATCATTCTGATGATCGCGCCGGTTATCATCTCTGCGACTTCACTTTCAGTCCGGCACACGCTGGGGCTAGCCTTGCTGGCCGTGTTCTGTACTTCGTTCTTGATATTCTATCACCGCCCATTGCCATGGTATCCGGGTGAGACGCTGGTACTGCCATTTCTCTTTGTGGCAGGCATTTGGTGCGCGATTGTTTCGGCGCTCGGTTTCACCGGTGTCTATGCCTATCGTATTGCGGAAGAAACGCGTCAGCTGGGCGATGCCCTGACCGCGACCGAACTGATTTTGCAGCGCGAACAGCACCTGACCGCGCTTGATGGGCTTGCCGCTGCTGCTGCGCACGAGCTTGGCACGCCGCTCGCCACCATCACGCTGGTGGTTAAAGAAATGCAGCGCACTTATTCAAAAAAGGCGGATAGCGATCCTGCACTGGCAGAAGATATTGCGCTGTTGCAATCCCAGGCCGCGCGGTGTCGGGAAATCCTGCAACGTCTGACCAGCCTTTCTTCGGAAAACGAAGAGCATATGTCACGCTTGCCGTTCTCCTCACTGATCGAAGAGGTGATCGCGCCGCATCGCAACTTTGGTGTCGCGCTTGATGTTTCCAAGCTTGATGGGCCCAAGCCTGAACCTGTTGTACGGCGCAATCCGGGTTTGCTTTACGGCCTTGGTAATCTGATTGAAAACGCCGTTGATTTTGCGCGCAATGAGGTCAACGTGACATGGGGTTGGACGGACACCAATGTCACTGTTCTCATCCAGGATGATGGTGAAGGTTTCAAACCAGAGATTCTTGACCGAATCGGTGAACCTTATATGAGCAGCCGTGATGGCAGTCAGAATGGCGGCGGTGGGCTTGGTCTGGGACTTTTTATCGCAAAAACCTTGCTTGAACGCTCTGGTGCACAAATCAGTTTCAAAAATCGCAAAAATCCTGGCCAGGGAGCCGAGGTGAAGGTCGTTTGGCCACGTTCTGCTTTCGCTCTAAGTTGATGAATATGCTGGATAATCCATCTTTCGCTATCAAAAGAATTGGCGAGCAATAAAGGGTCCATCTAAAATCATTTTTATATGGAAAACCTAAAAAAGACTTTGCGAAAACAACAGTTTGCCTTGTTTCTATTTGTCAATTTTTTGCAAGGATTGCTTCAACAATTCAATGGCTATTTGACTTTTTGACGCAGGGGTATCAATAAAGGAACAAAAATACAGGCAGGAAGCACCCCATGGAAGACTTGAAGCAGGAAGACACCGAAGCCATTGGCAACGATCCAACCCTTCTTCTGGTTGATGATGATAAGCCTTTCTTGCAGCGCCTTGCTCGCGCCATGGAAGGTCGGGGCTTTCAGGTGACAACTGCGGAATCCGTTGAAGAAGGCATTGCGGCTGCAAAAGCTGCGGCACCTGCTTATGCTGTGGTTGATATGCGCTTGGGTGACGGAAACGGGCTTGATGTGATCGAAGCCATCCGCACACGCCGCACCGATACGCGTGCGATTGTGCTCACCGGCTATGGAAATATTGCAACTGCGGTGAACGCCGTAAAGCTTGGCGCTATTGATTATCTGTCCAAGCCTGCCGATGCGGATGAAGTGTTTGCTGCTTTGACCCGACGTCCAGGTGAAAAAGTCGCCCCGCCAGAAAATCCGATGTCGGCTGATCGTGTTCGTTGGGAACATATCCAGCGCGTCTATGAGATGTGCGAGCGCAATGTTTCCGAAACAGCGCGTCGTCTCAATATGCACCGCCGTACTTTGCAGCGCATTCTGGCAAAGCGCGCGCCTCGTTAATCAATATCGGTCTCCGGCACGTCTACACCTGCAAGCTCTGCCAGCGTTAGCCGCGCAGCACCTGCTCTGGCAAAGCGCAACATCAGCGCTTTGCGCGATGCACCGGAAAGCTTGTGTTCCGGTGCATCGCGCAGAATTTCTGCGCCATAGCCATCCGATAAAATGAAGCCGCAATCCTGCGGGAAGATTTCCCTTGGCACCGAAGGATGTGTCGCAAAAAACAGCCGGTCACAGTAAGCTCGATAGTCTGGCCACTTTCGGTCAGCCTTCCAGTCTTCAAGGGAAGATTTGATTTCCACGATCCATATTTCGCTTTTGCGACTGACGGCAATCAGGTCTGCGCGTCTGCCGGACGCCAGAGACAATTCCGGCAAAGTTGCCAGCCCCATTTCCAGAAACAGACGCTGGACGCCGCGACGGACAAGCATCGCATTTTCGGATTGTCTTCCGTCCGAAAGTGGATGCGTTTTATGGGGAATCACGATGGGCATAAATGCACTTTAACGCTCAAAAACCGCATATTTCAAACGAATAAGCCTGAAAACCTGCGACATTCCAGTGTTGAGAATTTGGAAAAGACGGCGGAAAAATGGCATAATCATGGATTTTTCAATTTACGGTTAACGGCTGGTTAATATTCCTTCGTCAAGCTTGCGGGGGAAATGAGCGATTCGCTCCTGACGATGGACCATCTCACCCTGGGAGAAATTTATGAAGTTTCGCGCCTTGCAGCTGACGGCAGCTCTTCTTCTTGGTGGCGCCCTTGCTGGCTGCTCCACAGTTGGCGGCACGTTCTATACAGCGTCCTATTCTTCTGTCACGGATGCCGGTTATACGATCCCCGCAATTCCAAATGAGAAAATTCCGCAGCAATATCGCCGTCAGATCGTCAAGTATCAGACCAGCGAAGCGCCGGGCACAATCATCGTCGAAACCGGCGAAAAGTTCCTCTATCTCGTGCTCCCGGACGGCAAGGCCATGCGCTATGGCATCGGCGTTGGCCGTGAAGGTTTCGGCTGGAATGGGACTGCACGTGTTGCGATGAAGCGTGAATGGCCGACATGGACACCGCCTGCACCGATGATTAAGCGCCAGCCGGAATTGGCGAAATATCGCAACGGTATGGGGCCGGGCCTCAAGAACCCGCTCGGCGCACGCGCACTTTATCTTTACAATAAAGGCGGCGACACTGGCTATCGCATTCACGGAACACCAGAGTGGTGGTCGATTGGGAAGGCTATGTCGTCGGGCTGCGTTCGCATGATGAATCAGGATATTCTTGATCTTTACGAGCGCGCCGAGCAGGGCGCCAAGGTTATCGTCCGATAATAGCAGATATGAAAAAGGCCGCTGAAAAGCGGCCTTTTTTTGAATTCAGTTCAGATTAAATTTGCTCAACCTGCTGAACTTCCGGCACGAAATGGCGCAGAAGATTCTGAATGCCGTGCTTGAGCGTCGCGGTCGATGATGGGCAGCCAGAACAGGCACCCTTCATATGCAGAAACACTGTGCCGTTTTCGAAACCGCGGAATGTGATGTCGCCACCGTCCTGCGCCACAGCTGGGCGGACGCGGGTTTCAATCAGTTCCTTGATGGTTTCAACGATTTCCACATCGGCTTCATCAAAAAATTCTTCTTCACCGTGCTCGTCGCCTGCGCCAGCTGCAGCGTTGCCTGCCATGACATCGGCACCTGACATGAAATGTTCCATGATCGTGCCGAGGATTGCTGGCTTCAGGTGCTGCCACTCGCCGTCATCCTTGGTTACTGTAATAAAATCAAAACCAAAGAAGACGCCGGTTACGCCGGGAACGGCGAAAAGCTTGGCCGCAAGCGGTGATGTATTACCCGCACTCGCCGCATCGCGGAAATCAGCTGTACCTTCAGGCATCACGACCTTGCCGGGCAGAAACTTGAGGGTTGCCGGGTTGGGCGTAGTCTCGGTCTGGATGAACATGTCCGTTCTCCGCTTTCAATATCAGAAATTTTTCGTAAGCATGGATACGCGTGCAGGCAGGTTTTGCCAAGAACGGTCCTACATAATCTGTCATCAATATAGGGTGATTATGTCACCGCATCAATGTCTTCATCTGAAAGGCCGGATGGAATCACGGTCACGGGGATCTGAAACTGGGCGCGGTTGGCCAGAGATTGCACGAGAGGGCCGGGACCTTCATTGCCCGATCCTGCTGCCAGAACCAGAATGGCAATATCCTGATCTTCTTCGATAAGACTCGGTAGTTCTTCGGTTATACGGCCTTCACGAATGATCAGTTCTGGTTCAATGCCCTGTTCTTCGCGCACTTTCGCAGCAAATTTCTCGAGCGTAGAACGGGCACGTTCCTCAGCTTCAGCACGCATGATCTCGCCAACGCCGAGAATTTGCTGGAAGTCTGAATTGTCGATGACAAAGAGCATCACGAGAGCGCCACTTGTGTTTTTTGCACGGCGC
Organism: Brucella sp. H1_1004; assembly: GCF_047308065.1. NCBI lineage: Bacteria > Pseudomonadati > Pseudomonadota > Alphaproteobacteria > Hyphomicrobiales > Brucellaceae > Brucella > Brucella sp. H1_1004. The sequence continues at coordinate 706,145 of NZ_JAYKZA010000002.1, forward strand.
GCGGCATAGGTAACGGCGCGCCAGCATTCCGGCGTCTCGTCAATCACGGCAAGAAACTTGCGTCGGTGGCCGGCTTCCCGGCTAAGTCGTTTTGATACCATGGCGATAATGTGGCATTGCAAAGCGCTACCCGCAAGCGGGTAGCGCTGTAATTTAAAGAGGACTTGCTGAGATTTTGCCTATGGCGTGCCGAAAATTGTGATCAACGAGCACCGGAGCACAGAAGATCGCAATTTGCAGGACGCTAGAGCCGGAATCTAGTCCTGCAGCCAGCCGATAATATCCCGCACATGGCGCATATTGGTTTCGGCAATCGCACTTGCACGCTCGCCACCATCTTTCAAAACGTTGTCGATATGGGCAGGATCAGCCACCAGACGGCGCATTTCGTGGGTGATCGGCGAGAGTTTTGAAACAGCCAGATCAGCCAGAGCTGACTTGAATTCGGAGAACTGACGTCCACCAAACTCGCGCAGAATGTCTTCCTTCGATTTTGACGAAAGGGCTGCATAGATGCCGACGAGATTATCAGCTTCTGGGCGACCTGTGAGGCCATCAAGTTCCGTTGGCAGACCATCAGAATCAGTCTTGGCCTTGCGGATCTTTTTGTTGATGGTTTCTTCGTCATCGATCAGGTTGATGCGCGACAGGTCCGACGGGTCGGATTTCGACATTTTCTTGGTGCCGTCACGCAGCGACATGATACGCATGGCCGGACCCGAAATCATCGGTTCGGTCAGCGGGAAGAAGCCAGAAACCTGTTCATCTCCCACCTGCATGTCGACGCCGATGCCAAGCGAGGCAATACGGTCGGAATAGTCGTTGTTGAACTTCTGCGCGATATCGCGTGTCAGTTCCAGATGCTGCTTCTGGTCTTCACCCACAGGCACATGCGTTGCGCGATAAAGCAGAATGTCGGCAGCCATCAGGCTTGGATAAGCGAAGAGACCAAGCGATGCATTTTCACGGTCTTTGCCAGCCTTGTCCTTGAACTGCGTCATGCGGCTCATCCAGCCGATGCGCGCCACGCAGTTGAACACCCAGGCAAGCTCGGCATGCTGGCGCACGCGGCTCTGGTTGAACACGATGCTACGCTTGGGGTCGATACCCGCAGCCAGAAACGCTGCCGTCACTTCGCGGGTCGACTGGATCAGTTCGGCCGGATCAGGTGAGACGGTCAGCGCATGCATGTCGACCACACAGTAGATGCATTCCTGCGTCTCCTGAACCTCGACCCACCGCTTGATGGCACCCAGATAATTGCCAAGGTGAAGGTTTCCGGTCGGTTGAACGCCGGAGAAGACAAGCGGTTTGAACGTGCTCATGATTATATCCTGATGTTGGCCTTCGCCGGTGGAGAGCGAAGGTGTTTGATGACTTGCCTTTTCGCAGAGCCACAATCCGCTTTCAAGGAGAATTATGTGTCTGTACCGGCTTCCTTCTTCGTGCCACCGCGCTTGATGCCTCGTCGGATCATCGCCGTGTTCGCGCCACCAAGCCCAAAGGCCAGCGCAAAATAGACGACCATCGCCGCTATAACCATGGCCGCAAGAGTTCCGGCGCGTACGCCAAAGGACGACGCTGATGAAAGCTCATGCGCAAAATAGCCGATGGCAAAATGAATGCCAGCCGCCATCACCCCGGCTGCAATCAGCAATCGCGGAATACGGGTGAGCAGCGGAATATCATTGCCCCAATGACCACGCTTTATCAGCATTGCAAAGAGCAATGCGGCATTGATCCAGCCCGCTGTGATCTCTGCAATGGCGATGCCGGTTGGTCCCATACGCGGAAACAGCGTGAGGGCGAGGGTTATATTCATCGCAACCGAAATGGCTGCAAAGATCATGGGTGTGCGGGTGTCTTCGCGCGCAAAGAAACCCGGAAGAAAAGCTTTGATCAGCACATAAGCTGGCAAGCCGATGCCATAAATCGCCAGAATGCTGGAAACAACAAGTGTTGATTCTGCGCTGAACTGCCCGCGCTCAAACAACAGTCGGACAATCGGCTCTGACATGACCAGAAGGGCCGCCGCAGCCGGAAGTGTGAGAAACAGCGTGAATTCAACCGAGCGGTTTTGCAGGTTTGATGCTTCTTTCATGTGCCCACCGCGCAAAGCACGTGAAAGCTCGGGCAGCAGCACGGTTGCAACTGCAATACCAACCACACCAAGAGGCAGCTGGTATATGCGGTCGGCATAAACGAGCGAGGAAACTGCACCCTCCATACCCGAGGCGATATTGGTGTTGATCAGCAGATTGATCTGCGTGATGCCACCAGTGATTGCGGCTGGAAATGCGAGAACAAGCAGACGTTTGACGCCGGGCGTCAGACGCGGGCGCCGGAACCCGATTTTGATACCTGCGACGCGGACATCGATCCAGACGATGGCGAGCTGCACCAGACCTGCCGCCATCACACCCCATGACAGCGCATAGCCGACGGCGAGCGCGTCATATCCTTGCCACCAGGTGAAGGCGAGAACCGCAATGAGAATGATGTTGAGAAAGACCGGCGCTATGGCTGCCGCGAAATAACGATGCAGCGAATTGAGCATTCCCGCCATCATTGATGCCAGCGACATACAGGCAAGATAGGGGAACATGATCACGGCGAGCCGCACGGTATTGTCAAACTTGACCGGGTCATCGGCAAAGCCCGGCGCAATGACGGTGCGTACGATAAACGGCATGGAGAGTTCCATGGCAATCGTAATGAACATCAGAACCGTGAAGAGGACGCCGAACACCTCTTCCGAAAAGCGACGCGCGCCGTCTATGCCATTGTTCTCAATCTCTTTTGCAAACAGCGGCACGAAGGCAGCGTTGAACGCGCCTTCGGCAAACAGTCTGCGGAACGTATTTGGGAACCGGAAGGCCGCATTGAACGCATCCGCGACCGGCCCTGTCCCGAGTGCCGCTGCCATAAACATTTCACGCGTGAAACCGAATATACGGCTCATCAGCGTGCCAGAGGCAACGGTTGCAAACTTTTTGACCAAACTCATTCGATTGAAATACCTATATTATGCTGCTGCGCGGCCATTGGTCTTAGCGGTATTTTCGCCACTAAGGACGGCAGTAAGTTTGCGTCTGATATTGCCCTGCCGCGTTGCGTTTGAAATTTTGTGGCCGACGAGATCAGTAACATAGAAGCTGTCGATCACCTTTTCCCCGAACGTGGTGATATGGGCCGAAGCAATATCCAGTGACAAGTCAGAAATAAGGCCCGTCAATTCTGACAAAAGGCCGGGGCGATCAAGCCCCTCCACTTCAATCACGGTGAATTTGTCGGAAAGTGTGTTGTTTATTTCCACACGCGGCTCGACTTTGAATGCCTTTGCGCCGCGTTTTGGCTTTGTTCGTTTGGCCAAAACATCGGGCAGATGCGCTTTGCCGGACAGCACATCCTCAATCACCTTGCCCACACGTTCGGCACGACGGCGTTCGTCTTCGTCGGTGTCAAACTCGCGGCTGATCAGAATTGTGTCAAGCGCGCGTCCATCGCCGGTTGTGAAAATCTGCGCATCAACAATATTGCCACCAGCCGCAGCACACGCGCCGGTGATGATCGATAAAAGGCGCGGATGATCGGGCGCAAGCACGGTGATTTCCGTGACTGCTTCAAATGTATGCGGCTTGGCCATGGTAGCCAGCGCACGATCGTTGCGGTCTGCTTCGCGGATGAAATGCGCGTGGCGCACCTGATCATCAAGGCTGACCGTGAGGAAATAATTGGTGTAATGCAGGCCAAGATAGGCGTTGCGTTCGGCTTCTGGCCAGTCACTCAATTTTTCGGCCAGCGCTGCCCGTGCCTGCCTGTCGCGATCTGCACGCGGAAGTTTTGAGAAGCCACCCGTCAGAACCAATTCGGTTTCAAAGAACAGCGTGCGCAGCAGCTGGCCTTTCCAGCCGTTCCAAACACCGGGACCCACACCCTTGATATCGCAGACCGTCAGGATCAGCAGAAGCTTCAGCCGTTCCATCGTCTGAACCGTATCGGCGAAATCGACAATCGTTTTGCGATCATTGAGATCGCGTGACTGCGCAATCATGCTCATGGTCAGGTGTTCGCGCACCAGCCATTCGACGGTTTCAGTTTCGGATTTAGAAAGGCCGAAGCGCGGGCATAGTTTTTTGGCAATGCGTGCGCCGGCAATCGAATGATCTTCGGGGCGTCCCTTTGCAATATCATGGAGCAGCATTGCCACATAAAGAAGATTACGGTCGCGTTTGAGCGTGGAAATCAGTTGATTGGCAAGCGGATGCTCGTTTTCGAGATCGCCATGCTCAATCTCGGAAAGCACGGCAATGCAGCGCAGCAGATGCTCATCGACAGTGTAATGATGATACATGTTGAACTGCATCATCGCGACGATCTTGCCAAAATCCGGGATAAATTTGCCCAGCACGCCCGATTCATTCATGCGCCTGAGAATGAGTTCGGGATTGCGCGGCGAGGTCAGCACTTCGAGAAACAGCCTGTTGGCTTCCGGATTTTCACGCAGGTCCGCATTGATGAGTTTCAGCGAGCGCGTGAGCTGTTGCATGGCATCGGGATGAAATTCCAGCCCGAGCTTATCGGCCAGATGGAAGATGCGGATAATGTTGACCGGATCGCGTTTGAACACATCAGCATCAGCAATATTGATGCGATGATTTTCAGAGATAAAATCGTTTGTACCAGCGAGCTTGCGCTTGCGGTTGGAAAAGGTCAGGAAGATGCGATTAAAGCCCGGAACATGCTTGGCCTGCTGTTCTTCGAGCGCAGCACAAAGAATGCGCGTCAAATCGCCCACATCTTTTGCCACGAGGAAATAATGCTTCATGAAGCGTTCGACATAGTTCTGGCCGGGATGGGCTGTATAGCCGAGACGCTGCGCGATTTCCGGCTGAATGTCGAAGGAGAGGCGTTCTTCTGCCTTCAGCGTTGCAAAATGCATATGGCAGCGCACGGCCCAGAGAAAATCTTCCGCCTTGTTGAAAAGCCTCAGCTCCGCGCGTGACAACACGCCGAGCTTGACGAGTTCTTCCTTGCTTTTGACGCGGTAGAAATATTTGGCGATCCAGAACAGCGTATGCAGATCACGCTGACCGCCTTTGCCTTCCTTGACATTCGGCTCGACCAGATAGCGGGTTTCACCTGCCTTACGATGACGGTTATCACGCTCGGCAAGCTTGGCCTGAATGAATTCTGGGCCGGTATCCTTGACGACTTCTTCGTCAAAACGTGTGACGAGAGAGCTGAAAAGATCGCGATTGCCGATGATAAAACGCGCATCCAGAATGGCGGTGCGGATGGTCATATCTTCGCGCGAAAGGCGAATGCACTCGTCGATATTGCGGGTGGAATGGCCGACTTTCAGCCCCATATCCCACAGCATATAGAGCATATATTCCGCAACCTGCTCACCCCACGGCGTCTGCTTGTAGGGAAGCAGAAACAGAAGGTCGATATCAGACCCCGGCGCCAGTCCGCCGCGCCCATAGCCCCCCACAGCCACAATCGCCATGTTCTCTGCTTTGGATGGGTTGAGTGCCGGATAGACTTTTGTGCTGGTGAATTCAAAAAGCGCGCTGATCAGCGTGTCCATCAGATAAGAAAGACGCCTGGCACAAAGCGTGCCACCACCATCCTTCATCAGCATGTTTTCGGCGTTGCCCCGGCCGCGTACGAGCGCATCTTTGAGCGCATGCAAAACCACTTTGCGAACGGGGAGGCTTTGGTAGCTTTCGTCAGCTGAGTCCGCGAGCTCGTTAATCTTGCGACGCAATGCGTCTGGATTGACGATGTCTTCAAGCTTCAGGTCGTGTGCGCTCATTCGGCTCGTGTGTCCGGCTTGCCATAGCGCCGTGCGTCCGTTTGGACGCACAAAAGACGCTATGCATTGTTGAATTTACGTCGCGTGCTTTGCAAAGCACGCGACGTAAGAGGAAACTGATAGAACTATCCTATAGCCGGTTTTAAATTGTATGAATATTCAAAAGAAAAGGCCGGGCATTGCCCGGCCTTTATTATTCCAACTGGTTTGTTCAGTTGCCAGCATTATAGGCGGCAATGGCCGCCATATTGACGATATCGGTATCTTTGGCGCCGATGCTGACGATCTGCGCTGGTTTATCGAGACCAACGAGTAGCGGGCCGATAATCGTCGCGCCGCCCAGTTCCTGAAGCATATTGGCTGCAATCGATGCCGAGTGATTGTCAGGCGTGACGATGACATTGGCCGGACCGGACAGGCGGATGAAAGGATACCGTTCCATCAACTTTGGGTTCAGCGCCACGTCAACACTCATCTCGCCGTCAAATTCGAAATCGACATGACGCGTATTGAGGATGCGCACGGCTTCCTGAATACGCGTTGCGCTTTCGCCGCCCATATGACCGAAGGTCGAAAATGCGGTGAGTGCAACACGCGGCACATAGCCCATTCGGCGTGCCATGCCTGCGGCTTCAACAGCGATATCGGCAAGTTCTTCGGCCGTTGGCTTTTCGTGCACGGCAGTATCCGCGATGAACACAGTGCGGCCACGGCAGAGCGCAATGGAAACACCCACCAGACGATGACCCGGCTTTGAATCGATCACACGGCGCACATCTTCAAGGCCTGTTGCATAGTTACGGGTGATCCCCGTCACCATGCCATCTGCATCGCCCAGGGCAACCATACACGCCGCAAAATGATTGCGGTCATTGTTGATCAGGCGATGGCAATCGCGTGTCAGATAGCCTTTGCGCTGGAGTTTTTCGTAAAGGTAATCCGCATAGACCGAATTGCGGCTTGAAAGACGCGCATTGATCACTTCAATGCCCGGTCGGTTGAGGTCAAGGCCAGCTTCCTTGGCGGTTTCAGCCACACGTTCTTCGCGGCCCACCAGGATCGCCGTACCAAGGCCCTGATTGACGTAGGAAACAGCAGCACGCATCGTAGGCTCTTCTTCGCCTTCGGCAAACACAATGCGCTTTGGCTGACGGCGCACGCGCTCATAAATGCCGCGCAGTGTGGAGGCAATTGGATCGCGACGGGCGAGCAGTTCCTGCTTATAGCCCTCAATATCTTCAATCACGCGCCCGGCGACCCCGGTTTCAATCGCCGCTTTTGCAACAGCTGCCGAAACGGTTGCCAGCAAACGCGGATCGAACGGAACTGGAATGATATATTGCGGACCAAAACGCGGACGGCTGCCCTGATAAGCGGCAACCACATCATCCGGTACGTCTTCACGTGCCAGTTCCGCAATCGCGTAAACCGCTGCAATTTTCATCTCGTCATTGATCGTGGTTGCACGCACATCGAGTGCGCCACGGAAAATATACGGGAAACCGAGAACATTGTTGACCTGGTTCGGATAGTCCGAACGGCCTGTGGCGACAATGGCATCGTCACGCACTTCGGCCACGTCTTCCGGTGTCACTTCCGGGTCCGGATTGGCCATGGCGAAGATGATCGGATTGGGTGCCATCGAGCGCACCATTTCCTTGGTCAGAGCGCCCTTTGCCGAAACGCCGAAGAAAATGTCCGCATCTTTCATCGCGTCTTCAAGCGTGCGCTTGGACGTTTTGATAGCATGGGCCGACTTCCACTGGTTCATACCTTCTTCACGGCCCTGATAGACGACGCCTTTGGTGTCACAGAGGGTGACGTTTTCGGACGGGAAGCCGATGGCCTTGATCAGCTCAATACAGGCAATGCCTGCCGAGCCAGCGCCATTGCAGACGAGCTTGGTATTCTTGATGTCGCGACCCGTCAATTGCAGCGCGTTGATCATGCCTGCTGCGGCAATGATGGCTGTGCCGTGCTGATCATCGTGGAAAACCGGAATGTCCATCACTTCGCGCAAGCGCTGTTCGATGATGAAGCAATCTGGTGCCTTGATGTCTTCGAGATTGATGCCGCCGAAGGATGGGCCGAGATAGCGCACGGCATTGATGAATTCATCAATGTTTGTCGTATCGACTTCCAGATCGATGGAATCCACATCCGCAAAGCGCTTGAAGAGGACGGCCTTGCCTTCCATGACGGGCTTTGAAGCCAGTGCACCCAGATTGCCAAGACCAAGAATGGCGGTGCCGTTGGAAATGACCGCAACCAGATTACCCTTGGCCGTATAATCATAAGCGGTGGCAGGGTTTTCGGCGATAGCCTTGACTGGTACTGCGACACCCGGCGAATAGGCCAGCGACAGGTCGCGCTGCGTGGTCATTGGTTTGGTGGGATTGATTTCCAGCTTGCCCGGGCGACCGTGAGCGTGAAAGTCGAGCGCTTCCTTCTCACTGGCTGTGGGTGTGTGTTCTGGCGTGTTGCCCTTCGGCGTCGAGACTGGCATGTTCCCTCCGGTTTCTTCTGCGGGACGATTTCGATAACGCCAGTCCGCGGGAGTGTAAACAACGCATTTTGGAATAGATATTGATCCGAAAAAGCATGATATCGATATTATTATGTCTTTAAATGGATTTAAATCGCAATAAATGAAGGTTTGGCATGGAAGCGAAGGTCGAAGAAAAACAGTTGGAAGCGGGTGAAAATATCACGCAGGAAACCGCTGTTCGCCTCACGCCCATGATGGAACAGTATATTGAGATCAAAGCTGCGAATGTTGATTCGCTGCTTTTCTATCGTATGGGCGACTTTTACGAGCTGTTCTTCGACGATGCGGTTGAAGCCTCCAAAGCGCTGGGCATCACGCTGACCAAGCGTGGCAAGCACCTCGGTGACGATATTCCGATGTGCGGTGTGCCGGTTCATGCTTCCGATGACTATCTGCAAAGACTGATCGCCAAAGGCTATCGCGTTGCGGTGTGTGAACAGATTGAAGACCCGGCGGAAGCCAAGAAACGCGGCTCGAAATCGGTGGTCCGCCGCGATGTGATCCGGCTGGTAACCCCCGGTACCATCACCGAAGAAAAGCTGCTTGATCCGTCAGAGGCCAACTATCTGATGGCGCTGGGCCGCACCAAAGGCGACGGCGCGTTGGCCCTTGCATGGATCGATATTTCCACCGGCACATTCCGTGTGTCGGAAACGAGCGAAGACCGGCTTTTTGCCGATGTTGCGCGGGTGGACCCGCGTGAGTTGATCGTGGCGGATACGGCATTTCATGATGCTGAGCTGCGTCCGACTTTTGATCTTATCGGCAAGGCGGTCATTCCCCAGCCTGCAACCCTGTTTGACAGTGCTGCTGCTGAAAATCGCATTCAGCGCTATTTCAATGTGGCGACGCTGGATGGCTTCGGGCAGTTCAGCCGTTCCGAACTTTCCGCCATTTCGGGTGCCATTGCCTATATTGAAAAGACGCAGATTGCTGAGCGTCCACCGTTGATGCGGCCTGAACGCGAGCAGGAGGGCGGCACGATTTTTATCGATCCTGCCACCCGCGCAAGCCTTGAACTGGCCCGCACCATGTCGGGCAATCGCGAGGGCAGTCTGCTCAAGGCCATTGACCGCACAGTGACGGGCGGTGGTGCGCGGCTTATTGCCGAGCGTCTGACAGCACCTTTGACTGATCCCAAAGCGATTGCGCTGCGTCTTGATGCTGTTTCGTGGTTTTTAAGCGAACAATCGCTTTGCGAAGGGCTGCGGCTGGAGCTGAAAGGCGTGCCGGACATGCCGCGCGCACTGTCGCGTCTGGCGGTTGGTCGCGGTGGTCCGCGTGATCTGGGTGCTTTGCAGCGGGGTTTTGAAGCCTCTAACGGTATCGCTTCGCTTCTGGAAGGCGTGCTTTTACCGGATGAACTGGCAGCAGCACGCGAAGCCATTGAGACATTACCGGTAAGTTTTGCTGCCCACATTGATCGCGCCTTGGCAGATGAAATGCCATTATTGAAACGCGATGGCGGCTTCGTGCGCGAGGGCTATAACACAGAACTCGATGAAATGCGCGCGCTGCGTGATCAGTCGCGGCGTGTCATTGCTGGACTTCAAGCCGACTATATCGAGGAAACCGGCATTAAAACGCTGAAAATCAAGCATAATAATGTACTTGGTTACTTCATTGAAGTGACGGCCAATAATTCCGGCACCATGACCGATACGGTCGAAGCAAAGGGCCGCTTCATCCATCGCCAGACCATGGCCAATGCCATGCGCTTCACCACCACCGAACTGGCCGAGCTGGAAAGCAAGATCGCCAATGCCGCTGATCGGGCGCTTTCCATCGAGCTTGCAATCTTTGAAGAACTGACTGCCGAAGCAGTCAGCCATGCCGATAGCATCCGTGCTGCTGCTGCAGCACTTTCTGTTTTCGATGTGTCTGCTTCACTCGCAGTGCTTGCCGATGAGCAGGGCTATTGCCGTCCGCTGGTCGATGACAGTCTGTCTTTCAACATCGTCGCTGGCCGTCATCCGGTGGTGGAGCAGGCGCTGCGCCGTCAGGCTGCCAATCCGTTTGTGGCCAATGATTGCAATCTCTCACCGCAATCAGATGGCGGAAATGGAGCAATCTGGTTGCTGACTGGCCCGAATATGGGCGGTAAATCGACCTTCCTGCGCCAGAATGCGCTGATTGCGATCATGGCGCAGATGGGGTCGTTTGTGCCTGCGGGTTCTGCGCAGATCGGCGTAGTGGACCGCTTATTCAGCCGGGTTGGTGCATCGGATGATCTGGCGCGAGGCCGTTCGACCTTCATGGTGGAAATGGTTGAAACCGCCGCTATTCTCAATCAGGCGGGCGAACGCTCGCTGGTCATTCTCGATGAGATTGGTCGCGGTACGGCAACCTTTGACGGGCTTTCGATTGCCTGGGCGGCGGTTGAATATTTGCACGAGAAGAACCGCTGCCGCGCATTGTTCGCAACCCACTTCCATGAAATGACGGCACTTTCTGAAAAGCTCGACCGGCTGTCGAATGTCACCATGCGGGTGAAGGAATGGGACAATGATGTCGTGTTCCTGCATGAAGTGGCAAAGGGGGCGGCGGACCGTTCTTATGGCGTGCAGGTTGCGCGTCTTGCTGGGCTTCCCGAAGCTGTCGTCAACCGTGCACGCGATGTTTTGCATCAGCTCGAAGCCGGTGAAAGATCGGGCAAGGCTGACAAACTGATCGATGATCTGCCGCTGTTTTCAGTCGTGCTGAAACAGGAAAAGCCAAAGCCGCAAGCGAGTGCAAAAGACAGCGAGTTGTCCAAGGCTGTGGCTGACATCAGCCCGGATGAGCTGACGCCGCGTGAAGCGCTTGAGCTGATTTATAAGCTCAAAGAATTGGCGGGCAGAGCGTAAAATCAAAAAGGCGAAGCTGGTGCTTCGCCTTTTTATTTATACAAAACGATTGGCATCCGCACCGTAATAGGTGATGTAACGGCTGGAAATGCGCTCAATCGGCAGGATGATGAAAACATCTGTTGTGCCAAACGCTTCATCGATCACCGCGCCATCACCGATCATCGCACCAAGGCGCAAGTAACCCTTCACCAGTGGCGGCATCGAGAACAGCGCAACCTTGGTGTTGATCGCTTCTTTAGGCATCAAATCCATTGGCTGATAGCGATGTGGCAGCGCGCGAACATCCCAATCAGGCGTTGCACGGCAATTCTGATGCAGGAACGACAGTCCCAGCGCATGTGCAGCCGGCACGGCTCCATGGAACGATGCACAGCCAAACATCACATCAATCGAATGACGACGGCAATAGGCCCATGCACCCTGCCAGAGCAGCTCAACGGTACGCTTGGAGCGGTATTCCGCTTTAACGCAGGACCGGCCAAGCTCGAGAAGTCTCAAATCAGGGCGCGAAAGCGCGAGACGCTGCACGTCATATTCATCTGCCGAATAAAAACCGAGCGCTTTTTCGGCCTGTTCGCTGCGCATCAGGCGATAGGTGCCAACGATCTGCTGGTGTTCAGGGACAGGAAGGGCAGTGTCATAAACAAGAAGATGATCGCAAATGGCGTCGAAGCGGTCTGCATCTCTCAGTTCAACTTCTTCAATGCTTTCCTTGCGGGCACCCATTTCTTCGAAGAAGACGCGAAAGCGCAACTCCTGCGCCGCTTCTATGGCATCGCGGGAGTTGGCCAGCCGAACTTCAAGCGAACCGATGCGTCCCAGAACAATGGGATCGCCATTGGTTGCGAAGAGTGCCTGCTGTGCTTCTATACCCGACATGATCGTATCATCGATGATTTGCTGGCTCATTCCAAGCAGAGTTGACATGATGATTCGCTCCTGATCCTGTTATTCACGCATTCCTGAATGGATTGCTGCGGTAAAGGATGATTTGTTCCATACCCGCCATAGCAATAAGCACTGAGTGCTACGCGAGGATGACAGAAGCGTGTCACCAATGTGTCAAAAGGTTTGAACCGAACTTATCCCCTTCAAAAAACTGTTAAATTTGAATTCAAACTAAGCGAAAGCCCCTGTGCAATCAAGACTTTCGCCTGGGCTGCAAAAAACAACCAACAAAAATGGTTAGCGTGCTGCTTTTTCGCGCCGCCATCCAAGAAATTCTTCCAGAATGATCAGTGCCGCACCGATGGTGATAAATGTGTCCGCCAGATTGAAAACAGCAAAAGACCACGTCGGCAGATGGAACAGGATATAATCGACCACATAACCATTCATCACGCGGTCGATCAGATTACCAATCGCACCGCCCACGACAAGCGCAAAGCCATAGCGCGCAAAGATGCGATTGGATGGATTGGTCCACCAGAGATAGAGCACGAAAACAATGACGGCTGCGGTAATCGCGACCAGTCCCCAGTCGTGCAGCCATGCCAGCATCGAGAAGGCGATGCCCTCATTATGTGTACGGAAAAGCGCAAGAAACGGCAGAATATCAATCTGCTCGTGATAGCCCATCCGGGTTTCAACGAGATATTTGACGCCCTGATCGATCAGAACCGCAAAGAAGACAACGAAAAACGATGACAGGACGGCATGGCGCTTCATCCGCTGGTTCTTTCATCAAGGGTGAGGGCATCGCGGCGAATTTCATAGAGCATGACGCCGGTGGCAATCGCCAGATTAAGCGAATCGGCGCGACCAGCCTGCGGAATACGCGCAAGCTTGTCACAGCTTTCGGCCAGACTATCCGGCAGTCCCTGCTGTTCATTGCCCATCATCAGAATGACCGGTTTTTTGACATAAGGAATGGTGCGATAATCGACAGCACCTTTCAGATGCGTGCCGACGAGAAGCCCCGCAAAGCCTTTGCGCCAGTTGAGAAACTCGGATTCCGTTGTCTTATAGAGCGGCAACGAGAAGACCGAGCCCATCGTTGCACGCACGGTTTCCAGCGAATAAGGATCGGTGGTGTCGCCAATCAGGATAATGCCTTTGGCACCAACCGCGTCGGCCGTGCGGATGACGGTGCCAAGATTGCCCGGATCGCGCACACGATCAAGCGCTATGTAAACATCGTTCCCTTTTGGCTTGAGGTTTGCAAGCTGCTGATATTGCTGCTCGAAAACACCGACCACCATCTGCGGATTATCGCGGCGGGTGATCGCAGCCATGATCTTTTCGGTCACTTCCAGCACCAGTCCGCCCTTGGCAAACGTACGGGCCGCAACCTGCTCAACCATTTTGTTGCCCTTGCCGGATTTGGCAAAAACAAGCGTCTTGATACGCCAATCCTGTTCAAAAGCATCAATAACGAGCTTCAGACCTTCGGCCAGAAACACGCCCTGCTGGTCGCGGAATTTTTTCAGTGCGAGCGAGCGGAGGTCTTTGACAATTGGATTTGTCAGGCTGGTGACTTCTTTTACCTGACCGACGCGTTGGCCTGAATGCTGGCCCGAATGTGAATTGCCGCTTTTGGAAAAATCGTCGTCTCGGCTCATTTTGCTACCCAGCGGCTGAACATGGAGGTGGAAAGCGCACGCTTTGAGGCACGTTCGCGAAGAATAAGTTCGCCCGATTCGACCGTTCCGCCAAGCCCGGTGAAGCGGTCGCGGACCAGTTCATGAATGGCAAAAAAGGAAGCGCGGATCGAATAGGCGGTCAGAATGACGGCCAAAGCTTTTGGCGAAAGGATTGCACGGCAGGTATCGACCATCGCAGGCAGATGTTCGAACAATTGCCAGACTTCACCGTTCGGGCCACGGCCATAAGCGGGGGGGTCAAGCAGGATGATGTCATAGGTGCTGCCGCGGCGCTCTTCGCGCTGCACGAACTTCATCGCATCTTCGCAGATCCAGCGGATTGGCTTGTCGGAAAGTCCGGCCATGTCCTGATTTTCGCGTGCCCAGACGATTGCTTTCTTCGATGCATCGACATGGGTGACCTCAGCGCCAGCGCGTGCAGCGACCAAGGAAGCTACGCCAGTATAACCAAACAGATTGAGCACTTTTACGGTGCGACCCGACTTGGCTGCATCACGAATAAGCTTGTCCATATAGGACCAGTGTGCGGCCTGTTCCGGGAACACGCCGACATGACGGAACGATGTGAAACGGCCATGAAATGAAATGCCGTCATGCTGCATCGGCCATGTTTCGCCGAGTTGCTCACCAATCGGCAGCTTTGGAAATGCCCAGCGGCCCATGCCTTCTTCATCGGTATTGCCGGTAAAGACTGCGTCGGCTTTGTCCCATTCGCCTTTGTCGAGGCTTGGAAGCCAGATGGCCTGACCTTCCGGGCGGATGATGCGATAGGGGCCGTATTGTTCGAGCTTGAGACCATCGCCGCTATCAAGCAGCGCATAATCATCTGATGGCTCAGTTTCCAGAATGACAGGCGCACGTTCGCCGGGACGCTCGCCTTGATACGCTTTGATTTCGCGTTGGGGCGCAGCAACGTGCTTTTCTTCAGCGGGCTTAACAGGTGCCTTAGCGAATTGCGGGCGTGGCTTTTTAAAGAACGTGCCCTTGTCGTCAGGCTTGTTCCCTTGTCTTGAAGCCGAACGCGGTTCTTCATGCTTTGCGCGGCCTGAACCGCGCTGCTCTTTACCGCCTGTTGGCTTTTTGCCTTTTCCTTTTGGCGCCTTCACCCGAAACTCCGTTTATTATTTTGGGTTTAGGTAGGGCAAATGCTGCCAGAACGAAAGTGAAAAAACGAAAAGCCGCAATCAGACCTTGGTGAGAGTGTTAGACGCGTGGCGTTTTTCGGCTGATTCGGCGCGTTCGAGAAGCTGTGAGGCTTCTTTTTTATAATAGCGACCACGACGGCGGTGCTTGCCTTGCGTGAGCCAAGTCACGGCAGCACCAATCAACGCGCCGAGGATGAGCGCGCCAAACAGCCATATAAACAGCGGCGCCTGATAGGTCAGTGCTGGATTGCCGGGATTGAACGGATCAATTGTCAGGCCAATCGTTTGACGATTGGCCACCGACAAGGCGATCAGGATGATCGCTAGCGGCACAAGAATGACAATTGTTACGACGCGCTTTGCCACCATGACAGATCAGATGGCGCCGTTGAGACGGTCGCGCAGTTCCTTACCCGTCTTGAAGAAAGGGACCCACTTTTCTTCGACGTCCACCGTGTCGCCGGTGCGTGGATTGCGACCACTCCGTGCTGGTCGGTTTTTCACCGAGAATGCGCCAAAGCCGCGAAGCTCAACGCGATTCCCTTCAGCAAGGGCGGTTGTGATCTCATCAAAAACCGCTCCAACGATGTTTTCAACATCGCGCTGGAAAAGATGCGGATTACGGCTGGCGATAATCTGAACGAGTTCTGATTTGATCACGGCTTTTAACCCCTGTGGTTATGGTGTCCAACAAACGGACTCAATTATTTGCCGGGTTGTTGCCCGGCTTTCCGTCAACGTGCCAAACGGAGAGAAGTCCGTCAAGGAAGATACGATCTTTAGCGATTTCATTAAGTAATCCATTGGCTTCCTGAGGCAAGCCCAGAAGTTTTGCGCCAGCATGAATAATGAGATCGCGCAGCGAAAATCCGGTGTCTGCGCTGACCGGCTTCCATTCAAGTTTCGGCAGATCTTTGGAAATGCCTTTGCTTGTCAGCCAATCAATCGCTTCCTGCTCTCCGCCCAACCCGTCAATCAGCTTTTTCTCCAGCGCCTGACGGCCCGTGAAAACTGCACCATTGGCGAGCGCCAGCGCTTCTTCATGTGTGAAAGAGCGGCGTTCTTGTACAATGCCGACAAACCAGTCATAGGAATCCATGATCATGCTGCGGATCATAGCTTTGGCTTCTTCGCTGGCCGGGCTGAAATAGTTCGGCTCTGCTTTGAGAGGAGAAGACTTGATAGCCTCAACCTTCACCCCAATTGTATCAAGCAGTTTTGACAGATCGGGATACTGGAACAGCACACCTATCGAGCCGACAATTGAGGTTTGATGCGCAATAATATGGTCTGAGCCAGCGGCAATCATATAGCCGGCAGAAGCCGCAAGTGTACCAACTTGGGTGACGACTGGCTTGTTTTTGGCGATTCTGCGCACGGCCTCATAAATTGTTTCGCCACCAACGGTGGTGCCGCCGGGAGAATCAAGAATGAGGATTACGGCTTTCACATTGTCGTCATCGGCAATCTTGTTCAGACGCTTGAGAAGCTCTTCATTCTCAAAAATAGTGCCTTCGATGCGCACTTTCGCAACATGCGGCGTGGCAAAATTTTTGCCGCGCATGGAATAGGAGGCGATGCCAGCGATCAATAGAGCCAGCAGAAGGAGAAACGCGACGCGCCAGACAGTCAATTTACGGCGTAGCTTGCGTCTTTCGATCAGGGCTTCGGCATCTTGAGCCATTCGGTTGGTCCATCCATTCAACAAAGACGATAAATAATAATTGATGCCTTTTAATATATGGTTCGCAATTGGGGAAGGTGGCGCGCTTCCCTTGTGCTCGGGCTGGAGACTATAAACAAATTTAGTTTTATGTTAACAAGGAATTGATCAGGCTATCAGTTAGTTCTGAAAAGACCAGAATATGTGGTTTTTCCAGTGTCTATGCCTGTTTTGCATGGCAGGTGCGTTGTTTTGTGGTCTGTAACAGGCTTGAGTAGCAGGCTATTCAACCCCAAATAAGTCATATTGAGCCGAAATAGCATTCGACGAAAGATGTTGATCCTAAGATTTTCGTAACCAGTTGAGCAATAAAGCGAGCTCAAAGGCTGACGAAAAGCCTGAAACGATTGAAAGATACTATGAGCGTTGACACACCACATATACATGTTTCGCGAGGAGCTGCCGCGGTAGTTTCTGAAAGCGCGGGCATGCGTTTTGGCGCGTCTGAAAAGGCAGCCTCAATTTTTCGTGCTGCCCAACGTCATTCGGTCCGCGTGCGTGTGCTCAAGATTGCTTTGCCTGTTGCTGCTGTCGCGCTTGGCGCAGTCTTTTCCTGGTATACATTTCTCGCGACGCCTGCCACGCCTGTAAAGGTCGAAGTGAACAATGGTGGCGAGAGCGGTAAGCTTGTTATGACTAATCCGCAGCTTAATGGTTATACGAAGGATAATCGCCCTTACTCAATGGTTGCTTCAAAAGCTGTGCAGGATGCCAAGAATAGCGGTTCGATTGCGCTGGAGGGCATTTCTGCAGAGCTACCGGTTGGCGAAAAGGGCAACGCGAAGATTGAAGCTGCATCCGGTGTTTACGATAATGCAAATGGTCGTTTGCAACTTGATAAGGATTTTACTGTTACCACTGATGAAGGCTTACATGCCGTCATGCGTAACGCAGATGTCAATCTCAAAACTGGGCAAGTGAAAACCGACAAGCCTGTTGATATCCGCAATGGTAATACGCAGATCAGTGCTGATACTATGCAGATCAAAGAGAGCGGTAAGGTACTCATCTTTGAAAACAAAGTGCGTGTAGTGATTGACGGTGATGCAGTTTCAGGTGACAAAACGCCCGAAAGTGATCACGCGGGTTAGTTTCCAAAAAACAAGCGGACATTCGTGGCGCGTTTTTGGAGAATTGTGATCCGGGTTTTGCGCAGTCAGATATTTTATCTGGCTGCGTTAAGTTTAAGATCAGGGCCTATGAATTATGGTCTGATGTATGGTTTTGAAAGGTTGATCGACTTTTCAGAACGGTTTAAGCGTCAGACAGTTATGAATTGCGCTGGACCTGATCCCAAGGTGGGTCTTTAGGGGAAGTAAAAGCGATGGAACGCGAGACGGGCACGATGAAAAAGAGCTTGAAGACCCGCACGTTGCGGATGGGATTTGCGGCTTTGGCGCTCGGTCTTGTTGTTGTATCCGGTGTAGCGTCGGCTCAGGAGGGCCAGCAGGTTCCCTTCGGTAGCCTCAAGCTCTCTGATGGCAAAAACCCTATAAAGATTGATGCCGACAAACTTGAAATGCTCGACAAAGAAGGCAAGGCTATTTTCACAGGCAATGTTGCTGTGATGCAGGGCGATGCGCTTTTAAAATCCGGCAAGATGATCGTCTTTTATAACAAGGATGCACAGGGTGAAGGCGGTAAGCCCGCTGGTGGTACTGCCGGGCTGAGCGGTTCCGGCATTGATCGCCTCGAAATCAGCGGCAAGGTTTATTTGAAATCCGGTACGCAGGTCGCGACGGGTGATACCGGCACTTATGACGGTAAAAGTCAGGTCATGGTTTTGCAGGGACAGAAAGTTGTCCTTACTGACGGCGATAATGTCGCTACCGGTTGCAAGCTGACAGCCAATATGGGCACCGGCAAGGCTTTCCTTGAAAGCTGCAAGGGCCAGAGCAAGGGTCGTGTTTCGATCATTATGTCGCCCAAGGATCAACAGCAGGGCGGCGCTGCGCCCAAATCGAATTAACCGGAGCGCACGTGGGATTGTTCTGGAATAAGAAAGCCGACGAGCCGCAGGCCGTTTCTGAAAGTGCTACACCTTCATCTGCTGTGGACGGTATGATGCCTGCACAGCCGGGTAAAGAAACACGCCTCAAGGGTACTCTGGTGGCGCGTGGGCTTTGCAAGAGCTACCGCGGACGTCAGGTCGTCAACGGCGTGTCTTTTGGTGTTCGCGCTGGTGAAGCTGTCGGCATTCTTGGCCCGAACGGTGCCGGTAAGACGACGTGCTTCTATATGGTGACCGGCCTTGTTCCGGCAGATGCCGGTTCAATCGAGATTGATGGCTTCGATGTAACGTCGATGCCAATGTATCGTCGTTCGCGCCTCGGCATTGGCTATTTGCCTCAGGAAGCATCGATCTTCCGCGGTCTTTCGGTCGAAAATAATATCAAAGCCGTGCTGGAAGTGGTCGAAAAGGACCGCAAAAAGCGCGCGATGGAACTCGATGCTCTTCTGGAAGAGTTTCATATTTCGCATCTGCGCAAAGCTGCTGCAATTTCGCTGTCGGGTGGTGAACGCCGCCGTCTCGAAATTGCCCGTGCTCTTGCGTCGCGCCCGAACTTTATGTTGCTCGATGAGCCTTTTGCGGGTGTTGACCCGATCGCGGTTTCCGATATTCAGCAGCTCGTGCGCCATTTGACCAGCCGTGGCATTGGCGTTCTGATCACCGACCACAATGTGCGCGAAACACTCGGCCTGATTGACCGTGCTTATATTATCCATGCGGGTCAGGTGCTGACCCATGGGCGCCCGGCAGAAATCGTCGCAAATCCTGACGTGCGCAGGCTCTATCTCGGCGATCAGTTTACGCTTTGATTCTTCCGCGTTTCCACAAGCATGTGGAAACCGCTTCCCTTCTTCCTGTGTATGACGCGACAACTGCCTCAGCAGTCGCGTCATTTTTGCGACTATTTTCCTCTTTTCTCGAAAAAACGCACATTCAGAATTGACAAGCAAGGTTCATACCAGTTTTGATGAACTGCACGCTTTAATTGAAAACAATTCAGGAACATGTTGCGTGCCAGCTCAATTGCCGTTCGGGAAACGGGGGGATTACGCACCGCATGGCTCTGTCGCCAAAGCTTGATTTTCGTCAGTCGCAATCGCTGGTGATGACACCGCAGTTGATGCAGTCCATCAAGCTGTTGCAGATGACGCATATTGAGCTGGAGCAATTTATCGACATTGAGATCGAAAAAAATCCGCTTTTGGACAGAATAGAAGCTGCAAATGATGATTTTGCAGAGTCTGAAGCTGCAAGCGATAGCGCAGACTCATCGGATGCTTCATCCGATGAAGACTGGTTCAAGACT
The DNA here is from genome assembly GCF_047308065.1 of Brucella sp. H1_1004. NCBI lineage: Bacteria > Pseudomonadati > Pseudomonadota > Alphaproteobacteria > Hyphomicrobiales > Brucellaceae > Brucella > Brucella sp. H1_1004. The sequence continues at coordinate 726,151 of NZ_JAYKZA010000002.1, forward strand.
GACAGCGTGGCCGACGCGCAGAATCTTTCATCGACCTTTGACAGCTCGTTAGAAAATATTTTTCCAGATGATCCCGGCCGCTCCGATGATGTGGGGGGCATGCTTGACCCACAGTGGAAAACTTCCGGTGGGGATAGTGGAGGCGCAGGCGGCAGCTATGATATTGATCAGCTTACCGCGAGCCGCCCGTCTTTGAATGAGCATATTGCTGAGCAGATTGCCCTCTCATTCAGCAATCCAGCTGATCGTTTTATCGCCACTGCTCTTGCCGATGCACTCGATGAAAGTGGTTACTTGCGTGCCGACACATCGTTGCTCGCGCAAAACCTCGGCGTTGAGACCGAACATGTTGAGCGCGTGTTGCATGCGGTGCAAGGTTTTGATCCGGCGGGCATTTTTGCACGCGATCTGCGCGAATGTCTGGCGATCCAGCTTCGGCTGAAAGATCGATACGATCCGGCAATGGCAGCTTTGATCGATAATCTTGAGCTGCTGGCGCGGCGGGATTTCGCTTCGCTCAAGAAGCTTTGTGGTGTCGATCAGTCCGATCTTCTCGATATGTTGAGTGAAATAAGGGCACTTGATCCTAAGCCCGGCACGCAGTTTGAGGTCTCGGTTGCTGATGTGATTACACCTGATGTGCTGGTGTCGCCGACAAGTGATGGGGGGTGGGCAATTGAGCTTAACCCTGATGCGATGCCGCGCTTGATCGTTAATAACGAATATTATGCCGAAGTCAGCCCTTCCGTGAAGGCGGACGAAAAAGCATTTCTGTCTGATTGCATGCAGTCCGCAAGCTGGCTGGTGCGTAGCCTTGATCAGCGTGCGCGAACGATTCTGAAAGTCACACAGGAAATCGTTCGTCAGCAGGATGGCTTTCTTCGCGACGGGGTCACACATCTCAAACCACTGAACTTGCGCACTGTTGCCGATGCAGTCGGCATGCATGAATCAACCATCAGTCGGGTGACGGCCAATAAATTCATGGCAACCACGCGTGGCGTGTTTGAGTTGCGCTATTTTTTCAATGCATCCATTGCTTCTTCAGAGGGGGGCGATGCCCATTCATCCGAAAGCGTGCGTCATCGTATCCGTCAGATGATTGATACAGAAAAGCCTGATGACGTGCTTTCCGATGATGCAATTGTTGATGCGTTGAAAAAAGACGGAGTGGATATCGCACGCCGTACAGTCGCAAAATACAGGGAATCGATGAATATTGCTTCATCGGTTCAACGCAGGCGTGAGAAAAAAGCCAGATTATCCGCAAGATGATCAAGGGTATTCGTAGCTGATCAGAATGAAGTACGCTTTTGGTAACGTTATGGAATCGTTCTGGAACTTCCATAATCACTAGAATCTGGCTTTATTTAAATTTGCTTTTTCCTAATAGACCGGGCGCATTGCATAAGAAGTGACCAACAGAGGCCGCGATTGACAATTGACGTTTCAGTCAATAGAAGCCCGGCTCGCATAACGAAATGCACCTGCAATAGCCGGATTTCCGGTGTTGACCGTTTAAACGAAAGGCAAGGTAATATTTCGGGAAACGCTTCTGCGTTTTCTGCGTTACATAAAAGAACGATGTGCAGTGAGCCATCCCTGATGATGAATGGGGAAATTACTCGAATAGCCTTGAAAATGAGCCCATTCTGGAAAGCAAGGCCTGCTTATCTGGAATATGTGAAACGAGGCTAAAATAAGCACAGGACGAAAAGCAAAATTGATGCTGGTTCGCTTTGCGCTTCGCTCACCATGTGGTTAGACTACGTCCTGTTGTGTAACGCAAATGAGGTGTACCAAATGACTCTGCGTGTATCTGGAAAGCATATGGACGTCGGCGAAGCTTTTACGACTCGGATCGTTGACCGGGTTAATGATGCGGTCGGCAAGTATTTTGATCATGGCTTTTCCGGGCAGGTAACGGTCACCAAGTCCGGATCGCGCTACAGCGCAGATTGCACTTTGCATCTTGATAGTGGTGCCACTCTTCAGAGCACCGGAGATGCACAGGACCCGCAACTGGCGTTCGATGCTGCGGCTGACAAGATTGAAACCCGGTTGCGCCGTTACAAGCGCCGGCTGAAATCGCGTCCTGCCACTGCACCAAATGCGATCTATGATGATGTGGCATATCGTGTTATGGCACCGCTGTCGGAAGAAGAGGAGGACCTTCCGGTGGATTACGCGCCAACTATTGTTGCGGAATCGTCTGTCGCTCTTCGCACCCTCTCGGTCGCGTCGGCGGTTGTGGAACTCGACCTGATTGAAAATCCGGTTCTCGTGTTCCGCAATGCAGGCAATGATGAAGTTAATATCGTCTACCGTCGTGCGGACGGAAACATTGGCTGGGTTGATCCGTCAACGGTAACCCGCCAGTCCGCGCCACGCGCCTGACGGCAAACCAGAAGCGCACGCAGTAGATGCTGTCGTGCGCTTCCCTAAACCGGGCCTTAAATGGCTTGATTGAAGAAGGAACGGAGAGAATGGATCTTAGTGATCTGATTCAGCCAGGGGCGATTATCCCTGCGTTGAAAGCCAGCTCCAAAAAGCAGCTTTTGCAGATTCTGTCTGAAAAGGCTGCGGAACTGACCGGTCTCCCTGAGCGTGAAGTTTTTGAAACAATTCTCCAGCGCGAACGCCTTGGTTCGACTGGCGTTGGTAATGGTATCGCCATTCCACACGGTAAGCTGGCGAGTATTGATAAGATTGCCGGAATTTTTGCGCGCCTTGAAACGCCAGTGGATTTTGAAGCACTGGACGATCAGCCTGTTGATCTCGTTTTCCTGCTTTTGGCACCGGAAAACGCGGGCGCTGACCACCTGAAAGCCCTGTCCCGCATCGCACGTATGTTGCGCGATGCCGATACAGTGGCCAAGCTGCGCGGCACACATGACGCGCAGGCGCTTTATTCATTTCTTAAAGCACAGCCAGCCACCAGCGCGGCCTGAGTTTGACGAATCTTGAATTTAAAAAAACCGCCGTTCCGGGAGAACGGCGGTTTTCTTATAACTAAAGTTGCCGCTTCGGCAGGTCTACTGCAAAGTGACTGTCCGCAGTTCGTGTTCCTGTGCCCCCTGAAGAGCTGTGGCTCGGACATCGGAGAGCACAATCGGCTCACCGCTCGCGCCAAACAGCGCCCAGATTTCTAAACCCGGAGCAATCGGTGGCAGCGCAGGGAAAGAGCGGGAGAGGTCGTCGGACCTGATCTTGCGCACATAGGCTAGTTCGCCTTCACCCAGATGCGCGAATTCATGATCAGTAAGAATATGTCTGTTCATCATCGTAGCCTCCGTTCTAGCGGCATATCATTTGCGATCATGGCGCTTAAGAGCTTAATAATTCTTTATAGCGGTCTCAGCGTGAACCCAGTCTGAACCGGATTTAGTCTTTCACTGCTATATGAATCCGTTTGATCAGCCGTTCTGGCTCAGGTCTATCAAGATCAATCGCCAGTAGACCGTTTTTCAGATCGCATGCCACAACCCGCATTCCATCCGCCAAAACGAACACGCGCTGAAACTGTCGGGCAGCGATGCCGCGGTGCAGAAATTCGCGTTCGGTGTCGTCGGTCTGGCGTCCGCGGATAACAAGCTGGTTGTCTTCCGTCATGACTTCGAGATCGTCGCTGGCAAAGCCCGCAACCGCCAGCGTGATACGCAGGCGTTCAGAACCGGTCTCGCCGCGCAGGCGCTCGATATTATAGGGCGGGTAGCCTTCGCCGGATTTGGCAATTCGTTCCAGCGTCTTTTCCATCGTGTCGAATCCGAGCAGTAACGGGCTCGAAAACGGTGTCATTCGTGTCATTGCATCAGTCCTTATTGAAGCGACCGTTATGGAAAGCACCCTTGCGGCGTATCTTTCACTCAACTGATATGGCTTGTGAAAAGCCCGACTTCAAGAGCCGAATTTCGATTCCTTTCCTCAGTCTATCTTTAGATCGTAAATCAGTGATGCTGGAGGAAAAAGCTGGCAAAAGATGTGGAAAGCCTATCTTCTGGACTGTGCCAGTGCATCACGAAAAGCGGTTGCGAAGCTTTCACGATCATCGGGATTGAGAAAACCACCAATAGGAACACGCTTCTCGCGGCTTTCGACATGCATCGACGTGATGCCGAATTCTGGTTTGCGGGCAATCCTGAACCGCGACCAGAAGGGGTGAAACTCATGCGCAATCATTTTGCCGGAAGGCTCATATTTGCGGATATGCAGCGCTAAACGGGAGACGGATATTTCTTCCCGTGCATTGGCTGATCGATAGTTCCAGCGAAAGGCCAAATAAATTGCCAGCACATCCAGGCCGAAAAATCCGACGATTGGCCAAGCGCCGATTGACCAGAACAGGATACACACAAAAAGCCAGCATAGGATCAGCGCGCTCATCAGCAGGCGAAAACCCGTTCGCCCCAGAGAGCGATAGGGCGTCAGCAGTGCACTGAAAATTGGTCTGTCAAAATTATCCGGATTTGCGCCGTCTGGATGTTGCATGGGGTCGACGTCCTGTGGGGGGCTGCGTCAAGCTGCTAAGTTTTTTCCAAAGCCAAGTGCCAGTATAGAGACAAAATGGAAAACGCCAAAATCAAATCCCCCGTGAATGTTGCAACACCCGCTCGTCGTCCGCGCCGGGTGGCTGGCACGCTTTATACGGCCGATGAGATTCACGAGATTTTCCGTCGCTTTTCGATATTGCGACCTGAGCCGAAGGGCGAACTTGAGCATGTGAATGCTTTCACGTTGCTGGTCGCAGTGGCTCTGTCGGCACAGGCAACCGATGCAGGCGTCAACAAAGCGACCCGTGCACTTTTTGCGATTGCCGACACGCCGCAAAAGATGCTTGCGCTGGGCGAGGAGGCGGTCGGCAACTATATCCGCACAATTGGACTTTGGCGCAACAAGGCTAAAAACGTTATTCTTTTGTCAGAAGCACTGATCCGCGAGCATGATGGTGAAGTGCCGGATGATCTCGATGCTCTGGTGAAATTACCAGGCGTTGGCCGCAAAACGGCCAATGTGGTTTTGAGTATGGCGTTTGGGCATTCCACGATGGCTGTCGATACGCATGTTTTACGTATCGGCAATCGCATGGGACTTGCACCAGGAAAAACGCCGGAGGCTGTGGAAGCCATTCTGATGCGGGTGATCCCAAAGGAATATCTGTTCCACGCGCATCACTGGCTCATTCTGCATGGGCGCTATACCTGCAAGGCGCGTAAGCCAGAATGCGAGAAATGCGTTGTCGCCGATATTTGTAAGTATCCGGGCAAAACCTGTGATGTTCCGGCAGCGCTTATTCCGCTACCGCCGCAGTTTTAGAACTTCACGCTGCGAAATCGCTTTGTGCAGATGAATCATCATCGCAGCCGCAAAGAGCGGTGTGAGCAGATTGATGATCGGGATTGCCAAGAAGCCAGCAATCACAAGTCCTGCAGTAAATATCGTGACACTATATTGCGAGCGTAGCGCCTTCGCTTCTGCTTCTGAGCGATAGCGCATCGCGGCAAATTCAAAGAACTCCCGGCTAAGCAAATAGGCGTTGATCACAAAAAAGGCGATCAGATTGATCCCCGGTATGAACAGCAAAAACAGCGCTATGATATTGCCGAGGATGACGACGCCTAAAAATTTGAGCGATGCTACGATGGAGCGCCCAAGTGGTAAGGCTGTTCCTTTAGGCTCGCCCGGATAATCCTCGCTCTCGACTACATCGGCAACGTCATCGAGAAAAATACCCGCCACTAGCGCTGTGACGGGCGCAATCATCAGCGCGAGCACGAGTGCGAGTCCCAAGCCTGCAACGATAGCGGCCACAATTCCAAGCCAGCCAGCCCATCCGGGCATACCGGGCAGGATCTGCTCCATCCACGGCCATGCGAAGGTAAAAAATAATTGACGAATTGCGACCCATAGACCGATCAGCAGCAAGAGCGTCAGACCGAGCGTTTTCCACAAAACTGAGCGGAATTCCGGTGTTGGAAGACGTTTTAGAGCTTTTAATGCCGCTTCAAGGATCATTTTTTGTCCACTTTTCGCAATCTCATGACGTAAAAATAGTAAAGCGCAATGCGCTGCACAATATCCCAAACCCACAGTCCAAAAGTCTAAGTGGGTGGTCAAAGCACTGACAAAGCGTTAAACCGACCCCGATATTTCTGCCGCCAGCTTCGTCACCGAGTGACTGATGAAAACTGGCAGCTGATCAAAGGGGAGTCCAGACCAGCTCATGGCTACATTCGACGTACTTTGCATTGGCAATGCCATTGTCGATATTATTTCGCGCACCGACGATGCATTTCTTGAAACAAATGGCATCATCAAAGGCGCCATGAACCTGATTGATGGCGATCGGGCAGAACTGCTCTATAGCCGCATCAACGGTCAGGTTACGGAAATGTCGGGCGGAAGCGCAGGCAATACGGCTGCGGGCATTGCAAGCCTTGGCGGGCGATCTGCCTATTTTGGCAAGGTCGCTACAGATCATCTTGGCCGGGTTTTTGCGCATGACATTCGCGCACAGGGTGTTGCCTTCGATACACGCCCACTTGAAAAAGGGACTCCAACCGCGCGTTCGATGATTTTCGTAACCGGCGATGGCGAGCGTTCGATGAACACCTATCTTGGTGCCTGTGTTGAGCTCGGGCCGGAAGACGTCGAGAGTTCCAAAGTTTCTGATGCACGCGTAACCTATTTTGAAGGCTACCTCTGGGATCCGCCACGCGCCAAGGAAGCAATCGTTCTCGCTTCCAAGATTGCGCATGAACATGGCCGCAAGGTCGCGATGACCCTTTCTGATCCGTTCTGTGTTGATCGCTATCGTGAAGAATTTCTTGATCTGATGCGCAGCCGCACGGTCGATATTGTTTTTGCTAATGAAGACGAAGCCAAGTCGCTGTATCAGACAAAGACGCTTGATGAAGCAATCGAAGCGATCCGCAAGGATTGTGAATTGTCGATTGTCACACGATCTGAAAAAGGCGCGGTCGTTGTAACGCCCGAGCAGACAATTGAAGTGCCTGCTATCGAGATTGAAGAACTGATTGATACCACCGGCGCTGGCGATCTCTATGCCGCAGGATTCCTTTATGGCTATACGAAGGATCGTTCGCTCGAGGATTGCGCACGTCTTGGTTCACTCGCGGCTGGCATGATTATCCAGCAGATGGGGCCGCGTCCGCTGATTGACCTCAAGGCTGTGGCAACACAGGCCAAGCTCATTTAATCAGGGTACAATCCGGTCGCGCTTGAGTTCTTCCTCGGTGCGACCGGGACGACTTTTATAAACGGGCAGGTTCCAGCCGAAATAAAGCGCACCGCCACGCACGACGAAGGCAGTCAGTGCGGATGCAATTCCGGCATAAATGGGATCGATTCCGAACCGCTCCAGGATCACATAGAGACATGCGCCGGCAAGGGCCGCGCTGACATAGATTTCACGCCGCATCAGTACGGATGGTTCACCCGCGACCATATCGCGCAAAATACCGCCAAGTGTTGCGGTGAAGATGCCGGTGACAATGGCAACCGACGGTCCGAAACCGAGTGTCAGGCCTTTTGCTGCGCCAACGACCGTATAGGCGGACATGCCGATAGCATCAAACCAGAGCAGCAGCCGGTAACGCGATTCAACCAGATGCGCTGTAAAATAGACGAAGATTGCGGCTGATGTTCCTGCCAGCAGATAAAACGGCTCGATCACCCAGAAAACCGGTGCGCCAAGAAGCAGATCACGAATGGTTCCTCCACCGATGCCGGTTATATTTGCAAGGAAGATGAAGCCGATAATGTCAAGCTGACGGCGCGAGGCGGCAAGCGCCCCAGTCGCCGCGAAGACAAAAACGCCTGCAAAATTTGCAAAATCAAAGACCGTCACGCGCTGGCCTCCCGGCTTCTTTTGAGCCAATATTCGAGAAATAAACACAAAAAGAAAGAGCGGCGAGGCGTCTCGCTGCTCTTTCTCCGATGTTTAAAATGAAGTGCCTGCTTATTCGGCGTTTCCTTCAGGTGCCGCATCCGCAGCAACCTTTGGACCACCCTTGGAAACACCAACCATCGCAGGGCGCAGCACGCGATCACCAATCGCAAAGCCCGCCTGAACAACCTGAACAACGGTGTTGTTTGGAAGCTCCGGATTCGGAACTTCAAACATCGCCTGATGGAAGTTCGGATCGAACTTCTGGCCTTCAGGTTCGAGCTTCGTTACGCCGTGGCGTTCCAATGCCTGCAGCATCGCGCGCTCGGTCATTTCCACGCCTTCGGCGAGTGATTTCAGATTTGCGTCACTTTCCAGTGCATCCGCAGGGATCGCATCCTGTGCACGGCGCAAATTGTCGGACACCAACAGCATGTCACGGGCAAAATTGGTAACTGCATAGCTGCGTGCGTCCTGCACATCGCGCTGTGTGCGCTTGCGCAGGTTTTCCATTTCAGCAACCAGACGCAACATCTGGTCTTTCAGTTCTGCATTGTCTGCCTCAAGCGCAGCAATGGTGTTGGCAGCGAGGTTCTCCGCGTCAACATTCTCTTCTTCGACCTCAGCGCGTGCTTCCGCTTTGCGGTTTTTCAGAAAATCGTCGGCAGCACGCTTCAGCGCATCACGATCACGAGGATTGTTGATATCGCGCTGCTCAAGATCGGGGGTTTCCGGTGTGTTTTTTTCATCAGCCATTTTGTGTCTTCCGTCTTGAAGTGTGTTTGAGCCGGATATCGAGTTTCGCGGCGCTAAAATCAAGGTCTAATTTGTTAGCCTTGTTAAGTCTTACAACTTAACGCAACAATCGCGATACAATTTGCGCCGTGTAATCGACCATCGGCACGATGCGCGCATAGTTAAGTCGGGTCGGCCCGATCACGCCAAGCGCACCAACAACGCGCTGTTCACTATCGCGATAGGGCGCCACTACCAGAGAAGAGCCTGAGAGAGAGAACAATTTGTTTTCCGAACCGATAAAGATTCGCACGCCCGAACCCGATTCAGCCAGATCAAGCAGCTGAATCATGCCGTCTTTTGTTTCGAGATCATCAAACAGATGACGCAGGCGTTCAATATCTTCCTGAGCATGAATGTTTTCAAGAAGATTGGCGCGGCCACGAACAATCAAACGCGCGGGTTGGTCAGACCCCGCGCCACTCCAGACGGCGATGCCTTGCTCCACCAGTTCTTGCGAAAGCTGATCGAGTTCCTGTCTGGTTTCTTGCGAAAGCTTTTCGAGTTCCGATTTTGCTTCCGAAAGCGTATGCCCGTGAATATGCGCATTGAGAAAGTTCGATGCTTCCACCAACTGCGACGCAGAAATTCCGACTGGCAGATTGATAACGCGGTTTTCCACATCGCCATTCTGCATGACGAGAACTGCCAATGCGCGGGTGGGTTCAAGACGCACAAATTCGATATGCTTAAGCGCACCCTCTGTTTTGGTGGCAAGCACAAGGCCCGCGCCGCGCGATAGGCCAGACAGAACCTGGCTGGCTTCTGTCAAAACGCTTTCGACCGAATTGTTCATCCCCGCCGAGCGCACCTGTGCTTCAATCGATGTGCGTTCATCAGCGCGCAGATCGCCCACTTCCATAAAAGCATCGACGAAGAAACGAAGCCCTATCTGCGTTGGCAGACGCCCTGCAGAAATATGCGGAGCATAAATGAGACCGAGTTGCTCCAGATCGCTCATCACATTGCGGATGGTCGCAGGGGAAAGACTGTGCGGCAACAGGCGCGATAGATTGCGGGAGCCGACCGGATCACCATCATTGAGATAGCTGTCAACAATCAGTCGGAAAATATCGCGTGACCGCTGGTCGAGCGAATTAAGCAGCTGATGTTCCGGTGATTTGATCATGGTCTTAGAGCGAAGCCTCTGAATTGCATGCTATAAATATAAGCGCACAACCCAAGGCGTCAAAGGCTTTGCGCCAATAATGACAGTTCTCTCAACATCTCTCTTGAAGGATCATGCGAAATTCCTTTCCATTCCTGCACGACAAGCCTAAAAAGCCGCAACGAAAAACGAATTGAGGAAATACAATGCGTCCATCCAAGCGCGCTGCTGATGAAATGCGTGCCGTCTCTTTCGAGCGCGGCGTCTCCAAACATGCAGAAGGCTCATGCCTCGTAAAGTTCGGTGACACCCATGTCCTTTGCACCGCAAGCTTAGAGGAAAAGGTTCCGGGCTGGATGCGCAATTCCGGCAAAGGCTGGGTCACAGCGGAGTATGGCATGCTGCCACGCTCGACCGGCGACCGTATGCGCCGCGAAGCAGCAGCCGGCAAGCAGGGTGGCCGCACGCAGGAAATCCAGCGTCTGATCGGCCGCTCGCTGCGCGCTGTCGTCGACCTTCAGGCATTGGGCGAATACCAGATCACGGTTGACTGCGATGTCATTCAGGCTGATGGCGGCACACGGACGGCTGCGATTACCGGTGGTTTTGTCGCCTTGCATGATTGCCTGCGCTGGATGGAAGCACGTCAGATGATCCGCATCGAAAAAGTGCTCAAAGACCATATCGCGGCCATTTCGTGCGGTATCTATGAAGGCCAGCCTGTGCTTGATCTTGACTATGCTGAAGATTCGGCTGCTGAAACCGACAGCAATTTCGTGATGACCGGCAAGGGCGGCATTGTCGAAATTCAGGGCACGGCTGAAGGTGCGCCATTCTCGGAAGAAGAGTTTGCGGCTCTCATGAAGCTTGCCCGCAGCGGCATTCAACAGCTCGTCGAGTTGCAGAAGGCAGCATTTGCCTGATAGTTTGGGGCTTCTCCTGTTTGTGAGAGGCTAGACGATGCAGGCAACCCGCATTCTTGAAACCGCGCTCTATGTTCGTGATGTTGCTGAAGCGATTGCGTTTTATCGCGACATTATCGGGCTTGAGCCGGTGGGCAAGGTGAGCGAACGCAATGCATTCTTCCGCTGTGGTGACGGCATCTTGCTGTTGTTCAAAGCGGAAGAAACGCTAAAACCACCTCTGCCGGGGTCGCTGCCGGTGCCACCACATGGGGCTGCGGGTCCCGGACATATCTGTTTTGCTGCCACACATCATGAAATTGATGATTGGCGCAGCTATCTCGAAAAGCACAACATTGCTGTCGAGGCTGATTTCGAATGGCCGAATGGTGCGCGTTCGATTTATTTTCGCGATCCTTCTGGCAACTCGCTGGAATTCGCCGAGCCGAAACTTTGGAGCTAAAGCATGATCCCGAAAAGTGGGTACCGGTTTTCGCATAAGATCATGCGTAAAAAGGTAGAACTGAAATGAGACACCTTGAAAAAGGCAAACTGATCGTCGCATCGCACAATGCAGGAAAATTGCGCGAGTTCGATGGACTGATTGCGCCCTTTGGCTTTGAGGTCAGTTCTGTTGCGGCTCTTGGCTTGCCGGAACCGGAAGAAACCGGAACGACGTTCGAGGAAAACGCTTACATCAAAGCATTCGCTGCGGCGAAGGCAACCGGTCTGCCATCTCTGTCTGATGATTCCGGCCTGATGGTTGATGCACTGGACGGCGATCCGGGCGTTTACACGGCTGATTGGGCAGAGACCGAAGACGGCACGCGTGATTTCGGCATGGCGATGCAGAAGGTTGAAGATCTTTTGCAGGAAAAGGGTGCAACCACCCCGGACCAGCGTAAGGCGCGTTTTGTTTCGGTCATCTGCCTCGCATGGCCGGATGGCGAAGCTCAATATTATCGCGGTGAAGTGGAAGGCACGCTGATCTGGCCTCCGCGCGGTGATATTGGTTTTGGTTATGATCCGGTTTTCAAGCCGGACGGCTATGAAAAGACCTTTGGCGAAATGACCGCTGACGAAAAGCACGGCTGGAAGCCGGGCGATGCGTCCGCACTTTCGCATCGTGCGCGTGCTTTCAAGCTGTTTGCTGAAAAGGCGCTTGGTGTTGTTTCGGATGAGCTCGAATGAACCATCACTTTTCTCCATCCGCTGATATTTTGCCGATTGCACGCGCGGACGGAGAAACCGCGTTTGGTGTTTATGTGCATTGGCCGTTTTGTTTGGCCAAATGCCCCTATTGCGACTTCAACAGCCATGTACGTCATCAACCGGTTGATCAGGATCGCTTTGCGGCCGCCTTTAATCGCGAGATGGATACGCTGCGTGAGCGCACAGGTTCGCGTACTGTCACGAGTATCTTTTTGGGCGGCGGCACGCCATCGCTGATGCAGCCGTCGACAGTTGGCAGTCTGCTGGATGGCATTGCCGCGCGCTGGTCGGTTGCTCCTGATATTGAAGTGACGCTGGAAGCCAATCCGACAAGCGTGGAAGCAGATCGTTTTCGCGGCTATCGCGCGGCGGGTGTTAATCGCGTCTCGCTCGGCATTCAGGCGCTGAACGCCCCTGATCTGCGTCGTCTCGGACGCATGCATTCGGTCGATGAGGCCAAGGCCGCAATCCGGCTGGCGCGTGAGATATTCCCACGGTTATCGTTTGATTTGATCTATGCGCGGCCCGACCAGACGATTGAGGCATGGCGCGAAGAGCTGAAAGAAGCCATTGATTTGGCTGCTGATCACCTGTCGCTCTATCAGCTAACGATTGAAGAAGGCACGCAGTTCTATAATCTCTGGAAGGCTGGAAAGTTGACTACGCCAGAGCCGGATCATGCGGCAGCTCTTTATGAAGAAACGCAAAAGATCACGACGGAGCATGGCCTGCCTGCTTATGAGATTTCAAACCATGCGGTGCCGGGGCGCGAGTCCCAGCACAATCTGGTTTACTGGCGTTATGGGCAATATGTTGGCATCGGTCCCGGTGCGCATGGGCGTTTTGTTGAGAACGGCACGCGCACGGTTACAATGACCGAAAAGCATCCGGAAACATGGCTCGAAAAGGTCGAGACCAACGGTCACGGCATCATTGAAGAAGAATATCTCAATGGCAATCAGGAAGGCGATGAATTCCTGATGATGGGGCTGCGGTTGCGCGAAGGCATCGATCTTGCGCGTTATCAGCGGCTGACGGGACATGATATTGATCGCAAGCGCCTTGAACGGCTGATTGCATCAGGCATGATTGAAAAGATGGATGGTACTTTCATCCGTGCAACGCCGGATGGTTCGCTGGTGCTTGATGCACTCGTGGCCGATCTGGCTGCTTAGCGCATGTCGCGGAAAAGTGGGAACCGCCTTCGCGGGGAAATCAGTCCACTGGACTGATTTCTTATTCCCGCTACGATCCGATAACGACATGCGTAAAGAAGGAATTTAGATGAGCGAATTTTTGGACGAGCAGAAACGCGAATTTGTTGTCGGTGGCACCGCCCAGCGTGCGCGCCCGATTGAACCCGCGCTCTATATCGTCTCGACCCCGATTGGCAATCTTGGTGACATGACGCTGCGCGGGCTGGAAGTGCTTGCGAGTGCCGACATTGTTGCCTGTGAAGATACCCGCGTGACCCGTGTCTTGCTGGATCGCTACGGCATTACACGCCGCCCGATCAGCTACCACGAGCACAATGCTGCGGAGGCAGGCACAAAGCTTATCGCCGCATTGCAATCTGGCAAAAGCGTGGCACTTGTTTCCGATGCTGGCACGCCGCTTGTGTCTGATCCGGGCTTCCGGTTGGTTGGTGAAGCGCGCGAGGCAGGCATTCGCGTTGTGCCGGTTCCGGGCGCTTCCGCACTTCTTGCAGCGCTTGCAGCGTCTGGCCTTCCGACTGATGCTTTCATGTTCTGTGGCTTTCTGCCGGTCAAACACGGCCAGAAAACCTCCAAGCTCGAAAGCCTCAAGAATATCGACGCAACGCTGGTGTTCTATGAATCACCCAATCGTGCCGCCGCGACGCTTGCCGATATGGCGGATGTGTTTGGCGATGCGCGTGATGCAGCACTTTGCCGCGAACTGACAAAGGCCTATGAAACTATTGTCACCGCCACTCTGGGCGAGTTGAAACAGCAATTTGATGGCGAAGATCGTATTCGCGGTGAGGTCGTGCTGCTCGTTGGTCCACCAACAGGTGAGGCGGGACCGCAAAGCGAAGAAGACATCGACAAGCTGCTGCTTTCACTCTCGCAGGAATTGTCTCCATCCAAGGCGGCAGGCGAGGCCGCAAAGATGACCGGCGGGCAAAAGTCAGTGCTTTATCAGCGTCTGATGCAGTTGAAGGCGCAAGGCTGATGAGTGATTTCCGCGAGAAAAAGCGACTTGCTTTCTTTCGCGGACACAGCGCCGAACGTCTGGCGGCTTTTGCGCTGATGCTCAAAGGTTATAGTATCGTCGCGCGTCGCTATCGCACGCGGCTAGGCGAAATCGATCTCATTGCCCGACGCGGCAATCTCATTCTCATCGTTGAAGTGAAAGCGCGGACCAGTGTGGAATCCGCACAACTTGCCGTCACCCCGCAAGCCATGCGCCGGATCGAGGCAGCCGCCGATTTGTGGCTGCAACGCCAGAAGGATTACGCGCAATTATCGCTGCGGTTTGATCTTGTGGCTGTCTTACCACGACGCTGGCCGAAGCATGTGCCAGCATTTTTTACCTCCGGCAATTATCTCTAAGTCGATGTAAACCCTACAAAAATTATGGGATATAATTTGACGACTTGAGGAATTAAAATCCTCAAAATACCTTTTTAGAGGAAAAGTGATGCTCCGCGCGATTTGCGCGCGCAAGCCCGTTTCTTATAAATTTTGACCAGCCCGGGGATAATACCAGCAGCTCTAAAAAGGATACTGCTGTGGCTCTCGCGTCCCAACGACTTCTTTCTGATTTTCCTGCCTTCTTCCGTGTTTCGGGAGAGGTGGTGGTTATTGTTGGCGGCGGCGAGGAAGCGCTTAACAAGGCGCGGCTCGTGGCACAGACGTCGGCTCGTTTGCGCATCGTTGCGGAAGAGTTTGAGCCAGCCTTGGCGAGCTTCATCGAAAGCCATGGTGCAGAGCAAATCCGGCAAGCTTTTGAACCAAAACATCTTGACGGTGCGAAGCTGGTTTTTGTTGCCACGGGTGATGAAGATCAGGATCGTGTGATCGCGGCATCGGCCAAAGCGCATAAAATTCCGGTTAATGTCGTGGATCGTCCAGCACTCTGCGATTTTCTGACACCGGCTATCGTTAACCGTGCACCGATTGCAATTGCCATTGGCACGGAAGGTTCGGCGCCTGTGCTAGCACAGATGGTGCGGGCGCGTATTGATGCGGCTTTCTCACCACGTCTTGGTGAGCTTGCACATTATGCCGAAAGCTGGCGCCCGCTGGTTGAAAAGCTGCTTCCAAAGGGCTTGGCGCGTCGCAGTTTCTGGCGCGGTTTCTTTTCTGGTTCGGTTGCCCGTAGCATTGAAAACGACGACCGCGAGGAAGCCGATAGGGCAGCAAATGCATTAATTGCAGAGCCGCAGAATGCTGCCGGTTATGTCTGGCTGGTTGGCGCTGGTCCGGGTGCAGAAGATCTGCTGACCCTGCGTGCGCATCGTGTGCTGATGGAAGCTGATGTGATCGTGCATGACGCACTGGTGCCAGAAGGCGTTATCGCCATGGGCCGTCGCGATGCAGAACGTCTGTCGGTCGGCAAGCGCAAGGGATGCCATTCCAAAAGCCAGAACGAGATCAATGATCTCCTCGTTAACCTTGGTCGTGAAGGCAAGCGCGTGGTGCGTCTGAAAGCAGGCGATCCGCTGGTTTTTGGCCGTGCGGGCGAAGAAATGGCGGCGCTGCGGTCGGCGGGTATCGGTTTTGAAATCGTGCCGGGCATCACCTCTGCTTTCGCTGCCGCAGCCGATATGGAACTGCCGCTGACCCTGCGCGGCGTGGCGTCATCGCTGGTGTTCACGACAGGTCACGACATGGCAGGAGATGTCTTGCCGGGCTGGGCCAAGCTTGCCGTCTCGGGCGCAACAATCGCCGTCTATATGGGCTCAAGTGTTGCTGCATCCGTTGCAAGCCGTCTGATTTCTGCGGGTCTGCATGAAGATACGGCTGTCGCGGTTGTTGAAAATGCCAGCCGCAAGGACAAGCAGCTGTTTCATGGAACATTGAAAGATCTGCCATCGCTGGAAGAGCGCAAAGAGCTTGCGGGTCCGGTCATGGTCATCATCGGCGATGCTGTTGCAGGTGCCGCTATCGATAAAGCGCAAGCGCTGGCGGTTCGTCCCGTTGCAGTCGCCGCTTAAATCAGGGGTTGGAAAAATGGTTGTAAAAGTTCTCACCGCAAACCGGCTCATTGATGGTCAGGCCGTGTGGCTTGGCGCTGATGGTTCATGGCAGGAAACGATTGATGGCGCGCTCGTTGCGCGTCATGCGGAAGCAGTCGCGGCGCTTGAAGACGCGGGCAAGGTTGCTGCCAAAGCCAATCTGGTGGTCGATGTGAATGTGATTGATGTCGAAGAGCGTGACGAAGGGCTCTATCCCATTCGCCTGCGCGAGCGCATCCGGCTCTCCGGCCCCACCATCGTTACGCTTGGTCAACCGCATGGCTCCCAAAAGTGGGAACCGGTTTTGGGATAAAGCCATGCGTGAAAAAAGCGTGAAGCAAGCCTCCTGATCTGAATATCGGAAATTACCATGTATCGTTATGATGAATTTGACCGCGATTTTGTTGCGGCCCGCGTTGCACAGTTCAAGGATCAGGTTGAGCGCCGCCTTTCGGGTGAAATGACGGAAGACCAGTTCAAGCCGTTGCGCTTGATGAATGGCCTTTATCTGCAATTGCATGCCTATATGCTGCGTGTCGCAATCCCTTATGGCACTTTGTCGAGCCGCCAGTTGCGCAGGCTCGGTTCTATTGCGCGTGACTATGATCGGGGTTTTGCACATTTCACGACGCGTCAGAATGTTCAGTATAACTGGCCAGCATTAAAAGACGTGCCACGCATTCTTGAAGAACTGGCCGAAGTCGAAATGCACGCCATTCAGACTTCGGGCAACTGCATTCGCAATGTGACCGCTGATCACTTTGCAGGGGCGGCCGCTGATGAAGTGGCCGATCCGCGCCCACTGGCAGAAATTCTGCGTCAGTGGTCGTCGCTGCATCCCGAGTTTTCTTATCTGCCGCGCAAATTCAAGATTGCGATTGTTGGCTCAGAGCACGATCGTGCGGCCATTCAGGTGCATGATATCGGTTTGCAGCTGAAAAAGAACGAAGCAGGCGAGCTAGGCCTTGCCGTCTATATCGGCGGCGGGCAGGGGCGCACGCCGATGGTCGCCAAAAAAATCCGCGACTTCCTGCCGCTTGAGGACATGCTGACCTATGTGACAGCGATTGTCCGCGTTTATAATCTCCATGGACGCCGCGATAATAAATACAAAGCGCGTATTAAAATCCTCGTTCATGAAACTGGCATTGAGCCGCTGGTGCAGGAGATTGACGCTGAATGGGAACAGATCCGTTACAGCGATCTGCAACTGCCGCAGCGCGATATTGATGCGATTGAAAGCTATTTCCGTATGCCGGATTTGCCGCAGCGTCCCGAAGGCTGGGAAATTCTGGCTGTCACGCAGAAGGCTGATGCCGATTTTGCCGCCTGGACGCAGCGCAATGTGACGCCGCACAAGAATCCTGATTATGCGGTCGTGACGATCTCGCTCAAACCCATTGGCGGTATTCCGGGCGATGCGAGTGCTGAACAGATGGAATTGGTAGCGGATATTGCGCAAACCTATTCTTCTGATGAAATCCGCGTCAGCCATGAGCAGAATCTGGTTCTGCCGCATGTGGCCAAGGCCGATCTTCCGGCGGTCTATGACCTGCTTCAATCTGACGGACTGGTGACGGCCAATGCGGGTCTGATCACTGATATTATCGCATGCCCCGGCCTTGATTATTGCGCGCTTGCCAATGCGCGTTCGATCCCGGTCGCGCAGCGCATTTCTGAACGCTTTGGCAATCAGCAGCGCCAGCTGGAAATTGGCGATCTCAAGATCAAGATTTCCGGCTGCATCAATGCCTGCGGCCATCACCATGTCGGTCACATTGGTATTCTTGGTGTCGAAAAGAAGGGCGAGGAACTCTATCAGATCACGCTTGGCGGCTCGGCGGATGAATATACATCCATCGGCGACATTACCGGACGCGGCTTTTCGTCTGAAGAAGTGGTCGATGCCATAGAAACGGTGGTCGATACCTATCTCGGCTTGCGTGAGCATGCGGATGAAAGTTTCATTGCCGCCTATCGCCGGGTGGGTATGGAGCCTTTCAAAAGGGCACTTTATGGCGAGGTGAACCGTGCAGCCTGACGCCGATGAACGCGCAGCCGCGCAGGCGCGGCTGTTGGAGGGAAATCATGGCGCGTCCTCTCCGCAGGACGTGATTGCGCTCAGCACCCATGAACTCTTTGATGGCCAGATTGCAGTCGTTTCGTCCTTTGGTGCTGAATCGGCTGTGCTGCTGCACATGATCTCTCGGATTGATCCAGCAACGCCGGTTTTGTTTCTTGATACAGGCAAGCATTTCCGCGCGACGCTCGATTATCGGCATGATCTTGTGGACCGGCTGGGGCTTCTCGACGTGCAGGATATTTTGCCACTTGAGGACAGCGTGAAAGCGGATGATCCGTTTGGTGCTTTGTCGATGACCGACAAGGATCGCTGCTGCTTTATCCGCAAGGTTGAGCCGATGGCGCGAGCTGTTTCTCCTTATCGTGCATGGATGACCGGTCGGAAGCAGTTTCAGGCATCGACCCGCAATGCATTGCCGGTTTTTGAATCGGTCGGCCCACGCATTCGCATCAATCCGCTGGCGCGTATGAGCGCGGAAGATTTGCGAAACTATGCGCAAAAACACGATCTGCCTGTCCATCCGCTCACAGAGCAGGGCTACCGTTCAATTGGCTGCATGCCCTGCACACGACCCGTGAGCGAGGGTGAAGACCAGCGCGCCGGGCGCTGGTCGGGATCGGAAAAGACCGAATGCGGCATCCATCTGAGCGGACTTGCTGATAGTCTAAAAAATCATGGAGCTTTGGACCAGAAATGAGTGAAACAAAACTTTGGTCCGAGCAGGGCTTTCGTGAAGACGATTATATTTTTGCCGATGATCTCGAAACCGCAGGTGATGCGCCCGCGATCATCATTCCGCTGGCTGTCTGGTTGGGGCTTGATGAGGAGCTGCGCCGCGCCTCCAATCGCCGTATCGGTGTTTCGGTGACGCCGGGTGAGAAAATTGATCCGCTGTTGGATCATCTCGAAAACCTGCCAGTCATTGCTTTGGAGTTTCCGGCCTTCAATGATGGTCGCTCCTATTCTAAGGCCGAGGTTCTGCGTCGTGCTGGTTTTGCGGGTGAACTCCGGGCGACGGGGGATGTGCTGATTGATCAGGCGGCATTGATGCTGCGCACAGGTTTTGACAGCCTGCAAGTGACCAACAAACTCGCGCAATCGCGCCTTGGCGAGCAGCGTCTTGTCGATACGCCCGGCTATTATCAACCCGGCCGTGGTTCGGTTCAGCAGGAAGGCGGGTTTGCCTGGCGGCGGGTAAAGGCCGTCTAAATATTGCTTTTAGGTATTTAGCTGTTTTGCTTCGATGGATGATAGGGTAGATACGCCGCATCAATCATTGGAGACAAGACGTGATCCGCCACATTGTTTTCTTCAGCGTCAAGCCCGATCAGGACATCGATGTCGTCCGCAAGGGCTTGGAGCAGTTGGGTACTATTCCTTATTCCGACGTGTTTGAAGTTCTGCCGAATTCCAAGGTCGACCCGATGGGCAACGCGATTGATCTTGTGGTCTATGCTGAGTTCAAGGACGAAGAAGCGCTGTTCGCATACAAAAACCATCCCACCTATGATGCGTCCACCCAGTATGTGCGCCCGATGCGTGAATTGCGTTTTTCCGCAGATGTCGTGACCGACAAAAGCTAATCAGCCTCCGGTGGAGCCTGCAACGGTAATCCACCAAACAAGTCGGGCTCCGCTGACGTTCTCGCACGTTCAATATTCAGCAGCCGCAACTTGGTGGCTGTACCACCCGCCGCCGAAAAACCTCCAACCTTGCCATTGGAACCCAAGACCCGATGGCAAGGCACGATGATCGGAAACGGGTTTTTCCCCAGTGCATAGCCCACTGCCTGCGAAAGGCTGACATCGCCAAGCCTGCGTGCGATTGCGCCATAGGTGATTGTCTCGCCCGCTTTTAAAGCGAGAAGGATTTCATAGACTTTCCGGTTGAGTTCCGGCAACGGATCAAGCGCAAGCGGTGTTTGCGAAAAATCTGGATTTCCACCCTCGAGAAGCGCGCGAACCTTATCAATCGCTGCGCTAACATAGGCGGGCGGCGTGGCTTCGTCCGCGTCTGAAAAGCGTGATCGCAGACGATAACGTGTTTCGCTTTCATCGAGGTCGCCGATTTCCACACCGATAATCTTGTCGGTGTCCCATGCAATCCCGCAAGGGCCGATAGGCGTTTCGAATATGTTGATACCAGTCGAATCCATAAACAGCGATATAGCATAATTCGCAACAATTGCTGCGGATGGTGTTGCGAAATGGTTGAAGAACGCAGCAAATAGTGATTGTGTGGAAACAACCGCCATGGGCATGACGAGGATTCATGTCTTTAAATGGCCAAATGACAGAGCGATACCTTCCGGAGCATGTTGCATGTGATCGGAACGAGGAAGTTTAAATGGACGATTACGAACGCTATGCCACAGGGCTGATGATCGTTTTTGGTGCGCTGATTGTCGGCGCGCTGATGGCAGCCAATCTTTACCATGGTGATAAGCCCGGATTTCTTTTTGCGCTGGGTGCAGCGGTGGTGGGCTGGTTTTCTGCTTTTGCCGTACTTTTCGACAAGCCTCGCGTCTATGGCGTGATGATCGCCGTGGCTATCGGCTTGGTCGCAGCCTCCATCGGCGCTTTCGTCACCTGATCTTTGACATAAATATTCTTATGAAAAGCCCCGGTTTTCCGGGGCTTTTTGCTTAAATATAAGGTGAGTAGCACTGGCGACGTGGGCCGTAATTAGGCTGGAATGTGTTGTCGTAAGCCCGGTATGACCGATAGCGATTATAGCACCAGCGCACATGCGCATTCCCGCCTCCGCGGTAGACAGGTGCAGGGCGATAGCGCGGTGGGTGATGACGATAGCGTGGCGGCGGGCCCCAATTCCGATGGTGTGGTCGGTAGTGCCTGTAGCCATCGCGATAACGCGGCGGATGGTGGCGCCAGCCGCCCCGGTCTCCACGATAGTCGTAATATTGAACAGTCTCGATCGGAGCCTGTGCACCCTGGCTGACAGTGGCTGCCAGACGGGCGACTGGCTGTGCCGCATCGGCACTTGCAGTGACGGCAGGCACGCCTAGGCCAAGTGATAGACACGCCGCGAAAAAGGAAGATGCTAATTTCTTCATTGGGGTCTCCCTATCTGAATTCTTATCTCAACGTCCCTCGTGCGATTTTGATCCTGCATTGTGGCGTGCCGGTGGCTTTGAAAGCTCACTTTTTCTTCAAACCAGCAATAGTTTAGTGAAAACGCGCGCTGCGATTAATCGAGTGGCGTCAGAATTGACATAAAGATATGTTTATGTCATTAAATCGACTTTGTGCGCTGTTCGCTCGTCAAGAGCGTCCCAGCGTGTATTCAATAAAGCAATCCAGGCATCGTCTTTTCAGAAAGTCCTTTGCGGATTTCGGGCTCTGCTGTAGCGATGAAGCGTATCAGAACACAGGCGGTAATCCCCTATGACGTCTTCCCTCGATAATCTTTTTGGTTCAACGGCAGTCAAGCCAGACGGTTCGGAAGTGCTCGCAGCACTCACCAAAGCCGCAAGTGAACGGATTCTGATTCTTGACGGTGCTATGGGGACGCAGATTCAAGGCTTGGGCTTTCACGAAGAGCATTTTCGCGGTGAGCGTTTCGGTTCCTGCGATTGCCAGCTTCAAGGCAACAACGACCTTCTGACGCTCACCCAGCCAAAGGCAATTGAAGAAATTCATTATGCTTATGCTATGGCCGGAGCTGACATTCTCGAAACCAACACATTCTCGTCGACGACGATTGCGCAGGCGGATTACGGCATGGAAGATGCCGTTTATGAGCTCAACCGTGATGGCGCGCGCTTGGCTCGTCGCGCTGCAATCCGGGCACAGCAGAAAGATGGTCGTCGCCGTTTTGTTGCCGGCGCACTTGGCCCAACAAACCGTACCGCTTCGCTGTCGCCGGATGTCAACAATCCCGGTTATCGTGCCGTCACCTTCGATGATCTGCGCATTGCCTATGCCGACCAGATCCGTGGTCTGATCGATGGTGGCGCCGACATTATTCTCATCGAGACGATCTTTGATACGCTGAACGCCAAGGCTGCTGTCTTTGCGGCTGAAGAAGTGTTCATTGAAAAGGGTGTGCATCTGCCAGTGATGATTTCCGGCACGATCACTGATCTTTCAGGCCGCACGCTTTCCGGCCAGACGCCAACGGCGTTTTGGTATTCGCTGCGTCATGCCAAGCCTTTCACTATCGGGTTGAATTGCGCGCTCGGTGCGAATGCAATGCGCGAACATTTGGCCGAAATCGCTGGTATTGCCGATACATTTGTCTGCGCCTATCCCAATGCTGGCCTGCCAAACGAGTTCGGCCAGTATGACGAAAGCCCGGAAGCCATGGCAGCTCAGATTGAGGACTTTGCGCGCGAAGGTCTCGTGAATGTGGTGGGCGGCTGCTGTGGGTCAACGCCGGAACATATCCGTGCGATAGCAGCTGCTGTTGCCAAGCATCCACCGCGCAAGCCGGTCAAGGTGCCGCCGCTGATGCGTCTGTCGGGTCTTGAGCCTTTCACCCTGACCAAGGATATTCCTTTCGTCAATGTCGGCGAGCGCACCAATGTCACGGGTTCCGCGCGTTTCCGTAAGCTCATCAAGGCTGGTGATTATTCGACAGCGCTGGATGTGGCGCGTGATCAGGTGGAAAATGGCGCACAGATCATCGACATCAATATGGATGAAGGTTTGATCGACAGCCAGAAGATCATGGTTGAATATCTCAATCTGATCGCGGCAGAGCCGGATATTGCGCGCGTTCCGGTGATGATCGACAGCTCGAAGTGGGATGTGATCGAAGCTGGCCTGAAATGTGTTCAGGGCAAGCCGATCGTCAACTCGATTTCGCTCAAAGAAGGCGAAGAAGCCTTCCTGCATCATGCGCGGCTGGTGCGTGCTTATGGTGCGGCAGTTGTCGTCATGGCATTTGACGAAACGGGGCAAGCGGACACGGAAGAGCGCAAGGTCGAAATCTGTACCCGCGCTTACAAGATCCTGACCGAGCAGGTTGGCTTCCCGCCGGAAGACATCATCTTCGATCCGAACGTCTTTGCCGTCGCAACGGGCATTGACGAGCACAATAATTATGGCGTCGATTTCATCGAAGCCACGCGCAGGATCACCCAAACACTGCCGCACGTCCATATTTCGGGTGGGGTCTCAAATCTGTCCTTCTCGTTCCGCGGCAACGAGCCGGTGCGTGAGGCGATGCACGCTGTCTTCCTTTATCATGCCATTCAGGTTGGCATGGATATGGGTATCGTCAATGCCGGGCAGTTGGCGGTCTATGACACGATTGATCCGGAACTGCGCGAAGCCTGCGAAGATGTGGTACTGAACCGTCGCGATGATGCGACCGAACGGCTGCTCGAAATTGCGGAACGTTTCCGGGACAGCGGCACCAAAGAAGCGAAAGCGCAGGATTTGAGCTGGCGCGAATGGCCGGTTGAGAAACGTCTTGAACATGCACTGGTCAACGGTATTACCGAATATATCGAAGCTGACACGGAAGAAGCCCGAAAGTCGGCGGCGCGTCCGCTGCATGTCATCGAAGGTCCGTTGATGGCTGGCATGAATGTGGTCGGCGATCTGTTCGGCTCGGGCAAGATGTTCCTGCCGCAAGTGGTCAAGTCTGCCCGTGTGATGAAACAGGCTGTGGCGGTGCTTCTGCCCTATATGGAAGAAGAAAAGCGCCTGAGCGGTGGTGAAGGTCGCCAAAGTGCCGGTAAGGTGCTGATGGCAACTGTGAAGGGCGACGTACATGACATCGGTAAGAACATTGTCGGCGTGGTGCTGGCCTGTAACAATTACGAGATCATTGATCTTGGCGTGATGGTGCCAGCGCAAAAAATTCTGGATACGGCGAAGGCTGAAAATGTTGATGTTATCGGCCTCTCCGGCCTCATCACCCCGTCGCTCGACGAGATGGTGCATGTGGCGGCTGAAATGGAGCGTGAAGGCTTTAATGTGCCGCTTCTGATCGGTGGTGCGACGACCAGCCGTGTGCATACGGCTGTGAAAATTCATCCACGCTATGAGAAGGGGCAGGCGGTCTATGTGATCGATGCCAGTCGCGCCGTGGGTGTTGTTTCAAATCTGTTGTCGCCTGAAAACAAGGGCGCTTATGTCGAGGACATTCGTGAGGAATATGCCAAGGTTGCGGCAGCGCATGCCCGCAACGAGGCAGAAAAGAAGCGTCTGCCTCTGGCTCGCGCGCGCGAAAACGCCCACAAGCTGGACTGGGACGCCTACACACCGCCAAAGCCAACATTTCTTGGCACAAAGACCTTTGAGAACTATGATCTGGCCGAGATTGCGCGTTACATCGACTGGACGCCTTTCTTCCAGACATGGGAGATGAAGGGGCGCTATCCAGCCATTCTCGAAGATGAAAAGCAGGGCGAAGCAGCACGCCAGCTCTGGGCGGATGCACAGGCCATGCTTGCGAAGATCATCGAAGAAAAGTGGTTTGCGCCGCGTGGCATAATTGGTTTCTGGCCTGCCAATACCGTGGGCGACGATATTCGTCTCTTCACCAATGAAAGTCGGAAAGAGGAACTCGCTACCTTTTTCACCTTGCGCCAGCAATTGTCCAAGCGTGATGGTCGCCCGAATGTCGCTATGTCGGATTTCGTGGCACCAGCCGATAGCGGCAAACAGGACTATGTTGGTGGCTTTGTCGTCACCGCAGGTATTGAGGAAGTCGCAATCGCCGAACGCTTTGAGCGCGCAAATGACGATTACTCATCCATTCTCGTGAAGGCACTGGCTGACCGCTTCGCTGAAGCCTTTGCCGAACTGATGCATCAGCGCGTGCGCAACGAGTTCTGGGGCTATGCGCCGGGCGAGGAGCTTACGAATGATGATCTGATCCACGAGCGTTATGCCGGTATCCGTCCGGCACCGGGCTATCCGGCGCAGCCTGATCACACCGAAAAGAAGACCTTGTTCGAGCTTCTGGATGCAACAGCGCAAACCGGCGTCGAACTGACGGAAAGCTATTCCATGTGGCCGGGCTCGTCGGTGTCTGGCCTTTATATCGGCCATCCCGAAAGCTATTATTTCGGCGTTGCCAAGGTCGAGCGTGATCAGGTCGAAGATTATGCCACCCGCAAGGGCATGAGCGTGGAGGAAGTTGAACGCTGGCTTGGCCCAGTTCTCAATTATATTCCCGGTCAGGCACCGGAACCGGTTGAAGCTGCTGCATAACCGTAGCGCATCTGAAAATCATAAGCCCCGCATTGCGGGGCTTATTTATTTAATTTTACTTAATTTTTATACAGTTAAAATAAGTACTGTTTTTTGAAAATTATAACAATATTCAAATGAATATGGGTGGATGACCTGTAAATCATATGGTATGTAATACAGGTGGCTCACGGTCTTGTGGTCGATAAATAAAATTCGGGTTCCGGCGCCATCGAATCCTCAACATTATTATTCGCTTGTCTGGCTTTTTAATTTTGGCCGGAGTGTGGCTCTTTAACTGATATTTCTCAGACGTTTTTAGTTGATCGAAACAATATTGGGATTCAAGTTATGCAATGGGAAGATTTTTACGAGACCATCCAATCATCCGATAATGCCGAAACCCTGTTCGAGCAGATTAAGACCTATGCCGCAAAACTTGGATTTGCCTATGTGTCTTATTCCATGTGTGTCCCGTCGCTGGATAGTGTATCGCGCTGGATACGCTTTGAGACCACGCCCGATGCTTGGCAGAAACAATATGCGGCGAAGAAATATGTCGAAATCGACCCTGTCGTGCGGGGCGGAATAAACAGCATTGAACCGCTCGTTTGGTCGCAGAAGCTTTTTGTCGAGACGCCCCAGATATGGGCAGATGCGCAGAGTTTCGGGCTTCGTGTCGGGATCTCTCAGCCATGCTGGGCTGCACAAGGTGTCTTTGGCATTCTCACATTTTTGCGTGACAAGCCTGCTTTATCAGAAGGCGAAATCTCGATGCTGCGTCGCCAGATGCAGATTGTGACCAATCTCTTGCACCTCGCCATGTATGAACATCTTAATGTTCCAAAAATCAACTGCGTATCAGAAGTGAATCTGACTGCACGCGAGCGTGAAATCCTTCGTTGGACAAGCGAAGGCAAAACCGCCGAGATTATTGGAACCATCCTCAGCATTTCAACGCGCACTGTGAATTTCCATATTAGCAATGTTCTCACCAAACTTGTTGCCGTCAACAAGGTACAGGCCGTCGCCAAAGCGCGTACATTTGGCCTTCTCTAACGACGTTTGATCCTTTGGCGGTTTGGCCCGAAGGACATTTTACTCCTTAAAAATCGGCTTAATACCACAAATTTAGTAGTATTTTCCGCAGCTTGGCCAAAAATTGCACTTTTCGATCTGGCGCAAGTTTGTTTCCGTTATCGCGTCAAAACAGGCACGTTTTCGCTTAACCCCGTCACAATACGCGATAGCATACTTTTCCTTTTGCTCTGTCTTTCACGACAATGCGCGGAGAGTGGTTTTCCAACGCCTGCGCCGGATCAAACCTCCCGTCATTATACTTTTCGAGCTGGTTTCCGGGAGAAACAGACGTGCATCACGCATCCCTGAGCAAGAACCTGACGCATCTTGAGCGTCTGGAAGCAGAAGCAATTCACATTTTCCGCGAGGTTGCCGCGACTTTCGAAAACCCGGTCATGCTCTATTCGGTGGGCAAAGATTCCTCAGTCATGCTGCATCTGGCGATGAAAGCATTCTATCCGGCTCCGCCGCCATTCCCGTTTCTGCATGTCGATACGACCTGGAAATTCCGCGAGATGATCGAGTTTCGCGATGCCCAGGCCCGCGAAAAGGGTTTTGAGCTGCTGGTTCATATCAATGAAGACGGCGTACGCGATGGCGTTGGTCCATTCACGCATGGCTCAAACGTCCATACCCATGTGATGAAGACAGTGGGTTTGCGGCAGGCGCTCGATAAATATAAGTTTGATGCCGCTTTCGGTGGTGCACGCAGAGATGAGGAAAAATCCCGCGCAAAAGAGCGCATTTTTTCGTTCCGCAACGCGCAGCATGGCTGGGACCCAAAGAACCAGCGTCCTGAAATGTGGAAGGTCTATAATACCCGCGTTGCAGCTGGTGAATCGATCCGTGTCTTCCCGCTCTCGAATTGGACCGAGTTGGATATCTGGCAGTATATCCTTCAGGAAAACATCCCGATTGTACCGCTTTATTTCGCAGCGCCTCGTCCGGTAGTCGAGCGCGACGGCATGTTGATCAAACTCGATGATGACCGCATGACGTTGCGTCCGGGTGAAAAGGTTGAGGAGCGGATGGTGCGTTTTCGCACGCTTGGCTGCTATCCATTGACGGGTGCTATTGAATCCAGCGCTACTAGTCTCTCCGATATTGTCGAGGAAATGTTGATCGCCCGCACCTCCGAGCGGCAAGGCCGCGCCATTGATCGCGATGAAGCCGGTTCGATGGAAAAGAAGAAGCGGGAGGGCTATTTCTGATGAACGCCCTATTGAAACCCTCTGTAACCAGTGCTGCCGTCAGCGATTTTCTCGCTGATCAGGAGCGTAAGACTCTGCTCCGCTTTTTGACTTGCGGTTCGGTCGATGACGGAAAGTCCACGCTGATCGGGCGTCTTCTCTATGACACAAAGCTGATCTTCGAGGATCAACTCGCGACGCTGAAGAACGACAGTCGCAAATTTGGTACCACGGATGATGACTTTGATTTTGCGCTGCTCGTTGATGGTCTGGAAGCCGAACGCGAGCAGGGCATCACTATTGATGTGGCCTACCGTTTTTTCTCAACCCCGCGCCGCAAGTTCATCGTGGCCGATACACCGGGCCATGCGCAATATACGCGCAATATGGCGACAGGGGCTTCGACGGCTGATCTCGCGATTGTGCTAATCGATGCGCGGCAGGGTGTTCTGACGCAGACTCGCCGCCATAGCTTCATCGCTTCGCTTTTGGGTATCCGGCACATTGTTGTGGCCGTCAACAAGATCGATCTGGTTGATTTTTCGCAAGATGTTTTTGATCGTATTGTTGCTAACTATATGAGCTTTGCCAAAGACTTGGGCTTTGCCAGCATTCAGGCAATCCCGCTGTCGGCGCGCTTTGGCGATAATGTCAGCAGCCGTTCGCCACGTATCGGCTGGTATGAAGGCCCTTATCTGTTGGAACATCTGGAAACAGTGCGTCTTGATACGGATAGTATCGGCAAGCCTTTTCGCTTTCCGGTGCAATATGTGAACCGGCCAAATCTCGATTTCCGTGGTTTTTCCGGCACTGTTGCCTCAGGTTCAATTGCTGAAGGCGATACGGTTGTTGTTGCTAAGTCGGGCAAACAATCGAAGGTGAAACGCATCGCCGCCTATGACGGCGACCTGGCTCGCGCAACTGAGGGGCAGGCGGTGACGCTGGTTCTCGAAGACGAGATTGAAGTCTCTCGTGGCAATATGCTGGTGGGTACAGAGGCGCGGCCAGAAGTGGCGGATCGCTTTAGCGCCAATATTGTGTGGTTCGGCGAAGAGGCCTTGCAGCCGGGGCGTTCTTATCTGTTGCGCACCGAAACCGACCAGACGCCGGTGACGATCAGCGAGATTAAATACCGCACTGACGTCAATACATTTGTGCGCGAAGAGGCAACACGACTTGACCTCAATGAAGTGGGGCTCTGCCATCTTCAGACAGCGGACCAGATTGTTTTCGATGCCTATTCGGACAATCGCGTGACCGGCGCTTTCGTGCTGATTGATCGTCTCACCAATGCGACGGTTGGCGCCGGTATGATTGATAGCGCATTGCGTCAGGCAACCAATGTGCATTTGCAGGCTTTTGACCTCGATAAGCAGGCACGTGCATCGCAAAAATTCCAGAAGCCGGCTGTGCTCTGGTTTACGGGCCTATCAGCTTCGGGAAAATCTACCATCGCCAACCTGCTCGAACAGCGACTTTATGCGTTGGGCAAGCACACTTATTTGCTGGATGGCGATAATGTCCGGCATGGCCTTAACAGCGATCTTGGTTTCTCGGATGAGGACCGTGCCGAGAATATCCGCCGCGTAGGTGAGGTAGCAGGTCTTATGGCCGATGCCGGGTTGATCACGCTGGTCTCGTTTATTTCGCCGTTCCGTTCCGAACGCGACCGCGTGCGGTCGCGTTTGCCGGAGGGTGAATTCATCGAAATCTTCGTTGATACGCCGATTGAGGAATGCATGGCGCGCGATCCGAAAGGGCTTTATGCGCAGGCGCTGCGTGGTGAGATCAAGGCGTTTACTGGCATTGATTCGCCCTATGAAGCACCGCACTCCCCGGAACTCCATCTTCACACCGCCGGGCGTGACATTGACGAACTCGTCGCGGAAGTAGAAAAGTATCTGGCCGAGCGCGGTGTTATCGGCAGTTATGGCAGTGATTCCTGGTCGATTTGAGACATGACAGCAGTAGTCTTTCCGAAAACTGATTCCGACAGCAAAGCTTTGCTCGCGGCACTGGAGAATGCTGCGCTTGAGGCTGGTCGTGTTATCATCAAGCATTATACGCAAGGATGCGCAGTTCATTCCAAGAAAGATCAGTCGCCAGTAACCGAAGCTGATCACGCGGCTGAGGCGATTATTCTTGCGGCCCTTGCGTCGTTTGCGCCCGATATTCCGGTTGTGGCTGAGGAGGAGGCTGCCGCAGGTCGACTGCCAGCGCAATTGGGCCGACGTTTTTTTCTGATTGATCCGCTGGATGGGACGCGGGAATTTCTGCTGCGCAATGGCGATTTTACGGTGAATATTGGGCTGATTGAGGACGGAGTGCCTGTTTTGGGGCTGGTCTATGCGCCTGTGCGCAACCTACTTTATGTGGGCAGTCGTGACGGTGCGCAGGAAGTGACAACATCTGCCGACCATCAAATCATAAGCAGGCGTGCGATTACAGCTCGCATTGCACCAGATGAAAAGACCGTGGTGTGCAGCCGCTCTCATTTGACGCCAGAAACCGAACAATTTCTGAAAAACAATCACAGTGGCAAATGTGTTTCGGTGGGGTCGTCGCTGAAATTCTGCATGATCGCGCGTGGCGATGCCGATCTTTATCCACGCTTTGGACCGACAATGGAGTGGGATACGGCAGCGGGCGACGCGGTGCTGCGTGCAGCCGGTGGCATGACAACGACTTTTGACGGAAAGTCGATGATCTATGGTGCGCGTTCTGATGGAAGCGTGAAAGGCTTCGCCAACCCGGATTTTGTGGCTTTTGGGGCGGGAGAAGCGCCAGTTTTCAGCTAAATAAGCCAGCTCACTATGCCGTTGAAAAAAATAGCTGAAAAAAAGCTGTTGCATCCCCTTGCAGGTTCAAAAGAGCGGCGCTATAAGCCGCTCACAGCAAGACGAAAGAGTCTCGCTGATATGGATACGGAGTGTAGCGCAGTCTGGTAGCGCATCTGGTTTGGGACCAGAGGGTCGGGAGTTCGAATCTCTCCACTCCGACCATTTTCCCCTCAAATAATGCTTAAATAGATTTGTCGAAAACTGACATGCGCATGAATGCGCCGTCATATTCGGCAATTTGCACCAATCTTTGCCGGTCGAGAATTTCAACTCTGTAAGATTTGAAGACCACCAGCCCTTCTTCACGCAACTCTCTCATCATGCGGTTGAGATGGATAGGGGTTAGACCCAGAGCATCGGCAAGCTGATATTGCGTAAGCGGACAGTAAAATGAATCCGGTTCGCCCATACCGCAGGATTTCACACGGTCGGACAATTCCAGCAGGAAATGCGCTGTGCGAACAAAAGCGCTGCGGCAGCCAACATTGGTTAAATGCTCAACAAGCATGGCGCGTTGTCTGGACAGCATCTCAATGAAGAGTAAGCCCAATCGGGGTGTTTGTTTGATTGTTTGTTCCAGCGACGCCAGCGGGATTTCGTAAATAGACATAGGCGTCAGTGTTTTAATCGTATTGTAGCTGTATCCGCCAGCAGTTCTTAATCCAACAAAGTCGCATCGCATTGGAAAGTCGATAATCTGGCGCTCTCCGCTGGAAAGATCGCGATAAACGCAACCCCAGCCCGTGCGTACCATATGAATGCTGCGGATTGATGCACCTTGATCGATGATAATTGCATCAGCTGGGTAGCTGTTCTCGGAAATTGCCAGGGCCTGCATGGCCTCTTTTTCGCGCGAATCCAGCTTGGCAAGAATTGGAGGCGATTCCAATAAGTTGACCAAGCCGTCGATCAGTAAAGCAGTGGTGTGTTGGTTCCCACTATGCATTCGCTGCCCATGCTCAACGAAAGTTATAGAATTTATAACTTTCTGTTCCCGAAGTCGTTCTTATGGCCAGCACATTTTTTTATAAACCGCTAACATAAGTTAATGACACGTTTATTTGCTGGTATCAATATTTAGACCAGTCTTCAGCGGGGTTGGCAATGAAAATCCCAATAAAGTGCCGAAGTTTTTATCGTAACTAGTGTTTTGTATCGAGTAAAAACATGAGTAGTAGAGGAAACTAAGCAATGCTTCAAATAAGAGAGCCTCACTTATGGGCAGCATCCGATGGTAGTCGTGAGGGTGCTTTTACTTCTTTCGGGGAAAAAAAAGAGAGTGAAGAAATTGCAACGGGTTTATCTGTTCAGGATGAGCCTCATCTTATGCTCCTCTGTAAAAGTAACCTTGAACGGGAATGTCTTTTTAACGGACTGATGATGAATGGTCTGAAACTTCCCGTTGTCAGTTATGCCGCGGCCTACAAAAATATGCCGCTGAACGGCGCCATTGTTGTGCTTATGCATATCGGCTCTAAACGTCTTGCCGACCCGTTTTTTTCGGATGAAGTAGAGTCTGCCGTAAAAGCTTGGCATCCTATACCCGTGGTGTTGCTGGCAGAGCGTGAAGAGTGGTCACAGGTTTTGCGTGCAATGGAAATCGGTGTGCGTGGCTATATTCCGACATCGGTTGATGTTCGCATTTGCGTAGAAGCTATTCATCTTGCGCTCGCTGGTGGCATGTATGTGCCGGCCTCTATGCTCATGAAACCGCCGTCTGAGGAAATGACGGACGATGTGCTGGGCGAGTTGCTGACTATGCGTGAGATTGAGGTCGTTCATGCAATCAGAGTTGGTAAATCGAACAAAATTATCGCATTCGAGCTGGGAATGAGTGAAGGCACGGTCAAAGCTCATGTCCATAACATCATGCGAAAGATCGGCGCTGCCAATCGCACGGAGGTCGCTTGCAAATTACACCAGATGTACGGCAACAAGTTCGGCGAGGAATGAAGTCGTTAGCAAGATACAGTATTAATTCCGAAAACCAAGAAGCGTCGCCTGATAGGGTCAGACGACACTTCTTGGTTTTTTGCACCTGTGTTGAGTGATATTCTTTAATAATGATATCGGTGTAGGGGCAGACTTTCATCTGCCCCTACAGAATGAGAGTGGGTATCCTTTGAGGGGCTCTCATTCTTTGCTTTGTGGAAGCCTGTCGAATATTCTTCCATCTTTATTTTTTGTGCTGGAAAAATTCTCTGTCGAGCTTTTGCTGTTTTCGTTTTTTCTCAACAGGTAACCGCTCCAGTTCCAGTTCATTTGATTTTTGTTAGCGTCGAAGGCTGATACTGCCGGATGATCCGCCGGATGTGGTGCCGAAGGCTGTGCCTGCCGAACTCCCGCCAAGAAAGCCTGTCCCAGATTGTGCCATGGCAGCGGACTGACCGCCTGAGCCGGAGGTGAAATAGCCGGAGCCTATTCCTGTGCTGCCGCCATAATGTCCGACCTTGCCGCCAATGCCGACGACTGTGCCCTTGCCTTCGGCCCAGCCGGTTGTCGCTGCCTGACCGGCTGCGGTAGAGCCAGCGCCGAACGCAAACCCGCCGGTAACAGCTGAGCCCGCACCACTGGCACCGCCAAAACTGCCATTCCAGTTTACTGTTTGCGCGGCAGCTGGCAGAGCGCCTGCCGCAAGAAGTGCGATAGAAGCGATTATGATTTTCTGCATGATGAGATGTCCTCCGCGTGTTGAATGAGTTCTCAATCCGATTTCGGTAGGCATATCCGAACGATACACCCCGCTGCCCATCCGCGTTCGGCCGTGCTGCATGTGTAAGGGGCTATATCGTAGGGTTGCCGGCCCAAGACTTCTCTGAAAGCCTTTTTGGGCCGGGCATATGTGCTGACGGTCACATCAGAGGGCGCGAGCAGTACCAAGCCTGTCCTTTGCTTGCCGTACTGCGTAGAACACATCCCTTGGCGCGCAGCTGATCCGAACTCAGCCCGAGTGCTTTGGCAGAATACGTCCGCTTGGCCGTCATCGGTTGTGATGATGCAGTCCTCGTGTGGGCGCTGGCTGGAATTGCCGCGGGTTCCTCACTTGATACAGATGCAAAAAGCGGGGCCTGTCTTGCCGGACGCTGCGCTGCTTGTGTGCTCGCAAGCCCCTGAGAAGGGCAAACAACGCCTGTCGCGTTGAGCGATGCTCTGACTTCTTTGTTAAGACAAATCAGATCAAGTGCCGCTCTGTTTTGCCCCATGCCGAGAAGTGCTGCGGCATAAGCACGGCGGTTGCATTCGCGCATTTCGTAGGTGCTGCCAAAGCCGAGACCCCAGCCTGTTGCACCCACACCAACGCTCGTTGAACCCGCACATGAATGAACCCCTGCTGCAACAAGTCCTGGTGCAAAAGCCGGCACCGTGGTTTTGATTTTATCTGGCGAGTTTCCGCCCCCGCCGATAGAAATCGCAGTTGCTCCGGCTTGTGATGATGAATTTGTGTTGTTGTCTACGTTTACTGTTTGAGCAAATGCACTGCTTCCAATAAGAAAAAGTGTGCAGGAAGTCAAAATGATACCCAATTTAGACATAGCTAACCCCTTCCGTTAAGAAGATTTATTTCAGATTGACTGCTATGATAAAGGCGCGACTTATCATTTATATTTAAATCCATTTTATGAAAAAGAGGATTTCCTGAATAATATTTAAATTATCAATCCGGGAAACATGTTTGTTTGGCTTAATTCTATTCGGAAGGTGTAGGCACTCTCAAAAATCGTGAGGCTTTTTGCTATCTTTTGAACGGTATTTTTCGGAAATGAAAAACTTTAGGATTTGAAATAAACGGACGTTTATTTGGCGATACCTCTAAGGAGGGGCAGAGAGGGTGAGTTTCTGCCTGTTTTGTCATCAGGTGGTTGCTTTCTTTTGCAAAACAGCGAAATTACGAATTGATTGTTAGTATAATTCCATACCGGGAACACCATGCAGCTTACCCCTCGTCACAATGCAATTTTGGATATCGCGCGCCGACAGGGGCAGGTTCTGGTGGATGATCTGGCGGTTGCTTTCGATGTCACGCCACAGACAGTGCGCAAGGATCTCAATGATCTCTGCAAAGCGCGTTTGCTGCGTCGTATCCATGGCGGTGCGCTCTATCCTTCGGGCGTGGAGAATATGGAATATGAAGCGCGGCGTCGGATAGCAGCCCATGAGAAGGAACTGATCGGGCGTGCGGCAGCCGAAATGATTCCCGATGGTGCGTCGCTTTTCATCAATATCGGCACGACCACAGAGGCCGTCAGTCATGCGCTGATTGATCATAACAACCTGATGGTCATCACCAACAATATCAATGTTGCCAATACGCTGCGGGTTTATCCCGAAATCGAAGTGGTGATTGCTGGCGGCGTGGTGCGCGCTTCCGATGGTGGCATTGTGGGTGAGGCGGCGGTGGATTTTATCCGTCAATTCAAGGTTGATTATGCAATCATCGGTGCATCGGCGATGGATGCAGATGGTGCATTGCTCGATTTTGATTTCCGCGAAGTGAAAGTCGCACACGCAATCATCGCCAACGCGCGTCATGTCATTCTGGTGAGCGACTCAACCAAGCTGGAACGCACGGCACCTGTGCGCCTTGGTCATATATCCCAAGTGCATACGTTTATCACCGATCACTGTCCGTCGCAGCAGTTGCGCGATTTATGCCGTGAAAATGAGGTTGAGTTGATTGAAACAGCCCCGCTTAACGCTTCCGAAGAGAAAGAATTGTAGTTTCGTTTCATTTTCGTTTTGCTTTCGTATTAAATAAATTATATTCGTTTTGGTGGTTGAAGATGATCTTCAGGGTTCACCATGGCGCAGCATGAAATATTCGACATTTTCGTAATCGGTGGCGGCATTAATGGCTGCGGCATTGCACGCGATGCGGTTGGCCGCGGTTTTTCCGTCGGTCTTGCCGAGATGAACGACCTCGCCAGTGGCACGTCCTCGCGTGCGACCAAGCTCATTCATGGTGGGCTGCGCTATCTGGAGCATTATGAGTTTCGTCTGGTGCGCGAAGCACTGATGGAGCGCGAAGTGCTCTGGGCCAATGCGCCGCATCTGATCCATCCGATGCGTTTTGTGCTGCCTTTTCATAAGGGCGGTGTGCGTCCAGCTTGGCTTTTACGCCTTGGTCTGTTTCTTTACGATCATCTGGGTGGCCGCAAAATGCTGCCTGCTACGCGCACGCTCGATATGCGCACAGATCCTTCGAGTGCACCGCTTAAACCGCTTTTTACCAAGGCTTTCGAATACTCGGATTGCTGGGTGGATGATGCGCGTTTTACTGCGCTCACAGCGCGTGATGCTGCTGATCGCGGTGCGATGATCCGCACGCGCACCAAGGTTGTCTCTGCACGTCGTGACCATGAAGCGTGGACGGTCACGCTCGAAAACATCGATACAGGTCTGCGCGAAGAATTTCGTGCGCGTTTGTTGATCAATGCAGCCGGCCCGTGGGCAGACAAGGTGCTGGAAGGTGTCGAAGGTGATCGGCAGCTGCACAATGTGCGGTTGGTTCAGGGCAGCCATATCATAGTGCGCCAAAAATTCTCTGATCCGCGCTCCTATTTCTTCCAGAACAATGACGGGCGCATCATTTTCGCAATCCCTTACGAGGATGATTTCACGCTGATCGGCACCACGGATCAGGATTATAAAGGTGATCCGGCGAAAGTTGCGATCAGCGATCAGGAAACCGATTATCTCTGTGCTGCCGCCAGCGAATATTTCCGCGAACCGGTGCGCAGGGAAGATATTGTCTGGACCTATTCCGGCGTGCGCCCGCTTTATGATGATGGTGCCAGCAAGGCACAGGAAGCAACCCGCGATTACGTTTTGAAGGATGATGCGCCGCAAGGCGTGGCACCGCTGATCAATGTGTTCGGCGGCAAGCTAACCACAGCACGTAGACTGGCCGAACATATGCTGGAAAAGATCGAGCATCACTTGGGTAAGAAAGGTGCTTCTTGGACCCACGCCGCGTCTCTGCCGGGTGGTGATTTCGAAGCGACGGCTTTTGATCGTGAATTGGAAAAGCTGAAAGCCGAGTATCCGTTTTTGTCAGCGATCCATGCCCGCCGTCTGTTTAAGCTTTACGGAACGCGCGCGCGCATTTTGCTTGGCAATTCCAAGTCTCTTGCCGAGCTTGGCCAGCATTTTGGTGCCGATCTCTATGAGGCGGAAGTCCGCTATCTCATGGAGCATGAATGGGCGCATACGGCAGAAGATATCCTCTGGCGCCGGACCAAACTTGGCCTGCGGATGAATGCGATGGAAGTCGCAGCGCTTGAGACTTTCGTCGAACCTGCGAAAGTCGTGTATCGGGTCGCTTGCAACCCGTCCGATAAAAAGTCATTATCCTTCCAGAGCATAATCCGACCGGAGTGAAACGAGGATCGATAAGATTATGCTTAAGGTAAAAAGAGTTAGAGCGCCGATCTGATAAAATCAGATCGAACGCGCTCTAATAGGCGGTTTCCAGCCTTTCTGGGAGGAAAACATGGGTGCACCGCAAGACAGGATTCATGCTGAGCGTATCCAGTCCGCAATCGATACGGGCGGCGCAGCGCGGTCTGCGCTTGTCGCCTCGTGGAGACGGTCTTCCCGCCTCTATGGTCTTGATCCTGCGGAAGTGGGCTCTGTTCAAACGCTTTCCGATCATGAATTGCGCACGGCCCGCCAACGTATGGAACGTGTCATCAATATTGCTCAAGCCAGCATGGACCGCCTTTATATGGCTGTCGGTGGTGTTGGCTGCTGCGTCCTTCTTGCTGATATCGATGGCGTGCCGGTCGAGCGCCGCGGTGCTGCCGGCGATGACGATACGTTCTACGATTGGGGGTTGTGGACGGGAGCCGTTTGGAGCGAAGCCGTTGAAGGCACCAATGGTATTGGCACTTGCATTGCCGAGCAGCGCGCGCTGACGATCCATCGCGATCAGCATTTTCACACCCGCAATATCGGACTTTCCTGCACGGTTGCGCCCATTCATGATCATCAGGGGCGGCTCGTGGCAGCGCTTGATGTCTCGTCCTGCCGCAGTGATCTGACGGAAGCATTCGCGCAATTGATTTCGGTTGCTGTCATCGACGCCGCACGGCGGATTGAGGCTGAGAATTTCCGTCAGGCGTTCCCGGATGCGCGCATCATGCTTGCGCCGAGTGCGGACAGAACAGGTGGCGCGTTGATTGCTGTCGATAAAGACGATTTGGTGATTGGTGCAACCCGTGCGGCTCGTCTCTCGCTGGATCTGACCGATGATGCTCTTTCGACTGCATTGCCTGCCGCTGATCTTCTTGGCTGGAACGCTGATCCGCGTGAAGATATGGCAGAGTCTGAGCGCAGCGTCATTCTGCGCGCCATAGCACGTGCCGAAGGCAATGTCTCCTCTGCGGCGAAGCTTCTTGGCATCAGTCGTGCAACGCTTCATCGCAAGCTTAATCGCCTCAAAATCATAAGACCCAATTAGTTTTTGAATTGTGTCGCATTATTGAGACACATTGATACTGCATATTATCCAGCGCTGGATGACTCCTCCCAAGAGCCGCGCCACATTGTATCTGAAACGCCGTAGGAGCGGCGTTGAATTTCGGGAGGAATACCATGAACAAGGTTGAATTTCATCGCTCTGTGAAGCCTGAATTTGCCAAACGGTATGGCAATTTCATCGGCGGCAAATGGGTTGAGCCCAAGTCTGGCCGTTATTTCGAAAATACGTCTCCAGTCAACGGACAAGTGCTCTGCGAAGTCGCTCGCTCCGATGCAGCGGATGTCGATGCAGCCCTAGACGCAGCACATGCAGCGAAAGAAGCCTGGGGCAAGACCAGCCCGGCTGAACGCGCTGTGATCCTCAACAAGATCGCAGATCGGATCGAAGCAAACCTGCCAAAGCTGGCAGCGGCAGAAACATGGGATAACGGTAAACCGATCCGCGAAACCACAAACGCCGATCTGCCGTTGGCGATTGACCATTTCCGCTATTTTGCTGGCGCAATCCGTGCGCAAGAAGGCGGCATTTCTGAAATCGATCACGATACCGTTGCCTATCACTTCCACGAGCCGCTTGGCGTGGTCGGCCAGATTATTCCGTGGAATTTTCCGCTGCTGATGGCAGTATGGAAGCTCGCACCAGCCCTCGCTGCCGGGAACTGCGTGGTGCTGAAGCCCGCAGAACAGACACCGGCTTCGATCCTTGTGTTGATGGAGATCATTGGCGATCTGTTGCCTGCCGGTGTGCTTAATGTGGTCAATGGCTTTGGTCTTGAAGCAGGCAAGCCGCTGGCATCAAGCCCGCGCATTGCCAAGATCGCGTTCACAGGTGAAACGACAACCGGTCGTCTCATCATGCAATATGCCAGCCAGAACCTTATTCCGGTCACACTGGAACTCGGCGGCAAGTCGCCCAATATCTTTTTCTCGGACGTAACAGCCGAAGATGACGACTATTTTGACAAAGCGATTGAAGGCTTCGTCATGTTCGCGCTCAATCAGGGTGAAGTCTGTACCTGTCCGAGCCGTGCGCTGATCCATGAAAAGATTTATGACAAGTTCATGGAACGCGCGCTGAAGCGTGTTGAAGCCATCGTTCAGGGTGATCCGCTTGATCCGGCAACCATGATCGGTGCGCAGGCGTCCAGCGAACAGCTCGAAAAGATCCTCAGCTATATCGATATCGGCAAGCAGGAAGGCGCGGAAGTGCTAACCGGCGGCGGGCGTAATGAGCTGGCAGGCGATCTTGCGGGTGGCTATTACGTCAAGCCGACTGTGTTTAAGGGCAACAACAAGATGCGGATTTTCCAGGAGGAAATCTTCGGCCCTGTTGTTTCTGTCACCACCTTTAAGGATGACGCAGAAGCGCTCGCGATTGCCAATGACACGCTTTACGGTCTTGGTGCTGGCGTCTGGACGCGTGACGGCACACGCGCCTATCGCTTTGGTCGCGCTATTCAGGCAGGCCGCGTCTGGACGAACTGCTACCACGCCTATCCGGCCCATGCGGCTTTCGGCGGTTACAAGCAGTCGGGTATCGGTCGCGAAAACCACCTCAAGATGCTCGATCATTACCAGCAGACCAAGAACATGCTGGTGAGCTACAGCCCGAAGAAGCTTGGCTTCTTCTAAAAAGAGAAAGCGGCCTGTTGCCTTGGAGCTTCGGGCCGCTAATTCATTTTTCACCGCGACTTCAATTTTGATCTGTATGAGGTCGCTTTCCCAGCCTGTTTCCTCCCAGGAAAGGGTCGGGTCGGCAGGCCTTGGTTGCCTTGCCAATCCGACCCATGACAGCGCATCCAACCGAATACCAAATAATGTTTGGTAACCATGCGCGACAAACAGAAGGATGTTTTCGTAATGGCTAAGACAATGAAAGCTGCCGTGGTTCGCGAATTCGGCAAACCATTGACCATTGATGAAGTTCCGATTCCGGTGCCGGGCGATGGCCAGATTCAGGTGGCAATTCAGGCGTCCGGTGTATGCCATACTGATCTTCATGCCGCCGAAGGTGACTGGCCCGTCAAGCCCAATCCGCCCTTTATTCCCGGACATGAGGGCGTTGGTTTCGTGTCTGCGGTTGGCAAAGGCGTCAAGCATGTGAAGGAAGGCGATCGTGTCGGCATTCCGTGGCTTTACACCGCTTGCGGTCATTGCGTGCATTGTCTGGGTGGTTGGGAAACGCTTTGCGAAGAGCAGCTCAATACCGGATATTCGGTGAATGGCGGCTTTGCAGATTATGTTGTCGCCGATCCGAATTTCGTCGGACATCTTCCGAAAAATATCGAATTCAATGAGATTGCGCCCGTTCTCTGCGCAGGCGTGACGGTTTACAAGGGCCTCAAGGTTACAGACACAAAGCCAGGCGACTGGGTTGTGATTTCCGGTATTGGTGGGCTCGGCCACATGGCCGTGCAATATGCAAAGGCCATGGGCCTCAATGTTGCAGCTGTCGATATCGACGATAAGAAACTTGATCTGGCCCGCAAGCTCGGTGCGACTGTGACCGTCAATGCCAAAACGCACAATGATCCGGCAGCTTATATCAAGAAAGAAACAGACGGTGGCGCGCAGGGCGTGCTTGTGACGGCTGTTTCACCGAAAGCCTTTGAACAGGCCATCGGCATGGCCGCACGTGGTGGAACGATTGCACTCAACGGCCTTCCCGCTGGCGAATTTCCGTTGTCGATCTTCAATATGGTGCTGAACGGCGTCACCGTGCGCGGCTCCATTGTGGGCACGCGTCTTGATTTGCAGGAGTCGATTGATTTTGCCGCAGACGGTAAGGTCAAGGCGACGATCCGCACTGACAAGATAGACAATATCAATGCGATCTTTGACGAAATGCGCGCAGGTCAGATTGAAGGCCGCGTCGTGATGGACCTGACGCAGTAATGCTGCGATATTAAAG
This sequence comes from Brucella sp. H1_1004, assembly GCF_047308065.1. Classification (NCBI taxonomy): domain Bacteria; kingdom Pseudomonadati; phylum Pseudomonadota; class Alphaproteobacteria; order Hyphomicrobiales; family Brucellaceae; genus Brucella; species Brucella sp. H1_1004. Next base: position 767,024 of record NZ_JAYKZA010000002.1, read on the forward strand.
CATGTCTCCCAAAAGTGGGAACCGGTTTTTGGGCAAAAGACATGCGCAGATACAAAGAAGTAAAGCCGCCGTAGCGATGCGGCGGCTTTGTTAGAGCATAGTCCGACCTTCGTTCAACGAGGGTCGATAAGATTATGTTTCAAGTAAAAGACTGTAGAGCGCCGATCTGATTTGATCATATCGAAACGCGCCCTAAGGGAGGAGGAGCCATGCCGCAAGACTCTCAACTAGAGCAGGTCACTGCCACCGATGCAGCGCTGGAACTGATTGCCGAGTTGCAGGCTGAATATGGTCCGATCATGTTTCATCAGTCGGGCGGCTGTTGTGATGGATCATCGCCGATGTGCTATCCGCAGGGCGACTTTCTGCTGTCTGATGCCGATGTCAAGCTGGGCGAGATTGGCGGCGCGCCATTTTATATCAGTGGTTCACAATACGAAGCCTGGAAACATACAGAACTTATCATCGATGTCGTGCCGGGGCGCGGTGGTATGTTCTCGCTCGATAATGGTCGTGAAAAGCGCTTTCTCACGCGTTCCAAGATATGCTCGATTTAGCGCTTTGCGTTGATCTGCAAAGCAGATACTAAATTGGCCATATCACTGGGGAGAGTGCATAACGGCCATGGCCGCATCCAATAAAAGAGCAACGATCCACGATGTGGCGCGTCTTGCAGGCGTTTCAATCAAGACAGTTTCGCGTGTCTATAATGACGAGCCGAATGTCCGCGATACGATCCGCGAAAAGGTTAAACTGGCAGGCGCTGAATTGCGCTATCGTCCCAATGCCGCGGCGCGTAATCTGGTTGAGCGCCGCTCGCATCTGATTGGGCTATTCTTTGAGAATCCGAGTCAGAGCTATGTGACCGAACTACAGATTGGTGCACTGGATCGGTTGCGTGGCACACGTTACCGGCTCTTGATCTTCCCGGTTGAAAATCGCGATGATATTCGTGGCTCATTGATTGAAACAGCCCACGCTTCGGGACTTGATGGGATTATTGTAACACCGCCTATGTCGGATGATCCTGAAATTTTGCAGGAACTGATTGCATCTGCAATGCCCTTCACCCGCGTGGCTGGTGATTTTGGTGTGCATCCGACGGACAGTGTTGCCATTGATGACGAGAAAGCCGCCTGCCATTTGATGCAATATTTGCTCGATCTGGGGCACCGTAAGATTGCAATCGTCATTGGCGATCTGACGCATCGCTCGGCACAGCTGCGTCTTGAAGGCTATCGCAAGATGCTGGATCAGGCTGGCATCGCTCACAATCCCGATTACGAATTTGAAGGTGGCTTCAGTTTTGCAAGTGGGTTGGAAGCTGGCCGTAAACTCTTGTCGTTGAAGAACAGACCCACTGCGATTTTTGCCTCGAATGATGATATGGCGGCAGCTGTTCTGCAAATTGCCTATGATCATAAGATCGACGTGCCAAATGAGCTGACCATTGTTGGCTTTGATGATAGTGCGATTTCGAGCATGGTGTCGCCGCAAATCACTACGGTTCATCAGCCAATCCGCGAAATGACCTATGATGCGGTCGATATGTTGCTCAGCCAGATAGAAACGGGCGGGGCATCGCCTTCGCGGCATATCGATTACAAGCTGATTATTCGCCAATCATCGGGCAAAGTTTTCAAATAAAATGGGCCGGTTTCCCGGCCCACTTTTTATGGCAAATCAAGACCTTTGGTTAGTTCCAAGGCCTGCCGTTCGAACATACGGCGATAGATGCCATCAGGCTTACGGATAAGCGCATCGTGATCGCCTTCTTCGACGATATTGCCTCTGTCAAAAACCAACAGCCGATCCAGCGCACGGACCGTTGAAAGCCTATGTGCAATGACAAGTGTGGTACGACCGATCATCAGCCGTTCCATTGCCTGCTGGATCAGTACTTCTGATTCTGAATCAAGGCTTGATGTTGCCTCGTCCAGAATAAGAATTGGTGCATCAGCCAGAAATGCACGGGCAATTGCGACACGCTGACGTTCACCACCCGAAAGCTTCACACCGCGTTCACCGACAAGCGTTGCATAGCCCTTTGGCAGACGCATGATGAAATCATGCGCACTGGCAAGCATGGCCGCATGCTCGATCTGGGCTTGTGTTGCACCGGGGCGAGCATAGGCGATGTTTTCAGCCAGCGTGCGGTGAAACAGGATTGGCTCCTGTTGCACGATAGCAATCTGCGATCGGAGCGATGCCTGAGTGACTTCGGCAATGTTCTGTCCATCGATTTTGATCGCGCCGCCACTCACATCATAAAGACGCTGGATCAGCTTGACGAAAGTCGTCTTTCCAGAACCCGAATGGCCGACCAGACCGACCCGCTCACCAGCCTCAATCCTGACCGAAAAGTCACGATAAAGCGCTGTGTCGTGACTGCCATAATGGAAGGTGACGTTCTCAAACGTGATCTCGCCATTTCCGATCTGGATTGCACCTGCGCCGGGCTTGTCTGCGATGCCATAAGGCTCCGCTTCGATCTGCACCAGTTCTTCCATGTCGTTTACCGAACGTTGCAGATTGCGGATATGCATGCCCACATCACGCAAATAACCCTGCAACATGAAGAAGGCGGTCAGAACGAAGGTAATGTCACCGGCAGTTGCCTGGCCCTGGCTCCAGAGATAAAGCGCAAAGCCAATTACCACACCGCGCATGATGAGCAGGTTTGCACCCTGAATGAAACCATTGAGCGTACCGATCAGCCACGTCCGGCGCGTGCGCGAGCGCCACTTGGTGACCACCTTGGCAAGACGCCCATCTTCGCGCGTTTCAGCACCGAATGCTTTCACAACGGCATTGCACGAAATGGCATCGGCCAAAGCGCCGCCCATGCGCGTGTCCCAGCTGTTAGCAAGTGTTGCGGCAGGCGCAACAAAGCCGAGTGAAATCACAATCGTGCAGACGATAAACAGCACAGAGCCGATGGCAACCAGAACGCCCATCATCGGCCAATACCAAGCGAGAAGCGCGACAGAGCCGAGCAACATCAGGATAGACGGCAGCAGCGCAAGCAGCAGCGTGTCGTTGAGCAGATCAAGCGCCCACATGCCGCGCGAGACCTTACGCACGGTCGATCCGGCGAAGGCATTGGCATGCCAGTCGGTCGAAAAGCGTTGAAGCTTGTGAAACGCACTCGATGCCATGCCGCTCATGATCTTCAGCGTGAAATCCGTGATGACATAGAAGGTAAGCTGACGCGTGATCAGCGCCAATGCGCCCAGTGCAAGCAGGATGATAAGCGCGTGAATGGCAGCATCCCATGCGCCATCCTGCCCGACCGAAAGCGCATCGACCAGCTTTCCTGAGTAGAGCGGTGTGAGGACGTCTGCGGCCGTTGCAAGCAGCATGCTGATAATGATCAGCGTCAGCCGCAGAGGCTGACATCGCCAGTGACTGAATGTGTAGCCGAGGACCTTGCGGAATACAGGCCCCCGGAAATTGATACGAAACCGAGTCATATGAATAATACCAGCCCGTATGAAAACGGATTCTGGTTCCTTTAAAATTCACTTTCAGCAAAAAGTGCGGTGCGGTTTTGCGCCGACAAATGCGTGAAAACGAAGACAAAACAAACAGCTGAAAATAGCTGCGGCAAATTTGGAAGTGTTTAGGAATATGCCCTTTTGGGGAGGGCGGTCAGGCCTTAGCCTGCAACACGGGCCAAGAACTTAAAGTTTGGAAGCGCCCGCATTAACACCGGGCACCGACGGAAATGGATAGGATCGCATCTCATACCTCTTGCCAGTGTTTTAGATGTCTGCACAATAAATGAGCAAAAGCATTTGCCAAGTGGCAAAATGCAGAAATTTAATTTCAATCTATTGAGTGTGGCAAAAATGCTGTCTTACAGTTTTTTAGGCCATGCTGCCAGCTTGCGCGAAAAATGCGAGATGGTTGCATGTAAAAGCATGGTGAAGGCTGCCAGCACAAACAGGCTTGCGAACATCAGATCGACCTTGGCACGACCATTGGCGAGCAGCATCAAGTAGCCAAGCCCGCGCGACGCACCCACCCATTCGCCCACCACCGCACCAATGGGTGCATAGACGGCAGCAAGGCTTAACCCTGAAGCGAGCGATGGGAAAGCTGCGGGAATGCGCACGCGAAACAGAATTTGCAGGCGTTTTGCGCCGAGATTTTCAGCGGCATTCACCAGTGTCTGATCCGTCCTTTGCATTCCATCAAGGAAAGTGGAAGCGACCGGAAAAAAGATCATCAGAATGGTGACGGCAATTTTCGACGCCGGTCCATAACCGAGCCAGAGTGTTAAGATCGGAGCGAGCGCAAAGATCGGGATCGCCTGAGAGAACACCATCATTGGCATGATAAGCCGTTGTGCCAATGGTGACATCATCAGCCCGATGGCTGTGAGTACCCCAATCGCAGAGCCCAGAAACAGCCCGCCCAGCACTTCGCCAAACGTGACGACTGCATTATCCGCAATCAGTTGCGCATTGCTGATGAGCGATTGCACGACGTCGAGCGGACCCGGAAGAATGAAACGCGGCATCTTCCAGATGCTCACCACAGCCTGCCAAAGTGCCAGCACAGCAAACGCCGACAGAAACCCGTCGGCGATGCGTTTTTTGCGCGAACGAGGAGCGATGTTCGTCATGCTCCTTTAAGGCCTCCCTTTAGGCCCATTGACCAGAAGTTCGCTTCAAGCCTGCTTGCCGTTGCAAAAATCTGGCAGAGCTTTGGCCAGCGTGGGCTGCTCTCGAAATCTGGTCCGATGCGATCCTTCGCGGCCTGATCAAAAAGCTTGCCAACCGTGTGGCACATCTCCTGATAATCAGCGCCCGCATAGGTGTCGATCCACTCCTGATAGGGTGTGCCGGCATGGGCAGTGGCTGCGAGATTGACCCCGATTTCTCCATAGCCATGCGCGCAGGGAACAAGGGCTGTCAGCAGGTCGAGAAAATCGCCCGCTTGCCCGCAATCGAGCACATAGCGCGTATAGGCGAGATTTTCCGGCTCTTCTTTTGTGTTGTAAAGATCATCTTCGGTGATGCCTTCGCGTGCGCAGATGCCCACATGCAGCGGCAGTTCTGTGACCGCCAGCCCATGCATGATTTCGGCGCAGAGCCGCGTTTCCTGCAAGCTGCCTGCCTTCACGACACCCAGCGCAAAGGCGCGTGCATAGTGATGCAGATAGACGTAGTCCTGCCTGAGATAATGCAGGAATGCCGATTTCGGCAGCGTGCCATCGCCCAGTCCGCGGACGAACGCATGATCGATATAGGGATTCCAGTCATCAAGCGTCGCCGCACGCAGGCGGGTGAATAATTCGGATGAATAAAGCGTGTCACTCATGACTTATTGCCTCCCGCGTTGACGTCGATTGCAAATTTCTCGACCGGCAGGATCGATGGCACGAGACCGTTTTCCTTGAGATAGGTCTCGTAGCGGCTCCAGCGTCCATAATCGAGGCTGGCAGGGGCGCGTGAGAAACGGGCAACCGTGTCTTTCCAGGCGCGCTGGTTCAGCTCGTCTTTGAGTTCAGAACTATAAGACGCGAACAGGTCGTAGCTTTGCTCTGGATGATTGACGATATATTGCGCGGCTTTTTCAGTGGCGGCGAGAAAGCGCGAAATCTTGTCTTTTTCGGCTATGTCGAGCTTGTTTGAATTGGCAACATAAACGAGCTCGTCATAGACCGGCACGCCTTCCTCTTCGACGAAGAAACATTTGCCCGTAACCCCTTCAACGGCCATCTGGTTGAGTTCGATATTGCGATAGGCACCCATTACTGCGTCAACCTGTTTCGACATCAAAGCGGGTGAAAGAGAGAAATTCACATTGATGAGTTCGACATCTGAAAGCTTTATGTCGTGGTTTTTGAGAATGGTGCCAAGCAGCGTTTCTTCAACACCAGCGACTGAGAAGCCGATCTTCTTGCCTTTGAGATCGGCAATCGAATTGACCGAGCCATCATCACGCACCATCAGGCAATTAAGCGGGGAATCGACCAGAGTGCCGACGCGGATCAGCGGAATATCGGCATGAACATCGAGATGCACCTGCTGCTGATAGGAAATTGCCAGATCAGCCCGTCCAGCCGCAACCATTTTGGGTGGCACGGATGCGTCTGCAGGGGCGATGATTTCGAGATCGAGACCGGCATCCTTGAAGTAGCCGAGCTTGTCGGCCACGATGATCGGCCCATGATCCGGGTTCACATACCAGTCGAGTATGAGTTTGAATTTATCATTCGCCTGAGCTGCCTGAGCTGATATCAGGGCAAACGAAGCCGTGGCGCTGAAAAGCGCAGCAAAAATCAGTTTTTTCAATGTTTCCTCCTGAAACTAAATTACATAGGCACGCGTCATGTCGATCCATTGGCGCACGCGGCCTTCGGGATCGGGATTAAGAGTGATGTCAGTGACGACAGACACAATGTCAGCTCCGGCTTTAAAGACGCCCGGCGCGCGCTCCACATTCATGCCGCCAATGCCAACGAGCGGAATAGCGCCAAGTGTGGCTTTCCATTGGGTGACGCGGTCCAATCCTTGTTCATGCCATTTCATCTTTTTGAGAATGGTCGGATAGACAGGGCCGAGCGCGATATAGGCTGGCTTTAGCGCAAGAGCGCGATCCAGTTCGGCCTCATCATGGCTGGATACACCGAGTTTAACGCCGCTCTCGCGAATTGCATCAAGATCGGCTTCATCAAGGTCTTCCTGACCGAGATGGATAAAGTCGCAGCCTTCCTCAATTGCCAGTTTCCAGTAGTCATTGATGATGAGCTGGCAATCATATCGGGCGCAAATTGCGCGGGCTGCGCGGATTTCTGCGCGCAGTTCAGCGTCGTTCTTATCCTTGATGCGCAGTTGCACGAGTTTGATGCCAAGCGGCACCATGCGTTCGCACCAGCTGGCGCTATCAAAGATCGGGTAGAACGGATCAAGGGCCATTACAAAAATGCCTTTCCGATGAGGGGAGTGGAGGGGGTTGCCATGTCGCGGGCTTCAATCGGATCGGCTTCATAGGCGATGCGACCAGCCTCAACAGCGAGCGCAAATGCGCGGGCAATAGCGGCTGGGTCACCCGCTTTGGCAACCGCGGTGTTGATCAGTACGGCATCAAAACCAAGTTCCATGGCACTTGCAGCGTGCGATGGGACGCCAATACCGGCATCCACGACCAGTGGAATATCGGGAAAATGCGCGCGCATGGTTTTAAGCGCATAAGGATTGTTGAGGCCGCGACCTGAACCAATCGGCGCACCCCATGGCATCAGCACTTGGCAGCCTGCCTCAATCAGTTTTTCGGCCACCACCAGATCGTCATTCATATATGGAAAGACGTCAAAGCCCTCATCGCAGAGAATACGGGCGGCTTCGACCAGCCCGAAAGGATCGGGCTGCAATGTGTCGTGATCGCCGATGACTTCAAGCTTGATCCAGTTTGTGCCGAAAATCTCACGCGCCATTTTTGCCGTTGTCACCGCTTCGCGTGCGGTATGGCACCCGGCAGTATTGGGTAAAACCGAAACACCGAGCTCTTTGATGAGTGTCCAGAAATCCTGTCCTGCACGCATGTTTCCGCTCTCGCGTCGCAGCGAAACCGTCACGATTTCCGTCTTTGACGAGCGGACGCTGTCAGCAAGAATAGAGGGGGACGGATATTGCGCCGTTCCCAAAAGCAAGCGGCTTTCAAAGGTTTTTCCGTAAAATTCCAGCATTTCAGCCTCCCTGCATCGGTGCGAGCACTTCGATGCGGTCACCGTCTTGGATCAATGTTTCCTCGCGCTCGCTGCCTGCAATGAATTCGCCATTGAGCGCGGTTGCCACCACCGCTTCATCAAGTTCGATTTCTGCAAGCAGGGCTGAAAGATTGCGGCTCCCGGTCTTAAAGGCTTCGCCATTTAAAAGGATGTTCATGCCAGTTCCTCTAGAAATTCGAGCTTTTGTTCGGTTTCAGTTGCTGCCGCGACCGCCATGCGCGCAACCGCAGGCGAGAGCAGAAAGCCGTGCCGGTAAAGCCCGTTGATATAGATGGTTTGGCCGCGTTTACGCACACGCGGCAGATTGTCGGGGAAGGCGGGGCGGGCATCGACGCCGGTTTCCAGAATTTCCGCCTCGCCAAATGCCGGATGCAGCGCATAGGCGGCGCTTAACATTTCCAGCGTCGAGCGCACGCTGATGCTGCCCCGCTCATCGCTTTCGATCATGGTCGCGCCGATCATGTGGATGCCGTCGCCGCGCGGCACGATGTAGAGCGGAATGCGCGGATGCAGCAGACGCACAGGGCGCGAAAGATTGATGTCGCGGGAGCGAACCACCAGCATTTCGCCCTTCACACCGCGCAGATCCTGCAACTGATCGCGTGCTGCAAGGCCGCGTGCATCGACGGTGATATCGGTATCGATATTTACGTCTTTCGCATCCTGCCCCAGATGAAAGACGACGCCTTTCATTTGCAGGCTTTCAGCAAGTTCTATCAGCGTCTTGCGCGGATCGAGGTGGCCTTCCTCGGCAAAGAAAAGCCCCTGCCGAAAACGGCCTGCAAGGTCCGGCTCCAGCGCATCAATGTGTTCGGAATCAATTGTTTCAAAGGCTTCCGTGCGACGGGCGAAGCGGCGCAATTCAGCCGCATCGCGTGTGTGTGAAATGACGAGCGTGCCCTTGCGGTTGACAGTCGAAACATGCCGTTCCCACCAGCCAATCGCCTCTTGTCCCAGCCTGACGACGGGTTCTTCCGCACTTTCGCCTTCGCACCATGGGGCCAGCATTCCGCCAGCAAACCACGAGCAACTGTCGGAGCCAATTGCCTTGCTTTTGGCAATCACGGTGACAGCATGGCCCTGATCATTGAATTCTGCGGCACAGGTAAGACCTGCAACACCTGCGCCGATGATGGTGACGCGCATTATGCAATCTCCCACAAGGCGTGGAAGTGATGCACGGGGCCGTGCCCGCTTCCGACCTGCAATGTGTTAGCGGACCGGATGGCCGCTTGCAGATATGTGTGCGCTTCACGAAGGGCTTGTTCCAGCGACAGGCCTTTGCCAAGACCGGCAGCAATTGCTGATGAAAGCGTACAGCCGGTGCCATGGGTATTGTGCGTATCGATACGTGGCGCTTCCAGACGGATTGTCGGCAGATTGGCACGGATGAGGAGGTCGGTGCAGATGTCGCCCTCAGCGTGCCCGCCTTTCATCAGTACGGCCTCAGCGCCAAGCTTGAGGAGTGCGCGCCCCTGTTCTTCAGCCTCGCCATCGGTGCACGCAACTGCACAATCGAGCAGGCAGGCTGCCTCTGGTCTATTCGGCGTCAGAAGGCTTGCAAGCGGAATCAGTTTGTCACGCAATGTCGAGATTGCGGCTTCGCTTAAAAGCCTGTCGCCGGATTTCGCGACCATCACCGGATCAAGAACCACCGGTCCCGAGAAATCGACGAGTCCTCTGGCGATTGCCTGAATGGTTTCCGGCACCGACACCATGCCGATTTTTACCGCTGCGACATTGAGATCGCTGAAGACGGTATCAATCTGTGCTGAAACGACTTCGGAAGGAATATCGTGGACTGCCGTGACCGCTAGTGTGTTCTGCGCCGTGATCGCCGTAATGACGCTTGCGCCATAGACATTGAGTGCTGAAAAAGTTTTGAGATCTGCCTGAATGCCAGCACCGCCGCCGCTGTCCGAGCCTGCAATCGTTACGCAAATAGGCACTGACGCAGCATGGCTGGCGGTTGTGTTGGTTCGGGAGAGGCTTTGTCTTAAGTCCATCTTATCGTCTCTCATTCCAAACGGAAAATTGAGACGCCATGAACTTGTTTTTGGGGATTTACCCCACGGAGGATAGATTCCTCCTTGTTCGCGACGCGCCAAACTCCGTTCCCTACGCAGGTATTACCCGGATCAGGTTCAATGGGTTAACGCGATCAGCGTCTCTCAGCCTTTTGTGTCGCAAGATCGGACGGAAAACCGCAATGCACTTTTCCTGACCTTGCTCCGAAGGCACCCCAACGAATTTTGTGCTTTAGGCATAGGCCGGAACGAAGAGCCGGTCAAGCGGTGCCGATTATTACAATTTGCGAATAAATTTATATTCTCCGCAAGTTTGTATATAATTTCTTTAAGGGGCATGCATTAATCCAGCTTGGAAAAGCTTCGTCCTGCTACAGACGAGTTATCTGATTCTTGGGGCATGGTCCTTTTTTTAAGGCATGAAATATTGGGTCAGGATCAGGCTGATGAGGGGACAATGATGAGGGATCGGAAAGCCGGTCAGGCTCATTCGGATGATGCGCGGGTGCGCACGTCCGATGCGGATTTTCGCATTCTGTTTACAACTCATCCCACACCGATGTGGGTGTACGATCCCGATACATTGCGTTTCATCGTTATGAACGAAGCAGCCCACGCGCTTTATGGCTATTCGGCTGACGAAGTGCAGGGCATGACGGTACTCGATATTCGTCCACAAACCGAGCGTGACCGTATGTCGATAGCGGTTCGCGACCGGAGTGATCTTGAGCGCCCTGAACGCTGGAAGCATCTGAAAGCCAATGATCAGACGATTGATGTTTTGACCTATGGCCGTGAGGTTGTGTTCGATGGCCGGATGGCCATATTGGCAATTGTGCGGGATATGACCGAGCTTGACGAGGCGAATCGTCAGGCCAGTCATGCGCAGACATTGCTCGATAGCCTCATCAACAATATGCCGCTTGGTGTCTTCGTCAAGGATATGCAGGACGGGGGGCGTTACCTGCTCTATAATCAGGCTGCATCAACCATCAGCGGCCACAAGATCGATCATGTTGTCGGTTCAGTGGATACGCAAATCTTTCCGGCTGAAGAAGCCAGGCTTCTGACCCAGCAAGACAGCATTGCAATGCGTCGCGGCAGCGTTTTGACAATCGAGCGCGATATTCACCGCGCAGACGGAACACCGCGCATATTGCGGATCATCAAGCGTTCCATTCCACCGATAGAAGGCGATGAATCGCGCTATCTCATCGGGCTTGTTGAGGATATTACCGAGCGTCGTTTGATTGAGCAGCGCATGACGCATATTGCGATGCACGACAATCTCACGGACTTGCCGAACCGGGCTTACTTCTCTCAGCATATTGAAGCCGTGCTGAAAAAACGTGAAAGCGCACTGGCTTTTGCGCTTTTCTATCTCGATATTGATCACTTCAAAAACATCAATGACAGCCGCGGGCACCAGATCGGGGATTGCCTGCTGCAACAGGTTGCAAAGCGTCTTAAAACCATTGCTTGCGATCATTTTCTGGCGCGTTTGGGTGGTGATGAGTTTGCGATCATTTATCGCTGCGCTGCCGTTTCTCAGATCGCGATGTTTGCCGATCAGCTTCTTTCCCTATTTCAGGATCCGTTCGATCTTGGCGATACGCTGGAATTTGTCTCATGCAGTATCGGGATCGCGCAGGCGCCATTGCATGGCGATGATCTTGACGTGCTGATGCGCAATGTTGATCTGGCGCTTTACGCTGCCAAGGCTGATGGCCGGCGCACTTTCCGCTTTTATCAGCATTCGCTGCGACTGGCTGTTGAGAAACGTCATGCTATGACCACGGATTTGCGGCTGGCTTTGACGGAACAGCAGTTCGAGCTGCATTATCAGCCAATTTTCAATCTTCAAACCGGCCACATTTCTGGCTTTGAGGCTTTGTTACGCTGGCGTCATCCCGTGCTTGGCATGGTATCGCCGGTTGAATTCATTCCAATTGCCGAAGAGGCCGGGCTCATTGGACCGATCGGCGACTGGGTGTTGAAACACGCCTGCCTTGAAGCGGCCTCATGGCCGCATGGCATCAAGGTCTCGGTTAATCTCTCGCCTGTACAGTTCCAGCAGACGGCTCTTCTTGATTCAGTCACCGATGCACTGGCTGTCGCGTCCTTGTCGCCTGACCGGTTGGAACTCGAAATCACGGAATCGGTCTTTCTGCAAAACAGCAAACATAATATCGAATTGCTGTTCGAGTTGCGGCGTCTGGGCGTCCGGATTGCTATGGATGATTTCGGCACAGGCTATTCATCACTGAGCTATCTGCGTTCGTTCCCCTTTGACAAAATCAAGGTGGATCGCAGTTTCGTTTCGGGCATTGAAGCCGATACGCGTGATCTCGCAATTATTCAGGCCGTCGCCACACTGGGAGCCGGTTTTCGGATTGTAACGACAGCAGAAGGTGTGGAAACAAAGCAGCAGCTTAACTGCCTGCGCGAACAGAATTTTTGTGAGGTGCAAGGCTTTTTAATGGGACGCCCCATGCCTGCTGCCGATGTGCCGGAATTCATTCGCACACGATGCGGTTCAATTCTTGAGATAATCGAGCCGGATAGCGCAATGGCCGTTTGATAACGCTTGACCTTCCAACGGTGGGAAGGACTATCTATCATGCAACTCATAAGATTGCTCGTCGAAAAGAGCGAAGTAGCATCTGGCCAAAAGTCGGAAACGATTTTTGGAAAGCAGGAGCGCTTTAGAAGGGATTGCCATGAACAAGCCTGTAAAATCCGACGCCACAAGTTTTGCCATTCCTGTTGAAGGGATGAGTTGCGCGTCCTGCGTATCATCGGTTGAAAAGGCAGTGTCAAAAGTTCCGGGCGTGGACAAAGTCTCCGTCAACCTCGCAACAGAACGCGCTGACGTCACCTTCAAGTCTGCACCTGATATGCCTGCTGTGATCGATGCAATTCGCAAAGCTGGCTATGATGTGCCGTCGGGCAGTGCCGACCTCGCCATTGAGGGTATGAACTGCGCGTCTTGCGTGAGCAATGTCGAAAAAGCTTTAAGTGCGGTTCCGGGCGTTTCTCGTGCCAGCGTCAATCTCGCGACTGAGCGCGCGCATGTTGAGCTTGCAGGGCAGGTCGCAGTTGGTGATCTGATAAAAGCGGTTGAAAAGGCGGGCTACGAGGCGCGTTCGCTTGATGAGACACGCAGTGATGCCAAGCAGGAAACACAATCAGACAAGCGCGACGCGGAAGCGGTTGAGCTGAAAAAGAATGTCATTCTGGCAGCCGTTCTCACGCTTCCCGTGTTCATTCTGGAAATGGGCTCGCATCTCATTCCCGCTGTGCACATGTTTGTCATGGAAACAATCGGGATGCAGAACAGCTGGTATTTCCAGTTTGTGCTGACAACACTTGTCTTGTTTGGTCCGGGCATGCGCTTTTTCAAAAAAGGCATTCCCGCTCTGCTGCGTGCCGCACCCGATATGAATTCGCTGGTTGTTGTTGGCACAACGGCTGCATGGGGCTTTTCGGTTGTTGCTACCTTCTGGCCCGACATTCTTCCCGATAGCACCGTCAACGTCTATTTCGAGGCCGCAGCCGTTATCGTGACGCTGATCCTGATTGGCCGTTATCTGGAGGCACGTGCCAAGGGGCGGACTTCGGCGGCAATCAGCCGTCTTGTCGGCCTGCAGGCAAAGTCAGCACGCGTCATGCGCAATGGTGAAGTAGTTGACGTGCCGCTTGAAGAGGTTCGCGCGGGCGATATTGTGCAGGTCCGCCCGGGTGAGAAAGTCCCCGTTGATGGAGAAGTGATTGAAGGCTCATCCTATGTGGATGAATCGATGATTACCGGCGAGCCCGTGCCTGTTTTAAAGGAAACGGGCGCGGAAGTTGTCGGCGGAACCATCAATAAGACGGGTGCTTTTACCTTCCGCGCAACCAAGGTTGGCCGCGATATGGTCATCTCGCAGATTGTGCGGATGGTTGAAGATGCGCAGGCCGACAAGCTGCCCATTCAGGCCAAGGTCGATAAGGTCACGGGCTGGTTCGTGCCCGCGGTTCTGGGTGCTGCACTCATCACCTTTATTGCATGGCTTTTAATCGGCGGTACGGCGATGATGGGCTACGCGCTGGTGAATGCGATTGCTGTCGTTATCATTGCATGCCCATGCGCGATGGGACTTGCAACGCCGACTTCAATCATGGTCGGCACAGGTCGCGCTGCCGAATTTGGCGTGTTGTTCCGCCGTGGTGATGCGCTGCAAACCTTGCGCGATGCATCGGTGATTGCGGTCGATAAGACGGGTACACTCACACAGGGCAAACCCGCTCTGGCACATTTTGCTGTCGTTGATGGTATCGACAAGGACGAAGCACTGGCGCTCATCGCTGCTGTCGAAGCCCGTTCAGAGCATCCGATTGCCGATGCGATTGTGACGGCTGCAAAGGAAAAGAACCTCAAACTTGCAGATGTTTCGGCTTTTGAATCGGTTCCGGGTTTCGGGCTCAAAGCCAATATTTCGGGTCGAGAAGTCGCTATTGGTGCAGATCGTTACATGGCAAAGCTTGGCCTCGATGTGGCAGTCTTTGCGGATGATGCAAGCCGCTTTGGCGATGAAGGCCAGACACCACTTTATGCGGCAATCGATGGTAAACTGGCTGCAATCATTACAGTAGCCGATCCGATGAAAGAGACCACTCCTGCCGCCATTGCAGCCATGCATGAGCAGGGCTTGAAGGTTGCGATGATCACTGGTGATAACCGCCGTACAGCGCAGGCCATTGCCAAATGCCTTGGTATCGATGAAGTGGTTGCGGAAGTGCTGCCGGATGGCAAGGTTGAGGCCTTGAAACGCTTGTCAGCGGGCGGAAAACGCATTGCCTTTGTGGGCGACGGCATCAATGATGCACCAGCTTTGGCTTCCGCCGATGTGGGTATTGCGATTGGCACCGGAACGGATATTGCGATCGAAAGCGCCGATGTGGTGCTGATGTCGGGCGATCTGCGCGGTGTGGTTAATGCGATTGCCATCTCAAAAGCCACGATCCGCAATATCAGCGAAAACCTGTTTTGGGCTTTTGCCTATAACGTCGCGCTGATCCCTGTTGCAGCCGGCATTCTATACCCTGTGACCGGCACCCTTCTCTCGCCAGTATTGGCGGCGGGTGCTATGGCGCTTTCGAGCATTTTCGTGCTGAGCAACGCACTGCGGCTGAGAAGCTTCACGAGTCCCCTGGCTTGATCATTCAGCCGTATCGGCAATCCAGCGGGCTGCCGATACGGCTTTGATTCTTTTGCATAGTCACGACTGGATTTTTCATTTTGCCGCCTATTTGTTTGGGCAGGCAGTGTTGTGTTGTTTGCAAAGCCGTTTGCAACAATATTTCCACCAAACTCGGGAACGCCTCGATTTTTCTCTTTCCGTGCAGCTGTGCCAGCCGCATTGCAATGCACGGCAAGGTCATAGTCACTACTCGAAGGGGGTAATGTCTTGCTTGTTTCTCTCACGGCTATTTTGCTTTTATTGATTGGTGTTGGTCTGGGTGCCGCGGGCACCTATCTTGTCACGCTGGGCGGCAGCTGGTTCTTCGTAATCGCTGCCATCGGCTTTCTACTGACAGCCTTTTTCCTCTTCAAAAGAAGTGCAGTTGCGCTCTGGGTTTACGCGCTCGTCATTCTTGGTTCGCTTGGTTGGGCTGTGTCAGAAGTTGGCTTCGACTGGTGGGGCCTTGGATCGACCGGCGGCGTAATCGTTCTTCTCGGCCTGTGGCTGTTGACCCCGTGGATCAGAAAGCCGCTCAATGGCGGCGGTTTGCCACTGACCGTTGCCACGCTGGCCGCTCTGGTTGTCGCGGGTTATTCGATGACGCAGGACCCTTGGAATATTTCGGGCGATCTGCCAACCGAAAAGGTGGCTGCATCTCCTGATCTGGGTGGCAATGTCCCCGATGGCGAATGGCATCAATATGGTCGCACGCCTTATGGGCAGCGTTATTCCCCGCTGACACAAATCACACCGGAAAATGTCTCCAAGCTTCAGGTCGCATGGCAATATCAGACCGGTGATGTGAAGCAGCCGGAAGATGTCGGCGAAACGACCTATCAGGTGACGCCGCTGAAAATTGGCGATTCGCTTTATCTTTGCACACCGCATAACTGGGCCATTGCGCTTGATGCAGCAACGGGTAAGGAAAAGTGGAAGTTTGACCCGAAAGTCGGCTTCAACACCGATCGGCAGCACCAGACTTGCCGTGGTGTCAGTTACTGGAAGGACACCGCAGCAACGGCTGGTGCCAAATGTTCCGAACGGGTCTATCTGCCAACCTCGGATGCTCGCCTGATCGCGCTCGATACGCGGACAGGCGAAATCTGCACCGATTTTGCCAATGGCGGTACGCTCGATCTTGGCCATGGCATGAAATATAACCCGGCTGGTTATTATTACTCAACTTCGCCACCGGCGGTCGTCGGAGACAAGATCATTGTCGGCGGGGCAGTCAATGATAACTATTCGACTGAAGAGCAGTCGGGCGTTATTCGCGCCTTTGATATCCGCACTGGCGATTTGCTGTGGAACTGGGATTCTGGCAATCCGGATGTCACGACACCGCTGCCTGAAGGCGAGCACTACACGACCAATTCGCCAAACAGCTGGTCTGTTTTCAGTGTTGATGAAGGACTCGGCCTGGTCTTCATTCCGCTCGGCAATCAGGTTCCTGATCAGCTCGGCATGAACCGCAGCGATAATGTTGAGAAATATTCCTCCTCCATCGTGGCACTTGACGTAAACACCGGACAGCCAAAATGGGTGCGCCAGACCGTACACCACGATCTATGGGACATGGATGTGCCTGCACAGCCTGTTCTTCTGGACATTAATGGTGTGCCTGCGCTGGTGGGACCAACCAAGCAGGGCGATATTTATGTGCTTGATCGCCGGACGGGCGAGCCGATTATTCCGGTTCGTGAAATCCCTGCACCCACGGGTGCAATCCCGGAAGATCACACATCGCCGACGCAGCCGATTTCTGATCTGACATTCAGTCCCGCACCACTGACTGAAAGCAGCATGTGGGGCGTAACCCTGTTTGATCAGCTGGCATGTCGTATCGCTTTCCGCAAGCACTTCTATGAAGGCCGATACACGCCACCTTCGTTGAAGGGGACGATTGTCTATCCGGGCAATTTCGGTGTTTTCAACTGGGGTAGCGTGGCTGTTGATCCAGTACGCCAGGTGATGTTCGGCATGCCAACCTATCTGGCTTTCACATCGCAACTTGTTCCGCGTGCCGATATCCCGCCACGTGGTCAGGATGAGAAGGGGAGCGAGCAGGGTCTGAACCGCAATGACGGCGCACCTTATGGTGTGTTCATGGGGCCATTCGTCAGCCCGCTTGGCATTCCTTGCCAGACACCGCCATGGGGCTTTGTCGCGGGTGTGGATCTGCGTACAGGCAAAATCGCCTATAAGCATCGCAATGGTACGATTGAAGACATGGCCCCTGTTCCGCTGCCGCTCAAAGTTGGCGTTCCGGGCATCGGTGGCCCAATGATCACCGCTGGTGGCGTTGTGTTCCTTGGTGCAGCGGTGGATGATTATCTGCGCGCTTATGACCTCACCAATGGCAAGGTGCTTTGGCAGGCACGCCTGCCTGCGGGCGGTCAGTCTACACCGATGACCTATACGGTTGGTGATCAGCAGTTCGTGCTGATGGTGGCCGGCGGTCATGGCTCGGTGGGCACCAAGCCCGGCGATTATGTAATCGCCTATACGCTGCCGAAAGAAAGCGAACAGTAATAAAAAACGCCGGGACGTTCCCGGCGTTTTTTATGAGTGTGGATTAGATTTTGCCGTGCAGCAACTCGCCCTTTCGCGGCGATGAAGAATGATCTTTATTATTCGCAAGCTCATGAATGATGGGGCAGTCAGGCCGGTTGTCGCCATGGCAATTGTGGGCGAGATGGCGCAGCGTGTCAGCCATGTTCTGCAATTGCTTCATTTTCGCTTCGAGGTCTTTGACGTGTTGAAGTGCAACCTTTTTCACATCCGATGACGCCCGATTGCGATCACGCCAGAGCGTGAGCAGCGCCTTAATCTGTTCAACCTGAAAGCCAAGGTCGCGGCTGGAACGGATGAAGCGCAGCGTTTCGACATCTTTTTGGGTGTAAACGCGATAGCCGGAACTGGTCCTGTCGGCAGCCTCGATAAGCCCGATGGTCTCATAATGGCGAATCATTTTCGCCGATATGCCTGATGCGGTTGCTGCCTGGCCGATATTCATGCCGTTCCTCTCAAACTATGAGCTTCGGATATAGGAACGAGACATATTCATTCAAAGAGGTTTCCGCCGGAAAATCCGGCGAAAACGGAAGCTTTTGCTCGACTCTTAAGGCCTTAGAGCGATCTTTGTGCGCCCAAGAGGGCGCATGGCGCTCTGGTTAAGCCGTAAAATCGCTCTGGGTGCCGTGGGCTTCAATGGCCTGTGCAAGTCGTTGCAGGGCGTGCACATAAGCGGCAGAGCGGACAGAAACCTTGTGCTCTTTCGCGTGGTTCCAGATTGCGCGCCCTTCACGTTCCATGATGGTCTTCAGGCGCTCATGAATTTCTTCCAGCGTCCAATAATACCCCTGACGATTTTGGACCCATTCGAAATAGGAAACCGTGACACCACCAGCATTCGCCAGAATGTCTGGCAGAACGACGACGCCGTTCTTTGCGAGGATTTCGTCAGCTTCTGGCGTCACAGGGCCATTGGCCAGTTCGACAATCAGCTTAGCTTTAATAGACGCGGCATTGTTGGCATGGATCATGTTTTCCATGGCGCTTGGCACCAGAACATCGCATTCAGCTGCGATCAGCTGATCCGGCGTGATCGCTTCATGACCATTCTTACCAGCGGTGGAAACAACCGACTTGTTCTGTGCTTTGGCCTCCAGAAGCGCTTCGAGATCAAGACCGTTTGCGCAGTAAACCGCGCCGGACGAATCCGATACGGCAACAATCTTATGACCATCGCTTGCCATCAGCTTTGCGATGAACTGGCCGGCATTGCCGAAGCCCTGAACCGTGACGCGAAGCGTTGAGGCAAGGCCGAGATCTTCCGCGAGATGACGCACGAGATAAAAGCCGCCACGTGCCGTCGCATCATTTCGGCCGAGCGAGCCGCCGAGCGCCAGAGGCTTGCCTGTGATAACAGCAGGCGAAGACTGGCCAACGATCTGCGAATATTCGTCTGCCATCCAGCCCATGATCATGGAGTTGGTATAGACGTCCGGTGCGGGAATGTCGCGATCCGGGCCAATAATGCCGGAGAAAGCTTGAATGTAAGCGCGCGAAAGGCGCTCAAGCTCAGCCTTGGAAAGCTGGCGTGGGTCAACCTGAATAGCACCCTTGCCGCCGCCATAAGGCAGATTCATAACGGCACATTTGAAAGTCATCCAGAAAGCGAGCGTTTCAACTTCTTCAGCTGTTGCTTCCGGATGGTAGCGAATGCCGCCTTTGGTTGGTCCGCGCGTGTCGTCATAACGGCAGCGCCATGCAAGAAAGGATTTGCGCGATCCGTCATCCATACGGATCATCAAGCGCACTTTCATGGTTTCACGGGCGTATTTGAGTTTTTCGATAACATCCGGGTCAATATTGATGTGGCTTGCGGCCTCGTCCAGACGAACGAGTGCGCTTTCGAGTAGATTCTCCTTAGTCATCAAATCACCTTTCTTGCTTTTGCCCCTCTTTAAACAGGGGTTTATGAACGCTTGAGTAGCGCCTCACGCAATAAAAGGAAAGAGAAAAGGACAACAATATTGTCCTATTTGGCAGCTATGTTTTGGATCTTTTCTAATATTACTTGATGCTAATATTTTATCTGTAAGGCAGCTTAACCGATCGTGAACGTGATGTCGCGAAATGGTGGCCGTGTCGTATTTATGACGTCTTATGACGCAAGCCTGCTTTCTATTATCCGCCTGAATCAATACAAATATGGTCAAAGGTTTTTCATGCGCCACAGAAGAGCATGAACCGTAAGACTGGTGGTTTGTATATGTCCCGCTTTTCGCTCGCTTCTATCGTTGGTAACGCGCTGACCGGCAACAAGAACTGGAAGCCCCAATGGCCGAATGCCGAACCCAAGGCCGAATATGATGTGATCATCGTTGGCGCAGGAGGGCATGGTCTGGGTGCGGCCTACTATCTGGCCAAGGAACATGGCATCACCAATGTCGCGGTGATTGAAAAAGGCTGGCTTGGCGGCGGCAATACCGGGCGTAACACGACCATCATCCGCTCCAACTATCTCTATGATGAGAGTGCGCATCTCTACGAACATGCGATGAAGCTGTGGGAAGGGCTGAGCCAGGACCTTAATTACAATGTCATGTTTTCGCAGCGCGGTGTGATGATGCTGGCGCATACGGTGCATGATGTGCAGAGCTTCAAGCGTCATATCCATGCCAACCGTCTCAATGGTATCGACAATGAATGGCTGACCAAAGAGCAGGCGAAGGAATATTGCCCGCCGCTCGATATTTCAGCCAATGCGCGTTATCCGGTTGTTGGTGCCACCTTGCAGCGGCGCGGCGGCGTGGCCCGTCACGATGCGGTTGCATGGGGCTATGCACGCGGTGCGACGGAGCGCGGCGTTGATATCATCCAGAATTGTCCGGTGACGGCTATCCGCCGCGATGCATCAGGTCGCGTCACCGGTGTTGATACGCCACGCGGTTTTATCAAGGCGAAGAAGGTGGCGGTGTCTGCTGCTGGCAGCACATCCATTGTCATGGATACGGCAGGCGTTCGTATGCCGCTCGAAAGTTACCCGCTACAGGCGCTTGTGTCCGAGCCGGTCAAGCCGATCTTCCCTTGCGTGGTCATGTCCAACACGGTTCATGCCTATATCAGCCAGTCCGACAAGGGCGAGCTGGTGATCGGCTCGGGTACTGACCAGTATGTGTCTTACAGCCAGCGTGGTGGCCTGCCGCTGATCGAGCATACGCTTGCGGCCATTTGCGAAGTTTTCCCGATTTTCACCCGTATGCGAATGCTGCGCAAATGGGGCGGCATCGTTGACGTCACGCCGGATCGTTCGCCGATCATTGGCAAGACGCCGGTGCCGGGCCTGTTTGTGAATTGCGGCTGGGGCACGGGCGGTTTCAAGGCGACACCGGGTTCAGCACATGTCTTTGCGCATACGATTGCCCGCGACGAACCGCATTGGATCAACGCGCCATTCACGCTGGAACGCTTCACCACGGGCCGCCTGATCGACGAAGCGGCTGCCGCCGCTGTGGCTCACTAAGGAAATAAGGGAAACACCAAATGCTTCTTATCCGTTGCCCTTATTGCGAGATGGAACGTCCAGAGCTGGAATTCGCCTATGCCGGCGAAGCGCATATTGCGCGTCCAGCCGATCCGTCGACGCTTTCCGATGATGAATGGCGTGATTTCCTCTTCACGCGCTCCAATCCACGCGGCACCCATTTTGAACGCTGGCGGCATATCAATGGCTGCGGTCGCTTCTTCAATGCGGTGCGCGACACGGTGAGCGACAAGTTTGTCACCACCTACAAGGCCGGTGAACCCCGTCCTGCTTTGGCAGAAACTCCGGCTGCGGAGACGAAATAATGACCGATATGCGTATTCACAACAAAGGCCGTGTCAACAAGGCCAAGTCCGTGCGGTTCAGCTTCAACGGCAAGACCTATTCCGGTTTTGAAGGCGATACACTGGCCTCCGCCTTGCTGGCCAATGGTGAACATCTGGCCGGTCGTTCGTTTAAATATCATCGCCCGCGCGGCATTCTTTCTGCTGGTTCCGAAGAGCCGAATGCGCTGATGGGCGTCTCGCGCGGGCCGGGTCGCTATGAGCCGAACACCCGCGCAACGGTTCTCGAACTCTATGATGGTCTCAAGGCTGAAACCCAGAACCATTGGCCATCGCTCAAGCACGATGTCGGCGCGATCAATGATGCGCTCTATATGTTCTTCTCGGCAGGCTTTTACTACAAGACCTTCATGTGGCCGAAAAGCTTTTGGAACAAGGTCTACGAGCCTTTCATCCGTGGCGCTGCCGGTCTTGGAAAATCGCCATCCGAGCCAGACCCGGACACCTATGCCAGCCGCTATGCGTTCTGTGATGTACTGGTTGCCGGTGGCGGACCTGCTGGTCTGGCTGCTGCTTTAGAGGCTGCAAAGAGTGGTGCGAAGGTTATTCTCGTTGACGAACAGGCCGAATTTGGCGGCTCGCTTCTGTCGGAACCAGAGCCGGTTATCAATGGCCGCGCAAGCTGGGACTGGCTCAATGAAACGATAGAAGCGCTCAAGGCCAATCCGAATGTCACGCTTTTGCCGCGCACGACGGCCATTGGCTATTACCACCAGAACATGGTCGGCCTTTGCGAACGCCTGACGGATCATCAGGCAAAGCCCGCCACCAATGCCCCGCGTGAACGCATGTGGCGTGTACGTGCCAAGCAAGTGGTTCTGGCGCAGGGCGCGATTGAAAAGCCGCTGGTCTTTGCTGGCAATGACCGTCCCGGCGTGATGCTGGCTTCCGCTGCGCGCACCTATCTCAATCGCTATGGCGTTAAGGTCGGTAATCAGGCTGTCGTCGTCACTTCGCATGACAGCGCATGGCTTGCGGCTTTTGATCTCGCGGTCGCAGGCGTAAAAATTCCGGCCATCATCGATGTGCGTTCAAGCGTTGCCGATAGCCTTATCAACCGCGCCAAAATGCTCGGCATTGAAACGCTGACCGGCTGGACTGTGACAGACACCGGCGGGCGCCATCGCGTGTCGTCGGTTCGCGCTAATCCGGTTTCTAACGGATCGGTCGGTGCTGCGCGCACGATTGCCTGCGATGTGCTGCTGATGTCTGGCGGCTGGAATCCGAGCGTGCATCTGTTCTCGCACACGAAAGGCTCTCTCGTATGGGATGAGGCGCGTCAGATCTATTTGCCGGGCGAACGAACCGAGGAAAGCCGCTGTGCTGGTGCAGGCAATGGTAATTTCGATTTGCAGGCCGCTCTTCGTGAGGGTGCACAAGCCGGTGCCGCTGCGGCCTCCGATGCCGGGCATAAGGTCAAAGCATCTGAATATGCGGTTGCCGGTGATTTCATCTGCGACGGCGTAAGCTGTCGCGAACTGCCAACCGATCGCGATCCGGGCAAGGCCAAGGCTTTCATCGATTTCCAGAACGATGTGACCGCCAAGGATATTCGTCTGGCTGTGCGCGAGGGTTTCCACTCTATCGAGCACGTCAAACGCTATACCACCAATGGCATGGCGACCGATCAGGGCAAAACCTCGAACATCAACGGTCTGGCTGTTGCCGCCGACGCACTCAAGCGGCCAACGCCGCAGGTTGGTCTTACAACGTTCCGTCCGCCTTATACGCCGACGACTTTTGGTGCATTCTGCGGTTATAATCGTGGAAAGCTGTTTGATGCTACGCGCAAGACGCCAATTGATAGCTGGGCCGAGCAGCATGGCGCCGCTTTCGAGCCGGTTTCGCTGTGGCGTCGCGCATGGTATTTTCCGAAAACCGGCGAAGACATGCATCAGGCCGTGGCACGTGAATGTCGTGCTACACGTGAATCATTGGGCATGTTCGATGCCTCTACACTCGGCAAGATCGAAGTGGTCGGCCCGGATGCAGCGGAATTTATGAACCGCATGTACACCAATCCGTGGACGAAGCTTGGCGTCGGACGCTGCCGTTATGGTCTGCTGCTTGGCGAAGATGGCTTTATCCGGGATGACGGTGTTGTCGGTCGTCTGACGCAGGATCGCTTCCATGTGACGACCACAACCGGCGGTGCCGCGCGTGTTCTCAATATGATGGAAGACTATCTCCAGACCGAATGGCCTGATCTGAAAGTCTCGCTCACCTCGACCACTGAACAGTGGGCCGTGGTGGCAATCAACGGCCCGAATGCGCGCAAGCTCATCGAGCCAATGGTCGAGGGCTTAGATATTTCCGATGAAGCTTTCCCGCATATGTCGGTTGCGGAATGCAAATTCCTGGGCGTGTCAGCACGTCTCTTTCGCATGAGCTTCACCGGCGAACTGGGCTATGAAATCAACGTGCCTGCTCGTTATGGTCTGTCGCTCTGGAAGGCGCTTTATGAGGCCGGTCAGCAATATGACATCACGCCTTACGGCACCGAAACCATGCACGTACTGCGCGCGGAAAAAGGCTATATCATTGTCGGTCAGGATACGGACGGCACGATCACGCCGGATGATGCAAGCCTTGGCTGGGCTGTTGGCAAGCAGAAGCCGGATTTCGTCGGCAAGCGTTCGCTGGCCCGTCCGGATATGCTGAAGAAGGATCGCAAACATCTGGTTGGTCTTTTGACTGTTGATCCCAAACTGGTGTTGGAAGAAGGTGCGCAGATCGTTGCCGATCCGAAGCAAGCCGTGCCAATGACCATGCTTGGCCATGTCACTTCATCTTATTGGAGCGAGGCGCTGGGCCGGTCTATTGCCATGGCCGTGGTCTCTGGCGGCAAGGATCGGTTGGGTGAAACGCTGTATATGCCGATGCCGGATGGCAGCGTGCATGAAGCGGTTGTTTCGGGCATGGTCTTCTATGACCCTGAAGGTAAGAAGCTGAACGGATAAGGATTGAACCATGCTTGTTGAAACCAAACCTTATTCGAACCGCAAGGTCGTCATTCCCGGTCGTCTGGAAATCCACGCAGCCGATGACGCTGCCCGCTTTGTCCTGCGCATTGAACCGGAAAAAATTGCCCTGGCTGAAAAGGCATTGAGCGCAAAAATCCCGGCGAAGATTGGCGATCTTGTTCGCACAGGTGACATTGCCGTTGCCTGTCTTGGACCCGATGAATGGTTTATCTGGGCCGACGAAAGCAAGGGCATCGCCATCACGCAGGCTTTCGCGAAACTTTATGAAACTGAACCGCATAGCCTGACAGAAGTCAGTCACCGCGAAACCGGCATTGATATTTCCGGCCCGCAAGCAGAATGGTTATTGAATGCCGCTTCGCCGCTTGATCTTTCGCAGATGAAGGCTCCGGGTGCCGCTCGCACGATCTTTGATCACGCCCAGATTATTTTGTTGAAATGGGATGCCGATCATTATCGTATCGAAGTTTGGAATTCATTCGCTGATCATGTCTGGACATTGCTGGAGCAGGTCAGCGTTGAGGTCTGATAGTCAACTCATTTTCTTTGAAAACGCCGCCCCACCGGGCGGCGTTTTTGCGTTAGAGCGCATCCCGAAAACTGTGAAACGGTTTTCGGAAAAAGATGCGCGTCAAAATACGAGATTAGAGCGTCAATCTGATCAAATCAGATTGAAATGCGCTCTAATACACCAATTTCAGCCTTGCCTTCTATAAATCCATATGTGAAGACTGTATTCACATAAGAAATTCATGAGGAGGGAATTTCCCGATGTCGGAAAGCGAACTGCCGCTGAGCGGGCTTGTCGTTGTCGATATGAGCCAGTTTCTGTCGGGGCCTTATTGCTCGTTACGTTTGATGGATCTTGGTGCACGCGTCATCAAGATTGAACGGCCTGATGGTGGCGATCTTTCGCGTAGGCTTTATCTCAGCGACACGGAAATCGGCGGCGATTCCACGATTTTTCATGCGATCAATCGCGGCAAGGACAGCCTCGCCATTGATCTCAAAAATCCCGACGATCTGGCTGCATTGAAGAAGCTTCTCACACAGGCTGATGTGCTGATCCAGAATTTTCGCCCTGGTGTCATCAAGCGTCTTGGTCTTGATTACGAGGCAGTCAAGCAAATCAATCCGCGTCTCGTATATGCTTCCATCAGCGGTTACGGTGAAGAGGGGCCATGGGTCGGGCGTCCGGGACAGGACTTGCTCGCACAGGCGCGTTCGGGCCTGATGTGGTTGAACGGTGATGAGGGTCAGGGACCAGTGCCTTTCGGTCTGGCAGTTGCGGATATGCTGGCTGGCGCTGCGGCCGCGCAGGGAATTCTCGCAGCGCTCGTGCGCCGCGGCATCACCAACAAAGGTTCGCATGTCGAAACCAGCCTTCTTGAAGCGCTGGTTGATTTTCAGTTTGAAGTGCTGACTACTCACCTTAACGATGGTCGCCGCCTGCCAAAGCGTTCCGAGTTCCGCAGTGCGCACGCCTATCTCGCAGCACCCTATGGTGTCTATCCGGCGGCGGATGGTTATCTCGCAATCGCCATGATGCCGATCGCGAAGCTGGCACCACTGCTTGAAACAGATACGCTTGCGCCTTTCATGGCCGATGCGAAACTGGCTTTTGCCAAGCGCGATGAGATCAAGCGGCTGATAGCCGCGCGCATAACCGAGAAAACTGTCGATGAATGGCTGGCTATTCTGGAACCGGCTGATATCTGGTGCGCGCGCGTTCTCAACTGGGAAGAACTGCTTGCAAGCGAAGGTTTTTCAACCCTCGACATGCTCCAGACGGTAACGCGTGAAGACGATGTTTCCATCACCACTACCCGTTCCCCATTGCGCATCAACGGACAGCGCCCGAAGGTGGCGCGCGCAGCACCACGCATTGGCGAAAACAGCAAAGAAATTCGCGAGGAGTTCGGTCTATGAGCACGATCAAGCTGAAAGGCATGACCTGGAGCCACCCGCGCGGCTATGATCCGATGGTCGCAGGCGCCGAACAATGGCTTGCTGACACGGGTGTTGAGATCAAGTGGGAAAAGCGGTCACTACAGGATTTCGAGACTTTTCCGGTTGAGGAACTGGCACGCAATTTCGATATGATCGTGATTGACCATCCGCATGTCGGCCAGATCACCAAGGAAGGCTGTCTGCTGCCGCTGGATGTGCCGGGCCGCGAAACAGACCTGAAAGCGCTTGCCGATGGCTCGGTGGGCCAGTCCTTCCCAAGCTACAACTGGCAGGGGCGGCAATGGGCGTTTCCGCTCGATGCGGCAACACAGGTTCAGGCATGGCGTCCTGACCTGATGGACAACCCAGCAACCTCATGGGGCGAGGTGCTGCGTCTGGCGCGCGCCAGGAAAGTTCTGCTGCCACTGCGCTCGCCACATTCGCTGATGTGCTTTTATACACTGGTTGCCAATGCCGGAACAC
Source organism: Brucella sp. H1_1004 (assembly GCF_047308065.1). Taxonomy (NCBI): domain Bacteria; kingdom Pseudomonadati; phylum Pseudomonadota; class Alphaproteobacteria; order Hyphomicrobiales; family Brucellaceae; genus Brucella; species Brucella sp. H1_1004. The sequence goes on from NZ_JAYKZA010000002.1 coordinate 793,830, forward strand.
CATGTTCGGTGGAAGGCGAGCTGATTTCGGTTGAAGACGGCTCACAAGCTTTCGAGCAACTGCGCGAGATTGCTTCGCTGGTAAAGCCAGAATGTTTTGGCATGGACCCGATTGCTGTGTTTGAGGAAATGGCAAAGTCCGATTCCGAGATTGCTTGTTCACCACTGATTTACGGCTATGTGAATTATGCCATGCCGGGTTTCCGTGATCGCCTGATCCGCTTTGCGGATATTCCTGCGGGTGCGGCGGGCGTTGCGGGTTCCGCATTGGGTGGCACCGGCATTGCAGTTTCTGCCTTCAGCAAGCATCCTGAAGCAGCAATTGATTTCGCCTACTGGATCGCCAGTGGGGCCTTGCAGAAAGGGCTTTATGCAGCTTCCAACGGCCAGCCCGGACATGCGGATGCATGGGAAGACGATACCGTAAACAATGCAACTTCAGGCTTTTATCGCGATACGCGCGCGACGCTGGAAGGTGCATGGGTACGTCCGCGTCACGATGGCTATATGCTGTTTCAAGAAGCAGCTTCCGAACGGATCAATAAGGGCTTGCTGGACAAGGAGAAGGCGGAGGTCGTCGTCGCCGATCTCAACCGGCTTTTCCGCGAAAGCTTCTGATCAATACTGTTTGGCTGGCGATTCTCTCGCCAGCCTTTCGGTTTAAATCTTCCAGATGCGCTGCGCATTCTCCGCAAGAAGCAGCGCCTTTTCGTCTTCGCTGCATCCTTTAAGCAGCGCATGGGTTGTCGCCACCCATGTCGAAAGCCCGGCATCAACATTGCTTGCAAGTGTACAAACCGGCCAGTCACTGCCCCACACAATCCGCTCCCAGCCGAAGGAATGGATCACATGCTCGACATAGGGGCGCAGCGTTTCAACAGTCCAGCTTTCAGCGTCGGCATAGGCAACCACGCCCGAAATCTTCGCTACGACGTTGTCGCGTTTTGAAATCTCGGTAATGCCGCGTTGCCAGTTTTCGAGAGCGCCGGATTTAATATCGGGAACGCCGCAATGATCGATAACGAATTGCAGGTCCGGCGCGAGGTCAGCGAGTGCCACCGCTTTGTCGATCTGGTTCGGCAGCGTGCAAAGATCAAAGGTTAGGCCCGTGCCTTGCAAACGTCTGATATTATCCCGGAACAGAGCCCCTTCGGACAGTTCGTCCGGCACTACATGCAGCACACGGCGAAAGCCCTTGATAAACGGATTGCGCAGGCTCTGTTCAAGATACGCGGCAAAGCCCGGTTCTTCCGGGCGACATGAGGCTATTGCACCTTTGATGAAGCCGCCATTGGCAGTTGCTATCCTCTGTACATGATCAGTCTCGGTCTGAATATTATCGGCCGCAACATCCACTTCCATGTGCAATGCGGCTTTGATCCCGCAGCGCTCGGCCTGCTGTCTGTAGGTCTGAAAAAGGAAGTCGCGGTTAAGCGCCGGAACATCGCTTAGCCATGGATAATTGAGCGCGCTTTTGTCGATCAGGTGCAGATGGGTATCGATAATCATAAAAAACTCTCCTCCGATGTCATACTTTCAAAAAAGAAGAGAGTTTTCAAATAAGAATTATCAATCTTGATTAATCTGTTGTTCCAATATCGGACCCAACCAGCTTTGAGAGGTCCTTGACGGTCTTTTGCAACAGGCTAATGGTCTGTGTGATGTCGGGTGCGGAGGCTGAATTGACGAGCGTCACATAAGGGCAGGTCAGCGCTGCAATGCAGGACCCGTCAGGGCCGAGAATCGGCGCTGAAAGGTTATAGACGCCGGCGACCTGCGCACTGGGCATCATTTCATAGCCGCGCTCACGGATCTGGTCGAGCCGGTCATAGAAGCTATCATCGAGATTGCCACTTTCGCCGTGTTTGACATATTCAGCAATCATCATCTTGCGCTCCTCCGGTGAGCGGAAGGCCAGCAAAGTGTGGCCGGAACCCGTATCAAACAGGCTGATATGCGAACCGACGCGGATCGAAATCCCCCAGTAATCCGGGGCTTCCTGCTGTGCAATCACCACGACAGAGCCCCGGTCAAACACAGCAAGCTGGTTGGCCTGTTTCGAGCGGTCGGCAAGTTCACGCATGAAGGGCGTGGCGAAAGACGCCAGTCTGCGCACCGGCGCATGAAGATGCGCAAGGCCGAACAGTTTTAGGGTCAGCGAATAACGGTCGCCTTCAAGCTTGGTCACGTAACCGCGCTTCACCAATCGGTCGAGCATGCGGTAAAACTCATTTGGGCTACGGTCGAGATATTTGGCGATCTCAGCCTGACTTAAGCCGCCATCGACGCTGGCCAGCAGTTCGAGAATATCCAGCCCTTTGTCCAAAGCAGGTGCGCGGTAGCGATCGTCTGTTTCCAAGTTCTGTCCCCTTATGAATATCTCATTTTATATGCGAATACCGTCGGCGATGAAAGACGGGATCACATCGAATGCGCCTTGACCAATTGTGAATATTATGTTTGCATATAAATATAGAATTCACAATTGGGGGCGGATATGGGAGTGTCCGTCATTGAGGAGGAAAGCATGAGGAATTTTACGACATCTGTGCTGGCGGGCTCAGTTCTGCTGGCGACAGGGATGGTTTCTGCGGGGGCAGCTGACCTTCCGGGCAAATTTGAAGGCGTGACAATCAACGCCAAGCTGATCGGCGGTCAGCAATATGAGGCGCTTTATTCGCGCATTGCGGAATGGGAAAAAGCGACTGGCGCCAAGGTGAATATCCTGTCGAAGAAGAATCACTTCGAGCTGGATAAAGAAATCAAATCCGACATCGCTTCGCGTTCGATCAACTGGTGTGTTGGCTCCAACCACTCGTCTTTCGCGCCGCAATATCCTGATCTCTATGCCGATCTGAATGCTTTGGTTCCGAAAGAAGAAATCGAAGGCTTTGTGCCTTCGGTGATCAAGGCTTCGACGCTCAACGACAAGCTCATCATGCTGCCTCGCGCGCAGTATGACGTGTCGGCGCTCTACTATCAGAAGAGCCTGTACGAAGACGACGCCAAGAAGACCGCATTTAAGGAAAAATACGGCTACGATCTTGCACCGCCTAAAACATGGAAAGAAGTTTCCGATCAGGCTGTGTTCTTTGCTGATCCACCAAATTTCTACGGCACGCAATTTGCGGGCAAGGAAGAAGCGATCAATGGCCGTTTCTATGAAATGCTGGTCGCTGAAGGTGGCGAATATCTCGACAAGGAGGGCAAGCCCGCTTTCAATTCGGAAGCCGGTGTGCGTGCGCTCGACTGGTTCGTCAATCTCTACAAGGCGAAGGCTGTTCCTGCTGGCACCACCAACTATCTTTGGGATGAACTGGGTGCAGGTTTTGCATCGGGCACCATCGCGCTTAATCTGGATTGGCCGGGCTGGGCGACTTACTTCAACGATCCAAAGTCCTCGAAAGTTGCCGGTAACGTCGGCGTTGCTGTTGCGCCGGAAGGTTCGGCTGGCAAGCGCACCGGCTGGTCGGGTCATCACGGCTTCTCGGTTACAGAATCCTGCGACAATAAGGATGCTGCTGCATCGCTCGTCTGGTTCCTGACCAATGAAGATTCGCAGAAGCAGGAATCGGCTGCTGGCACGTTGCCAACCCGCACCGCTGTCTGGGATTATGTGATCGAACAGGCTGCTTCCGATCCATATAAGAAAGAAGTGCTCTCGGTGTTCCAGGAAACGGCAAAGACCGCTTTCCCGGTTCCGCAGACCCCGTCATGGATCGAAATTTCCAACGCTGTCTATCCTGAACTTCAGGCAGCGATCCTTGGAGACAAGACCTCGCAGCAGGCTCTTGATGATGCAGCCAAGAAGGCAACGCAGATTCTTGAGGATGCTGGCGAACTCTAATTTTGCCGCATCATATTATGGCCCGCCTTTGGGAAACCGATTGGCGGGCCGTTTTGACAGGGTTTCTCGCTGCTCCACTGCCTCGGAAGAACAATGTTTAAACGTATTTCTCCGCCGGTTCTGCTTTTGCTCCCGGCCTTCATCATTCTCGCAGCGGTGGTTCTGTTTCCCCTCGCGCTTTCGCTTTATTCAAGCTTCACGCCATTCCGGCTGACGCGCCCTGACAGTCTGTTTACCTTCATCGGTCTGCGCAATTATCAGCGCATCATGACCGACTGGGTGTTCTGGGCTGCATTCATTCGCACGGTTGTTTTCCTCACCATCGCGCTTAATCTGGAAATGCTGCTCGGCCTAGGGCTGGCGCTCCTCATCAACAAGGCCACCCATGGCCAGCGCGTTTTGCGCACGCTGATGATGTTCCCGATGATGTTTTCGCCGGTTCTCGTCGGCTTCCAGTTCAAGTTCATGTTCAACGACAATATCGGTCTGGTGAACAATGCACTGCAATCGCTCGGCATTACCAGCCAGGCTATTCCGTGGCTGATCGATGGCAATCTGGCACTGATTGCCATCATGCTGGCAGAAGTGTGGATGTCGACTTCCGTATTTGCGATCCTTATTCTGGGTGGTCTTCTGTCGATGCCGCAGGATCCGGTGGAAGCAGCCCGCGTTGATGGCTGCACACCTTGGCAAACCTTCCGCTATGTGATCTGGCCTTATCTGATGCCATTTGCCTTTATCGCGATGACCATTCGTTCGCTTGATGTGGCGCGCGCTTATGACATCGTGAAGATCATGACCGATGGTGGCCCGGCACGACGAACTGAGCTGATCTGGACGCTGGTGGGACGCACCGCCTATTCGGATGCGCAGATGGGACTTGCCAATGCCATGGCCTATGTCGCGATCCTGCTCTCGATCCTCTTCACCGTAATGTTCTTCCGCAAGCTTGCAGCCGCACGCGCGCAAATCGGAGCGGAGTGGTAATCATGGCTTCCAAAACACTCTCTAATGATCAGCATCGCCTACTGCGTCGCGTCAAGAAAGTCGCGTACCTCATTGGCCTGTTTCTGGCGATGACGATCATCTGCTTGCCGGGCCTGTGGATCGTGTTGTCCTCGCTGCGCCCGCCGGTCGAAATCATGGCAAAGCCGCCGGTCTGGATTCCGCAGGAAATCACGCTTGATGCTTATTATGCGATGTTTTCTGGTGCTGGCGGCGGCGGTATTCCGGTTTGGGATTATTTCCGCAACTCGCTGATTATCTCTGTCACGTCCACCATCATCGCGCTGATTGTCGGTGTTTCGGGTGGCTATGCCTTTGCGCGCTTCCGTTTCTGGGGCAAGTCAACAACCTTTCTTGGCCTCATGTTGACGCGCTCGGTGCCGGGCATTGCGCTTTCGTTGCCGCTCTTCATGCTCTATTCGCGCATTGGCATCATCGACACGCATTTCGGCCTGATCGTCACCTATGTGGCGCTCAATGTGCCGTTTACGATCTGGCTGATTGACGGCTTTTTTCGTCAGGTGCCGAAGGATCTGGCGGAAGCAGCACAGATTGACGGATGCACGCGCTGGCAGGCTTTCTGGCAGGTGGAATTTCCGCTGGCTGGACCCGGTATTGCGACGGCGGGCATCTTCGCCTTCCTCACGTCCTGGAACGAATATGCGCTGGCTTCCCAGCTGACCCGCTCGGTCAATTCCAAGACCCTTCCTGTCGGTCTTCTCGATTACACCGCTGAATTCACCATCGACTGGCGTGGCATGTGCGCGCTGGCGGTCGTGATGATTATTCCGGCGCTGACCCTCACATTCATCGTTCAGAAGCATCTTGTTGCTGGTCTGACGTTCGGCGCGGTTAAAGGTTGATAGTACAATGGCTCAGCTTTCCATTAAAAATCTCGTTAAGCGTTATGGCACCGTTGAAGTGGTGCATGGCATCAATCTCGAAATCGCAGACAAGGAATTTGTAGCGCTTGTTGGCCCGTCCGGCTGTGGCAAGTCCACGACGCTGCGCATGATCGCAGGTCTTGAGAGCATTTCCGATGGCGCGCTTGAAATCGGCGGCAAAGTGGTCAACGATCTGCCGCCGCGTGATCGAAACATCTCCATGGTGTTCCAGTCCTATGCGCTTTATCCGCATATGTCGGTGCGCGAAAACATGGGCTTCTCGCTCAAAATCGCCACGCAGCCACAGGCGGAAATTGACCGCCGCGTCAATGAAGCCGCCGCCATTCTTGGCCTCGAAGCCTTGATGGAACGCCGTCCGGCACAGCTTTCAGGTGGTCAGCGCCAGCGCGTTGCTATGGGCCGCGCCATCGTGCGCAACCCGGAAGTGTTTGTGTTCGACGAACCGCTTTCCAACCTCGATGCGAAGCTGCGCACGCAGATGCGCACGGAGATCAAGAAGCTTCATGCCAAGGTGCAGTCAACCGTGGTTTATGTGACGCATGATCAGGTTGAGGCCATGACACTGGCCGACCGCATCGTCATCATGCGCGATGGCCATATCGAGCAGGTCGGCACACCGGATGAAGTGTTCAAGCGTCCAGCCACGCAGTTTGTTGCGGGCTTTATTGGCTCGCCGCCGATGAATATGGCCGAGGCAACCGTTCAAGGCGCGGAACTGGTCTTCGCCAATGATCAGCGCTTGCCGGTGCCTGCACAGTTTAAGGCCAAGGTCACTGACGGTGCCAAGGTGACATTCGGTCTGCGCCCCGACGATCTTTTCCCGACTGGCCACGGCCTGTCGTCGGGTGACGCCGGTACATCGCACGAGCAGGATCTGCGCGTATCGATCACCGAGCCGCTTGGCAATGAAACGCTGGTCTTTGTCGAATTTGCGGGCAAGGAATGGGTGGCGCGTATGCTCAACCCGCGGCACCTTAATTCCGGTGAAGTGATTTCCATGCATTTTGATCTGTCGCAGGCGCATCTGTTTGATGCGGCGAGCGGCAAGAGCTTGGCGGTTTAATCATGGCACGGATTGAAAAAGTTGAACTGCGCATGGTTGACCTTCCGCCGAAGGTCAAACGCACCGATGCGATCCAGAGCTTTGTCAGTCAGGAAACGCCAATTGTCACCATCACCGACAGCGATGGTGCGGTGGGTACGGGCTACAGCTACACCATTGGCACCGGCGGCTCGTCTGTCATGCGCCTGTTGAGCGACCATCTGGTACCGCTGATCATCGATGAGGATGCGGATTGCATTGAGGCGATCTGGCGCAAGCTCGAATTTGCGACCCACGCCACAACCATTGGCGCGATTACCGCTTTGGCGTTGGCTGCAATCGATACGGCTCTTTGGGATTTGCGTGCGAAGAAGCAGAACCTGCCGCTGTGGAAGCTTGCAGGTGGTGCCAAAGATCGCTGTCCGCTTTACACGACCGAAGGCGGCTGGCTGCATATCGAGAAAGAAGCACTGGTCGAGGATGCTCTGGCCGCTAAAGCCAAGGGGTTCTCTGGCTCCAAGGTCAAGATCGGCAAGCCGCATGGTTCGGAAGATTATGCACGTCTTTCGGCTGTTCGTGCAGCCGTGGGTGACGGCTTTGAAATCATGACCGACTGCAATCAGGGCTTTAGCGTGGATGAAGCGATCCGCCGTGCCGAGCGCCTGAAAGAACTCGATCTTGCATGGATCGAAGAACCACTTCCGGCTGATGATCTTGACGGCCATATCCGCCTGACCCGTTCCACCCCGACGCCGATTGCGGTGGGTGAATCGATCTATTCGATCCGCCATTTCCGCGAATATATGCAGAAGGGCGCTTGCTCCATCGTGCAGGTGGATGTGGCGCGTATCGGTGGCATCACACCATGGCTCAAAGTGGCGCACGCTGCTGAGGCCTTCGACATCCCGGTCTGCCCGCACTTCCTGATGGAGCTGCATGTCAGCCTCACCTGTGCCGTGCAGAATGGCCGCTATGTCGAATATATTCCGCAGCTTGATGACCTGACCACCAAAGGCATGGAAATTCGCGATGGCCACGCCATTGCGCCGTCCGAACCGGGTATTGGCATTTCGTGGGATTGGGATGCCGTGCGCGCGCGGTCAGTTGCCGAATTCACCCGCGAGATCGTGAGGTCGTAATGGCGCAGCGCCAGAAGCAAAGAATGGGCATGGTTATCGGGCTAAAGCCTGAGAAGATCGCAGAATATAAGAAGCTGCACGCGAGTGTCTGGCCAGAAATTCTTGCGCTCATCTCGGAATGCAACATCACCAATTACACGATTTTTCTCAAAGAGCCGGAAAACCTGCTGTTTGGCACATGGGACTATGTCGGCACCGACTTTGATGCCGATATGAAGAAGATGGCTGCAAGTCCTAAAAATCAGGAATGGTGGTCTGTTTGTATGCCATGCCAGATGCCGCTCGAAACCCGCAAAGAGGGTGAGTGGTGGGCGATGATGGAGGAGGTGTTCCATCATGACTGAGGTCTTTGATCCGAAAACCCTGCGCCAGTGGTGGGCTAAGCCTGCTAAACCAAAACCAATCGTGATTTTCGGCGCAGGCAGCATTGTCGGCGACGCACATCTGCCCGCCTATAAAAAGGGCGGCTTTCCGGTTGCAGGTGTTTTCGATCCGAATTTCGAGAAAGCCTCAGCGCTTGCCGACCAGTGGGGCGTGAAGGCTTTCGCAAATCTTGAAGAAGCACTTGCGGTTGAAGGCGCGATCTTCGATCTGGCAACGCCGCCTTCAGCCCATGCCTCGATCCTCGCGCAATTGCCAGAAGGTGCAGCCGTCCTCATTCAGAAGCCGATGGGTAGCGATCTGGCCGCGGCAACTGAAATTCTGAAAGTTTGCCGGGCGCGCAATCTCAAAGCTGCGGTGAATTTCCAGCTGCGTTTCGCGCCGATGATGTTGGCACTTTACGATGCCGTTGATAAGGGCTTGCTTGGCGAAGTGGTGGATTTCGACGCATGGCTGGCGCTTGCAACCCCTTGGGGTTTGTGGCCGTTTCTGAAAGGCCTGCCGCGTATTGAGATCGCCATGCATTCAATCCATTATCTGGATTTTGTGCGCGGTCTGCTCGGCAATCCGCAAGGCGTTCACGCCAAGACCATTGGCCATCCGAACCATGAAGTCGCACAGACCCGCACAGCCGCAATCCTCGATTATGGCAACCGCGTGCGTTGCTCTTTGTCGATCAATCACGACCATGATTTTGGCCGCAAATTTCAGGCCTGCGAATTCCGCATTTGCGGGACTGAGGGTGCGGCTTACGTGAAACTCGGCGTCAATCTCGACTATCCACGCGGCGAACCGGACGAGCTTTGGATCAAGCCAAAAGGCGGCGACGATTGGGTGCAGGTAGAGCTTCAAGGCGCTTGGTTCCCGGACGCATTCTTAAACCGCATGGCGCAGTTGCAGCGCTTCGCCACTGGTGAAGATGCGGAGCTGATCGGCTCGGTCGAAGATGCATGGCACACCATGGCACTGGTTGAAGCGGCCTATCAGTCGAGCGCTGCGCCTGCGACGCCGCTTGCTGCAAAACCGGAGTTTTGATCATGTCTGAACAGGTAATCTATTTTGAAGATTATGAGCTTGAGGCTCAGCGCATAACCTATGGCCGCACGATCACCGAAACCGATTTCGTGGTTCATGCCGGTCATACGGGTGATTTCTTTCCGCACCACATGGATGCGGAATTTGCAAAAACTCTGCCTGGTGGTCAGCGCATTGCGCATGGCACGATGGTCTTTGCAATCGGCGTCGGCCTGACGGCGACGCTGATTAACCCTGTTGCGTTTTCCTATGGCTATGACCGTCTTCGGTTCGTGCGTCCGGTGCATATTGGCGATACGATCCGCACGCGTGTGACAATCAGCGCAAAGGAAGACGACCCGAAACGGACAAATATGGGCCGCGTGACCGAGCGGTGCGAAGTGCTTAATCAGCGGGATGAAGTGGTGCTTGCTTGCGACCACATCCTGCTTGTTGAACGGAAGGCATGACTATGACGATACGATTTGATGGAAAAACCGCACTCATCACAGCGGCTGCTCAGGGCATTGGCCGTGCGAGTGCGCTGGCATTTGCGGAAGCGGGTGCCAAGGTCTATGCGACCGACATCAACGAGAGCGCTCTCAAGGAACTCGAGGGCGTTTCGGGAATCATCACCCGTAAGCTCAACGTGCTTGATGATGCAGCCGTGAAGGCACTTGTTGCCGAGATTGGTCAGGTCGATATCCTGTTCAACTGCGCGGGCGTCGTCCATGGCGGCTCGATTTTGGAAATGAAGGACGAAGACCTCGACTTCGCGATCAATCTCAACATCAAGGCGATGATCCGCACCATTCAGGCCGTGCTGCCGGGCATGTTGGAGCGCAAGGATGGCGCCATCGTCAATATGGCGTCCGTTGCTTCGAGCGTCAAAGGTGTGCCGAACCGCTTTGCTTATGGCGTCACCAAGGCAGCTGTCATTGGACTCACCAAGGCGGTTGCTGCCGACTATGTTGCCAAGGGTATCCGCTGCAACGCCATTTGCCCCGGTACGGTTGAAAGTCCGTCGCTGCAGGATCGCCTGCGTGCGCAGGGCGACTATGAAGAGCAGCGCGCGGCCTTCATCGCGCGTCAGCCTATTGGCCGTATCGGTCAGCCGGAAGAAATTGCCGATCTCGCAGTCTATCTCGCAGGTGCGACTTACACCACCGGTCAGGCCTATAACATTGATGGTGGTTGGACCATTTAGGGTGGCCGATATTCAGTCTCTGGCGGCCTGAAAATGGCGTTTTTCTACGCTTGCCTAGGCTCATGTACCTTTAAGTACACTCCGCTCCGGTTCTCGAAAAATACCATTTTCGGCACACCATAACCAGAATCTCAACCAGCCTTAGGCGCCCTATTGTTACCAATTCAGCATCCCCACAAGGAGTAAACTCATGAAATTTCTTCGCTATGGCGAAACGGGTCAGGAAAAGCCAGGCCTTCTTGATGCAGACGGAAATATCCGTGATCTTTCCGCCCATGTCAGCGATCTGTCGGGTGCGGTTCTCAGCCCGGAAACCCTTGCAAAGCTCGGCTCGCTCGATGTGAATGCACTGCCAAAGGTTGAAGGCAATCCACGCCTCGGCCCATGCGTTGCAGGCACAGGCAAGTTTATCTGCATCGGTCTTAACTATGCTGATCACGCAGCCGAATCCGGCATGGCCGTACCGCCAGAACCAGTTATCTTCATGAAGGCAACTTCGGCCATCGTTGGCCCGAATGACGATCTGCTGATCCCGCGCGGTTCGGAAAAGACCGACTGGGAAGTCGAGCTCGGCATCGTTATCGGCAAGACTGCGAAATACGTTTCTGAAGACGATGCGCTTGATTATGTCGCGGGCTACTGCACGCTGCATGACGTCTCGGAACGCGCTTTCCAGATCGAACGCGCCGGCCAGTGGACCAAGGGCAAATCCTGCGACACCTTCGGGCCAACTGGCCCATGGCTGGTGACGAAGGACGAAGTTGCTGATCCGCAAAACCTCAAAATGTGGCTCACCGTCAACGGCGAAACTATGCAGGACGGCTCAACCAAGACCATGGTCTATGGCGTGCGTCATCTGGTTTCCTATCTCTCGCAGTTCATGTCGTTGCAGCCGGGTGACATCATCTCCACCGGCACGCCTCCCGGCGTTGGCATGGGCATGAAACCACCGCGCTACCTCAAGGCTGGTGACGTTGTCGAACTCGGCATCGAAGGTCTCGGCACGCAGAAGCAGAACGTGCGCGCTGACGTTTAATTCTTTTGAACATGCTCCCTGAAACTCGTTTCGCGGGAAGGGAGCATGCTCTGATCACGGATAAATTATGACGAAAATCACTGATCTGCGCGTCTTCGATCTCCGTTTCCCGACTTCGCAAAGTCTGGATGGCTCTGACGCAATGAACCCGGACCCGGATTACTCGGCAGCCTATGTCATCCTCGATACGGATGATGAGGCGCTGAAAGGCCATGGTCTCACTTTCACCATTGGTCGTGGCAATGACATTTGCTGTCAGGCCATTCTCGCCATGCGCCATCTTGTTGTCGGCTCCTCGATGGATGATTTCCTCGCGGCCCCCGGCAAGTTCTGGCGTTACCTGACTGGCGATAGCCAGCTGCGCTGGATCGGCCCGGACAAGGGCGCGATGCATCTCGCCACCGGTGCCGTCGTCAACGCCTTCTGGGACCTCGCTGCAAAGCAGGCGGGAAAGCCCGTCTGGCGGCTCGTGGCCGATATGTCGCCGGAAGAAATTGCCGATATCGTCGATTATCGTTATCTCACCGATGCGCTGACCCGCGATGAAGCGGTCGAAATTCTGCGCAAAGCAGAAAGCGGCAAGGCGGAGCGTATCGCTAAGCTCGAAGCTACCGGCTATCCTTGCTACACGACCTCGGCGGGCTGGCTGGGCTATGACGACGACAAGCTGCGTCGTCTGTGTCAGGAAGCGATTGATGAAGGCTTCAACCACATCAAGATGAAGGTTGGCCGCGACCTCGAAGACGATATTCGCCGTCTTACCATCGCGCGTGAAGTGATCGGCCCGGATCGGTATCTGATGATCGACGCCAATCAGGTATGGGAAGTCAATCAGGCGATTGAATGGGTCAATAAGCTTGCTTTCTCGAAGCCCTTCTTCATCGAAGAACCAACCAGCCCGGATGATGTTGCAGGTCATCGCAAAATTCGAGAAGCCATTGGTGAGGTGAAGGTTGCAACCGGCGAAATGTGCCAGAACCGCATCATGTTCAAGCAGTTTATCGCCGAAGGCGCCATCGACATCGTGCAGATCGACAGCTGTCGTATGGGTGGTTTGAATGAAGTTCTGGCCGTATTGCTGATTGCTGCAAAATACAACAAGCCGGTCTGGCCACATGCAGGCGGTGTTGGCCTGTGTGAATATGTGCAGCATCTATCCATGATCGATTATGTTGCCGTTTCCGGCACCATGGATGGTCGTGTCATCGAATATGTCGATCATCTTCACGAGCATTTCATCGAGCCGTGCATTATCAAGGATGCGGCTTATATGCCGCCATCGCTGCCGGGCTTCTCGATTGAAATGAAACCACAGTCGATTGCGGAATATACGTTCAAGTCGTGATCCTGTTCTTGGATGATCAAGGCCGCGCTGTCGAAGATATTTCGCAGCGCGGCCTTGCCTTTTTTTATTTTTCTCTAGTCGCGCTAAGACCGGGCTAGCCCGCATTTTTAAGTTCTATTTTTATTATTGATCGCTTACGAATAGTCTGTTCCTCGCAAAATTGCGGAATGTGATTTGGAAAAAGGGGTCATGATGAAAAAGGCAATTTGGGCGCTTGGTGTTTCTGTTCTTCTTGCAACCGCTACTTCAGGTTCTGCGCAGGTAAGTGCAGAAGTTGGTGTGCTTTCCTGCGATGTTTCCGCGGGCATTGGCCTGATCATTGAGCAGAAGCAGAAGGTCAGCTGCACGCTTTCCAACGGCAACGGCCTGTCGCAGCAATATAAGGGTTCTATCGATCAATATGGTCTGGAGCTTGGTGAAACCACTGGCGGCCAGATGACATGGACTGTTCTGGCTGCAACGACCACCGTCGAACCGGGCGCACTGGCCGGGACCTATGCCGGCGCTGAAGCAGATGCAAGCCTTGGCCTCGGTGCAGGTGTGCAGGTTTTGGTTGGCGGAACTGGTCAGGCATTCACACTTCAGCCGCTGGCTGTAGACACCGAAAAGGGCACTGCGCTGTCAGCTGGTGTTGAAACGCTGACGCTGGAATATGTTCAGCAGTAAGCTTGTATTTTCTAAAAGACAAAAGCGCGTCAGATCAATGGCGCGCTTTTATATAAGCGCAACCCGAAAAGTTGGAAACGGCTTTCGGACAAAGTTGCGCTTAAGAATGGACGATAAAGAAACCAGCTCATCAGAGCGCCAGCCGGAAACACGAAAGCGCCTGCAATGCGCCCGGCAGTGATTTCACGAATAGCCATATCCGTTCGGTTGTGCATGACGGTTTTAATCAGGGCTTCAGCAATACAACGAATCAGGCCCATTGCGCTTTGCACGGGATAGCAAGCAGGCGAACCGGATAGGCTTGGTGCGGCAATAAGGGGTCGGCTTCGGCGCCGTCCCCTTTTATCACTGGATCATAGGGCCAATGTTGAAGGGCTAACGTGATGTTTTGCTGCATATGGAGTGGTTATGCCCCCGAACTTCGTTATAAAATAGATGAAGTGAAAAGCATCGGATCGACCGCTGATCAGGGATACGTCGTGACGCTCCCATGACATTTGCATCTCATCAAGAAGCTTTTCAAAAGAGTGAGAAGGTGTTGCGGACCAAAAGCTCGCTATGCCGCCTGGTCTCAATGCATTTATAACAGTTGATAGCCCTTCTTTTGCATAGATTGCATCATTTTCATTTCTGACCAGAAAATCCGGTCCATTATCTGTATCCATCAAGATGAGATCAAAGCTTGAGCGACTTGCTTTCAGCGTTTGCATAACGTCGGCAACTTCGATGTTTACACGAGGGTCATTGAGCGGAAAATTCGCCAGATGGCCAATATTATGACGGTTCCAATCGACGATTTCAGGTACGAATTCGCACACTGTCACGCTTGTTCGTGCGGGGAGCATGTCCAAAGCTGCTCTCAGTGTGAAACCCATACCTAGGCCGCCGATCAAAACATTCTTAGGCGATGTATCCAATAATCGGATTGAACGCTCCGCCAGAACCGTTTCTGACTGGAAGTTTATATTCGACATGAGTTCGAGGCCGTTGTACCGGATTTCGAAAATATCATCCCGTTGACGCAATAAGATCTCGTCGCCAGCAATGTTGCTGGCCCGAGCAAGCTCAGTCCAAATAGCCATGATAAATCCCAACCATGGAACTACCTTAAAAAGGTAGAACTTCGATAATTCAGGGTGATTGGTTTTTGGGGTCGCTGGCCGCTTAGCGGTGCAGCAACCCGATGGCATCGTCTGAGCGAGCATCCATCATCAAAGGAAAGACGGACTGATTGTTCGAGATCGCAGACAACATTAATCTGTTCTGAAATTTTGTCGTCATGAGCTCATAAATCCCGTAGCAGGTCTACGTCCAATGGGCTCACACGTAGGAAATAGCTGGAACGAATGCAACCACTTGTTTCTTGCGCTGCCGAAGTCATGGCGTTTCCAACGTGTCTAACCAATTGCTGGAAGAGGGGCATCCTGTATGATGCTTTTTTAAGGCCCTGATTCTTATGAACTGCTTCACATTGAACCGATGTAATGCGGGTATCTCACTCAAGCAACCGATACCCAAAAACGTCAAACACAGGGGAGCAATATTTTTCAACATACAAAATATTGATTTTTTTAAAAGCGATGGTGCCCGGAGACGGATTTGAACCGCCGACACGCGGATTTTCAATCCGCTGCTCTACCAACTGAGCTATCCGGGCATCCTGCAGGTGATTTCTCACCGTGTGGCGGTGTTGGTGTCCGCCGGAAGTGGGTGCGTTATAGCATTAAATTTCGCGCTGTCCAGCACCCTATCGCACTTTTTATAAGATTTCTTATAAACGCGCTAAAGCACCGTTTTGATTGTGGAAATTATAGCATGTCTCCCAAAAGTGGGGACCGGTTTTGGGATAAAGACATGCTTAAAAAACAAAAGGCTAATGCGTGTTGTTTGATTAAGACAAAATGTAACGCGCATTAGACACAAGAAAACGTCAGTTGTCGTTTTCTTCCTCTTCTTCAATCGTTTTTCCGGGAATGACATAGCTTCCCGAAAGCCAGCGATTGAGATCGATGCTTTTACAGCGCGGCGAGCAGAACGGATAAGAATCACGCGTCGATGGCTTGCTGCATTCAGGGCAGGGGCGTGTCGGACGCAACGGTGTGACACGTGCGTCCGGTGCTGTCGATATGTCTTTCTTATCGCTCATAGAAATTTCAGACCTTGCCGCTTTCCCAGTTTGCATAAACCGGATAGTCACCGTCAGCCAGCAGGCTTACAACTTCCTGAAGCGGCAGCCCGACAACATTGGTGTAAGAGCCAACCAGCTTGACCACAAAGCTGCCAGCAAGGCCCTGAATGGCATAGCCACCAGCTTTGCCGCGCCATTCGCCGGAAGCGAGATAGGCATCCATTTGTTTGCGTGTCAGGCGCTCGAAACGCAAACGCGTTTCAACAAGCGTCTGGCGCAAATTGCCATTGGGCAAGATCAGGCAGACGCCGGTAAAAACCTTATGTGTGCGCCCCGACAGAAGACGCAGACATTCCCGCGCTTCGTCCGTGATTTCTGCTTTGGGCAGAATACGGCGACCAACCGCGACAACCGTATCAGCTGCCAGCACAAAAGCTTTGGCGAAATTTTCATCGCCCTGCAATTGTTCCTGTGCAGCCTTTGCCTTCTCGCGCGCAAGACGACGCGCGAGCGAACGCGGATGTTCGCTACGCTCAGGCGTCTCGTCAATATCAGCCGGCTGAATATGATCCGGCTCAATGCCGACTTGCCCCAGAAGCTCAATCCTGCGGGGAGAGCCAGAGGCAAGAACCAGCTTATGTTGCGCGCTCATAGACACCAGTTTTCCTGAAAAGCGAAGTGAGGCTTACTTGAAGCGGTAGGTAATACGGCCCTTGGTCAGGTCGTAAGGGGTCATTTCAACCAGAACCTTGTCGCCTGCGAGAACGCGGATGCGGTTTTTGCGCATACGGCCAGCAGTGTGAGCAATAATTTCGTGGTCGTTTTCGAGCTTTACGCGGAACATTGCATTTGGCAGCAGTTCCGTAACAACACCTGGAAACTCTAGGACTTCTTCTTTCGGCATACGATACCTATTTCTTTCTACGATAAATTGGCCTGAAACCGGGCCATAGCTTTAAATTTGGCCGGAACCTATATGATTAGACGGCATTTGTGAACAACGGAATTGGATTAGGCTGTGAGGCTGTTAATTTGGGGCCAAACGCTGCGTAATTTGGCGCTTTAGCCGGTCGCGCACATCACGATAAGCATCCATGATCTGCTCGCGGCTGCCTGTCACAAGCGTTGGGTCAGGTGTGGGCCAATATTCCACATCAACTGAGAAACCACGCATTTTTTCAAGCACTGTATGATGTGCAAGCGGGGTCAGTGTAATGATCAGGTCGAAATAACCATCTGCCAGTTCTTCCAGCCCGCGTGGTTGACGGTCATCAAGCGACAAGCCTTCTTCAACAAGCACAGCATCAACAAAGGGATCGCGCTCGCCGCGCTGCACGCCGGCGGAAGCAATGAACATATTGGATGGCAACAGTTTTCTGGCAAGAAGTTCGGCAATGGGTGAGCGTATCGCATTCTTTCCGCAGACAAAAAGCACAGAGGTTGGCCGTTTGGCGGCTTTCACTTCTTCTGATGGTGCAGTCACGTCCTCAATCGGCATCAAGGATCAGCCCCGCCAGTGCAGCACGCAAACAAGCGTGAAAAGACGCCGTGCGGTGGTGAAATCGACTTCGATTTTGCCGTTCAAACGGGTTTGCAGAACTTGCGATCCTTCATTATGCAAGCCACGTCGTCCCATATCGATGGCTTCGATCTTGCTGGGGCTGGCGGAGCGGATCGCTTCATAATAGCTTTCGCAGACCATGAAATAATCGCGCACCACGCGGCGCAGAGGTGTCAGCGACAGAATGTGAGTCGCAACAGTGTCGTCGTTTTCGCGCATGATCGAAAAAATCAGGCGTGATTCCATCAGCGACAGTTTGAGCTTGTAGGGACCGCCCACATCGTCGCCGACCGGGTAGAATGTGTTTTCCTCAACCAGATCAAAAATCGCGACCGCGCGTTCATGCTCGACATCAGGCGTCGAGCGGCCGATGGACTCATCCAGCTCGATGTCGATCAATCGGGCATTAGGAACGCCAGCGGTCATGATTCCTCATAGATTAAGCCGAATGGCGACGGACTGTGCGTGAGCATCAAGGCCTTCGGCACGGGCAATTTCAATGGCAGCCGGTCCGAGTGCGCGCAGCTGATCAGGGCCGAGCTTCAGAAGCGAGGTGCGCTTCATGTAATCCAGAACCGACAGGCCAGACGAGAATCGCGCCGAACGTGCGGTTGGCAAAACGTGGTTGCAGCCGCCGACATAATCGCCGATCACTTCCGGCGTATAGGCGCCGATAAACACCGAACCGGCATTGCGGATTTTTGGCAAAAGCGCTTCCGGGTCAGCGGTGGCGATTTCAAGATGTTCAGCAGCAATCCGATTGGCCAGCGGAATGGCCGCTTCAAAATCATCGACCAGAATGACCGCACCAAAATCGCGCCAGCTTGCGGCGGCTGTTTCAGCACGCGGCAAAGTTTTGAGCTGACGTTCGACGGCTTCTTCGACAGCCTTTGCGAAGGCCTCGTCATTGGTCATCAGGATCGATTGCGCAGCCGTGTCGTGTTCGGCCTGTGCCAGAATGTCTGCGGCCAGCCAGTCTGGATTGTTGTCCTTGTCGGCAATCACCAGCACTTCCGATGGTCCGGCGATCATGTCGATGCCGACCGTGCCAAACACGATGCGCTTGGCTGCGGCCACGAATGCATTGCCGGGGCCGACAATCTTTGCAACCGGGGCAATGGTCTCTGTGCCATAGGCGAGTGCTGCAACAGCTTGCGCACCGCCAACACGATATATTTCCGAAACTCCGGCCAGACGTGCTGCCACCAGAACCAGCGGGTTTAGCTTGCTATCGGGTGAGGGGACAACCATCACGATGCGCTCGCAGCCTGCAACCTTTGCAGGCACGGCATTCATCAGCACCGAGCTTGGATAACTTGCCGTGCCGCCCGGAACATAAAGCCCGACCGCTTCGATTGCCGTCCAGCGCGAACCGAGTTCCACACCAAGTGCATCGGTGTAGCGGTCGTCTTTTGGCAGCTGACGCGCGTGGTGCTTTTCAATGCGCTCATGGGCGAGCTTCAGTGCCTCGATGGTCGAGGCTGGTGCCTCTTCAAAAGCCGCATCGATTTCAGCTTCCGTCACACGAATGCCGGTCTTCTTCAGATCAATGCGATCAAAACGCTGCGAATATTCAATCAGTGCAGCATCGCCTTCGCGGCGCACACGATCAACGATGTCGCGCGCAGCACGATCAACATCTTCCGAAACTTCGCGCTTGCCTGTGAGGAAAGCTGCAAACGTCTGTTCAAAATCAGGATCGTTTTGTCTGAGCGTCGTGGCCACGCTGGTATTCCTTTAATTATCAGTCATTTTCAGTCTGGGCAAAGCCCCTATGGTCAAAGCGGCAATCAGGCTTCGTGTTTTGGCACGGAGGCTGTTTCCCATGCTGGACCAAGATCTGTTAGCTGCGCTTCAATGCATTCTACATCGAGACGGATAGCGGCATTTGCCGAGAAAGTCAGTTCCAAAGTTCCGGCTGGTGCTTCGCCTGCGATAAAGCGGATAGCCAGCAGCGAAAGAACTTCTTCGGTTTTCTGCCGGTCAACGCCGCTGCCTTTCACCGCCGTAACGCGATTAAAATGCAAAGCGGTGCGGCGACGCTGATATTGCGGCTTGCGGAACAGCTTTGGCTTGGCTTTTTCCCACGCGAAACGGTTGAGCGTGAGGACAAAGCGCTTATCCGTCGCCAGATATTGCAGGTCTGATACTTTCAGAACCGCATCCTGAAGATGGGCGGACAGGACCTGCAAGTCTTCCTCATCCAGCGCCACAAGCTTCAACATTTCCATATCTGGTATCATTCCCTGCTATTCTCAAAATGATGCTCGAAGCAACTTTACATGTAGCCACAAAAAAATCGACAGGCTTTTCAGCCTGTTGATGAATCAGCCTGTTGATGAATCAGCCTGTTGATGAATAAGCTAGAGCATGTCGCGGAAAAGTGGGGACCGTCTTCGCGGGGAAATCAGTCCACTGGACTGATTTCTGATCCCGCTACGATCCGATAACGACATGCGTAAAAACAAAAAGATAAAGCGTGTCGATCGAATACGATAAATTGCGACACGCTTTAGGTGCGAAAGAAAAGCCGGAATGCTGTGAGCAAATCCGGCTTTTGAACATTTACCCGCTGATGCGTTCGACATTCGCTCCGCAACGCGAGAGCTTTTCTTCCAGACGTTCAAAGCCACGATCAAGGTGATAGACGCGGTTGACGATGGTTTCGCCTTCGGCTGCAAGCCCAGCGATTACCAGCGAAACTGAAGCGCGCAGATCGGTTGCCATAACCTGCGCACCCTTGAGGCGCTCGACGCCTTCAACGGTTGCCGTCTGGCCGGACAGCGAAATCTTTGCGCCGAGACGTGCCAGTTCCTGCACATGCATGAAGCGGTTTTCAAAGATTGTCTCGGTAATATGCGAGGTACCCTTGGCCATTGTCATCAAGCCCATGAACTGTGCCTGAAGATCGGTTGGGAAGCCGGGGAATGGATCCGTGGTAACATCAACCGGATGGATGCCATGGCCATTGCGCACAACGCGAAGACCGCTGTTGGTTTCGGTGATTTCCGCACCAGCCTTGCGCAGTGTATCAAGTGCTGCGGTCAGCTGACTTGCCTCTGCACCTTCGAGCACAACATCACCGCCAGTCATTGCCACAACCATGGCATAGGTGCCGGTTTCGATGCGGTCAGGAATGACGCGAACGCGCGCGCCCGACAGACTGGTTACACCCTGAATGTGGATTGTCTCGGTGCCAGCACCCGTGATTTTTGCACCCATTGCGTTCAGGCAGTCGGCAAGATTGACGACTTCCGGTTCGCGGGCAGGATTTTCAATAATGGTTTCGCCCTTGGCAAGCACCGCTGCCATCAGCATGACATGGGTTGCACCGACCGAGACTTTCGGGAAACGGTAGCGTGCGCCAACAAGGCCGCCTTTTGGCGCGCGTGCTTTGGCGTAACCGTTTTCAATGTCAATCTGGGCACCAAGCGCCTGAAGGCACTCAAGAAGCAAATCAACCGGGCGCGTACCAATCGCGCAACCGCCTGGCAATGATACGGTCGCTTCACCCATACGCGCCAGAAGTGGTCCGATAACCCAAAAGCTCGCACGCATCTTGGAAACCAGCTCATAAGGAGCAACGGTATCGACAATCGTGCGGGCCGTAAAATGGATGGTGCGCGAATAGGAACCGTCCTGATGTTCGCGGCGGCCATTGACCGAATAATCAACGCCGTGATTGCCCAAAATACGGATCAGCTGCTCGACATCGGCGAGGTGTGGCACGTTTTCAAGCGTCAGCGTATCGTCGGTGAGAAGCGAAGCAATCATCAGTGGAAGTGCTGCATTTTTCGCACCAGAGATAGGAATGACGCCATTAAGCTTATTGCCGCCGACGATTTTGATGCGATCCATGCTGTTTCACCTTCTGGGCCGAAGCCGTTGCCCGGTAATCGATAATTGCAAATTCTGCGGTCTTGGGATTCGCAGTGTTGCAATATGAAATTGACTGATCCTGCGGCGAAATTACGTCGATCACGAATCATAGTCGTGCAGTGACGCCAGCAAGAGATTAATTGCGCTTTTATAACAGCTCCTCCCTATCTTCAAGGAAGGCTTCACAACATACTTATTCGCTAAAAAGACAGTTTCTAAAGTTGCAAATCCTGATTAAGCGCAACAAATCTCAATCCTGATCCTGTTTGCCGGCCGTAATGCCGTCATTACGCTCGTCTGCATCGCCCGCTCGCCGGGAGCGCGACTGCACTTTGCGGCGCATCAGATTCGCGCGCAGTTGCTCTGCGCGCCGCTTTTCACGCGGGTCCGGTTGGCGCTGCTCGTTGTTTTTGGTGTCTTTTTCACTCATGGGGTCTTTGTACTACGGCGCATTGCCCGCGAAAAGTGGGTTTTATAGCTGCCTTTGGGAGATTTCCACATTATGTCAAAATAATTGCATTTGGTTGCTTGCGATTTGTGCGATGATGTGTCAGAAGTCCGCCGCGTTCAAGAGAATGCTGCGGTAGCTCAGTGGTAGAGCACTCCATTGGTAATGGAGAGGTCGAGAGTTCAATCCTCTCTCGCAGCACCAGTTTTTCTCCTTTTTAAGTATAGAGCGCTTTTCAATAATATCTATGAATGTTTATTCGTGTCGTTTCGCGCGCGATTTTCTGGCTTTTTAAACTCGATTATTATTGCTGCCATGATATTGTGTGCAATATTCATATAGATTTACAGTAAAAATAGACCAAATTTAGACATTTTTCGTTTATAGAATAGGTTAATTTATAAAATTAACTTTAAATTTAATGATATATTTGGAGTCTTGTTGTTGATGAAATTGAATATATTTCTTGTTTGTTTTTCGGTGTTGTTTGCATCCGGTTGTGTCAGTTCAGGTTCGGCTAGATTGTCGGAGCGTGAGGTGATGGTGCAATCTAGTGCTGACCCTGTTTGTGGAGCGCACGGCGCTTTGATCGCTGCACAGAAACAGGCTGCGATTGAGACCATTAAAGCTGGATATGACAAATACATTGTTTTGGGCGCATCGAGCTCCAACAATGTGCAAACGCACATTTTACCCGGAGCTACTAAAACGCGTGCTAAAGCTGATTTTGATGATGAGACATTGTCTTATAAAGTCACGACTCGGCATAGGTCCGACATTGTCACGACGGGCAGCTTTGATCATGAGTTCATGATACGCATGTTTAGGGAGGGGGAGCCGGGCGCATTTCAAGCAGTTTCTGCAAGAGCCATTCTCGGTCCTCAATGGATGGAGATTGTGCATACAGGCGTCTTTAACTGCATGTAGCGCTATTCATTATTCTCGTCTTCAAATGAATTGATTCTGAGCTGCTACCGCATGTGGTTGCATTGTAAATATTTGATCGCGTTTAGAGCATCTCCAGTTTTCATTGGATCATTAGAGATGCTCTGCCTCTTTGTTTTGCAAGCGCATCTTGTTCCGAAAACCGTTTCACACTTTTCGGGATGCGCTCTAGCAGTTTTCAGATTGGGAGAATAAACGTGGCGCTTCTAGCTTATCTATCAAACGTAAATGACGTTCAAAGCTGTTATCGATAGAAATTCAGGATGATTTTAAGGTAAATAAAACAATCGTTTTAACGATTGAAAAATATGTTTTTAAAGAGAAAAATGGCGCACCCGAAAGGATTCGAACCTCTGACCCCCAGATTCGTAGTCTGGTGCTCTATCCAGCTGAGCTACGGGTGCTTGCCTGTGTGCCGCGTCGTCTGCGGCGATGGGCGGTTGATAATCGGACCCATGGCTAAATGCAAGCGCCTTCTTGGAAAAAAATGCGCTTATATGAAGTTTTCTTTACAAGCCGCGGTTTTCCGGGCTTTTTCAAACCCTTCGCAGCTGGGGAAAACCCGTATTGCGCGCCGGAAATATTCAAATCAGCTGATGAAACCCTCTTCGTTGAGGGAATCATGCTGCAAAATTTTCTAAACAGCGCCGTTTGCGTGCTGATTAGGGCGTCTTTCGTTCATGTGCGGCAAGTCGGGGAGACGAATCTCGAAATGTGCGCCGATGGGGCGATCTTCACGTAACTCGATTGTACCGCCATGGGCGCGGACCAGTTCTTGGGCAATCGCGAGCCCCAAGCCGGTCCCGTCGCTACGTGTTGAACCTTTGAAGGCCTTAAATAGGTGGTCACGTGCTTTTTGTGGCAGGCCGGGCCCAGTGTCCTCAACGCCGATGATCGCCGTGGTCCCGATACGACCTGCAGAAAGGGTCAGGCGCTTGACGGTGGCAACATCGCTGGTGTGGTCGCGCTCCATTGCCTGCACCGAATTGCGGCATAAATTACAAAGCACACGGAACAGCTGCTCGGAATCAGCGTCGAGTTCGAAATCCTCTGCTATCAGGTTTTCAAATTCGATTCCGGGATGCTGGCTGAGATTGAGTGTCTCCTGAACATCGAGAACAACAGCATGAAGCTGGATACGGCGCGGCGTTGGTGGCAGTTCCTGCGAGCGCCCATAAGCCATCACGCTCTCGGAATAACTGATCGCACGGCTAAGCGTGTGAATAAGCTTCGGCGCAAAACGTTTGACTGCCGGGTCTTGCGTGTCCGCGAGCCGATCAGACATCAATTGCGCTGAAGCAAGGATATTGCGCATGTCGTGGTTGATCTTGGAAACGGCGAGACCCAAATCAGCGAGATGTTTTTGTTCTTTCAACGTGCGTTGCAAATCTGCCTGAATATGGGCGATCTGGCGCTGAGCCACACCGAACTCGTCTTTGCGATCTTCTGGAACCAGGATCTTGGTTGGATTGTCAGGCGATAACGCAAAGTCGATCATGTTGCGATGCATCAGGCGGACAGGCCTCAGCAGCATTTCATGGATGATGAGATAGATAAGGCTCGCCGCAATAATGGAGATGAGCAACGAGATGAGAGCGACGTTGCTCGCATAACTGAGCATCGCATGGCGAAGCGGTGCGTCAGAGGTGACGATTTCAATAATCTGCCCTGATGGGTCGTTGGGTGGAACCGATCCATAAATTCGTAAAGTCCGGTCGCCGCCATTAAACAGTGTGCCAAAGGCATCCCAGATGGCAGCCGCTTCGCTGATATTATTAAGATCAATCACCTGATCGATCGGGCCAGGCATGTCGCTCATAGCAAGCAGGTTAGAGGCACCAGCATTTCGCAGGGCAATCGCTTTGGTGCCGGTGGCAAGCAGAACCTTGTCCTGCACTTCACGCGGAATATCGATATTGCCGCTGGCAACCAGCACTTCACTGACTGCTTCCACCGTATCAAGACGTGCGTTCATCCAGCGCACGCGCATGTTGGCCACAGATGGCACAAAAATCAGAACTTCGGCAATCAGAACGGCAAGTGCCGTTAAAATAAGAAGTTTGCTGGACAGGCGGTTACGCCAGCGCAGCCGGGTAAACTGTTTGGGCGATGTATTATCGTCTTGTGCTGAGGCCATAGCCGGTGCACGCGCAGCAATCTCTGCTGCAACTCCACCGGATTCCATGGTCTTTTCTATGGCCGTCATAC
Organism: Brucella sp. H1_1004; assembly: GCF_047308065.1. Lineage (NCBI taxonomy): Bacteria > Pseudomonadati > Pseudomonadota > Alphaproteobacteria > Hyphomicrobiales > Brucellaceae > Brucella > Brucella sp. H1_1004. The sequence continues at coordinate 818,585 of NZ_JAYKZA010000002.1, forward strand.
GCACAATCCATATCGACGGATTGTTCGCAGGAGATGCAACATTCCATCAGGGGAGTTTCTGAATGAATAATATCGTTACAAATGTTGCCATCTATATATGCCTGCAAAAGATAATTCCAACGGCAATTGCGGTTCCAAGTTTAAACAATCTGGTTCTGGAGCATTGTCAGCATTACCGAAATTTAACTCGACGTGCTGAATCGCCACGTGCAAAATCACAAATGGGAAAATCCGTGATGATGCAGCTTGTGCATGGCGATGCAACCTATTGGCGTGATCATCATTTAGATACGCTTTGCGGGTATAAGCTGCGAGCATGAATATGAATATTTAATCAGATGCCTTTCGAAGCACTCGATAGCGCTCTGTCGGAGAGTTGAATGAAGTCGTGGAAGCAGATTGTTTTGTGCCTGCTTATAATCGGAGCTGCCGCAGGCGGCTGGTATCTCTATAACAACAAAGACTCTTCAACACAGACTGCTTCAGGCAACGCTCCCACACAACAATCGCATGGCGGTTCCGGTGCCCGTCCGGCGCCTCTTGTTGTGGTGGAGCCAGCAGGCGAGGAAACAATCAACAGTCGCCTGACTGCGATTGGTTCGGCGCGCGCCTTGAGTACGGTTTCGGTCACGCCCTATTCCAGCGGTAATATGAAAGAACTGCTGGTCAAAGCGGGTGACGTCATCAAGGTGGATGACCCGATTGCAATTCTGGACAATGAAACAGAGACAATCGCGGTTAGCAAAGCGCAGATTGCGCTCAAAGATGCGGAAGCCGCACGGGATCGTATCACGCGATTGCGCGCTACCAACACGGCAACAGTCGTTCAGGAGGTGGAAGCGGATCTCGCTCTGGCCAATGCAAAACTGGCCCTTGAAGATGCGCAGCTGGCGTTGAACCGTCGCACGGTACGTGCGCCGATTTCCGGCGTGGTTGGCATTCTCCCGGTCAATGCAGGCAATTATGTTACGGCGCAAACGTCGATTGCGCGCATTGATGACCGTTCGAAAGTGCTGATTAATATCTGGGTACCGGAACGTTTTGCACCACAAATCAAGGTGGGTCAGCCGCTGACCGCTGAGTCTACCGCTTTCCCTGGCGTGCGCTATCAGGGGACGATCAATGCGGTTGATAACATGCTTGATGAGGCAAGTCGCACACTGCATGTGCGGGCTGAAGTCAACAATGACGATGATCGACTGCGCGCAGGTATGTCGTTTACAGTGACGCTACTCTTCCCCGGTGACAGTTATCCCGCTGTCGATCCTCTGGCCATTCAATGGGGCGCTGACGGTTCCTATGTCTGGCGTGTGGAGGATGGCAAAGCAAAGAAAGTCCCGGCTCGCATCGTGCAGCGCAACGCCGCCAGTATCCTGATCGACGGTGCGGTTAAAGAAGGCGATATGATCGTGACACAGGGTGTGCAAACCGTTCGTGACGACGCGCCGGTGCGCGTGCAGAATGCGCAAGGGACCGCTTATGCTGATCCATCCGCCAAAAGCCGCGTTGCAGGGTGAGGATAAAGCGTGAGCAATCCTAATTCGAATCCCGGAAATCAAGGCGGATCGACTGCACTTTTTATTCGACGTCCTGTTTTTGCTTTCGTCATCAACGTTTTGATTATCGTCGCAGGCCTTGCTGCCTTCACTGGCGTCGATATTCGCGAGTTGCCGGATGTTGATCGTCCGGTTATAACGATCAGTACCGATTTCAAGGGCGCGTCAGCTGAAACGATCGACCGGCAGCTGACACAGGTGCTGGAAAATGCCGTTGCACGCGTTTCAGGCGTGAAGTCGATTTCTTCTTCATCCTCGTTTGAACGCAGCCGTGTCACTGTTGAATTCAATGACGGCGTCGATCTCAACGTCGCCGCTGCGGACATGCGCGATGCAATTTCACGCGTCACCAACAATCTGCCGGACGAGGCCGATCCATCGCGCATCATCAAGGCTGACTCCAACGCCGATCCGGTGATGCGCCTCGCCGTGACGTCTGACACGATGGCTGTCGATGACATGACGGTGTTGGTGGAAGATCAGATCGAGGATGTGCTTTCGGCAGTGCCAGGCGTAGCCGATGTTCAGATCAACGGTGACCGCGATAAGATTTTCCGTATCGATATCGATCAGGCGCGCCTCGCAAGCTATGGTCTGACCATTGCCGATATCTCCAGCGCTCTTTCGTCAATGGGGCTTGATGCGCCTGCTGGTTCGTTGCGCAGTTCCGATCAGTCGATTGTTGTGCGTGCAACGGCCAATCTTGAGCGGCCCGAAGACTTTGAAAATGTCTATATTAAAGGCCGTACGCAAATTCGCGATGTGGCAACTGTAACGCTTGGGCCTGATATCGAAAGCTCTGCCGTGCGCTCCAATGGCAAGACAGCAATCGGGCTTGGCATTGTGCGTCAGGCCCAATCGAACACACTCGACATTTCCGACGGCGTTCGTGCGGCGGTTGCCAATCTTCAGGCCACTTTGCCGGCAGGGGTGAGCGTCACCGTGACCAGTGATGACGCAAACTTTATTAAGGGCGCTATCCATGAAGTGGAAATTGCGCTGATCGCTTCTGTGGTCATCGTCGTCGTTATCATCTTCATGTTTCTGTGGGATATCCGCGCAACACTTATCCCCGCATTGGCGATGCCGGTGGCCCTGATTGGTACGATTGCCGCCATTTATCTCAGCGGCTTCTCGGTCAATATTCTCACACTTCTGGCGCTTGTGCTGGCAACAGGCCTCGTGGTGGACGACGCCATTGTTGTGCTCGAAAACATTGTACGACGGCGCAATCAGGGCATGGGGCCACGCGCGGCTGCCGTGCTTGGCACGCAGGAGGTGTTCTTTGCGGTGGTCGCAACCACCCTAACCCTTGTGGCGGTTTTCGTGCCGATCTCGTTCCTGCCGGGGCAGGCGGGGGGCCTATTCCGTGAATTCGGTTTTGTGCTGGCGATTGCCATCCTGCTGTCATCGATTGTGGCATTGACGCTGTGCCCGATGCTTGCGTCGCGCTTTTTGAAAGAAGGCAGTGAAGCTGGAGAACATGGTCACGGACCGAAATTTCTGCGGCGGATCGGCGGCGGTCTGGCAAGTTTCTATCGAAGGAGCCTTCATGCCTGTCTTTCAGCGCCGTTCATTGTCGTGCTTGCAGCTGTCCTTTTTGCCGGCGCATCTTATATCGGCTTCGGACAACTCAGGCAGGAACTGACACCAACGGAGGACCGTGCGGTTGCTCTTCTGCGTATCAATGGCCCGCAAGGGATAAGTGTCGAATTTCTTCAGTCGCAGATCGACAAGATCGAGGAACAGCTTCAGCCTCTGCGTGAGAGTGGCGAAATCCAGACTACCTACGGCATTGCAGGTGCTGGGGGTTCTTCCAACAATGGCTTCATGGTGCTGACTTTGGCGCCTTGGAAGGAGCGCAGCCGGTCACAGCAGGAAATCATGGCGGATATTAATGCCCGTCTGCGCAACATTACAGCGGTCCGCATTTTCACGGCACAGCCCAACAGCCTCGGTATCCGCGGTGCTGGTAACGGTTTGCAATTTGCCATCGTTGGCAATGACTATGCAAAGATCGGGCCAGCTGCCAATGACCTTATTGCGGCTCTTGAAAAAGATCCGCGTTTTGTGCAGCCACGTCTGACGGTGGAGCCGACCCAGCCGCAGCTTTCTGTCGAAATCAACCGTGAACGCGCATCCGATTTGGGTATCGATATCACCGGGCTTGCCAATGCGGTACAGTCCGTTCTCGACGGTCGCAAGATCGGCTCGGTCTATGTGGGCGACAGAAGTTTTGATGTGAAGCTTGTTTCCACCACCAATCCGATCAACGATCCGACTGATCTTGAAAACGTCTTCCTCAAGACGGGCGACGGTCGTTACGTACCGATGTCGTCTATTGCTACCGTGGTTGAAAAGGCTGTGCCGCCGCAGTTAAACCGGGAAGAACGCCAGCGCTCTGTTGCAATCACAACGGATCTTCGCAGCGATTTTGCGCTGGGCGATGCCTTCGCTGCGGTAAAGGAAATCGCAGCACCATTGCTTCCACCGGGCAGTCATATCATCCCGCTTGCAGAAGCGTCGACGCTTAGTGAAACTTCCAGCGGTATCGCGCTTGTCTTCGGCTTTGCGGTCATCATCATTTTGCTTGTGCTTGCTGCCCAGTTTGAAAGCTTCATCAGTGCGCTGATTGTTATGGCGACAGTGCCTTTGGGTCTTGGCTGCGCGGTGTTTGCGATGATCCTCACCGGCACAAGCCTCAACGTCTATAGCCAGATCGGCCTTGTGCTGCTGGTGGGCATCATGGCCAAGAATGGTATTCTGATCGTCGAATTTGCTGATCAGCTGCGCGACAAGGGTATGAATGTTCGTCAGGCGATCGAAGAAGCGGCCAATATCCGGCTGCGTCCGGTTTGCATGACGATGATCTGTTCGGTTCTGGGTGGGGTGCCGCTGGTGCTGGCAAGTGGTGCGGGTGCCGAAGCGCGTGTGTCTCTGGGCTGGGTTATTGTTGGCGGTCTTGGAATTGCAACAATTGCCACGCTGTTTGTAACACCGGTCGCCTATCTTTTGCTCGGACGCTTCACCAAGCCAAAAATTGAAGAAGAAGCGCGGCTGGAACGTGAACTGGTCAGGGCGGTCGCTCTGGAAGAGAAGCTGAATTAAACAAAGGCCCAGAAGAAATGGGGCCCAGAAGAAAGGGGGCCCGGAAGAAATCCCGGGCCCTTTTTCTGCGTTTGTTTTTACTTTTTCATCGCGTCGGTGACCTTTGCGGTCCATGCGCCTTCCGGTTTCTTGGTGATAACGGGATCAGAACCGCCACCAAGCAAAGTTTCGACGGTGCGGTCGGCGGCGGCCACATCCAGCGTTCCGTCCGATCCGTCGATCAGCTTGGCAATTTCCTTGACCATGCGCTCCTGAACTTCCTGAGTCTGTGCGCCGGAAGAATCATTTTCGAGGATGATCTCGGCGGCTTCATCAGGATGTTCTGATGCATATTGCCAGCCCTTCATCGAGGCGCGGACAAAGCGAGCCAGCTTGTCAACCATAGCCGGATCTTCAAGGCTCTTATCCAGCACATAAAGCCCGTCTTCAAGCGTGGCGACGCCCTGTTCTTCATAAGGGAAGACAACCAGTTGATCAGCAGGAATACCGGCGTCGATCACCTGCCAATATTCATTATAGGTCATGGTCGAAATACAATCGGCCTGCTTCTGGATCAACGGGTCAACGTTAAAACCCTGCTTCAATACAGTCACGCCGTCGGCGCCCCCTGTGGTGGGAATATTGAGATGGCTCATCCATGACAGAAATGGGTATTCATTTCCGCCGAACCAGACACCCAATGTGCGACCTTTAAAGTCTTCCGGCTTGGTAATGCCGGTCTCCTTGCGGCAAGTCAGCATCATGCCGGATTTCTTGAATGGCTGCGCGATATTGACGAGCGGCACGCCTTTTTCGCGCGTGGCGAGGGCGGACGGCATCCAGTCCACCACCACGTCAGCGCCACCACCGGCAATCACTTGGGGTGGAGCCACGTCCGGTCCGCCTGGCTTGATCTCCACATCGAGATCTTCTTCTTCGTAAAAGCCCTTATCCTTGGCGACATAATAGCCAGCAAACTGTCCCTGCGTCACCCATTTAAGCTGCAAGGTCAGCTTGTCAGCTGCCATTGCCGAGCTGCTCATGAGTGCGAGCGCCAATCCGGCTGTTCCAAGGCATAATGATAGTGCCTTCTTCATTTCAGTTCTCCTCTGGTTCTTTTTATTCCGCGCATTTTACCCGAAATTGGCTTTGCAATTTTCGGAATGCGCTTTGGTCTGCATTATTCTTGCAGATGCCAAATCGTCAGGCTGATGCCCTCCTGTATGAAGGGTGCCAGAATGTCATTTTGCGCTCGATCAGCGCGATCAGCCCATAAGAGAGCGACCCCGCGAGAGCGGCTACAAAGATTTCGGCCCAGACCATATCCACATTCATACGCCCGATTTCAGCCGATATGCGGAAGCCCATGCCAACAATCGGCGTGCCGAAGAACTCGGCAACAATCGCCCCGATCAGCGCCAGTGTGGAATTGATCTTAAGCGCATTGAAGATGAAAGGCATGGCCGCAGGCAGGCGCAGCTTGATCAGTGTTTGCCAGTAATTCGAGCCATAGCTCTGCATGAGATCACGTTCCATTGCGCCGCTTGCAGCCAGCCCCGCAACTGTATTCACCAGCATCGGAAAGAAGGTCATGATGATCACAACGGCTGCCTTCGACTGCCAGTCAAAGCCAAACCACATGACCATAATGGGTGCCACACCGACAATAGGAAGGGCAGCGGCCAGATTGCCCAACGGCAACAAGCCTTTGCGCAGGAACGGAATCCGGTCCGCAATGATTGCCGTGATGAAGCCCAGGCCGCAGCCGGCTACATAACCGATGATGACGGCTTTCAAGAAAGTCTGCTGGAAGTCGGCCCAAAGGATCGGCACGGAAGAGCTTATTCGCGCACCAATGACTGATGGCGCGGGTAAAAGCACTGACGGAACCTCAAAAATCCGCACGGCCACTTCCCACAACACGAGCATGGCAATCCCAAACAGGGCAGGCACCGCAATATCGATCAGCTTTTGGCCTTGCGCATTGCGGATTTTTACACTCGCCAACCCCTGTACGACAAACCACGACACAGCAATCAGAGCGAAAATGATAGCAATATTGATGATCATGATGCCGCCTTTTCCGGCTTTATGCCCATGCGTCGCTTGGCCATTGTGGCCGCAATGCCAACCAGCCCAACGAGGATGGATGCCATGAAGGCTGCAAGCACCAGTGCGGCCCAGATTTGCACCGTCTGCCCGTAATAGGACCCGGCCAGCAAGCGCGCACCAAGACCTGCAACTGCACCCGTCGGCAATTCGCCAACGATGGCACCGACAAGGCTGATCGCAACGGCAATTTGCATCGAGGTGAACAGAAACGGCATCGAAGCGGGCCAGCGCAATTTCCAGAACACCTGATTTTTCGAGGCATTATAGGTGCGCATCAGGTCGAGATGCATCACATCAGGCGAGCGCAGGCCTTTGACCATGCCCACGGCAACCGGGAAAAACGACAGATAGGTTGAAATGACCGCTTTCGGAAAGAGCCCCGAAATACCAATCGCATTCAGCACCACGATAATCATCGGCGCGATTGCCAGAATGGGAATGGTCTGCGAGGTGATGATCCACGGCATCAGGCTTTTATCAAGCGTTGTCGAATGCACGATCCCAACCGCCAGCAACACACCAAGCGTCGAGCCAAGGACAAAGCCAAGCAAGGTTGATGAAAGCGTCACCCAGCCATGATAGACGAGGCTGCGTTTGGAACTGGGCTTGACGACAAAGACTGTTTTCCAAAGCTCATTTGCCACCTGATGCGGCGCAGGCAGCACAGGGCGATCCTGCTGCATGGTGTTGGCCACAAGCGTTGAAAACCCGATTTCGGTTCCGGCACGTTGCGCCTGATCACGCTCAAACGGTGCATTGAGGTAGACCGCAAAAGCATACCAGAGCGGAATCATAACCACCAGAACGGTGGCAACCGGCAAAAACTTGTCGCGAAAAAAAGCCATCATGACAGGCTTCCTTCAACAGGTAATTTCGGGTCATTCGTCATGCGCGTGCCCCAGCCGAAGCCCTTCGCGCACACGATGGGCGATTTTGAGAAATGCTTCCGTCTCACGGATATCCAGCGTGCGATCTGGTCCGAGATCGCAGTCGATGATTTCATGAATGCGGCCCGGACGCGGACTCATCACCACGATCTTGGTCGACAAAAACACCGCTTCGGGAATGGAGTGCGTTACGAAAATCACAGTCTTCTGCGTTGCCGCCCAAAGCTTCAGAAGCTGTTCGTTGAGATGGTCGCGCACGATCTCATCCAGTGCGCCGAAGGGTTCGTCCATCAGCAGCATGTCGGGGTCAAAAGACAATGCACGCGCAATCGATGCCCGCTGCTGCATCCCGCCGGAAAGCTGCCATGGAAATTTCTTGCCAAAGCCCGAAAGGTTCACCAGCGCCAGATTTTTCTCAATCCGGGCTTTTCGCTCGGCTTTTGAATGGCCCATAATTTCAAGTGGCAGGCTGATATTGTCTTCAATCGTGCGCCACGGAAACAATGCCGCTGCCTGAAACACATAGCCGTAAGAGCGGTCCAGCCGCGCCTGTTCCGGTGTCTTGCCGTTGACGGTTACAGAGCCGGACGTGGGCTGTTCAAGATCAGCCACGACACGCATCAAGGTGGTTTTGCCGCAACCAGACGGCCCAATAAAAGAAACAAACTCGCCACGTTGAATCGCGAGATTGATGTCGGACAGGGCGTGAACCGGGCCGTCATTGGTTTCAAAAACCAATGACAGGTCCTTAATGTCGATGACTGTTTCTGCAGTCTTCAGGCCCCTTTCCGGGGCAACGCTGTTTTCTGAATTCATGCGCATTTCCCGAAATTGAGCCAGAGCCATGGTTCAGACCCCTATCGGCATATGTTCGGCGCTGCGTTCCACCTTGCGGGGTGCTACGATTTCTTTCCACTGCGACAGCGCCTTGTTGGCAGCGCCATTCGGTTCACGTTCGACAAAGCGTCCGTCGCCCGGCTGTGCCGTCACATGGCCATTGTCAAAGGCAAGACGTCCGCGCGAGAATGTCTTGACCGGCAGGCCTTTCAGCTCAAAACCTTCAAACACATTGTAATCAATGGAAGAATGCTGCGTCTTGGCAGAAACCTTTTTGGTCGCCTCCGGGTCCCATATGATGATATCGGCATCGGCACCCGGCAGGATCGCTCCCTTCTGCGGATAGATATTGAGAATTTTCGCAATATTGGTCGAAGTCACGGCCACGAACTCGTTTGGCGTCAGACGTCCGGTGCGAACGCCGCGCGTCCAGAGCACGGGCAACCGTTCTTCAAGCCCGCCGGTGCCGTTCGGGATCTTGGTGAAATTGCCAATGCCATGACGCTTCTGCTCCGAGGTGAAGGCGCAGTGATCGGTTGCAACGCATTGCAGGCTTCCGGCGGCCAGTCCGGCCCACAGGCTGTCCTGGTTGATCTTGTCGCGGAATGGCGGCGACATCACGCGGCGTGCAGCATAGTCCCAATCGCGATTGTGATATTCGCTTTCATCAAGCGTCAAATGCTGGATCAGCGGCTCGCCATAAACCCGCATCCCTTTCTGGCGTGCGCGACGGATAGCTTCATGCGCCTGCTCGCAGGATGTGTGCACCACATAAAGCGGCACACCGGCCTGATCGGCAATCATGATGGCGCGGTTGGTCGCTTCGCCTTCGACTTCCGGCGGGCGTGAATAGGCGTGCGCCTCCGGTCCGTCATTGCCCGCGGCGAGAAGTTTTGCCTGCAATTGCGCAACAATATCGCCGTTTTCCGCGTGAACCAGCGGGATGGCACCCAGCTCCGCACAGCGCTGGAATGATGCGAACATCTCGTCATCATTGACCATCAACGCGCCCTTATAGGCCATGAAGTGCTTGAATGTATTGATGCCGCGCTTCACCACTTCTGGCATTTCATTAAAAGCACGTTCACTCCAGCCAGTAATTGCCATGTGGAACGAATAATCAGTGCGGGCCTTGCCTGCCTTCTGGAACCATTCCTGCAATGCATCGAGCAGATTGCCTTCCGGTCCCGGCAGCACGAAATCAACCACCATGGTTGTGCCACCCGCGAGTGCTGCGGCGGTGCCGGTATCGAAATCGTCAGACGAATAGGTGCCCATGAAAGGCATCTGCAAATGCGTATGCGGATCAATGCCACCGGGCATGATGTAACAGCCAGTTGCATCAATCGTTTCATTGCCGGTCAGATTATCGCCCACGGCAACAATCTTCTCGCCTTCGATAAGAACGTCGGCTTTGAAGGTGCGGTCAGCCGTAATCACGGTGCCGCCTTTGATGACCTTACTTGCCCCAGAACTAACCATGTTCGCGTTCCCCTTTTTGGTTTTGTTTCGAACATTCAGCAGCATTGGATGGGCTGGAAATTAACTCACAATTTCAGCACTCTCCAATACGGCATGAAGCAGCACATCAGCGCCAGCCGATGCCCACTCCTTTGAGATTTCTTCGTCTTCGTTGTGGCTGAGACCATCCACGCATGGACACATGACCATCGCCGTTGGTGCTACCCGATTGATCCAGCAGGCGTCGTGACCGGCACCGGAAACAATGTTGCGATGGCTGTAACCAAGCCGCTCGGCTGCATTGCGAATGGCTGTGACGCAGCCGTCATCGAAAGTGACAGGGTCAAAATGACCGGCCACTTCAATCTCAATCCCGATGCCAAGGTCTTCCGCGATCTTTGGCGCTTCCGTTTCAAAGCGCGCTTTCATGGCATCGAGTGTTTTCTGATCTGGCGAACGGAAATCGACGGTAAAGACGATTTGGCCCGGCAGAACATTGCGAGAGTTCGGCGAAACTTCAATATGGCCCACGCCACCGACCGCATCCGGCTGATAGTCCATCGCAATTTCATTGACGAGTTGCAGAAGCTTGCCCAAGCCAAGGCTTGCATTTTTGCGCATCTTCATCGGCGTGGAGCCGGTATGCGCCTCCTTGCCGGTCAATGTGACCTGCAACCACCACAGGCCCTGCCCATGGGTGACAACGCCAATATCCTTGTTTTCAATCTCCAGGATCGGGCCTTGTTCGATGTGCAACTCAAACATCGAATGGATTTTGCGCTTGCCGACCGGCTCGTCGCCCTTCCAGCCAATACGCTCCAGCTCATCGATGAATTTCTTGCCTTTGGCGTCGGTACGCGCATAGGCCCAGTCTTGCTCAAGCTCTCCCGCAAAAACGCCGGAAGCAAGCATTGCAGGCGCAAAACGCGTGCCTTCTTCATTGGTCCAGTTGACCACCACAATCGGGCGTTTTGTCTTGATATTTGTGTCGTTCAATGTGCGCATGACTTCAAGTCCGCCCAGCACACCAAGCACCCCGTCATATTTGCCGCCTGTCGGCTGCGTGTCGAGATGACTGCCCATATAGACCGGATCAGCATCGGCGTCTTCGCCGGGGCGAAGAAAAAACATATTGCCCATCGTGTCGACGGTCATCGACAACCCGGCCTGTTCGCACCATTTCTGAAAAAGCTGGCGACCTTCGGCATCTTCATCGGTCAGCGTCTGTCGGTTATTGCCACCGCGCAGTCCGGGGCCAATCTTGGCCATATCCATCAGGCTGTCCCACAGCCTGTCGCCATTAACCTTGAGATTGCTGCTGAGCGCCATATTGCTCTGCCTCCAGATTTCAAGCATGCAATAACAGTGGCATTGCTGCCAGCGCCTCACATGTTATGTTGTTCCCGCGACCCGGCTCTTTGGCCTCAATCTTCTTGCCCTCAATCTTGACGCGATGATTGCAAAAACTTGACTAGTTGGTCAAAATGCAGGCTAGAAGAGCGTTCGGCACCGGTCAAGCGGTTTTAAAAAATTTTGCCTCACGAAAAGGTGCTAAATGGTCACAGATGCGGAACCTGTTACGGAAAGCGAGCCTCTTGAAAAGACAGAGGGTTCAACGCGAATACAGAGCATCAATCGCAGGCTGATTCTGGATGCAGCGCTTGAGGTTTTTTCCGCTTATGGCTTCCGTGGGGCAACGATTGACCAGATAGCGGAAAAGGCGGGCATGTCGAAGCCCAATCTGCTGTATTATTTTCCGCGTAAGCAGAATATTTATGTAACCGTTCTTCAGGATACGATGGTGACGTGGATGGAGCCATTCGAGAATATCGACCCTGATGGCGATCCCCTTGAAGAGCTACGGCGCTATATCGCAATCAAGTTGGAAGTTTCTGTTAGCAAGCCTGAAGCATCCCGGTTGTTTGCCAATGAAATTCTTCATGGTGCACCCGCCATGTCTGAATTCCTGAATGGGCATTTGCGGGAACTGGTCGATGAAAAAGCGGCAGTTATACAGCGCTGGATTGATCAGAAGCGTCTGGCGCCCATTGATCCTTATCACCTAATTTTCACGATTTGGGCGGTGACCCAGCATTATGCCGATTTTGCGGTGCAGGTATCGGCACTTCTCGGCAAACGTGCGGATGCACCCGATTTTTATAGCGAAACAGTCAAATCAATCAGCGCTCTTCTGCTTGACGGTATCCGTGTTCGCGACGATGTTTCGCCCCTATGAAAACGATTCTTATTGCAGCAGCTATTGTCCGCGATGAAGCGGGCCGTTTCCTCCTCGTGCGCAAGCGCGGTAGCGAGATTTTCTTCCAGCCCGGTGGCAAAATCGATGCTGGCGAAGCGCCCGAAACAGCCCTGATCCGCGAGATTGAAGAAGAGCTTGGCATTGTCATTGACGAAAGTCAGTTAACTTATGCCGCACGCATGTCTGCACCTGCAGCCAATGAGGTGGATTCTATCGTTGAAGCCGAGCTTTTCCATCTCACTTTGAGGGATGGGCAAAAGCCTGCGGCTTCCAGTGAAATTGAAGAGCTGATCTGGGTTAAGGCGGGTGATCAATCCCGTCCGGTTGCGCTGCTCTCGCAAAACATTCAGGCCCGGTTCTCCGAAATGGCTTAAATCCATATTCGCAGATGAATAAGTTTTTCGTTTGCGCATTGATTATCTTCCTTTTATCAGTCTCTCCGCGCTCTAAGGCGTCAAAGCATAGATTCTGGAGGAGATATCCATGCAACTTAAAGCATCCGAGAAGCGTTTACTTGGACATACTGGTCTCAGCGTAACAGCTCTTGGTCTGGGAACGGCGCCTTTGGGCGGTCTCTATGCGCCTGTTTCCCGTGCTGACGCAGACGCGTTGCTGGAAGCCGGTTGGGAGAGCGGCATCCGCTATTTCGACAGCGCACCGATGTATGGCTATGGCCGTTGCGAGCATCTGCTGGGCGATATGCTGCGCGAAAAGAGCGAACGTGCGGTTGTTTCCACTAAGGTCGGACGCTTGATGACCAATGAGCGCGCTGGTCGTACATTGCCGCCAGCGCCGCCAAAGAATCCACTTGATTCGGGATGGCACAATGGCCTCAATTTCCGGGAGGTCTTTGATTACAGCTATGACGGCGTGATGCGCAGCTTCGATGACAGCCAGCAGCGTCTTGGCTTTCCGGAAATCGATCTGCTCTATGTCCATGACATCGGCCGCGTGACCCATGCCGACCGGCATGAGCTTCACTGGAATGCGCTGACCAAAGGCGGCGGCTTCCGCGCACTGACCGAGTTGCGCGATGCAGGCAATATCAAGGGCTTTGGTCTTGGCGTTAACGAATGGCAGATCATTCGCGATGCGCTGGAAGAGGCGGATCTTGATTGCTCGCTTCTGGCTGGCCGCTATTCGCTGCTTGATCAGGTTTCCGAAAAAGAATTCCTGCCGCTGGCGCAAAAGCGTGGCATGGCGCTGGTGATTGCTGGTGTGTTCAATTCGGGCATTCTCGCAGCCCCGCGCGGCGGCGAACAGAAGTTCGACTATGCCGATGCGCCTGCTGAAATCATTGCACGAACCAATCGCCTGCACGATATTTGCGACGGGTTCAATGTGCCGCTGGCCGCTGCTGCCATGCAGTTTCCGTTGCGGCATGAGGCTGTCAGCTCCATTCTGATCGGCGTGCGTTCGCCAGAACAAATCAGACAAAATGTCGTCTGGTTCGAGCAGTCGATCCCGGATGAATTCTGGCAGACCTTAATCTCTGAAGGCCTGATTTCGTAATCATGACTTCCAAGATTCTCTGCGTCGGTGCCCTGACCATGGACACCATTTTCCGCCTTGATGTGCTCCCTCAAGCGGCAGGTAAATATCTGCCGCGCGAGGCCGTTGAGATCGCAGCCGGTATGGCTTCAAGTGCTGCGAGCGCCATTGCGCGGCTTGGCGGCGAGGTGGCACTGTGGGCGTCTGCGGGAGCCGACCCTGTCGGTGATCGCGCTGTCGCAGAGCTTGAAGCCGAAGGCATTGATTGCGGCTATATCCGGCGGCTTGACGATGCGCGAACGGCTTTCTCTTCGATCCTTGTCGATGCAAATGGCGAACGCATGATCGTGCCATTTTATGATCGCAGACTTGCAAGTCCGGCTGAAACCGTACCGCCAATTGCAGCCGGAAGCTATGCCGCTGTTATGACCGATGTGCGCTGGCCGTGGGCGGCTGAAACGGCGCTTCGTGCGGCACGAGAGGCGGGTATCCCGGCGATATTGGATGCCGATACAGCACCTGTCGAATTGCTGGAAACCTTGTTGCCGCTGGCAACACATATTGTTGCCTCTGAGCCTGCCGCAATCAGTGTCGCGGGAACGCCGGATTTGCCGGAATGTGTCCGCATTTTAAGCAATCGCTACGATGTGTTCACGTCTGTCACGGCTGGCGCAGATGGCTGCTATTGGACGGAAGGTGCTGGCAGGTCCGTTTCCCACGTGCCGGGTTTCAAGGTCGATGCCGTCGATACGCTGGCAGCCGGCGATGTCTTCCATGGTGCTTTTGCGCATGGTCTGGTTGAAGGCAGGGAGATGACGGACATCATCCGCTTTGCCAATGCTGCTGCGGCCATCAAATGTGCACGCTTTGGCGGACGCGCTGGTTCGCCAAGCCAGACGGAGGTCTTTTCCTTCCTTGAAACCGGCGTCGTTCCGGCTCAATAACTTTAAATATCCCTTCAAAAAAATGATATTTACGTGCTGAACCCGAATTGACTATTTACTAACATGTTAGTATGTGCCAACTTACAGTTCAATCTTGGGAGGAGCCAGTTTTGGCACATATTCATTCCGGGCAGGAGCGTTTCGGTCTCTCTGCAGCGCTTACGACACCATTTGATGCCGACGGCAATATCGACGTCAGTCGCGCGATAGCGCACGCTCGCGCCCGCCTCGACAGCGGCTGTTCAAGCGTGACTTTATTCGGCACAACTGGTGAAGGTTCTTCCATTGGTGATGCCGAACGTGCGGCGCTTCTTGATGCTTTTATTGCGCAAGGTTTTGCCGCTTCCAACATTGTTGTTGGTGTCATGGAAAACGCGATTGCCGATGCCGTCGCGCAGTCAGCCGATGCATTGCGCCGCGGTTGCAAGGCTATCCTTCTCGCGCCACCGTCCTATTTCAAGAACCTCTCCGATGAGGGTCTGTTCAACTGGTTTTCGGCAGTCCTCAAGGGCTTGGGTAAAGAGGCTCGTGGTATCATCCTTTACAACATCCCGTCGGTGACGGTTGTTGAACTGTCGGTCGATCTCATCACGCGTCTTCGTGCGGCTTTTGGTGACATCATCATCGGCGTGAAGGACTCTTCCGGCACCTGGGCCTATACGGAAAAGCTGCTGGCCGCCCACAAGGACATTGCGATCCTGATTGGCGATGAGCGTGATCTTGCAGCCGGTGTGCGTCTTGGCGGACAGGGAGCGATTTCTGGTATGGCCAATCTGTTCCCGGACCGTCTTCTGCGTATGATTAACGAGGGGCTGGATGACGACGAGCTGGTTGGCGCCGTGCGCCAATTGCTCAACTATCCGGTCACCCCTGCCGTCAAGGCCATGGTTGCGCGTCATACGGGCGACAAGGAATGGCGCCGCGTCCGTGCGCCTCTGGTTTCGCTCAATGATGCGGATTTCGAAGCAATTGGCAGTGTATTTGACCGTTTGCATATGGCAAAAGCGGCCTGATGACGGCATAAGCGTCGATAACGGAGAAGGAAGTGGCTTTGGCGGACGATCACAGCGAACCGGTAAAATTGCGCGATAAAGCTTATCAGAGCTTCACCGAGCATTTGCTGGCGCGTGATTTTCATCCGGGCCAGTTCGTTTCGCAGCGGCAGCTTGTCACGATGACGGGGCTGCCGCTGGGCGCGATCCGCGAATTGATTCCGCGTCTGGAAACGGAAGGTCTGATCAAGACGGTCCCGCAGCGCGGGCTGCAGATCGCGCATATTGATCTCAATCTGATCCGCGAAGCCTTTCAGTTCCGCCTTTTCATAGAAAAGGAGTCGGTTGCGATTTTCTGCCAGTCGGCCTCGGACGAATTGCTTCGCTCGCTGCGTGCCGAGCATGAAGACACGCTCAATCGCGCAATGCGCGAGGGTGAAACGCCGGAGCTGGAGCAACAGGCCCAGAATATTGACTGGAGCCTGCATGATACGATTGTCGGCTCACTCGACAACGACATCATCTGGCGGGCTTATCAGACCAACACGATCAAGATGCGGCTGATCAATCAGGAGCGTTTTCGCATCACCGGACGTGTGATCCCTGTCATGCAGGAACATCTCACGGTGTTAAGCGCCATCGAGACACGCGACCCGCAGACAGCCATGGATGCCATCGCCGTTCATATCAACAATGCGCGGAAGCTGGCTTTGCACATATAAGTATACAAGCTTGGCGAGAGGAGTCGCCAAGCTAAAACGCAAAAGGGGAGGAGTAAGCAGTGAATCTTTTACGTCCAACACGTCGCCAGTTTTTGGCCGGAACCGCAGCAATTGCTGCAACTGGCATTACAGGCTTCACGCCGTCATTTGCCCAGTCCAATGTTGACTGGAAGAAATATGCCGGCACGACACTTGAAGTAAACCTTATCAAGAGCCCGCGTGGCGAACTCCTTCAGAAGCATCAGAAGGAATTTGAAGACCTCACCGGCATCAAGGTCAACTCCGAACAGATGCCGGAACAGCAGCAGCGCCAGAAGGCTGTGATCGAGCTGACCTCGGGCCGTCCAAGCTTCGACGTCATCCACATCAGCTATCACGTTCAGAAGCGTCAGTTTGAGAAGGGCGGCTGGCTTGCCGACCTCACTCCGTTTCTGAAAGACCCGACGCTGACTGATGCGTCGCTGACAGAAGATGATTTCGCAAGCGCCGGTCTGACATTCGCCAAGGATGCCAATGGCCGCTTCGGTGCGCTGCCATTCTCGGTTGATTACTGGATCATCTATTACAATAAGGACCTCTTTGCGGAGAAGGGCCTTGAATTCCCGAAGACCTTTGAAGAACTGGTCACAACTGCCGAAGCACTGACGGATCCGTCGACCCGAACCTATGGTTTCGTTGCACGTGGCATGAAGAATGCCAATGCGCCGGTGTTCACCAGCCTCATGCTTGGCTATGGCAAGCAGTCTGTCGATGCCGATGGCAATGTTCAGACCGATTCACCGGAAGGCATCGAGGCCGCCAAGCTCTATCAGCGTCTGATGACCAAATCAGCACCTCCCGGCGTTGCGGGCTTCAACTGGGCTGAATGCCAGTCGAACTTCCTGCAAGGTCGTGTTGGCATGTGGCTCGACGGTATCGGCTTTGCGCCACCGCTTGAAGACCCGAACAAGTCGCGCGTTGTCGGCAAGGTTGGCTATGGCGTCATGCCAGCTGGTCCCAATGCACAGGCAGCCCCGACCACCGGCGACGGCATCGGCGTGACCGAAGCTTCCAAGAATAAGGAAGCCGCATATCTTTACTGCCAGTGGGCCATTTCCAAGGAAATGGGCGCGCGTCTTCTGCAATCGGGATCGGGCGTTCCATTCCGCAAGTCGATTATCGACGATGCAGAAGTCCGTAAGGGCGTCACCATGCCGGAAGGCTGGGTGAACGCGCTTTCGCAATCTGCCCCGATCAGCCAGCTCTGCCTGCCCGTCATTGTGCCGGTCACGGAATTCCGCGACATCATCGGTGTTGGCCTCACCAATCTGTTGAATGGTGCGGATGCAGAAACTGAAATGAAACGCGCGACGGAAGAATTCCGTCCGGTCCTCGCACGGAGCGAAGGGAAATGACATCTGCCGCCCCGATCGGTGCAAAAGCAGAAGCGGCCACCAAGGCCGCTTCCGTTAGCAAGCCAGTCACAAACCGTTTGAGGCCAAGTTATTGGCCGTTCGTTCTTCCTGCCTTGATCACCGTCGGGGCGGTGATCGTTTTCCCATGGGTATTTACGCTCTGGATGAGTGGAAACCAATGGCAGCTTGGTGGTGAGCAAAGCTTTGTTGGCTTTGACAACTATCTGCGTCTTGCAGCCGATATACGCTTCTGGGAATCCATGTGGCACACGGTTGTCTATACGGTTCTTTCGGTCGTGGCCCCGATGATATTGGGCACGATTGCAGCGCTGGTCTTTGACAGCAAACTACCGATGCGCGGCCTGTTGCGCGGTATTTTTGTGATGCCGATGATGGCAACGCCGGTGGCGGTCGCTCTGGTCTGGACGATGATGTATCATCCGCAGCTTGGCGTGCTGAACTATCTTCTGTCGCTGATTGGCATTCCGCCGCAGGAATGGATTTTCAACCAGAGCACGGTTATTCCGTCGTTGGTGATTGTCGAAACCTGGCAGTGGACGCCGCTGGTCATGCTGATTGTTCTGGGTGGCCTTGCCTCCATGCCGCGCGATCCGTTTGAAAGCGCGGAAATCGATGGCGCCAATGGCTGGCAGAAATTCCGCTATATCACGCTGCCGATGATCCTGCCGTTTATTATGGTTGCCGTGATTATCCGCTCAATCGACGCTCTCAAAAGCTTCGATATCATCTATGCGATGACACAGGGCGGACCCGGAACGGCATCGGAAACCATCAATATCTATCTCTATAATGTGGCGTTTTCCTATTACGATATTGGCTATGGATCGGCGATTGCCGTGGTGTTCTTCATTGTCATCATCGCCATGTCGATGGTTCTTCTGGCCCTGCGCCAGCGGACCAAGTGGAACTCGTGAGGACTGACCATGGCACGCAAGTCAATTCTTTCCAAGCTTGGCACGGCACTCATGGTTTTCGTGATCGTGTCGCCTGCAATCTTCTTCTTCGTCTGGATGCTGTCGCTTTCGCTGAAATATGAAATCGACAACGGCGCTTATCCGCCCATCCTGATCCCTGACCGCATTGCATGGTCGAACTATACCGGCATTTTCGAGACCAACGACTTCCTGCTCTATTTCTGGAACAGTATTCTCGTCACCGGAACGGCCACTTTGTTGGCGCTGCTGGTCGGTGTTCCGGCAGGCTACGGCATTGCCCGTCTGCGCGCCAACAAATCGGCAATTGTCATCATGATTGCGCGTATGACCCCGGGCCTGTCCTATTTGATCCCGTTGTTCCTGCTGTTCCAGACGCTTGGTCTTCTGGGCACGCTCTGGCCGCAGATCATCATCCATCTCGTCGTCACCGTTCCTATCGTGATCTGGATCATGATCGGTTATTTCGAGACAACGCCGATGGAACTTGAAGAAGCAGCTACAATTGATGGTGCGTCGTCGTGGCAGGTGTTTATGAAAGTGGCATTGCCAATCGCCAAGCCGGGCATCGTGGTTTCACTGATCCTCGCGGTGATCTTCTCATGGAACAATTTCGTTTTCGGCATTGTGCTCGCAAGCCGCGAGACACGCACTTTACCCGTCGCAGTCTACAACATGCTGTCCTTTGAACAGGTCAGTTGGGGTCCGCTCGCCGCCGCAGCTCTTGTGGTGACGTTGCCGGTCCTGTTGCTAACCGTATTCGCACAGCGCCAGATCGTTGCAGGTCTGACCGCAGGCGCCGTCAAATAAGAGTTGAGGTTCAAGATGGCATCTGTATCCATCCGAAATGCAATCAAGAAATATGGCAATGTCGGCGTTTTGCATGGCGTATCCGTGGATATTCAGGACGGCGAATTTGTCGTACTCGTCGGCCCGTCGGGCTGTGGAAAATCCACGCTTCTGCGCATGATCGCAGGGCTTGAAGAAATCAGCGACGGCGAAATCGCCATTGGTCCGCGCATCGTCAATGACCTGCGCGCCAAGGAACGCGATATTGCCATGGTGTTCCAGAATTATGCGCTTTATCCGCATATGACGGTGGCCGACAATATGGGCTTCGCGCTCATGCTGAAAAATGCGCCGAAGGAAGAACGCGACAGCCGCGTAAATCGTGCAGCCGAAATCCTCGGGCTGAACAAGCTGCTCGACCGCTTTCCACGCCAGCTCTCCGGCGGTCAGCGTCAGCGCGTAGCCATGGGTCGCGCAATCGTTCGCGATCCACAGGTGTTTTTGTTTGATGAACCGCTGTCCAACCTCGATGCAAAGCTGCGCGTGCAGATGCGCGGCGAGATCAAGGGCCTGCATCAGCGTCTGAAGACCACCACGATCTACGTGACCCACGACCAGATCGAAGCCATGACCATGGCCGACAAGATTGTTGTCATGCGTGATGGTCTTGTGGAGCAGATTGGCGCACCGCTCGAATTGTATGATCGTCCGGCCAATATGTTTGTGGCGGGCTTCATCGGTTCGCCATCGATGAACTTCGTCAATGGCAAGATCGAAGAAGGCTCGTTCGTGGCTGATGGCGGCTTCCGCATGCCGCTTCCAGACGGCGATTATGCCGGCCTTTCGGGCAAAGCCGTCTATGGCATGCGCCCGGAGCATATGAAAATTGCCGATAACGGCGTGCCGGTGACCGTTGAAATCGTTGAGCCAACCGGCTCGGAAATCATGGTCATGGGCAAGCTGGGCGATCAGCCGGTTACATGCCTCTTCCGCGAGCGCCTGACAATACGCCCGGGTGATACACTGACAATCGCTGTTGATCCGGCAACCAGTCATGTGTTTGAGCCCGAAAAAGGCAAACGCATCAGCCGCTAAATCACTTCTCTCAAATGAAAGACGCCGGAGTTTCCCCCGGCGTCTTTGACATTTGTTCTACGCGCATCTTATCTGATCGGAGCGGGAACAGAAATTAGTCCAGTGGACTAATTTCCCCGCGTAGGCGGTTCCCACTTTTCGGGATGCGCTCTATTCAGCCGCTTCCTTGACGGCCATCGGATTGTTCGGATGGGTCGTCCAGTTGGCATATTCTGCCGGGATCGGTGCCTTGGTGCGTGGATCGAAATCGCCGATCTGCTCCATGGTGATGCAATCCTCGACCGGGCAGACATTGACGCAAAGATTGCAGCCAACGCATTCCTCGTCGATCACCTCAAAGTGTCGCGCACCATTCACAAGACTGGTGATTGCCTGATGCGAGGTGTCTTCACAGGCAATATGGCAACGACCGCACTTGATGCAGGAATCCTGATCAATCCGTGCCTTGGTGACATAATTGAGGTTGAGATACTGCCAGTCGCTGACATGCCCCACAGCCATGCCGCGGAAATCATCCAGCGTCTGATAGCCTTTGCTGTCCATCCAGTCGGAAAGACCGTCGATCATTTCTTCAACCACCTTGAAACCATAGGTCATGGCAGCAGTACAGACCTGAACGGTACCGCAGCCGAGTGCGATAAATTCAGCCGCATCGCGCCATGTCGTAATGCCGCCAATGCCTGAAATCGGCAGGCCATAGGTTTCAGGATCGCGGGCAATTTCCGCCACCATGTTGAGCGCAATTGGCTTGACGGCTGGTCCGCAATAGCCGCCATGGCTGCCGCGACCATCAATAGACGGAACCGGCGACATGCTGTCCAAATCAACCGACACAATCGAATTGATCGTGTTGATCAGCGACACAGCATCGGTGCCATTGGCCTTTGCGCCGCGTGCAGGCTTGCGAATATCGGTGATGTTCGGCGTCAGCTTGGTGATCACCGGCATACGGCTATATTGCTTGCACCATTTCACAACCATGCCGACATATTCCGGCACCTGACCGACAGCCGCACCCATGCCGCGTTCGCTCATACCGTGCGGGCAACCAAAATTAAGCTCGATGCCGTCAGCGCCTGTTTCTTCCACCAGCGGCAGAATGGCTTTCCAAGCTTCTTCTTCGCATGGCACCATGATCGAAGCGATCAATGCGCGGTCAGGCCAGCGCATTTTCACTTCTTTCATTTCGCGAAGGTTCACCTCAAGCGGCCGATCCGTGATCAGCTCAATATTGTTCAGACCCAGCAATCGCCGGTCGGCACCATGGATCGCGCCATAGCGCGGACCATTGACGTTGACCACCGGCGGGCCTTCGGAACCGAGCGTTTTCCAGACCACGCCGCCCCAGCCAGCCTTGAAAGCCCGTTCGACATTGTAAGCCTTGTCAGTCGGCGGGGCAGATGCCAGCCAGAACGGGTTTGGCGACTTGATACCGAGGAAGTTCGTCGAAAGATCAGCCATGTCTACTCTCCTCAGCCCTGTTCCTGGCCCAATGGCACGCTGCGGTCACGGTAAGTCGTGGGGGTTGGCGCATGCAGCGCACCGCCCGACAGTACCGCATCGGCAAAGCCTTCAATGGCTTCGGGACGTTTTGTCAGCGTCGCATGAATGGATTCGGCGGCTACTTTGCCGTCTTCCACCGATGCAACAGTCAGATCCTGACCACCTGCAACGCAGTCGCCCCCCGCCCAAATGCCCTCAACGGATGTGCGACGCTCGTCATCGACGCTGATGCGTCCTTTGGAGAGACCTATGCCAGCCCCGGCAATCGGTTCCGGTTCAAACTTTTGGCCGATAGCCTTGAAGACCTGATCGGCTTCCAGAATGAGATATTCGCCGGTGCCGGAAAGCTTGCCGCTATCGGCATTGGTATATTCAAACACAACCGCATTGACCGTGCCGTCTTCGCTCCGTTCAAGTGCGTGTGGCTGCAACCAGTGGCGGATCACCACGCCATGGATTTGCGCCAGTTCCTGTTCATAGGCGCTGGCATTCATGCTTTCCTGACCGCGACGATAAACGATTGTCACGTTTTCAGCGCCAAGCTTCTTGGTCTGGATAGCAACGTCCACGGCGGTCATGCCGCCGCCGATCACCACCACATTGCGGCCAACGGGCAGGAGCGATAAGTCTTTTGCCTGACGCAGATTGGCGATGTAATCCACCGCATCAATCACATTGGGAGCGTCTTCGCCAACAAGTCCCAGATCATTGACGCCGGGCATGCCCATGCCGAGGAACACCGCATCAAAACCTGCTTTCAGCGCTTCAATCGTGATGTCCTGACCGAGTGTCTGGTTATATTCGATATGGATTGCGCCGATTTTCAGCACGAATTCCAGTTCGCGCTGGGCGAAATTATTGACCGTCTTATAGGCGGCAATACCATATTCATTGAGACCGCCGCCCTTGGGCCGCGCTTCAAAAATCGTCACCTGATGCCCATGCATCGCAAGGCGATGCGCCGCAGAAAGACCTGCTGGACCTGCACCCACAATGGCAATGTGCTTGCCGGTATCGGGTGCGCGCTTGAAGGGATGATTGCCGGTTGCCATCAAAACATCGGTGGCATAACGCTGCAATTCACCGATTTTGACAGGCTTACCCTCAGAAGTTTCGCGAACACACACTTCTTCGCAGAGCGTTTCGGTCGGGCAGACGCGGGCGCACATGCCACCCAGAATGTTTTCTGAAAGAATGGTCTTGGCGGCACCGATGGCATTACCAGTGTTAATCTGGCGAATGAAACGCGGAATATCGATGCTGGTCGGGCATGCATTCATGCAAGGCGCATCATAGCAGTAATAGCAGCGGTCAGATTCAACGAGGGCTTCATGCTTGTTCAGCGGCGGATGCAGATCATCGAAAACATGCGCATAGTCGGCTTTCTGAAGCCGCGAGCCATGGATATCAGGCCCGTTCGCGTGTCCCGGATTATCAATTGCATCAATAGGCGAATTCTCTGCTGATCTCATAGATCGCATCTCCCATTTTTGCTTGTTCAGGCGCGGGTTCCCTTTGCGCACCATAAACTCTGTTCCGGGCTGCGATCTTTATCGTCGCGTAGTGCCCGTTACTGACAGGATGACAGATTTTCACAGAAGGTCAAATTTTTTATCATCTGGTCAATTTATGACTTTTAGATACCAGAAATAGCGAAAGGCCCGGCTTTGAAAGCACGGGCCTTTGAAACGCGTTGGCGTTTGAAAATCAAATGGTCTCTGATTTGATAATAGTGCTGTCAGATGTTTCGTCGGTCTCAGCACTCGGGAAAGCTTCCGCTTCCTTTGGCAGCGATGGGCGTGAGCTGAGCACCAGCGCACAGCCAGCAATGATGACGGCCGCTCCGACAAACTGGATAATGGAGAGCTGTTCTTTCAAGAAAACCGCACCGACCAGAACCGCAATCACGGTCACTGCAAATTCGACGCTGATGGCCTTTGTTGGTCCGACATTTCCGACCAGTCTGAAATAAAGCACATAGGTGAGGGCGCTCATAACGCAGGCCGAAACAAGCAGATAGACAACATCAACCAGTCCCGGTGTTGTCGGTACCGGAATGGCGAAAATCAGTGGCAGCGTCAGAATGCCGCCAAAGACGAATGCGCCGATTGTGGTTTCCCACGAGCCGGTTGTGGACAGACGGCGGCTTGCATAATTGCTGCCGAAGGCTGCCGAAAAGCATGAAAACATCACGGCAATACAGCCCATGATAAATTCAGGCGTTACGGCCACGGCCGGGAAGCCAACCAGCAGCACGATGCCGGTGACACCGAGCAACAGGCCGATCAAGCCGCGAGAGGTGATGCGTTCAAGGCCCCATAGCTGGCTGATAACCATCGAGAAAAGCGGAATCGATGCAACGCAGATCGCAGCCATCGCCGTGCCAATCAGCGGTGTGCCGTAGGAAAGGCCGATCAACTGGCCTGCCACGGTTGTCGCCCCCACGATCGCAAATGGCTTCCAGCCCGCGTGAAAATCAAGCTTGCGCCCGGATAGTTTTGCAATCGCAAAAAGAGTTCCTGCGGCAATGAAGGAGCGGAATGCAACCGCACCAACCCAGCCAAAGGCTTCGACCACGCGCAGCACCACGAGGAACGATAGTCCCCATGCAATGGCTAGGAAAATATAGGTCGCTGTGTCTCTGGGTTTCATGCCGATAGGCCTTCATCATGCTGCTGGATTATCGACTATCTCATAAGGACGAAAAGCAAAAACGCTTTCCCATCTATTCTCATACCATCGTGGAATGAAATTATGCCGTTTTTGCAGCGGCATTATCCGCCGCTTTTTGCGCCGCTGCAGCACCGATATTGGCAAAGAAGCGATCCGCAATCTTGCGTGCGACCGAACCGAGCAGTTTCGACCCAAGTTGTGCGATCTTGCCACCGGCATCGCCACGGATCACGTAGCTCAGGATCGTGTCTTGAGCATCTTCCGTCAGTGTCACATCCGTATCACCATGCGCAAAGCCGGCAATCGAGCCTTCGCCACGCCCCGATATCGTATAAGACGCGGGCGGGTTCATATTGGAGAGCTCAAGCATCCCGTGGAAACGGACCTTGATCACGCCGAGGCTGACTTTGAGTGCTGCACGGATTTCCGTGTCTGAGATTCGTTCCAAATCTTCGCAGCCAGGAATGCAGCTTTTCAACGTCTCAATGTCATTCAAGGCATCCCAGACGGCCTGTCGGGGTGCGCTGATTCTCTCTTCTCCGACGAGGTCCATGCTTTGACTAAACTCCTGATCAACCTAAATTGATGCATATGCATATAGGGAACCGCATCAAAATGGAAAATTTCTGTAATTTAACGGATGCAATTCTTGAATAAAATGCTTACTTATCCGCAATTAAATCGATTTGATTGACTGGAGTACCATCATGGCAAGAGACGCGGCGAAGCTGGAAGCAACGGTCGCAAAGCTGAAGAAGCATTGGGCGGAAGCAGCACCAAAAGACATGCGTGCGGCATTCAAAGCCGATCCGGGCCGTTTTGAGCGTTATTCGCTATCGCTTGACGATCTTCTGTTTGACTGGTCGAAAGCCCGGATCAACGACGAGACGGTTGCGCTTCTGACAGAGCTTGCAAAGGCGGCTGATGTTGAAGGCCGCCGTGCGGCCATGTTTGCAGGCGAACACATCAACAACACCGAAGATCGCGCAGTCCTGCATGTGGCCCTTCGCGATACTACCTCAAAAGAAGTGCTGGTCGACGGCCACAACGTCCTGCCGGACGTGAAGGAAGTGCTCGACCGTATGGCTGCCTTCTCCGATGGCATCCGTTCGGGCGCGATCACGGGTGCGACAGGCAAGAAGATCACCGACATCGTCAATATCGGTATCGGCGGTTCCGATCTTGGTCCGGTGATGGCAACGATCGCGCTTTCGCCTTACCATGATGGCCCACGCGCGCATTATGTGTCGAACATTGATGGCGCACACATTGCCGATACGCTCAACGTGCTTGATCCGGCAAAGACGCTCATCATTGTAGCGTCGAAGACCTTCACCACCATCGAGACCATGACCAACGCGCAGACGGCGCGCAAGTGGGTTGCCGATGCGCTGGGCGAAGATGCCGTTGGCGCACATTTTGCTGCCGTTTCAACGGCCCTTGATAAGGTTGCAGCATTTGGCATTGGCGAAGAACGCGTCTTTGGTTTCTGGGATTGGGTCGGGGGTCGCTATTCGGTCTGGTCGGCGATTGGTCTGCCAGTGATGATTGCTATCGGTGCGGATAATTTCCGCAAGTTCCTTGCGGGCGCGCATTCGATGGATGTGCATTTCCGCGATGCGCCGCTGGAAAAGAACCTGCCAATCTGGCTCGGTCTTATTGGCTACTGGCACCGCGCAATCTGCGATTATTCGAGCCGTGCGGTCATTCCGTATGATCAGCGTCTGGCGCGTGTCCCTGCTTATCTCCAGCAGCTCGATATGGAATCAAACGGCAAGAGCGTGACCATTGACGGCAAGCCGGTTTCCGGCCCAACCGGTCCGGTTGTCTGGGGCGAACCGGGCACCAATGGCCAGCACGCTTTCTTCCAGCTTTTGCATCAGGGCACGGATACCATTCCGCTCGAATTCATCGTTGCGGCGAAGGGCCATGAAAAGCACCTCGATCATCAGCATGAAATGCTGCTCGCCAACTGCCTTGCGCAGTCGGAAGCGCTGATGAAAGGGCGCACGCTCGAAGAAGCCCGCGCGCAGTTGAAGGCCAAAAACCTGCCCGACGCAGAAGTTGAGCGCATTGCGCCGCATCGCGTGTTCTCGGGCAATCGCCCCTCGCTGACGCTGGTTCATGACAAGCTAGACCCATTTGCATTCGGCCGCCTGATCGCTCTTTACGAACATCGCGTGTTCGTTGAAGCGCAGATTTTCGGCATCAACGCGTTTGACCAGTGGGGCGTGGAGCTTGGCAAGGAACTCGCAACCGAGCTTCTGCCGGTTGTTTCGGGTGCAGAATCTGCTGAAGGCAAAGATGCTTCGACAGTCGGTCTCGTTGCGCATTTGCATGCACGCCGCAAAGCCTGATATTACAAACAGGTGGATAAGGATAAAGCCGGGTTTCACACCCGGCTTTTTTTTCGTCTAGGTATGAAGTGCTGAATGAAAATGGGAACGGAAATGAAGACCGAGATTATCGAGTTTGCCGGCGATGTACCGGGTAACGCCATTGAACTGCGTGTGCTGCGTTTTGCAGGCAAAGACAGCGATGCGCCAACCGCTTATCTGCAATCGTCACTGCATGGCGGTGAGCTGCCGGGACAAGCTGCGTTGCATTTTCTCGTTCCGATGCTGAAAAAAGCATCCGAAGAAGGTCGCATTCTCGGCAATATTACCGTGATCCCACAGGCCAATCCGATTGGCTCGAACCAGTGGCAGGCACATCAGCATCTTGGTCGTTTTGAGTTCTTCTCGGCGGTCAATTTCAACCGCGCTTTCCCGCTTCTGCCGGATTTCGATACGTCTGAACTCCCCGGCCCGGATGCACCTGTTGCGCTTGCACAACGCTTGAAAGCCACGCTTTTGAAGATGGCTCTTGCCAATGACATTGTGCTCGATCTTCATTGCGATGATGAGAGCGAAAACTACGTCTATATCGCCAAGGAATTTGTGGACGACATGAAGGACCTGGCCGTGGCGCTTGGCTCGACCGCGATCCTCGCCTGGGATACGACAGCGGACGCCGCTTTCGAGGAAGCCTGCGCGCATCCGGTTCTGCAATTGCCTGCTGACAAGCGCAATATGAAGCGCCGCGCTGTGACAACCGTTGAATTCCGGGGGTTGAGCGATGTCTATGCCGACATGGGCAAGGGTGACGCGGAAGGTCTTTATAAGTTCCTCGTTCATCGCGGCGTTATCCGCGATGACAGTGTGAAGCTTGATCTCGATTATAAGGGCCTCATCACGCCACTCGAAAATGTAGAAATGCTGCGCGCTCCCGAAGGTGGTATGGTGCTTTATCATGTCGCTCCCGGCGATGTGGTGGAAGCGGGCGCAAAGCTTGTGACCGTCGTGACGCGTCCGGGTGAGCCGGAAGGCGACATCACACTGACCGCACCACAGGCAGGCCGTATTCTCACCCGCCGCACACTGCGTTATGTCCGTCGTGGTGATGATCTGCTGAAACTGCTTGGCGCCAAGCCATCGGCAGTCAAAAAGCGTTCCGGCGCGCTCGAAGCATGATCGCATTGCCTGCTCCCGAGAAACTAAAAGCGATCCGTGCCATCCTTTTCGACAAGGATGGCACTTTGATTGATTTCGACCGCACATGGTTTGCCGTGTCGTGGAACCTTGCACAGCGGACTGCCAACGGCGATGAGCATTATGCACGTTCGCTTCTTGATGCGGGCGGGTATGACTGGCAGGAGAAGCGGTTTCGCGCCAATTCGGTGATCGCCGCCGGAACGGTTGAAGACATCGTACAGCTTTGGCACCCGGATATTGATGAGGCGGGCTTCAAAGCCAAAATAGCCGAATTTGATAGTTATACGGTTGCCGAAGGCGCCCGTTCCGCCGTGGCAATTGAGGGCTTGCGGGAAACTCTGGAAACCCTGCGCGATATGGGTTTTGTCCTTGGCATTGCCACCAATGATTCCGAAGCAGGCGCACATGCGACCGCCAAGGCATTGGGCATCGATCATTTTTTCGATGTGGTAATTGGCTATGACACAGCGGCACGCCCGAAGCCTTTTGCGGATCCGTTGCTTTATTTTGCGAAAAAAGTTGGCCTCGAACCGGCGGCAATCGCCATGGTCGGCGATAATTTGCATGATCTCGAAACAGCACAGGCTGCGAAAGCTGGTCTTGGCATTGGTGTTCTGTCCGGCAACAGCCCCCGCGAGGCGCTGGAACCACACGCCGATGTGGTGCTGAATTCCGTTGCAGACTTGCCTGCGTTGTTTAAATGAGGCGAAGCAGCCCTCAGATGAAGAGGGCTGCACTTATTGTTAATCGCGCAATTCGCGCCGCAAAATCTTGCCGACATTGGTCTTCGGCAAGGCATCGCGGAATTCCACTTCACGCGGGCGCTTGTAGTTGGTGAGACGCTGCGCACAGAAGGACTTGACGTCCTCTTCCGTGAGGTTCGGATCACGGCGCACGACATAGAGCTTCACCACTTCGCCGGAATGTTCATTGGGAACCCCGACCGCTGCCGATTCCACAATGCCCGGATGCTCTGCAGCCACTTCCTCAATTTCATTCGGGTAGACGTTGAAGCCAGAAACAAGGATCATATCCTTTTTCCGGTCGACAATCTTGGTGAAGCCGTTTTCATCCATGAAGCCCATATCGCCGGTGCGGAAGAAACCGTCGGTCATGATCGCGCGTTCGGTTTCATCAGGACGATTCCAATAGCCCATCATCACCTGCGGGCCGCGCACGCAGATTTCACCAACTTCACCCAACGGCAGATCCTTGCCGTCATCATCACGGATGGTAAATTCCGTTGAGGGCATGGGGAGCCCGATTGTGCCGCTGAACTCGGTCGCATCGAGAGGATTGGCAGAGGCAACAGGCGATGTTTCAGATAGACCATAGCCTTCGGTGATGTGGCAACCCGTCATTTCCTGCCAGCGTTCCGCGATCGGTCGCTGCACGGCCATGCCCCCGCCAAGCGTCAGCACCAGCGGCTTGAAATTCAGTGCCTTGAAATCTTCGTTGTTCATAAGGGCGTTGAACAGCGTGTTGAGGCCCGGGAAAATGTGGAATGGATATTTCTGCAGCTCTTTTGTAAAGGCTGGAATGTCGCGCGGGTTCGGGATAAGAATATTGCGAGCGCCTAGTTTCAGGCCGATCATCGCATTCACGGTAAGCGCGAAGATATGATACAGCGGCAGGGCGCAGACGAAGTTGAGTTCCTTCGGTTTGCCTTTGTTCTGGAAGGCGACATCCATCCAGAGCTGCATTTGCTCGACATTGGCCAGAATATTCCTGTGGCTCAACATGGCCCCTTTGGAGACGCCTGTCGTGCCGCCGGTATATTGCAGAAAAGCGAGATCTGAACTGTCAACTGGCACAGGATTGAATGATTTTCCACGACCTTGCGCCAGCGCATCTTTAAAGCGCACATGACCGGGAATAGTCCATTCCGGCACCAGCTTCTTCACCTTGCGCACCACAAGATTGATGATGTGGCCTTTCAAACCATGCATGTCGCCCATTGACGCGACAATGATGTTCGGGACATGAATGGAGGCGAGAGACTTCTGCACAGTCGAGGCAAAGTTTTCGAGCACGATGAGCGCCTGCGCGCCTGAATCATTCAATTGGTGCTGCAACTCGCGCGGTGTGTAGAGCGGGTTAACATTCACAACCACGAAGCCTGCACGCAGAATTGCGGCAATTGCCACCGGATATTGCAGAATGTTCGGCATCATAATTGCAACGCGATCACCTTTGACCAGTCCGCGTGATTGCAGCCATGCAGCGAGTGCGCGCGAGTTCTCATCAAGGTCTTTGTAAGAAAGATCTTTGCCCATACAGGTGAAAGCCGGTTTGTCGGCAAACTGGCGGCATGCATTGGAAATCATGTCGCCAATAGAAGTCGTTTTACTCAGATCGATGTCGTGTGGAACGCTTTTCGGATAAGATTTCAGCCAGACCTTGTCTCGCGCAGGCGTTGTTTGGCTTGCCTTGCTTGACGCGGGTTGTGCTTCGGTTGCTTTTTTTGCCATGCCTTCTCCCCGGATCGCTCCGTCTCATATGCGAGCAGCAAGCCGCCACCCTTCTCCCAATGCGGCCTGACCTCAATGCAGGTCAGGCACTCCTCAATCCAGAATGTGGTCGACTTTCGTCTTAATCGCAAGAGTTACATTGACGTAAGCGTAAATTAAAATTTCAAGGGGGTAGCCTATTCTGGCAAGATATACAGGTGAGGCTGGTGTCTTAACTGCCTAAGGGATGAACTTGGGAGGCGCGTATCCGTCAGATGTCAGAAGCCCGGCGCATAGACTGAATGAGCGTTTTGATCGCTTTTCCGCCGTCTCCGACAAGGTCAAAATCCCGCTCGCTGCGAAGCCATTCGTTCAGCAAGCCGCCCAGAACTGCAAGCAAAATTTGCGCAGCCGAAACAGCTGTCCATTCTTTGGAAAGTTCGTCGCGACGTTCAGCAACGTCAAGCAGACCGGAAAAAAGTGACAACACATTGCCGCGTGCTTCGCGAAGATGATCGACAACGGGTGCTATTTCACCAACATATTCGCAGCGCTGATGAATAATTGTAAAAACATTCTGCTGCCGCTCATTGGTTATAAAATGCTCCAGCGCAGTTATGATTGATTGCTCAAGAACATAAAGCGGGTTAGGGTGGTCACACTCCGCAGCATGGCGCATAATTTCTTCATGCGGGAAGCATGTGCGGTTCAGAATTGCTTGAAATATGTCAAGTTTATCTTGAAAATGGAAATAGATTGCACCACGGGTTACGCCTGCCTGGCACGCGATCTGCATCAGAGTCGATTGGGTCAGTCCGTGATTAAGAAATACCTGTTCAGCAGCAGCTAAAATAGCATCGCGTGTTTCTGCGGCCTCAGCCTTCGTCCTTCGCATTCCGGTTCTCTTAGCATTCCCATCGTGAGCCAAAGGTCAGGATAAAATGGATTTTTCGTTCACAAACAGGGTAACTCATTCGTGATACGTAACATTAGGTGATTGACTATAACACGGTAACTCGTATTTACAAACATTCGTGTATGTTTATTCGGCCGCACCGTGCGACATCAAGGGCAGCTCCCACTATGACCATGACCAGTTCCATTCGGATTTTTGCGGCGAGTGCCGCATTTTTCATTCTTACTGGGCAATCTGCCCTTGCGCAGGCTCCCGGAGGGGGCACGCCGCCGCCGCCACCAGTGACGGTCACTGAGATTAAAGCTGAGAATGTGGAAGTGCCGTATGAATATGCAGCGCGTGTCAGCGCCTTCCGCGATGTTCAGGTGCGCGCGCGTGTTGGCGGCATTCTTCTGCACCGTAATTTCGTAGAAGGCACGGAAGTCAAAGCTGGCGATTTGCTGTTCGAGATTGATCCAGCACCTTATGAAGCCGAAGTTGCTCGCGCCCAGGCGCAGGTTGCGCAGGCTGAAGCCACTTACCAGCAATCGATCCGCGATGCGGAACGCGCTGAACAGCTTGTGCAGCAGAAGGTGCAGAGCACAGCCGTCCGCGACACGGCTTTGGCGACACGTGATTTGAACAAGGCGGCGGTTGCAGCTGCCAAAGCACAATTGCGCACGGCAGAACTCAATCTGAGCTATACCAAAGTAACGGCGCCGATCAGCGGCATCACCAGTCTCGAGCAGGTTTCCGAAGGCAGCCTTATCGGCACCGATGCTTCATCGAGCTTGTTGACATCGATCACCCAGATCAATCCGGTTTACGTGAATTTTTCTTTCACCGACTCCGAAGCTGCGGAAATCCGCAAGCTGCGGGAAGCGCGTGGTGCCACCGGACAGGATGCTGATCGTTTGCGGATCAAGATCCTGTTCGGCGATGGTCAGGCCTATGACAAGGAAGGCGTTATCGACTTCACGTCTTCTTCGCTCGACACTGAAACCGGAACGCTGGGCGCGCGTGCGGTTGTTGACAACCCGGATCAGCGGCTGATCCCGGGCCAGTTCGTCCGCGCAGCCATTCTGGGTGTCACGATTGACAATGCAATTCTGGTTCCGAAAGCAGCTCTGATGCAGAGCCCGCAGGGTCAGTTCGTTTATGTGGTCAACAAGGACAATGTTGCGGAAGTGCGTCCGATCAAGATCGCACGTGAACTCACGGATGACTGGCTGGTTAGCGAGGGCTTGCAGCCCGGCGACCGCATCATCACCGAAGGTGTGATCAAGGCGGCTCCGGGCAAGACAGTCCAGCCCGTTGAGCCGAAGGCTGCAACCGAAGCGGGCGCAGAAGCTGGTAAAGAACAGGCGGCAGACAAGCAATGAACAGGTTCTTCGTCGATCGTCCGGTCTTTGCCGCGGTCATTTCCATCATCATCGTGCTGGCAGGCCTCATCGCTATGCGGATTCTGCCTGTCGCGCAGTATCCCGAGCTGACGCCGCCGCAGGTTGTCGTCAGCGCCACCTATCCGGGCGCGAGTGCCGAAACCGTAACACAAACCGTTGCGGCGCCTCTTGAGCAGCAGATCAACGGTGTCGAGAACATGCTTTATATGCAGTCCTCGAGCCTCGGCAGCGGCACCATGCAGCTGACAGTGACTTTTGCTCTGGGTACCGACCCGGATCAGGCAACGATCAACGTCAACAATCGCGTTCAGCGTGCAACATCGTCTCTGCCGCAGGAAGTGCAGCGTCTCGGCGTCACCGTCGATAAGCGTTCCAGCACCATTCTCGGCATGGTGGCGATGTTCTCGACCTCGGACCGTTACGACCGCACCTATGTTGGTAACTATGCACTTCTGAACGTCATTGACGATCTCAAGCGTCTTCCCGGCGTTGGTGATGTTCAGCTTCTTGGCAACATTGAATATTCGATGCGTATCTGGCTGCGCCCGGACAAACTGGCACAGTATAATCTGACACCATCAGATGTGCAGACGGCAATTCAGGAACAAAATGCGCAATTCGCGGCAGGCCGTTTTGGCGATCAGCCTGATCCGCAGGCAGGCCCATTCACCTATACGGCGACCACACAGGGTCGCCTGCCAGATGCGAGCGCCTTTGAAAACATCATCCTTCGTTCCGACAAGAACGCGGCAACGCTTCTACTGAAAGACGTTGCGCGTGTGGAACTCGGCACGGAAAGCTATCTTGTTGACAGTGTGCTCAATGGTACGCCTGCTGTTCCGATTGCGATCTATCTTCAGCCGGGCGCAAATGCGCTCAACACGATGGAACTTATCCAGAGCCGTATGGCAGAGCTGAAGACCAGCTTCCCCGAAGGCATTGACTATTCCATTCCTTTCGACACCACCAAGTTCATCAAGGTCTCGGTGGAAGAAGTGATCCATACTTTCATCGAGGCAATTATCCTCGTTGTTCTGGTGGTTTTCATCTTCCTTCAAAACTGGCGTGCGACGCTTATTCCTGTGATCGCGGTTCCGATCTCGATCATTGGTACATTTGCGGGCATGTATGTGCTTGGCTTCTCCATCAACCTGCTGACACTGTTCGGTCTGGTTCTGGCGATTGGTATCGTGGTCGATGACGCCATCGTGGTGCTGGAAAACGTCGAGCGTATCATGACGACCGAAAAACTGCCGCCGCGCGAAGCTGCCATCAAGGCAATGAGCGAAGTGACAGGCCCGGTTATCGCGATTGTTCTTGTGCTTTGCGCCGTGTTTATTCCGGTCGCCTTCATGGGCGGTCTGGTCGGTGAAATGTATAAGCAGTTCGCTGTTACGATTGCGATTTCGGTGACGATTTCCGGTGTCGTGGCTTTGACGCTGACGCCCGCCCTCTGCGCGCTGATCCTCAAGCCCGGTCATCATGAACCGATGTTGCCGTTCCGCATCTTCAACCGCTTTTTTGACCGGGTGACGAAAGGATATACCGCTGGCGTGCGTTTCTTCCTCAAACGCGCTGCAATCGGTCTGCTGATTTTTGCAGGCATCCTGGGCGGTACATATTATCTCTTTGAGAAGGTGCCGGGCTCGCTGCTGCCCGATGAAGATCAGGGCTTCCTGTTCAGCGTCGCTATCCTGCCGCCAGCTGCATCGCTGGAACGCACAAGTGCGGTTCTGCATGAAGCGAGTGAAAATATCCGCAAGCATCCCGCAATTGAAAGTGTCTTTGAAGTCGCTGGCTTCGACCTGCTTTCAGGTGGTCTGAAAACCAGCGCGGGCACGATGTTCATCATGCTCAAGGACTGGAAAGAACGCACGACGCCTGACCTCGATGCGCGCAATCTTCCCGGTACAATCATGGGCATGAATGCGGGCATTCAGGATGGTCTGGTGCTGGCCTTCAACCCGCCGCCAATTCTGGGGCTCAGCACGACCGGCGGTTTTGAACTTTATGTGCAGGACCGTACCGGCGGTGGCGTACAGTCGCTGACCGATGCGACGAACCTTCTGGTGGAAGCCGCCAACAAGCGCCCTGAACTCACCGGTGTCCGTACGACGTTCGATCCGAATGTACCCCAATATGACATTCAGCTTGATCGTCAGAAGGCAAAGGCGATGGGTGTTCCGATTAATTCGGTCTTCACCGCCATGCAGGCGACTTTCGGCAGCGTTTATGTCAACGACTTCACGCTCTATGGCCGGAACTATCAGGTCAACCTGCAGTCGGAAGCCGAATTCCGTCGTGACCCAAGCGATCTCAAGCATGTGTTTGTGCGTGCCGATTCAGGCAGCATGATTCCGCTGAGCGCTTTGGTAACGGTGAAGCGTATCGTCGGTCCGGATCAACTTGAGCGCTTCAATGCATTCAACGCGGCCAAGGTTACAGGGAATCCGGCGCCGGGTTACACATCGGGTGATGCGATCAAGGCGATGCAGGCGGTTGCTGCCGAAGTTCTCCCTCAGGGCTTCCAGATTGCGTGGACGGGTTCCGCCTATCAGGAAGTCTCGACAAGCGGCAGCGGCACGCAGGCTATGATCTTTGGTCTGATCATGGTGTTCCTGATCCTGGCTGCCCAGTATGAGCGCTGGAGCCTGCCACTCGCGGTTATCACAGCAGTGCCCTTCGCTATCTTCGGTGCGCTTCTGGCAACTGATCTGCGTGGTCTGACCAATGACGTGTACTTCCAGATTGGTCTGGTCACGCTGATAGGTCTTGCGGCAAAGAATGCGATCCTGATCGTGGAATTTGCTGTGTTGCAACGCGAAGAGGGGAAATCGGCCATCGAGGCTGCGGCCGAGGCTGCACGCCTGCGCTTCCGTCCGATTGTGATGACGTCGCTTGCGTTCATTCTTGGCGTGGTTCCGCTGGCAATCAGCTCCGGTGCAGGTTCGGCAAGCCGTCACTCGATTGGTACGGGCGTGATCGGCGGTATGTTGGCTGCGACCTTTATCGCAACCTTCTTCATCCCGATGTTCTACAGTCTTATCGCCCGTAAGCCGCCTAAAAAGCGTCCTGACGATACCGCTGTAGCGCCTGCACCCGCTGCGCCGGGTGAGGGAAGCGGCCCAACCCATTAAAAATTGTCCCGGTGGGCCACTCAGCTTACCATCGGGAAACACCAGAACGATAAAAAGCCCCGCTCGTGCAGCGGGGCTTTTTCGTTATTGAAAGCTATCTAGAAAGGCAAATTTCAAAATCCAAGGCATCGCAATCAGTATGCCCAACACAATTCCTTTAGTATCCTATACGTCGCGCGTGACATTCAATAACGATCATCGAGGCTCAAAACCCTCATCGTCATCGCGTTCGATCAGCTAAAAGACAGAGCGATCAGTTAGGATTATCTTGAAAGCAACGTGGTTGGCGAAAAATGGATAATTGACGTTTCGTCGGAAGAACCCTCTTTGATGCCTTATCCGTTACCCGATCCGGTAAATGTGGTTATAATCAATCTCGAAGCCGTGTGATGATCTTCACGCGGCTTATATAAAACAGAGTGCAAACAGCAAAAGCTTCACGCCTTCGAATTAACCTCAGAAATGCGTCATGATGCTTTGCGCAATTGCCCAAAGGATGATCGCCGCAGGAACTGTCAGGCAAGCCAGAAAAATCCCGAAGAATACATAAGTTGCTTCGTGTGGCGAACGCTGTGTCTGCGCAGGAGCCTTGTGCCAATGAGTACTGATGCCCTGGTACATGAATTATTCCTCCTTATCCCTGATTTTTATTATCGATCAAAATAAAGAATCTGCAAGTGCAAATAAATATCTGGATTTATTGGGAAAATATGATAAAAGCGACACGGAATTTATGGAATTAAGTGCTTGATAGCCCCGTAAAAATCAAAAAATCTCCGTTCAATATTTTGATTTCAAATAATTTTACTTATGTACTGTAAGTATCGAATAATCGGTATTTTCAATAATCACTGAAAATTCAGATGAGGTCGCGCACATAGATGCGACAAAATGGCACAAAATAATTGTCGCTGTGACGACGCCACGTGCATGATTAATGGTCGGCCTGATGCTGTGCGGGTCTTTTGAAAATATTCCCTAAGGCCCATTAGAGCGCATCCCGAAAAGTGTTAAACGGTTTTCGGAACAAGATGCGCTTAATAAACGAAGAGATAGAGCATTTCTAATGGTTCAATGAAAACTGGAAATGCTCTAGTAGAAGCTATTTGGAAAATAGCGCAGATAAAGCTCCGTAAGCTTGCCCTGCCGTTGCAGTGATTGAAGTGCATTATTAAATGCGCTGGCCAGAGCCGCATCTTTCGGTGCAACAGCTATGCTCATTCCTTGGCCGAGAAATTGCGGCGCTAGATATGGCCCGTCAGTGAACGAGCAGCAATTATTGGCTTCCTCGCTTTCGAGCCAGAACGACAGGGCCATTCCATCGTCAAACACAGCCTGAACTTCATCTTTTTCCAGCGCTTCTAAAAGAGTTTTGCGGTCTGGAAAAGGCTTTGCAATTGCAGTGGGGAAGTAAGCTTTAAGCAGTTGTTCGTGCGCAGTTGAGCCGATAACGCCCACGTGCATTCCATTGACAGCCTTTGCTGCGGGTTGCGCAAATATACGTGCTTTCAGCGTTACAAAACGCGCTGGCAGGCGCAAATAGGGGCGGGTGAAGAGCATCTTTTCGCGATGGTCCGCATTTATCTTCAATCCCGCAATGATCGCGTCGGCTTCACCGTTTTCGAGTTGAGCTGTTAGCTCTTGCCAAGGAACTGCTTTGATTTGACAAATGTAGGTTAGTCCCATCTGCGTGCAAAGTGCCTTCGCCAGATCAATATTATATCCCGATAATTGTCCTGCGTCGTTCAATGCATTGAAGGGCGGAAAGTCGAGCGTTGTGACGAAGCGCAGCCGGCTCAAGCCTTGCAGAGATGGCAATGCAAGTCTTTCCTTATGATTGAAAAAATCTGGCGCCTTCGGAAGGCTCTGTGAGCCAGCAGGTGATAAGCCTGCGAGCGATAAAGCTGCAACCAAGATGCTTAATAAGTGCCGTTTCATAGCGGCATTGTAGGATGTCAGGCTATAATTTCGGGTTAATAGCGCAAACTGAGATGGATAAGCATTTGCTGAGACGCAGTATCCGCTACGTCGAATTTACTAAGTAAAGATTCCTGTTTCTATTTTATAAAATATCGAATAGAGTTTCATTTGTTGGGTATATCGTAAATAAAGAATGATATTTAAAAATATACCCTAATATAAAAGAATTACATTTTAGATATATATCATCCATTAGTAGTGCGGGGGTACTATGAGTGAGGGATCGAATGCGTTCGATCTGGAGATATGCACAGCCATATCTGCCAGATTGGAGCGACGCGGTGTGCCGCGTGATTGCTTAAGGCAGGCTTATGAAGCAGCCGTGAACAATGGAACTGGTTTTTGTGAGGAGCTTCCACATCATTGTGGTGTGTCTGACGAACTGCTTTATTCGGCAATTGCCGAATTTCTGGAATTGCCATTTGTTGACAATATTGCTGTCTCGCGTGTCTTCGTGACAGGAGAAGAGACAGCTAAAATATTCTCGGATGCTGCGCAAATTATGGCGCTGGGGCGCGATGGGATATCTTATCTCTATATTGCGCCATCGGAAAAGCAGATTGTTCGCTTGCGCGATCATATACTGCAATCACCGGAGCTGAAGGCCAGGATCAGAATTTGCACACCGTCGCGGATTAAGGAAATCCTGCGTCAGCGCCATCAGAAAGATCTCATAAACCGCGCTCACGCGATGACACCGCAATTGTTCTCGTCAGCACGTGTGCTTGAAACACCGCAGGCTTTCATCATCGCTTTGGGGCTTTATGCGTTTGTTGCCGGTATCGTCAACTGGCCGACGCTCACACTGTTGGTTTTGCATGTTTGTCTGACGTTGTTTTTCCTTGGTTGTGTCCTTATCCGCTTGTTTGCTGCCGTTTCCAGTCGTCGGTTAAATTTTCCGCAAATTATGCCGTTTAGCAAACGTGATCTGCCGGTCTATTCGGTCATGGTGCCGCTTTATCGGGAGCAGGCCGTTGTTGGCCAGTTGATCGCCTCCTTGGAGAGGCTTAATTGGCCGCGCAGCAAGCTGGACATCAAATTGGTCTGCGAAAAGGATGACTTTGATACAATTGCTGAAATTCGCGGAAGAATATTGCCATCCAATTATGAACTGGTTCTGGTGTCTTCCGGCGGGCCGCGGACAAAACCCAAAGCGCTCAATTACGCATTGCAATTTGCGCGTGGGGAAATCGTAGCAGTGTTTGATGCGGAAGATCGTCCGCACCCGGATCAGTTGCTAGAGGCGTGGCAGGCCTTTCAACGCGGCGGCAAAACGCTTGCCTGTGTGCAAGCGCCATTGATTATCGGAAACTTTCGGCAGAACCTGCTCACACGTATGTTTGCGTTTGAATATGCCACGTTGTTTCGAGGGCTTCTGCCATGGCTTGCCTCACAAGGATTGGTCATTCCGTTGGGCGGTACGTCCAACCATTTTCGGCGATCCTGCCTTGATGAGGTTGGTGCATGGGACGCTTATAACGTGACCGAAGATGCTGATCTTGGAATGCGGCTGGCCCGGTTTGGTTATGGCATTGATGTGATTACACGTGGCACCGTGGAAGATGCGCCGGAAGACTACTCCATCTGGCATAAGCAGCGCACACGTTGGATCAAAGGCTGGATGCAGACATGGCTTGTGCATGGGCGCAACCCCTATACAACGTGGACGGAGCTGGGATGGTGGCGTTTCGTCGTCAACCAGATTTATACACTCGGCATCATCGGTTCTGCGCTTTTGCACCCGTTTATGCTGATGACAGTTGCAGTCCTCGTCGGAGCCATGATTTTTGGTCCATTGAGCAATGAGAACATATGGCTGTTGCGCATCGATTTACTCAATATCTTGCTTGCCTATTTCAGCTTCTATGTGCTTGGCTCCAAGACAATGGAGCCCACAGAACTGGGCGGGTATGCCTATATATGTGCGATACCCGCCTATTGGGTGCTGATTTCGATCTCAGCGTGGCGCGCCCTGTGGCAGCTGGTGTTTAAGCCTCACCTTTGGGAGAAGACGCCACACCAGCCGAGTAAATTCTATTCGCTTGATGAGGTGGCGATGGGCGTTTTGGAAGCTAGGAACTCAGCGCCACGACCGATAATGGACTGATCTTCCGGGCCAATGGCTTCGAGGTCACGACCCGTATAGGGCAACGTCAAAAGGACGCGCCGGATTGCTGCCAGTCTGGCGCGTCGTTTGTCATTGGAGCGGATAATCGTCCATGGCGCGTAGCCCGTGTCCGTGCGTTCAAGCATTGTATGGAGTGCAGCTGAATAATCGTCCCAGCGCGAGATGCCTGCTACGTCCATCGGTGAAAATTTCCAGCTTTTAAGCGGGCTGTGGCGGCGTTCGTGAAAGCGCTTGAGCTGCATTTCCTGACCAATATCAAGCCAGAACTTGAACAGGTGAATGCCCTCTGTCACCACCATACGTTCGAAGTCCGGGGTTTCTGTCAGGAATGTCTCAAGCTGTTCTGGTGTGCAGAACTGCATCACGCGCTCAACGCCTGCACGGTTATACCAGGAGCGGTCGAAGGTGACGAACTCTCCAGAGGTCGGAAAATGCTGGACATAGCGCTGAAAATACCATTGCCCGCGCTCCGTTTCGGTCGGCTTTGGCAACGCAACATTGCGCGCGGTACGTGGGTTCATGAACTCACGAAGGGTAAAAATCGTTCCACCCTTACCAGCCGCATCGCGTCCTTCAAAAACACTGATGACGCGACCGCCAGCCTCCTGCAGCCAGTATTGCAGCTTCACCAGCTCAATTTGCAGCCGTTCCAGCGTTTCCTCGTAATCCTTGACCTTCATTTTATCGGGATAAGGATAGCCACCGGATTGCAGCGCATTGTCCTCAATCCAATCCGGAAGTTTCGGATCATTGATGTCGAACTTCTGCGTTTTGCCATTAATTTTCAGCTTGATGGGTTTTGTTTCGCCCTTATCGGCATTCTTTTTGTTAGCTGTCTTTGAACTGTCACCCACCGCAAGCTCCTTTGCTATATAGACAAAAGCATGTTTCAAACATGCTCATCCCTTTTGTTTACATGATATGGGCTGACTGTGATGGACGTAAAGGACGCAATGCTGATTTTTGGTGCATCTGCGTCGTCATCGCAAAGCGCGCGTAATATAACTGAGAGAAGTCAGAATGAGTGAAAACAACAATCAAGATGCACCCGTTTCAAATGCGGATGAATCTTTTTTCGCGCCGCTTCTCCGGGTTAAAGGTGTGCTGATTGCAAGCCTTGTTGTGATCATCTGCGTGATGGTGCTGGATCTCCCATTGTGGTTCCGCATTGTGCTGTTGCTGCTGATCGTCGTTGGTGCGATCTGGGTTGCGAGTGCCACAAACGATGATGTCATCGTGCAAAAGCCGCAAAGCGTTCGCGCGATCAGCGGGATGGACCATGTGACCGGCGAGCGTCTGGCAGACCTGCTGACGGATCCGATGATCGTCTTTGATCATCGTGCAACCGTACTCTTTGCCAATGCATCGGCGCGCGATGCATTTCAGTCGCTTGAAAAGGACACCGGGCTTTATTTGCGTTTCCGCGCGCCGGAGATGCATGCGCTTATTCAGGGTGTGATCACCGATGGCGAGCCACGCAGCATCGATTATTTCGAGCGGGTGCCAATTGACCGCTGGTATAAAGCCATGGTGAAGGCGCTTCGTGGAGCCGATGGCAAGCCAGAATTGTTTGTCCTGCTGTTTCGCGATCAGAGTGAAACGCGCCGCATTGATCGTATGCGCTCGGACTTTATCGCCAATGCAAGCCATGAATTGCGCACGCCGCTGGCGTCGTTGCTTGGATTTATTGAAACGCTGCAAGGTCCGGCGCGTAATGATGCGGGCGCACGCGAGCGTTTCCTTGGCATTATGCAGAAGCAAGCCGAGCGTATGTCGCGTTTGATCGATGACCTTCTGTCGCTGTCCCGACTTGAAATGCGCGCACATCTGGCTGTGACCGAATGCGTGGATATGACAGCGGTCGTCAATCATGTGGCTGATACACTAAGCCCGCTTGCAGAAAGTCTCGATGTGGTCATTGAGCGCCATCTGCCAGATCATCCATTAAACGTCACCGGCACACGCGACGAGCTTATTCAGGTTTTCCAGAATCTGGTTGAAAATGCCTGTAAATATGGGCAGGGCGGCAAACGTATCATTGTGAGTCTGAATGAGGAAGTGTCACAAGGTGGATCAGAA
This sequence comes from Brucella sp. H1_1004, assembly GCF_047308065.1. Lineage (NCBI taxonomy): Bacteria > Pseudomonadati > Pseudomonadota > Alphaproteobacteria > Hyphomicrobiales > Brucellaceae > Brucella > Brucella sp. H1_1004. The sequence goes on from NZ_JAYKZA010000002.1 coordinate 860,943, forward strand.
ATTGTGGTCTCGGTGCAGGATTTCGGGCCGGGCATTGCACCTGAACATCTGCCGCGTTTGACAGAACGTTTCTATCGTATTGATGTTGAGACGAGCCGCGCTCAAAAGGGTACAGGCCTCGGTCTGGCTATCGTGAAGCACATTCTCGCCCGTCATCGTGGACGTCTGGTCGTGCGCTCGCAGCTTGGCGAAGGGTCAACGTTTGTGGTGCGTTTGCCAAAACGCGCATAAACCAGTCACAGTCTGACACGCAAAGAAAAACCCCGGAGCGAAGGCGCTGCCGGGGTTTGGATTTAAACGCTATCGAAATCGATCAGCGTGCGCGGCGACGTTCTGCCGTTGGCTGGAATGCCAGCTTCGAATGGTAGCCGCAATAGGGGCTGGATTCGCCGGATTCACTGCCGCAGAAGTGGAAGTCTTCATTGAGCGGATCGCCGATTGGCCATTTGCAGGTGCGTTCGCTCAACTGCAACAATGTCAGCTTGCGCGAGATTGGAACCACAACATCAGATGCCGGGCGAACAACGCGCTCGGTCACAGCATCTTCAACATATTCCATCTGAAGTGCGGTCGCGCCGACAGTCTGGGTTACGGTTGCAGTGCGAATAGTCGTAGTCGCTTGTGGGCGGCTAGCACCATTGCTGCTACTGGTTGTTGCTGTAGCCGTTGGGCGTGGGGTTGCCGCAACGGTATTCACTTTTTTGCTGCGCGGAGCAGCGGTCGTTGTTTTGCCACGACCTGACAATTTCAGACGGTGCACTTTGCCGATCACTGCGTTGCGGCTGACGCCGCCAAGCTGCGCTGCGATCTGGCTCGCACTCAAGCCATCATTCCATAGCTTCTTAAGCAGTTCGACGCGCTCATCTGTCCAGTTCATCGCCCTGGGCTCCAATCAATCTTCGTTATCCGGAATCCACCAGCGCCCCCGGATTGCTCCAGGTGCAAACACTATATCTATCCGGGTGACTAGGTCCGCCGTACAAAATGTGGTTTTTTTACTTTAAAAATAAACTACATTATTGAACGACGCCATGACAAGGGATAGCCTTGTCAGGCGGATTCCATTTCTATGGTTTTCCCCAACTTGGGTGCTAAAGACGGTTTTTCTGAGTCACTTGCGCGTTTTTTGCAGCAGGTTTTCAGAGGTGCGCCCCGTCAGGGAGAACTTCTGGCGTCTCTATATCGCCCCGCTCCGCAAAATGCCACCCCTTCGGCCGCATAGGTGCCATCTTATAACTGGCAATATATATAAGGCGTGTTTCCAGCATCACCTCATGCATAAAGATGCTTGATTATCCGGGCTTGCTTTGATTGACATTTTTTTTGCGAGCGCCAATATACGCGCGGGATTAAATAATACCGCCTTGAGGGCGGTTTTTTATTTCCGCAGAGTAGTGCATCCTGAAAAGTGCGAAGCGGTTTTCAGATAAGATGCGCGTTTAAAATATGGGAAACGCTGCCTGACCGGCTTTGTCGGAGGCGCTGCAATAAAAAGGCTAATGGAGGCCTGACTGCAATGACCAACGTTACGACTGTGCAACCGCTTTACGACACTTACAATCGTGCGGCTTTGCGCTTCGAGCGAGGTGAGGGCATCTGGCTGATTACCGAAAGCGGCGAGCGTTATCTCGATTTTGCGGCAGGCATTGCGGTCAATTCGCTCGGCCATTCACATCCGCATCTCGTCAATACATTGAAAGATCAGGCTGACAAGCTCTGGCACCTGTCGAACCTTTATGAAGTTCCGGGTCAGGAAAAGCTGGGCCAGCGTCTGGTCGACGCGACTTTTGCCGACAAAGTCTTCTTCACCAATTCCGGTGCAGAAGCGCTTGAATGCGCGATCAAGACCGCGCGCCGTTATCATTATGTCAACGGTAACCCTGAACGTTTCCGCGTCATCACTTTTGAAGGTGCGTTCCACGGCCGTACGCTGGCTACGATCGCCGCAGGCGGTCAGGCCAAGTATCTTGAAGGCTTCGGCCCTAAGGTCGATGGTTTCGATCAGGTTCCTTTCGGTGATGAAGCAGCGCTGCGTGCTGCAATCACCGAAGAAACGGCTGCAATTCTGCTTGAGCCTGTGCAGGGCGAGGGCGGTCTGCGCGGCTTCCCGGAAGAATTTATGCGTCTTCTGCGTAAGATCTGCGATGACAACGGCCTGCTTCTGATCCTTGATGAAGTGCAGACCGGCGTTGGCCGTACCGGCAAATTGTTTGCGCATGAATGGTCGGGTATTACGCCAGACATCATGGCAGTCGCCAAGGGCATCGGCGGCGGCTTCCCAATGGGCGCCTGTCTTGCGACGGCTGAAGCTGCGAAGGGCATGACCGCAGGTGTGCATGGCACGACCTATGGCGGCAATCCGCTTGCTATGGCTGTTGGCAATGCTGTGCTTGATGTTGTGCTGGCTGATGGCTTCCTTGAAAGCGTTCAGGAAACTGCTCTCACCATGAAGCAGGGCCTTGCCTCGATTATTGATCGCTATCCAAATGTTATTTCGGAAGTGCGCGGTCGCGGTCTGTTGATGGGCATCAAATGCGTTGTGCCAAACGTCACCCTTATTCAGGCTCTGCGGGATGAGCATCTGCTCAGCGTCGGCGCTGGCGACAATGTTGTGCGTATCCTGCCGCCGCTGGTGACAACACCGGAAGAAGCGCGTGAAGCACTGACGCGTATTGAAGCAGCCGTAGAGCGGCTTTCTGTTGCAAATCCGACCAGCAAGACGGCGTGAGATTATGGCGAATAATGGTATAAAGCACTTCATTGACCTCTCAGCTGTTCCGGCAACGGAACTGCGCGCGATCATGGAAGACGCCAAGGCTCGTAAGGCACGCACAAAAGCTGGCGAGATCGAAAAGCCATTCGCGGGCAAGGTGCTGGCGATGATTTTTGAAAAGCCCTCCACCCGTACCCGCGTATCGTTCGATGTCGGCATGCGTCAGCTGGGTGGCGAGACGATCATGCTCACGGGTTCGGAAATGCAGCTCGGTCGCAGCGAAACCATTGCGGACACCGCAAAGGTGCTTTCGCGTTATGTTGACGCGATCATGATCCGTACAACATCGCATGATCGCATGCTGGAATTGGCCGAACATGCGACCGTTCCGGTAATTAATGCACTGACCGACGATACACACCCTTGTCAGATCATGGCAGACGTTCTTACATATGAGGAACATCGCGGCTCGATCAAAGGCAAGACCTTTGCCTGGATGGGGGACGGTAACAACGTTCTTCATTCGCTTGTGGAAGCTGCGGCGCGTTTTGATTTCAACGTCAATATCGCAACGCCGGAAGGCAGCGAGCCGAAGCAGCAATATATCGATTGGGCAAAGGCAAACGGCGCGAACATCCTGTCCACGATAGACCCGGACAAAGCTGTGAGCGGTGCAGATTGCATCGTCACAGACACATGGGTTTCCATGGGGCAGGAAGATCACGCTCGCGGCCATAATGTTTTCATGCCCTATCAGGTGAATGCACGTCTGATGGCTAAAGCTGACCCGAAGGCGCTTTTCATGCACTGCCTGCCCGCGCACCGCGGCGAGGAAGTGACCGACGAAGTGATCGACGGCCCGCAATCGGTCGTCTTCGATGAAGCTGAAAACAGGCTTCACGCGCAGAAAGCTATTCTGGCGTGGTGCCTGCAAGGCAGCTGATTGGGAGCATAATTTGTCTGACAAGATCAGCACAGAGCATAACGAAGCTGAAGTTGTTCATATTGATCTGAACAACTTCGAGTTCGCAGGTGATGACGCCGTTGTGCCTTTCCAGGTGGAAGGGCTCGACGTGCGTGGTCGCGCTGTGCAACTGGGCGCCAGCATTGACGCAATTTTGAAGCGCCACGACTACCCGGAACATGTTGCCCGCCTTCTGGCGGAAGCGACGGTTCTGACCACGCTTCTTGGCACATCATTGAAGTTTGAAGGCAAGTTTATCTTCCAGACCCAGTCTGACGGTCCGGTTGATATGCTGGTCGTGGATTTCCGCACGCCGAAGTCTGTGCGTGCTTATGCGCGTTTTGATGCAGAGCGCGTTGCGGAAGCCGTAAGCGCTGGCAAAACACGCCCCGAAGAACTGCTTGGTCGCGGAACGCTCGCGTTTACGGTCGATCAGGGTGCGCATACGCAGCGCTATCAGGGCATTGTTGCGCTTGACGGATCGACGCTGGAAGAAATTGCACGCACCTATTTCCGTCAGTCGGAGCAGATTGCAACCGATATGAAGCTAAGCGTTGCAAAGCTTGTTGAACGCGACAGTGAAGGCAAGCTGATTGAGCGCTGGCGTGCTGGTGGTCTGATGATTCAGTTCCTGCCGGAATCGGAAATGCGCGCACGCATGCCTGATCTTCCGGGTGGCGATGGCGATGAAAACACTGCTGTTCTTGGCCCTGACGATGATGGCTGGGATGAAGCGCGTTCGCTGGTGGGAACGATTGAGAGCTCGGAGCTGACCGACCCGCAAGTTGGCTCAGAACGACTGCTTTATCGTCTGTTCCATGAGCGTGGCGTGCGCGTGTATGAATCGATCCGCGTTGAGGATAATTGCTCATGCTCGCGCGAGAAGATCGAAGGTGTGTTCAATAATTTCTCGGCTGAAGAGATTGAGGACAGCGTCAAGGACGGCAAGATTTCGGTCACGTGCGAATTCTGCTCAACGACCTATGAGTTTGATCCGGCGCAGTTTGCGAAGTAACAACTATTATAAGGCGGCTCTTACCAGCCGCCTTTTCTAATTCAGGGTGCGTCTTGTTTCTGGAATATCCAGCGAGAAGGCTGGAATATCGACGTCAAACGCATTCCCGTCAGGGGTCTGCATCTGATAGCGCCCGACCATGACGCCTGATGTTGTGCTCAGCGGGCATCCAGATGAATATTGATAAGAGTCGCCGGGATTGAGTGTTGGCTGTTCGCCAATCACGCCAGCGCCGCGCACTTCTTCAATGCGGCCATTGCCATCAGTGATCTGCCAATAGCGCGAACGAAGCTGAACACTCTGCGATGAATTGTTGGCAATGGTGATCCGATAGCCCCAGACATAGCGGTTTTCGTCCGGCTCGGACTGGTCTTCGAGATAAAACGGCTCAGCCGTTACCTCAATATCCCGTGTTACCGCTCTGTACATGCGCACCCGCCTTAAAATTATACCGTGTCATTGTCTTCTATCGCCAAACTTGCGGGTAAGGTCAACGATTTGTGGCTGCAACTGCCGGAATGTTCCGGCAATTGCTTTATTTGGCTCTATCAATCAGCGCGCAGCGGCAAGCGCTTCTAGTACGTCTTCAACCAGGTCATCCTGATCTTCAAGACCCACAGAAATACGCAGCATACCGTCAGAAATACCGAGTTCTGCGCGTGCTTCGTCCGAGAGGCTCTGATGCGTGGTTGTAGCCGGATGAGTGATGATGCTCTTCGCGTCGCCCAGATTGTTGGAAATGCTGAAGACCTGCAACGCATTCTCAAACTTGAATGCCGCTTCCTTGCCGCCTTCGAGTTCGAGCGCGATCAGTGTCGAGCCGCCGGTCATCTGTTTTGCAATAATGTCTGCCTGCGGGTGGTCGGCACGGCCCGGATAAATGACCTGCTTCACACCGGCCTGACCAGCAAGCGCATTGGCAACGGCTGCCGCCGATTGCGTCTGCTGACGCACACGAACGCCGAGCGTTTCCAGACCCTTCAGCATGATCCATGCATTGAATGGGCTCATGCCCGGGCCGGTATGACGGAAGTAAGGCTGTAGCACTTCTTCGGTCCATTCCTGATCGGAAAGGATGATCCCGCCGAGGCAACGGCCCTGACCATCAATATGCTTGGTGGTCGAATAGACGACGATATGCGCGCCAAGTTCCAGAGGCTTCTGGTAAAGCGGCGTTGCAAAAACGTTGTCAACGATCAGCTTTGCGCCGATTTCATTGGCAATCTCTGCAACGGCTGCAATGTCGATCACCTCAAGCGTCGGGTTCGATGGGCTTTCGAGCAGCATCACTTTGGTGTTCGGACGAACAGCTGCCTTCCAGTTTTCAATCTTCGAGCCGTCGATGATGGAGAACTCAACGCCATAGCGCGGCAGCAGCGTTTCAATAATGTAGCGCGATGAGCCGAAGACGGCACGCGCACAAATGACATGCTCACCTGCCTGGACCTGACAGAGAATGGATGCGGCGACAGCCGACATGCCGGAGGTGAAGGCGCGTGCATCTTCCGCGCCTTCGAGCGCGCACATGCGCTTTTCAAACATGTCGGTGGTTGGATTGGCATAACGCGAATAGATGAACCCCGGGTCTTCACCTTTGAAGCGCGCTTCTGCGGCTTCTGCTGTCGGGTAAAGAAAGCCCTGCGTCAGATAGAGAGCTTCGGACAACTCTGCAAAGCCGGAACGCAGCGATCCTGCATGAACGAGCTGCGTTGCCGGGCGTAACTTACGGGTAGTCTTATTCGTCATTTTTCCAACCTGTCGAAAGCTGGTCGGCCGGGACCTGGAAAGCCTCGGCGGCCAATAAAAAACCGGCCTCGCGAACACGCAAAAGGCCGGTAACGAACCGCGGCCTTATTTTAGCGAATTCTTTAACGTGGCTGCAAGCCGGCCGGCCAAATCACCACGGAACGTTTTTTCCTTATGCCTGTTGCGCGGGGCCGTCAATGCTTGAATGGTCAGTTTTTAGGAAAAGCGCTGCCTGAGAACAGCGCATGCGCTGTGATTCCTGCGGAAAACCCGCAAACCACAGGCCTTGAGGGTTGGCAGGAGCGCTTTGAACGGTCAATGGTCATAGACCGATTTTAAGTAATTCACGGAGTTCAGTGGTATGACACAGAGGGAAGCAGGAATTCTGGCAGATGCGGATATTGCCGCGCTGTTTGAAAGCGGTTTGCTCAAATCTGCGCGTCCATTGGATGCCGATCAGATTCAGCCTGCCAGCCTCGATTTGCGACTGGGTGCGAAAGCCTATCGTGTACGCGCCTCTTTTATGCCGGGTCCGGGAACGCCGGTCATCGACAAACTAGAGCGCCTCAAGCTTCACGAGATCGATCTGACCGCAGGCGCGGTGCTTGAAACCGGCTGCGTCTATATCGTGCCATTGCTTGAAAGCCTGTCGCTTTCGCCGGAACTGTCGGCTTCTGCCAATCCGAAAAGCTCGACGGGCCGCCTTGATATTTTCACCCGCGTTATCGCCGATGGTGCGCAGGAGTTCGACAAGGTACCCGCTGGCTATCATGGCCCGCTTTATCTTGAAGTGAGCCCGCGCACTTTCCCGATTGTGGCACGCACTGGATCGCGCCTGTCGCAAATCCGTTTTCGTCAGGGCCGCGCACAGCTCACCGAAGCGGAACTTGCAACACTGCATCAGAACGAAACGCTGGTGGCGGCGGAACAGCCCAATATCTCGGGCGGCGGCATCGCACTTTCCGTCGATCTCTCGGGTGATAAAGACAAGCTGATCGGTTATCGTGGAAAGCATCATACGGCGGTTGTCGATGTCGACCAGCGTGCTGCGCATGATGTTCTCGACTTCTGGGAGCCGATCTATGATCGTGGATCACGGGAACTGGTGCTCGATCCGGATGAATTCTATATCCTTGTTTCGCGCGAAGCGGTGCATGTGCCGCCGCTTTTCGCAGCAGAAATGACGCCTTTCGACCCGCTGGTCGGTGAATTCCGTGTGCATTATGCAGGCTTCTTTGATCCGGGCTTCGGTCACACCGCTGCGGGTGGAACAGGAAGCCGAGCGGTTCTGGAAGTACGCAGTCATGAAGTCCCGTTCATTCTCGAACATGGCCAGATTGTCGGCCGTCTTGTTTATGAGCACATGTTGAAACGCCCGAAAGCGCTGTATGGCATCGATCTTGGATCGAATTATCAGGCGCAACAACTCAAGCTCTCCAAGCATTTCCGGTGATTGCGTTCTTCCTGATCCCGTTCGTATAAAAGGGGATATGGTGGAGGAGTGCAGAGGTGCAAAAAAGGAAGGATGAGGCTCGGGAAACAAGCACGGATGCGCCAGCGCGCCGCCTGTCCGTGGGTATTGTCGCGCTGCCAGGCTTTACGCTCACGGCGCTGAGTCTGTTTCTTGATCCGTTTCGTCTGGCGGCAGATGATCGCGACAAAAGTCGACAGATCCGTTGTGCCTGGAAAATCTGCACATTGTCGGGCGACCCCGTCACCTCCAGTTCCGGCATGGTCATTGAACCGACTGCCCCCATTGGTGAACTGGACGAATGCGATTATGTGGCCGTTGTTGGTGGTCTTCTCGCGCAATATCGTCCGCGTCAGCAGGCGCTGGTCGATCTGATAAAGCGTGCCGACAAACGCGGCAAGACGGTTGTCGGCCTCTGCACGGCGGCGTTTCTGCTGGCCGAAGGTGGCTTGCTTGAGGATCGCAATTGCTGTGTCAGCTGGTTTCATCGGGATGATTTTCTCGATCTTTTCGATGGCTATTCAGCCGATACGACCAGTCTGTTTCACCGCAGTGGACGGCATTATACCTGCGCGGGCGGTCTTGGCGCTGCATCGCTTTCGCTGTCGATCATCCAGAATGAAATCTCCGAGGAACTGGCCCGCAAAAGCGCGTCCATTCTGATGATCCCCTATGAGCTCGTGCGCTCCGAGCAGCCTGCCTTGAGCTTCAACGGTGTCCGCTCGCCAATGATCCGCAAGGCGATCCGCATTTTTGAGGAAACACTGGAAGAGCCAGTGCCGATGATCGATGTTGCGCGCAAACTGGGCATCTCGGTGCGCCAGATGGAGCGCGGTTTTCGCATGGCGGTGGGGCGCACGGCGTTTGAAGTGCGCGAAGAATTACGGGTCAAGAAAGCGCGCGAACTGCTGTCTGAAACCGGGCTGTCATTGCTGGAAGTGGCCGTTGCCAGTGGCTTCACGGATACGCGCAGCATGAACCGCTCGTTTGTACGCCAGAAGCAGAAGCCGCCGCGTGATTATCGCAAAGAACGCTGAGAAAGCGAGATTACTTGCGAATCCTGCACTGACCACCTATTTTCCGCGACGAAACTGCCGCTCTGGCAGATACTGAATGCAGGAGATTTGCATGTCTGATGGTGTGAACCGATTTCTTGGCGATACGCCTGCGCGCGTATTGATCAAGCTTGTGCTGATCTCGCTGGTGGTTGGCGTGGTGATGAGCGCGTTCCACTGGACGCCTTATGATATTCTCTATGGCATCCGCGATTTCGTTCTGCGTCTTTGGAATATGGGCTTCTCTGCCATTGCCGGTTTTGCCGATTATCTTGTTCTTGGTGCAGCCGTGGTTATTCCGGTCTTTATTTTGCTCCGAATCCTCAGCTATCGTAAATAAGCAACAGCTTAGGATAACGATCAATGCAGCAGAACAATGCTTTCACTCTGTCACGGCGCGGCTTTCTGATCCTCGCTGGCGGGGCTCTCACCTTTGCAGCACTGCCGAAAAGCTTTGCTGAAGCTGCGGCAGGAGACGTTGATCCAACGGCATTGTTCAATCAAATCCGCAAGGCCAACGGCCTCCCCTTGATGGCCACCGACAGCAAGCTTGAAAAGGCAGCGCTTTATCAGGCGCGCCGCATGGCAAGCTATGGCAAGATCGGGCATTCGGTCGGCTGGGGCAATGGTTTTGTCTCCCGGCTCAAGCAGGCTGGCATTCGTGGGCCTGCAGCGGAAAATGTTGCCTCCGGCCAGCCCAATACGCAGGCCGTTTTTGACGCGTGGATGAAATCGCCGGGGCACCGCAAAAATATGCTTGATCCGACCTTCAGACATTACGGGCTGGCATGGGCCACACCGGAAAACAATCCGCGCCGCATTTACTGGGCGATGATGCTTGGGCTATAGATATCTTAAACGCGCATCACTCCTGACATCATGCTGTCAGGGCTGCGACAATGCGGTGGCCGAATTTTCTGTCGTTTTGAATGATTCCAGAATAGAGCTTTCCCTTATCTTGTTTGAATTTTGGGAAAGCCGGGGATCATATGCTGCACGACCAGAGCATTGTTTCCAGACCATTTGAAGTGACCAATCGCATGGTGATGATGATCGCCGTGCCGATGACACTTGCCGCCATCACCACCCCGTTGCTGGGGCTTGTGGACATGGGTGTGGTTGGTCAGATGGGGCAGGCGGAGCTGATTGGCGGCCTCGCCATTGGTGCGCTGGTGTTTGATTTTCTACTGACCATGTTCAGTTTCTTGCGCTCGGGCACAACCGGGCTTGTCGCACAAGCAATGGGTGCGGAAGACAAGGCCGAAGAACAGGCCATTTTCTGGCGGGCTATCCTGATAGCAATTGCTGCTGGCTTGCTGATGATTTTAAGCCTGCCGCTGACGCTGAAAGTTGCATCGGACTTCATTCATCCGACCCTTGCCACGCAGGAAGCGATGATCACCTATGTGTCGATCCGTATGCTTTCAGCGCCGGTGGCGCTGATTAATTATTCGGTGCTTGGCCTGCTGCTCGGGCGCGGGCAGGGTATTTTGGGCCTAAGCCTGCAGGTGCTGATTAATGGTATCAATATTGTACTCTGCATTGTGCTGGGGCTGGAACTTGGCTGGGGTGTGGCCGGTGTTGCCTGGGCAACGGTGACGGGTGAAACGGTAGCGGCGATTGTCGGCCTCTTTCTCGTCATGCGTCATTTCCACAAGCAGACCGGGCGTCATCCTGACATCAAGCAGATTCTGGATAAGACAGGCATCGTCAGGATGGTGGCGCTCAACCGCGATATTATGATCCGCTCGATCCTTCTGCTCACAGCTTTTGCTTATTTCACCCGCGCGGGTTCCGAGCTTGGGCCGGTCACGCTTGCGGCAAACGCGGTTTTGATGAATTTCTTCCTCATCTGCGGCTTTTTCCTTGATGGAATGGCGGCCGCGGTCGAACAGATTATCGGTCGTTCGGTGGGTGCGCGCTATAGTCCGGCTTTCGTGCGCGGCGCAAAGCTCACCTTCGTCTGGGGGTTGGTCATGTCCGCCGTTATTGCGCTGATTTTGCTGATCTTTGGCGATGCAATCATCAGCCTTCTCTCCAAAGCAGAGGACGTGCGTGACGAGGCGATCAGATATCTGCCATGGGCGGCATTGACGGGGCTTACCGGCTTGCTCGCATTCCATATGGATGGGGTCTATATCGGCGCAACATGGTCGCGCGACATGCGCAATATGATGTTTTTCTCGCTGATATTCTTTCTAGCGGTTCTTTATGCAGCAAAGCCCGTGATGGGAAACCACGGGCTTTGGCTGGCAATCAATCTGTTCTTGTCCATCCGTGGCATCACGCTTCTGGCGTTACTGCCACGCAGATATAGAACTGAATTCTTCAAAGCATGATCCCGAAAAGTGGGAACCGGTTTTCGGAATAAGATCATGCTCAAGAGAAGTTTAATCGGGCAGACGACGCGCGGCCCACGCTTGTGTGTCGCGGTCGCGCAGATCAGAAATGCTGGCCACACCTTCGGCTTTCACAGCTTTCGATAGCCCGCGCACGATGTCTGATGCAAGACCGGGACCGCGATAGATCATGCCGGTATAAAGCTGGACGAGATCGGCCCCCGCTTTGATCTTCGTGAGCGCGGTTTCCGCACTGTCGATGCCGCCGACACCGATCAGCGGCATGTCAACGCCGACACGTTCCCGCATACGCGCCAGAATAATCGTCGAACGTTCAAACAGCGGCACACCCGAAAGACCACCGGCTTCTTCGCGGTTCTCGCTGCTGTTCAGTCCATTGCGCGACAATGTGGTGTTGGAAACAATAATGCCGTCAAGCTTCTGCGCAAGCGCCTCTGCTGCAATATCATCCAGCTCTTCGTCTGCAAGATCCGGTGCAATTTTCAGGAAAACCGGGCGTTTCAGCGTGCACATCTGGCCTTCTTCATCGCGTGCGGCCAGCACCCGGGAAAGCAGCTCGCGCAAAGCATCGCGCGATTGCAGATTGCGCAAGCCCGGCGTGTTGGGCGATGAAATATTGACGGTGAAATAACGCGCCAATTGATAGAATTTCCGAATACCCGCAACATAATCGCCGATCCGGTCTTCAGCATCCTTGTTGGCGCCGATATTCACGCCGACAATACCACTTTTGCCAGCGCGCTGCGACAGACGCTTGAACGCCGCATCATGGCCTTCATTGTTGAAGCCAAGACGGTTGATCACGGCATGGTCATCCACCAGACGGAAAATGCGCGGACGTGGATTGCCGCTCTGTGGTCGGGGCGTAATGGTGCCGACTTCGGTGAAGCCAAAGCCGATTTTCAAAAGCGCATCCGGCACTTCGGCATTTTTGTCGAAGCCTGCGGCCATGCCGACCGGGTTTGGAAACAGCAATCCTGCAATTTTAACACCAAGAGCCGGATCGTGTGGGCGGCTACAGGTGACAATACCGGTTTTCAGCCCTGCGATCGACAGACCATGCGCTTGCTCGGCGTCGAGCGTAAACAATGCACGTCGACCGATTGCTTCAAAAAATCCGCTCATTAACCCTCAAGCTCCGGGAAGATGTGGAGTCCATTGTCGCCGAGCGGCAAGGGCTCGACCTTTGTCACTGCCGATAATGGTAACACGGCGTACAGATGCGGAAACAAGGCGCCACCGCGCGAGGTTTCATATTTCAGCGCATCGCCCAACGCCGCAGCATCCACGCTCACCAGCAGCAGATCGGCTTGCCCGGCAAAATGTTTGGCTGCTGTTTCACGCACCTGTTCATGGGTGGAGAAATGGATATAGCCATCGGCAATATCAACCGGTGCCCCGGTAAATTTGCCAGCCTCTTCTGCCTGCGCCCAGAGATCGCGCGGGGCGATCTTGTAAATGGTCGTTTTGGTCATGGCGGCTCTCTAGCCCGAATTTATTAGAAAATCAAAGCATGACTTGTTCGTTTTTCTTGCATAGCTCCCATATGATGGGGGGAGCTCAAGCGCATCCCGAAAAGTGTGAAGCGGTTTTCGGACAAGATGCGCTTAAAAAGTATTCTAAAGGAGGTCGACTATGACTGGCAAAATTCATGCAATCGCTGTCGCTTCAATGCTTGGGTTTAGCTTTGTTGCAAGCAGTGCTTACGCTCAGGAGAATGGACGCTATCGCCTCGAAGGCACAGAAACCGGCTATGTGCGGCTTGATACGCGCACAGGTGCGCTTTCGGTCTGTAATGAGCAGCAGGGCCAGCTCATCTGCAAGATGGCGACCGAAGACCGTGAGGCCTATGAGAATGACATTTCCGATTTGCAGGACCGGGTGAAAAAACTCGAGGACAGGCTTGCGGCGATCCAGTCAGGTGCGGCATCAGCCACGCCTTCCAAGTTGCCTTCGGAAGCAGAGTTCGAACAGTCACTGGGCTATATGGAACGCTTCATGCGCCGTTTCATGGATGTGGCAAAGAGCTTTGACAGCGAGCCTGAAAAGCCGGCCGCTGGCACGCAGCAATAACCTTATGCCCCTATAGTCGCTCTTGCGCACCTTCGCTGAAAATGCTTGCCTTCCCACATCTGTTTGCTCAATAGGGGCTTAACAGGTGGGGAGGGAAGTCCGGCAATGCAGGGCTGGGGAATTTTAGGCGTCGCATTTCTGTATCTATTGATGTTGTTTGCCGTGGCAAGCATCGGTGATCGTCGCGCCGCGCGCTGGAGCAGTGCCCCACGACCCTATATCTATGCGCTCAGCCTGGCTGTTTACTGTACGTCATGGACCTTCTTTGGCTCCGTCGGACTGTCAGCACAACGCGGACTGGAATTCCTGGGCATCTATATCGGGCCTATTCTGGTTTTCACGCTTGGCAACCGCCTGCTACGCCATATCGTAAGGTTGGCAAAAGCTGAACATATCACCTCCATCGCCGATTTTCTCGCAGCACGCTATGGCAAGAGTTTTGGCGTGGCGTCCCTTGCAACCTGCATCGCCGCTGTCGGCTCCATCCCTTATATCGCGCTGCAACTCAAAGCTGTTTCGGGTAGCGTCGGACTGGTTATGGAGCATTATGGCGCCGCTTTTGATCCGTCATCCTTTGTGTTTGGCGATATTTCATTGCCTGTTGCGGCTGTTCTGGCAGTCTTCGCCATTCTCTTCGGCACGCGCCATACTGATGCGACAGAACACCAGAATGGGCTCATTCTGGCTGTCGCACTCGAATCAGTGATAAAACTCTGTGCATTTCTGACCGTCGGTCTGGCCTGCACGTTCTTTCTGTTCGGCTCGCCGGGCGAGTTGATTGAACAGATTTCACAATCGCCAGCGGCCCTTGATGCATTCCACTATGAAACATCCATCGGTACATGGATTGTGCATACGATGCTGAGTGCTGCTGCCATTATCATGCTGCCGCGCCAGTTTCATGTGACAGTCGTTGAAAGCCGCAGTGAAAAAGAATTGCGCACGGCGTCGTGGCTGTTCCCGCTCTATCTGATCCTGATCAATATCTTCGTGTTCCCGATAGCGCTGATCGGTGTGATGACATTGGGAAATACGGTGAGCGGGGATCTTTATGTATTGGCTTTGCCGCTTTCCGCGGGGGCCCATTCGCTGGCGCTGGTCGCGTTTTTTGGAGGGCTTTCCGCTGCAACCGCCATGGTCATTGTCGCTTGTGTGGCGCTGTCGATCATGATTTCCAATCACCTTGTTCTGCCCTTGATCATCCGTTGGCTCGCTTTGCGTCACCCGAACGAACAGCGTGATCTGACAATGATCATTCTCAACACACGGCGGCTGACGATTGTCGCCATTCTGGCGTTGGCCTTCGCCTATTATCGTATGTCGTCGAACAATATTCATCTGGCGTCTATCGGCCTTATTTCGTTTGCCGCGATTGCGCAGTTTGTGCCGTCTTTCATCGGCGGGTTGTTCTGGCGCAACGCCAATGGACGCGGTGCGATGCTGGGTCTTTCAGCTGGCTTTTTAATCTGGGCCTACACGCTGTTGCTTCCAACGGTTGCGCCGCAAGATGCCGCTATTTTGCGCGATGGTCTGCTTGGTTTTGCCATGCTGCGGCCCGAAGCGCTCTTTGGCACGGAAGCCCTGCCACTCACCCATGGGGTAATCTGGAGCCTCGCCGCCAATACGCTGTTTTATATTCTTGGTTCGCTTTCGCGTTCCTCAACGCCTTTGGAGCGCATTCAGGCCAGTATTTTCCTGCCGCGCTATTCGATTGCGGCACCCACGCTCAAACGCTTTCGCACGACTGTAACGGTCGAAGAATTGAAATCCACCATGGCGCGTTATCTTGGCGCTGAACGTGTTGAACGTGCCTTCATTCGCTTTGAGGGACGTGAACAGCGCAAGCTCGATCCGGGCATGATGGTCGATACGCCGCTGATCCGTTATGCGGAACAGTTGCTCGGAACGGCAGTTGGCTCTTCATCAGCGCGTCTGGTGTTGTCATTGTTGTTCAAGCGCAATGATGCATCGGCGCGGGATGCGCGGCAATTGCTCGACGATGCGTCTGTCGCTTTGCAACAGAATCGCGATCTGTTGCAGATTGCCCTTGATCAGATGGATCAGGGCATCACAGTGCTCGATAAGGATTTGCGGCTCACATGCTGGAACCGTCAGTTCAGAAAACTGTTGGATCTGCCGGACGAGGTGATGCAGGTCAGCATTCCGGTATCCGAAATAGTTGAGCATCTGGTACGCAGCGGCGATTTGAATGCGAATGCGCAAAATGCAGCGATCCGCTCGCTGGCGACCCTGCGTCAACCCTGGCGGCTCACGCTGAAATCCACCGGAAAGGTGCTTGAAATCAATTCCAATCCGATGCCGGATGGTGGGCTTGTTGCCACCTATACCGACATTACCGCTGAGGTCGAAGCTGACAGAATGCGTCAGCATGAGGCGGAGGTGCTCGAACAGCGCGTGGTGGACCGGACGGCGGAACTGACACTGGTGAACCAGAAACTGGCCAAAGCGCAGAGTGTGGCCGAGGAGGCCAATCTTGGTAAAACACGGTTTTTGGCGGCGGCGGGGCATGACATTCTGCAACCGCTCAATGCGGCACGGCTTTATAGTACAGCACTGGCCGAAAAGCTTGGTCGTGCTGAAACAAGCCAGCTTGCACGCAATATCGATAGTTCGCTGGAATCGGTCGAAGCTATTCTGGGCATGGTGCTGGATATTTCCCGGCTGGATACCGGAGCACTGAAGCCCGAAGAAACGGTGTTTCGTCTTGACCGGCTTCTGAGCCAGATTGCGACTGATTTCACACCGATGGCACGCAACAAGGGATTGAAGCTGCGCGTGGTTCCCTCAAGCATTGTTGTGAAGACGGATCGCAATATGCTGCGTCGCGTTATCCAGAATCTGGTTTCCAATGCGATTAAATACAGTCGGAAAGGGGGGGTACTGTTTGGTGTTCGCCGCCGCGGTGGTTTCGTTGAACTGCAGGTGCTTGATACCGGGATCGGCATTCCCGAGCAGAAGCTGAAACTCGTTTTCCGTGAGTTCACGCGCCTTGATGAAGGAATGCGCGAGGCAGAAGGGCTCGGACTCGGCCTTTCCATTGTCGATCGAATTACACGGATGCTCGAATTGCCGCTGACATTTACATCGGCATCGGGAAAGGGAAGTGTTTTTTCGATCCGCATTCCAATAAGCGAGGAGACGGTTCCGGTCGGGGAAATTACCAGTCGCAAAGGCTTCACAAGGGCGTCGAGCCTTGCCGGGCTTGATGTGCTGTGCATCGATAATGATGCTAATATTCTGGCAGGTATGGATACCTTGCTGACGGGCTGGGGCTGCAACGTCACAACATTGCGCGGTGGTTCAGGCCTGAAGGTCTATTGCGTTGAACGGGAGGTCCCGCCAGACGTCATCATCGCTGATTATCATCTCGATCATGAAAACGGTCTGGATATGATCGGTTTTGCGCGTGAAAGTTTTGGCTGCGAGATCTCTGCAATACTTCTGACAGCTGATCGCTCCAAGGAAGTGCGCAGACGGGCGGAAGAAGAGAATGTGACTGTTCTGAACAAGCCCTTACGACCGGCTGCATTGCGTGCGCTGCTATCGAGCGCACTGCATCAGCGTTCGGCTGCCGCCGAATAAGTCAGCTTTGCTCGCTGGTCAGCGCATCGCTGCCAATGCGTGAGAGCAGGATGACGGCTTGTGTGCGGCTGTCAACGTCGAGTTTTTGCAGAATGGCTGAGACATGCGCCTTGACGGTGGCCTCCGAAACATTCAACTCAAAAGCGATCTGTTTGTTGAGCAGCCCTTCGGCCAGCATCGTCAAAACGCGGGTCTGTTGCGGGGTCAACGTTCTGATTTTCGCAATCAGCGTTTCGATCTCCGGGTCGCGGACGGCATCGATATCGACATCAGACGGCGTCCATATATCGCCAGCAAGAACGGCATGCACAGCTTCGCCAATAGCCTCCATACTCGCAGATTTTGAGATGAAGCCCGATGCGCCAAGCTCGATGGCATGCCGAATTGTGGAAGCGTCGTCCGTTGCGGAAACGATAATAATAGGCAGTGCTGGTTCCAGCCCTTTCAGCGTTACCAGACCAGACAGGCCGGTGCCGCCCGGCATGGTCAGATCAAGCAACAGCAGATCAACGTCGTCGCGCTCCGCGACCAGCTTCTTGGCAGCCTCGAAATCTCCGACTTCAATGATAGTTGCCTCTTCTGGCAAGCTTGACAGAACCTGTCGCAGCGCACCTCTGAAAAGCGGATGGTCGTCAGCGATGATAAATTGCATAAGCCTCGCACGCCATTCTGAAAGTCCTCCCCGAGCGATGCATGGTGACATGCAGCTGTCTCGTTTTATGCCGTTTTTCGTCGCTAGCAACTAAAAATAGCATTCATTAGCCTGAACTTATGTCGCATTGCCCCCTTATGGCCGCATTATACGCTAATTTTGGGTTTGAAACAGCGACCTTGGTGACAATCAGAAGGCCTTACATGACACGCAATACGCTTTATCCGGAGATCGTGCCCTTCAAAGAAGAGATGCTGCAAGTATCGGCTTTGCATCGCATCTATGTCGAGCAATGTGGAAATCCTGATGGCAAACCCGTGATCATGCTTCATGGTGGGCCGGGTGGTGGGATCAGGCCAGCCATGCGCTGCCTGCACGATCCTGAAAAATACCGTATCATCCTTTTTGATCAGCGCGGCTGCGGCCGTTCAACGCCGCATGCGGAATTACGCGAAAACACCACATGGGATCTGGTTGCAGATATGGAGCGTATTCGCACCCATCTTGGCATTGATAAATGGCAGGTTTTTGGTGGTTCTTGGGGCTCGACACTTGGCCTCGCCTATGCACAAACCCATCCGCAGCAAGTGTCGGAACTCATCTTGCGCGGCATTTTCATGGTGCGTCGCTTTGAAGTCGACTGGATGTATTCAAACGGTGCCAGCATCATTTTCCCGGATCATTTTGAAGCCTATCAGGAGCATATCCCGGAAGACGAACGCGGTGATATGATTGCCGCTTATTATAAGCGGCTTACCGACCGCGACCCTCAAGTTCAGCTCGCTGCAGCGCGTTTATGGGCGCGGTGGGAGGGGTCGGTGCTGTCAATTCAGCCTGATCCGGCCCGCATCGAAGCGTTTGGAGACGATCATCATGCGATCGCTTTTGCACGTATCGAATGCCATTATTTTCAGAACCGCGGCTTCCTTGAGACTGATGATCAGCTTTTGCGCAATGTCGACCGTATTCGCCACATTCCCGGCGTTATTGTGCATGGCCGTTATGACATGTGTACGCCGTTTATCAATGCCTGGCAGCTCAAGAAGATGTGGCCGGAAGCCGATCTGCGGATTGTTGAGGACAGCGGCCACGCCGTGACCGAGCCCGGCATCACGCATGAATTGATCGCAGCGACCAAACGCTTTGCAGATTAAGTCAAGAAGCGGGGCACATTGCCGGCGCTCCGCTTTTTACAGATATTGAAAATCCACTTTCAAAGAGAGCTTTTGCAAACTTTATCTTTTCTTTGAATATTTTCGCCTACAATCTAAGGAGAGGACAATTGGTGTCAGCTTTGACTTCAATTGTTCATCCAAACGGTTTTTGGCGAAGCTTGTCCGTTAGCAAGGACAGCCCGGACTAAGTTCGTATTCGAGAGGGATACAAGAATGCTAAAAGAATTCAGAGAGTTCGCTCTCAAAGGCAATATGGTCGATCTGGCTATCGGTGTTATCATCGGCGGTGCATTCGGTGGCCTTGTTAATTCCATTGTTAATGACATCATCATGCCGATCATCGGTTTGATTACCGGCGGTATCGACTTCTCCAATATGTTTATCCAGCTTGCCGGCGAACCAAGGTCGACACTGGCGGCTGCGCGTGAAGCTGGTGCAACCATTGCTTATGGTAATTTCGTTACCCTGCTTATCAACTTCCTGATCATTGCCTGGGTTCTGTTCCTTGTCGTCAAGGGCATGAACAAGCTTAAGAAAAAGGAAGAAGCAAAGCCTGAAACCGTTGCAGAGCTACCGCGTGAAGAAGTTCTTCTCGCAGAAATCCGCGATCTTCTGGCAAAGCAGAGCAAAGCTTGATTGCTTTCATATAGCCAAATTAAAACGGGGTCTTTATGGCCCCGTTTCTATTTGATCCATCAATTTGAATGATCGGATCATCACAAAATACCACATGATTTCATGACTGTACCTTGCTAAGCAGGAGCAATCAAAATTGAAATATGTGGGAACAAATGACGCTTTTTACTGATCTCCGTCGTGAAGCAGCTGAAGCACCCGATAGTGGTATTGTTGCTGTCGCCAATCATGGCCGGGGCAAGCCGGGAATTATCCCGCTCTGGGTCGGCGAGGGTGATCTGCCAACCCCTGATTTCATCCGGGACGCCGCTCAGAAGGCCATTGCAGATGGCGAAACCTTCTATACATGGCAGGCTGGTATTCCCGAATTGCGCGAAGCGCTGGTTCGCTATCACGGACGTCATTTCCCACAGCCGTTCAAGGCAGAAAATTTCTACGTCACGGGCTCAGGAATGCACGCCATTGAAATGGCGCTGACCGCGACCACGGGTGCGGGCGAAGAGGCGATTTATCTGTCGCCCGCATGGCCGAATTTTGTCGGCGCAGCCGGTCTTGCGGGCGCGGTCCCCGTGCCGGTCGAGCTGGAATTTGGCGCGAATGGCTGGGTTCTCGATCCTGAAAAGATTGCAGCGGCGATGACACCACGCACGCGTGCCCTGTTCATCAATACGCCCGCAAACCCTACCGGCTGGACGGCTGACATCGAAACTCTGCGCTATATTCTCAATCTGGCGCGCGAAAAGGGTATCTGGATTATTGCCGACGAGATTTACACCCACTTCTATTATGGCGGTGGTCGTGCGCCTTCCTTCATGGACATCATGGAGCCGGATGATCGCATCATCTTTGTCAATTCATTCTCAAAGAACTGGGCGATGACTGGCTGGCGCGTGGGCTGGATGAATGTGCATCCGTCTATCGGTCCGGTCATTGAAAATATGATCCAATATTCAAATTCCGGTGTCGCACAATTCATGCAGCGGGGTGCTGTTGCAGCCCTTGATCACGGCGATGAATTCATCGCGATGCAGGTCGAGCGCGCACGCTCAACGCGGGATCGTTTGTGCGCGACCTTGCAGGAAACAGGGAAAGTGCGCCTGACACCACCGCAAGGCGCGTTCTATCTGTTCTTTGGCGTTGATGGGGTCACCGACTCCGTCAAAGCTGCGATAGATATTGTCGATAACGCCAATGTCGGTTTGGCGCCGGGAAGTGCTTTTGGTGTTGGCGGTGAAGGGTATTTCCGCCTTTGCTTCGGGCGTGATCCAAAGCAGATCGACGAAGCGGCGGCAAGGCTGGTTCGCTGGATCAATGATCTCTAAAAATAAAGGCCGGTGAAAACCGGCCTTTTTCAATGCTGTGACGCTGAATTGGTCAACCGCCCGCTTTGGAAACCATCAGCGGAATGATGCGGTCTGAATTTGCAGCCTTTGGTGCTTCCGGTTCAGCAAATGGGATACCGAGCGTGTTCCACACTTCCAGCAGTGCGTCTTTCAGGCCGTCAATCAGTGCATCGTCGTGCAGTGGCGACGGCGTGATACGCAAGCGTTCGGTGCCGCGTGGCACAGTCGGATAGTTGATCGGCTGAATATAGATGCCATGCACATCAAGAAGACGGTCGCTGGCCTTTTTGCACAGCTCTGGATCACCAACTAGAATTGGTACGATATGGGTTTCGGACGGCATGACCGGGAAACCGGCACCGGACAGAACATCCTTGGCGCGCTGCGCCTGACGCTGCTGGCCATCGCGCTCAACCTGAGAGGTTTTCAGATGACGGATTGCAGCGGTCGCGGAAGCTGCGACGGCTGGCGGCAGTGATGTCGTGAAGATAAAGCCCGGTGCATACGAACGCACGGCGTCGATAATCGCACGTGATCCGGTAATGTAACCACCCAGAGCGCCAAATGCCTTTGCGAGCGTGCCTTCGATGATATCGATGCGATGCGCAAGGCCGTCGCGTTCTGTGATGCCACCGCCGCGTGCGCCATACATGCCAACCGCATGGACCTCATCAATATAGGTCATGGCGTTATACTTGTCGGCGAGATCGGCAATCTTTTCGATTGGCGCAATATCGCCATCCATCGAATAGACGGATTCAAACACGATCAACTTGGCGCGGGAACGATCCGCGGATTTTAGAAGCTGTTCGAGATGCTCAACGTCATTGTGACGGAAAATTTTCTTTTCTGCACCGGAACGACGCACGCCTTCGATCATTGAAGCATGGTTCAACTCGTCAGAAAGGATCAAGCAGTTGGGGAGCAACCGACCAATAGTCGAGATTGAAGCTTCGTTGGAAACAAAGCCAGAGGTGAAGACGAGACCGGCCTCTTTGCCATGCAGATCGGCAAGTTCGGCTTCAAGCTCAACAAGCGGGTGATTGTTACCCGAAATATTGCGGGTGCCACCAGCGCCAGAACCTGTAGAATTGGCAGTGTCGCACATCGCCTTGATAACATCGGGATGATGCCCCATGCCCAGGTAATCGTTCGAACACCACACGGTAATCTCACGTGCGGTGCCATTATTACGCCAGGTAGCGCGGGGGAAACGTCCAACAATGCGTTCAAGATTGGCAAAAACGCGGTAACGCTTCTCGGCGTGCAGCTGGTCGATCGCTTCTTCAAAAAACCGGCGATAGTCCATTATACGCTCCTTGTTATCGCTCTAGTACCGCTTTTGCGCGGTTGCGTCCATGCCGCAATGACGGGCAATTTGCCACGCTTTCGTGAAGCTGCATTGATCAAAATCAAACAAATAGCAGGTTTTTTAGCATGTCGAGGAAAAGTAGGAACCGCCTTCGCGGGGAAATCGGTTCGCCGGACTGATGTCTGATCCCGCTTCGATCCGGTAGCGACATGCGTAGAAATAAAAAAGTTAGAGCCAGCGCCACGGGTACGAATAAACGCTGCGTGCTCTAACGGGTCATCAGGCGATAAATGAATTTTGCCGCTGAATCGCGGCGGCGAACATAGACCCTTGGCATGCCAAATGGATCATCCGTCGCACGTGCGCGTGCATGAACCGTTGTTGTTGCAGTTTCATATCCCGCTTCACGGCACATCTCGCGATGGATCGGCAGGTTGCCGCCATAGGGATAGGCGAAGTTGGTCACTTCCGAGCCAAGCATATCTTCAAGTTTGAGCTTGCATTCCACGATTTGACGGCGCGCTTCTTCATCCGGTGTCTTTTCCAGATTGACGTGATCAAGCGTATGCGCGCCCACTTCGTGACCAAGTGCTGCCCATTCGCGCATCTGCGCAACTGACATGCAGGGCGACAGCGGTACGCCGACGGCATTGTCCCAGACATTGCTGCCACCGATCTGATTGGCGACAAAATAATTGGTTGCGGTGAAGCCGAACTCTGAGAGCACGGGAAGGGCATTCTCATAATTGTTGAGAAAACCGTCATCGAAGGTGACGACTGCAACCTTGCCGGTTTTTTCACCCTTGATGTAAGGCATGGCATCGCGCAGCGAGAGGCCCTGATAGCCGAGCCGTTTGAGCCATGCCATCTGGCTGCGGAATTTATCCGGATGCACCCAAAGCCCGCGAAACGGGATTTTCTTGTGCGGCAGCGGTGCAATCTGATGATAAAGAAGAACGGGAACAGCCATAGGACTCACTTCGATTTTGCAGAAAAGCTGCGCACACGCATCCGGTATATCGGACGCAGGATCTCGCGGGCGAGTTTGTCTTTGAAGGATTTTTTGTGCTGGATGGTCGTGCCGCCAAGCGCGGCCGAAATTTCTTTCACGCCACCCGGAATGACAGCGAGCGGCTGCAAGCCGGTAACCCAGCGCATCTGTAAGGTGGTATCAACGGGGCGGTCAAATTGCTCGGTGACAGCAAGGAGTTTTTTGGCGGCGTCAAAGCTGACAAGTTGCGCCACCATCCCAAGCCCGATAGGGTTGGGGATGATGATGCGAAGTTGATCATTGCGGAAAACTTCACGACCCTGTTCGCGGTCGCGGAACGTGAAGCGCACAAAGCTGCCCGGCTCGAAATGATTGGTGACCGCCTGAAAGGCTGCATTGAAAACATCTGTCAGTTCAATGTCATCTTCAATCACAAAGCCCGCATCCAGCCCCTGATCGACAATCGCTTGCCATGCTTTGCGATGCGACAGGAAACAGGCGATCTCATTTTTGCTCAGCGCGAATGGATAGCGCGGTGCATGCAGCTTGCGTTTGTAAACGCGCTTTATGTCCGCATCTGACAAGGTATGGCTATCAACGGCATCAATCACTTCCGTCTTAACGGGCAATTCCCGAATAAGCTTTTCGACTTGCGGCCTGCGATCCTTCGCGCGCGCCAAATGAATGATAAAGGCCTTGATGTTCATGATAAACCTGAGCGCACAAATATTAATATCAGCCGTAATACTGATCTATATCTGCTATCCACTCAGTTTCTGCAAGTCACTCGTATTAGCTTGCTTTTTGCAACTGGCCAGCGGCAATCTTGTCTTCAATCCATTTGCGTTCCGCCGCCCAATCGTGGCGTTTCCAGCCTTCCCAGCTAAATCCGCAAATTTTGATGTCCCAATCAGGCAGTGAATATTTGCGAAGAACAAGCCAAATTCCGAAGAAACCTGTGCTGGGGAAAACCTTTTTCATTTTCTCACCGGTGATGCCGAGTTGCTCACACACCTCAAAATAATCCTGCGCGGGCATGATACGGATTTTTTTGCCAGCGCGACCGAAGTAGTCAATGGCTTCATTGGTCCAGTCGGCGCGGCGGCCTTTCAGTCGGGACAGGATATTGGGCTGGTGGTGAAAGCGCTTAATAATACTAGGGTGGAAGGCGAACAAAACTTCCGGCGTATTACGCACAATATCGGAGTTTATGAAATCAGGATTTTTAATCCACTGCTCCATTTGTTTGCTCGACGTTGCGAGCATCAGCATGTCGGTTTTTGTGCCTGTCATTCCCAAAGAAACACGCGGCTCGTTAAAGCGTAGAACGAGGTCTGCAGCATCGATTTCAGCGGAAAGATTACGATCGACGGGGCCGTTCCCGACAATGAAAATGGTTTTGTTCATGCGTTGGGGGTCTTGTCCTATTGGTTCAGTACAGGAAATTTAAGCAGAATGTGACAATTACAAGTGCCTAACTAAAATCCCGCTGTTTTGAGGGATGCTGATCAATAACTTTTATAGATATGCCTGATTTATTGCGTGATCGCACAGGGCGATTGTGATCTCAACATAGCATTGCAGCCATGCAGTTTATGCACTTCTCAAACCGATTAAAAAGGCAGAAGCTTCATCATGGGAGGAAGGTAAAAATGCAGCACTGAAAAGGTGCTCACCATAAGGGGATACCAATATGAACCACCTTCGCACTCAGTTTTCCCGTTGGATGCAGTATCGCGAAAATCTGCGCGAGCTGAGCGGTTGCACCGACCGCGAATTGTCCGATCTCGGCCTGTCACGCGCAGATATTCGTCGCGTCGCTCACGAGGCTGCTTTCGCCTGATCGGCTCAGGCGTTAAACATCGCCCGGCTTCTTGAAGCGGATGTGAATATCATCGCTTGCAAGATCAAAACCGGCATAATTGCGCTGAAAGGCGATGAGGGCATCGTTGACGCCCTTTGAATAATCATCGTCGTGCACTTCAACATGATGCCGGTAAATGATCCTGTCGTCTTTGTAGAATATAACCTGACCTTCCATGATGGCCTCCTCTTAAGGCTTAT
This sequence comes from Brucella sp. H1_1004, assembly GCF_047308065.1. Lineage (NCBI taxonomy): Bacteria > Pseudomonadati > Pseudomonadota > Alphaproteobacteria > Hyphomicrobiales > Brucellaceae > Brucella > Brucella sp. H1_1004. Next base: position 886,116 of record NZ_JAYKZA010000002.1, read on the forward strand.
GGTGTGTGCTGAGCAAAGCTCACTGATGTCGGTATAATCTATCGAGATAGGCGTGAGGTGCTGGCTTTCAAGTCTTGATGTCAGGTCTCGGCGTTGTTGTTTTCGCCTTTGCAAAGCGCAAGCCATGCTCTTGCGGCGTGCGAGAGAAACGCGCCCTTGCGCCAGACCAGCGCCATGTCCCAGTTCATTTCCACATCGCTGATATGATGGATGCGGATGCCGGGGCTCTTGCGTTGTTCAGCAATCATTTGCGGCAAGAAGCCAATACCCATGCCAGCGGCCACCAGCTCGACAATAAAATCGATCTGGCTGGAACGAACGGCGACGTGCGGAAACAGTCCACGCTGATGACATGCATCGAGAATGATATGATTGAGCGCAAAGCCGCTTTCAAAAAGAATGAAGGGCAGGCTGGCAATATCGCGCAACGGAATGCCACCATCATTGGTGAAGCCGTGATTGGCTGGAAGCAATGCAACGACCGGCTCGCAGCGAACCGCCTGCCACTCGAAGCTTTCCTCAACCGGCAACAGCGATGCGGCCAGTTCGACATCGCCCGCAAGCAGCAGTTCTTCAAGGCGCTTGCTGCCATGCTCGACAAGCTGAATGTCGATGTCGGGATACAGCCTGGTAAAGGCTGCGAAGACCGGGGCGAACAACACACTGGAACCGATTGGCGGAAGGCCGAGCCGCAGAAGACCGCGCTTCAAGCCACGCAATTCACCAAGTTCGCTCAGCATGTCGTCTTTTTCAGCCAGCATGGCGAGCGCGCGCCGATAGACGATCTCGCCCGCACTTGTCAGCCGGGGAGGAGTAACTTCACGGTCAAGCAGGATCAGCCCGAGTTCTTCCTCAAGCTGGCGAACCGTCTTGCTGACGGTGGATTGGGTGGCGTTGATGGTACGAGCCGCAGCCGAAAAGCCGCCCTGACGCACCACCTCCACGAAAGCCTGAAAGCCGCGTAAATTCATAAGCTATTCTATTATGGAATAGCTGCAATGAAATCAATTCATTTCTGGAATGGCAATGCTGCGCCTATAGTGAATTCACAACACCTGCATTGGAACGTAACCATGAGCACCCATAATCTGACAGTCCGTTTTCGCTATGCGCTGCACAACAGCCGCCTGATGCAGATTGCGACCTTGTTCGGTTTCTGGCTGGCTGGTGAAGCTTTTGTTCGTCTGGTTGGCTTGCCACTGCCTGGTGGCATTGTCGGTATGGCGCTGGTTCTGGCTTTGCTTTTGAGCGGACGCATCAGCCTGTTCAGCATGAAGCGTGGTGCCGAATGGTTTCTGGCGGAAATGCTGTTGTTCTTCGTGCCTGCGGTTCTTGCCGTTCTTGAGCATCAGGAACTGCTTGGAATGCTCGGCGTGAAGATCATGGCCGTCATTCTGGTTGGTACGCTCACTGTTATGACGGTGACCGCGCTGACGGTCGATATGTGCTACCGCCTGAGTGTGCGTTATGCCGCTAAGTAATCCTTATGTGGCGATGCTGTTCTGGTCGGCAGCCACAATCCTGCTTTATCTGGCGGCAAAACGCGTTTATCGCCGCTTTCCGCTGTGGTGGCTGACACCGCTTGCCGTTACACCATTATTGTTGATGGGGCTTCTCATCGGCATGAATGAAAACTACCGCAGTTATTTTGGCGCAACGCATTGGCTTGTGGCGCTGCTTGGTCCTGCGACTGTTGCCTTCGCTATTCCGATCTATCAACAGCGGGCAACTATTCGCCGTTATTGGCCGGTTTTGCTGGTTGGCGTAGTGATGGGAAGCTCGTCAGCGATGCTCTCTGCGTGGGGTTTGGCGCATTTGCTTGGTCTCAATGAAGCGATCAGTCTGAGCCTGATGCCACGCTCGATGAGTACGCCTTTTGCGATGACCGTTTCCGGTGATATCGGCGGTACGCCTGATCTGACAGCGATCTTCGTGGTGATTACGGGTGTGTTTGGCGCAGCACTGGGTGAACTCATGCTCAACTGGTTGCCGCTTCGTTCAACACTTGCACGCGGTGCGCTGTTTGGCATGGGTGCACATGGTGCAGGCGTTGCCAAGGCGCACCAGATCGGCACGGAGGAAGGCTCGATCGCCGGTCTCGTGATGGTTCTGGTCGGATTGGTCAATGTTCTGGCCGCGCCCTTCATCGCGCATCTTCTCTGAAACACTGTTTTTGCAAAATAATTTTCTCGACCTGCTCATTCTGTGAGCAGGTTTTTTATATTCGTAATTTTGCAACAAACTTAAGCATCGGCGTATTTGCATAACTGTTATGCGTTATTGGCCGTTGTTGAATAAAGAGGCTCAGGGTAAACATTGGTCATCGGGTTCACTCCTCCTCCCAGAACCCGATGACGGATACGGCACTCCTCCTCCCAGCCGTATTCAAGATCAGGCCGCGCATCCTCCTCCCGCGCGGCCTTTTTCTTTTTTAAGCTTCCCCAAAAAAATCCCCGATCTGTTGACAGTGCGTTGCCACCGGCCTCTATGGGCAATCGCAACAATGTGAACTATTTCTCCTGCAACATCAGTTTTGCGGTAAACATGTTCATCAGGACATGTGCCGTTACGAAATGCGGGAGAGCGCAATCATGACCAGCGGCATTCATCACCTCACGCTGATTACGCGCAAGGTCCAGGCCAATGTCGATTTCTATGCGGGCTTTCTGGGCTTGCGTATCGTCAAGCAGACGGGTGGCTTTGAAGATGCCGAGCAGCTGCATCTGTTTTATGGCGACCGTTCAGGCACGCCGGGTTCTCTGATCACCTTCCTTGTCTGGGAAGACGGTGCACGCGGACGCATAGGGCATGGTCAGGTCAGCGAAATAGCGCTCGCCATTGATCGCGCCTCGGTCGGGTTCTGGCTGGAGCGCGCTTTGCGTCATCATGTGCCATCTGAAGGTCCAGTGCAGGAATTTGGCGAGCCGGTGCTGCGTCTGCGTGATCCTGACGGCGTCATCGTCAAGCTGGTTGGCAGCGATCTTGCAGCCAATGATGCCTGGGTGTCCGGCGACGTTCCGGCAGAACATGCGCTGCGCCGCATCCGGTCGGCCACGATCCTGTCCGAGCAGCCAGAGCAGACTGTCAGCTTTATCGAGCGCTTTTTCGGTTTCCATGCACAGGCGAAGGAAGGCACGATAGATCGTCTGGTCTCCGATTCAGGCGATGCCATCGACGTGCGGGATGCAACGGGCTTCTGGCCGGGCATTCCCGGAACAGGGATTGCTGATCACGTGGCTTTCCGTGCGGCTGGCCTCTCGGAAATTGAACGGGTGGAAAAGGCGCTGTCTTCGCTCAATTCCAGCGAAACCAATGTCCATGACCGCAAATATTTTGCGTCACTCTATGTGCGTGAGCCGGGCGGCACCTTGTTCGAGCTTGCAACCGACGGTCCCGGCTTTGCAGTCGACGAGAGCGTTGAAAATCTCGGGCAGACGCTGTTTGTCCCTCTGGGCAATGAGGATAAGGAGACCGCAATCCGTATGCGGATGCCGCAATTCTCGGCTCCGGGCGAGGAACGGATCATCTATCGCGATCTGCCCTTCGTGCATCGTATCTACCGGCCGGAAAAGCCGGATGGCACGACGCTCATTCTTCTGCATGGCACTGGCGGCAATGAGAATGATCTTATGCCACTCGCTCACAGCATTGCGCCCAACGCGACCCTTCTGGGCGTGCGTGGTCGCAGCACGGAAGAAGGCACGCAGCGCTGGTTTCGTCGCTTTACCATGGATCGGTTCGATCAGGCTGACATTCATTCTGAAGCAGAGGCTTTCGAAGCTTTTGTCGAAGGTGCGATCAAATTCTATGGGCTTGATCCGCAGCGCACAGCGTTTCTTGGCTATTCCAACGGGGCAAACCTGATTGGAGCATTCATGCGGCTTTATCCGCATATCGTGCATAAGGCAGTTCTGTTGCGCAGTGTTGAAGTGCTGGAACAGCCGCCGGAAGCTGATTTGTCGGATGCTTCTGTCCTGCTGTTGAACGGTGCGGATGATCTTTACGGCGCTATGTCTGGTCCGCTTAGAGAGGCGTTGGCCGAAGGTGGAGCGGATCTGAACGCTCAGCTTTTGCCGGGCATTGGTCATGCGCTGGTTGAGGATGATGCGCGCATTGCCCGCGACTGGCTGTGTGAAAAGCTTTAAAACTGAAAAAGCGGTGCCAAAAGGGACCGCTTTTTTGTGCGCACTGTGTAACCCAGATGTCGCATATGCAATTCTTTCCACAGCCCCCCGAAATTTAGGGCTTGGCTTATTCTCCTGGGTGAAGAATAGTAGTCGCATGTTTCGCCTGATCGGGCGCATTGCGGGTTTCGTCCTTTTGGGAGAGTTGAGTTTTGCGGAGCATCTTTCGTCGTACCGCCCCAGCATTGCTCATTGCCTTATCTCTCCTTGCGGGTTGCGCCAGCCGACCCGATGGCGTTCTTATTCCTATTTCTGAAAGTGTTCCCGGCGCATCGAAAGTTGATCTTCTGGTTGCGACGACGCGTAAACCTTCAGACAATCCGGGCCTGCTTTATTCCGGCGAACGCGATCAGGACATTAGTTTGACGGAGATCGTCGTCTCGATCCCTCCTGACAAAAATCGCAAAGTTGGCGAAGTGCAGTGGCCCAAGAAGATGCCGCCGAACCCGCTCAAAGAATTTGCGACGGTGGAAGTGAAGGCGATCAATACCGAAAGCGGCGCGCGGCAATGGCTTAATCACAGTCTGCCGAAATCACGTCGTGTGATGGTTTTCGTGCATGGCTTCAACAATACTTTTGAAGATTCTGTCTATCGCTTTGCGCAGATTGTTCATGATTCCGGTGCCGATGTTGCGCCTGTCATCTTCACATGGCCGTCGCGCGGCAGTGTATTCGATTACAATTATGACAAGGAAAGCACCAATTACTCGCGCGATGCGCTTGAAACGGTGCTGCGCAAGATTGCCGAAGACCCGCGCGTCAAAGATATTACCATCATGGCCCATTCCATGGGCAGCTGGCTGACGGTGGAAGCGCTTCGCCAGATGGCAATCCGTGACAAGCGCGTGGACCGCAAGATCACCGACGTCATTCTTGCTTCTCCCGATCTCGATGTGGATGTTTTTAACAAGCAGTTCCGTGCGATGGGCAAGGAGCATCCGCGCTTCACGCTCTTCACATCCCGCGATGATCGTGCGCTTCGTGCTTCGCGCTTTATTTCGGGCAATGTTGACCGTCTTGGTCAGATTGATCCATCAATTGAGCCTTATCGTTCCGAGCTGGAAAAAGCAGGCATTACCGTTATTGACCTTACGCAGCTTAAAGCGGGTGACAGCCTCAATCACGGTAAATTCGCATCAAGCCCGGAAGTGGTCCAGCTGATTGGCCAACGTCTTGTAACGGGTCAGACAATTACTGATTCCGATATTGGACTGGGCGAACGTCTTGGCGCTGTGGCGCTTGGTACGGCGCAGGGTGTTGGTTCAGCGGCCTCGCTTGTGGTCAGTGCGCCGATTGCGGTCTTCGATCCGAACACACGCCGGACCTACAATGAGCAGATCGACCGGTTTGGCAGAACTGTGGGTGGCACAGTCAGCGGTGCGGTGGGCAACTAAACCCCGAAGCATCGTCTGCATCGGCAAAAGTGCAGTTGTCATCGTTGAGGGAGCGCTGTAAGGCAGAGGTCAAATCTGGTTGTTGGCAGGGAGACCCTCATGCAGATCGTCCATACGATTGAAGATTTGCGTCAGGCACTGGGCATAGAGCGCAAGAGTGGCAAATCCATCGGCCTCGTGCCGACCATGGGCTATCTCCACAAAGGGCACCTCGAACTTGTGCGCCGCTCGCGCGATGACAATGACGTCACCGTCGTTTCAATCTTTGTCAATCCGCTGCAATTTGGCGCCAATGAAGACCTTGATAAATATCCGCGTGATCTTGAGCGTGATGCAAATCTGCTCCGCGACGCGAAGGTCGATTTCGTCTTTGCTCCGGCCGTATCGGATATGTATCCGCGCCCGATGCAGACGGTTGTCGATGTTCCAACGCTCGGCAATCAGATGGAGGGCGAAGCGCGCCCCGGCCATTTTGCGGGCGTCGCAACCGTTGTCAGCAAGCTTTTCAACATCGTGGGCTCCGATGCGGCTTATTTTGGCGAAAAGGACTTCCAGCAGCTCGTCATCATTCGCCGCATGGTGGATGATATGGCGATCCCGGTTCGAGTCGTTGGTGTTGAGACAGTGCGTGAAGATGACGGGCTCGCCTGTTCATCGCGCAATGTCTATCTGACGCCTGAGCAGCGTGCTGCAGCCATCATCGTGCCAAGGGCACTTGATGAAGCCGAGCGGCTGTATCGCTCCGGCATTGATGACCCGGAAGCGCTTGAGGCTGCAATTCGTGCATTCATAGCGACTGAACCGCTGGCTACACCGGAAGTGGTCGTGCTCCGCGATCCTGCAACATTGGAGCGGCTGCCATCCGTTCAGGGCAGGCCGGTTCTGGTGGCGCTTTTCGTCAGGCTTGGAACAACACGTCTCCTTGATAATCGTGTCATAGAACCCGCTGCGCAGGAAAAGGCGGCCTGAAATGAGTGTCCCAGTCAAAGCAAAACGCCTTTCGCCAAAGGCAATTCAGGCGATGAAGGGTGAGCGCCCGATTGTCAGCCTCACGGCTTATACAACGCCGATTGCCCGATTGCTCGATCCGCATTGCGATTTGCTTCTGGTCGGCGATTCCGTTGGTATGGTGCTTTATGGCATGGATTCAACGCTTGGCGTGACGCTCGACATGATGATTGCGCACGGAAAAGCAGTCATGCGTGGGGCGGGCCATGCCTGTGTGACGGTCGATCTTCCCTTTGGCTCCTATCAGGAATCGAAAGAACAGGCTTTCCGCAATGCCGCCCGTATCATGCAGGAAACCGGCTGCGACGGCGTGAAGCTTGAAGGCGGCGAGGAAATGGCCGAGACGGTTGAATTCCTCGTCAAGCGTGGCATTCCGGTGTTTGGTCATGTCGGCTTGATGCCGCAACAGGTCAATACAGTCGGCGGCTTCCGCTCCCTCGGTCGTGACGATGCTGAAGCCAATCGCATCCGCCGCGATGCACAGGCCATAGCTGAAGCGGGTGCGTTTGCGCTGGTGATTGAAGGCACGGTCGAGCCACTTGCCCGCGAGATCACGCAAAATTTGGAGATTCCAACAATCGGCATTGGCGCGTCGCCTGCCTGTGACGGGCAGATTCTGGTTTCAGATGATATGCTTGGGTTGTTCCAGGATTTTACGCCGCGTTTTGTCAAACGCTTCACGGCGCTTGCGCCGCAGATTTCGGATTCAGCGCAAGCCTATGCGGAAGAGGTTCGCGCACGCACATTCCCGGGACCAGAACATGTTTTCGGCGCGAAACCGAAGCAATAAAAAGACCCACTCGCAAGACGAGCAGGTCTTCAATATTTACGCTGACTGCTGCCAGTAGCGATAAAGTGCTTCTACATCGCCGCTTGTCAGTATGGGCATTGCGGCTTTCAGCTGATCGTCAGGCCAGTCCCACCACTGCATTTCCAGCAACATGTCGACACTTGCTTCGTCGAAACGTGAGCGGATCGTGCGGGCAGGGTTGCCACCAACAATCGCATAGGGCTCGACATCACGCGTCACCAGAGCGCGGGTGCCGATAATCGCGCCATGGCCCACTTTGACACCGGGCATGATAATGGCTTCCGAACCAATCCAGACATCATTGCCGATAATCGTATCGCCTGCGGGAGCGTAACCATTCGCGCTGCCTTCAAAAATATCTACTTCCGACATGAAGAAGAACGGGAAGGTGCTGATCCAGTCGTGACGATGCCCCTGATTGCCAGCCATGATGAACGCGGCACCCGATCCGATTGAGCAGAAGCTGCCAATGATCAGCTTATCAGCCCCTTCATCGGGCAAAAGAAACCGGGCGCAGTCGTCGAAGCTATGGCCATGATAATAACCGGAATAATAGCTGTAGCGTCCAACGATGATGTTTGGATTTGTGACTTGTTTATCGAGCGTGATGCCCTTGAATGGGCTTTCGAAATAATTTTTCATAAGAAGACTCACTGCATGAGTGCCGATCTGAACGGCGCTGCTCGCTTGCGAATGGCAAAGCGAATCCCACGTAAGCAACAGGCTTGCTTACGCTCATGCTCCTGGTGCTTGATTGCTCAAATCACTGGAGCGCGATGCAGGGGGTACTCGAACATTTTATCATGGTCTGAGCATAAGGCTAAATGTGGGAAAAATAAAGGGAGGCATGAGCCTCCCTTTCATAGACGTATAGATCAGCGCTTACTTTTCGACGAAAGCCTTTTCAATCACAAAGTGACCGGCTTCGCTCTGGCTGCCTTCTTCGAGGCCAAGGCCTTCCAGAATGACGCGCATGTCAGCAAGCATTTCCGGGCTACCACAAAGCATCATGCGGTCGTCCTGTTCGGAGAATTTTGGCAGACCCAGATCTTCAAAAATCTTGCCGGAGGTGATGAGATCGGTGAGGCGACCCTGATTACGGAAGTCTTCACGCGTCACGGTCGGATAATAGATCAGCTTCTCGCGCACCATCTCGCCAAGGAACTCGTCTTCCGGCAGTTCCTTGGTGATGAGATCGGCATAGGCCAGCTCGTTCACTTCGCGAACGCCATGCACAAGGATGATTTTCTTGTAGCGCTCATAGGCTTCAAGATCGCGGATGATCGACAGGAACGGCGCAAGGCCGGTGCCAGTCGAAAGCAGCCACAGATTATCGCCCGGAATGAGATTATCATAAAGCAGCGTGCCGACCGGCTTTTTACCCACGATCAGCTTGTCGCCTTCTTTGAGGTGCTGAAGACGCGAAGTCAAAGGACCGTCCTGCACCTTGATTGAGAAAAATTCGAGCTGTTCATCATAGATGCTCGAAGCAATTGAATAGGCGCGGAGCAGCGGTTTGCCGTTGACTTCAAGACCAATCATGATGAACTGGCCGCTCTGGAAGCGCAGGCCCTGATCGCGTGTGGTGCGGAAGGAAAACAGTCTGTCGGTCCAGTGGTGAACGTCAAGAACGGTTTCCTGATAAAAATTGCTGCTCATGTCGGACTGTCTCTGTTTCGCTTTTCACGGTGTCCGCTCAAAACAAGCGAACTTCATTTATCGCAATCATGGGGGATCGCGTCTGGCTGCCTTCAGGGTGGCTTCCGCGGCTCGTGACTGGCTGGACTTTCGGCAAGATCACGTCAAGCCCGGCCAACGATTACGGAAATCGGAATAATCCTTATGCGCCGGTACATCAAGGGCTAATCAAGCTTTACTGGCTGCGCAATTAAATCGAATTTAAATGCAGTCTCAAGAAACTGCATTCTAATCGAAAGGGTTTGCGGAGCATGTTATGCCCCGCGAACCGTTTTCAGGTTTCAGCGTGAACTGCGCACCAGTGCAATTGCCGAAAGCAGCGCAATGCCTGACATGATGGCAAATCCACTGAACAGCCAGAGCGCTGCATTGGCGGTGCCTGCAACGCCGCCGGGATTGCTCAGTCCTGCGAGATTGGCCACCATGCCGGCAAGGGCAGCACCCATGGCCGTTGTGAACAGCTGCACCGTCGTCAGCGATGCCGAGGCCAAATTCTGGTCCGCCGCATCGGCGCGTTTGAATATCCGGGTGAGAAGATGTGGCCAAGTCATGCCGACACCAAAACCCACGATGATCATGGCAAGGCAAATCGGCAGCAGACTGGTCCAATTCCCCTCACTGCCCGGAGGAACGAGGACCGCAAGCGTGATCATGCCGAGAATGCCCATAATGGGCGCTGCGAGGATGACGCGGTTCACGCTTTTGCCTGTCACACCGGATGAGCCGATGGAGCCAAGCGTCCAGCTTCCGCCCATCAGTGCCGCAAGATAGCCAGCAATCAACGGTGACTGGTTATGCAGAACCTGAAAGAAAAGCGGCACGAACACTTCAGAGCTCGTGACCGAACCACCCAGAAATCCCATGGTGAGATAAAGTGCGCCAAGACGGCTCAGGCTGAATGTGCCTTTCGGCAGAATGCGTTTTGTGGATCGGTGTTCGACGAAGACAAGCAACATCAGCACAGCCAATGCGATGACAACGCCTGCCACGTTCCAGAACGCACTTGGTGAGATACTAGCAGCCGAAATGATCAGCACCGCCATGGTCAGCAAAATGAGCTGCGGCCATGCCAGCCGGTCTTTGTTTTCGGTATTGCTGATCTGCTTGGGCAAAACAATCATTGCCATCACAGCGAAGATCGCAATCACTGGCACAAGCGACCAGAAGGCGGCGCGCCATTGACCGAGTTCGGCAAAGATGCCGCCAACGGCAGGGCCTACCAGTGTTGCCACACCCCACATGCCGGAAACAAGCGCGATGGCACGCGGCCACAGCCTTTCGCTGAAAACGATGCGGATCATCGCATAAGACAGCGCCAGCAACATGCCGCCGCCAAGCCCCTGCACGACGCGACCGCCGAGCATGGCAGGCATGGAAGGCGCAAAGCCACAGGCGAGAGTGCCAATGGCAAAGATAATCGCTGCCACCAGATAAGCATTGCGCGGTGCAGCTTGCGATAGAAGTTTCGGCACAAGCGCCGAGCCAAGAATAGACGCGGTCACGAACAGCGCCGTGTTCCAGGCGTAATAATCCATGCCGCCAATATCGGCGACTACGGTTGGCAATATGGTTGTGGCGATAAAAACATTAATGGCGTGGAGTGCTACGCCGCCCACGAGCGTCAGCGAACGGATCGCGTTTTCGCCCGCAAACAATTCTCCCCAGCCTGCGGTAGCCCCTGCTGTTACAGTGGCGGCTGGATTTTCGGTCTGCATTTCTTTCCCTGGTCCTATCCCGCATTTCAGAGACGGGTTGATGCCCGTTGTCCGCACGCGTGTGCGGGTCTTATAAATCGGATTTTTAATCTTCGGAATGGGGGTGGAAGTAAAACAGCATGAATAAAAATCAAAAGGGGTTCAATTTTAAATGAAAAGCCCTATATCAAGCGTTGAAATATACAATCCGCCGCTGCGTTGGAGATTTTTTCTCAAAACGTCTGCGGCGGATTTGTGTTTCTGTCACAAGGTTCCTATAAGCCTGTGATTGTGAGGGCTAGATATAGCCGGATAACGTGCCCGCCAGTCAGCTGGACAGGCCACACTCCCCAATTGATGACGCGGAACGACCATGATCCAGACGCCTTACTATCTGATCGACAAGACCAAGCTTAAAAGCAACATGGAAAAAGTTGCTTATGTGCGCGAGAAATCCGGCGCAAAAGCTCTGCTGGCACTGAAATGCTTTGCCACCTGGTCGGTGTTTGATCTGATGAGCGAATATATGGACGGCACCACCTCGTCCTCGCTCAATGAAGTGCGTCTTGGCCATGAGCGTTTTGGTGGCGAAACCCATGCCTATAGCGTGGCCTATGCGGATCATGAGATCGACGAAGTCGTCAGTCATGCCGATAAAATTATCTTTAATTCGATCAGCCAGTTTGAGCGCTTTGCCGATAAGGCTGCTCATATCAAGCGCGGCCTGCGTCTTAATCCGGGCATTTCGTCTTCGAGTTTTGATCTTGCCGATCCGGCGCGTCCGTTTAGCCGCCTTGGCGAATGGGATGTGGCGAAGGTTGAAAAGGTGATGGATCGTGTCACCGGTTTCATGATTCATAACAATTGCGAAAATTCCGATTTCGGTCTTTTCGACAAAATACTGACTGATATTGAAGAAAAGTTCGGCTCGCTTCTTCATCGGGTTGAATGGGTGAGCCTTGGCGGCGGCATCCATTTCACCGGCGACGATTATCCGGTCGATGATTTTTGCGCGCGTCTGAAAGCGTTCTCGGAAAAATTCGGCGTGCAGGTCTATCTGGAGCCGGGTGAAGCCTCGATCACCAAGACCACGACGCTGGAAGTAACGGTTCTCGATACGCTTTATAATGGCAAGAACCTTGCCGTCGTCGATAGCTCAATTGAAGCGCATATGCTTGATCTGCTGATCTACCGCGAAAAGGCGAAGATGGCGCCGAACAATGGCGAGCACAGCTATATGATCTGCGGTAAATCCTGCCTTGCGGGTGATATTTTTGGCGAATTCAATTTCGACAAGCCGTTGGCTATTGGCGACCGTCTCTCCTTTGAAGATGCGGCCGGTTATACCATGGTTAAAAAGAACTGGTTTAATGGCGTGAAAATGCCAGCCATTGCCGTGCGTGAACTCGACGGCACGGTCAAGATTGTCCGCGAATTTGATTATGCGGATTTTGAAGCGGCTCTTTCCTGAGAAAGAGTTGGCCTGAACTGAAGTGAAAACATGAAAATGCGGGAAACCGCTGGAAGAGGAAGCATCGACAGAAAATGAAGAAGAACATTCTCATCATCGGCGCCGGGGGCGTGGCACAGGTTGTTGCACATAAATGTGCGCAAAACTCTGACATTTTGGGCGATATCCATATTGCGTCCCGCACGGTTGAGAAATGCCGCAAGATTATCGATAGCGTGCATGAAAAGAAGAGCCTCAAGACCGAGGTGAAACTGGAAGCGCATGCGCTGAACGCGATGGATATTGAAGCCACCAAGGCTTTGATTGAGAAGACAGGTGTTCAGATCGTCATCAATGTTGGCTCGGCCTTCCTCAATATGTCGGTCCTCCGCGCTTGTATCGATACGGGCGTGGCTTACATGGACACCGCCATCCATGAAGATCCGAAGAAGATCTGCGAAACCCCACCGTGGTACGGCAATTACGAATGGAAGCACCTCAAGGAATGCGAAGAGAAGGGCATCACTGCCATTCTTGGCATTGGCTTTGATCCGGGTGTGGTCAATGCCTATGCGCGTTTGGCGGCTGACGACTATCTCGATGAAGTCAAATCCATCGACATCGTTGACATCAATGCCGGTTCGCATGGCCGCTGGTTCTCGACCAATTTCGACCCGGAAATCAACTTCCGCGAATTCACCGGCACGGTCTATTCGTGGCAGGGAGGTCAGTGGCAGTCGAACAAGATGTTTGAAGTTGGCCAGACGTTCGATCTGCCAGTCGTCGGCCCAAGCAAGGCCTACATGACTGGCCATGATGAAGTGCATTCGCTGTCCAAGAACTACCCGAACGCCGATGTGCGTTTCTGGATGGGCTTTGGCGATCACTATATCAACGTCTTCACAGTGCTGAACAATCTGGGCCTTCTGTCCGAACAGCCGGTCAAGACCGCTGAAGGTCTGGAAGTCGTGCCGCTCAAGGTGGTCAAGGCTGTGCTGCCTGATCCATCGTCGCTGGCACCAGACTACACTGGCAAGACCTGCATTGGCGATTTTGTTAAAGGTACCAAGGACGGTAAAGAGAAGGAGGTTTTCATCTATAACGTTGCCGACCACAAGGACGCCTATAACGAAGTGGGTAGCCAAGGCATTTCCTACACCGCTGGTGTTCCGCCCGTTGCAGCCGCAATCCTGATCGCTTCGGGCGAATGGGACGTGAAGAAGATGGTCAATGTGGAAGAGCTCAATCCAAAGCCTTTCCTCCACATCCTGAACCAGATCGGCTTGCCATCACGTATCAAGGACGAAGACGGCGACCGCGCACTCGACTTCGCGTAAACCTTATTTGAAGCCATATACAACCCCCGCTCAAGGCCATGGCTTCGGGCGGGGTTTTTATTTCTAACTCTGTCAGCAGAAGAGAAATTAGCTTTCAAGATGTGTTGCTTCTTCATGCAACTCTGCTATCCATTGTGCTCCAATTTTGTGCAAATCGATGCGCAGCCCGCCTGGCTCCGGATCAGCCTCTGGAACATACACAACGTTCCCATCAGAGGCTGAAAAAACCGAAAAGTGGGAGCAGAGTCGCAATAGCGATGAAAGCTCTTAGCCGGCATGGGGCGATCGATATTCGTATCACGATGCTAAATTCCTCAGATTGACATGGTCTCTGACGTCATGGCGCGTGTTTCAGCTATGGAGTGTCCGGTGGATTGACAGCCCCGGACAGTTCGGGGAGGGACTTGTGACCAATACAGTTGATGCAGGCTTTCACGAGCCACATTTGAACAGCGTACAGCGCTGGAGCCGCGAAATGGTCGTGGCTCTGAAGCTCGGCTGGCCGCTGATCCTGACCAATCTCTCGCAGGCGGCACTCACAGCCACGGATGTGATCTTCATCGGACGCCTTGGCAAGGATACACTTGCTTCCGCACTGCTGGCGACGAGTTTCTATCACACGCTGATGATTTTCTCGATGGGGCTGGTCTCGGCAGTTATGCCCATGATCGCTATCGCACTCGGTAAAAATCGTCATTCGGTGCGCGATGTCCGTCGCACGGTGCGTCAGGGCATGTGGTCGGCGATTATCATTTCAATCCCGATCTGGGTCGTGCTGTGGCATTGCGAGGAAATATTCATTTTCCTCGGTCAGCAGCCCGATATCGCGGCGCGCTCCACCGATTTTATGCACACGTTGCAATGGGCGCTGTTGCCCTATCTTTTCTATATCGTGCTGCGGTCCTTCTTCGCGGCTATGGAAAAGCCGATGTGGACGCTGCTGATCGCTGCTGCTGCCATTGGCTTTAACGCGCTTGCCGGTTGGACCCTGATTTTCGGCCACTTCGGCTTTCCGCGTATGGAACTGCATGGCGCTGGTATCGCCACGACGCTGTCGAGCATTATGATGTTTCTTGGCATGGCATTTATCACGATGCGCCATCGCCGGTTCCGCCGCTATCGTCTGTTTGGACGCTTCTGGCGGGCTGACTGGCCGCGCCTGATCGAACTCTGGCGCATCGGTTTTCCGATGGCACTGACCTTTGTGTTCGAGACTTCCATTTTCTATGCGGCTGTCATCATGATGGGCTATATCGGGCCGACCGCTATGGCGGCGCACGCCGTTGCTATTCAGGTGGCGTCACTCAGCTTCATGGTGCCGCTCGGCTTTGGGCAGGTGGCAACGGTTCGTGTCGGTCGTGCTTATGGACGCGGCGATCCGCAAGCCGTGGCTTATGCTGGTTGGAGCGCCTATGCGCTGGGTGTCGGCTTTATGGCGATCATGGGTCTGCTGATGATTTTGATTCCACGCGTGTTTATCGGCGTGTTTCTTAATCTCAAAGACCCGGAAAACTTTGCCGTTATCGAACTTGCGGTCACATTCCTGGCGCTTGCTGCCCTGTTCCAGATTGTTGATGGCGCTCAGGCTGTTGCAGCAGGCATGTTGCGCGGTCTGCGTGACACGCGCGTTCCCATGTATATGGCACTGGTTGGATATTGGGGTGTCGGCCTGCCACTCGGTGCGGTGCTGGCATTCCAATTTAAGCTCGGCGGCGCGGGTGTCTGGCTTGGCCTTGCGGCAGGGCTTGCAATTGTATCGGTTCTCATGACGATGCGCTGGCGGCGGTCTTTAGCGCGTCTTGGTATTACGTTGAAGCGACCAATCTAGTATGGCGAACCCGAAATTCGTTTCACCTTGAAGCAGCTCTCGGAGCGAAATTCGGCTTCTAAGCCATACGAGTAAACTTTTGAATCTCGTGTGGTTTACGGATTTAAAGTTCCTAAATGTGAATGCAACACAAATGATAGGAACTTCAAATCCACCACACTAGGGCATGTCTCCTGTCGGACTGAAACACGGATCGATAAGGCTGTGCTTCATATAAAACGGTTAGGGCGCGGATCTGATTCAAGCAGTTCAAAATAGGCTCTAAGGTGCCGCACAATCCGATCAGATAAGACCGCTTTCTGAGCTTTGAACCAAGCCTGCTCTAAACGAAAAGGCGGTACGACAGAGGTCGTACGGCTTGATTTTTGATGCTGCGGATATCGTACCGTATCGGCTAAAATCAAATGCCCGCAAATTATTTCGTGAGCGTAATAATACGGTCAAGTGCCGCGCCAAAACCTTTCAGCGAAATTTTAAATGCAACTGGCTGACTTGGGCTTAAGGCCGTAGCATTGACGTTTAAATTGGTTCCCGCTTTCAGAGCAGCGACTTGCTTGCTGTCGAAACTAACAGGTGCGAGGCACCCCTGAGGAAGACAGGTTGAAAATGTTAGGTTCGGACCGGTGGCTTCGTCGATTTTAAGTGTCGCGCCTTTTGAAAGATCAAGTCCGAATGGCATTAAAATAACACCATCGACTTTGCCACCTGACACGTTTTTTAATTCTACGGTAAGAACGCGTTGTCCTGTTTGGGCGCTGTTTTGATCCTGTCGAATAGCACAAAGAGTTGCATCTTTTGTTGACTGACAAGAAACGGTCCAGTCTTCATAGGTTTCTTGTAAAGTGCTTGCGCCTCCGGGAAGAGTGGCAGCAAAGGCTGGCAAGCTGAAAAGTGTAAGTGTTCCGATTGCAGAAGCGATCAAACCGTATTTTTTCATAAAAATTCTCTTGTTATAGGTGTGTTTAAAATTATTAATTTGCGCGTGATCCAGAGTGAAGCATAATATAAATACGCATACAACAAAAAAATGAAGAATTTATATTACAATTAAAACATTTAATGGGGCTAAAATATTATATTATTGAGTATTATATTGTAATAAAGCGTTCAAAAATATAAAGCGGCAATGTATTGTTGCCGCTTTATATTTAATGATTACCGCGATAACGTCATATGACGATTAACATCCTTATAAAGCAGGTACCGGAACTTGCCCGGACCCCCGGCATAACAAGCCTGCGGGCAGAAGGCACGCAGCCACATGAAGTCTCCTGCTTCTACTTCCACCCAATCCTGATTGAGACGATAGACGGCTTTGCCTTCCAGCACATAAAGCCCGTGTTCCATCACATGGGTTTCGGCAAAGGGAATGACGCCGCCCGGTTCGAATGTCACAACAGTCACATGCATGTCGTGGCGCAGATCGTTCGGATCAACAAAGCGCGTTGTCGCCCATGTGCCATTGGTGTCCGGCATCGGCGTTGGTGCAATGTTCTTTTCGTTGAGGAAAAGCGGCTCCGGCACATCAAGACCGTCGACATATTCATAGGCCTTGCGCACCCAATGGAAGCGCGCAATCGCGCCTGAATTGTTGCGCAAAGTCCAGCCGCTTTTTGGCGGCAGATAGGCATAGCCGCCTTCGGTCAGTACATGATCCTGGCCGTCAAGCGTAACGGTGATTTCGCCTTCGACAACAAACAGCACGCCCTGTGCGCCGTCATCGAGTTCCGCGCGATCACTGCCGCCACCCGGCTGCACTTCCATGATATATTGTGAGAAAGTTTCGGCAAAACCTGATAGCGGGCGCGCAATGATCCATAGACGCGTCTTGTCCCAGAAGGGCAGAAAGCTCGTGACAATATCGCTGAACGTGCCTTTTGGAATAACCGCATAGGCTTCGGTGAACATTGCGCGATCAGTCAGAATTTGCGTCTGTGGCGGCAGGCCACCGGTCGGTGCGTAATAAGTACGGCTCATGGTTTTATCCTAGTAGAGTGTCTCAGGAAGAATATCTTTCAGCCGCAGGAGCGCGATGCGCTCGACCTGTTCGGAGGCTGTTTCCAGCTCCGCCTGCTTGCTGTTTGCGACGCGTCGTTTGAACGCGCTTAGAATCTCTTGGGCGTTACGGCCCTTCACCGCGATGATGAACGGGAAGCCAAATTTTTGCATATAAGTGTCATTGAGCTCGCTGAACGTCTGACGCTCATCATCCGTCAAGGCATCAAGACCGGCAGAGGCCTGCTCGGAGGTCGATTCCGGTGTCAGCCGTTTGGCCGCTGCAAGCTTTCCCGCAAGATCGGGATGCGCGCGCAGCACGCCGAGCTTTTCATCGTCGGATGCAGCGCGGAAAGCACGCACCAGAACCGTGTGAAGACCGGATGCAGAATCCGCCAGTTCCGTCAGACCCATGTCATAGGCACGTTCGGCGATCCATGGCGAATGCTCGAAAATCCCGCCATAACGGGCGACGAAATCTGCCTTGCTGGCCTTGGAGGGCATAATATCGACTTGCTTGGGTTTGTGATGTTCGTGCCAGTGCCGCGCAATATCCACGCGCTTGGCAACCCACACCTTGTCATGGCTCTGCACATAATCAAGGAAGCGTTCGAGTGCTGCCACACGGCCCGGACGCCCGACGAGGCGGCAATGAAGCCCAATCGACATCATCTTTGGCGCACCCTCTGCGCCCTCGCGGTAAAGCACGTCGAAGCTGTCTTTGAGGTAGCTGTAAAACTGATCGCCGGAGTTAAAGCCCTGTGGTGTGGCAAAGCGCATATCATTGGCGTCAAGCGTATAGGGTACGATGAGATGTGGACCCTTTGGTCCTTTTACCCAGTAAGGCAGTTCGTCAGCGTAGGAATCGGCTGAATAGAGAAAGCCGCCTTCCTCCATGACCAGCCTCAACGTATTGTCCGACGGCTTGCCCTGGTAAATGCCCAGAGGGCGCGTGCCGGTGATCTCCGTGTGCAGACGCACGGCTTCGCGGATATGCTCGCGTTCCACGTCTTCGGGAACGTCCTTATATTCCCACCACCGCAGGCCATGACTGGCGATTTCCCAATCGGCCTCTTTCATCGCACTGACAGCTTCGGGATTGCGCTCCATGGCAAGCGTTACGCCATAGACCGTCACCGGCATATTGCGTCGCGTGAAAGCGCGCCACAGACGCCAGAAACCGGAGCGGGCACCATACTCATAGATGGATTCCATATTGAGGTTGCGCTGGCCGTTCCATGCCTGCGCGCCGACGATTTCCGAAAGCAGGCATTCGGACGCCGGATCGCCGTCGAGGATGCAGCTTTCACCGCCTTCTTCGTAATTGACGACAAACTGCACGGCGATATTCGCTCCACCCGGCCAGCGTGGGTCTGGAGTGTTGCGGCCATAGCCAACCAGATTGCGTGGATAGCTCATATGGAATTCCCTCGATTTTCGTCTATTTTGCCTATGATAATAAAGAATTACGCAGACTATTCCCCCTCAAAATTTTGAAAGACATCCAACGATTATCATCTTTCCCAAGACAGAACTTCGGTAAATAATCAAAATCGGGAACAAGTGTGGTTAGCGGGCATTCACGCTCTGCATGAATTAAATCACACAAAAACAAGCGCTTGCAATAGTTCTGGTGGTTAGAAGATCGAATCGTGCAAGCGACAGGAGTACAAATGGGTCACGAAATGAGCGGTCAGGGCCGATTAACGACGCATGTCCTTGATACGGTCAGTGGTAAACCAGCTGCAAATCTCCGTATTGAATTGCGCCGCATCGAGAATCGGCAGGCAGAAATCTTGCGCGAAATCCGCACCAATGCGGATGGTCGCTGCGATGAGCCGTTGCTTGCAGGTGATGCGCTGCATAAAGGCTCTTATGAGTTGCTTTTCCATGTCGGCGAATATTTCGGCAAAAGCGCAGATGTGATCCCGTTTCTGGATGTGGTGCCGCTACGCTTTGGCATTTCTGACGAAAAGGCGCATTATCATGTGCCGCTGCTGGTTTCGCCATTTTCCTATTCAACCTATCGCGGGAGTTAAGCGATATGGGCCAAGCCGTTAGACATACACTCCGCTTTCTGCTGAATGGCGAGACGGTTGAACTCGACCGCGTTTCGCCGACCGAAACTCTGCTTGATTATCTGCGTCTTTCGGCCAAGCTGCGCGGCAGCAAAGAAGGCTGCGGCGAAGGCGATTGTGGTGCCTGCACCGTGCTGGTCGGCAAGATCGTGGATGATGAACTAATCTATGAAAGCGTGAATGCCTGTATCCGTTTTGTCGGCTCGCTGGATGCCACGCATGTCGTGACCATCGAGCATCTGCGCGGCTCCGACGGTGGCCTGCATCCGGTGCAAAAGGCGATGATCGATTTTCACGGCTCGCAATGCGGCTTCTGCACACCGGGCTTTGTCATGTCGCTTTATGCGCTCTGGATGCGCAATCCAAAGCCCGCCGACGCACAGATTGAAAAGGCATTGCAAGGCAATCTCTGCCGTTGCACCGGCTACGAAGCGATCATGCGTGCAGCGCGTGCGATTTCCGATTATGGCACGCTGGCTGATGATCCACTTGCGGCTGAACGCGCCTATGTCATCAGCCAGCTCAGCGCTTTACGCGATGGCGCGCGGGTTGAGGTTGGGAGCGGAAAAGACCGTCTGGTTGTGCCTGCCGATCTCGATGATTTTGCCACTGTTTATGCAGCTGAAGCCAAGGCCACAATCGTTGCCGGTTCAACCGATGTTGGCCTTTGGGTCACCAAGATGATGCGCGATATTTCGCCGGTGGTCTTCATCGGCCATCTCAATGAACTGCGGACCATCAGCGAAAATGACGGTGTTATCAGCATCGGTGCGGGCGTCACTTACACGGAAGCCTTTTCGTTTCTGGCAAAACGCATTCCGGCGCTGGGAAGTCTCATCAATCGCATTGGCGGCGAGCAGGTGCGCAACATGGGCACCATCGGCGGCAACATCGCCAATGGTTCGCCGATTGGCGACACGCCACCGCCATTGATCGCGCTTGATGCAAAGCTGACGCTTCGCAAGGGAACAGAACGCCGGACGATCCGGCTTGAAGACTATTTCATCGCCTATGGCAAACAGGATCGTCATCTGGGCGAGTTTGTAGAGGCCGTCCATGTGCCCGTGCCGCTTGAAGGCAGTCAGTTTGCCATTCACAAGATCTCCAAGCGTTTTGAAGAGGACATCACCGCAACGCTTGGTGCTTTCCACCTGATGCTCGATGCGCAAAATAACGTCGCATCCATCCGCATTGCCTATGGCGGTATGGCCGCCACACCAAAGCGGGCGCTGAATGTGGAGGCAGCCCTTCTTGGCAAGCCGTGGAATGAGGCGACAGTTGAAGCAGCACTCGAAGCCTACTGCCTTGATTATCAGCCTCTGAGCGATATGCGTGCGACAGCTGAATACCGTCTGCTGGTCGCAAAAAATCTGCTCCGCCGGTTCTATGCTGAAACGCAAGGCGAGAGCGAACCTTTGCGTAAACCAAACGTTGTCGCTGCATAAGGAGGATGACATGAACAAGCATCCTGCAAACGCAATCAAAGCGGCCCGCATCAAGGGTGGCGTCGCGAGTGATCAGCGTCATGATTCAGCCCATAAACATGTGACGGGCGAAGCGGTTTATATCGACGATATCCCGGAACCCGAAGGCACGCTGCATATCGGCGTTGGTTTCTCAACAGTCGCCCATGCTAAAATCACAGACATTGATTTGTCGGCAGTGCGCGCTGCACCCGGTGTCGTTGATGTGCTGACTTATAAAGACGTGCCGGGCGAAAACGATGTTTCGCCATCGGGCATGCATGACGATCCGATTTTCGCGGTGGATAGCGTACAGTTTCACGGTCAGCCGATCTTCGCGGTTGTTGCCCGCACGCGCGATCAGGCGCGCCGTGCAGCGCGTCTTGCCAAAATCGACTATGAGGAAATGCCGGGCCTGTTCTCCATTTCCGGTCTCGATGGCACCAGGGACAAGCTGGTTTTCACGCCGCTGACGTTGAACCGTGGCGATGCGCGCAAAGCCATTGACGACGCCCCGCGCAAGGTCAAAGCCCGGATGAAAATCGGCGGGCAGGATCACTTCTATCTCGAAGGGCAGGCTTCACTCGCTATCCCCGGCGAAGATGAAGACGTGACCATCTATTGTTCCACACAAGGCCCAAGCGAAACCCAGCATCTGGTTGCCCATGCGCTCGGTGTGCCGAGCCATTCGGTGACGGTCGAAGTGCGGCGTATGGGTGGCGGTTTTGGCGGCAAGGAAACGCAGGCCAATCAATGGGCGGCTATGGCCGCGATCGCAGCCAAAAAGCACAAGCGTGCGGTCAAAATCCGGCTCGATCGTGATGAGGATATGACCTCAACTGGCAAGCGTCACGATTTCATGGTCGATTACGAAGTGGGCTTTGACGACGAGGGCAATATCCTCGGCGTCGATTATCTCTTTGCACTGAATGCCGGTTTCTCTGCCGACCTGTCCGGTCCGGTTGGCGACCGCGCGCTGTTTCATTGCGACAATGCCTATTTCTTCCCGGCCGTTCATGCGCAGTCGGCACCGCTTTATACGAATACCGTGTCCAACACGGCATTCCGTGGTTTTGGTGGTCCGCAGGGCATGGTGGGTGCTGAGCGCGTGATCGAGGAAGTGGCTTTTGCTGTTGGCAAAGACCCGCTCGAAATCCGCAAGCGTAACTTCTACGATGCCATGGGCACGGACGGCACGCGCAATGTGACGCCCTATCACCAGAAGGTGGAAGACTGCATCATTCAGCGCATTGTGGCCGAGCTTGAAGAAAGCGCTGATTACGCGAAGCGCCGCGAGGCAATCCGCGAATTCAACGCGAAAAGCCGTTTCGTCAAACGCGGCATGTCACTGACGCCGGTGAAATTCGGCATCTCCTTTACCAAGACAGAATCCAATCAGGCCGGCGCGCTGGTGCATGTCTATAATGACGGCTCGGTGCATATGAACCATGGTGGCACCGAGATGGGGCAGGGGCTTCATCTGAAAGTTGCTCAGGTCGTGGCTGAAGAATTCCAGATTGATCTTGATCGCGTAAAAATCACCGCAACAACCACCGCGAAAGTGCCGAACACAGCACCAACAGCAGCATCGTCAGGCGCTGACTTGAACGGTATGGCCGCACAGGATGCCGCGCGTCAGATCAAGAAGCGCCTTCTTCATTTTGCAGCCCAGCAATATCAGGTGCCGGAAGATCAGGTGGTCTTCCTGCCAAACCGCATCCGCGTCGGCAATCAGGAAGTCAGCTTCAACGATCTGGTCAAACAGGCCTATATCGGGCGCGTACAACTTTCAGCATCGGGTCATTACAAGACGCCGAAAATCCACTGGGATCGCGCCAAAGGCAAAGGCCACGCCTTCTATTATTATGCCTATGGCGCTGCTTGTTCAGAAGTTTCCGTTGATATATTGACCGGCGAATATGTGGTCGAGCGTACCGATATTCTGCATGATACGGGTCGCTCGCTGAACCGTGCCATTGATATTGGTCAGATCGAAGGTGGCTTCGTGCAGGGCATGGGCTGGCTGACGACGGAAGAGCTTGTCTGGGACGACAAGGGACGGCTGCGCACCCATGCGCCATCGACCTATAAAATCCCGCTGGCCTCTGATCGTCCGAAGATTTTCAATGTGGCGCTGACCGACTGGTCGGAGGCTTACGAGCCGACGATCCACCGCTCCAAGGCCGTGGGTGAACCGCCGCTACCGCATGGCATGTCTGTGCTTTTTGCGCTTTCCGATGCAGTGGCCAGCGTTGCCGATCACAAGATCAGTCCGCGCCTTGATGCACCGGCAACGCCGGAGCGCGTTCTGATGGCAATCGAGCGGCTGCGGAGTCAGAAAGGCTAATCTTATGCTGGGCAGGCGGGACGACATAAGGGCGTTTCTGAATAAGCGGCCCGATAGTGTTCTGATCGAAGTCACTGATGTCAGAGGTTCTGCCCCGCGCGATGCAGGCGCTTGGATGCTTGTTGCCCGCGATATGATTTTCCGCACCATTGGCGGCGGGCAGCTCGAATATATGGCAATCGACCATGCCCGGAAGATTTTAGCGGGCGGCAAAGATTCCCCGATGGATGTTCCTCTTGGCCCCGAGATTGGCCAATGCTGTGGCGGTCGCGTTGCCTTGGGCTTCAAACGCGTAAACCGTGGCCTTGCAGAAGATCTTGTTGCCAAAGTCGATGCCGAAATAGCCACTCGTCCGCATGTCTATGTCTTTGGCGCTGGCCATGTTGGTGATGCGCTCGCCTATGCGCTGTCGCTGACACCTGTACGCGTTATTCTGGTCGATACGCGGGAAGCGGAACTGATGCAATTCCAGGCAAAGTGGGGACCGGTTTTCCGTCCGGAATTGCAGGGAAACTATAAATTGGTTGATGCGCCGGGCGTTGAAACCTGCCTTACAGCCATGCCTGAACAGGTGGTGCGCTCTGCTCCACCGGCAAGCGCATTTATCGTGCTGACCCACGACCATGCGCTTGATTTTCTGATCGTGGCCGAGGCTTTGCAGCGCCGTGATGCCGTTTATGTCGGCATGATTGGCTCAAAAACCAAAAAAGCCACTTTCAAAAATTGGTTGAAAAACGAATTTGGCAACTCTGATCTGTTTGAAAGTCTTGTCTGTCCGGTTGGTGGTGCGATCGTCAAAGACAAGCGCCCGGAAGTCATTGCCGCGCTGGCTGCGGCAGAGGTTCTGACCGCCGTTCTCACCTCCAGTAATGTTTTGCAGAGCGTTTAAGCCAATATTTCCCTGATCATTCGCTGGCAGCGTTCTGTCATGAAATCGATAATCAGGCGCACTTTCGGATCCTGAAAACGCTTATGCGGGTAGATCGCCGCAAGCTGAATTGATGCTGGCGGTGTGCTCTCAAGAATCGGCACCAACCGCCCGTCACGGATATATTCCTTCACCTCAAACAGCGGCTTATTGATGATTCCGCGTCCGCCGAGCGCCCATTGCGTCAATACGTCGCCATCGTCAGAGTCATAGGGTCCAGTGACTTCAAATTTGCGAAGACCATCGGGTGTTTGCAGCGACCAATAATATTCTTTCGAGCCGGGAAAGCGTAGCAAAAGACAATCATGTTTGTCACCCAGCAACTCATCGGGCGACTGTGGTGTGCCATGTTTTTCCAGATATGCGGGTGCAGCACAGATCACACGCTCGCAGTTTAAAATGCCGCGCATCCGCAGATTAGAGTTTTCCAGAACGCCGAGTTTGAACGCAACATCGACGCTTTCGCTCATGATATCGATCTCGTGGTCAGATAGTCGCAGGCGCACTTCTATGTCCGGATATTTGTCGTGAAACTCCGGAATTCCCGATGCAATCAGCCTTCGGCCCAGTCCCAGAGGGGCGGTAATTCGAATCGAACCTTTTGGATTTTTGGCCAATTCTGCCACTGCCGCCTCGGCCTCATCGACCGCTTCGAGTATCTTGATTGCACCATCATAAAAGATGCGGCCATGCTCGGTTGGGGTCAGTTTGCGTGTCGTTCTGTTGAAGAGCCGAACGCCCAAATGTTTCTCCAACTCCTTGATTCGATTGCTTGCAACGGCAGGAGAGGCGCGCTGGTCGCGACCTGCCGCCGACAGATTTCCCAATTCGACAACGCGCACAAATACACGCAGATTATCAAGGTAAGACATGCGTACGTTCCACCATTGTATAGTTTTTTTTGAAAGTGATGGTCTTGATGCGACGTTCACACAGGCGCAAAGCTTTGGCAAATACTAAACTAACAAAATATGGGAACTAAGAATGGGAGTGCCGCATGTATGATCTTGCCGTGGCCTGGGACTGGCTGGGCTTCGCTGCGCGGTGGCTACACGTCGTCACTGCAATTGCGTGGATCGGCTCGTCTTTCTATTTTATCGCGCTCGACCTTGGCCTGCGCCAGCGTCCCGGCTTGCCTGCTGGTGCGCATGGCGAGGAGTGGCAGGTCCATGGCGGTGGTTTCTATCACATCCAGAAATATCTGGTCGCACCTGCCGAGATGCCTGAACATCTGACTTGGTTCAAATGGGAATCCTACGCCACATGGTTGTCGGGCTTCACGCTTCTCTGCATCGTCTATTATGCGGGCGCTGATCTTTATCTGGTCGATCCGAATGTGCTCGATGTCTCAGCCCCCACCGCAATTGCTATTTCGATTGCGTCGCTGGCCTTTGGCTGGATTGCTTATAACACCATCTGCAAGCTGATGCTGGGTAAGAGCGATACGCTTCTGATGATCATCCTCTACGCCATATTGGTGTTCATGGCCTGGGGCTATACGCATCTGTTTACGGGTCGCGCCGCCTTCCTGCATCTCGGCGCCTTCACCGCGACGATCATGTCTGCCAACGTGTTCATGGTGATCATTCCAAACCAGAAAATCGTGGTGGCCGATCTCATCGCCGGTCGCAAACCCGACCCGAAATACGGCAAGATTGCCAAGCAGCGCTCAACGCATAACAACTATCTGACGCTGCCGGTCCTGTTCCTGATGCTCTCGAACCACTACCCGCTGGCATTTGGCACCGAGTTCAACTGGATTATTGCCTCGCTGGTGTTTTTGATGGGTGTCACGATCCGTCATTGGTTCAACACCCGTCATGCCCGCAAAGGCAATCCGACATGGACATGGCTTGTCACGGTTGTGCTGTTCATCATCATCATGTGGCTGTCGACTGTGCCGAAAATCCTCACAGGCGAGCCGGAAGAACAGAAAATTTCATCGCTACAGCAGAGTTTCATCTCGGACCCGCACTTTGATAAGGTGCGGGATACCGTTCTCGGACGCTGTGCGATGTGCCACGCCAAAGAACCAGGCTGGGAAGGCATCATCGCGCCGCCAAAGGGCGTCGTGCTTGAAAATGATAGGGAAATCGCGGCACATGCCCGCGAAATCTATTTGCAGGCTGGTCGTTCCCATGCCATGCCGCCTGCCAATGTGACCGGCGTAAGCAATGAGGAGCGCAAGCTTCTTGCTTCCTGGTATGAATCTGCGACTGCTGGAGCAAAGCAACAATGACCAAACTTCTCATCCGTGGCCGCGTGCTGAGTTTTCGTGAAGAACCGCAAGCTTTGGATGACGCTCAATCCTATCACTATATCGAAGATGGTGCCGTGCTGGTTGAAAATGGCCGCATCGCGCGCCTTGGCGACTATGCCGATGTGAGCGCCGGAGTGGGCCATGATGTTGCGGTGGCCGACCATCGTCCGCATCTCATTCTGCCGGGTTTCATCGACACACATATCCACTACCCGCAGACGCAGGTTATCGCGTCCTATGCCGCCAATCTTCTTGAATGGCTCAACACCTATACATTCGTGGCAGAGCAGAAATTCGCCGATGAGCAGCACGCGGAATTTATCGCTGAGCGCTTTCTGGACGAGTTGATCCGCCATGGCACAACGACCGCCGTCGCCTATTGCTCGGTGCATCCGCAGAGCGTCGATGCCTATTTCCGCGCCTCGCAACATCGCAATATGCGTATGCTGGGCGGCAAGGTGATGATGGACCGCAACGCGCCACCAGCACTCTGCGACACGGCAAAATCCGGCTATGATGACAGCAAGCAACTGATCGCGCGCTGGAACGGCAAAGGCCGCCTTGACTATGTGATTACCCCACGTTTCGCGATCACCTCGACGCCGCAACAGCTCGAAGCCAGTCAGGCGCTGGCCATTGAGCATCCTGAATGTTTCATCCAGACGCATCTTTCGGAAAATCACGAAGAGATCGAATTCACGAAATCGCTCTATCCGAATGCCCCCGATTATCTTGGCATCTATGAGCAATATGGACTTCTGGGCCAGAAGACTTTGCTTGGCCATTCCATCCATCTTGAAGAACGCGAAGTGAAGGTAATGGCTGAGACCGGCTCGGTTGCCGTTTTCTGCCCAACCTCAAACCTGTTTCTGGGTTCCGGCCTCTTCGACCGTGATCGTCTGAAAGCATCCGGCGTGCGCATGGCCGTGGCGACGGATGTCGGCGGTGGCACCAGCTTCTCGATGCTGCGCACACTGGACGAGGGTTACAAGGTTCTGCAATTGCGCGGCAACCGTCTCAATCCGTTCCAGTCGTTCTATATGATGACGCTCGGCAATGCGCGTGCGCTATCGATGGAAGACAAGATCGGCACGCTCGATGAGGGCACCGAGGCCGATATTGTGGTGCTCGATTCTTCCGCGACATCGCCGATGCGCCTGCGCATGGCAGCGGGCGCAACGCTTGAACAGGAATTGTTCCTGCTGCAAACGCTGGGTGATGACCGCGCAATTGTCGAAACCTATGTGGCTGGCAAACCGTTGAAGGCCGAGTTGGTCTAAAGCTCTTCGGGCCGTTTGCCGCCCATCGCATGGGTCAGATCATCGGCTGTAGACCGGATCAGCGGTCCAAGCTCTTCAAGCTTTTGCCGGGGCAAACGCACGGCAGGGCCGGACACGGAAATGCCAGCAATCGCTTCGCCATATTCGTTGAAAATGGGCGCCGCGATGCAGCACATGCCGAGTGTGTGTTCTTCATCATCAATCGACCAGCCGCGTGTGCGGGTTACCTGAATATCTTTGAGCAGTGCAGGCAGTGTATCATGTGTGCGCTGCGTAAACTGCTCAAGCGCTTTGCCTGAAATCATGCGCGCAATCTCAGTATCCGACCATGTGGAGAGAACGGCCTTGCCGATGCCGGAGGCATGGATCGGTCCGCGCCGCCCGGGACGGAAGAAAGCGCGCATAGGCGCATGGCTCTCGACCTGCGAGATAAACACCACATCGCCACCATCTTCGATGCCAATATTGGCGGTCTCGCCACTCGCTTCCATCAAAGATTTGAGATAGGGCCGCGCCAGAGTGCCTAGCTTGCGGAAACGGCGAAACGCATTGCCGATTTCAAACGCCTTCACACCAATTGTCCAGTCGCCGCTTTCCAGATCATGCGAAACCATGCCGTGATTGGCGAGCGAGGTCAGAAGTCGGTGCACCGTGGACGGTGCCATGCCACTGGCGTAAGCGAGATCGGTCAGTGTCGACCCATCATTGTCGGCAATCAGCGCCAGAAGCTTGAGACTGCGATCCAGAACCTGAACAGATGAAGGCGCTGCATTTTCCGCAGCCTTGCGACCCCGTTTTGCTTTTGCCTGTTCCATAAGCCGCCTCCGATTCCCTACTCACTCATCACTACCGCATCAACGTTCCATCTGAAAGTGCATGCTGATTATCTCCATTTCGTTGAAAATCTTTATTTCCATATAATGGTATGCATTTCCATTTTTATAGAATAGCTTTTGAATATGGATTAGTTTTCCGTTGGAGGAGATCAACATGGCCAGAATGCGTGCAGTCGATGCAGCCATACTTGTGCTGGAAAAAGAAGGAATCGATTGTGCGTTCGGCGTTCCGGGCGCTGCGATCAATCCGTTTTATTCGGCAATGAAAGCGCGAGGTTCGATCCGTCACATTCTGGCGCGTCATGTTGAGGGTGCTTCGCATATGGCGGAAGGCTATACCCGCGCAAAACACGGCAATATTGGCCTGTGCATTGGCACATCCGGCCCGGCTGGCACTGATATGATTACGGGTCTTTATTCGGCCTCTGCCGATTCTATTCCAATCCTCTGCGTCACAGGCCAGGCCCCCCGCGCGCGCCTCGACAAAGAGGACTTTCAGGCAGTCGATATTGCCAAGATCGCAGCCCCCGTCACCAAATGGGCGGTTACGGTTATGGAGCCAGCACTGGTGCCTTTTGTCTTTCAAAAGGCCTTTCATATCATGAAGTCGGGCCGCCCCGGCCCGGTGCTGATCGATCTGCCGATCGATGTCCAACTCGCCGAAATCGAGTTTGACATCGATACCTATCAGCCGATGGAGGCATGCAAGCCGTCGGCCACCCGCGCACAGGCCGAAAAAGCAATGGCCATGCTGAACGATGCGGAACATCCGCTGATCGTTGCAGGCGGTGGCATTATCAACGCCGATGCGTCTGATCTTCTAGTTGAATTTGCCGAGATCACCGGCATTCCCGTTATCCCGACCCTGATGGGCTGGGGCGTTATTCCTGATGATCATCGCCTGATGGCGGGTATGTGCGGCCTTCAAACCGCGCATCGCTATGGCAATGCCACGCTGTTGGCTTCTGATATGGTGATCGGCATTGGGAACCGCTGGGCCAATCGTCATACCGGCAATGTCGAAACCTATAAGAAAGATCGCAAGTTCATTCATATTGATATTGAACCCACGCAAATTGGTCGTGTGTTTGCACCGGATTTCGGCATTGTTTCAGATGCGGGCAAAGCGCTCAAACTGCTGCTGGATGTCGCCACCGAATGGAAAACCGCAGGCAAGCTGCGCGATTGGTCCGGTTGGGCGCAGGAATGCGCGATCCGCAAGAAAACCATGCTGCGCAAGACACATTTTGATCAGACACCGTTGAAACCGCAGCGCGTTTATGAGGAAATGAACCGGGCATTTGGCCGCGATACTTGCTATGTCACGACCATCGGTCTGAGCCAGATTGCCGGTGCGCAGTTCCTGCATGTCTATCGCCCGCGCAACTGGATCAATTGCGGTCAGGCTGGTCCCTTGGGTTGGACTTTGCCAGCGGCACTTGGGGTTCGCGCAGCCGATCCGCATCGCCCGATTGTTGCCCTGTCGGGTGACTATGATTTCCAGTTCATGATTGAAGAGCTGGCGGTCGGCGCACAGCACAAGCTGCCTTACATTCATGTGGTCGTGAACAATTCCTATCTCGGCCTCATTCGTCAGGCGCAGCGCGGCTTCAATATGGATTTCGAGGTCAGCCTGGCCTTTGATAACATCAATGCATCGGGCGATGCCGAAAAAGGCTATGGCGTTGATCATGTGGCGGTTGCCGAGGGGCTGGGCTGCAAAGCGCTCCGGGTGCGAAGCCCGAACCAGTTTGCCGAGAGTTTTGAACAGGCAAAGGCGCTGATGAACGAACATCAGGTGCCGGTTGTGCTTGAATTCATTCTCGAACGTGTCACCAATATCTCCATGGGAGCCGACATCGATCAGGTTGTCGAGTTTGAGGAACTGGCCGAGCGTGGCGAAGATGCGCCAACCGCAATCGCAATGCTTTTGGACTAATGAGAGCAATTGCAGGGAAAGTGTGAAGCGGTTTTCCGTTCGCAATTGCGAAGAAAAATGAGAGGGAGGCGGAAATGCCAAGATTTGCAGCCAATCTGACGATGCTTTTCAATGAAGTGCCGTTTATGGATCGCTTTGCACTTGCAGCGAAAGCGGGTTTCAAAGGGGTGGAATATCTCTTTCCTTATGACTTCAATCGTCATGAGCTGAAGGCAGCGCTGGACCGTCATCATCTGGCACAGGTGCTGCACAATCTTCCCGCAGGCAACTGGGCTGGTGGCGAGCGCGGCATTGCGGTTCTGCCGGATCGGATTGATGAATTCCGCCGTGGTGTTGCCGATGCGATTGATTATGCGACCACGCTCAACTGCTCGCAGGTGAATTGCCTTGCAGGGCTTGCGCCGCAAGGTGTCGATCGGGACGTGCTGCGCGCAACTTTTGTGAGCAATCTTCGGCTTGCCGCACGCGAATTCGGCAAGCACGGCATTCGTCTGCTGATCGAGCCGATCAACCACTACGACATGCCGGGCTTTTATCTCAACACGGTCGAACAGGCCGTGTCGATCATCGACGAGGTGGGCAGCAATAACCTGTTCATTCAATATGATCTTTATCACCAGCAGCGCACGCGCGGTGAATTGGTTGCCACTTATGAGCGCTACAAGCCGCTGATTGCGCATATTCAGCTTGCCGATAATCCGGGCCGTAACGAGCCGGGCACCGGTGAGATCAACTATCCTTATGTGTTCGAAGCGCTGAAAGCGGCTGGCTATACGGGCTGGGTCGGCTGCGAATACAAGCCAAAGACCACCACTGAAGAAGGGCTTGGCTGGTTCAAACAGGATGAAGCCGAACGGCTTACTGCATAGGGAGATTTGTTATGGCTAAAATTGGCTTCATCGGGCTTGGGATCATGGGCAAGCCAATGGCGCAGCATTTGCAAAATGCAGGCCATCAGCTTTTCACCTCCAGGCATTCAAAGGCACCCGATAAGGATTTGCTGGATGCAGGGCTGAGCGTACTCGACACCCCAAAAGCGGTCGCGAGCGAATGCGAAACCATCATTCTCATGCTGCCAGATACGCCGCAAGTGGCAGACGTTCTGTTCAGCGAAAATGGCGTTGCGGAAGGTTTGGGCGAGGGTAAGACGCTCATTGATATGAGCTCGATCTCGCCGATTGAAACCAAGGAATTTGCCAAGAAAGTCCGCGCGACGGGTGCGGAATATATCGACGCGCCTGTGTCGGGCGGCGAAGTCGGTGCGAAAAATGCCAGCCTGTCCATCATGGCAGGCGGTGCGCAGGACGCTTTTGACAAGGCGCTGCCACTGTTGAAGCTGATGGGTAAAAACATCACGCTGGTTGGCGATTGCGGTGATGGCCAGACCACCAAGGTCGCCAATCAGATTATCGTTGCGCTCAATATCGAAGCCGTTGCCGAAGCGCTGGTTTTTGCGTCCAAAGCGGGGGCTGATCCGGCAAAGGTGCGTGAAGCGCTGATGGGTGGGTTCGCGTCCTCGCGTATTCTCGAAGTGCATGGCGAGCGCATGATCAAGCGGACATTTGATCCTGGGTTTCGCATTGCGCTGCATCAGAAGGATTTGAATCTGGCCTTGCAGGGCGCAAAGGCGCTCGGCGTCTCATTGCCAAACACTGCGAACGCACAGGAATTGTTCAACGCCTGTGCCGCACACGGCGATGACGGTCTCGATCATTCCGGGCTGGTGCGCGCATTGGAACGCATGGCAAACCACGAGGTGGCTTAACTCTTGCTGAGGGGAGAAGATGGAGCTGGCGATCTGGAGGAGATGGCTGGCTCCATTGCTTTTATATGCGCAGCCCGAAATACTGCGCGTAAACGAAAATGAACAATGGGAATCGCATGACGGCCATCACCGATCCGAAAAAATTTCTGACCAGTCTGTTTGATGCAGCGGTTGCGGCTGCTGATCCTGAACTGGTGATCCGCGCCAATCTGCCTGCCAAGCCCAAAGGCCGGACGATTGTGATCGGTGCAGGCAAAGGCTCGGCGCAGATGGCAGCCGCCTTTGAGCGCGCATGGGCTGAGCGGCATGCGGGTGAGGATGCGCCCATCGAAGGCGTTGTCGTGACGCGTTATGGCTATGGCGCACCTTGCAACACGATTGAGATCATCGAAGCCTCGCATCCCGTGCCCGATGATGCGGGTCTCGCTGCATCAAAACGACTGTTCGATGCCGTGGCTAACCTCACGGAAGACGATCTGGTGGTCGCGCTTATTTCGGGCGGAGGTTCTGCTTTGTTGCCATCGCCGCCCGAAGGTCTGACACTGGACGACGAGATTGCCGTCAACAAAGCTTTGCTTGCCTCTGGTGCACCGATCTCGGCCATGAATGCAGTGCGAAAACATCTCTCGATCATCAAAGGCGGGAGGCTGGCAGCGCACGCACATCCGGCCAAAGTCTTCTCGCTGGTGGTGTCTGACATTCCGGGCGACAATCCGGCCTTTGTCGCCTCCGGCCCGACGGTACCTGATGCAACGAACCGCGACGAAGCGCTTAAAATTATCGAACGCTACAGACTTGAACTCCCTGATGCGGTGCTTGCGTATATCAAAAGCGAGAAGGCGCATGCACCAAAGCCCGATGATAAAATCTTTGCTAATAACGAAGTGCGGGTGATCGCGTCAGCAGCCGTTTCGCTCGAAGCAGCTGTCAAAGAAGCGCAGCGCCATGGGGTTGAGGCAGTGATCCTGTCTGATTCCATCGAAGGTGAGGCGCGCGAAGTCGCCCATGTTCATGCCGCAATTGCACGGGAAGTGGCAGATCGTGATCGCCCGTTTAAAAAGCCGGTCGTGTTGCTTTCCGGCGGTGAAACGACCGTCACCATCCGTGCCAAAGGCGGCAAGGGTGGCCGCAACAGCGAGTTTCTGCTGGCTTTCGCGCTCGATATTGACGGCTACAGCAATATTCACGCTCTAGCTGCGGATACGGATGGCATTGATGGCTCCGAGAATAATGCCGGTGCCTTTGCCGATGGCACAACCGCTGCGCGTTTGCGTGATGCGGGCGAAGATGGTGCTGCACGGCTGAACGCTAATGATGCCTGGAGCGCATTTGATGCCATTGGCGATCTGTTCATGCCGGGGCCAACTGGCACCAATGTGAATGATCTGCGCGCTATTCTGATAACAGATTAGCGCTCAAGCAAAGGGGAGGGGTGTTAAGTTATAACGACTCAGAATCCCTGTCCGGGATTCTGTTATAACGATTCATCCTTCTTTGCGGGAAAGCGGTCGTCATCGATCAAAATGCGGTTGGCGGCTCCGTCGAGGTCTTCATACTGGCCGTTTTTCAACGACCATAAAAATCCGGCAAGGCCCAGAACACCCAGGCCAAGCGCGATTGGAATAAGCAAAAGCAGTCCGCTCATTTATGCGCTTCCTTGAGAACGACAGCGGGTGCGACGCTGTTTTGCACCGGCTGTTTTTGCTTCCCGGCTCTAAGCCGCATGGCGTTGCTCACAACGACAATCGATGACAGCGACATGGAAAGTGCTGCCACCAGTGGTGTGACATAGCCGAAAATCGCAATCGGCACAGCTATTATATTATAGCCGATGGACAGTGCAAAATTCTGGCTGATTAACCAGCCTGCTTCTTTTGACACGGCAAAAGCCAGCGGTACTGCTGCAAGGCTTTCACGCAGGAATACGAAGTCGGCGGCGTTGCGGCCAATATCGGCAGCGGTTGCGGGTGCCATGGAAACATGCGCTGCAACAAGGGCAGGAGCGTCATTCAACCCGTCGCCGACCATCAGCACCTTGCGGCCTTCTGCGGTAAGGCTTTGCACAAGCTGCGCTTTATCGGCTGGAAGAACTTCACCCCGATATTGATCAACACCAAGATAGGCTGCAAGCTTTTTAACGGCAGGCAGTTTGTCGCCGGAAATAATCTCAAGCTTCAAACCATTGCGCTTTAGCGTACCAATCGCGGCGGCTGCATCTTCGCGCGGCTGATCTTCAAAGCGGAAGGTTTCTGCCAGTTTTCCATTGATTGAAAGACAGGTTTCAGGGCCATCTGAAAGAGCCGTATTCCTATTGCTGTCGGCCCATTCGCGTTTGCCGAGCCGATAGGTGGTGCCATTCAGTTCGGCCTCAATGCCAGCGCCGGGTATTTCCTCAATCCGTGTAAAAGGCGTCATTGGCTTTGCGCCTGAAAACAATGCCAGCGCCCGCGATAATGGATGACGCGAATAAAGAGACAGCTCCGATGCAATCTCAAGATGGCTTGGATTGATGCGCTCCGCATCGATCAGACGGGGCTGACCGAGCGTCAGTGTGCCGGTCTTGTCGAACACGGCAGTATCGACTTCCGCCATGCGCTCCATCGCCGAGCCGTCCTTGATCATGATGCCGTTTTCAAACAGACGACGCGCTGCCACCACCTGCACGATGGGTACGGCCAGCGCCAGCGCACAGGGGCAGGTAATGATCAGCGTGCAGATCGCAATATAGATCGAGCGATACCAGTCGCCGCCCGTATAAATCATCCAGCCGACAAAAGCCGCAAAGGCAATTGTGTGGACCATTGGCACGTAAAGTTCCGAGGCACGATCCGCGAGGCGGCGATAATAGGCGCGTCCACCTTCGGCCACATCCATCAGACGCACCATTTCAGCGAGGAAGGAATCCTTTGCTTCGGCGGTCGCACGAATGACGAGTGGCGCAGAGAGGTTCATCGTTCCGGCGCGAATATCCGAGCCGGGACCAACAGGAACCGCGTCGCTTTCGCCGGATGCAATTGCGCAATCGAGTTCCGAACGCCCATCTTCGACCTTGGCGTCAACCGGCACACGTTCGCCTGCGGCTAGAATAATGCGCATGCCGGGCCGGATTTCATTGACTGGCAGATAGTTGCGCTCGTCATTTTCGCCGATCACGACCGCACCACGCGGGCTTAATTGCGCCAGACCACGCACCGCAGAACGTGCACGTGCACGCATCAGATAGTCGAGCGTACGGCCAATCAGCAGGAAGAACAAGAGCGAAACAGAGGCGTCGAAATAGGCGTGTTCGCCATGGTTCATTGTTTCATAAACGCTCATGCCGAAGGCAAGCGAGATTGCGAGCGCAATCGGCACATCCATATTGACGCGGCGTGTGCGAAGGGCATTCCACGCGGAAACATAGAAAATACGGCCCGAATAAATCAGTGTTGGCAGCGCGATCAGACCGGAAATCCAGTGGAACATATCGCGGGTCGCGGCATCCGCGCCCGACCAGACCGCAACCGACAACAGCATCACATTGCTAGATGCGAAGGCTGCAACGCCAAGCGCAATCAGCAGCCGCGTGAAGGTCGGGTCTTTGTCCTGCACCATATCGAATATATGGGCTTCATAACCGAGGCGGCGAAGCGGGTCGACGACATCGGGCGGTGTCTCGCCATCCTTCCAGCGAATGCTGACGCGGCGGGCCGTCAGATTGACGCGAACAAAAGAAACGCCCGGAATTTTGCCGAGCGTCTCTTCAATGGTTTTGATGCAGAGTCCGCAATGAACGCCGGGAACCGAAAGGTCGAGCTGGCGCAGACCATCACCAAGCCTGCGACTGGCGACGAGCATCTCATCGGGCGAAACAGACTGGATGACTGTGGCTATCTGTGCATTTTCAACGCAGCAGCTCATAAAATCCTCCCGTCCTTCACCAGAACACGAATGATGTGACGATAGGGGTCTTCAAGACCATAATCGTCCTTTGCGTCAGCATTCACTTCCATGATCCACGCCCCGTCATCAAGCGTCAGCGGAGCAGTCAGCAGACCATCGTCTGCGACTGAGAGGCTCACTTTGGTGTCCTGGGCATCGCCCACAGGGCGCTTGAATTCGACTGTGCCGCCCGTCATTACAACAGCCTTGCCATCACGATCAGCAAGACGCCATGAGAATATGCCTTCTTCCAAGGCGGGCTGTGACTGCCAGCCAAGGGCTGCCTGTATTTTCCCGGTCTCGGCCTTGTCGTTGAACTCCTGACTGGCAACATAGGTGTTCTTGACGACAAGTCCGCTCCAGCTGCTGACCGCCTTATAGGCCATGGTCATATTGACGGCGATGATGACACCGAAGAAAGCGAACATGATGCCCAGCATATGCCAGCCGGTGAAGCCATTGGTGGTTTTTGATTTCACAGACATCATCTTTTCTCTCCTGTTAGTCCTGGCGCCATGAAGGTTGCTTTGTAGCGTGCATGTTCCGCACCGTCCGCGTCCCGCACTTCGATTTCATAGTCGGAGCGCTGCTCCGTAATGGCGTCTTGCGGCAGGGTTACAAAAACACGCAGCGTTTTCAGTCTGTCGGGTTCAACCGGCACATCATAATTGCCTTCTGCATCGACATTTTCATCCTGCACGGTCAGCGTTGCCCCCGGCAGGCCTTCAATCGAAAGACGGAAAGTGCGCGGAACCGGGATCATGTTCAGCAGCTTGACCGTATAACCATTGCGGATTGAACCATCCGACAACAGCACATATTGCGGTGTGCGGTCATGCAGAACATTGATACCAATACGCTGACGCATCGAAAGCGAGATGACGAGAGTCAGGCCGATGAGTGCCCAGACAATGAAATAGAAAAGAATGCGCGGACGCAGAATCTTTTTCCATGACAGGTGTTCAACCGCAGACGAAAGCGTGTTTGGTGTTTCATAAACCCGCGCCGGATTTGTTGGAGCCGTGCCGTTGTTGGTGGCCAGCGCCATGTTCCAATCATAATCGGCAAGCGTTGCATAGGAGATCAGCCCGCGTGGCTTTCCAACCTTGTCCATCACACTGTCGCAGGCATCGATGCACAGCGCACAGGTGATGCATTCGAGCTGCTGGCCATCGCGAATATCGATGCCCATCGGACAGGCGGCAACGCAGGCATTGCAATCCACGCAATCGCCAACCGTTTCTCCGGCTGCAATGGCCTTTTTGGAATGGCGGGAGCGGGGTTCGCCGCGCCAGTCATTATAGGTTACAGTCAGCGAGTTCTCATCAAGCATCGCAGCCTGAATGCGCGGCCATGGGCACATATAGGTGCAGACCTGCTCGCGCATCAGCCCGCCAAAAACATAGGTCGTAGCTGTCAGGATTGCGACAGTGATGTAAGCAATCGGAGCCGCATGCCCGGTGACAAAGTCGACCAGCAGGGTGGGAGCATCAGCAAAGTAGAAAATCCACGCGCCGCCCGTCAGCACTCCGATCAGCAACCAGATCGAATGCTTGGTCACACGCTTCCAGATTTTATCAAAGCTCCATGGTGCCTTGTCGAGCTTCATGCGGGCATTGCGATCGCCTTCAATGGCACGTTCCACCACAAGATAAAGGTCGACCCAGACTGTTTGTGGACAGGTATAGCCGCACCACGCACGGCCCGCCGCAGATGTCACCAGAAACAGACCAAGGCCCGCCATGATGAGCAGACCTGCAACATAATAAAATTCCTGTGGCCAGATTTCGATGAAGAAAAAATAGAAACGGCGATTGGCAAGATCAATCAGCACAGCCTGATCGGGCGCATAAGGTCCACGATCCCAACGCAGAAACGGCGTCAGATAATAGATCCCCAATGTGATGAACATGATGATCCATTTGAAGCGCCGGAAATTGCCGTGCACGCGCTTCGGAAAGACCTTTACCCGTGCCGCATAAAGCGACTTCCCGCTTTTGGGAAGCCGGGTCTTGGGGGAATTGACTGCCTGAACGTCTATCCGTTCGACATCGTCTGACATTTGCCTTGCTCCTCAAATACGATGCCGAAAAGACAGAAGCTGGCTTACCGGATGTGTCGCATTTGCAATGATTGAGAGCGGGGTGATGATTCGCCGTCCGTTCTTGTGCATTTTCTGGTGAACAGGTCCCGCTCCGCCGTCAGACCGGGACCCTATTTCAATGCGCTGACCCCGCTGCCGGGGGCAGCTTTTGCTATTCGCCGCCACCCAGGGAGTGGACGAAGATGGCAAGCTGCTTGACAGTTGCGTCGCCGAGGCGTGCTTCCCAGGCAGGCATCACACCATGTTTTGGACGCGCCACCTGCTTCGCAATGGCGTCTTCGCCCGATCCATAGAACCAGATGGCATCGGTCAGGTTCGGAGCGCCGAATTCCCGCAGGCCTTTGGCATCAGCGCCATGGCAGACCGCGCAGTTTTCAGCGAAAACCTGCTTGCCAGCCGGGATCATGTCCGGGTTGTGCGGGGTGCCGGAAAGGCTGACGACATAGGCCGCAACGTCACGAATCTGTTCCGGTTCAAGCACATCGACAAAGGCTGGCATTTCAGACACGCGGGTTTCATCGTCGGCTGTATAGCGAACACCATGGCGAATGGTCGTCAGGATGTCATCAACCGAACCACCCCATAGCCAGTCATCGTCATTGAGGTTTGGATAGCCCGGAGCGCCCTGTGCGCCGGTGCCATGACACTGCACACAGTTGACGCGGAAAGCTGCCGCACCGCCTGCAATTGCATATTGGCGCAGGTTTTCATCCGCGATGATCTCATGCACGTCTTTGGCATTGATCTGGTCCATAATGCCCTGACGCTCAGCGGCGATCTGGGCATTTTCTTTCCAGAAATCACCACGGCTCGACCATTCGGTGAGACCTGCTGTCGAGCTTGAGATCAGTGGCCAGGCTGGATATGCGATCACATAGGCAATCGCCCAGACGATAGTGGCATAGAAGGTCCACAGCCACCAGCGCGGCATGGGATTGTCGAGTTCCTTGATCCCGTCCCACTCATGGCCGGTGGTTTCGACGCCACTGACTTCATCGATCTGGACTTCATCAATCTTTTTGTCAGTCATTTTTGTCGTCCTTGAATGGAATCTCCTTCGCTTCATCGGCTTTCTTTTTACTTCCCGGGCGGAAAGCAAAAATCACCACGAAGACAAAGAACAGAGCCATTGCGAGCAGGCCCCAACTATCGGCGAAAGTGCGCAGGGTATTGTAATCCATGGCTGTTACTCCGCTTTATCGTGCTTTGGGGGACTGGTCGTAGGTCGAGAAGTCGACGAGCGTGCCGAGCATCTGGAGATAGGCGATCAGAGCGTCCATCTCGGAAATGACCTGCGGATTGCCGTCAAAGTCGCCAACTTTTGCCTTGGGGTAACGTTCGAGAAGGGCTGTTGTATCGGCGTCTGGCTCGGCCTGCGCTTTCAGATCAGCAAGCGCGTTATCGACCATCTCCTGCGTGTAAGGCACGCCAACAGCAACATTGGCTTTGAGATTGGCCGAAATGTCGCTGATCTTCAGCGGGTTGTTCAGCAGGAAGCCGTAATTCGGCATAACCGATTCCGGCACCACGTCACGCGGACGCACCAGATGCTGCACATGCCATTCGTTCGAATAGCGACCACCGACGCGCGCAAGGTCTGGCCCTGTGCGTTTCGAGCCCCACTGGAACGAATGGTCATACATGGATTCCGCCGCCAGGGAGTAATGACCATAACGCTCCACTTCGTCGCGGAACGGACGGATCATCTGGCTGTGGCAGAGATAGCAGCCTTCACGCACATAGATGTCGCGGCCCGCCAGTTCCAGCGGTGAATAGGGACGCATCCCTTCCACCTTCTCAATGGTATTTTCGAGATAGAACAGCGGTGCGATTTCCACGATGCCGCCCACAGTCACAACAGCCAGCGAGGCGATCAGCAACAGTGTTGCGTTTTTCTCCAGTTTGGAGTGGTTTTTCAGAAAAGACATCAATCACACTCCTTATTTTGCTGGCTGCATGGTTGCGTCAATCACAGGCTGCGCACCGCCCATAGGGGCTTCCTTGCGCAGGTTTCCGCGAATGGTCTGATAGACGTTCCAGGCCATAACCAGCCCACCGGCGAGGTAGAGCACACCGCCCAGCGTACGGATGACGTAGTAAGGGAACATGGCAGCTACGGTTTCGACGAACGAGTAAACGAGGAAGCCTTGGGCGTCATATTCGCGCCACATCAGACCCTGCTGGATACCGGCAACCCACATGGCGGCGGCGTAGAGCACGATGCCGAGGGTTGCGAGCCAGAAGTGCCAGTTGACCATGCGGATTGAATAGAGGCGTTCGCGGTTCCAAAGCTTCGGTGTCAGATAATAGACCGCAGCAAAGGTGATCATGCCGTTCCAGCCAAGCGCACCGGCATGAACGTGACCAATGGTCCAGTCGGTATAGTGCGAGAGCGAGTTAACAGCCTTGATCGACAGCATCGGACCTTCAAAGGTTGCCATGCCGTAGAAGGCGATTGCAGCAACCATCAGACGGATGATCGGATCGGTACGAACCTTGTCCCAGGCGCCCGAGAGCGTCATCAGACCGTTGATCATGCCACCCCAAGAAGGCATCCAGAGCATAATCGAGAACACCATGCCGAGCGTCTGCGCCCAATCGGGAACAGCCGTATAATGCAGGTGGTGCGGACCAGCCCAGATGTAGAGGAAGATGATCGACCAGAAGTGCACGATTGACAGACGATACGAATAGATCGGGCGGTTCGCCTGCTTTGGCACGAAATAATACATCATGGCGAGGAAGGGCACGGTCAGGAAGAACGCCACAGCGTTATGACCATACCACCACTGCGTCACAGCATCCTGAACGCCTGCGAAAGCCGAATAGCTCTTCACGCCAAGGAAGGAAACCGGGATCGCCAGATTGTTGACGATGTGCAACATGGCGATTGTGATGATGAATGACAGATAGAACCAGTTTGCCACATAGATGTGTGGTTCTTTGCGCTTGAGCACAGTGCCAAGGAAAACAGCCAGATAAGCGACCCAGACGATTGTCAGCCAGATGTCGACATACCATTCCGGTTCAGCATATTCGCGCGACTGCGTAATGCCGAGCAGATAGCCGGTCGCAGCCATCACGATGAAGAGGTTGTAGCCCCAGAACACGAACCATGCGAGATCGCCGCCAAACA
Organism: Brucella sp. H1_1004; assembly: GCF_047308065.1. NCBI lineage: Bacteria > Pseudomonadati > Pseudomonadota > Alphaproteobacteria > Hyphomicrobiales > Brucellaceae > Brucella > Brucella sp. H1_1004. The sequence continues at coordinate 927,572 of NZ_JAYKZA010000002.1, forward strand.
GGCGTGCGCGGCACGTGCGCTGCACGACGTAAAAGCTTGATGCAAGCAGGATGTTGCCGCCAAATGCAAACACAACGCCCGATGTGTGCAAGGGGCGCAGGCGACCGAAGTTGAGATATGGCTCAAAGTTCAAATCCGGAAAGGCGAGCTGTGCTGCGATCAACACACCGACCAGAAAGCCAACGACACCCCAAAACACGGTCGCAATAACGCCGTAGCGGATTGGCCCGTCCATATATGTTGACTGATCGACTTTCTTGGACTTGAGGCTGTAATCTGCATTGCGCATCAGCAGAATGGTGAAAATGGCGAGTACGGCGAACAGAATCCACATATGGATTCTGAACAACTCATCATGAGAAAGTCCGGCCAGAAGCACAGCAAAAAGTGCTCCCAGACCAGACAGGACTGTTCCAGCGGCGTAGTTCATGTAATCCCCTCGCAGCAAAGTCAGAAGCTGTCCCCAAAAAGACAACTATAGCGATAGGGTCTCTATCGGCTCTTTGTGCGGGAGCGTCATTGATCTAAATCAAACACCGCTAATCGGGCCTGCGACGAATTGGGAGTTTGGGGAAATTAGTGCTGTTCAGTTTCTGCCACGAGAGCACGTCCAGAAAAGTATGAAACGGGTTCTGAATCAGATGTGTTCTAAATGGATCAGAATATCCACTTTGCCGATCCTATAACCTTCGGGTGGCGCAGGCAGTGGACCAACCCCAATGTCGCCGTGTGCGATATCGATAATCTGCTCCTGATCCGCAATATAAAAATGCGCATGATCTCCGGTATCGGTGTCGAAATAGGTGCGCTCACCATGAATGCAGATTTTGCGGATCAGGCCCGCATCTGCAAACTGATTGAGCGTGTTGTAAACGGTCGCAACCGATAGTTTTTCGCCAAGCAATAGTGCTTCCACGTTCAACATATCTGGTGTCACGTGCCGGTGCTTGTTTGTAAAAAGCATAGAACCGAGTGCAATACGCTGACGGGTCGGGCGTAACCCGACCCGCCTTAAAGTTGCTTTGACTGCCAATGCCTGCTGCTTGCCAGAACGGGGAGTAGATTTTGACAAGAGCTGTGGGGCTTGTGGCCCGACATAAGGGTTGAGAAGCATGGACAGTCTCGGCTTGCTTGCTGAAAAGTTATGTCTGAAATACCGTAAATTATATTGACCTTAATTGCAAATAGTTTGCAATTGCATATTACAGCCAGCGCATTTTCCGTCAACCCGCAAGATCTAGGGGTTAAATTGCGGCCTGTGCGGGGATAATGACCATGGCCCGCAAGCCGCCTTCCGGGCGGTTCTGAAGGGCGACTTCACCGCCCATGCGGGTTGCAGCCATTTTGACGATCGCCAGCCCCAGTCCGCTGCCGTTTTTGCTTCTGTTTGCGCCGCGATAAAAGCGCTCGGTCACATGCGCCATTTCTTCAGGCGGAATGCCGGGGCCATCATCCTCCACTGTAAACACAAGCTGATCGTCCGTCTGTTCCAGGCTGCACCGCACGGATCCGCCCTCAGGCGAATGGTTGACGGCATTTTCGATCAGATTGCGCATGGCAAGCGTGAAGAGATGCGGATAGTGCATCGTGACAAGTGGCAGGTTGTCGGGCAGTTCGATCTTGACGCCCCGATGGGCTGCAAGCATGCGCATGTCAGTCGTAATCGAGACAAGCAGCTGGCACGCAGGCTCCGGTACGGGTGGTTCGATCTCGTCGCCGGTCTCGAGCGCTGCCAGATCGAGCAACTGGTTGACCAGGCGGCTCGTCCGATCAACACCTGCAGCAATATGGCGGACTGCATGCATGCGCATGGCGTCGTCTTTGGCGCCTTCGGCGATTTGCGCCTGTGTTTTGAGGCCAGCAAGCGGGGTCTTGAGTTCATGTGCGGCAAAAATTGCGAAATTGCGCTCACGCTCGCGCGCCTCTTCAACGCGATGGAACAGATCATTCAAAGCCGAAACCACGGGGCTGATTTCGGAGGGTAACTTCTCTTCCGAAAGTGGTCGCAAATCCCGCGCATCGCGTTTTGATAATGTGCCCGCAAGATTGCTTAACGGATTAAGCCCCCGTCGCACGCAAAGCCAGATCAGGATTGCGAGAATCGGCAGCAGTAACAGCGCGGGCAGTACCACTCCCGTCACCACATTTTGCACAAGCCGCTCACGCACAGAAAGACTGTCGGCCACCATGACACGCAAACCGAGCTGCGTGTTCTCAACCGCAAAAACCCGCCAGCGATCACCCGCAACAACCGTATCTGAAAAGCCATTGGCAACATTGGTCAGCCGAACGCCCGGAGCACTTTCAGACCGCCCCACCAGCCGACCGTCAATCGCCCATATCTGACAGAAAAGCTGTCGGTCATAGAGTGGGAAATCGGGCAAAGGCTTGAGAGAGAGTTGCCCGCCATTGCCGTCGGGTCCCATGGCAACCCGTCGTTCGGTCAACATAGAGTTGACCATACGGGCTGCTTCCATCAGTCGTGCATCCAGTACTTTTTCCAGTTTGGATTCAGTACTCAGGTGAATCCAGATAACAGCAAACACCCAGACGAGACAGGTGACGCCGATCAATATGCCCGTCAGGCGGCTGCGAATGGAATTCATGTCTGTGCTCCGCCGAGCCTGTAGCCGACACCACGCACGGTCTCAATGAAGCTTGAGCCAAGCTTGGACCGCAAGTGATGAATATGCACCTCGACCGCGTTGCTTTCGACTTCTTCCTGCCAGCCATAGAGCGCTTCTTCAAGCGAAGCCTTGGAAACAGTTGCCGTCGGACGCTCCATCAAGCTGCGCAATATTGAAAACTCGCGACGGGTGAGGCGGAGGGGCTCACCCCTCAACAATACCGACATTTCAGCCGGATCAAGCGCCACACCCTGCCATTCAAGCGTGGCACTGGCACGCCCGTTGCCACGTCGGGCAATGGCACGAACGCGCGCCGCAAGTTCATGCAGATCAAACGGCTTGCCGACATAATCATCAGCCCCGGCATCAAGTCCCGCGATGCGTTCCGGCACTTGATCGCGTGCAGTCAGCAGCAGAACGGGCGTATCATCTCGCGCCTGACGCATGGCTTTCAGGATGTCTAGACCGGAACCATCCGGCAGCATCAGATCGAGCACAACAGCGTTGTAATTCTGGGTTGAAAGGGCGGCTTCGGCATCGCCGCAGTTTGCGACAGCGTCCACGGTGAATCCGGCCAATCCCAGGCCCACGGAGAGCCCGTCAAGCAGGATTGCATCGTCTTCAACCACCAGAATGCGCATATGTCTTCCTGTTTCCGCCTTGTTTCATCTGTAAGCGGCTTCTTGCTTTGTCAGCTTAAGGCTGCCTTAAGGTGACAACAGCATTTGCTTTTAACAACCTAATTCATTTTCGAGAATCAGATTATCCAAATGCGCTTTCTCGCGATACTCGTCGCTTTTATTTTAGTCGTCCTCTCCCCTGCGCTGGCTGCAAACCCGCTGCCGGTCGATGATGCCTTTCGTTTAAGTGTTGCGAAGGATAGCGAAAACCGGCTTCTGCTGAACTGGCAGATTGCAGATGGTTATTATCTCTATCGCGATCATATCGAAGCAAAAGATGCCAAAGGCGCGGCGCTCGCCGTTGATACGCAGCCGGGCATCGCGAAAGATGATCCGAATTTCGGACGGCTCGAAGTCTATTACACACGCACGAGTGCCAGTGTTGCGCTGGGTGACGAACCTATTGAGCTGACCTATCAGGGATGTCAGGAAGACGGTATCTGCTATCGTCCTGAAACCCGGACCATTGATCCGGTAACGCTCGCGATCAGCTCTCAGATGGGCAAAGCCTTTACGGATGGTTCTTTATTTACGGCGGCATCTGCGCCAATGGCCCAGAGCAAAGCTTTCGTGCTTGCCCCCGAGAAAGGCATGATCGACAATCTTCGCGATCAGGGCGGCTCCGCACTGGTGATTGCGGCCTTCCTTGCTTTCGGTGTGCTCTTGGCTTTTACGCCATGTGTGTTTCCAATCTATCCGATTGTTGCGGGAACATTGGCCCGGGAAGGTGAAAAACTGAACGCCCGACGCGGCTTTGTCCTTTCCAGTATATATGTTTTCAGCCTCGCGCTTGGGTTTGCTGTGGTCGGTGCAATTGCTGGCTGGTCGGGCCAGAATTTGCAGATGGTGCTGCAATCCAAATGGATGGCGCTTGCATTGGCTGGCATCTTCACATTGCTTGCGCTTTCTATGTTCGGCCTGTTCCAGCTACAGCTCCCATCCGCCTGGGTCAGTACGATTTCGGCTAAAACCGGCAAAGGCACTGGAAATAAGCGCACCGGCTCCAAGCGCTCGGCTGCAATCCTCGGCTTTTCTTCGGTTCTGATTGTCGGGCCATGCGTGACCGCACCTTTGGCTGGTGCGTTGCTTTATATTGCACAGACGGCCAATGTTGCACTCGGAGCCAGTGCGTTGTTTGCGCTCGGCATCGGCAAAGGTCTGCCATTGATTGCTTTTGCAACATTGGGGGCTGGCACTCTGCCGCGGGCGGGCGCATGGATGGAAGCCGTCAAACAGGTGTTTGGCTTTGGTTTCCTCGCCACCGCCATTTTCATGGCATCACCTTTGTTGCCATCGGGTGTGGATATGGTCTTATGGGCCTTGCTGCTATTCGGGCTGGCAAGTTTTGCTTTTCTCAAAATCCCGCATCGCAACCTTGTCGCCCGCACGTTTGGAACGGCTGCGTTTGTCTATGGCGTCATTCTGATGGTTGGTGTTGCGTCCGGCGGTCGCGATCCGTTGCAACCGCTGGCAGCATTCGCTAATCGTGATGTTAACCATAATTCCGCCGCGTTGCGATTCGCGCCGGTTGAAACGGTTTCTGCCCTTCAGGAAAAGCTGGACGCGGCGCACGGCGATAAGCCGACGCTGGTCTATTTCACGGCAGACTGGTGCGTGAGTTGCTCCGCTGTGGAGCGGCGCGTGTTGCCGGATGCAGGCGTGAAGAAAGCGCTTGGTGGATATCAGCTCATCAAAGCGGATGTCTCAGATCTTAACGCGGGCAATGCCGATCTGATGGCGAAGCTCAAAGTGGCAGGTCCACCGACCATGATTTTCTTCAACAATGCCAGCGAAGAACCTGAAGGTACACGATTGGTTGGCGATGTTTCGTCAGCAACAATTGAGCGTTCTATTGGGCTTCTGAATACCACACAGAACCAGGGCGCGCTCTGAATTCAATACGGCTTGGGCAAAGTAGGGTTGGGGAAATTGACGACACATTATCAAAAAGAAAAGGCGGCACGGTCTCTGGTGCGGCTGGTTTTTATCAGCCTTCTGCCATTTGCAGTTGCGGCCTGCTCGACAACCCAGGACAGGCCTGTTGTTGTTAACATGCCCGAACCCGTGGTCATGGCACCGGAGCCAGCGGTGGTTGCACCTGTCTTGCCAGAGCCGGAAGTTCAGACGGCAAAAAGCGAATATGAAGTGATGTATGGTGCTGTTACCGACGGCGGCAATCACATTGCAGCACTTGATCTGAGTAAAATTGCCGAACGCAATCTGCGCAAACAGGTCGATTACCCGACCAGCCATCCGGTCGGCACGATCATTGTCGACCCCTATAAACGCTATCTTTATCTTGTGCAGCCCGGTGGCAAGGCCATGCGCTATTCCGTTGGCGTGGGCCGTGCTGGTCTGACCTTCAGCGGCGAGGCACAGGTTGCCTATAAGGCGCAATGGCCACGCTGGACTCCAACGCAGAACATGATCAAGCGCAATCCTGATCATTACGCAAAATACGCCAATGGTCTGGAAGGCGGCATTCGCAATCCGCTTGGTGCGCGTGCGCTTTATCTTTATCGCGACGGCAAGGACACGCTTTATCGCATTCACGGCACCAACGAACCCTGGTCAATCGGCAAGGCCGCTTCGTCGGGCTGTATTCGTCTTTTCAATCAGGACATTCTCGATCTGCATAAGCGTGTTTCCCCCGGAAGCCGCGTTGTTGTCCTGAGCAAGTCTCAATCCGGTCAAGGAGAAAGCTAATGATGAACCGCCGCCAGATGCTCGCTACAACCGTAGCCGGAGCCGCAACACTTGCATTTTCTGGCGGCGCGAGCTTCGCTCAGCGCGCGCCGAGCGTCGCGGAAGTCCTTTATGATACGGAAATCCCGGTACTCGGTAATCCGAAAGGCGATGTGACAATTGTTGAGTATTTCGATTATCAGTGCCCTTATTGCAAAAAGGGCCATGCTGAACTGATGCGCGTTGTCGAGAAAGACGGCAATGTGCGTCTGGTGTTGAAAGACTGGATCATTTTTGGTGACAATTCGGCCTATCCGGCACGTCTGGTGCTGGCAGCAGAAAAGTCGGGAAATTACGTCAAGGCTATGGAAGCCATGATGCAGACGCCGGGACGCCTGACAAAAGATCAGACCGATGCGGCTTTGAAAAAGGCTGGCCTTGATCCCCAAAAACTTGAAGCCGAATATAAGGCTGATGCGGCCCGGATCGACGGGATTCTTGCCCGAAACATGGAGCAGGGCGAAGCTTTCAATTTCAGTGGAACACCGTCCTTCGTTATCGGCACCCGGCTTTACGGCGGCGTGATGAAGGAGCAGAATCTGATCGACGCAATTAAAGAAGCGCGTAAGTCATAATTTGAAAGCAAGCGGCGGAGTGTTGTTTCTCTTGTCAGGGAATAGCTTTCCTTCATAGTAAGAAGGGAAACGGACATGGACCTGATGACATTGACCCACAGCACAGACGAAAGCCGTTGGCAAAAGGTGCTTTCGCGTGACAAAGCCTCTGACGGAGAGTTCGTCTATGCTGTACGCACGACGGGCGTTTATTGTCGCCCTTCGTGCCCATCGCGGCGGGGAAAACGTGAAAATGTTCAGTTCTTTACGGCAGCGGAAGATGCAGAGCGAGCAGGCTTTCGCCCCTGTATGCGGTGTAAACCGCATGTTGATGCAACGCTTGAGACACAAAACACTGCGCGTTATGCCGACATGGTGTCCGTGGCCTGCCGTTTTATCGAAGATGCAGATGAAGCGCCTGCACTTGAAGACATCGCGCGGGTCGCAGGGGCAAGTCCGGCACACTTCCATCGCATTTTCAAAAGCTTCACCGGTTTGACACCCAAAGCCTATGCCGATGCCCATCGTGCCGGAAAAATGCGCGCAGTCCTGCAGGAAAATAGCCGTGTGACGGACGCGATTTATGAAGCGGGTTATAATTCTTCCAGCCGCTTCTATGAAGCTTCCAATAAAATTCTTGGGATGAAGCCTAGAAATTTCAAGTCGGGCGGAGAAAACGAAACCATCCGCTTTGCCATTGGCCAATCCACACTTGGCGCTGTTCTGGTTGCGATGAGTGGCAAGGGTGTCTGTGCCATACTGATGGGCGATGATCCGCAGGCGCTGATCATCGATTTGGAAAAGAGATTTCCGAAAGCTGACCTTGTCGGAGCGGACCGCGCCTTCGAGGATCATGTTGCGCATGTGATCGGCTTTGTCGAACATCCCGGGATCGGATTGGAGCTGCCGCTTGATTTGCGAGGCACAGCTTTTCAACAGCGTGTTTGGCAAGCCCTGCGCGAAATCCCGCTTGGCGAAACTGTGAGCTACAGTGAACTCGCCAGCAAGATCGGCCTGCCAAAATCGACCCGCGCTGTGGCGCAGGCATGTGCAGCCAACAAGATCGCGGTTGCGGTTCCCTGCCATCGTGTTGTGCGCAGTGATGGTGGTCTGTCCGGTTATCGCTGGGGTGTGGAACGCAAGCGTGAACTGCTAGAGAAAGAACGTCAGATTTAAGCGCGAGAATCGCTTTTGCGACGGAAAAGGGGATAAAAGTGGCGGCAATCTGATGTTGAGAATATGTTTCTGATGGCTATTTTGCGGCAAAAATGTGTCAAAAGAGCCTGGAACGGCATTATGCGGGTTGATGCGATGAAGAGCTGCTATGGCTCGGTTTATGATTTTCAATCGTGGCAACAGATTAAAGGAGATTGAAATGCGCGTGACGATCTATGGCATCAAGGCCTGTGACACGATGAAGAAGGCACGAAGCTGGCTTGAAGATCATGGCATTGATTATGCCTTTCACGACTATAAGAAGGACGGTCTTGATGGAGCAACAATCGACCGTTTTCTCAAAGACATAGAGTGGGAAAAGTTGCTCAATCGCTCTGGCACCACCTTCCGCAAATTGCCCGAAGAAGAGCGGCAGAATATCGATGCTGCCAAGGCGCGCGCATTGATGCTGGCGCAGCCTTCCATGGTCAAACGTCCGGTTCTTGATAAGGACGGCAGACTGACGGTTGGTTTCAAACCGGATCAGTATGAAGATTTTTTCAAGGCTTAACTTATTGAAAGCCCGCCATAAATTGTATCTCTGATTATGACGGATAACAGGGCAGGCCATTCATGCATCAGCGGATAAACAGGGTTTTTCAGCAATGGTCGGCCAGTTGGCGCGATGCGCTGATTGCCTCCATCGGCGGTGGCGTGGCCTGGCTTATCTGTCAATGGATGCTCGGGCAGCCACGTCCGGTTTTTGCGATGGTGACGGCGGTAATCTGCCTCGCTCCCAATCTGCCCAATCATGGAAAACAAGCGATCGGGGTGATCGCGGGTGTCACGACCGGCGTCATTGTGGGCGAATTATCGCTGTTCGTCCCGGATACGATTATGGTTTTGCATATGAGTGTCGTCACCTGCATCGCCATGGTGATCGCGACGACTTTTGGTCTCGCGCCTGCCATCGCTATCCAGTCCGGCGTCTCTGCCATTCTTGTTTTGGCCATGGGGCCGCAAGTCGCTGGAATGACACGGTTAATTGATGTTCTGGTGGGGGCGGGTGTCGGGCTTTTGTTCAGCCAGATATTGGTGACGCCTGATCCGGTCAGGCTTATTGATCGTGCTGTTCGCGGGCTGGTGGATAATATCCTCAAAGGCTTGAAACAGTCGGCAATCGCGCTGGAAAAACAGGATGTTGCGCATGCCCAAAGCGCCATCAACCAGTTTACCAACGCGCAACGCGCGGTCAACGCGCTGGGTGACGGTATTGCACTTGCCCGCTCCAATGCGCGCTGGTCGTTACGCGGCAGGCTTGTCGCAAGCGAAATCAGCGAAATGGCCGGGCGGTATGATCGCCGTGGCATTCGCCTTTATGCGTCCGCATTGCTGTTTGGCGAAGCTCTTGGTAATGCGTTGCGCAAGAAAGAAGCTGCGCCGCCGGAGTGGATAATACGATCATTGCAAGTGGTTATCCATAATTGCGATCTCGGTGAAGGCGAGGGGCCAGAGCGTTTGCTGCCGATCCCACAAGACATCGATTTCAGCTGGCGCGATACGGCTTTTCGCTTGCAATCGGTTAATGAAACACTGTTACATTTCCTGCATTCCGCTCAGCCGGACAGCGTGCCGCTGCGTACACTGATGCCAGAAAGTTGAACTGAATTTCTGTGATCGATCGCATCAGAAAAATTCAATTGTCTGCTGGAAAGCGAGGCGTATTTTCCGCGCCATGAACACGATACTTCCCAAGACACACCTGCCAAAATATGCCCTTCGCTATGCCCTTGGCGGCTTTCTCGCCATGATTGCGGTGATGGGAATTGGCCGTTTCATCTACACGCCGATCCTGCCCAGCATGATGGCCGATGTCGGTTTTAATGCGGCCGATGCAGGCTTTATCGCGTCTGCCAATTATGTGGGCTATCTGCTCGGAGCGATAGTTGCCGGCTATGGCTGGTCAGCGGGAATTGAACGCGCAAGTGTCCTGACTGGTTTGATTATCAGTGCCGTTCTTTGTGGGCTGATGGCAATTGTCGACGGTGTTTGGCTTTTCTCAATCATTCGTTTTGCAGCCGGATTTATCAGTGCTGTGACGATGATCTTGGCCACTGCAATTGTGTTAAGCCATATCACGAAGGCGGAAAAGCTAGGGTTGTCGGCACTGCATTTTGGCGGCGTAGGCGCTGGTATCGCGCTTTCTGCCATCATGGTCGCGGCGGTCCGCTTTCTTGGCTTCGACTGGCGCATCGATTGGATTGGTGCTGCTTTTTTAACTGCAATTCTGGCGGTTTGCGTGGTCTTTCTGGTTAAAGAAGGCCCAATAGGCGGAACCAATGGCAAACGCGAACCCGCTTTGGTAAAGAGTTTTGCTTTCAATGCTATTTCAATAGCTTATGGCATTTTCGGCTTTGGTTATGTCATCACCGCAACCTTCATTATCGCGATTGTCCGCGCCAATGAGGGCGGGGGGATGATGGAGGCAGGCGTGTGGGTGCTGACTGGGCTCTGCGCCGCGCCTTCGATCTGGTTGTGGTCGCCTGTTATCCGCAAATTCAGTCTGTTTTCTGCTTTCGCGATGACGGCTTTCATCGAAGCGGCGGGTGTCGCTGCAAGCGTACTGATAGCATCGCCTTGGGGGCCGTTGATTGGCGGTGTATTGCTGGGCCTGACCTTTATGGCACTGACGGCATTCGGGCTTCAGGCTGCACGTATGCTCGCCCCGCAGTCACCAAAACGCGCATTGGCCCGCATGACCGTTTGTTTCAGTATCGGGCAGATTGCCGGACCGCTGGTTGCGGGGTTTATGGCGCAGCACTTTGGCTCGTTTACGCTTGCCAGCCTTGTCGCAGCCTTTGCTTTGGTTGTCACAGGCGTGATCGGTCTTGCCGCCGGGAAAGCTGCCAAGTGACGGGAAACCTTACAATTATTTAACTGGCAAATATGAGGGATCAGGAGTTAGTTGACGGAAACTGAGTATTCCCGGATATGCGACGATGTTCATTTCCTTCTTCCCGCGCCCCAAGCTTTTCTTCTCATCCGTGCTTTTGTGGAGTCTTCTGGCTATTTTGGGCTGGTATGAAGGGGGAGCAAACCTCGGTCATCTGATAGGGCTCCCACCGGCTGCTGCAGATGCCGCACCGATCATTGGTGCGCGCATTTTCTGGTCTGCACCTTTTGTGTGGTTCTATATCTATTTTGCGGTTGTCGTTTTCGCCTTCTACGCCTTCTGGTCATGGTTTTCACCGCATCAATGGCAGCGCTGGTCAATATTGGGTTCAGGTCTCATCCTGTTCACGACCTATTTTAGTGTTCAGGTTAGCGTCGCCGTGAATACCTGGTATGGGCCGTTTTATGACATGGTTCAGAAGGGACTAAGCACACCGGGAGCCGTGACGGCGGCGGACTTTTATTGGGGAGCACTGGATTTTGCCGGGATTGCTTTTCTGGCAATCTTCATTGGTGTGTTGAGCATGTTTTTTGTCAGCCACTACATCTTTCGCTGGCGCACCGCGATGAACAGCTACTACATGCTCCATTGGCAAAAACTTCGGCATATTGAAGGTGCTGCGCAGCGTGTTCAGGAAGATACAATGCGTTTCTCCACAACGCTGGAGCAGCTCGGTGTCAGCCTCGTAAAATCGGTTATGACTCTGATTGCCTTTTTGCCGATTCTTTTCACGTTCTCTGAGACGGTCAACGAACTGCCGATTATTGGCGTTATTCCCCATGCACTGGTTTGGGCCGCTATTGGTTGGGCGTTGTTTGGTACCGGCTTTCTGGCGCTTGTGGGCGTGAAACTACCGGGACTGGAATTCAACAACCAGCGTGTGGAAGCGGCTTATCGAAAAGAATTGGTCTATGGTGAAGACCATGCGGATCGTGCAGAACCTGCAACGATGCGCGAGTTGTTTTCAAATGTGCGCCACAACTATTTCCGGCTTTATTTCCACTATGTCTATTTTAACGTTGCCCGCATTTTCTATTTGCAGGCGGATAATATTTTCCCGCTTCTGCTGCTGATACCATCGATTGTGGCAGGCAAGCTGACATTGGGTCTGATGAGCCAGATAACAAATGTTTTTGAGCAGGTGCGCGGATCGTTCCAGTATCTCGTCAATTCATGGACGACAATTATTGAGCTTCTGTCAATCTATAAGCGTCTGCGTGGTTTCGAAGCAGTTATTCATGGTGAACCGTTACCGACGCTCGATCAGGAAAACCTTGGCCTGACGTCATAATGCCTGCGATTTGCTTTCGGGCGGGTTGCCGCCCGGAGCACCAATGCTGTTGAGATAATCATTATAGGTTGTGCATTTGACATCTTGCTTGTTGCAGACTTCGGATACCAGTCGCTCCATTGCGCGCCAGTAAGCGCCGTCATTCATCAGCACAAAGTGAAAGCCGAGCTGAAGCGGAATGCGCTCGCCATTATATTGTTTGTCGAACGCGGCACGGAATGCCTTATAGGTGCGTTCCTCAAACTGTGCAGCCTGTGCTGGCGCTTCCTTACCCTTGGAGTGGCGGACATACAGATTGTAATCCATTCCTACGATAGGCCGCTGTGATGGACCTTCAGGAATAAGCGGCAGTCCAAAAGATGCAAAAGCGCCATCGATCTTTGGCACTTCCGGTCCGCGTGTAATGGATGATGCCTGATAACGGAACCCTTCCGATTTCAGTGCATCCTGCACAGGTTTGGATGCGGCAAGATAGGGCGCACGAAAGCCATTAATGCCGTGGCGTGCGAGTTCCTGCCAGCCTTCTGGCTCCCCTTCAACGCCGTTGTCCTTGTATGCGTCGGCCGTAATGCGACGGAATTCTTTGATTTCTTTATCCCAGTCTGCGGTTGACCAATTGGTGCCGTCAAAATGGCCGCAGCCATGGCTGGCAATTTCATTGCCTTCCAGATGCGCCTGCCAGATATTGCCAAGCCGCGTTACAACTTCATCATGGCTCAGCGCAAAACCGACATTGGATGCACCAGCGCTTTTGCGTGGCGGATGGTAGTCGCGGCGGTTTTTCCTTTCCATCAGGAAGACGCAGGACAGGAAATAGGTGAAATGCGCATTGTTGTTTTTCGCGAGTTCCCGTGAGCGTGTCCAAAGCTTGTTGTCATGCGCACCATCAAAGGAAATCAGCACATATTGCGGCTTGGACGTTTCCGCCTGAACTGGATTTGTGACAAAGGCAAGTGATGCTGAAAGGGCGACAATGGAAGAAAGAACACGCATGGGATGATGAACGCCACTGAGGGGGGAAAGGTTGCCTCCATAGCTGTTGAATAAGGCAAAGCTCGGACACAAATACAGATTGTTCGGGTAAGGTGCAGCTTATTTCACTCTCGGGTCTTACATATGGCGCGAATTCCGATTAAAAGCGCCAGAACATACAATTTAAGATCAACGGTTTTAAGAGCGCGGCTTATAAATTGCGCTCCACTCAGAGTGGCAGGTCCATGGCAGACGACAGTTTCATCCGCGAGGTAAACGAGGAACTCCGTTCGGAACGGGCGAAACAGGTTTGGAAAAACTTCGGCCCCATCGTCATTGGTGCGGCTGTTGCAATCGTCATCGCTACGGCTGGCTGGGTTGGTTATCAGCACTGGGCTGAAAGCAAAGCGTCGGCTTCGGGCGACAAGTTCCTTGCAGCGCTTGATCTGGCCGCAGCCGGCAAAAATGATGAAGCGATTGCAGCGCTCGACGATCTGGAAAAGACGGGTTACGGTTCTTACCCGGTTCTCGCGCGTCTGCGCTCGGCTTCGGTGCTTGCTGCCAAGGGTGATGTTGCCGCAGCTGTAGCGGCCTTTGACGCCGTTGCAGCCGACAATGCCGTCCCTGCGCCTATGCGCGACATTGCGCGTCTTCGTGCAGCCTATCTGCTGGTTGATTCCGGTTCTTATGATGACGTCGCAAAGCGTGTTGAAACGCTTTCGGCAGATGGCAATCCAATGCGCTCCAGTGCGCGCGAGACGCTTGGTCTTGCTGCCTGGAAGGCAGAGCGTTTTGACGATGCCGTCAAGCTCTATCAGCAGATTGCCAATGATACACTGGCCCCGGCGAATATTCGCCAGCGCGCCAATACAATGCTTGATCTCATGCGCGGCGCTGGCATCACTGTGCCAGAGGCTCAGGGCTGAGCTACACTAATTTCGGAGTAATACGAACCTATGGGTTTCACTCTCGCCATCGTCGGGCGTCCCAATGTCGGCAAGTCCACACTGTTTAATCGCCTCGTCGGCCGCAAGCTGGCGCTGGTCGATGACTTGCCGGGCGTTACGCGCGACCGGCGCATTCATGATGCAAAGCTCTACGATCTGAAGTTTCAGGTCATTGATACGGCTGGTCTGGAAGATGCCGCCAATGACAGTCTGGAAGCGCGTATGCGCGCACAGACCGAGGCCGCCATTCAGGAGGCCGATGCAATCTTGTTTGTGGTCGATGCCAAGGCTGGCATTACGCCAACGGATGCAACATTTGCAGAACTTGTCCGCCGCTCGAACCGTCCTGTCGTTCTGGTTGCCAACAAATCGGAAGCACGGGGCGCGCAGTCGGGTCTTTACGACGCTTTCCAGCTTGGTCTGGGGGAGCCGTGCCCGATTTCCGCTGAACATGGTCAGGGCATGCCCGATCTGCGCGATGCGATTGTCGAACTCCTGGGCGAAGAACGCGTTTTCGCGGATGAACGCGAAGAGGAAGAAGCCGACGAAGTCTTCACACCGAAGGCGGTTGGCGAGCTGATCGGCGACGACATCGAAGATCCGGATGAAGAAGATATTCCGGCTTACGATACAAGTAAGCCGCTGCGCATTGCCATTGTCGGACGTCCGAATGCGGGCAAGTCCACGATGATCAATACGATGCTTGGTGAAGACCGTCTGCTGACTGGACCCGAAGCGGGTATCACCCGCGATTCGATTTCCGTTGACTGGGAATGGCGTGGCCGCAAGATCAAGCTCTATGACACCGCTGGTCTGCGTCGCAAATCACGGGTGCAGGAAAAGCTTGAGAAGCTCTCGGTGGCCGATGGCCTGCGTGCTATTCGCTTTGCGGAAGTTGTGATCATCGTTCTCGATGCGACAATCCCGTTTGAAAAGCAGGATTTGCAGATTGCCGATCTGATTATCCGCGAAGGTCGTGCCCCGATCATCGCGTTTAACAAATGGGATCTGATCGAAGATCGTCAGATGGTTCTGGCTGATCTTCATGAAAAGACGGCACGTCTGCTGCCGCAGGTGCGTGGTATCCGCGCTGTACCGATCTCTGGCGAACGCGGTCAGGGTCTTGACAAGCTGATGGAAAACCTTGTCAAAACCCACGAGATCTGGAACCGCCGTATCTCGACGGGTCGTCTCAACCGCTGGCTTGCGGGCGTGATCGCACATCAGCCGCCACCGGCTGTTTCTGGTCGCCGCCTGAAGGTCAAATATATGACGCAGGTAAAGACCCGCCCTCCGGGCTTTGTCGTGAACTGTTCGCGCCCGGATGCGATGCCACAATCTTATGTGCGCTATCTGGTCAATGGTTTGCGTGAAACGTTCGACATGCCGGGCGTTCCGATCCGCCTGTCGCTGACGACATCGGAAAATCCATTTGCGGGTCGCGCAAAGAAGAAGAAATAAGCAAAAGCCCGGTCGCAAAACCGGGCTTTTTATTTGTGACTTCTTTACCCGAAGACGCCACCTTCATCGGCATCGACAGTGATCGACAAGGTCACATGGCGCGGGCGGGTGAGGGCAAACAGAACCGATTCGACGATATCGCGGTTGGTGGCAGCTTGGCCCTTTTGCCGCTTAGCTGAGGCTTCCCAGTTGTCTTCGAGCGGCGAGGCATCTTCCAGATAAGGTGGATGCACGATGATAGAACGAACCGGCGTTCCAGCCAGTTTCTGCCGCAGACCGTCTGCCAGTGCCGCCTGTGCGCGCTTTGCAGCATAGAACGGCACGGAAACCGTCTGCAATGGTGCGTTGGATAGGCCGCTGATCGAGCCGATGGTCACAATATCCGGTCGCGCGGATGCGTTGAGAAGCGGCAGCAGTCCCTGCGTGAACAAAAATGTTCCGGTGACAGCAGCATTGATGACACCCGCAACCTCCGCCTCTGAATAGTCTTCCTGCCGGTCTTCAAGCCACATCGCACCATTGTTGATGAGAATATCGATTGCGGAGGACTTTGCCTTTAGGGTTTCAATTGCTTTGGCGACACTGGCATTGTCGGCGAGATCGACCTCAACAGTTTCGACCTTTCTTCCGGTATGTTCCGTAATGCTTTGCGCCGTCGCTTCAAGTGCTTTGACGCTGCGTCCGCAAAGCACCACATCGCATCCGGCTTCAGCCAGCGAAAAGGCGAGAGCAGCCCCCAGACCACGTGCAGAACCGGTTATAACTGCGGTTGTGTTTTCAAAGCGGGACATAGAGGCTCCTTTCAATAATCAATTCTGATTGCCTCTTATTCAAGTTTCTTGCCTTGAGAAACTCTAATCGGTCTGCTACGCCGCCGCCTCCTGAAATTCCCCAATACCAGAGGCAGATTATGACGATAGTGAGCGAGAGCCAGTTCAGCGGTGTCACGATGGGCATCGATTTTGGCACGACAAACACGGTCCTGTCGCTGGCTTCCCCCGATGGTTCGACAGCGGTGCTGAGCGTGCCGAAAGATGGCGTGGACATTACGGGCTATCGTTCGATTCTCTGTTTCTGGCAGGATCGCGAAACTGGTGAGCGCATCACCGAAAGCGGTCCATGGGCGATGGATGCTTTTGTGAATGCGCCGCATTCGACCCGTATGCTGCAATCGTTCAAGACTTTCGCAGCTCAGAAATCCTTCACTGACACGCCCGTGTTCGGCAAACGCTTCAAGTTTGAAGATATTCTCGAGACATTTCTTCAATCGGTCGCAGCACGTCTTGGGGATCGCCTGCCGCCAAAGGGCAATCGGGTTGTCATTGGTCGTCCGGTTATCTTTGCGGGCGCAACGCCCGATGAAGCGCTTGCTATGGAGCGCTATGAGAAAGCGTTCCGTGCTTTCGGCTTCACCGATATTCACTATGTCTACGAGCCGGTGGCAGCGGCCTATTTCTACGCACAGGAACTCAAGGCCGAATCGACCGTTCTGGTCGCCGACTTTGGTGGCGGTACAAGCGATTTTTCGATCGTCCGCTTTGATGTTGGACCAGATGGCTTGAGCTTCACGCCATTAAGCCAGACGGGTCTTGGCATTGCTGGCGATACTTTCGATTATCGCATTATCGATAATGCCGTGTCGCCACTGCTTGGCAAGAATGGCGAATACAAATCCTTCGGCAAGCGCCTGCCGATACCGCGCCATTATTATGCGAACTTCGCACGCTGGAACACGCTGTTCCTGATGAACTCGCCCGCCACCATTCGCGCGCTGACTGATCTCGCGAAGAACGCTGTCGATCCAGAACCCTTGGAACATTTTATCAATTTGATCGAGAATGATTACGGCTATGAGGTTTATCGTGCCGTCTCCAATCTTAAGGTGCGCCTGTCATCAGAGCGTGCAGCCGAGCTGCATTTCAAGGCGGATGATTTCGAGATTCGCTCCGACGTAACCCGCAATGATTTCGACAACTGGATTGCCGATGACGTTGCCAATATTGAACGCTCCGTCGAGCAGGCTGTTGAAAATGCGGGGCTGACTTTCGATGGTGTCGACCGCGTATTCCTGACGGGCGGCACCTCTTTCGTACCTGCCATTCGTGCGGCGTTTGAGAAACGTTTCCCTGACGCGATGGTTACAAGTTCGAACCAGTTTGATTCGATTGCCAATGGTCTCGCATTGATTGGTCAGAGCGCAGATATTGAACGCTGGGCCGTGAAAGCGGCTTAGGGTGTGATGATGATGGGGGTGCCATTTGGCACCTTCGACCAGATTTCTCGCATTTCAGCGTTGGTCACGCCGATGCAGCCATCGGTCCAGTCCCACAGATGATGCAAGGGTGCAAGCAGACCCCAGCCATTTGGCAGACCATGGATCATGATATTGCCGCCGGGCGAATATCCGCCAGCATCCGCTGCGCTCTGATCTTCCGCGTTAGGGTAGGAAATATGCAGGCTGAGATGCGCCATTGAGCGCGGATTGCGCCAATCGATCATATAAGCGCCTTCGGGTGTCTTCTGATCACCCTCACGCGCCTTGTGTCCGCCATCGCCATTGCCGCCAAGCGCAATACGATAGGTACCGATGACCTCATCGCCGCGCAGCAATGTCATGCGACGTTCACCTTTATAGACCATGATTGAATCGGCTTGCTGTTCAGCGGGCGCTGCGTCAGGCGGCGCACCAGAGCCTATCCGCGCCATGACTTTGGTATAGCCAAACAGAGCAACGGCAATGACGACGATGGCGAAAAGCACTTTTCTGATCATATTGCCCGCTTAATTTCGCTCTGTGGCCTGTTCAAGGCAGTCCGTGATTGTTGTTTTGCAGATGGGCGTGGTTTGGCGACTATCCGGGTTGTCTCGCCAGAGCTTGTAGGTGATCCAGAATTCAACATCCTTATAAGAATAGGTTTTTGCACGTCTGCTGTTGCGGCTGTTTTCCAGTGCCTCCGGCGTTATCACCATATGATAGGCCAGCCGTTTGAACATCCAAGGCTTGTCACCTTTCTTATGCTCGAATAATTCCAGATGGTAATAGGGATCGCTGAATGCAGGATCCGGTCCCTGATGAATGGTGGCCCAGCGCGTAATCTTCGGCGTATCTGCAAGGATGACAGTTCGCGGCGCATTTTCAGCACAAACAAATGAAGTCGCAAAGGGGAGGGTGATGAACCATGCCGCAAATGCGTTGCCGATCTTTTTGCGGATCATTTTAACTACCCCAAATATTTTGTTCTCTCCATTCGATATAGCGCGTTTGTATATGTTATTGATGAGGCTAAAAAAGCAAATAAAAACAAACCTCCTTAGTTGGCATTAATTCAAAATTAATCAATCTTTTCAAATAGTAAACAAGCGCCCGTTAACGTTCCATCAAGGTTAATACTCCATTATTCGCTATAGTTAAGGTTTCGTTGCGAGTGGAGTTTGCGGTGCGTTTTGGTTCCATACGAGCGCTGTTTGGCCGGTCAAAGGCCGTGTCCGAGCCGGTATGGCACTATCCGGTTACGGGCTATTGCCCGGAGGATGGTCGCTATTACGCTGTGCGTGCAAAACCGCGTCAGGTTGTTCACAAGCCACATCGTCTGGTGCCGATCATTCTGGCGGCCGTCACTTACTTGTTCAATTCCAATGCAATTGCGTTTCAGGATATGGCCAGCCTTGTGCCAGCGGCGGACGTGGCGGGTCATCGCTGGACGGCTTTTGTTGCGAAGGCTCCCGTCGGCTCGCTGCATCAGGCAGAAATGCCTTTTGTGGATGCAACGACTGTAACGGGCAGCATTTCCAGCGGCGGTATTGAAGTTCCGGGTATTGGACGTGTGGCTCTATCGGGCGGCAAGAAAACGGCCAAGCTCGGCGTCGATGATCCAAACCCCGATGAAAACCGGATCAATCGCTCCGATAAGACAAACCGCCTTGTTTCTGTGAAGCCGAAAGCGCCGGCACGGTCTTTCAATGCAGGCAGCATGTTTGAGAAAATCAGCATGATCACCGCGCCACGTGAAAAGATTGATGCGCGCATGGCCTTCTCCAAGTCCAGTGTCGAGGGCAAGGAGGTCGAGATCGCAATGGCGTTTCATGCAGTCAAACCACCCAAACCCAAGCCGAATCTACCGGTCCAACTGGCAAAACTCATCAACAATGATCAGCCCGACGTTCTCGCGTTGGGCTATGCGCCTTCTAAGCCTGACTATGGCAAAACCTCTCCCTTCGAGAGCATCCTGACACCGGAAGCCGATAACGGCCGTTTTGTGCCACCGATCAGCGATCAGGACCATGCCTGGGCCGCGACCCCTCTGCCGCCGGAATCATTCGGGACCAAAGAACAAAAATGTCTTGCCGAAGCGGTCTACTACGAAGCACGTGGCGAGACGGTCAAAGGGCAGGTAGCAGTTGCACAGGTTGTGCTTAATCGTGTTCGCAATCCCGCTTATCCGGGCACGATTTGCGGTGTCGTCTATCAGAACCAGAATTGGCTCAATGCTTGCCAGTTTTCCTTTGCCTGTGACGGTCAGAAGCATCGCGTAACCGAGATTCCGCAATGGCGTCTGGCACAACAGGTTGCCAAAACCGTAACCGATGGCCGGATCTGGTTGCCGGAAGTTGGTTCATCCACGCATTACCATGCGACTTATGTCAGTCCTTTCTGGGCGCCGACCATGAAAAAGATGACGAAGATCGGTCTTCATGTGTTCTACCGCACCTATGGCGGCGGCTGGAGTTGATCAGGTTTCTGCCAGCGGTATCACTTTCGGACACATTTAATTGTCTATCGGCTCGCTTGAAACACGAGCACAATGATGAATCTATGTGCTGAGTGTGGCCCAATTCGATTCCAATTTTTCGGCCAAAATGCTGCCTGATATTCCACTTTGAGCGGAAAATGAGTCGCACCAACAGCTAAATATCTGTATTTACAAGAGAAAAAACCTTTTGAAGCAAGTGCTTCACCGCCTTGACTAGCGAGCGGTGTGTCAATATGTTGCGCGCAACTTGGAAATGGGCTTTTAACGCCCGCATTTCTTGCAAAAGGGAGCTGCCAATGACGAGCGGCACTGAGCCGGGAAAGACGCCCGGTGCAAGCAGGAATGTGGATGCTAAAACTGTTTCCGGGGAGTTGGATCAGCGTTTGAATCGCCTTGAGGCCGAACTGGCTAAAAAAGGTCTTCTTAAGCCACCAGCTTCCGAGGATGAGCGATCGGAAACATCCAGTTCTGTCGCCCAGGCCATGAAACTGTCCAGTGAATTCATCGCTGGTATCGTGGTCGGTGCGGTGATCGGTTGGGCTCTTGATCGTTACGCGGGCACATCGCCGTGGGGGTTGATCATCTTTCTCCTTCTGGGCTTTGGTGCTGGCACCCTCAACGTGCTCCGTTCCGCAGGTTATGTCGCCGATCAAGGCAACATTAAGTCTAACGTGGAAAAGAGCGATAAGGAATAAGTCTTCGCGGACATCACGAAAATGTTCGCGTATAGACCTTTGAAACAAGTGGGCGCTTTGCCCGAGACTGAAACGCCTTAGGGCAGGAACGACAGACGAGGTTAAGTTGGCCAACGATCCGATCCATCAGTTCCAGGTATCCCGGTTGATCCCGATCGACATCGGTGGTGTGGACCTGTCGTTTACCAATGTTTCGGCCTTTATGGTCGCAACCGTCGTGCTCGCATCAGGCTTTCTGTATTTTACGTCGTCGAGCCGCGGACTGATCCCAAGCCGTCTGCAGTCGGTTTCGGAAATGGCCTATGAGTTTGTGGCGTCGAGCCTCAGAGATTCGGCTGGTTCAAAGGGTATGAAATTCTTCCCCTTTGTGTTCTCGCTCTTCATGTTTGTGCTTGTCGCAAACTTCATTGGTTTGTTCCCTTATTTCTACACGGTCACCAGTCAGATCATCGTAACCTTTGCACTTGCTTTGCTTGTTATTGGTACAGTGATCATTTACGGTTTCTACAAGCATGGTCTGGGCTTTTTGAAGCTCTTTGTCCCAAGTGGCGTGCCGGGCATCATCGTGCCTCTGGTTGTTGCCATTGAAATCATTTCCTTCCTTTCGCGCCCAATCAGTCTTTCGGTTCGTCTTTTCGCGAACATGCTGGCTGGTCACATCACGCTCAAGGTTTTCGCAGGCTTCGTTGTCTCGCTGAGCTCGCTTGGTGCGCTTGGTATTGGTGGCGCTATTCTGCCTCTGATCATGACGGTCGCGATCACCGCGCTTGAGTTCCTGGTTGCATTCCTCCAGGCCTACGTCTTCACCGTCCTTACCTGCATGTATATCAACGACGCAGTACATCCGGGTCACTAAAGCATGTTGCGGAAAAGTGGTTTGCCGGTTTTCCGCAAACAACATGCATTATGAAAAATTTAAAGCGCTTCGCATCAAAACTATAAGTGATGCGCTTTGAGGTTCTAGCCGGCGGGTTTCCGCCAGAACAGAAATCCGCACTAATTTGCAATCCAGAAGGAGCTTTAACATGGAAGCGGAAGCAGCAAAGTACATCGGCGCCGGTCTCGCCTGTTTCGGTATGGCCGGTACGGCTCTCGGCCTCGGCAATATTTTCGGTAGCTATCTCTCGGGCGCACTGCGTAATCCATCCGCTGCTGACAGCCAGTTCGGCCGTCTGGTATTCGGTTTCGCTGTGACAGAAGCTCTGGGCATCTTCTCGCTGCTCATCGCGCTTCTGCTCCTCTTCGCTGTTTAATCAACAGTTGCAAGAAACTGGCCTGCCGCGATCTGTATCTTGAAATGCAGCGCGGCTGGCCTTTGCATATGAAGTCTGAGTGAGCATGTTTAAAGCCGGGAATTGTTTCCGGTAAGAATATGCTGGATTAAAGGGGAAATCTGGATGTTCGTGTCCACGGCGTTTGCCCAAACCGCCACCGAATCGCAACCGGCACCAGCTGCTGGCGAGCACGGCGCAGCCGATGCTGTGCACACCGAAACCGGGGTCGCGCACGATGCCGGACACGGCAGCGGCGTATTCCCGCCGTTTGATTCCACCCACTACGCATCCCAGCTTCTGTGGCTGGCGATCACGTTCGGCCTTTTCTATCTGTTTCTGTCGCGTGTGGTTCTTCCGCGCATCGGTGGCGTGATCGAAAATCGTCGTGACCGCATTGCTCAGGATCTTGAGCAGGCTGCCCGTCTCAAGCAGGATGCTGATAACGCGATTGCTGCTTACGAGCAGGAACTGGCTGCTGCCCGCACCAAGGCTGCTTCGATTGCTGAAGCTGCCCGTGAAAAAGGCAAAGGCGAAGCTGATGCTGAACGTGCCGCTGCTGAAGCAGCCCTAGAAGGCAAGCTCGCTGAAGCAGAAGAACGTATCGCAGCCATCAAGGCCAAGGCCATGAGCGATGTCGGTACGATCGCTGAAGAAACCACGTCTGCGATTGTTGAGCAGCTTCTGGGAACCAAGGCCGACAAGGCTGACGTGACCGCCGCCGTCAAAACCGCAAACGCCTGAGGAGACGAAAATGGATTCAACATTTTGGGCGCTTGTTGCGCTTATTCTCTTCATCGCTCTGATTGTTTACCTGAAGGTTCCTGGCATGATCGGTCGCTCACTCGATGAGCGCGCTGAAAACATCAAGAAGGAACTTGAAGAAGCCCGTACCTTGCGTGAAGAAGCCCAGCAGCTTCTTGCTGAATATCATCGCAAGCGCAAGGAAGCGGAAAAAGAAGCCGGCGACATCGTTGCCGCTGCTGAACGTGAAGCCAAGGCTCTGCTCGAAGACGCAAAGCGCGCGACCGAAGAATATGTCGTTCGCCGCAACAAGCTTGCTGAGCAGAAGATTGCAACTGCTGAAACCGATGCAATCAATGCCGTGCGTGCTTCAGCTGTTGATCTGGCTGTCGCCGCTGCTGGCAAAATCGTTGCCGACAAAGTCGATGCAAAGGTTGCGGGCAACCTGTTCAAGGATGCACTTGGTCAGGTAAAGACAAACCTGAACTAAGTTCAGTTTTTATAGAGTTTTGAAACGCCGCCTCAAAAGGGCGGCGTTTTTTTTGCTTTCTCATGTCATGCTATTTGCTCCCAAAAAAGAGGATTTTGACGGGGCGATTTGCTCCCGTTACGTTGAGGTCGGGTGGAAAGTCAGACTCTATGGGAAACATGCATGACGAATGAAACGGAGCGCCTTTCGCAGGGCAAAGAGATATTTTCAAAGATACATAGTGAGCTCGGCGATAAAGGGTTGAGTGCCTTTGGTGATATTGCACCAGACTTTGTTCGCTACGTATATGAGTTTGCCTACGGTGACATTTATGGGAACTCAGACCTAGATTTAAGAAGTCGTCAGATCACGACATTAGCTGCGTTAACCGCACTCGGTCATGCTGCGCCACAATTGAAAGTGCATATCGTGGCGGCGTTGAATAACGGGCTTACGCAAAAAGAGATTGTTCAGATAATTATTCAGCTGGCCGTATATGCGGGCTTCCCCGTTGCTTTCAACGGCTTGATGGTGGCGAAAGAAGCATTTGCTGAATATGACCAAAACAAACAATAAAAAGGCATCTTTGTTGCTTGATTATAGATTGCTCCATGCCTCGCATGCCAATCGACCATTCTTGGACAGACTGTTAATCCTATAAGCCAAAACGACCCTTGATGGGCGCGAAAGTGTAGCGGTGGATTCCAGGTTGTGGTCCACCGGCTTCAATTGCATTGCGATGTTTTAGCGTTCCGTAACCGGCATGAACCTCAAAGCCGTAGACTGGATGCACTGCTCCGGCACGTATCATCATGCGGTCTCGCGTAACCTTTGCGACGATGGATGCAGCGGCAATAGAAATCGAGCGCTGATCGCCTTTTACCAATGCCGAGCCGGGACAGGATAGGCCCGGTGGAACATCGCGTCCATCGATCAATACGTGATCGGGGCGAAGTGTCAGTCCCATGAAAGAACGGCGCATAGCTTCGAGGGCCGCTTTGCGAATGTCGCTGGCATCAATGCTGCGCGCACTCAGGCTCGCAACGGAAACACTGATCGCTTTGGCCAAAATAACATCATAGAGCGCATCACGCTTGGCCGCCTTCAGCCTTTTTGAGTCATCAAGTCCCTTTGGCAGATCATTGGGATCAAGCACAACCGCTGCTGCAACAACCGGTCCTGCGAGCGGTCCACGACCAGCTTCATCAATGCCAGCAATATGCTTGAGCCCTCGCGCCAGATATTTTGTCTCTTCCGAGAAGTCTGGAGCAAGCGGAATTTCAAAGAGGAGCGGAGAATCAGAACTTAAGCGTTTCATTTGGCGGAAATGTTCGCACTGCTTCTGATTCTCCGCAAGGTCCCTGCCGAGGATATTGGCGTAAAAGCAGGGGCCTTCCGTCCGAAAAAATCAGACGGAGATGGAACGCACAACTGACAACTCATGCACACATAAACTTTAACGTATTATCGGAACCAGAACGCTACAGTATCGCGCTCTGATATTCAGAATTTAGAAAAGCGAAAGCTGCTTCCCATTTTTTTCGACGGGTTCAAACAGGTCTGTACGCAACGGAATACGCTTTGAATTAAAGCCGAGCTTGCGTGCGCTAATTTCGAAACGGCGCCCGATCTGCCATGCATAGGGACCAGTGCCGCGCATACGTTTTCCCCATTCCGCATCATAATCCTTGCCGTCGCGCATGGAGCGTATAAGTGACATCACATGGCGATAACGGTCGGGATAATTGCGCAGCAGCCAGTCCTTGAACAAAGGTGCGACCTCGAGTGGCAGGCGAAGCAATACATAGCCCGCTTCACGTGCACCTTGTGCGTAAGCTGCATCCAGAATGCGTTCAATCTCATGATCATTGATGCCGGGAATAATCGGCCCCATCATGACACTGGTTGGAATGCCGGCTTCTGTGAGTTTATGAATGGCTTGCAGACGCAGCGTCGGCGTTGAAGCACGCGGCTCCATAGTGCGCGCAAGCGTGGCGTCCATGGTTGTGACGGACAGCGCAACTTTTGCCAGGCCTTTTTCAGCCATACGGCTCAAAATATCGATGTCACGCACGACCAGAGCCGATTTGGTAACAATGCCAACCGGATGGTTGGCTGCTTCCAGCACTTCAAGAATTTCGCGCATGATGCGCCATTTTTTCTCGATCGGCTGATAAGGGTCTGTGTTGGTGCCGATAGCGATCGTCTTTGGTTGATAGCCCGGCTTGGCCAGCTCGCGCTCAAGCAGACGCGGCGCATCCGGCTTCGCAAACAGTTTCGCTTCAAAATCAAGGCCTGCAGACAAGCCCATATAGCTGTGCGTCGGGCGTGCGAAGCAATAGATGCAGCCATGTTCGCAGCCGCGATAAGGATTGATCGAGCGGTCAAAGCTGATGTCAGGCGAATCGTTGCGTGTGATAATCGTGCGTGGCTTTTCAACCTGCACGTCGGTCTTGAAGGCAGGCAAATCTTCGAGCGTTTCCCAGCCGTCATCAAATTCATGGCGTGTGGTGGGTTCGAAGCGTCCGGTTGGATTGATGCCTGCGCCGCGCCCGCGTCGGCGGGAGTGATCAATGCGCAGGCCAGCTTCACTGACAAGCGCGTTGGCGTGATCTGCACGTCCTGCTCCGAATGCTGCCTGATCTGCCTGCTGGATGATTTCCATAACCGACTCTTTCGTTTTCTATGTTCATCCTATCGCAATGATAAGAACAAAGCAAGAACACAAAATCTTGAGCCGATATAATAAAACACCGACGTGATCACGCACGCCGGTGTCTGGGGTATTATATTAGTTGCGTGGCTGCTTCTTTGGGGGACGGCCTTGATTATGGCCAGGCTTGCCCGGGCCGCCGGGTCCACCCGGACGGACCTCATTTGGTTTGCCTGGGCCGCCAGGACGACCGGGGCGGTTTGCTTGCGGCCTATCAGGACGACCCGGACGATGTGTTGCCGGGGGCTTGCCGGGACGGTGAGGGCCATTGTTCCAATGCGGCGGTCTTGGCGGCGGTGGCCGATGCCAGCCGTGCTTGTTGGAGCTGAGAATTGCCGCTGCAATCAGCGGGATGCCGATTGCAACTGCAGCAGTTCCAAAATTGTTGGAGTTTCTGGCCGACCCCTGCGAGAAGGCCAGATAATTGGACGATGCCCACCCGAGGCGACCGCCGTAATCGACCTGACACCAGTTATAGCCAGTCGTGCAGCCAAGCACGTCAATGCCTGCACCATTTGGAATCGCACCAATTACCGGGTAGTTCGTACCCGGACCCGTACGCACGTTCAGATTGGTTGTCGCTATGGCATTCGCTGCCTGTGCAACGGGTGCTGCAAGCATGGCCGTTGCCAGAACAATCGATGTAAGAGCTACCCTCATCCGCTCACTCCACAAAATATGGGGTTCATAACAGAATGGACTAAATCACTTTGTTTGCTGATTTCATATGTTATTTTTGGCTTATAATTAATACTAAAGAATGGAATGAATATTTGCGTTGCGCTGCTTTAGCAGGCAGCCTACTGTGATATAGAAAATAATGATTTCAGTTTTGCTCGTCACAAATAATTCTGAAAAAGCTTTGGCACAGACACTGGCCGGGTTGGTGCCTGCTGTTGTTGATGGGCTTTTGCGCCGCGTTATCGTCGTTGATCAAGGCTCGACAGATGATACTAAGCTCGTAGCAGAAGGCGCGGGTTGCGCGTTTTATAATGAAGACAATTTATCTGAGGCATTTCGGGAATTGCGAACGCACTGGTTGCTTCTTTTGCGGCCCGGAGCAACATTGCAGGATGAATGGATAGATGCGGTGGGCCGTCATTTGGCGGTCAGCAATTCTGCCGCGCGCTTTACATTGCCTCAAGAGGCCCGCTCCGGACTGCTGGGAAAGCTCTTCACCAGCAAACCCTCTTTAAACGCCGGATTGCTGATAAAGGCCGAAACGCTCAGGCCATTTCCATCGCGTTTGGACGAGCTTGAAGATTTGCCGCGTCAGTTGAAGCCTGTGCTATTATCGCCTTGCATTGTACTTCCAAATACAACAAAAGGCGGAGCCTGAGGGCTTCGCCTTTTTGTATGTTACCGGCTTGTGCCGATATTAGTTCTGGTAGCTTGATGGCGATGCGTCACCAAAGCGATGAGCCGAACCGTCCTGATAGGTCTTCTGGCCAATCGAAGCGGTGGCCGTGCGATCAACCGGCTGCGAAGCAACGGGTGTACGGTCATTGGCATAAAGATCAGCTGGGGTTCCCACATTTGGGTTTTCAGCGAAAGCAGCACCGGCGCTAAGGGCAACGGCTACGGCAGCGAGAGCAAACTTTTTCATTTTTCTATTCCTTTTCATAATCGCCCTTTGGATGGCATCAGTGCTTCCGGGGCACCGGGGTGGCGCCAATGCCATCCACCGGGGAGATAACTGGGTTGCCGTTCGGACTGTTCCGTCAGGCAGGATTGTTCACAAATTCGGTATTAGTTCTGAAAGCCCGAAGGCGATGCGTCGCCAAAGCGATGAGCGGAACCATCCATGACCGTAGCTTTGCCGATCGAAGCAGTTGCAGTGCGGTCAATTTGCTGAGCAGCGACTGGTGTGCGGTCATTGGCATAGAGATCGGCAGGGGTGCCCACATTTGGGTTTTCAGCGAATGCAGCGCCAGCGCTCAGAACAACAGCAACAGTAGCAAGAACAAACTTTTTCATTTTCTATCTCCTTGGATTGTGAAGCGGCGATGTGTTCGTCGTTTCGATGATCAAGAGATAGACCTTTCAATCGGCTGCGCATAGCCAGCGTTTGGTTCACGCATTGTATCTAAAATGGTAGACAATAAACCCTTGAAACCAGAGAATTGTTCTATAGGCAGCTATTTATTCAAGTATATGTGAACAGTATGAGGTGGGAAAGTGGCTGTTTTCGTCACTGCGCAGACGGGGCCGTATGGCTTGAAACCACAAACCAGTCAGGCTTATGCGAAAGGATACGCGATGCAGCTGTGTCTGCGCTCTGCTGGTCTTTAAAGATGGCAAAACAGGTTGCACCAGAACCAGACATTTGGGCAAAAAGAGCGCCATGGGTGTGTAAAATTGCAAGCGTATCGCTGATGTGCGGGGCAATTGATAGCGCTGCGGGCAGAAGGTCGTTTCGGGTTGAACTGAGATAGGTGCAGATGCTTTCAATGTCGCAAGGAACGCGGGACGGGAGAGGGGGATTGTCTCGCTTTGTCAATGCACGGAAGACATCCGGCGTTGCGATGGCAGTCCCGTCATTGACCAGCAGCATGGGGAGTGATGGCATTTGCGGTATGGCGCTCAGCTGTTCACCGATGCCGCATGCTATAAGTGGCGCACCATGGGCTGCACCATGCAGGCACATGGGCAAGTCCGCGCCGAGGCTGAGACCAAGTTCGGCGAGTGTTGCGTGATCAAGGCCAAGCTGCCAGATTTCATTGAGTGCGAGAAGCGTTGCCGCCGCATCGCTTGAGCCTCCGCCAATGCCCGACGCAACTGGGAGTCTTTTTTCAAGATGGATCGCAACGGGTGAAAGCTTGCGCTCTGTATGAGATCGTAATGCATCCCGCGCTTTGATAACCAGATTGCCGCTATCAAGCGGTATGCCGTGAGCAAAGCGCCCGCCAATGCTGAAGCTATCTTCATCGGCTTCCCCAACAGTGATGCGATCGCCGTAATCAGCGAACACAACCAGCATGTCGAGCAAATGATAACCGTCATCTCTGCGCCCTGTCACATGCAGCGCGAGATTAATCTTGGCCGGAGCAGTGTAGTGAACCGTTTGCGCGGCCTGAGCTTTGTTATGCATTTTAAAGGTAAGTCAGGACTAGTCTTTTTTGACGTAGTATTCGCCGGTTTTCGGATCCTGAACCAGAGTACCGTGCGCGCGGTTCTGCG
This sequence comes from Brucella sp. H1_1004, assembly GCF_047308065.1. NCBI lineage: Bacteria > Pseudomonadati > Pseudomonadota > Alphaproteobacteria > Hyphomicrobiales > Brucellaceae > Brucella > Brucella sp. H1_1004. Next base: position 956,780 of record NZ_JAYKZA010000002.1, read on the forward strand.
CTTCTTTTTCTGCGCGGCGGACGCGCTGCGTCACGCGGACTGCTTCGCGCTTGAACGAACGATAGCCGTACCAGGCGGCAGCGAGTATCAGCAGCAGAAAGATAAGCTGGGGCATGACCTCTAGTCCTCAGGCTGTCATACGATCCCGAAATGCCTTTTCGGGATCACACAGGGAAACTTAGTTGGAAGAACCATAACACTAATTTGCAGGATTATGCATCATATCATGGTCAAATGGTGAATTTTAAAGACCATATCGCGCCCAAAGCGCTTTTTCTTCAGCAACGGACAGAAGGCCGTCGCCGAGATTAGCCGCAATAGATGCTGGATCAAGGCCGTTAAGCGCGATTTCGACGCCGGGTGCTTTGCGTCCGAGCAGTCCGCGCTTGGGTTCGATGAGTTTGAGCTTTACCTTGTCGCCATAAGTCTTGCGCAGGAAGCTGCGCATATCGCCAAGCCCGTCAACGAGGCCGAGTTCCTTGCCCTTGGTGCCTGTCCAGAACATGCCGGTGAAAAGGTCATCATTGTCTGCCAGCTTGCTGCCACGGCGCTCTTTGACCATGTCGATAAAAGTCGCATGAATTTCCAGCTGAAGCGACTTGAGACGCTCAATATCGGCTTCTTTTTCCGGCTGAAATGGATCAAGCACGGCTTTGTTCTGGCCAGCAGTATAAACACGACGTTCAACCCCGATTTTCTTGAGCAGCTCCGGGAAACCGAATGAGGCTGAAACAACGCCGATGGAGCCGACGATTGACGAAGGATCAGCAATGATTTCGTCGCCCGCAAGCGCGATCATATAACCGCCGGATGCCGCAGCATCTTCGACAAACACGAAAACACGTTTCTGATGATCGTCTGCGAGATCGCGTATGCGGCGATAGATCAGGCGAGACTGTACGGGTGAACCGCCGGGCGAATTGATCGAAATGGCAACGGCTGGCGTTTCTTTGTCGCTAAAGGCCTTTTCCAGCACACCGGAAGCGCTTGCGAGCGAAAGCGACGGACGTAGCGATGAGCCACCGCTCATAATGGCGCCATGCAGACGCACAACAGGAATTTCAATTTCTTTTTTGCGAAAACGGCGCGGAATGAAACGGCAAAAAATCCCGGACAAATTAAACTCCAACTTGAAAATTCACGTTGCAGCGAATGTAGGAAGCAATTGTGCAAACACAAAGAGAAATGCCCGGAATTTCGTTCCGGGCATTGAATATTCGTTATTTTTTTGGCTTTGCCAGCATCCGAAGCAAGACATAACCGCATATCGCAGAAAGCGCCGAGCCGGTGAGGACGCCAATTTTCGTCTCGGCCTGCAACAATTCTGACGGATAGGACAAAAGCCCGATGAAAATGCTCATGGTGAAGCCGATGCCGCACAGGATTGCAACGCCATAAAACTGCGCCCAGCTTGCGCCCATCGGTTTTTGCGCAAAGCCCGCTTTAATTGCGAGCCATGCCGCACCAAAAACGCCGATCTGTTTACCCACAAAGAGGCCGAGCATGATGCCGAGCGGCAGCGTGTCGAAGATGATAGACGGCGTCATGCCGGTAAAGGAAATGCCCGCATTGGCGAAACCAAACACTGGTACGATGAAGAAGGCAACCGGCTTGGCCAGCGCATGTTCCAGCGTATGTAGGGGCGATGTCATATCATCCGGCTTGGCCTTGGCAGGTTTTAGCGGGATCATAAGTGCTGCAACAACGCCAGCGACCGTGGCGTGTACGCCGGAATTAAAGACCAAGAACCACAATAGAGCTGCACCAACCAGATAGGGCAGCAAGCGGGAAACGCCCATGCGGTTCATTGCAAACAGCACGGCTGCGGTTGCGAAGGCTGCACCCAAATAAGGCATGGAAATTTCAGCGGTGTAGAAGATCGCGATGATGACAACCGCCGCGAGATCATCAAGAATCGCAAGCGTTGCCAGAAAGACTTTCAGGCTCGACGGCACGCGCGATCCAAGCAGCGATAAAACACCAAGCGCAAAGGCAATGTCGGTTGCGGAAGGCACGGCCCAGCCGCGCACTTTTTCCGGGTCGCCATAATTGAAGGCAACGAAAATCAGCGCAGGCACGATGACGCCGCCAGCAGCGGCAATACCGGGTAAAATGCGATTAGGCCAGCTTGCGAGTTGGCCATCAAGAAACTCACGCTTGATCTCAAGTCCGACCAAAAAGAAGAACACGGCCATCAGTGCATCATTGATCCAGTGCGACAGGCTGAGCGGACCAATATAAAAATGCAGCGCCTCGAAATAGGCTTTTGAGAAAGGCGAATTAGCGACAATCAGTGCTAGGCTCAGGACTCATTGCTTTCCGAGCCAGAATATAACGGCTGCTGCAAGATCTATTGCTGCACGGAACACAATCGGGCAGCGATCATAACGGGTAGCAATTCTTCGCCAGTCTTTCAGTCTGCCAAACATGATTTCGATACGATTGCGTCGCTTGTATCGACGTTTGTCATACTTAATAGGCTTCTTACGGTTTTTGCGACCCGGGATGCATGGCTTTATCTCTTTGTCTTTTAACCGTTTTCTGAACCAGTCGGCATCATAGCCTCTATCAGCAAGAAGCCAGTCGACCTTCGGTAACGTCTCAATTAAGGCTGCAGCTCCGGTGTAGTCGCTGATTTGTCCCGCCGTGACGTGTAACCTGATAGGGCGACCCTGCGTGTCGGTGACGGCGTGCAACTTGGTATTCATGCCACCTTTTGTCCGGCCGATCAGCCGTCCACCATCCCCTTTTTTAGCCGTAGGCTTGAGGCCGTGCGGTGCGCTTTCAAATAGGTCGCATCTATCATGACAGTCTTTCCGACCGACGACTTGGAAGACAGGCCTTCAAGTATTTGAGCAAATATCCCCTTGTGACACCAACGGTTCCAACGATTATAGAGCGTTTTAGAGGGCCCGTATTCTCGAGGGGCATCACACCACCGTAACCCATTACGAAGAATGAATATAATTCCACTCAAGACACGCCTGTCATCAACGCGTGGACGTCCATGGCTCTTGGGAAAAAAGGGCCGAAGGCGTGACATTTGCCCTTCGCTCAGCCAGTAAAGATTGCTCATCGTTCAGTCTCCTCAAGAGAAACTGAATCAGCTCTTCATTCTCAAATCAATAGGTCCTGAGCCTAACGCAGCCGCAGCCATAAGCACGATGCCGCCAGAAGATTCGTTATCCAGAAAACGGCGCATAATGGAGACAGGGCGGGCGGATTTTGGATGTGACGTCATTCTTCTTCTTTTCAGGTTATTTCTGGAGCGCCCACTTCATAGAGCATGAGATTGCGATCCGTTATGCCAAGCTTTGGCCATTTAGAACGCCATTTCTCTATGTGGTCTGAGATGAAGTGTTTGTCCAGTGAAACCCGATCGCGCCAGAGCTCTTTTACATGAATGAGACTTGGTTGAAGTATGTCCTGAGAATAGGTGTACTCGATACAGCCATTTTCCGCGCGGCTTGCTTCAATCATTTGCTGCATGACTGGACGCGCTTCATCAAGTTTTTCAGCGGGCAAGCGTATCGTTCCAATGATTAGCAGCATTTATTTGTTTTCCTCAAGCAGCGACGTCTGGCCATTGCTGATTGCTGTGGCACGTTGCGTAAACGCATTGCCCTTATCGCCGTGCAGAACAAGCGCTGGCATAAGCGAAAGACCCGCCCGGCTGCCGCGGACGCCGGTAATCACAATGCGGATTGCAGCGGCATCGGGGCGCGGCAGGATTGGAATGATTTTCAAGCCGCCAAAACGCCGCTCCATTGCACTTAATATCGGCGCAAGCGAAGCAGGGCGTGCGATAATCGAGACGCTGCCGCCGGGGCGGAGCAAAGCCGATGCCGTGCGCAGCCATTGGTCAAACATACCTTCAGGCATGACATGGGCCTCGGCTTTCACGGGGTCGGGCGTTGCGCGGTCGCTGGCTTCGTTGAATGGCGGGTTCATGATGACATAATCGAAGCTGTTATCGATCAGTCCCGCTTCCGCGCGTGCTTTGCCGGTGAGCGCAACATCGGCCTCAAGAATATCAATGCGATCACGCAGGGTCGCATTCAGCGGATGGTTAACGCTTTTGTGCGCAAAGTTGAGCATGAAGCCGGAGCGTTCAATAAGCGTCACGCGTGCATCCTTGCAACGGGCCGCAACAGCGAGACCTGCAGCACCAGCGCCGCTGCCAAGATCAGCAAGGCACCCTTTGAAGTCACCCGGTACACTGCTTGCCAGAATCATCGCATCCACGCCCGAACGATGGCCTTTCATCGCGGGTTGCACGAGATGAAAAGCGCCACGATGAAACACATCGATGGTTTCTTCTCTTGGCTCAGGCACTCTATTTGCCATTGTCTCTAAGTTCATGTTCCAGACCAGCATCAATCAAGTAGCGTCTGGCTTCATTTACGCGGTCTTCTTCGACCAGAAAACGTCTCGGTATAATACCGAGTGAACCTTCAAGAATGCTCATATTGGTATCAGCGATGAAATAGACGATACCAGCTTCTTTCATCAGAGCTTCAGCAACTGACAGCAAAACGGAATCATTTGTGCGTATAAGTTCAATCATTTCGACACTGTGTATTCAATAGACCGCATTGACAACTGCCTCCTTCAATGGTGAACAGGCTCTGAATAAAAAAGCTTGGGCGTTGCAGGGGCTGTAAGCCACCTTGAGCGTTCTGATCCACGCACATAGTGTGGTCAGCAGCTAGGAGTAACGGAATTGGGTGTGGTTTTGAATCTTGACGGGAAAACGAAGCGGGAAGGATCGGTTCAGCCACTGGTCGATCTGACAAAGGCTGATATGGGTCGTGTAAACGAACTGATCCTGTCACGCGCCGGCTCCGATGTTGAGATGATCCCGGAGGTGGCAAACCACCTGATTTCATCCGGCGGCAAGCGCCTGCGCCCCATGATGACACTCGCAAGTGCACGCATGTTTGGCTATGAAGGCGATGGCCACGTCCGTCTCGCCACTGCTGTCGAATTTATGCACACAGCAACGCTGCTCCATGATGATGTGGTCGATGAAAGCGATCTGCGTCGCGGCAAAAGCACCGCACGCATGATATGGGGCAATCAGGCAAGTGTTCTCGTTGGCGACTTTCTGCTCGGTCAGGCGTTCAAAATGATGGTCGATGTCGGCTCGCTTGACGCGCTTGATGTGCTTGCAACTTCTGCTTCGGTCATTGCCGAAGGTGAAGTCATGCAGCTTGCTGCCGCCAAGAATATGGAAACCTCCGAAGACGAATATCTGGCAGTGATCAAAGCAAAGACTGCGGCGCTGTTTTCGGCTGCTGCGGAAGTTGGTCCGATCATCGCGGATGCAAAGCCGTCGGATCGTACAGCCCTTCGTGATTATGGCCTTTACCTCGGCCTTGCGTTCCAGCTCGTTGACGATGCACTTGATTACGGCGGCTCGGCTGCTGATCTTGGCAAGAACACAGGCGATGATTTCCGCGAAGGCAAGATTACACTGCCAGTTATCCTGAGCTATCGTCATGGCTCTGATGAAGAGCGCGCTTTCTGGAAGCAGGCTATCGAAGAAGGTGCGAGTGATGACGCATCGCTCGAAAAGGCTATTGGCTTCATGCTGAAGCACGGCGCTATTGCGGAAACCGTTCAGCGCGCACGTGACTTTGGTGAAATGGCCCGCGATGCTTTGGCCCCATTGAAGGCGTCTTCTGAAAAGGATGCACTGATTGAAGTCATCGACTTCTGCATCAGCCGGGTGAATTAAGAACATTGTTAAAGTTTAAGAAAAGCATCCATCACGGATGCTTTTCTTGCGCTTGGACCCCAAAAAGGCCATGCTTGAAGTTCCTCTGAGTAGGGGTGCTTATACGGAATCGGAAAGAGGACTGGGCTTTATGCGGCAGGGATCTAAACGTCGTCCGCTTTACGGACTGCTTTTTCTGGCTTTGGCTGGAGTGGCGATTCCGTCCAATGCGGCACTGGCTAAAACGAGTATAGATCCGGCCCCGCAAGTCCGCGCGGGCTCTTTTGCAGGCGCTTATCTTGCTGCGCTTACAGCTGAATCTGACAACAATATTTCCGCAGCTGTCGATTTTTATCGGCAGGCTATGGCTTTTGATCCGAGCAATGATCTTATCAAGCAAAATTTGCTGTTGGCATTGCTCACTGAAGGTCGTTTCAAGGAAGCGTTGCCCATTGCTGAAGAGCTGAAAGATCAGCCAGAGATTGAGCGCTTTTCTCGCGTCGCGCTGGCAATTGATGCGATTTCCAAAAATCAGTATCGCAAGGCCGAGCCATTGCTGATGCTCTCGGTGAAGTCCGATATGGACGAACTCGCGACCGACCTTATCGGCGCATGGGTGAAGGTCGGGCAGGGAAACGCAAAAGAAGCGCTTTCCGATGTCGTCAATATCAAAGGGCCGGAATGGTACAATCTGTTTCGCATCTATAATGCCGCAATGATTGCCGATGTTGCAGGTCTGAGGCAGGATGCGCGAAACTATTACCAGCAGGCGGTTGATGATCGTGCGGGTGGCGCTGCGGCTCCGGATACTTACGAACGTATTGTCATGTCTTACGCCTCATTTTTGTTGCGTCGCGGCGACAGGGCAGGGGCTATCAAGCTGCTCAAAGACGCTGAAGAAGTCCTCAACGGTCGGATCACCATCACCGCATTGCGTGAAAAGCTTGAGGACGGCCAGAGACATCGCCGTCTCGTTAACAATGCGCAGCAGGGCGTTGGCGAAGTGCTTTATACGCTTGGCACCGCGATCAATCGCGGTGGCGCAGAAGCTTTTGCCAAGCTTTATCTGCAAATGTCGTTGCCATTGCGCCCGGACAACGACGCCACGCTTTATCAGCTTGGTGATATTTCGGCCAAGTTGCGCCAGCCAGAACAGGCTGTTCGATATTATGCGCGTGTGCCGGAATGGTCACCTTACCGGCGCGATGCCGAGATGCAGCGCGCGCTCAATCTCGCTGAAAATGAAAAGACTGGCGATGCAATCGGCCAGCTTAAAACGCTGCTAAAGCGCGATAAGACGGATATCCGTACCTATCTTGCATTGGGCGGCGTCTATGCGCAGGATAAGAATTTTGCCGATGCTGCAAAAATCTATGATGCGGCTGTTGAGCAAATTGATAAGCCTGAGCGCAAGGATTGGCCGGTTTTCTATCAGCGCGGCATCGCACATGAACGGCTGAAAGAATGGGATCAGGCGGAGCCAAATTTCCGCAAGGCGCTGGAGCTTTATCCTGACCAGCCACAGGTGCTCAATTATCTTGGCTATTCGTGGGTGGATCGCGGTGAAAACCTTGATGAAGCCTTGGGCATGATCAAGAAGGCCGTAGAGCTCCGTCCGCAGGATGGCTATATCGTCGATTCGCTTGGTTGGGCTTATTACAAGCTGGGCCGTTATCCGGAAGCAGTCGTTGAGCTTGAAAAAGCCGTGAAATTGCGCCCGGAAGACCCGACGATCAACGATCATCTTGGCGATGCTTACTGGCGGACGGATCGTCAGCTGGAAGCGACGTTCCAATGGAACCATGCCATTGCTGGCAAGCCTGAGCCGGAAGAACTGATCAAGATCGAAGAAAAGCTGAAAAAGGGCCTGGCGCCGGATCCGAACCCTTCTGAGGCGCGGGTTCAGGATAAGAGCCTTACCCCGGCAAAGACGCCCGAAAGCAAAACCGAATAGTTTTCAAGCCCGGAAGTCTTATCGATTTCCGGGCCGTTTTGAATGCTGATGAATTTGATCCATTAAAGCTCACAAAGTATGGCGTCATAATAACTTTGCCTTCTTTTAACAAACCTTGAGCTGTAGTGATGTTCCATATGTTGACGTGATAAAGCTTCACTTTTTGGCCTGTAATGGCTCCATGATCCCGGATCGTCCACCCATGGAGCATTTGCGGGCTGTCCGTTCCTCCAAAATTGTACAGATTTTTGCACTTTGGGATCGTGTCTATTGCGATATATCCAGCGTAGCTCAGAGCCAGATACGGAATCTGCGTCAGAATATCCCTGTTGAAGATAAAAATTTTTATTTATGACCATGTCCATATTAATGTCATCTAGTATATAATGGACAGTATTTCCATTTTCCTTCGCCCAGTTGATACCTGCTTTGCACTTTCTGGAAAAATATGTATTTCTGTCAAAGCTTTGACTAAAGGGGTTGGTATTTTCTAAAATATTTCTATATTTAGAATGATTGCGTACACTTATTTCAAAGCTCTCCGAAGAAGTTATGTCAGGCTGAAAATATCTGTTACTATATAATCTATCTAACGCGTTAAATCTATATTGATCTATTATACTTACATTTAATTGAGGGTTTGAGCCTCTGAATTGGATGTTGTTGTATATATAATTACCCCTTTGTTTTCCCATGCCATAAATCAAGTCGCCACTTTTAAATCCTATATTATTTATGGTGAGAGGTTGGTAATATGTGGTTGTGTAATTATTTATAGAGTTATAATAGTCTCTCAAATAATCAAAATGTAGTCTAATGTTTATTTTTCCGTTAAATTATATAAATATCTATTATCTGCCTTGATTTGCAAACTGACAAAGATATCAATCGCATCTTCCATTTAATTATTTTGTCCGATGTGAAGATTTCGTCTTTCACTACGCATTTTTCAAAATGCCTATCATTGAAGCATGGAGAGCGCAGCGCAGCTTTATCGCTCTCTTCAGCGATCAAATGTCATGCTTGACCGTGGCAGGCGGACAAATTAGACCGGGCCAATCATTTCAATAACAAGGCCTGACCCCGTGTCCAGTACGTTGCCAGCACATATGCACCCCACCCGTTCCTTTCAGGGTCTGATCCTGACGCTCCATAACTATTGGGCGGAACACGGTTGCGCTATTTTGCAGCCTTACGACATGGAAGTGGGGGCGGGTACGTTTCATCCGGCAACCACATTGCGTTCGCTCGGGCCGAAGCCTTGGAAAGCGGCCTATGTGCAGCCGTCGCGCCGCCCGAAAGATGGTCGCTATGGTGAAAATCCAAACCGCTTGCAGCATTATTACCAGTATCAGGTGATCATTAAACCATCGCCGCCGAACCTTCAGGATCTCTATCTCGGTTCACTGCGCGCTATCGGTCTTGATCCGACACTGCATGATGTACGCTTTGTGGAAGACGACTGGGAAAGCCCAACGCTTGGTGCATGGGGTCTTGGCTGGGAATGCTGGTGTGACGGCATGGAAGTGTCACAGTTCACTTACTTCCAGCAAGTCTGCGGCATTGAATGCTCGCCGGTTGCCGGTGAGCTAACCTATGGTCTTGAACGCCTCGCAATGTATGTGCAGGGCGTGGACAATGTCTATGACCTCAACTTCAATGGTCTCGAAGGCGAAGAAAAAGTCACCTATGGCGACGTTTTCCTGCAAGCTGAGCAGGAATATTCCCGCTACAATTTCGAAATGGCGAACACCGAAATCCTGCATCAGCATTTTATCGACGCAGAGCGCGAATGCGAAGCCATTCTGAAGGCAGGTGCATCACAAGAGGCGGGGAGTGCCGGAGGCACGACAGGGAACGTACACAAGTGTGTTTTCCCGGCCTATGACCAGTGCATCAAGGCATCGCACGTTTTCAACTTGATGGATGCGCGTGGCGTGATCTCGGTGACTGAACGCCAGAGCTATATTCTGCGCGTGCGCAATCTCGCGCGTCAGTGCGGCGAAGCATTTCTGCTGACTGAGGCTGGCGGCTTTAATTATAAAAAGAATTCTGATGCGGAAGGCGTAGTCTGATGCCTGATTTGTTGCTCGAACTTTTCTCGGAAGAGATTCCTGCTCGTATGCAGCGCAAAGCTGCCGGTGATTTCAAGAAGATGATCACCGATGGTCTGGTGGAGGCTGGTCTCACCTATGAGGCAACGACTGCCTATTGGACACCGCGTCGCCTGACACTCGATATTCGCGGCCTGACCGTACGCTCGAAAGACGTGCATGAAGACGTCAAGGGGCCGTCGGTCACGGCACCTGAACAGGCGATTGCAGGCTTCCTGCGTAAAGCTGGTCTCTCGGATGTGTCGCAGGCGCATGTTCATTCCGATCCGAAAAAGGGTGACTTCTATGTCGCTCATTTGACGAAGCCGGGCCGCGCTGCGGAAGAAATTATCGCGGAACTCGTGCCGCAGGTGATCCGTAATTTCCCATGGCCAAAGTCGATGCGTTGGGGTGCTGCGTCTTCCAAGCCGGGTGCGTTGCGCTGGGTGCGTCCGCTTCAATCGATCCTCTGCACTTTCGGTCCTGAAACCGAAGAAACCGTTGTTGTCGAGTTTGAGGTTGACGGCATCAAATCGGGCAATGTCACCTATGGGCATCGTTTCTTAAGCGATGGTCAGGCGATCAAGGTGCGCCGTTTTGATGATTATGTTGAAAAGCTCGAAAAGGCTTTCGTTGTGCTCGACGCCGAGCGCCGCAAGGAAATCATCTCGCAGGACGCGCATAATCTCGCCTTCGCTTCCGGTCTGGAACTGGTCGAGGATGCTGGCCTTCTCGAAGAAGTCTCGGGTCTCGTCGAATGGCCAGTCGTGCTGATGGGCGAGTTTGAGGAAGAATTCCTCGCAATTCCGCCGGAAGTCATTCAGTTGACCATCCGCGTGAACCAGAAATGCTTCGTCACCCGCAAGCAGGGTGAGACAGAAGCACTGTCGAACAAGTTCATTCTGGTGTCGAACATCGCTGCACGCGACGGCGGCACGGAAATCGCTTATGGTAACGGCAAGGTCGTGCGCGCACGCCTGTCCGATGCGCTCTATTTCTGGAACACCGATCAGCATGACCTGCCGGACCTCGAAAAGCTTTCAGCATCGGGTGAGAAGTTCGGCCTTGATCTGAAAAAGCCGCTTGATCAGCGCATGGCGCGCCTCGACAGCCTCAATGTCACTTTTCATGCTAAGCTCGGCACGCAAGGCGCACGCGTTGAACGCATCCGCGAACTCGCAAGTCAGATTGCACCGCTGGTCGGTGCCGATCCAAAGCTTGCAGGGCGTGCCGCTGTTCTGGCAAAAGCTGATCTGACCACGGAAGTTGTGGGCGAATTCCCTGAACTTCAGGGTGCAATGGGTCGTAAATATGCGCTTCTTCAGGGCGAAGACGAAGCTGTCGCTTCGGCACTTGAAGAGCATTACAAGCCACAGGGTCCGTCTGATTTTGTACCGAAGAACCCGGTTTCGGTCGCTGTCGCACTCGCTGATAAGCTCGACACGCTGGTCGGCTTCTGGGCGATTGACGAAAAGCCAACCGGCTCGAAAGACCCGTTTGCGCTGCGTCGTGCAGCATTGGGTGTGATCCGTCTGATCCTGTCGCAGGATTGGAAATTCCCGCTCTTGCCACTTCTGCGCTCGGCTTATGCGTCGCTCAAAGAAGGTCAGGTCCTGCGCAAGCTGCGCGAGTTTGAAACAAAGCTTGTGTCTGAAAAGTCCGGCGATGTGGATGGTGAACAGGACGTCGATAACGCACTCCGCAATCTTGAAACAAAGACGCGTGCGGAAATAGAAGCCAGTGCTGAGCCATTGCTAGCTGAGCTTTTGTCCTTCCTGCATGACCGCTTCAAGGTTCATCTGAAAGATGAAGGCGCACGCTATGACGCGATTGATGCGGTTTTGACATCGGATGCCGACAATCTTTTGCTGGTTGCCCGTCGTCTTGAGGCGCTGATCGTCTTCATCAACGAAGAAGACGGCAAGAACCTTTTGGCTGGCACCAAGCGCGCGGCCAACATTCTGGCTGCGGAAGAAAAGAAGGGCACGAAGGTAGCAGGCAGCGTCGATGCGGCTCTGTTAAAGCTCGATGAGGAAAAGGCGCTTTATGCGGCTGTGAACCTCGCGTCTACCGAAGCCGAAGAAGCTATTGCCCGGGAAGATTTCGGCGGCGCAATGCTGGCGCTCGCCAAGCTACGCGGTCCGGTCGATACATTCTTCGAGAAGGTGCTTGTCAATGACGAGGACGAAAACGTCCGAGCCAACCGCCTTGCACTGCTTGAACAAATCCGCACTGCCACAAGTACAGTGGCCGATTTCTCGAAAATCGCCGGATAAATGATACAAGGGCGCTTTTAAGCGCCCTTTCTTTTTGTAACTCATTCCGATCTTGCATCAACTGCGCATAGGAGTCTCTTGCTCAAAAGCGACGCTTTGTGTAGCTAAAGCGCATCCTGAAAAGTGTGAAACGGTTTTCAGAACAGATGCGCGTTACTGAGACGGCAGGAGAATGACCTTGGCCGATATTCTGGAATTCGACGATAAAGCTGTTTCACGCGCGGTAGAAGTGCTCGCGCGCGGTGGCCTGGTCGCGATTCCGACCGAAACGGTCTATGGTCTTGCGGCTGACGCAGCGCATGGCGAAGGCGTGGCCGGTATTTTTGCCGCCAAAGGTCGCCCGCAGTTCAATCCGCTTATCGCCCATGTCGATAGCATTGCTATGGCCGAGCGTTATGTGACTTTCGATCCAATCTCCCGAAAGCTGGCTGAAAGCTTTTGGCCGGGGCCGTTAACACTTGTTCTGCCGCTGAAAGCGCAGCAAGATGCGCCGCGCCCGATCCATCCGCTGGTGACGGCAGGGCTTGCTACGCTGGCCATCCGTATGCCAACGGGGCGGGTGCGTGATGTTATAAAGAATCTCGACAGCCCTGTTGCAGCACCAAGCGCCAACACGTCAGGCCGTATCAGCCCAACCTCGGCCAAAGCCGTGGCCGATGACCTGGGTGGCAAGATCGATCTGATCCTTGATGCCGGTCCGTGTGGCGTGGGTGTCGAATCAACCATCATCAAGGTTGAGGGCGAACGCGTGCATCTTCTGCGCCCCGGTGGTTTGGCTGCAGAAGACATTGAAGCGTTTCTTGGCGTGAAGCTGATCCGCGCTGAACATAACGCAGCCATTCAAGCGCCCGGCATGATGGAATCGCATTATGCGCCGGATGCCGCGATGTGCCTTGACGTTAAGAGCGTAAAGCCCGGTGAGGCGCTGCTGGCTTTTGGCCCGAGACGCGTTGCAGGCAGCGATGATGCTATCCAAATTCTTAATCTCAGTGAAAGCGGCGACCTGCGCGAAGCAGCCAGCAATCTGTTTGACTTCATGCGCAAGCTCGATGCAACGGGCGCCGTGACAATCGCTGTTGAACCCATTCCCTTTGATGGTCTCGGTGAGGCCATCAATGATCGTCTTAAACGCGCGGCGGCCCCGCGCTAGTTCCCCAAACATTCAAGAGAAGCACATGCTCGACACCGCCCTGATCGAACGTTTTGCAGCCATTGTTGGCGAAAAGAATGCGCTGACTGCGCCCGAAGACATTGCGCCATTCATGATTGAGCAGCGCGATCTCTATCAGGGGCACTCGCCGCTGGTGCTGCGCCCCGCTTCAACGGAAGAAGTTTCGGCGATCATGAAGCTTGCCAATGAAACCAAAACGCCGGTTGTGCCGCAGGGCGGCAATACCGGTCTTGTTGGTGGTCAGACGCCAGACCAGAGCAACACAGCAATCGTTTTGTCGCTTGGCCGCATGAATAAGGTGCGCTCGGTTGATCCGGTTGGCAATCTGGTAACGGTTGAGGCTGGTGTCATCCTCAAAAACCTTCAGGACGAAGCGCAGAAAGTCGGTCGCCTGTTCCCGCTGTCGCTCGGTGCGGAAGGCTCGTGTCAGGTTGGCGGCAATCTTGGTTCCAATGCAGGCGGTACTGCCGTTCTCGCCTATGGCAATATGCGTGAGCTTTGTCTTGGCCTTGAAGTGGTTCTGCCAAATGGCGAGGTTCTCAACGATCTGCGCTATGTGAAAAAAGACAATACCGGCTATGATTTGAAAGACCTGTTCATCGGTTCCGAAGGGACACTTGGAATCATCACCGCAGCCGTATTGAAGATTTACCCACAGCCAAAGGGCAAAGGCGTGGCTTATGCCGGTCTGCGCAGCCCGGAAGATGTGCTGCGCCTGTTCCAGCTTTCAACCGAACATGCAGGCCCGTCGCTCACTGGCTTTGAGCTGATGCCGCGTGTCGGCGTTGAGTTTACCATTGCCCATGTCGATGGCGTTCGTGATCCGCTGGAAAGCCCGCATGACTGGTATGTGCTGGTGGATATTTCTTCCAGCCGTTCGGAAGACGATGCGCGTACGACGCTTGAAACCATTCTGACCGAAGCGTTTGAGAACGACATTATTCAGGATGCAGCCATTGCTGAAAGCGTGGCTCAGGCGCAGATGTTTTGGAAAATGCGTGAGGAAATGTCCTGGGCGCAGAAGCCGGAAGGCGGCTCGATCAAGCACGATATTTCCGTGCCTGTCGCGAAAATCCCTGAATTTATTGCAGAAGCCAATGCGGCAACGCTGGAAATGATACCCGGCTCGCGTATCGTTTGCTTCGGCCATATTGGCGACGGCAATCTGCACTATAATGTGTCGCAGCCGATTGGTGCTGATAAGCAAGCTTTCCTTGATCGCTGGCACGATTTAAATCATCGCATTCATACAATTGTTGCTTCTTATACCGGATCGATATCGGCAGAGCATGGTATCGGCGTGTTGAAACGCGAAGAACTTGCCTTCTTTAAACAGGACGTGGCGCTTGAATTGATGCGCCGTATTAAGAAATCATTCGACCCGAATGGCATTATGAATCCGGGTAAAGTGCTGTAATTCCAGCAAATAAGAAGAAATTAAGGCGGGCAGGTAACTGTCCGCCTTTTCATTTATGTAAACGAAAATTAGCAAGAATTACCAAGTTCTTACACATGGTTGTAAAGCAGTAACCAAATGAAAAAGCAGGGAAAAGTTAACCTAACGCGTTAAGCGCCTCGGTAATAATCATCGCCTATTCTCTAAATCAACAAGAGCGAACATGCTCGAAAGAGAAGCCGGAATAACTGGCTCTCAAAAAAAAAGTAATGCCAGCAAAAGTGTGAAGCGGTTTTGCGTCCGGCATTACGAATAAAAACAGGCAGAGATACTAAGAGGCGTCGAAAATGATGAGCAGCGGACTTAAGAAGCCGGAATGGGCAGGTCAGGAACTTCGGTTGGATCCGTTTCACTTGCCACAGGTTGTGACTTACCCCGCAGAAGATTGTGATGCGGATGTGACCTTTACGATCAGTGAGCGTGGGGCGGTTGTCCGCCAGATTTTACCTTCGAGCGGTTTGCCCATGTCGATTGCTCTGCCGATCAATGCATTTGTCGGTGTCGTTGCACGCGCTGTTGAAGACGAATACGGCGAAATCACTGTAACGCTCGAGCTGATGCATGAAGACCCGCAACTCTCGGTGCCACTGCTGGTCGCGCACGATCTGACCGACGTTGCCGCTGACTGGCGCGCATGGGCTGCAACCTTCAACCTGCCAATGATGCTTGTTGAGGAAGATGGTGTGGCTCGTCCGCTTTACGAAAGCACTGGCCCGGTTCGCACGTCAGAGCCACAGGCGCGTCGTCAGGGGCAGGAACCACGCCGCCGCCGTCCCCGTTTCCTCGCACGCCGCAAGACGGGTTCACTGGGCGTTCGTATGGTCATCGAAGGCCGTGAGATAATTGCTCGCAATTAAGAAAATATCACATTCGCGTGTGAACACGGTCTTGTCTAATTTCTATATTATCTAAGGAATAACGCGCCGCTCGGTGGTTGTCTGGAAAGATGAAGGACCTTTCCAGATGTTAAGAGCCACGATGCCGGAGCAACCAATTGGCTGACCTCCAGTAAGCCGCCCGGATGGTATTCCCATCCGGGTATTTTTTTGATTACTTTTTCCGGCTGAGAAATGCCATCACAGCCTCCTTCGCTTCATCTGAAGTTAGTCGTTCGGCAAAATACTTTGCTTCCCGCGTAATTCTGTCGGAAACGGGTTCGGCGGGGAGTCGCATCAGACTGCGGGCAATCTGCATGGCCTGTGGTGGCTTAGAGGCAATCTCCTCTGCGGCTTTCAGGGCTTCCGGTTCAAGATTATTGCTTTCAACGATCTTATAAACAATGCCTGCCTCAAGAGCAGCCTGCGCATCGAAACCATGGCCAAGAGCCAGCAGAGCGAAAGCCTTTTGGTGCCCCATGAGCGGCGGGGCAAGCAGACTGGAGGCTGCTTCCGGCACAAGACCGAGATCAACAAATGGCGTGCGGAATAGCGCGTGGCCAGTGGCAAATGTCAGATCGCAGTGCAGATGGATTGTTGTCCCAATGCCGATCGCCAAACCATCAACGCCGGATACAATCGGTTTCTTCGCACTTGAGAGAGCGTTGAGAAAATCGAGAATATCATTGCCAAGACCGTCGCCCGATGCCGCAGCCATAAAATCCTGCATGTCATTGCCAGCGGAAAATGCGCCCGGCACGCCGAAAAACACATGCACCCGCACGGCATCATCGGCATCACCCTCGATCAGCGCTTTGGCCATGGTTGCATACATGGCGCGGGTGATGGCGTTTTTTTTGTCAGCACGGTTCAGCCGGATAATTTGCACCGCACCTTTGCGTTCGATCAGAATATGT
Source organism: Brucella sp. H1_1004 (assembly GCF_047308065.1). Classification (NCBI taxonomy): domain Bacteria; kingdom Pseudomonadati; phylum Pseudomonadota; class Alphaproteobacteria; order Hyphomicrobiales; family Brucellaceae; genus Brucella; species Brucella sp. H1_1004. Next base: position 973,241 of record NZ_JAYKZA010000002.1, read on the forward strand.
TCGCTCATAGTCACGCCTCCAGCGCTGATTTTGCAGCTGCAAGGCTCGATGCGCCGGTGATAACTGTGTCTTTTAAAGCAGAGACCTCGGCCAGCATGTTTTCGGCGAAGAAGCGACAAAGGGCAGCGCGGCCAGCATCGTTGCTTGAGAGTGCTGAACGCGCGAGATAGGCGCCGCCAGCGGTCAGTGACAGCAGGCGTTGGTAAGGCGTGGCACCGGCAAGAGCTTCCTCTGTGCGGCCTTCGGCTGTTGCCCGTTGCAGCCAGTCGGTCGCTTCACGAGCGTCGCTGATGGCAGTGGAGAGACGTGCGCCGGTTTCGCCCAGTTCGGGACGGTTCGAAACTGTGGCCTTGTCGGCTTCGTCCTGCAATTCTGTGAGGTAATTTCCGATATGCTCGCCATTGCTGAGCGGCAATTTGCGCAGCAGAAGGTCGATCGCCTGAATTCCGTTTGTGCCTTCATAGATCGGCGTAATTCGGGCATCGCGCAGCAATTGCGCGGCGCCTGTTTCCTCAATGAAGCCCATGCCGCCATGAATCTGCACACCAAGCGAAGCAACATCAACGCCAACATCTGTGGCAAAGCTTTTTGCGAGCGGTGTCAGTAGTCCGGCACGATCTGACCAGAATTGCGCGTCTGCACCGTCCGTTGCATGGCTCATATCGATCGCATGCGCGCAGGAATAGGTGATGGAGCGAGCCACCTGCGTCAGTGCCTTCATGGTAAGCAACATGCGCTGCACGTCTGGATGCTCTATGATCGGGCTCATGCCGGCTTTCGGATCGGCACCAAGCGCGCGGCCTTGCTTGCGTTCTTTTGCGTAGTTCAAAGCCTGCTGATAGGCGGCTTCCGCAACGCCTACGCCCTGAATGCCAACCAACAGTCGGGCATTATTCATCATAGTGAACATGCAAGCCAAACCGCGGTTTTCTTCGCCGATCAAATAACCGACTGCGCCGGTTTCCTCACCTTTCACAAAGCCATCGCCATAAATCATTGTGCAGGTGGGGGAGGCGTGAATGCCCATTTTGTGTTCAAGGCCAGAGCAAAACAGGTCGTTACGACGACCGAGCGAACCATCCGCATTGACGAGGAATTTTGGTACAAGAAACAGCGATATGCCCTTTGTTCCGGCCGGGGCATCGGGAAGCCGTGCCAGCACCAGATGCACGATGTTGTCCGTCAGGTCATGCTCGCCATAGGTGATGAAAATCTTTTGACCAAAGATGCGATAGGAACCATCATCGCGGCGCTCTGCACGTGTCCGTAATGCGCCGACATCAGAACCCGCCTGCGGTTCGGTCAGGTTCATGGTGCCCATCCATTCACCGGAGATGAGCTTTTCGAGATAGATGTCTTTGAGTTCTTTTGAAGCGTGTTTTTCCAGTGCTTCGACCGCGCCCATGGTGAGCGTGGGAGCGATGGCAAAAGCCAATGTGCCGGAATTCCACATTTCGCTGACCGCAACTGACATCATGGTCGGCAAGCCCTGGCCGCCATATTCCGGTGTTCCAGTCAGCGAGTTCCAGCCGCCTGCAATCCAGTCGGCGTAAAGCTCTTTCCAGCCTGGCGCAGTCGTGACAACACCATCCTTGACACTCGCACCATGGCGGTCGCCCGAAATGCGAAGCGGCTCAACGCGTTCAGTGGCAAATCTTCCCGCTTCTTCGAGAATAGCTTCTGCCAGATCAGCGGAGAAATCAGGAAACTGATTGTCGGTAATTGCCTTTTCAAGGCCTGCGACTTTCATCAGCGTATGCGAAATATCAGAAACCGGCGCGCGATACATTTTTCCTCCTAAACCTTCTCCTCAAAAGGCTTCGCATTGCCGCTTATCGGCAGCGATGCGTTCAGCCTTATGGCTGGCGTGTCTAAGTGCTAGCGGCTTATTACGTAAACGTCAATATTTCTTAAGCCAGGTAGCGTTCATTGTAGCTGGGTCGCAAGAGCGATAGTGAACGACTGAACGAGCAATCAGGTTGTGCAACAATGAGGAGCCGCTTTATTAGACGTTTTCCGCCCCATAAAAGCAAAAAGGCCGGGCATGGACCCGACCTTCATAAGTCTCAACAATCAGTGCCAGTACATCCGTGGTCAAAGACTGGAGACAAATTTCTTTGCGCAATCACGCAAGCAAAGCTTCAAACTGCTTTGCTTAAGTAATGATTAGAGTGCGCGCAGGTTTTCTGCTGCATTCTTGCCCGAACGGCGGTCTGCAACAACTTCAAAGCTGACCTTCTGGCCTTCATTGAGGGTGCTGAGGCCCGAACGTTCAACAGCCGAGATGTGAACGAACACGTCTACGCCGCCGTCATCAGGCTGAATGAAGCCGAAGCCCTTGGTTGTGTTGAAGAATTTTACTGTTCCGTTTGCCATGTTGAATTCCTTTCAAATCGCACGGTTGATATATAATAGACATGTGTCCATCGCCGAATTTTACGAATTTGAAAGAAGTACCGGGTGGCGAAAAGCGCGCCGCAACATTCGAAAACAAAATCGATGCCTTACATATATGTGACCTTCATGACTTTTACAAGGCGCTTTTCCGAAATCGAGAAAATTACTACGATAAGTAAAAAATATAGGGATCAAAATAATACTGATTAACGGAATGCAAAGATATTTTTTTAAACGTGCCTCATGTCTGAATGCTGCAAAGATGTTGTTTTTCCTGTAAAGAATAGCCTCGTTCTTAATGAAATTTTCTTCGCATGCTTTTAAACGTTGGGTATGTTGAAAGGTGCTGATATATGACGCTCGTTCCGTATTTTCTGACTGTTAATCTCACGGTGTCGTGCGTTTTCATTCTGACATTCGCTTTTGTAGCTATGCAGGAGCGCAATTATGCTGCTCCGCGCTGGTTTACATTAGCGGCGATTGCAGCGGCACTTGTTTCGCTATTCGGCTATTGGATTCCGGCAGCGATAAACACCCGTCTGCTCGTTGTCATTTCATTTGCGCTATCAATGATAGCGTTTCTGGCAGTCATTATCGGGCTGCAAAGTATTTACCGCCAGAAAATAGACTGGAAACTGATAGGTGCTTTTTTCGTCGCCGCTCTGCTGTGCAATTTGCTGATTTTAGAGCTGCCACGCACGTCTTTCCTGCATCGCTTTTTGTATCAGCTGCCGCTTTGTCTGGCCCAGCTTATTATTATATGGGTGATCTATCGCTCTGGAATGCCACGACTGGTTGATAAGCTAATTATGGCGCTGGCCGTGATTAGCTGCATTCATTATCTTTCGAAAGCTTTTCTGATCTCCGGTCCGGGTGCGGATATCAGGCCGGATGATCCAGCCAATACGCTGCACGTAATTATATCGCTGTCGATTGGCGTTTTTTTGCATGCCGCGCGCGGTCTGCTGCTGCTTGTAACCACAGTTTCGCACATGGTGGGCGAGGCGAGTGAGCAGTCAGAGGTAGACGAACTTTCGCAGATTTATAATCGCCGTGGATTTGACCGGCATGTCTCGCGTGTGTTGGCCCGTAAAGGTGCACGGATTCGCTATGCGGTGATTATGAGCGATCTCGATTTCTTCAAACGCGTGAACGATACCTATGGCCATGACGGCGGGGACCGGGTCATTGCGGCTTTTGGCAAGTTGCTTAGAACTCAGCTCCCGAAGTCAGCCGTGGCTGCGCGGATGGGCGGAGAGGAGTTTGTTGTATTTATTCCAGACGCTGATATGGCGGCGGCAGAAAGTCTTGCACAAAGCCTGCGCGAATCTCTCAGTAAACTACGATTTGCTGAAAAAGCACCCGATTGGGGTCCGACGGCAAGCTTTGGCGTCGCGGAACAGGTTGATGAGGAAAGCCTCTACGAGACGATGCGCCGTGCGGACTCGGCGCTTTATGATGCGAAGAACGCCGGACGCAACCGCGTCCACATTGCATAATAACCCGCAATCGCGTCCATATCGCATAAAAAGCCGCAACCGCGTCCACATTGCTTAGCGGCTAGAAACCGGGTTCATATAGCGTGAACTACGCGCCTGAGCGTTCGCGTTCTACTGCACGCCAGCCGATGTCGGAGCGATAAAAGCCTTCTGGCCAGTCGACACGCTTCACGGCGTCATAGGCTTTGCTTTGCGCTTCCGCGACGGTTTTAGCCATCGCTGTCACGTTAAGAACGCGGCCGCCATTGGCAATGAGATTGCCGTCTTTTTCCGCTGTGCCAGCGTGGAAGACTTTGAGGCCGTCAATTCCGTCGAGCTTTTCAAGGCCGCGAATAACACTGCCCTTCTTCACGTTGGCCGGATAGCCTTCCGCAGCCATAACCACGGTTAGAGCTGGCTGGTCTTTCCATTCGAGCTTAACTTCATCAAGTTTGCCATCAACGGCTGCATTGATGAGGTCGAGCAGATCAGTTTCGAGGCGCATCATCAGTACCTGGCACTCAGGATCACCAAAGCGGGTGTTATATTCAATGAGCTTCGGGCCGTCTTTGCCGATCATCAGGCCGAGGAACAGCACGCCCGAGAAGGGCGCACCGATTTCCGCCATGCCGCGCATGGTTGGCTCAATCAGCTCGCGCATGGTGCGCTCAACGACTTCTGGCGTCATGACAGGGGCAGGGGCATAAGCTCCCATGCCGCCGGTGTTCGGGCCTGTATCGCCATCGCCAACGCGCTTGTGGTCCTGCGCAGAGCCAAGTGGCAGCGCTGTTTTGCCATCGCAGATACAGAAAAAGCTTGCTTCCTCGCCTTCAAGAAACTCTTCAACCACAACTTCCGCACCGGCAGAGCCAAATGCGCCTTCAAAACACATATCAACGGCATTGAGCGCTTCATCGAGCGTCATGGCAACGACAACACCTTTGCCCGCGGCTAGTCCGTCGGCTTTGACGACGATGGGCGCACCCATTTCACGGATATAGGCTTTGGCTTTTGGCGCATTGTTGAAGCGGCCATAAGCGCCGGTCGGAATATCAAAACGGGCGCAGAGATCTTTGGTGAAGCCCTTCGACCCTTCAAGCTGTGCGGCGAGCTTAGAAGGACCGAAGACGCGAATATCGGCAGCTTGAAGATCATCAGCAAGGCCAGCAACAAGGGGTGCTTCCGGGCCAACGACAACCAAATCAATCGCATTCTGTTTGGCAAAGGCAATGACGGCTGCGTGATCGGTAATGTCCAGTGTTACCAGTTCTGCATATTCAGCAATGCCGGGATTGCCCGGCGCGCAATAGAGCTTTGTCAGCTTTTCGGATGCGGCGAGTTTCCATGCCAATGCGTGTTCGCGTCCGCCCGAACCGATCAACAGAACTTTCATGCCTTGCTCCCTGCGCGTGAGATCAGTAAACGTTGTTTATACGGGTCTCTATTGCCCAACGCACGCGCGGGCAAGGGCAGTGCTGCGATTTTTGGATAAAAAGCGGCCGCACCGGCATAGTTTCAGGAAAGCAAGCAGTCATGCAGCAGTCAAAGCCCGATATGGGCACCGGTTCGGATGTTCAGTCACGCGAAAGCCGCGGACGCGTCAAGGATGCGCCATCTGGCCACTGGGTTTATCGGGTGCTGCCGCCATCGCTGTGGCCCTATGCCCAGCTTGCACGCTGGGATCGTCCGATTGGCTGGCAGCTGCTTTTATGGCCGTGTTTTTGGTCGGCTGCGCTTGTAGCGGGTGCAGGTGCGCAGCCGGGGGATGATGTTTGGTCGGTGGTGCCATCGATCTGGCATCTGGTTTTATTTTTCGTTGGCTCTGTCGCGATGCGTGGCGCTGGCTGCACATATAATGATCTTGCTGATCAGGATATTGACGACAAAGTGGACCGCACCCGTTCTCGACCTTTGCCGTCTGGTCAGGTGACGCGCAAACAGGCGAAAATATTCATCGTCTTGCAGGCTCTGCTTGGGCTGGCCGTTGTGCTGCAATTTAACTGGTTCACGATTGGCCTTGGCGTTGCATCGCTAGTGATCGTCGCGGCCTATCCTTTCATGAAGCGCATTACGAACCTGCCGCAGCTGGTGCTTGGCCTTGCCTTTTCGTGGGGCGCGCTGATGGGGTGGGCGGCAGTCCAGGGCTCGCTCGCGCTGTCACCCGTGTTGCTTTATATCGGCGCGATCCTTTGGACGATTGGCTATGACACGATCTACGCTCATCAGGACAAGGAAGACGACGCGCTGGTCGGCGTCGGGTCGACCGCGCGCCTGTTTGGCAAACATACCAAGACGGCGCTGCTGGTTCTTTATGGCGGCGCGATTGGCTTTTTTGCCGCTGCCTTTGCGGTTGCACAGGTGCCGATGCCAGCGCTTGCGGGACTGCTCGCGGCGGGCGTTCATCTTTACCGCCAGATCATCGTGCTCGACATCGATAATCCCGATCAATGCCTGCGTCTGTTTAAGTCGAACAACACGGTGGGATGGCTGATTTTCTTAGGCCTCGTGCTGGGAAGCCTTTGGGTGGCGTTGAAGCCGATGGTATAGATACAAAAAAGCCGCTGATTTCAGCGGCCTTTTTATTTTTATGGATAGAGACGATCTTTGGTCCAGTCGCCTTCCGGTGTGTCGCGGGTAAACAACACGCGGTCATGCAGGCGGAAGGGGCGATCATGCCAGAACTCAATGGAAACCGGGCGGATGCGGAAGCCTGACCAGTGTTGAGGACGCGGAATGTCTCCAATCGCATAACGTGCTGTATATTCTGCAACAGCCTTTTCGAGTGCAAAGCGGCTTTCGAGTGGCCGCGACTGCTTGGATGCCCAGGCACCGATACGACTGCCACGTGGTCGTGATGCGTAATAGGCGTCGGCTTCTACGGCGCTCACCTTTTCGACAGGGCCACGCACACGGACCTGACGCCGCAGCGATTTCCAGTGAAAGCACATGGCCGCTTTTTCGGCAGACAGGATTTCCTGCCCCTTGGCGCTTTCGTAATTGGTGTAGAAGACAAAGCCGTGCTCGTCGAAATCTTTGAGCAGAACCATGCGCACATTTGGCAGACCGTCCGGGTCAACTGTGGCGAGCGCGACGGCATTTGGGTCGTTTATTTCGCTTTTGGTGGCGTCATTCAGCCATTGCGCAAAGAGCTTGAAAGGTTCGGAACTTTGGGTGAAATCGTCGCGGTCATCTGTCATTGGGTGCTATTTCAAAAGTCAGTCGGAATTGTTGTGAGCAAACTTGGTTCATATCGCACAGTTTGTCCATGACTTTGGTGAGAAGCGAGAATTTTCTGCGTTGTTCTTTGATAGTGATTTGTTTACCGTGTCTGCGAACGACTTGTTAACTCCATATCCCCCATATTCACTACATCTTTAGGATGTATTTAAGGGAAGACCGTTGGCCGCTCGACTTGCTCGCCGCGTAAGAAATGATGTGACCTTCAACTGTAACATGGCTTTGATCCGCCGTGTGGCATTTGCCGTCGCCATGGTTTCTCTCTCAGGTTGTGCGATGGGTGGAGTGAGTATCGACAAGGCAGTGCCTGATTCCTCGACGATTACCGGTTCCATCAAGTCAGTCGAAAAAGATGAGACCGACAACGGCAAGCGCTCCGATCAATCCACGATCAAAAGCATCGTATCCGCTCTCAACTTCACCCAATGGGGCAAAAAGCCCGTTCCCTGGGCCAATCCTGATACCGGCAGTCAGGGTGCGATTACAACAATCGCTGAAACAAAGTCCAACGACACGCTGTGTCGCCAGTTTGAAACATCGCGCGAAGCTTTTGATGGCGTCTCGATCTATCGCGGTGAAACCTGTATGCAGCGTGGCGGCGAGTGGACGTTAACCTCGTTCGCACCGCTTTGAGTGCGCGTTCCAAGCTTTTTTCTATTCTCACAGCTATAAGTCTGGAAGTTTTAAGGCTTAGTACTCATATTACGGCAAAGTGAGTCTAACGACTGATTATTCAGTCATTTTCCCGAATGAGGACTATATGCGCGATCCCTATAGCGTGTTGGGCGTCGCCAAAACGGCGAAGCCCGAAGAAATAAAGTCGGCTTTTCGCAAGCTGGCCAAGAAATATCATCCGGATCAGAACAAGGATGATCCGAAGGCGCAGGAGCGCTTTTCAGAAATCAATCAGGCCTATGAAATTGTCGGTGACAAGGACAAACGTGGCCAGTTTGATCGTGGCGAGATTGACGCCGAAGGCAAGCAGGCCTTTCAGGGCTTTGGCGGGCAGGGCGGTTTCGGCGGTCAATCTGGATTTGCTGGTGGCGATCCGTTCGCTGGCTTTCGTCAGCGTGGCGGTGGCCAGCAGGGTGGTTTTGGCGGCGGTGCCGAAGACATTCTCAATGATCTATTCGGCGGCGCTTTTGGCGGCGGTCGCGGCGGAGCACGTCAGCGCGGTCCGGTGAAAGGCAGCGATCTGGCTGCTTCCATCAATATTACGCTTGAGCAGGCAGCAGGCGCGGACAAGGTTGAGGCTGTTTTTCCGAATGGGAAACACCTTAAAATCAAGCTGCCACAATATGTTGAAGATGGCCAGACCATCCGTCTCAAGGGCCAAGGCGAGCACATTGTCGGCGGCACGCCCGGCGATGCGCTGGTAACGATCCATTTTAAGCCGAGTGCGCGCTTCCGTCTTGAAGGCCGCGATGTGCATGTCGATCTGCCGGTTGAACTTGCAGACGCAGCGCTTGGTGGCAAGGCGGAAGTTGAAACGCTGAGCGGTCGTATCGCGGTGAAAGTGCCCGCCTGGTCAAGCTCCGACAAGGTGCTGCGCCTGAAGGGTAAAGGCTTGCCGCTAAAGGCCGGTGGCCACGGCGATCTTTACGTCCATGTCCGCATCATGCTGCCGGAAGGTGGCGATGCGGAATTGGAAGAATTTTTAAAGAAACGCCGAGGCGAATAATTGATATTGCGCCTCGATAGACTGTAACCGGATCGCTGCACTGCGCGGCGATCCGTCGTTTAGATTTTATAATACCCGGCTTTTTATGCGCAATTGCTTGAAGCCAGTGCAATGCTGTGCGATAGGGCATCTAGTTGTTTATATTCTATGAGGACCCTTAATGACCGCAAAGTCAGGTTTGTTGCAGGGCAAGCGCGGATTGATTCTGGGCGTAGCCAACAACCGTTCTATCGCCTGGGGCATTGCCAAGGCTGCTCGTGAAGCGGGCGCGGAACTCGCATTCACCTATCAGGGTGATGCGCTCAAGAAGCGTGTCGAGCCGTTGGCCGAAGAACTGGATGCTTTTGTTGCTGGCCATTGCGATGTTGCTGACGGCGCAAGCATTGATGCTGTTTTTGAAGCGCTGGAGAACAAGTGGGGCAAGCTTGACTTCGTCGTTCACGCCATTGGTTTCTCCGATAAGGATGAGCTGACTGGCCGCTACGTTGACACGTCAGAAGCCAATTTCCAGAACACCATGCTGATTTCGGTTTATTCGCTGACTGCGATTTCGCGTCGTGCGGAAAAGCTGATGAATGACGGCGGTTCGATTCTCACGCTGACCTATTATGGCGCTGAAAAAGTTATGCCGAACTACAACGTCATGGGTGTTGCAAAGGCAGCTCTTGAAGCAAGTGTGAAATATCTGGCTGTTGATCTTGGACCGCAGAACATTCGCGTGAATGCGATTTCCGCAGGCCCGATCAAGACGCTGGCCGCATCTGGTATTGGCGACTTCCGCTATATTCTCAAGTGGAACGAATATAATGCACCGCTGCGCCGCACGGTCACCATTGATGAAGTGGGTGATGTTGGCCTTTACTTCCTGTCCGATCTGTCGCGTTCGGTCACAGGTGAAGTTCACCATGCTGACAGCGGCTATCATGTGATCGGCATGAAAGCGGTCGACGCCCCGGACATTTCAGTCGTCAAAGACTGATCTGAGCATTCCAAAATCCCGAAAAGTTGACCGACTTTTCGGGATTTTTCTTTGTCTCTTCATCGCCGAAGGGGCTATTTAAAATAGAATTACGTGCAGACAGAGGTGTGATTTTGGCCCGCGAGATCATCTATTTTTCGCGTCATGGTGAGACGGACTGGAATGTTGCGCAGCGCATTCAGGGGCAGCTTGATATTGATATCAATGCGCATGGCCGCACACAGGCAGACCGAAACGGCGATATGCTGAAATCGCTGATCGGCGATGGCGCCGGTTATGATTTTGTTGCAAGCCCTCTGCGTCGTACCCGCGAAACCATGGAGCGCATTCGTCTGCGCATGGACCTCGATCCTTATGATTTCCGCACCGACCCGCAATTGATGGAAGTGAATTTCGGCGATTGGCAGGGCTTCATGATGGAAGACATTGCCAAGGAACGCGAAGACCTTTTGGAAGCGCGTGCCAAAGACAAATGGAACTTCATACCACCCGGTGAGACGGCTGAAAGCTATATGCGCCTCTCACAGCGCATTGGCCGCTGGGTCGAAGCGGTTGAATGGCCGACTGTCTGCGTTACGCATGGCGGCTGCATTCGCACCCTATTTTATCTTTACGGCGATATCGATGGCCATGCTGCCGCTAATCTCTCGATTCCGCAGGACAAAATACTGAAGTTCGAGAACAATAAGCTTGAGTGGATCTGAGCAGGCTCAGATCCTTTTCCTCATGCCAAGCCGGTGCGTGATTCTGCTGACCTGTCTTTTGGCTTGATGCCTGCCTGCGCCAATGTGCGGTCGAGAAGCTGTTCATAAATCGGCTTGCCGCCAATCCATTGTGCAACAAGATTGGCCGTGAGGCAGGTGGCGATGAGTGGCATTGTCATGCCATAGGCACCTGTGAGTTCGAGCGTGAGAACAACGCCGACAATTGGTGCACGAACTGATGCGGTAAATAGCCCGCCCATCGCCGCAATTGCAAATGCCAATGGCATGATGCCAGCCTCTGGCAAAAACACGCTGATGATGCCTGCAAAGGCCAGACCGATACAGGTCGCGAGTGTAAGCATTGGCGCAAAAATCCCGCCTGGAACGCCGCTGGAATAGCTGCCGACCATTGTAAAATAGCGTGCAAACGCCAGCAGAAGCAGCAGCGCCAAGCCGGTTTTCTGATGCGCAATCTCCATGATGATATGCTCGCCACCCGTGACGGAATAAGGCAGCACAATGAAGAGGGCGCCCACGCATAGTCCGATAATCGCCGGATACAGATACGGTACGCGATTGTGCATAGTGGCTGCAAAATTGACCGCCCACATAATGCCGCCATTCAGCGCCACGCCAACAAAGCCAAGCAGACAGCCGAGCAAGACAAACGCTGGAACATGTTCAAGCGCTGCTTTTACCTCCGGCATCGACATATCAGGCGCTGTACCGCCGATAATTTGCGTCATGACGGTTGCGAGCAGCGCAGCCGCGATCACGCCCATATAGGTGCGGAACGTATAGGGAAACTGCTTGTGCGTTTCCTCAACGATAAACAGAACACCTGCCAATGGCGCATTAAACGCGCAGGCAAGGCCTGCCGCCGCACCCGCAGCAAGAATGCCACGCCGTTCAGTTTCGCTGACTTTGAAGAAATCTGTAATGGCTGCACCCAGTGACGCGCCGATATGGATGGTGGGGCCTTCGCGCCCCAGAACGAGGCCGGATGAGATCGATGTGATACCCATAAGAAACTTCACCGGCAAAACGCGGCGCCACCGGACTTCTCGCAAGCCTTCCATGGCGCCCTCAATTTCCTGCACGCCACTGCCGCCAGCTTCGGGCGCAAAACGACGAACAATGAAAGCCGCAAGTATTGTGCAGGACATTGTAAACAGTGCAGCCGCAATGATAAGCGATGTTCCGGTGATGTATTGACCAAGCTTTTGCGGCCATGTCATCAGCGCATCAATGATGAGATGAAAATAAGAACCGACTGTTCCGGTCAATATTCCCGTCAGTGCCGCAAAGAATACATAGCGCGCCTGCGCTGATCTGTTTCCCGGCCTGTCGAGTGATTTTATCGGATCATCCATCGATGCTTGCCCCAAATGCAATACTCGGCCTGACCGGATTACTGGCGGCCCCCATCTCTCGGACACAAGCAGACTCGCCCCCAAAAGTCTAGCAACGACATGGTTTGTCGTGCGCTGATTTGCCATTTGGCAAAATTATGTTACACTTCTGCCATAAGGAGAAGCTGCGATTGAACTTCAGCCAATCAGTATCACGCCAGCAGGCACGCTGACGAACGCGATCACCGACGAAGAAGCGGGTGCATTGGCGCGCACGACGGTCAATCTGTTGAAGGTCTGGAAGCTCTCGGATGGAGAAGCCTGCACGCTGTTGGGTGATATGTCGCCGCGCACATGGGCGCGCTGGAAAGACGGCAGCATAGGCCGGATTGATCGCGACCTGCGGATGCGTATGGCGCATCTGATGGGTATTCACAAAGGATTGCGCTATCTGTTCCGTGATCCTGCGCGGGGCTATGCGTGGATCAGAAAGCCCAATGATGCGTTCGGAGGACTTTCGGCTTTGGACCTGATGTTGCGCGGTGAAATCTCTGATCTTGCGGCTTTGCGCGAATGGCTCAATGCGGAGCGCGGCGCATGGTAAGCGGACTGGCTGAGAAACGGCAGGTCGACTGGCCGCAGACATTTCGCATCATCCGCTCCATTCATCCGCCGATTGATCTGTTTGAAGATATCGCAGACCCGCGTGACTGGGAGGCGCTGGCCTCGGTCGAGGAAAAAACCAATCCGCGCATACGGTTTGAAATTGGCGATCTTGGCAAAGTTCCGGCCGACAGGCGCGTGGCAGGGCAGGGGGCAACTTATGTCATGGCGCCTTTCGTGCATTGTTCGATAACCCGCCCCGGACGTTTCAGCGATGGCAGTTACGGCATTTATTATGCCGCTGATCGCGAAGAGGTGGCAGTGGCTGAAACCATTCACCATCATGAAAAATTCATGCGCGCAACCAAGGAAGAGCCGGGCTGGACTTCAGATTTTCGAGTGCTGATCGGAAGCATCGAACGGGAACTGGACGATGTAAGTAAAGTACCGGGTGTGCTGGATCCCCTTGACTATACGGCGTCTCATATTGAGGGCAGGGAGTTGCGCGCGGCGGGGAGTCAAGGGCTTGTCTGGCCGAGTGTGCGGATGCGCGGTGGACTTTGCATCGGGATTTTCTGGCCGGATGTTATAACAATTCCTGTTCAGGGCCGGCATTACAGCTATCATTGGGATGGAACCCGTGTCGATTATATTCGCCAATACGACACGGGCACAATTCTATCCGTGATCTGAATTTACGGCGCTTCCTGAATATCAGTGACAAAGCGCGTGTCGTCGGCTTCATCATAGAGAATGATAACCTTCATGCCTTTGTTAATAGCGGAATAATCAAACTCGCCCGGCAGCTTATAGGTCTTGCCGTCATCAAGCGTGATTGTTTCTTTATCCTGATTGATGCCGGTGATCTTACCTTCAACATCATCTGCCATTGCAACGGTCGAAAAGAGCGAAGCAATGATAAAGAGCAGTCCCACAATATACTGCATGGGTGTCATCCTCCTTTTGAGTGACCGACCGTCCACTGACTGATTCGACACGAATTGCATTTGGCGATTGCTCCCTGATTTCTTAGCAAACACTAAGATCTGAAATCGAGGGAAGCAACATCATTATGAGGGCAATTTAGCTGGTGGAATGTGTCAAAAAGAATGCGGTATAGGGATGATCTGATGGAAATTTTGCGATCCTGATGCGCTATTCCCAGCAATAATTTGACCGTTGCTCAAAAGGCCAATAAAACCGCCCCATATCTTGCCGGAAAAGGCGCTCCGTAATCAGGCTTAGCTCATGTCTCATAACAGTTTCGGTCATCTGTTCCGCGTAACCACCTGGGGTGAAAGCCACGGAATTGCGCTTGGTTGTGTCGTGGATGGCTGCCCTCCCGGCATCACATTTACCGAGGCCGAAATTCAGTCCTATCTCGATAAGCGTAAGCCGGGTCAGTCGAAATATACCACGCAGCGCCGCGAGCCGGATCAGGTTCGCGTGCTGTCCGGTGTGCTTCTGGGCGACGACGGCGTGACCATGACCACGACTGGCACGCCAATTTCGATGATGATCGAAAACACCGATCAGCGTTCCAAGGACTATGGCGATATTGCCCGGCAGTACCGCCCCGGTCATGCCGATTATGCCTATGACGTCAAATACGGCATTCGCGATTATCGTGGCGGCGGGCGCTCTTCGGCGCGTGAAACCGCCGCACGTGTTGCAGCCGGTGCTATTGCGCGCAAGGTTGTTCCGGGCTTGCAGGTGCGCGGCGCGCTGGTCTCGATGGGCGTGCATGACATTGATCGCGCGCGGTGGGACTGGAACGAAGTCGATAACAACCCGTTCTTCACGCCGGATGCGGGTTCGGTCGAGGTCTTTGCCGAATATCTCGATGGTATTCGTAAAAATGGCTCTTCCATCGGTGCGATTATCGAAATCGTGGCGGAAGGCGTTCCTGCCGGTATTGGTGCGCCAATCTATGGCAAGCTCGATCAGGACATTGCGAGCTATCTGATGTCGATTAATGCCGTGAAGGGCGTTGAGATCGGCAATGGTTTTGAAGCCGCACGTCTGACGGGCGAAGAAAATGCTGATGAAATGCGCATCGGCAAAGACGGTCAGCCGATGTTCCTGTCCAATCAGGCAGGCGGCGTTCTGGGTGGCATTGCAACCGGTGCGCCTGTGGTGGCGCGCTTTGCAGTAAAGCCAACATCGTCGATCCTCACGCCGCGCAAGTCGATTGATGCGCAGGGCAAGGAAGTGGATGTGATGACCAAGGGTCGTCATGATCCTTGCGTGGGTATCCGCGCTGTGCCGATTGGCGAAGCGATGGTTGCTTGCGCCATTGCCGATCATTATCTGCGCCATCGGGGACAGACAGGACGGGTATAAAATATTCAGAGGTGGTTTCAGGGACCAAGGGCCGGTTCTGAGCATGTCGCGGAAAAGGGAAACCGGTTTCCGCAACATGCGTGAAAGCAAGAGACTGAAGCTGTGGTACAACCATTGAGGCTGAAATGAGCTATAATCAGAAACAGGTCGTTGATGCGCTGCGCGCTTTCGAGCGTGGCGAAATTGTTGTCGTGATGGATGATGACGGACGTGAGAACGAAGGCGATCTTATCGTTGCTGCCGTGCACTGCACGCCGGAAAAGATGGCCTTCATCGTTCGGTATACATCTGGCATCGTCTGCACGCCGATGACGCGCGAAGAAGCCAAGCGCCTCAATCTCGCGCCGATGGTCGCGGAAAACGAGTCCGCACACACGACGGCTTTCACCGTCACTGTTGATTACCGCCACGGCACCACAACCGGCATTTCTGCTGAAGATCGCACGCTGACTGTGCGCAACCTCGCAAACCCGAATGCCGGTGCTTCCGATTTTGTGCGTCCGGGCCATATTTTCCCGCTGATCGCGCGAGAAGGCGGCGTGTTGATGCGCTCTGGCCATACGGAAGCGGCTGTTGATCTGTGCAAGCTCGCAAACCTTCCGCCAATTGGCGTGATTTGTGAACTGATCAATGATGATGGAACCGTTATGCGTGGCCCTGACGTAAAAGCATTTGCTGAAAAGCATGCGCTTCATCGGGTAACGGTGGCTGATCTCATCGCCTATCGTCAGCGCAAGGAAACACTGGTCAAGCGCATTAACGATGCGCCCGTCACGACTTGCGCCGGTCCCGCTCATGCCTATACCTACGAATTGCCATGGGAGCCGATGCAGCATGTCGCTGTTGTATTTGGTGATATTCGGGATGGCGAAGAAGTGCCTGTCCGTCTGCATCGTGAAGATGTGCTGAGCGATGTGTTCGGTAATGGCGGCAGCAATCTCGACGAGATCATGAAACGCATGGGCAAAGAAGGCCGCGGCGTTCTGGTTTATCTGCGTGAAGATTCGGTTGGCGTGCGTTCTGATCACCGCGATGCGCGGGCGCGAGAAGCGTTGCTTGGTGAACACGAGGCCCATGCAGAAGCCGTTGCCCGTGAAGAAGAATGGCGTCAGATTGGCCTTGGTGCGCAGATACTCAAAGATCTTGGCATCACGTCGATTGTGCTGCTGGCTTCACGTGAGCGTCACTATGTTGGTCTGGAAGGTTTCGGCATCAACATCACGCGCACGGAAATCATCTGAATGTCGCAGAGCTGATGCTAAAGTGAATATATGACAACACGGCTTTACTGGCATCCGACCTATCTAGAACATATCGTGCCGCCCGGACATCCCGAGCGGCCCGACCGTATTCGTGCTTTGATGAGCGAACTGGAAGGCCCGGATTTTTATCGTCTCGACCGTGTGGAAGCGAAAATGGCATCAGAAGATGCCATTCTGCTCGCGCATCCAGAAAGCTATATCGATGAGATCCGCAAGCAGATTCCCGATCCGGTTGATGACGAAGAAGCACCGCAACCAATCAACAAGCTTGGTGTCGACACTTATGTGAGTCCCAAAAGCTGGGAAGCAGCGCTTCTGGCAATTGGTGCGGCTACCACTGCGGTTGATGACGTGTTTTCGGGGCAGGCTGACAATGTCTTCGTCGCCTCGCGCCCGCCCGGGCATCATGCCGAACTGGCAACCGCCATGGGCTTTTGCCTGTTTAACAATGTCGCTATTGCCGCACGTCATGCGCAGCGCAATCATGGAGCGGAACGCATCGCGATTGTCGATTGGGACGTACATCACGGCAACGGTACGCAGGATATTTTCCAAGACGATCCGAGCGTTTTGTTCTGCTCGACCCATCAGTTTCCGCTCTTTCCCGGCACAGGTCGGAAAGATGAGGTGGGTGTGGGCAACATCGTCAATGCACCACTCTCGCCCAATACTGGCAGCCGCGAATTTCGCGAGGCATTTAATAGTCGTGTATTGCCTGCTTTGGACAACTTCCAGCCAGATTTGATCCTTATTTCAGCTGGCTTCGACGCGCATTTCCGTGATCCTCTTTCCGAGATCAATCTCGATGAGGCGGATTTTGACTGGGCGACGGGCAAGCTCATGGAACGTGCAGAACGTTTCTGCAATCACCGATTGGTGAGCGTGCTTGAAGGTGGATATGATCTTGAGGGCTTGTCGCAGTCCGCGTCTTCCCATATTACGCGGCTGTTGAAAGGATAAACCATGGTAACCGAACCGTCCAACACCGACATTGCAGTTATGAGCTTTGAGGACGCCTTGAAGCAGCTTGAGAAGATCGTCGATGCTCTGGAGCGGGGCGATGTGCCGCTTGAAGAATCGATCCGCATCTATGAGCGCGGCGAAGCGCTGAAGAAACATTGCGATACGCTGCTCAAATCTGCGGAAGACAAGGTCGAAAAGATTCGCGTTGGTCGCGATGGGCAGCCTGTGGGCACAGAACCGCTCGACGCGGAATAAGATCAGTTAAAAAATATCGAGATGTCAAAATAGCGGCTCTTTTGGAGCCGCTATCTCTTTGTGCCACTGCGATCTGACTGGAGGTCTCACGATTGCAGCAGCCTCAATTTGTTGCATGCCATTCGACTTAGAACGAGCGCTGGAAGCGAACCATGCCCTGAACAGCGTCTTTGCCCTTGAGGACCGAACGATCATCGTTCCACTTGGTGTAGGACACTTCCGGCGTAATGGTGAAGCCCGGTACGATGGTGTAGGCAACGTTCATCGTGCCTGCAAAACGGCCAGCTTCTTCATAGGCGGCCTGAATGTTGAAGGCTGTCTTCTTGTTGAACTTGTACTTCGCACCACCCCAGACAGCCCAATCGCCGCCCCATGTGCCGTAGAAGCTGTCGATCTGACGAACGCCAGCGATGTAGTGGTCGTCATTCGACTTGTAAGCGCCCTGTCCCCAGATCGAGAACTGTTCGGTTACGTTCACGTCGAGGCGAACCTTGCCCATCCACTTTTCATTGAGCGCGTCGTAAGCTGCAACACCAGCGATCGAACCCCAGCCCTGAGCATATTTCAGGCCGCCGACAACATGCGGTGTGTAATCGTCGATGGTTACGGAACCGTTGGAATCGCCATTGCCACCCTGTTCAAGCGCGATGATCGCCGAGAAGCCATTGCCGCCCTTGAAAGTGTAGCTGATCGCGTTGGTGCGGGTGCCACCAGCGAGGATCACGTCGTCATTGATGACGTCGCCGAGGTAGCCGGTGAACGTTACGAACGCAGATTCATCGAGACCAACGCGCAGGCCGCCGAGCTGGATGTAGCCATAACGCAGAGTGCCGGTCGAGCCAGCATCGGCGCCATTCTGGTACTGGAAGCGGGCTTCAGTATAGGTCTTCAGTGTGCCGAGTTCGGTTTCCGAAGCGGTCGAGAAGCGGAGCGAGAAACGGGTCAGATAGTCATAAGTGTCGCGATCACGAGCGCCAAGTGTCTTGGCATAGACATTGTCGCCACCCTTGATGTCTGCACGAACGTAGCCGTGGATGCGCAGGCAGGTTTCGGTGCCTGGAATGTAGAAATAGCCAGCGCCGTATGCATCGCAAACGCGAACATATTCTACTGCTTCTGGCTCTGGCGCAACAATCGCGTCAGCAGCCTGTGCAACTGATGCGAACGAAAAAACTGCAGCCGAAGCGCAGAGAAAATGCTTAACCCTCATAAGAAACTCCATAAGTGAGGTGTGACGGGAGCGCTTATAGAGGTGTTAAAAAAACAAACAATATCAATTACATGTCAGATTAGTGAAGTTTTAATGACGAGGCAACACTGTTCAATTTAAATATAGATCAATCAAATTTATCGCTTTTTGTTGCATTTGTGCATCACTATATTTGATCCGCCGAAAACGACGTTTTGTCGAGTTTAATGGATCATGTTTTTGATGTGAATGACATAAGGCGCAAGCACACCACTCAGAAGATAGGGGCCGAGCCCCCAAACGAGCGTCCAGCCAAAAGCGCCGACAATATTGGCGGCCATAAAATGCAGCGGCGGCATTTTCATAGATCCGGCGATGATGCCGTTGAGTTGGCGTAGCAAAACGACAAAGCGTGCTGTCGCAACAACATAGATGCCTTTTGTTTCGAACATTTTCTCAAATTGTTCGAGCCGCTCCGGTGTGATTTTAATGCGACTGCCGTAACGCAGGATCAGCGCACGGCCACCATAACGCCCGATGATGTAACCTGTGCAGTCTCCAAGAACGGCTCCGATAAACACAGCAATCAGTACGTGCTCTATGTTCAATGTGCCATTCAGCGCAAGAAGAGAACATGCGATCAAAGCACTTTCACCGGGAAGCGGCGCACCAAAGGATTCAAAATACACGATAACCAATATAGCAAAGGCACCATAGGCTGCGATGTAGTGATCAATGAAACCCATCAACTGTCGGCGCTTTCGTTAATAATGTAATAAAAAGGCTCCGGCGCAAACCGGAGCCATAGCACTATAACGTGTTTTTCAGCCGATGGAACGCTTGCCTGTGATCTTGTGATAGGCCCACAGGACAATGATCGATCCGATAATAGCAATGATCAGGCTGATGGGGTCGAATGCGCCAGTGACACCGCGACCAAACAGTGTTGAAGAAAGAACGCCGCCAACGATGGCCCCGACAATGCCCAATGCAATGTCGAAGAACAGTCCCTGGCCGCTTTTATTGACGACTTTACTGCCGATGAAGCCGGCAATTAGTCCTAGAATAATCCAGCTTATTATAGACATCTAATATCTCCGATTGCGAAAATAAGGTTTTGCATCAGGCATTTAGAAAATTTTCACAATAGTTTCGATTTGGCAAGGTATAATGCTTGTGAAAGCTGAAAACTTATTTCACTTTAACTTATCGCGTGTGAAAAAACACAGCGACCAACAGGGAGTATCGTGTGATGGGAAGTTATGACGACAATTCCAAGAACTCGCCGATTCCCGGCGGCAGCCTTGCCAAGCCGGTTCTGATAGCGCTCGGCGCGCTGCTCGTTGGCAAGATGCTGAAAGGGCATAGCGACGAACCTGAACAGCCTGCATCCATTCCAGACCAATCGGCTCATCAGGCAGATAATGGTGGCGGATTGCTTGGCGGCATTCTGGGTGGCCTTGGTGGCCTGCTTGGTGGCGCCCTTGCAAGTGGTAGTGCGTCATCCGCACCGGCAGCACCCGGTCCGCTAGGTGGCGGTCTGGGTGGTCTTCTGGATCAGCTCAAGCAGGCAGGTCTTGGCGATAAGGTCGATTCGTGGATCGGCCAAGGCGACAATCATCAGATTGAACCCGGCCAACTCGGCGATGCGCTTGGCAATAAAACATTGAGTGAAATTGCAGCTCATGCCGGTATTGACCAGCAGGAACTGCTCAATCAGCTCTCACAGGTGCTGCCTGGTCTGGTGGATAAGCTGACCAGTAATGGGCAGGTGCCTGACACCAACGAATTGTCGCGCCTGTTGCACAATCGCTGACACAGTTCTATCTTTTTAAAGATAACGCACCGGCAAACGGCTTGCCGGTGCGCTTTTATTTGGTGGCTACCCAATGAGTTTTTCCCCCTGTCCTGACCCGGTGCTTGGTGACAAGACATCGGTTGATGCAATCGAAACGCTTGTCATTCCGCGCACCAGCGATATTGGCGGGCTGGAAGTGCGTCGTGCTTTACCCACTGTGAAGCGACGGCTTGTTGGGCCCTTTATTTTCTTTGATCGCATGGGACCAGCAGTGCTGAAGGATGGCGATGCGCTTGACGTGCGTCCGCATCCGCATATTGGTCTTTCGACCGTGACCTATCTGTTTGATGGTCATATCCGTCATCGTGACAGCCTTGGTACCGAAATGGTGATCCGTCCGGGCGACGTAAACCTTATGACGGCAGGGCGCGGTATTGTGCATTCCGAGCGTTCGCCGGAAGAAGAGCGCACTGGTCCGCTATCCATTTCAGGCGTGCAGACATGGCTGGCGCTGCCCGAGCAATTTGAAGAAATCGATCCGCATTTTTATCACACCAATTCTCCCGACCTGCCGCTGATGGAAGATCGTGAATTTAACGGACGTTTGATCATCGGCTCCATGCATGGTGTTTCATCACCGGTCATCCAGCATGCTGAAACGCTTTATGCCGATATTGAAGTGCTGCCCGGCGGGCGCTTTCATATTCCGCCAACGACTGAAGAACGCGCGATTTATACGCTGCGTGGCAATGTCGGCATTGGTGGCGATGTGTTTCCACCGGATCGTTTGCTGGCTTTCCGTCCGAGTGACGATATTGTCGTGCAGGCCGGGCCTGAGGGCGCGCATTTCATGCTGTTTGGCGGTGCGGCTCTTGGCTCGAAACGTTATGTCTGGTGGAATTTCGTGTCGTCTTCCAGAGAGCGCATTGAGCAGGCCAAGGAAGAATGGCGCACCGGACGTTTTGATATTGTGCCGGGTGATGAAGAAGAATTCATACCTTTGCCTGAATGATGGAGCATTTCCAGTAAAAGTGCGCAGCGGTTTTGCGTCGGATAATGCGACAAAACAAAAAGTGGTCGCATATGACACGATGTCTCGTCATGTGCATGTGCGCTTTGGCAAGCTTGATCT
Organism: Brucella sp. H1_1004; assembly: GCF_047308065.1. Taxonomy (NCBI): domain Bacteria; kingdom Pseudomonadati; phylum Pseudomonadota; class Alphaproteobacteria; order Hyphomicrobiales; family Brucellaceae; genus Brucella; species Brucella sp. H1_1004. Next base: position 994,614 of record NZ_JAYKZA010000002.1, read on the forward strand.
GCACTGGCAGCTGCTATACCGACAAATAAAATTCAAACCAGAAACAGGTTGCTTTCATGTCCCGACCCATCACCCCATTGCTCGACAAGGCACCGACACCGGAAGCCCTGCGCGCATTGCCGGAGCAGGATTTGCCGAAGCTTGCGGAAGAACTGCGTGCCGAACTGGTGGATGCGGTCTCAACAACGGGCGGGCATCTTGGGGCTGGGTTGGGCGTGGTGGAACTGACCATTGCGCTGCATCATGTCTTTGATACACCGCATGATCGCATCATCTGGGACGTTGGCCATCAGGCCTATCCGCACAAAATTCTGACCGGGCGCCGTGATCGTATCCGCACGTTGCGTCAGGAAAACGGGCTGTCCGGTTTCACCAAGCGCGCTGAAAGCGAATATGATCCCTTTGGTGCGGCACATTCTTCGACGTCGATCTCTGCCGGTCTTGGCATGGCCGTCGCAGCCGACCTTTCGGGTGAAAAGCGCAATGTGATTGCAGTTATCGGTGATGGCTCCATGTCAGCAGGTATGGCCTATGAGGCGATGAACAATGCCGGTGCGCTTGATGCACGGCTGATCGTCATCCTCAACGACAACGACATGTCGATTGCGCCGCCAACGGGTGCGATGAGTGCTTACCTCGCGCGGCTCGTTTCTGGCAAAACCTATCGCAGCGTGCGTGAAGCCGCCAAGCAGGTTGCAAAGAAACTGCCGAAGTTCTTGCAGGACAAGGCGCGCAAATCGGAAGAATTTACCAGGGCCTTCTTTACGGGCGGTACGCTGTTTGAAGAGCTTGGCTTTTATTATGTCGGGCCGATCGACGGGCATAATCTTGATCATCTGTTGCCGGTTCTCAAAAATGTGCGCGATGCGCAGGAGGGCCCGGTGTTGATCCATGTGGTGACGCAAAAGGGCAAGGGCTATGCACCTGCGGAAGCTGCCGCCGATAAATATCACGGCGTCAACAAGTTTGATGTGATTACCGGCAAACAGGCAAAGCCACCGGCGAATGCACCGAGCTATACCAAGATTTTCGGCACCAGCCTTATTGAAGAAGCCCGTCACGATGACAAGATCGTGGCTGTGACAGCGGCCATGCCGACCGGCACCGGCCTAGATCTGTTTGGTGAAGTGTTTCCAAAGCGCACATTTGATGTCGGCATTGCCGAACAGCATGCCGTTACTTTTGCCGCTGGTCTTGCTTCCGAAGGCTATAAGCCGTTCTGCGCGATTTATTCGACCTTCCTTCAGCGCGGCTATGATCAGGTCGTGCATGATGTGTCGATCCAGAACCTGCCCGTGCGTTTCCCGATTGATCGCGCTGGTCTGGTGGGGGCCGATGGCCCAACCCATGCCGGTTCGTTCGATACCGGCTTCCTTGCAGCGCTTCCCGGTTTTGTGGTGATGGCCGCATCTGACGAAGCTGAACTGCGCCATATGGTGCGCACGGCTGCCGACTATGATGAAGGCCCGATTTCGTTCCGCTATCCGCGTGGTGATGGTGTCGGCGTGGAACTGCCAGAACGTGGCTCGGTGCTGGAAATCGGCAAGGGCCGTATTGTGCGCGAAGGCACCAAGGTCGCACTCCTGTCCTTTGGGACACGCTTGCAGGAATGTGTGGGTGCTGCCGATGAATTGGCTGCAGCAGGTCTTTCAACAACAGTCGCCGATGCGCGTTTCGCCAAGCCGCTTGATCATGATCTGATCCGCCGCCTTGCGCGTGAGCATGAGGTGCTGGTAACCATTGAAGAAGGTGCGGCGGGTGGTTTTGCTGCCCATGTGCTGCAATTCCTTGCAACCGATGGTCTGCTGGATCGCGGCCTGAAAGTGCGCGTGCTGACCCTGCCGGATAGCTATCAGGATCACGCCAAGCCGGAAGTCATGTATGCCAATGCAGGCCTCGATCGCGCTGGTATTGTGCGCACCGTCTTCGCGGCGCTTGGCCGCGAGGAAATCGCGGCACCGTTCCGCGCATAAGTGATGAGCGAGCAATCACCGGATAACCGCCCGCGTCTAGACCAGTTGCTGGTTGATCGCGGCCTGTTTGCCACGCGTTCCCGTGCGCGCGACGCAATCCAGCGCGGCACGGTGAAGGTTGATGGCAAGCCCGTCACCAAGCCGGGGCAGAATGTTCTTCGCACAGCTGAACTGACTGTGGATGATCCCGCAAGTGCCTATGTCTCGCGCGGTGCTCTCAAACTGATTGCTGCGATTGATCACTTCAATCTCAATGTGAACGGGCTGAATGCGCTTGATATTGGCGCATCGACTGGCGGCTTTACGCAAGTTCTGTTAGAGCGCGGTGCCAATCATGTCGTCGCTATCGATGTCGGGCACGATCAGCTGCATCCGACATTGCGCAATGATCTGCGTGTGACCAACAAGGAAGGCGTGAACGCAAGAGCGCTCGATTTCAACCATCTTGATGGGCGCGATATTGGTTGTGTTGTTTCGGATGTGAGTTTTATCTCGCTAAAACTTGCTCTGCCACCGGCATTGGCGTTTGCGCAAAAAGATGCTATCTGCGCGCTTCTCGTAAAGCCGCAGTTTGAAGCCGGGCGCGAAGCCATCGGCAAAGGCGGCATTCTGCGTGACCCGCAAGACGGCGAACGCATTGCGGAAGAATTAAAGTCATGGCTTGAGACGCAGCCCGGTTGGCGTGCGCTCGGCCTTTGCCCGTCACCCATTGAGGGCGGCGACGGCAATCGTGAGTATCTCTTGGCAGGAAAGAAAGATTTATGACGACGCCAGCAACGGGGCAAGTGACAATCCGCTCGATAGGTGCGGGCGGCGATGGCGTCGCCAACCTTTCCGATGGCCAGCTGTTTGTGCCTTTCACATTGCCTGGCGAAGTGGCCAATGTCGCGCGCGACAAGAACCGTGGTACGGTTATGGCCTTGCTCGAAACCTCCAATGAGCGTCAGGACCCCGCTTGCCAGCATTTTGAAGATTGCGGTGGCTGTGCTTTGCAGCATTGGCAGGACGAACCTTATCGCATATGGAAGCGCGAATTGGTCGTCTCAGCTTTGAAGGGCCGGGGTCTCGATGTCGAGGTTGATGCGCTGGTCGCGTGCCTTCCGCGCTCGCGCCGCCGTGCCACATTTGCAGCCCGCAAGACGGAAAAAGGCGTCCTGCTCGGCTTTAATCGTCACCAGAGCCACGAGATTATCGATCTTGTCGAATGCGCCGTCACAGTGCCTGAAATCATCGCGCATCTTGATGACTTGCGTGAAGTTGGTGCATTGATTGCGCCCGGTTCCAAGCCGTTCAAATTAACTGCAACTGTTACGGCCTCAGGGCTTGATCTGGCAGCAAGCGGCTGCGGTAAACTCAGCGATGAGCAACGCCGTGCGCTGACCGCCCTTATTATGAAAAAGGGCTTTGCCCGCCTTTCGCATGAAGGCGAAATCATCGTCGAGCCGAAAAAGCCGATCATCCATTTTGGCAAAGTGCCGGTTCCGGTGCCTCCGGGTTGTTTTTTGCAGGCAACAATTGAGGCTGAAGAAGCAATGGTGTCGCTGGTGCAGGCGCATCTCGGCAAGGCTAAGCGCGTTGCAGACCTCTTCTGTGGTGTCGGCACATTCGCGCTGCGCATTGCAGAAAAAAGCGCAGTCCACGCGATTGAAAACGATGCGCCAGCACTCGCGGCCCTTGATCGCGGCGTGCGCCATGTGCAGGGTTTAAAGCCTGTTTCGGTTGAACGCCGTGATTTGTTCCGCCGTCCGCTGATGCCGAAGGAGCTGCTGCCTTATGATGCGGTGGTGTTTGATCCACCACGTGCGGGCGCTGAAGAGCAGGCGCAGGAGCTGGCCAAATCCAAGGTCGGCAAGGTGGTTGCCATCTCTTGCAACCCGGTAACGCTGGCACGCGATCTCGCCATTTTGGTGAAGGGTGGCTACCGCATTACCCGCGTGACACCGATTGACCAGTTCCTCTGGTCGCCGCATGTTGAAGCGGTGGCGACACTGGTGAAAAAGTAGAACACTTCATCGCAGTAACACCAGCATCTCACATTAAGAGTCTGGCTGTTCGCAATTGTTACTGGCTGACGGGTGTTTTCGGGATTCCCCTCGCTGCCGGATATTGCAGTAAAATTCGACTTTGCTAAAAAATGCAAACCTGATTGGGTGATTTTTACCCATTCAGGTTTTTCATTTCATGGCCTTGCATAGGATGTTTCTGTGCGTCGCATTGCCATGTTCATATCGCGTTTTGTGCAGATTTTGCCGACAGGCTGCAAGACGTATCACCGGCGCGGTTCTCCTCCCAATCGTGAATAGCGCCCTGCGATAGACGATTATAAAATGACTGAACATAGCTCTTTGCCGGACCTGAACGGCGTTTTTCCTGCTCGTGAAATCAAAATCAAAAAACATGGATTGGCGCATCTTCTGCTGTATCCGTTTCTCAGCATCATCTTTGCTTTTGCGAGTGTTGGTATTGCTGTTGCCTGGTTTCCGGGACTTTACAAAGACCACCTGATTATGAACGATCCGCTCGTTCTCGAAGATGCTTCTGTTAATGACGGCCAGTGCCGCTCAAAGAAAATGACGGTGAATTGTAAGGCGGTCATAGTCTATGATTACGACGGCAAGCGCCGCGTCAAACCCGTAGAATTCTCATTTGTGAGCTTATCAAGCGGGGATTATGAAACCGATGTGGTGATGCAGCGGACCGATCCTGAAAATGTTACGTTGACGCTTGCTATCGACGAATTCTGGAACCGCTTGGCGTTTGATATCGGCCTGTTTGCAATCATGCTCGCAATGTCTGTGCTGTTTCTGGTTCGCTTCATCCGTGTCAGGGGCAGTGCAGCGGCGATGAAATCAGCTGCTGCTTTGCGCTTCGCATGGGCGAAAATTACGGCCAGCAAGAAGCATTTGGGTGCAACCAATATTACTTATAATCCGCTTGATACGACGCATAAGAAAAAGAGCATCGTTTCGCGATTCTCGAAAAAAGAAGCACCATTTATGCGTTATGCCGAAGCGGAAGACGAGACTTATGGCATCGTGGCCATACATCCGACGGCATATTTTCCCGTCCTGCTTGATGAGAATTTTGAGCGTCTTGAACTCACCGGACCAGAGCGTGAATCGGCGTTGAAGGCACTGGCAGCGCAAATTGCAAGCTGATTAAAAAAGGGCGGTAATTCCGCCCTTTTGTTTACCGCAAAGCCCAATCAACCGCTGCTTCGGCATGAAGCCGTGTTGTATCGAATACCGGCACAGGGCTGTCTGTCTGACCGATTAGCAGCATGATCTCCGTGCAGCCGAGGATGATGGCCTCGGCACCGCGCTCAACAAGGCGATTTATGACGGCGCGGTACTCTTCGCGTGATGCATCGCGCACGTCGCCCACCACCAGTTCCTGATAGATGATGTCATGCACGGTTTTGCGGTCGGCATCGTCGGGCGTGAGAACCTCAAGCCCATATTTTGCAGCGAGGCGGCCTTTGTAAAAATCCTGCTCCATCGTGAACGCGGTGCCGAGCAGTCCGACTTTTGAGAAGCCTGCGGCCTTGATCTTTTCTGCTGTCGGATCGGCAATATGCACAAGCGGGATCGATGTCGCGCTTTCAATGTCAGCGGCCATTTTATGCATGGTGTTGGTGCAGATCAGGATGAAATCCGCGCCTCCTTTTTCGAGGTTTTGCGCGGCTTCAATCATCAGCGTCGTCAGCTCGTCCCATTTGCCCCGATGCTGGAGATGTTCGATTTCAGCGAAATCCATCGACCACATCAGGCTTTTGGCAGAATGCGTGCCACCAAGTCTTGTGCGGACTTCGCGGTTGATAATGCGGTAATATTCCTGCGAGCTTTCCCAGCTCATCCCGCCGATCAATCCAATCGTTTTCATTTCTGCCTCCCACATAGAATTAAGGGCGGATCGCTCCGCCCTTTTGGTGTTTATGCAATCGGTTCAGAGCCACGATTACATCTTTTCGATGATTTTCGGATCGCCTTCATGTGCGCGGCCATTGGCAGCGAGGATTGCAGGCACGATGTCTTTTGCCTCATCAATCACCAGCGGCTTGACCTGATGGGCGGTATGAATGAAGCCTTCGGCGGTCATATGCTCAAGCAGTGTGAGCATCGGCTGCCAGAAATTGTTGATATTGGCGAAAACCATCGGTTTGCGATGCTTGCCCAGCTGCGCCCATGTCATCATTTCCACGATTTCTTCAACCGTGCCAATGCCGCCGGGGAGCGTGACGAAAGCATCCGACTTCTGGAACATCAGATGCTTGCGTTCGTGCATATCGCCAACCACGATCAGCTCGGTCAGCTCCTGCGCCTTTTCAAGGCTTGCTTCCTTGTCGAGCAGGAAGGTGGGGATGATGCCGGTGACTTCGCCGCCCGCTTCCATCACGCCTTGCGCAACCGCGCCCATAATGCCGCGCGTTCCACCGCCATAAACAAGGCGAATGCCGTGTTCAGCAAGCGAGTGGCCAAGCGTGAGGCCCGCTTCGCGATAGATTGGATTTAAGCCCGTTGAAGAGCCGCAATAAACACAAATGGATCGAATCTGAGACATGATTTCTTGTGCGCTTTTGCGGTTTCAGCGTCAAGCGTCTCAAGCTATAACTGTCACGAAGCATCAATGAGGCAGGGAGTTTGATATGATGAAGAAGTTGGTTTTGGCTATGGGTTTTTCGCTTGTGGCATCGGGTGCGCTGGCTGGAGAAATTAACATTCCTCTGCCCGACGACGTGGAAGTAACGGAAAACTCGGTTCTTTATAAATGCGGTGAACAGAACGTTTCTGCCACCTATTATAATGCCGGTGAAAATTCGCTTGTGCAGCTCGAAATGGAAGACGCTTCGGTTATCGCAGCCAATGTGCTTGCGGGTTCTGGTGCAAAATATGCGGGCGGCATCTACATCTGGTGGACCAAAGGCGACAGCGCTGATCTCTATAATCTGATGGATGATCCCGATCAGGAAAAGCCAATCAGCTGTAAAGAAGAGTAGTTTTCTTATAATCAGTACCGATAATGTTTGTAATTCGGCTCAACTTCTTGTGAGGCGCATAAAAAAGCGATAAACCCATTGACTAATTTACTCATGTGGGTTTCGGGCCGAAATGCAAAACAAAAGATACGGAATTATCGGCATCGTGCTGCTCCTTATTCTCGGCGGCGGCGCATATTATTGGACTTCGCTAAAAGATCAGGGGGGCACCCCTGGTTCAGACATAGCCGCGAAGAACCCCGAAACCGGCAGCGCATCCAAACCCGTTGTACCTGAGGCACCCGCGGTATCGCAGGTGCCGGAGAAAACAGTCGAGGTGGAACCGCAAGAGGCTGCATCGCAGCCTGATGCTCAGCCGGCTCAAACAACGTCGGCGCCTGCTAAAACGCCCGTGTTTGATATTTTGCGCGTCGAAGCCGATGGTTCCGTTGTGATTGCAGGACAGGCAGCGCCCAATGCTGACGTTGAGATTATTTCTGGCTCCAGAGTATTGGGGGCAGCCAAGGCGGGATCGAACGGCGATTTTGCAATCGTTCTCGATCGGCCGCTTTCACCGGGCGATCATCAGCTTGTGCTGCGCGCAGGCGGTGATGGAGCCAATGTTGCAACTTCGGCGCAGACAGCAATCGTATCCGTACCAGATAACAGCAATGGTCAGGTTCTGGCGCTCGTTGAAGAGCCGGGTCAGGCCAGCCGTCTGATCACCAAGCCGGACGTGTCGGCACCGCAGGCGGTATCGTCGACGGAAACTGGAGAGCAGGCGCCAAAGGCTCAGTCGCCAGTTGATGCACCGATTGCCATTGAGGCGGTGGAAATCGAAGGCAACAAAGTTTTCGTTGCAGGCAACGCAAAGGGTGGCAGCACGGTTGTCGTCAATGCAAACGATATTCTGCTTGGCTCAAGCCAAATTTCGCCGGAAGGTCGCTTTTTGGTACAGAGCCAAAAGTCGCTTGCGGTGGGGGATTATATCATCCGCGCCGATTTGCTTGATGGCAGTGGTCGGGTGATTGCAACCGCGCGCGTCCCGTTCCGTCGCGAGGCTGGTGAGAATGTCTCCGCCGTTGCAACGGGGTCGGGCGCGCAGACTGTAAGTGCACAGGATGCTGAAGGCGGGACACCTTTGCAGAAGGTGGATGGCTCGGTGATTATCCGCAAGGGTGATAATCTCTGGACGATCTCCAAGCGTACTTATGGTCATGGCATGCGCTACACCACGATCTATCTTGCCAATCGTGATCAGATCCGCAACCCGGACCTTATCCTGCCGGGTCAGGTATTTGTTATGCCGCAACAACCGCTCGCCGATGATGAAGTGCAGCGCCGCCTGCACGATTCTGCAAACTGATATAAACGCGTTATCTCCATTTCGTGAACGCAGTGTCCTTTAGAAAGGACGCTGCGTAATATTGCGATTTCCAGTATAATCGTATATCGTCGATTTACGATGAGTATCTCCCTAAAAATAACGACCCACCCTGTTTCGGGCATGGACGATGAGGATGCTGCGCGCATTTATGCAGCGCTTGGCCATCCCGTGCGTATCCACATTCTCCGTCAGTTGATTTTTGAAGATGCTTGCTGCTGCAAAGATATTGTCGGTCGTCTTGACCTTGCGCAGTCCACCGTGTCGCAGCACCTCAAGGTTCTCGTCCAGGCTGGCCTTATTGACTATCGGCCCGACCGCCAGACATCGCGCTATAGCGTAAACTGGCAGCAATTGACCAAAATTCGTTCGCATCTTGCAGCCTTCAGCAATGGCTGCTGCGAAAAACCTGTCTGATCTGAAAGAAACACCATGAGTGCCCCCAAAACTGTTTCTGCCGACTCCGGCGAGACGCTTAAAACCTTGCGAAATCTGTGGCCCTATATGTGGCCGTCTGAACGCCCCGATCTGCGTATGCGCGTGGTGTGGGCGACGTTCTATCTGGTGATTTCCAAGATTGTGCTGATCCTTGTTCCCTATTTCTTCAAATGGGTGACGAATGCGTTGAACGGTCAGCTCGACGCAGCTGATTATATTCCGCTCTTTCTTACCGGTGCGGTGATGCTGGTGTTGGCCTACAACGCCGCCAAGATTATTCAGGCAGGTTTGAACCAGTTGCGCGACGCACTGTTTGCCAGTGTCGGGCAATATGCCGTGCGCCAGCTTGCCTATAAAACCTTCGTGCATATGCACCAGCTCTCATTGCGCTTTCATCTGGAACGGCGCACGGGCGGGTTGTCGCGTGTGATCGAACGCGGCACCAAGGGCATTGAAACCATTGTCCGTTTCACGATCCTCAACACGCTGCCAACCATTCTGGAATTTGCGCTGACGGCGGTGATTTTCGCCTTCGCTTATGGCTTCTCCTATCTGTTGGTCGTGGCTGTTACGGTCGTTGCCTATACCTGGTTCACGATTAAAGCGAGTGACTGGCGCATCAATATCCGTCGCGAGATGAATGACTCCGATACCGATGCCAACACCAAAGCGATCGACTCGCTGCTTAATTTTGAGACGGTCAAATATTTTGGCAATGAGACCATGGAAGCCAAGCGCTTCGATGCGTCAATGGCGCGTTATGAAGATGCGGCGACCAAGACATGGACCTCGCTCGGCTGGCTTAACTTTGGGCAGGCTGTCATCTTCGGCATGGGTATGGCGATTGTCATGGTGATGTCGGCGCGCGAAGTGCAGGCAGGTACGCAGTCGCTGGGTGACTTCGTTTTCATCAATGCCATGCTGATGCAGCTTTCCATTCCGCTCAATTTCATTGGCTTCATCTATCGCGAAATCCGTCAGGGCCTCACGGATATCGAGCAGATGTTTGACCTTCTGGATGTGCAGCAGGAAGTGCAGGATAAGCCGACCGCTGCGCCGCTGAGCGTGGATAAGGGTGCAATCCGTTTCAACGATGTGCATTTTGCCTATGACGCCAATCGCCCGATTCTCAAGGGTGTGAGCTTTGAAGTGCCTGCGGGCAAGACAGTGGCGATTGTCGGCCCATCCGGTGCGGGCAAATCGACGATCTCGCGTCTGCTGTTCCGTTTCTATGATGTCCAGTCAGGTTCGGTTACGATTGACGGACAGGACGTGCGCGACGTGACACAGGAAAGCTTGCGAAAAGTCATCGGCATGGTGCCGCAGGACACGGTGCTGTTCAACGATACGATTGCCTATAATATTCGGTATGGCCGTACCGATGCAACCGACGATGAAGTGGAAAAGGCTGCCGAAATGGCGCAGATTTCCCAGTTCATCAAGCATCTGCCTGAAGGCTATCAGGCGATGGTGGGTGAACGCGGATTGAAGCTTTCAGGCGGCGAAAAGCAGCGCGTAGCGATTGCACGCACAATTCTCAAAGCACCACCGATCCTCATTCTGGACGAGGCAACTTCGGCGCTGGATACTGCGACGGAGCAGGAAATCCAATCGGCGCTTGATATTGTCAGCCGTGGTCGCACAACGCTGGTTATCGCGCACCGTCTGTCGACTGTGATCAGCGCCGACGAAATTATCGTGCTGAAAGATGGTCTGATTGCCGAACGTGGTACGCATCGCGATCTGCTCTTGCAGGATGGACTTTACGCGTCGATGTGGAGCCGTCAGCGCGAAGCGGATGAGGCAGAAGAACGCCTGCGTCAGGTTCGCGAGAATGACGATATGGGCATCGTCAGCCGGGGCGTTCCCGCAGCCGAGTAAGGCTCTTTGCAGAAATCGAAAATTAAGACATTGTCAGTCTGGGGCTGACAATGTCACAGATATTTCGGCAAAAAACATTTTGGAAAAAAACACTCTGGTGGGCCTGGAAGGTCTACGAGTTTTTCTGCGTTACGATTGTAACCCTTTATATTGCATTTATGCTGGTTGCGGGGGTTTCGTATTTTAACGACAGCTACGTGTTGCCGAACAAAATGGTGGTGAAACGAGTTTTCGAATTCACTCTACATGGCCGTAAGGATCTTTTTTCTTCAGACGGGCACACACGACTTGCGGAAGATATAGAGTTTATGTGTTTCAATGACCGCTATATCGAGGTCTTTACTAAGAAGATCGGCGGCGGCGGCCGTGGTGTCTTTGACGGAGAAACAAACTTGCCTGTTCCAAAAGGAAAGCGGGATTTAACGGGGTTGAGTAAGTGGCCATATAGCTGCAACGGATATTATACTGGGTGGGTGGGCCCAGATTTGTTGTTTGAGCGCAGTCAAGAGCCATTGATAGTGTCATGCAACTGGCGCAATTTCGCCAACCCTAATTTGAAAAATCTTGCATGGTTTGAAAAGCGCCGCTGTCGTTCACGGCGCTGAAATGCAATTTTCGAGCCTGATAGAAACAAATTTTTGAATAAGTTATGTCCTTTGGATATGGACGATTTCGTGGGTAGAGAAATAGAAGTAGGTGGGACGCCTTACGAAATTACGGTCGAGTGGACAGCAAATTTCGTTGCGCAAGTTTTTACGGATGAGTCGAAAAGCCAGTATGTCCACAAAGGGGGCGAATGATCAGATTTTCGCTGTGGCTGGTGTGGAGCGTCTATAAGATCGCCTGTGTGATGGTGATCTCGGCGGCGATCCTCTTTGCGCTCTTTATCATTTTCACGCGTTATACGAATTACTGGCCATAAGGCACGATAGGATCACGCGCCCTGACAGCCGTGAATAATTTGCGAAATCGATTTGGATTTTGGACAGGATGAGGTAAAAACGGCCAAACCTAAAGGAAAACCGATGAGCCTGTCTGATACTATCCGTAACACTTTCGTACCGATCCATCGTGAAGGCTATCCGTTTATCGCGGCGTTTTTCGTGGTTTCACTCATTCTGGGCTGGCTATGGGAGCCGCTTTTCTGGGTCGGTCTGGTGCTGACCATCTGGTGCATCTATTTCTACCGTGACCCTGAACGCGTGACGCCCATTGCCGATGATCTGGTGATCAGCCCGGCTGATGGCAAAGTATCTTTTGTTGGTCCGGCTGTGCCGCCAGCAGAACTGGAACTCGGTGCAGAGCCGCTGATGCGCGTTTCCGTGTTCATGAATGTGTTTTCGGTTCACATCAACCGCGCGCCAGTGCGTGGTAAGATCGAAAAGATTTTCCACCGTCCCGGAAAATTTCTCAATGCAGAACTCGATAAGGCCAGCACAGATAATGAACGCAATTCCGTTCTCATCGACAGTGCAAACGGTAAAGTCGGCGTCGTGCAGATCGCCGGTCTTGTTGCACGCCGCATTGTTTGCTGGTCGCGTGAAAGCGATAATCTTAGTGTGGGCGAACGCTTCGGCCTGATCCGTTTCGGTTCCCGCGTCGATGTTTATTTGCCTGCCGGTGCCTCGGTTCGCGTGGCTGTTGGCCAGACGGCCGTGGCCGGAGAAACCGTGCTTGCCGAATTTGGCAGTGAACGCGCTGAGCCAGTGGTTCGGATCGCCTGAGCCGATGGAAACACCATTCCCACCCTTTGAGCCGAATGGCCGCGTGAATTCATCGCGCGGCCCTAAATTGTCGCAGATTCCACTGCGCATCGTTGTTCCGAATGTGATCACAGTTCTTGCGATTTGTGCGGGGCTGACGGGCATTCGCCTGGCGTTTGAACACCGTTTTGAACTTGCGGTGATGATGGTGCTGATTGCTGCATTTCTCGATGGCGTGGATGGTCGCGTTGCGCGTATGATGAAAGGCTCGTCCAAGTTTGGCGAGCAAATGGATTCACTCGCTGACATTGTCAATTTCGGTGTTGCTCCGGCGCTCGTGCTTTACGTCTATGTGCTTGATCAGGCGCGTTCGTTCGGCTGGATTGCGGCACTCCTTTATGCGATTGCCTGCTGCCTTCGCCTGGCGCGCTTCAATGTCATGCTGGAAGACCCAAACCGTCCGCCGTGGCAGAGCAATTATTTTATCGGCGTGCCAGCACCTGCGGGTGCGATGCTGGTGCTGCTGCCCGTTTATCTCGGTTTTCTGGGCCTCACACCAACCAAGGGGCTGGCTTTTGCGGTCGCAGTTTTCACCGTAGCAATTGCTTTCCTGCTGGTCAGTCGTCTGCCGGTCTATAATGGTAAGTCCGCAGGCGGTCTCATTCGCCGCGATTTCGTGATGCCGCTGATTTTGCTCGTGGTGATCTATGTGGCGTTCCTGATGAGCTTCACATGGCATACGCTGACGCTCACAGCACTGGTCTATCTGGCGTTTCTCCCGTTCAGCCTTGTTGCGTGGAACAGGCGTGAAGCCGCTGACGGCAATGCTGCGCTTGAAAGCGAGCCATCAAAAGAAGTCTGACGGCAAGGTTTTGCGGATAAAGTTCACGCGCTCCTGAACCGTTGATTCCGGCAGGAGCGCGATTTCATATCCAAGCCCCCGATAAGTTTGTTCCATCGTTTTGAATGTGCGAACGGCTTCATCAAAGTCCTGTTTGCGCTCGGTATCCTGAGCGAAAATGCTCTGCCATGGCGGAGCAAGAAACACCGTTCTGTTATATTGAATCATCGATGCTGCGCGGTGCATATGCTCAGGCACAGGTAGACCGCAAAGCGTAAGATAGCCGATCACATCCGGCACGCCCCGGTCGAAAAACACCGGCCCTTTTTGCTCTAATGCAAGCTCGTAAGAGCGCATCTCCCATGACAACATCAGTTCCGCAAACAAAGCGCGATCTGCCCATGGCAACGCATTTCCGCTAATCTTTGTCTGATGTTGAATAATGGCGCGACCTGCCTCGATGCTGCGTGAAAAGCCTTGTTTCTCCAACGCGTTGATGAGTGTGCTTTTGCCCGACCCGGGGCCGCCGCTGATGACGATAAATCGCTGGTAATCGTGAGACATCGTTCCTCCAATCATATTGGGACACAAGGTTTGTAATGATAGGCATGGGGGAGAGGTCCGCTTAAAAACAGGGCCGAAGCGTTCGGCGGGAGCGGCATAATACAAATAAGTTAAATCCGGCCTTGGGGTTATGCAAGGCCGGCAAAGTGAATCAGGAAGGCATATGATAGTCGAGGAATTTATCCTGACGTACGTCGTAAAGCTTTCCTGTGATGTCGAGCTTTGGATCGGCAAGCTGGACGATTTTTTCTGCAACCGACTGCGGCGTCGGCAATGTTTCAGGATCTTCACCTGGCATTGCTTTTGCGCGCATGGCGGTACGGGTTGCACCCGGATTGACCGAATTGACCTTAAGCTTCATCTGCTTGGTTTCTTCGGCCCAGCTGCGTCCCATCACTTCGACAGCAGCCTTGGACGCCGCATAGGGCGCCCAGAAAGCCCGGCAGCTATGTGCAACACCTGATGAGAGCAGAATAGCGCGTCCAGCATCAGATGCGCGCAGCAGGGTGTCTGTTGTGCGGATGAGACGCCACACGCTTGTAACGTTGACATTCATCACCTGCTCAAAAACTTTAGCTTCAACGTGGCCGATGGGGGAAATCGTGCCAAGAATGCCAGCATTTGCAACCAGAATGTCGAGCTTGCCCCAACGCTCATAAATAGAGCCGCCGAGACGGTCGATCGCTTCCATATCAGTAATATCGAGCGGAACAAGTGTGGCACTGCCACCGACCTTGCGAATATCGTCGTCGAGTTCTTCCAGACCGCCGACGGTGCGTGCCACTGCAATCACATGTGCGCCGCGCTTTGCCAGTTCAAGCGACAGAAAATAACCAATACCGCGCGATGCGCCCGTTACCAAGGCCACGCGGCCTGTAAGGTCGATATTCATTATACCCCCAGTGTAATTCTTAGAGATGAAACAGGCGGCCCGTTGAGCCGCCTGCGTGAAGACAATCGATCAGCCGTTTGAGGCGAGAAGCGACAACGTGTGGACGTTGCTTTCGCCTTCCTGATCGAGAAGACGGGTTGGATATTCACCCGTAAAATAGTGATCGGTGAAGGCAGGGGCCTTTGGATCACGAGCTTCACCGCCAACGGCCTTGTAAAGCCCGTCAATGGTGAGGAATTCCAGCGAATCTGCACCGATATAACGGCACATCGCCTCAAGGCTGTCATATTGGTTCGCCAGCAGCTTATCGCCGTCCGGCGTATCGATTCCGTAGAAGTCCGGATGAAAAATCATCGGGCTTGCGACGCGGATATGCACTTCCTTGGCACCCGCATCCCGGATCATCTGCACGATCTTGACCGAGGTTGTGCCGCGCACGATGGAATCATCCACCAGAACGACACGCTTGCCTTCAATCATCGCACGATTGGCCGAATGCTTGAGCTTCACACCCAGCGCACGAATTTGCTGCGTTGGCTCAATAAAGGTACGGCCGACATAGTGGTTGCGGATGATGCCATATTCAAACGGAATACCGCTGGCCTGCGCAAAACCAAGCGCCGCTGGCGTGCCGCCATCTGGCACGGGAACAACAACATCGGCTTCGATTGGCGATTCCTTTGCCAGTTCCATGCCCATGTTCTTGCGCGCAACATAAACACTGCGGCCACCAACGACCGAGTCAGGCCGGGCGAAATAGACATACTCAAACAGGCAGAGACGTTCCGGCTGTGGATTTTCAGGCTTGATACAATCCGTCGTAATCGAGCCATCCTTCTGGATTTCGCAGATGATGATCTCGCCATTTTCCACATCGCGGACATATTTCGCGCCGATAATATCGAGAGCACAGGTTTCCGAACAGAAGATCGGCTTGCCGTCAAGCTCACCCATAACGAGTGGTCGGATACCGACAGGGTCACGCGCCGCAATCAGCTTCGTGCGGGTCAGGGCCAGCATGGCATAACCGCCCTCAACCTGACGGATCGCATCGACAAAGCGATCGCTCGACGATGCTTGACGCGAGCGGGCGATCATGTGCAGAACAACTTCAGTGTCCGATGTGGCCTGAAAGATTGCGCCCGATGCAATCAGCTGCTTGCGAAGCGTAATACCATTGGTGAAATTACCGTTATGCGCAATCGCGATGCCGCCAACTTCCAGCTCTGCAAAAAGCGGCTGCACATTGCGCAGGATGGTTTCGCCTGTCGTGGAATAGCGCACATGGCCGATCGCGCGGTCGCCGGGCAGACGATGAAGCGTCGACGCATCGGTGAAGTGATCGCCGACCAGCCCCATGTGTCGCTCTGAATGGAAACGGCGGTTGTGATAGGAAACGATACCAGCAGCTTCCTGTCCACGATGCTGCAAAGCGTGCAGACCAAGCGCTGTCAGCGCTGCCGCATCTTCATGGCCGAGAATACCAAATACACCACACTCTTCATGCAACGTATCATCGTCCAGCATAAAGGAGTTTTCGTCATGCGATTGTTGGGACATCGTCCGCAAGGCCTTTCGATTGCGGTTACTAAAAGCAACATTTACAGCAAAAGCCCGCGTTTTAAAAGCGATCCCTTGCATGATGCGCGTTTCAGCCGCTGATATAGGATAAGACTTTGGCTAAAAACAGATGAAACCGGCAGCTTTATGCTGCCGGTTTCAAAAATGGTGATTCAAGATCAGTTTGCAGCCGGTGTGTCGTCCGGTACGGGCTGTTCGGTCGTCGTGCCAGCAGGTGTCTGAGCATCCTGTCCCGGCTTGAACTGCTTTATGGCAGATTCAGGGTCCGCTGGCAGAAGCTCAATAAGCTGCTGACCGAAAGAGTCGAGCATTGGCTTGGACTTCGCATTGGTAACCCATGCAGGTTGTCCAGTTGGAACCAGCCAGTTGAAGAACAGCATCGCGACAACAACCAGCAGAACACCACGGGCAGCGCCGAACAGGAAGCCGAGCGTGCGATCAAGCGCACCGATACGGCTGTCGATGATGAAATCGGCAATTTTCATCGTAATCAGCGACACAACAATCAGCACGACGAGGAACACTGCACCTGCAGCTGCAATTTTCGCGATTGTCTCATTGTTGATGTATGGCTGGAGATAAGGCAGGACTGGCTGGTAAAACAGGTAAGCCGCTGCTGCTGCCGCAGCCCATGAAACCAGCGAAAGCACTTCGCGGGAGAAGCCGCGAACCATCGCAAGCACGGCCGAAACCAGCGTTATTCCGAGTAGAATTCCATCAAGTAGCGTAACCGGCATTCTGGGCTGTCCTTATTGATGCGCAGGATGTTTTTGCCTGCGGGGCAGTCATAGTTCTCATAGATTAACATCGGAAAGTTGACGAAACCTTCCGCAGCTAAATCTTGTTAAATTCAATGATCTGCAACCTGATGATTACAGATACTGGTCACTTTTTGGCCGGGCCCGATGCAGCAATGCGCACAACGAGGTCCGAGAGAGCAGTGGTTTCCACGAGGCTGAAATTGCGATCTTTCCAAAGGTCACTGGTTCCGCCGGGTGCTACCGCCTGTTGAAAGCCAAGCTTTTCAGCTTCTTTCAGCCTCTGTACCGCATGTGAAACCGCACGAACAGCTCCAGAAAGGCTGATTTCGCCGAAATAAACACTATCTGCGGGCAGGGCAATGCCTGCAATGGACGAAACGAGTGCTGCAGCAACCGCAATATCGGCCGCAGGCTCGCTGATGCGATAGCCGCCCGCTACATTGAGATAAACATCATGCTGGCCAAAGCGCACGCCGCAATGTGATTCGAGCACAGCCAGAATCATTGCCAAACGGCTTCCGTCCCAGCCTACAACAGCGCGGCGCGGTGTGCCAAGCGATGAAGGGGAGACGAGTGCCTGTATCTCGACCAGAACCGGGCGCGTGCCTTCCATGCCTGCAAAAACGGCTGCCCCCGGCGATTTCGCATTGCGCTCACCCAGGAACAGTTCTGACGGATTGGAGACTTCGCGCAAGCCGCCATCCGAAATTTCGAACACACCGATCTCATCGGTCGGGCCAAAACGGTTCTTGACGGTGCGAAGAATGCGGTATTGATGCCCGCCTTCGCCTTCAAAGTAGAGAACGCCATCGACCATGTGTTCAACTACGCGCGGACCGGCAATCTGGCCTTCCTTGGTGACGTGCCCAACGAGAACCACGGCTGCGCCCGTTTGCTTGGCATAACGGATCATCGCCTGCGCAGATGAACGGACCTGTGTGACGGTTCCGGGTGCAGAATCTGCCATGTCGGTCCAGAGTGTCTGGATCGAATCGATAATGACGAGATCGGGCCGCTTGCCATCGGATACGGTGGCGAGAATGTCTTCAACATTGGTTTCAGCGGCCAGCTCCACGGCAGACGATGCTACGCCCAGACGCTGCGCGCGCAGCCGTATCTGCGCGACGGCTTCTTCGCCCGATACATAGACAATGCGATGTCCATGATTGGCAAGCGCTGCCGCTGCCTGTGTCAGGAGTGTGGATTTACCAATACCCGGATCACCGCCGATCAGTATCGCTGACCCGCGAACGAAACCACCGCCAGTGACGCGATCCAGCTCGCTAATGCCGGAAATGATGCGTGGCGCATCTTCGATTTCACCCGATAGCGAAGTGAGGGCGACAGCGCGGCCTTTTCGCTTGGACAGCATGGAACCGGGGCCAGACCCGATGCCGCTATTGGTGCCTTCTTCGACGAGTGTATTCCACTCGCCGCAAGAGTCGCATTTGCCTGCCCAGCGCGTATGCACCGCGCCGCAGTTCTGACAGATGAACTGAACGCGTGCCTTGGCCATCAGGCACGCCCTCGAGGATCGGAAAAACTATTCATATTGCTCCGGGATACAAGCAATTCCAGGAAAAGTGCGTAGCGGTTTTCCGTTCGGAATTGCGACCAAAAGGAACATTCGGATTTATTCATACTGTTCCGGGATATAAGAACCCTCGGCCAAATCTGCAAATCGCGTAAATTCAGCCTGGAACGCAAGCTTCACAGTGCCAGTCGGTCCGTGACGCTGCTTGGCAACGATCACATCAGCCGTGCCCTTTACTTTTTCAAAGTGCTGCTTCCACTCTTCATATTTCGGATCAAACTCGTCACGCGGCTCCAGGTTCTTGACGTAATATTCCTCGCGGAACACGAAGAGCACCACGTCGGCATCCTGCTCGATCGAACCGGATTCACGAAGATCGGAGAGTTGTGGGCGCTTGTCATCACGGCTTTCCACCTGACGTGAGAGCTGTGACAGCGCGATGATCGGAACATTGAGCTCCTTGCCGAGCGCTTTCAGGCCGGTGGTGATTTCCGTGATTTCCTGTACGCGGTTCTGTGACGACGCCTTGGAAGAGCCAGTCATCAGCTGAACGTAGTCGATCACCAGAACATCGAGGCCACGCTGACGCTTGAGACGACGCGCGCGGGCTGCGAGCTGTGCAATCGAGATGCCACCGGTCTGATCGATATAAAGCGGAATCTTCTGCATATGCTGCGAGCAGGCGACCAGCTTTTCAAAATCCTGTTCCGTGATGTCACCGCGACGGATTTTTGAAGAAGAAACCTCTGTCTGCTCAGAAATAATACGGGTTGCGAGCTGTTCAGCCGACATTTCGAGCGAAAAGAAACCAACAACGCCGCCGTTGATTGCCTTCATCGTGCCATCGGCCTGCTGCTCAGCTTCATAGGCGTTGGCGATATTGAAAGCGATATTGGTGGCAAGCGAAGTCTTGCCCATACCCGGACGACCTGCAAGGATGATCAAATCGGATGGCTGCAAGCCACCCATCTTGCCATCAAGCGTATGAATGCCGGTGGAAACACCGGACAAATGACCATCACGCATGAATGCGGCATTGGCCATATCGACAGCCGTGGTGACAGCATCTTTAAACGCCTGAAAACCGCCATCGTAGCGACCCGTTTCCGCTAGTTCAAACAGGCGGCGCTCGGCGTCTTCGATCTGTTCCTGCGGGGCATTATCGACCGGCGCGTCATAGGCGATATTGACCATATCTTCGCCAATGCCGATCAAAGCGCGGCGGGTCGCAAGATCATAGATTGCGCGGCCATAATCTTCGGCATTGATGATGGTGACGGCTTCGGTTGCAAGACGTGCAACATACTGGAAAACCGTCAGATCGCCGATCTTGCCTTCATTCGGCAGGAAGGTTTTCATCGTAACCGGATTGGCCATTTTGCCAACACGGATGAGATCGGTTGCGATCTCATAGATGCGGCGGTGCAAAGGCTCAAAGAAATGTGTTGGCTTCAGAAAGTCTGAAACGCGATAGAAGGCGTCATTGTTGATGAGAATAGCACCCAAAAGCGCTTGCTCTGCTTCAATATTGTGGGGTGCTTCACGATAAAGCGCATCTTTCTGATCGCGCGCATCGTCAAGTTTGCGTACCGCCGCTTCCGCCATGTCCGTCTTTTCCTGTCCCTGATCTTTTCCAGCCAGAACTGAAGTGAAGCCAAACACAACGCAGCCTCAAGGTGATTCCTGCCAGAAGCCGTAAACTATACCATGATTCACAGGCATCCACAGACAGACGTGCCATTTACGCACGTTAATTTAGCTAACCCTCGGTGGTGTCTGTCGCACGCAATGCGTTCATAACGCGCTCGAAATGCTGATCCCATGTCGGAATTGCTGGTGGTTGCAAACGCTCGCGCTTTTGGGAGTGAAGTTTGATAAGTCGTTCCCACCCTGCAGGATCATCGATGCTGCATAAATCAGGATAATCGCCTGCGATTTCGCGATATACCGCCAAATCATTCGCAATAACGGGAATGCCATCGCGCGCTGCTTCTAGTACTGGTAGCCCGTAACCCTCTGCAAAACTCGGCATAAGTAACGCGTTACAATCAGCCAGTAACTGTGCGACCGTAGCGTCGTCAGGGCCAATTAAGAGATGGAGTGCCCAGCCCAATAAAGGGCTGCTTTCCAGTCGATTTTTCAGGCCTTCAATTTTCCATCCCCAGTGACCCAATACAACCAACTGGGGCATATTTTCTGGTTTTGTTTCTTGGGCTATTTTTTCCCATAGATCGACAATGAAGCTATGGTTTTTACGCGGTTCAATTGTCCCGAGTATCATAAAAATCGGTCGTTTTTTATCTATACTCGCATAGGATGCAGATGCCTTGCTGTCATTTACTTTCTTTGTATCGTGGAGGCCTAGATGCGAGACGATGTACTTAGTTTTGACCGGATTTCCATTTAATCGCAATGCGTGTTCAACAAAACTGTCGGCAGTTGATTGTGAGTTGCATATAAGATAATCGCCAGATTTTGCTTGGTATTTTACGAGTCCTTGTAAGTGAGGCTGCATTGAGGCTTCGCAATATTGAGGAAAGTCTAGGGCAATAGTGTCGTGCAACATCACGGCGGTACGAAAGCCAGCTTCTCGAATAGTATCAAGAAAAACATCCTCGCCCGGATGAAGGCCAGCTGATATGTACCAGCCGCCTTGCGGACAGAGCCGTTTAAAGTGCTCGGAAATCATTTGTTTTTTACCAAAGCTATGCCAGGTCATAATCGCGAATTGTGCCAAATTCGTTCGAACCGCACGACGCTTTCTGCCCAATTTCCAAAGCATTTTAGATTTAAAATTCAAATTATCCGAAGAAACTTTTTCGAGAATTTCTAAAAGATACGACGAAGACTCTTTACCAAGGAGCATTACCATGTCATTTCGGCGCACGGAAAAATAAACCGGTGAATTTAAACCAATTATATACTTCAACCAGGCTCTTTCGACGCGGCCGATTCCTGTTGGCATTTGGCCTAGTCGTTGTATTGCGAAAGATGCGTCAAAAACAATTGGCTTCATTCTCTAATCGACATCCCAAACATTTGGCTTTTATATAGATTCGATCTAAAAAGACCGGATGATTTAAAGCCATATAAATTAAAGAAAATAAGTTAATATGCTTTAAGCGACAACTAAAAATTTGGTCAACAGTATCCGAGATTGGATGCCATCTGACTTATTGGGTTTAACTCTGATAGTCATTAACTTTTTTGTCGACTAATAAACAAAGTGTCCTCGCGATAATTATACTTTTAGTCTTTTTTTGATTTCCCGTACCTCGCTGTTCGCTCCTTTTGGTGCACTATCAAGCCGCTTGAGCCGCTTTTCCTCAGCCTCAATATAGTTACGCGTTAGAGGTACAGCGTCCTGACAATGGGCAATCTGGATGTGGAAAACCATCATATTCTGCCAGCGGAATGCGCTTTCAGATGCCGCCAGATAAAACTCCCACATCCGGCAAAAGCGTTCATCATAAAGCGCTTTGGCTTCTTCACGCCGGGCCATGAAGGCCAGGCGCCATTCTTTGAGCGTTTCTGCATAATGAAGGCGCAGGATTTCAATGTCGGTGACGTATAACCCTGCTTTCTCGATATGCGGGAGCACTTCAGAAAGGGCAGGGATATACCCGCCGGGGAAAATATACTTGCGAATAAATGGATTGGTCGCACCAGGTCCATCAGCGCGACCAATGGCATGGAGCAGAAACACGCCGTCTTTTTTCAGCAGCCGCGCCGCGTGTTGGAAATATTCTGCGAAATGCCCAACGCCCACATGCTCAAACATGCCGACAGAAACCAGCCGGTCGAACTGGTCATCAATATTGCGATAATCCGTCAGCTGGAAATTAGCTTGGTCCGCTAGCCCTTCTTCGATGGCACGTTTGTTCGCGATGGCATGCTGTTCCTCGGAGAGTGTCACGCCGGTGACATTCGCCTTAAGATAACGGGCCAGATAAAGCCCCATTCCGCCCCAGCCACAACCGATATCCAGTATCTTGTCGCCGTCATTGACGAGAAGCTTGGCAGCGATGTGACGCTTTTTTGCAAGCTGTGCTTGCTCAAGCGTCGCATCAGGCGTTTCAAAATAGGCACAGGAATATTGTTTGTCGGGGTCAAGAAACAGATCGTAAAGAGCGCCCGAAAGGTCGTAATGGCTTTTAATGTTGCTGGATGAGCGGGCGATATTATTCATCTGCTGAAAGCGCCGGAATAGCACACGGACTTTGCCGGCCGCTTTCATCCATGGCTCCGTTGCCGCTGTTGGACCAGTATTTTCGAAGACGATCTTCAGAAGTGTATAAATATCGCCTTCCAGAAAATCGATCTCACCATCCATGAAACATTCAGCGAGTTTCAGTTCCGGGTCGAGCGCGACGGCGCGTTCCGCATGCAGCGTATTGAACCGTATATGGACCGGCTCTCCAGTCGCATCACCATAACGATTGGCATTCCCCTTTGAATCAGTAACCGTCAGGTCGCCAACTTTAATCATATGCGACAGTACAGTACGCAGCATTCTATTCATGAGCCCCATCCCCTTTTTTAGAGATTGAAGCAAGTGCAACATCCATGCGGTTGCATGGCAGGCGACCTGTTGCCTTAGAGGCCGCACTGTCATCAGATTTCAGGCAATTCCCATTCGGTCAATTGGCCTATGGCTTATCGCCTGAGCAAACGCGGACGTTTCCGTCGGCACTCTCTCCAATCCAATACTAATCTGCAGAATAGGGAGTTTTTTTAATCTGAAAAGAGAAAATGTCCGGCGGAGACCGCCGGACATCGTCATATAAAGTTTACCACCGTGGGAAAGCCTGCCGTTAAGGCCAGCATTCACGGGCTAAAAGCGTGCTAATTAAGCCTGATCTTCTGCTTCTTCGTCTTCGTCGAAGATTTCTTCAGCAAGTGGAGCTTCTTCGATGCCGTAGATCGCTTCGATCGATGTCAGGTCTTCACCCTTTGCCTGACGTTCAGCTTCTTCGTTCGAACGAGCGATGTTTACGGAAACCGTAACTTCGACTTCAGGATGCAGGGAAATAACGATTTCATGAATGCCAATGGCTTTGATCGGCTGCTTCAGTTCAACCTGGTTGCGGTGCAGGTTGAAGCCATTAGCCGTAACGATTTCAGCGATATCACGGGTCGAAACCGAACCGTAAAGCTGGCCGGTTTCACCAGCCGAGCGAACAACGATGAACGATTCGCCGTTGAGCTTAGCTGCAACTGCTTCTGCTTCGTTCTTGCGCTCAAGGTTCTGAGCTTCGAGCTGTGCGCGCTGGCCTTCGAACTTCTTGCGGTTTGCTTCGTTGGCACGAAGAGCTTTGCCCTGTGGCAGAAGGAAGTTACGGGCAAAGCCGTCCTTGACCTTTACAGTGTCGCCCATCTGACCGAGGCGAGCGATGCGTTCCAGAAGAATAACGTCCATTTGAGTTTCCTTTCGAGATTTAAATACGGATTTACTGATTGTCGGCTTCCGGCATTTTCGAGATTGGCGCGCCGCGCGATGTATCGAAAAGTCCAAAAACCATGAAGACGAAAAGCAGGAATGCGAACAAAATGATCGCAACGTAAACGAGCCACAGAGCAACCGGGCGCCATGGCTTCCCACGGCTGCGCTGGTGGAACGTTGCCAAGCCGGCAATCATAAAGCCGAAGCTTAATGCACCCACAACGACAGTTGCGACGAGACCAGCAGCGCCCGGCAAAAAGGCAACCGCGAGTGCCACAGCAAAAACCAGAAGTGCTGGGCGCGGCATGCGCATGGTTGCGGGCCAGTCATCGCGCGGGCGACGCAGACGCCCGGAAAGCGCTGTCAGACGCAGGGCGAGATAGAGATTGCCGATCAGAATGGCGAGACAGGTTGCTGGCTGGATCGCAGGCAGTGCCACCATCAGAAGTGCGCTAACGCTTTGACGCATTTCATCGCTTGCTGTGAATTGCGGGTCGGCAGCTGCGAGACTATCAATCAAGGTGTTTGAAAGCTCACGCGCCATATCCGGG
Organism: Brucella sp. H1_1004; assembly: GCF_047308065.1. Lineage (NCBI taxonomy): Bacteria > Pseudomonadati > Pseudomonadota > Alphaproteobacteria > Hyphomicrobiales > Brucellaceae > Brucella > Brucella sp. H1_1004. The sequence goes on from NZ_JAYKZA010000002.1 coordinate 1,019,135, forward strand.
CCAAAGCCAATGATGTAGCCAATGATGATAAAGCTTGCGGCAACCATCAGCGCCAGACGGAAAACAATATCCGAAAGCGGATACCAGACCATCACATCTTTTGGACCGCCGAGTTCGGAAGCAGGACGGGCGAGGCCTGAAAGATAAGCGCCGATTGCTGCTGGCGCATAGCTCGTCAGCGCCATCAGAACAGCGCCAATCGGTGTAGCAACAATGCCGACCGCAATGGTAGCGCAAGCAGCAGCAACAAGCCCTGCGCTCGAACCCCAGCCAAGAGCGGCAACAAAAATTGGTAATGGTGTCAGGAAATACAAAACCACCGCCATGCCCGACTGGGCGATGACGCCAGACGACATCAGTGCCGAGGCAAGCCCCGCCAATACGCCGACTCCAATGATGGTTCCGTTGAATTTCATAAATTCGCTGTCCTGCTCCGGCTGTTCCGGTTTTGCAGTTAGAGGCAGTTCAAAACATTTCCAGCAAAAGTGCGTAGCGGTTTTGCGTAGGATAATGCGATCAAACAAAAGCAAAGAGCGTTCATTTTGGTGAAATCAAAATTTGAAAAGCTCTATCGCTCTGCCCCAACTTGGGATTTTGAGTGCTCCGGTTGCGCCCATCGCATCCGGGAAGAAACGCAAGGCGACACGAATGTCGCCTTGCGAAACAGTCTTACTTCACAACGTATGGAAGCAGGCCGAGGAAACGTGCACGCTTGATCGCCTGAGCGAGTTCGCGCTGCTTCTTCTGGCTAACAGCTGTAATACGCGAAGGAACGATCTTGCCGCGTTCCGAAATGTAACGCTGCAGGAGCTTGATGTCCTTGTAGTCGATCTTTGGCGCGTTTGGACCTGTGAATGGGCAGGTCTTGCGACGACGGTGGAAAGGACGACGGGTTGGGATCTGATTGATATCAACCATAATTATGCTCCTTCGCCAGCTTCGTTGTCACGTGGGCGACGTGGGCCGCGATCACCACGGTCGAAACCGCCTTCGCGTGGACGACGTGGGCCACGGTCATCACCATCGCGTTCACGACGATCGTCGCGGCGCGAAAGCATAGCCGACTGGCCTTCTTCGTGTTCTTCAACGCGGATGGTCATGAAACGAAGAACGTCTTCGTTGATGCGCATCTGGCGTTCCATTTCAGCAACAGCAGCTGCTGGTGCGTCAATGTTTACGAGCGTGTAATACGCCTTGCGATTCTTCTTGATGCGGTAGGTGAGGGGACGAAGACCCCAGTTTTCTACCTTACCAACCTTGCCGCCATTAGCTTCGAGGACACCCTTGTACTGTTCGACGAGCGCGTCGACCTGCTGCTGGGAAATGTCCTGGCGGGCAAGAAGCACATGTTCATAAAGAGCCATTGGCTTTGCCTTTCTTCTGTTACATCACGCTGACACTAACGGCTAAGCCTCTGCGACTTCTCTAAGACCGGAAAACCGGGAAGAAAGGACGCTTGAAGTTAAGACAATCGAGAGCGGAGACACGGGAGGCAGAAGCACTTTAGACTTCCACGGCCAACTCAACAAAATGTTGAATAAGTGGTCGCTCCTCCGTTCAGCCCCCAGCTAATGCCAGCAACGAACGGGCGCTCATTACGTCTTTTTCCCCGGATTTGCAAGTCGTAAAGCCAGCCGAAATCCACAAATGGTTGACTTTTCAACCTGTGTTGGGGCACATCGCATGAAATTGTTCTATAAAAAGAGGCATTCATGGCGGTAGCATTTACATTTCCGGGACAGGGTAGCCAGGCAGTTGGCATGGGTAAAGCCCTTGCTGAACAATTTGCTGAGGCACGCGCTGTTTTCGAGGAAGTGGACGCAGCGCTGGGCGAAAAGCTTTCCGCAACTATGTTTGATGGTCCGGAAGACGTTCTGACGCTGACAGCCAATGCGCAGCCTGCGCTGATGGCTGTTTCCATCGCCACACTGCGCGTCATGGAAGCGCAGGGCTTTTCGCTCAAAGACAAGGTCGCTTATGTTGCCGGTCATTCGCTCGGTGAATATTCGGCACTATGCGCGGCTGGTACATTCTCGCTGGCCGATACTGCACGTCTTCTGCGTATTCGCGGCAATGCGATGCAGAAAGCTGTTCCGGTTGGTGAAGGCGCAATGGCTGCCATCATCGGTCTGGAACACAGCGATGTCGATGCTATCTGCGCAGAAGCCAAAGCTTCCGGCTCGGTTCAGATCGCCAATGATAATGGCGGCGGTCAGCTTGTGATCTCCGGCTCGAAGGCGGCGGTTGAACTCGCGGCTTCGCTTGCGTCGGAAAAGGGTGCCAAGCGCGCAATCATGCTGCCGGTTTCCGCACCGTTCCATTCGACATTGATGGCGCCTGCTGCCGATGCGATGCGTGAAGCGCTGGTTCAGGTTGAAAAGCACAATCCGGTTGTGCCGCTCATCGCCAATGTGCGTGCTGCGCCTGTAACGGACGCCAATGAAATTGCTGATCTGCTGGTTGAGCAGGTCACGGGTCAGGTGCGCTGGCGCGAAACTGTTGAGTGGTTTGCAGCCAATGGCGTGACAACGCTTTATGAAGTAGGGTCTGGCAAAGTTCTGACGGGTCTTGCACGTCGTATCTCAAAGGATGTGACCGGCGTAACTGTTGGTTCGGCCGAAGAAATAGCTGCGGCGCTTGCTGCATTGAATAGCTGAAGGATCTGGAATGTTTGATCTGACTGGCCGCAAGGCTCTCGTAACCGGCGCGACCGGTGGTCTGGGTGAGGCGATCGCTCGTGCACTTCATGCGCAGGGCGCAATCGTTGGCTTACATGGCACCCGCGAAGAAAAGTTGAAAGAACTGGCTGCTGAACTCGGCGACCGCACGTTCATCTTCCCGGCCAATCTTTCTGATCGGGAAGCCGTTAAGGCGCTCGGCCAGAAAGCTGAAGAAGAGATGGGCGGCATCGACATTCTCGTCAACAATGCTGGTATCACCCGCGATGGCCTGTTTGTTCGTATGAGCGATGAAGATTGGGATGCTGTTCTCAATGTCAACCTGACATCCGTGTTCAACCTGACGCGCGAATTGACCCATCCAATGATGCGTCGCCGCAAGGGCCGTATCATCAACATCACGTCGATTGTTGGTGTAACGGGTAATCCGGGTCAGGCGAATTATTGCGCTTCCAAGGCGGGCCTGATCGGCTTCTCGAAGTCGCTGGCACAGGAAATCGCGAGCCGTAACGTCACAGTCAACTGCATTGCGCCTGGCTTCATCGAATCGGCTATGACTGACAAGCTGAATGATAAGCAAAAAGACGCAATCATGGGCAGCATTCCGATGAAGCGTATGGGCGTTGGCAGCGAGATCGCTGCTGCTGTTGTCTATCTGGCAAGTGATGAAGCAGCCTATGTTACAGGTCAGACACTGCACATCAATGGCGGCATGGCTATGATTTAAAACCTCTTTCGGGGCGATTAAATCAGTATTTTACGGTATAAAAAGTCTTAAAGTCGGGTGGTAGAAACCAAAATGCGCTTTGCCTTGCTCAAGAAGCATGGTAATGCGCCCGACGAGAGTTTCGGCATTTCGTTCGCGGGATGCCGTTATCCTGTTCCGCAAGGAATATCCACAGGGTGACTGTCAGGCGAGCAAACTCGTAACTTGGCAGGTGCCTTATAACTTGATTACAATCATGCATACCGCTAACCAATGCGGAGCAAGTAAACAAACAGGTCGAGGGTTCCGACATGAGCGATACCGCAGAGCGCGTCAAGAAAATCGTTGTTGAGCATCTGGGTGTAGATGCCGACAAGGTCACCGAAGGTGCAAGCTTCATCGATGATCTTGGTGCAGACAGCCTCGACACCGTCGAGCTCGTCATGGCTTTCGAAGAAGAATTCGGCGTTGAAATTCCTGATGATGCAGCAGAAACGATCCTCACGGTCGGCGACGCTGTAAAGTTCATCGATAAGGCTTCTGCCTAATCTGAGCCTTTGGGGCTGGGATTCTTTCGAATCCCGGCCCTGCTTGTCTTCAGTTTGAAGATAGTGAACTGCCCCGGTTTGGCCGTATGGCCATTTGCATATCGCAATTCGATAGCGAGCCGGTAACGAGATTGAGCATCCACCGTATGAGGCGTTTATTGTCTGCGGGATGTCTCCAACGAATTTTTCAAATTTAAGGGGTGGATATGAGGCGTGTCGTCATCACCGGTCTTGGTTTGGTGTCGCCGCTGGCAAGCGGCGTCGAAGAAACCTGGAAGCGTCTGATTGCCGGTGAAAGCGGTGCTCGCCGCGTCACGGAATTTGAAGTTGACGATCTGGCTTGTCAGATCGCATGCCGTATCCCTCTTGGCGATGGTACCAATGGTACTTTCAATCCTGATCTCCATATGGAGCAGAAGGAACAGCGCAAGGTCGATCCGTTCATCGTTTATGCTGTCGGCGCTGCTGACCAGGCGCTGGATGATGCCAACTGGCATCCGACAAGCGATGAAGATCAGGTTCGCACCGGCGTTCTGATCGGTTCCGGCATTGGCGGCATCGAAGGCATTGTTGAAGCGGGCTACACGCTGCGCGACAAAGGCCCGCGCCGCATTTCGCCGTTCTTTATTCCAGGTCGTCTGATCAATCTGGCTTCCGGCCATGTTTCGATCAAGCACGGACTGCGCGGCCCGAACCATTCTGTTGTTACCGCTTGCGCAACCGGCACGCATGCCATTGGCGATGCTGCCCGCCTGATCGCTTTTGGCGATGCGGACGTGATGGTTGCCGGTGGTACGGAGTCTCCAGTCAGCCGCATTTCGCTTGCAGGCTTTGCGGCCTGTAAGGCGCTGTCCACCAAGCGCAATGACGATCCAACTGCAGCTTCGCGTCCTTACGACAATGACCGCGACGGTTTTGTTATGGGTGAGGGTGCTGGTGTTGTCGTGCTTGAAGAGCTGGAACACGCTCTTGCGCGTGGTGCCAAGATTTATGCTGAAGTTGTTGGCTACGGCCTGTCGGGCGATGCTTACCACATCACGGCTCCAACGGAGAGCGGTGAAGGTGCAGAGCGCTGCATGGTTGCAGCTTTGAAGCGTGCGGAGATTACGCCTGACCAGATCGATTACATCAACGCACATGGAACGTCGACCATGGCTGATACGATTGAGCTGGGTGCTGTTGAGCGTGTTGTTGGCGATGCTGCCTCGAAGATTTCCATGTCTTCGACAAAGTCGTCTATCGGTCACCTTCTGGGTGCTGCTGGTGCTGCGGAAGCGATTTTCTCTACGCTGGCAATTCGCGACAATATCGCGCCGCCAACGCTTAATCTCGACAATCCAGCCGTTGAAACCAAGATCGATCTGGTTCCGCACAAGGCGCGTAAGCGTAAAATCGACATAGCCTTGTCGAACTCTTTCGGCTTTGGCGGCACAAACGCGTCGCTGGTTCTGCGCCGTTATTCGTAAAATACGGTACGCTGAAAACTGAGCTTATTTAAAAACGCGGGGATTTCTCCGCGTTTTTGTCAAAATATGACCCTATGTCATGTTTAAAATTTCCATTTATGTTTAGTGTTGCTCTACAAAATGTAATTGATTTGGATGCCGTTTCAGGCGGATCAGAGCAAAAGAGCGCAGACCTGATTTAATGAGATCGGGATGCGCTCTAAAGACGAGGTAGTCGAGTGACGTCAGAGGAAAAGGCGGGAGGCAATTCCGTCCAACAGCCGCCGCAGGATAACACACCATCGTCTACGACGCCGGAACAGGCCGCGCCTGCTGCGCCCTTTGTGCCAAAATCTGCCTCGGAAGTCTTGCGTCCAGAGCCTGGCACTCCGCCGCCGCGCAAGCGTTCGCGTCATGCCCGCAGCCAGATTGTCGTCTTCATGAACTTCATGTTGTCGCTGCTGGTGCTGATTTTGATTGGTGGATCGGCGTTGTTTTATTTTGGTAAGCTTCAGTTTGACTCGGCAGGTCCATTGACTGCGGAAACCACTTTTCTCGTAAAACGTGGTGCTGGCATTTCGGAAGTGTCCAACAGTCTCGAAAACCGCGAGATCGTTAGCGATGCCCGCATTTTTCGCTATGGCATGCGCGCCTATGGCCACGAGAATGATTTGAAGGCGGGCGAATATGCGATCCCTGCCGGAGCGACCATGCGCGACGTGATGAATATTCTCATCAGCGGCAAATCAATCATGTATCCGCTGACGATCCCCGAAGGCCTTACGGTTAAGCAGGTGTTCGACCGCATTTCTGCCGATACGATCCTCGTTGGCGACATGCCAAAGGAAATGCCAGCGGAAGGTGAGCTGTTCACGGATACGCTCCATTTCACACGCGGCACGACACGCGAAGAAATCATCAATCGTATGATTGCCTCGCAGCAGAAGCTGATTGATGAGACATGGGCAAAGCGTCGTCCAGACCTTCCGGTCAAGGACAAGAATGAATTTGTGACGCTTGCTTCGATCGTCGAGAAAGAAACAGGCATTGCATCGGAGCGTCCGCATGTTGCTTCGGTTTTTGTCAACCGTTTGAACAAGGGTATGCGTATCCAGTCTGATCCCACCATCATATACGGACTGTTCGGTGGTGCGGGAAAACCCTCGGATCGCCCAATCTTCAAGTCGGATATTGATAAGCCAACGCCATACAACACCTATGTGATCAACGGCCTTCCACCGACACCGATTGCCAATCCGGGGCGTGCAGCGCTTGAAGCCGTTGCCAATCCACTGGATACGGAAGACCTCTATTTCGTTGCAGATGGGACCGGTGGCCACGTTTTTGCCAAGACGTTGCAGGAACACAATGCCAATGTGCGCAAATGGCGCGCGGTAGAGCAGGAAAAAAACCAGCTGCAGCAGCAAAACACCGCCCAGTAATGGGCGGTTTTATTTCGCTTGAAGGATAAAGATATGGCGCTCCAGAGTATGACAGGGTTTGCGCGCCACGCGATACAGTATGGCGCCGACGGTAATGAAGCGCGGATCGTGTGGGAAGTACGCTCGGTCAACGGCAAGGGACTGGACCTGCGTTTGCGCTTGCCGCAGGGCTTGGAAGGCGCAGAGCATGCGATACGCTCGCTTCAGGCCCGCTATTTCTCGCGCGGAAACTTTCAGGCCAGCCTTAGTGTTGAACGCGCAGAGGTGCAGGCCGGTTTTGCAATCAATCAGGCTATGCTTGATGAGGTTTTGAAACTCGGCGCTGAGCTGCAAGCCCGCCATGGTCTGGCACCAGCAAGTGTTGACGGTATTCTTGCGCTGCGTGGTATCATTGATCAGACGCAGGTGAGTGAAGACGACAATGCACGTGCCGGGCTTGAGGCTGCAGTTGTTGCGGCCTTTGAAGGGGCGCTGAAAGCCATTGCCGAAGCACGCAAGCATGAAGGACAGTCGCTTTTTACGATTTTGTCCAGCCATGTGGATGCGATTGAACGCCTGACGCGTGAAGCGCGCAATGATCCATCGCGCAGCATCGAAACCATCCGCGCCAAGCTTGGCACTCAGGTTGCGCTGCTGATGGAAACCGGGCGCGATCTCGATGAAGCGCGGCTTTATCAGGAGGCGGCTTTTCTCGCCACCAAGGCAGACATTCAGGAAGAGCTGGACCGGCTTGAAACCCATGTGGCCTCCGCCCGAAAGCTTCTTGCTGATGGCGGACCAATCGGGCGCAAGCTCGACTTTCTTTCGCAGGAATTTAATCGCGAAGCCAATACGCTGTGTTCAAAATCGAATGCAGCGTCGATTACGGCAATCGGTCTTGAACTGAAAGCCGTTGTCGATCAGTTTCGCGAACAGGTACAGAATCTGGAGTAACGGAAAATGGCCATCTCTTCGGTCGAACATGGCATTGCGCGTCGCGGTCTGATGGTGGTGATTTCATCACCATCGGGTGCTGGCAAATCGACAATTGCGCGGCAATTGCTAAGCGATGCGGATATGAACCTTTCGCTGTCCGTTTCCGTGACCACGCGTGAACGTCGCCCAAGCGAAATTGAAGGCGTACATTACCACTTTATCACCAAGCGCGAATTTGAGCGCCGTCGCGACAATGACGAGCTGATCGAATGGGCGGAAGTGCACGGCAATTTCTACGGCACACTACGCCAGACGGCTGAAGAAGCGCTGGCCGATGGCAAGGATATGCTGTTCGATATCGATTGGCAGGGTGCTGAGCAGTTGCAAGCCAAAATGCCTGCCGATGTCGTGTCGATTTTCATTCTGCCGCCAACCATGCGTGAGTTGCAGAACCGTCTCAATCGCCGCGCGGAAGACACCGCAGATGTGATCGAGACCCGCTTGCAGAATGCGCGTTTTGAAATCCAAAAATGGGCGAAATACGATTATATCGTCATCAATGAGGACCTTCAGCGCTCTTATGCAGGCATTAAAGGTATCATCATTGCTGAGCGTCTGCGCCGTGATCGCCGTCCGGGACTTTTTGAATTTGTCGAAGGTCTTCTGGAGGAAAACCCAGGGATCTGACACGGGTCAAAGCGCGGGGAGGGCGTGACGTGAGGCCAGTTGTTATCGTTACTGGCGGCGGCAGAGGTATTGGCGCCGCCACCGCACTTCTTTTTGCGCGTGAAGGTTATAACGTTTGCATCAGCTATTTCAGCGATGCAGATGCGGCACGCGGAGTTGTCTCAACGTGCAAAAATTTTGGTGCTAAGGCAATCGCCGTGCGCAGTGATGTCGCCAACCGACAAGATGTCGCCGACCTGTTCGCCGCCTGTGACCGTGCGCTTGGTGCGCCACAATGTGTCATCAACAATGCAGGCGTAATTGGCCAGGCGACGCGCATCGAGGGGCTTTCTGAAGAGGCGCTCGAAAAAACATTCAAAACAAATGTCTTTGGTTTGCTCTATTGCACTCAGGAAGCCGCACGCCGCATGTCTACAACAAATGGCGGCGTAGGTGGCACAATCATCAATATTTCGTCCGTTGCGGCAGTTCTCGGAAGCCCCGGCGAATATGTGCATTACGCTGCATCAAAAGGCGCCGTCGAGACCATTTCCATCGGCGCAGGCAAAGAGCTGGCTCCCGAAGGTATCCGCGTCAATGCCATTCGTGTTGGGACAACCAATACGTCTATTCACGCAACGAGTGGCAACCCTGATCGACCCGCAACAATCGCTGCCATGACACCCATGGGACGCATCGCCGAGCCGGAAGACATTGCACAAACCGCGCTGTGGTTAGCATCGGTTAAATCAGGATTTGTGACCGGAACTGTCATAACAGTCGCGGGTGGCTTGAGCGCTTGATTGTTTTGCCAACCAGTCGGCAAAGTTTGGAACAGGATCAGTCGAGCCTGATCTTCACTCGATCCGTATCGGCTACCAATTGCAGAAATGCTTCCAAAAAGGGCTTGCCGCCAAGCGTTGTTAAATCGCGCAGGGCTTCCACATTTCTAAATACCAGTTCACAGTCTCCGGGCCATCCGGGGCCGCCCCATTGCACACCATCCCAGAATGAATCGAGCGTATAGCCGAAGGATTCCGGGTCGAGCACGGGCACTGTGTCGAGATAGCGTTGCCAGAGTTCGTTGGGGGATTTTATGCCGGTACAGTCGATTTCATAGACCGGCGGCATCAGTCGACCAGAATAAGGATTGCATCCACTACAGCCAGCGTGAAGAGCAGCGCAATCATGGTTGCAGCTGCTATCACCATCATACGCTTTTGTCGGGAATGCTTTTCAGGCTGCTTTCCGCTCCAGTCATATGGTGTTTCAGGCATAATCTCCTCCAGTCAGGTATTTGCAGCAAGTTTGCACTTTATAAGGACTGGATTGCAATACGATTGCCTTCGCTATCTGAGATTTCTGCCACAAACCCGTTTTCCCCGATCGCAGTTTTGGGAAACAGGACTTCGCTGCCTCGTTCTGTCGCCTTTGCGATGACTTGGTCTATGTCGTCAACACTGAGATAGACGATAGCGCCATGAATGGTTGGGACGTAGACTTCACCTTCCGCCAGCGCGCCGCTTGCACCGTCTTTGCCTTCCTCAAATGGAAAATAGGCCATGCGGTTGCCGTGGATTTCAACCACATCCCCAAAGCTGATGCCAAAGACCGCACTATAGAACGCGATGGCACGTTCAAGCTTCGTCACTGGAATTTCAACATGCGCGATGATGTTCACACGGGCGCTCCATAGCGGGCAGGTGATGCTTCGCTGGCTTTTCGGATGGAGTTGAGAATGCGGCCCCGGATGATGCCACTGACGGGCCGGATCAGATACCAGTAGGGCGTGAAACGCAGATGACTTCTGCGATCTGGACAGAAGACACGCGTTTCCGTGACAAGCCGCGTTTTGCCGCTCTGTTCAGACACGATGAAGGCAAGCGCGAGCTTGGCGACCCCCGGCATTCTGAAGGCCAGATAGTCTTTGCTGTTTTCTATTTTATGAAGGCCGAAATCTGCCTTCCAGAATTGCCCTACCAGTCCATAAACCAGTGCTTCGCCGGGCTTGTGTTCCAGCAGAGTAAATTCATGCAGCCCAAACGGTGGGGCGACCGTGCTTTTCCGTCCGCGCAGCCGTGCAAGCGCACGCATTGGCACTTCGCGCAGTGCAATCATGCTACGGAAAAATGCATCCGTTTCGGGTCGGTAGTTCATTGCGGCCTGCAAGACAGTTTCCGGCGAAGCGCTGACATTGCAGCCATGCACTTCGCTGAAACCATAGTCCGGCAGATATTTATCGATCAGTTGCATGAGCGGGCTTTAAACTGCCGTACCGCCCACAGTCACCTGATCCATACGGAGATGCGGCTGACCGACACCGACCGGCACCCACTGTCCGCCCTTGCCGCAATTGCCCGAACCGGTGTCGAGCTTCATGTCATTGCCGATCATCGAAATGCGCTGCATGGCATCCGGGCCATTGCCGATCAGCATCGCGCCCTTGATCGGTGCACCAATCTTGCCATCTTCGATCATATAAGCTTCTGTGCAACCGAACACGAATTTGCCGGATGTGATGTCCACCTGACCACCACCGAAGGAAACGGCATAAATGCCCTTCTTCATGGAGGCGATGATCTCTTCCGGCGACTTGTCGCCTGAAAGCATATAAGTGTTGGTCATGCGCGGCATCGGTGCGTGTGCATAGGATTCACGCCGCCCGTTACCGGTCGCTTCCATACCCATCAGACGCGCATTCTGCCGGTCCTGCATGTAATTGACGAGCTTGCCATCCTCAATCAGCACCGTGCGATTGGTTGGCGTGCCTTCATCATCGATGGTCAAAGACCCGCGACGCTCCGAGATCGTACCGTCATCGACCACGGTTACGCCTTTCGAGGCGACTTGTTGGCCGAGCAGCCCTGCGAAGGCTGACGTCTTTTTGCGGTTGAAGTCACCTTCAAGGCCGTGGCCGACAGCCTCATGTAACATGACGCCCGGCCAGCCATTGCCCAGCACAACATCGTAAGTGCCTGCAGGGGCAGGGATCGCCTCAAGATTAACTAGCGCCTGGCGCAAGGCTTCATCGGCGACGCTCTGCCAGCTTTCGGTGGTGATGAAATCGCCAAAGCCCTTGCGCCCGCCAAGCGTATGCGAGCCGGATTCCTGCCGGTCGCCATTGCCGGCAACCACCGAAACACTCAGCCGCACCATCGGGCGAATATCGCGCACGAAATGACCATCCGCGCGCAGAATTTCGACCTGCTGCCACGAGCCTGCCATTGAGACTGAAACCTGCCGCACCTTCGGATCCTTGGCACGCAGATAGGCGTCAATTTTTTGCAGGAGCTGAACCTTTGCATCAAAGGTTGGCGAGCCGATTGGGTTCTCGTCAGTGTAAAGATGGCGATTGGTGCCAGCAGGTGCTGCCGCATAGTTACCGCTATGGTCGCTAAGCGTTGCAGAAACTGCGTCTGATGCGCGCTTGAGGGCTGCAACGGACATGTCGCCTGCATGAGCGTAGCCGATAGCTTCGCCCGCTACAGCGCGCAGGCCAAAACCTTGTTCCTGATTAAACGAGCCGGTCTTGAGGCGGCCATTGTCAAAGACGAGTGCTTCCGCCTCGCGATACTCCATGAAGAGTTCGCCGTCATCGCTGCCTTTCAGGCTCTGCGAGACAAGGCGTTCAATATCGTCACGGTTTACGTCGAAGCTATCAATCAGGCTTTTCATAAAAATAATCCTGCGGCATGTGTTTGCCACAGGATGTAAGCGCTAAATCGGTTAAGAACAACCATCAGATTAACAACTGTCGCGATTGTGGTGATGACGAGGCGAAAACCGTGTGTCGCGAGAACCGGAGCGCAGTGTACTTAACGGTACATGAGCACCGGAAGCGCAGCGGGATGCGGTTTGCAGCCCGTCAGCGCCAGAATCTTATCAAGGCAGGGCGTCGAAGCCTTCACCAAACGCTGTTAGATCAACCGGAATGCCGACGCCTTCTTCCGGTGTCTGGAAGACGATGAAGGTTGCAGACTTACCGTTGCGGAATGTGTTGAGCAGTTCGTCTTCGAGGATGACTTCTGCGTAGCAACCATCTTCAAAGCAGCGCACGAAATAAGCGCGACCGATATCTTTCCCGTCGACATTCAGACCGAGGCCGTTTGGCAGCAATACGCCGAGCGGTGCGAGGACACGCAGGATACGTGCCTTGTTGTCGGCGGTCTTGAGAACAACGACTGAAAGGCCGAGTTCAGGGCGCTTGGCGGCAACCACATTCTGAATGAGGGCGCATTGTTCAGTCTTGGCACCCGCTGGCGTATCGCACAGGATCGCCCAAGGGCCATGCTGCGACTTCAATGTGCCACTCTGCTGTGGTGTCGAAGGCGACTGCCCGGATTCCTGTTGTGCACTTGGTGCAGGCAGCTGCGCAGGCGCTTGCTGTGCGGAAGATGGCAAAGTTGCAGCCGAAACAGCCAGAGCTGCACCTGTTGCAAGGATTGCAAGGCGCTGAAAGATCGGGCGGCGGTTGGATGGGCGGAAAATCATGAAATCTCCAGATCGAATCACCGGGACGTTATCCTCTCAAACACGCGGTGAAAAGCTATTGTCGCTCCCGCACCATGATCGAAAAGGCTTTGCCAGCATCGCATCTGCGATGCTTTCCACGGCAGTTGCATCCATTATCATGCGGCACGTTAAATGAAACCTTATTCTAAATCATGGCTTCATTATGTGACTTTCCGGGTTTTCCCAAGTTTTCGGAGGCTTGTGTTGGCTTTCTCGCAGACTGTTCCTGAATTTGGGGTACGAAGCTCTGATGCAGACTCACGCGCAAAAATGCCGCACAGGAACATATTCGCCTTCCTTGCGGTGTGGGTTAAGGTGTGATTTGAACGCTGACGGGGGATACGGCCGTCTGTACGTCCGGCGTCCAGCTCGAAAGGGCAAAAAGGGAGAGAGTTCTGGTGGATAAAATTGTTGCCACAACGAGGGGTGCCATCGTTGGTGCTTCCGCTTTGCTGTGGACCGGTGGTGCCGCTCTGGCGGATCAGCCACGTCCGTGGGAAATGACATTTCAAGCTGCGGCTACGGGAATAGCCGAACAGATTCATTGGTTTGAGCGCTACACGCTCTGGTTCATCGTGCCGATCACACTGTTGGTTCTGGCGCTGTTGATCTGGTGCGTGGTGAAATTCCGCGCCAGCGCAAATCCCGAGCCATCCAAAACCAGCCATAACACGGCGATTGAAGTCATCTGGACTGTTGGTCCGGTGATTATCCTGCTGTTTCTGGCGGTTCCGTCGTTTCAGCTTCTGACCGCTCAATATTCGCCTCAGGATCCGACGCTGACCGTTAAAGCAACGGGTTATCAGTGGTATTGGGGCTATGAGTATCAGACAGAAAACCCGGTCAGCTTTGATTCGCTCCTTCTCAAGGCCGCAGATCGTGCAGCCGAGGGCAAGGAAGATCTGGCTGTCTATCCTCGTTTGCTGGCGGTCGATAATGAAGTGGTGGTGCCAGTCGGGACAACTGTTCGGCTGCTTGTGACTGCCGCAGATGTGATTCATTCGTGGACGATTCCAGCTTTCGGTGTGAAGATGGATGCTATTCCAGGTCGCATTAATGAGGCCTGGTTCAAGGCAGACAAAGAAGGTCTTTATTACGGCCAGTGCTCTGAGCTTTGTGGTAAGGATCACGCCTATATGCCGATCGCCGTGCGTGTCGTCTCTGACGAGCAGTACAATACATGGCTGAGCGCAGCGGCGACAAACTTGCAAGATGCAAACAAGGCGCTCAGGTCTGAGCTTGAAAGCAATACAAATGACAAGGTAGCTGCGGCGAGCTTTTAAAAGCGCTGTACGCAACACTGTTGAAAGACGGGAGCGAATTCCATGGCTGGCACAGCAGCTCACGAGCATGGAGCCCATAATGCGCATGACGATCACAAGCCAAAAGGCTGGGTGCGCTGGGTTTATTCTACCAATCACAAAGATATCGGTACGCTGTATCTGATCTTTGCAATCACGGCAGGCATTATCGGCGGCGCATTGTCTATTGCGATGCGCGCTGAATTGCAGGAACCGGGCATCCAGATTTTCCATGGTCTGGCGGCGATGGTTTATGGCGTTGAAGGTGATGCGGCACTTGATGCCGGAAAGCACATGTTCAATGTGTTCACCTCGATGCACGCGCTGATCATGATCTTCTTCATGGTCATGCCAGCGCTTATCGGCGGCTATGCCAACTGGATGATTCCGCTGATGATCGGCGCACCGGATATGGCGTTCCCACGCATGAACAATATCTCGTTCTGGCTGCTGCCACCGGCATTGTTGCTGCTGTTGATTTCACTGTTCATGCCTGCTTCACCCGGTACGTGGGGTGTTGGCGGCGGCTGGACTTTATATCCGCCGCTCTCAACCAGTGGTCAGCCGGGGCCGGCGATCGACTTTGCAATTCTTGCGCTGCATATCGCAGGTGTGTCGTCGATCCTTGGTGCGATTAACTTCATCACCACGATCCTCAACATGCGCGCTCCGGGCATGACGCTGCATAAGATGCCGTTGTTCGCCTGGTCGGTACTGGTAACTGCATTCCTGTTGCTTCTCTCGCTTCCTGTTTTGGCCGGTGGCATTACGATGCTGCTCACAGACCGCAATTTCGGCACATCATTCTTTGCACCGGAAGGCGGCGGTGATCCAATCCTCTACCAGCATCTGTTCTGGTTCTTTGGTCACCCGGAAGTTTACATTCTGATCCTGCCCGGATTTGGTATCGTCAGCCACATCATCTCGACCTTCTCGCGCAAGCCGGTCTTTGGCTATCTCGGCATGGCCTATGCGATGGTCGCAATTGGCGTGGTCGGCTTTGTGGTCTGGGCTCACCATATGTATACGGTGGGGCTGTCACTTGATACGCAGCGCTATTTCGTATTCGCGACGATGGTTATCGCGGTGCCGACAGGCATCAAGATATTCTCCTGGATTGCGACCATGTGGGGTGGTTCTATCACCTTCCGCGCACCGATGCTCTGGGCGATTGGCTTCATCTTCCTGTTCACCGTTGGTGGTGTCACGGGTGTTCAGCTCGCCAATGCCGGTCTCGACCGCGCCCTGCATGACACATATTACGTTGTGGCGCACTTCCATTACGTGCTTTCACTGGGGGCTGTGTTCGCAATCTTCGCAGGCTGGTATTACTGGTTCCCGAAGATGAGCGGCTATATGTATGACGAGTTCACCGCGAAGCTCCATTTCTGGGTCACCTTCATCGGCGTTAATCTCGTTTTCTTCCCGCAGCACTTCCTCGGTCTTGCTGGTATGCCGCGTCGTTATATCGACTACCCGGATGCCTATGCAGGCTGGAACATGGTGTCGTCTTACGGTTCCTACATTTCAGGCTTTGCTGTGCTGATCTTCCTTTACAATGTCTTCGAGGCATTTGCGAAGAAGCGTGAAGCAGGCGCAAACCCATGGGGTCCTGGTGCGACAACACTGGAATGGCAGCTTTCATCGCCGCCGCCTTATCACCAGTGGGAACAGCTTCCGCGTATAAAGTAAACGTGCTGAGGGCGAGAACCTGAAAGGGGTTCGCCCTCAGCCAAAACTGTGTTATGTGCAGGCGGCATTCATTTCCGTCTGTCATCGGCTGACGTTCAAGAACGACGCTTTCGATAGGAAGAATGCATCTCCGGGAGGTATAGTCGTTTTGGATTGCTGATCTGTGCTCAGGGCCGGGCGCAGCATTGGCCCGGTGAGTTTGAGGTTGTTGAAGTTAATGTCTCTGGTGGAAAAAAACGCAGTTTCCGAGGATGCATTCGCTCTTTCAGAGGCGACTGCACGGGATTATATCGTCCTGCTGAAACCGCGGGTCATGTCGCTTGTGGTGTTTACAGGCCTTGTCGGTCTGGTGCTTGCGCCCGGTCATATGAATCCGGTTCTGGCTGCGATCAGCATCCTGTGTATTGCAGTTGGTGCTGGCGCATCAGGTGCGCTTAACATGTGGTATGACGCCGATATTGACGCGGTCATGAAGCGCACCAAAAAGCGCCCAATACCCGCAGGTGTGATTGCGCCCAATCAGGTTCTGGCATTTGGACTCACGCTCTCGGTGTTTTCTGTGCTGACACTCGGTCTGATGGTCAACTGGCTTTCCGCCGCCTTGCTGGCATTCACCATTTTCTTCTACGCCGTTGTCTATACGATGTGGCTCAAGCGCTCGACACCGCAAAACATTGTGATTGGTGGCGCTGCCGGAGCTTTCCCGCCAATGATCGGGTGGGCAGCAGCAACCGGTGAGATCACATGGGACAGTGTCGTCCTGTTCATGATTATTTTCCTTTGGACGCCACCACATTTCTGGGCGCTGTCGCTCTTCTCCAGCACGGACTACGAAGCTGCGCGAATTCCGATGATGCCAAATGTTAAGGGCGAATTGTCCACACGCCGCCAGGCAATGCTCTACGCGGTTATTATGGCGCCCGTTGGTGTACTGCCTTACCTGATGGGCTTTGCTGGCATCACCTATGGTGTGATTTCGTCACTGCTTGGTCTGGCTTTTGTTTATTACGCGTGGCGCATGTGGATGGCAGAAGGCCAGTCACAGATGCTTCTTGCGGCGCGCAAGCTGTTCCGCTTCTCGCTGATTTATCTCTCGGCGATTTTCGCTGTACTGCTGTTTGAAGCTTTGGCGATAAAGTTGCTGAATGGCTTTGGTATCCTCTGAGGAGATGGAATGGAGAGCGTCGTGACAGAAAAGACAGGGCAGAACCTGCCTACAGAAAAACTGGAACTGATTGTTCCGACGCCTTCGCAGAAAAAAGCGCAGCGCAATCGCTCGATTGGTCTGGCGATTGCCCTGCTGTTGTTTGTGGTGCTTGTTTATATTGGCACCGTTGCCAAGCTTGGTGCCAATATATTCGCTCGGACGATTTAATCGGCCTGAACTGATCGACTGTTATTCGTTTTCGGGAGGAGAAAATGGTTCAACAGCATGAGAGTGACGAAAAGCAGAAGAAGCTGAACCGCTCGAACCGAACGGTCGCTATTGCCTGCGTTTCTTTTTTCCTCTGCATGATTGGTGCGGCCTACGCTTCCGTTCCCCTCTACCGCATTTTCTGTCAGGTCACTGGCTATGGCGGTACAACGCAGCGTGTCGAGCAATATTCGGATACGATCCTCGACCGGACGGTCAAAGTGCGTTTTGATGCCAATACGTCGAATGCTCTGCCTTGGGATTTCAAGCCAGCGCAACGTGAAGTCACCGTTCGCATCGGTGAAACCACAATGGTCAAATATGATGCGCGTAATCTGTTCGATGAACCGACATATGGACGCGCAAGTTTCAATGTCGCGCCGGGCAGGGCGGGAGCCTATTTCAACAAGGTTGAGTGTTTCTGCTTTACCGATACGACGCTGCAACCGGGTGAAAGCATGGAAATGCCGGTTGTATTCTTCGTTGATCCTGAAATCGTCAACGATCCAGATTTGAAGGACGTGAAGACAATCACGCTGTCCTATACGTTCTTCCCGATTGATAAGCCGAAGCCTGTTGCGAATGCAAAACTGGCTCCGGCTGGTAATAACGGAAGCTGACAAAACAGAATGCTTGCGGCACATAATGCCGCAAAGACAAACAAGCAGCACGGCTCTATGTTGTGTGAAGAAGGGAACGGTCTGATCCTGCCATTGGCGGACAGGCTGGAATGCATGAGAGAGGGCCCTCACGGGTCGCATGGGGAGAGACATGGCCAACGTTCACGAGAAGAATCACGATTATCACATTCTTGCACCCAGTCCCTGGCCGTTTCTGAGCTCGGTGGGCGCATTTGTGTTGGCCATTGGTGGCATTGCATGGATGCGATACATCAATGCGGGTGATTTGCCTTTCTTCGGCATCAATCTGGCGACACCGTGGCTCTTCTTCATTGGTCTGGCGATTGTGCTTTATTGCATGTATGCATGGTGGGCAGACGCAATACGCGAAGGCCGCGAAGGTCATCATACCCGCGTGGTCGCGTTGCATCTTCGCTACGGCATGATCATGTTCATTGCCTCTGAAGTCATGTTCTTTGCAGCATGGTTCTGGGCATTCTTTGATGTCAGCCTGTTTCCGAATGAAGTGCATCAGGTTCTTCGCGCTGAGTTCACCGGCGGTCAGTGGCCTCCGAAGGGCATGGAAGTGCTCGACCCGCTGCACCTGCCGCTTTACAATACGGTCATCCTGCTTTTGTCCGGCACAACGTTAACATGGGCGCATCATGCGCTGCTGCATAAAGACCGTACGGGCACGATCATTGGCCTGATCCTGACGGTTGCGCTCGGTATCCTGTTCTCCTTCGTGCAGTTCTTTGAATATGCCCATGCGCCTTTCGAGTTCAAAGATTCGATTTATGGTTCAACCTTCTTCATGGCGACTGGTTTTCATGGTTTCCACGTCATCGTCGGCACGATCTTCCTACTGGTGATTTTGTTCAGAGCGATGAAAGGCGATTTCACGCCGGAACGTCATTTTGGTTTTGAAGCGGCTGCATGGTACTGGCACTTTGTGGACGTGGTGTGGCTGTTCCTTTTCTGCGCTATCTACGTCTGGGGCAGCTGGGGCGCACCATTGCACGGCGGCTGATCAGCAAATGGGACGAAATGAGGGGGTGGCCTTGGAAACTTGGCCGCCCCTCATTCTTTTGTCAGGAGGATTTTATGTCAGACCATCATCTTTATCCGCCTGTGGACCCGGTTAAGAGCGGAGTGACAGGGCATTGCCCGCGCTGTGGCGAGGGGAAACTGTTTAAGGGATTTCTCACCGTTGCGCCGCGTTGCAGCGCCTGTGGGCTTGACTATACATTTGCCGATTCCGGGGATGGTCCCGCAGCATTCGTGATCCTGCTCATTGGCTTTATTGTTGTCGGCGCGGCTCTTTGGCTGGAGGTCAATTATGGGCCACCGCTTTGGGTGCATTTTCTGTTATGGGTGCCGCTGGCGATTATCTTGAGCCTTGTTGCCATGCGTAGCATGAAAGGTGTTCTGATCAATCTGCAATATCGCAACAAGGCGGCACAGGGCCGTCTGGATGATGGCCAATGAACAAGGCGCATAAGCCGCAACGGTTTCCATGGGGTGTGCTGATCGCATCTCTGATCGCATTCGCAATCCTGATTTCGCTCGGAACATGGCAAGTTGAGCGGCTTCACTGGAAAGAGGCGTTGCTGGCGTCGACACAACAGCGTGTGCATGAAGCGCCGTTGCCTTTGGCTGAAATTGAGAAAATTTACCGCGAACAAGGAACGGTCGAGTATCGCCCTGTGACCGTTTCAGGCACATTCATGCACCAGGGGGAGCGGCATTTTCTGGCGACCCACGACGGGCAGTCGGGCTTCAACGTCTATACCCCGTTGATGCTTGAAGACGGGCGCTTTGTGCTGATCAATCGCGGCTTTGTGCCTTATGAGAAAAAAGACCCGCAAACGCGTCTTGATGGCCAGCTCGACGGACCCGTCACAATCACCGGGCTGGCGCGCGATCCGCTCACAAGCAAGCCGGGTTACTTCTTGCCGGATAATGATACGGTTAAAAATATTTTCTATTGGAAAGACTGGTCTGCAATGGCCGAAAGTGCTGATATTCCGTCGTTAGACGATGCGGTGCCTTTCTTTATCGACGCTGATAATACACCAAATTTTGGCGGTTTGCCGATTGGCGGGATAACTATTATCGATTTTCCAAACAATCATCTTCAATATGCTGTGACGTGGTATGGTCTTGCTTTGGCCCTGTTAGGGGTTGTCGTGACGTGGTTCTGGCGGTATCGAAAGGCTACAAAGACTTGACACAGGCCGCTTTGAAGCCCACTTCCGGCTTTATATAATTTGCGCCTCACGCCGAACCCAGCGAGCACGCTATATGATCGATAACCGCCCCCCTCTGGAAATCCGCCTTTGCGGCCCGCGTGGTTTTTGCGCTGGCGTTGACAGGGCTATTCAGATCGTCGTGCTGGCACTGAAGAAATACGGGGCGCCGGTCTATGTGCGTCATGAAATCGTGCATAATCGTTATGTCGTTGAGGGTTTGCAGTCACGCGGCGCGATTTTTGTAGAAGAACTTGATGAGATCCCGGCAGAACATCGTGACCAGCCGGTTGTATTTTCGGCACATGGTGTCCCGAAATCCGTGCCGGCGGATGCAGAGTCCAAGAATCTTTTTTATCTTGATGCAACATGTCCGCTGGTTTCAAAAGTGCATAAACAAGCCATGCGCCATCAGCGTCTTGGCCGTCACGTGATTTTAATCGGTCACTCCGGGCACCCTGAAGTGATCGGTACCATGGGGCAATTGCCTGAAGGGACAGTTACGCTGATTGAGACGGTCGAAGACGCGCGGACTATTGAGTTTTCTGACCCGGATAATCTCGGCTTTGTGACCCAGACCACGCTTTCAGTGGATGATACGGCGGGCATCATTGAAGAATTGCAGCAGCGTTTCCCAAATCTGACAGCACCAGCCGCAGAATCGATTTGCTATGCCACCACAAACCGACAGGAAGCCGTGCGCCACGCGGCACCCGGCTGCGACCTGTTTCTGATCGTTGGCGCCCCAAACTCCTCTAACTCCAAACGTCTTGTTGAAGTTGCGGAAAAGGCGGGGGCCGGAACGTCGATGCTGGTCCAGCGTGCGTCTGATATTGAATGGGACAAGGTGGGCGATATTTCGGTCGTCGGCCTTTCGGCTGGTGCTTCTGCACCTGAAATTATCGTTGATGAAATCATGGATGCCTTTAAAGCTCGTTTCGATGTGAGGATCGAACTGGCTGAGACGACCGTTGAAACAGAAAACTTTCTGGTGAACCGCGAAATTCGCGATGTTGAGCTGACGGTGCAGGATATGGCATTCGTTAACGGCGAAAACAGGGTTGTCGGAATACCTAAATTAGAGCGCATCCCGAAAAGTGTGTAACGGTTCTCGGATAAGGTGCGCGATAGAAACAAGCGCATCCCGAAAAGTGTGTAGCGGTTTTCGGATAAGATGCGCGATAGAAACAAGCGCATCCCAAAGAGTGTATGGCTGCTTTGGGATGAGATGCGCGTGGTGAATATGGGGAAATAAGCGGCATGGCCGTCTATACAGACATTAACGAAATCGAGCTGGGTGCTTTTCTTGAGCAATATGACATCGGTGCTCTGACTTCTTATAAAGGCATTGCTGAAGGTGTCGAGAACACCAATTATCTCCTGCACACAACGACAGGGTCTTTTATTCTCACGCTTTATGAGAAGCGTGTGAACCGGGATGATCTGCCGTTTTTCCTTAACCTGATGCAGCATCTGGCCAAGCGCGGTCTGGAATGCCCGCAGCCTGTTGTGCGCCGTGATGGCGCGATGATTGGCGAGCTTGCGGGGCGTCCGGCGGCAATCGTGACCTTCCTCGAAGGTATGTGGATGCGCAAGCCAACGGTAGCACATTGCGAAGAAGTTGGCCGTGGCCTCGCCGAAATGCACCTCGCAGGCGAAGATTTTGATATGCGCCGCCGCAATGGTCTGACGCTGCCCGATTGGCGTCCGCTGTGGAACCTATCAAAGGAACGTGCAGACAGCGTTGAGCCGGGTCTGGTTGCCGAAGCAGAAGCCGATCTCACTTATCTCGAAAAGAACTGGCCGTCAGGATTGCCAGAGGGCGTGATCCACGCCGATCTGTTTCAGGATAACGTGTTTTTCCTTGGCGACCGCCTGTCGGGTTTCATTGATTTCTACTTCGCTTGCACAGATATTCTCGCCTATGACGTGGCAGTGTGCCTCAATGCATGGTGCTTTGAGAAAGATTTCTCCTATAATCTCACCAAGGGGGCGGCCCTTCTGCGTGGCTACAATTCAGTGCGTCCGATTTCGGTTGCGGAAATCGAAGCGCTGCCTGTTTTGGCGCGCGGGGCGGCGGTTCGCTTCATGCTGACCCGTCTTTATGACTGGATTAATGTGCCGGAAGGCAGCTTTGTCATGAAGAAAGACCCGATGGAATATGTGCGTCGTATGCGCTTTCATCGTCAGGTCACATCGGCAAGTGAATATGGTCTTGAATTGAGCGGAGCTGACGCGT
This sequence comes from Brucella sp. H1_1004, assembly GCF_047308065.1. Classification (NCBI taxonomy): domain Bacteria; kingdom Pseudomonadati; phylum Pseudomonadota; class Alphaproteobacteria; order Hyphomicrobiales; family Brucellaceae; genus Brucella; species Brucella sp. H1_1004. The sequence goes on from NZ_JAYKZA010000002.1 coordinate 1,041,562, forward strand.
GAAGCATATCGAGGCTTTCACCGATGGCGCGTGTTCTGGCAATCCCGGCCCCGGTGGTTGGGGTGCGATCGTGCGCTGGAATGGCCATGTGAAAGAATTGAAGGGCGGTGAAGCCGACACCACCAACAATCGCATGGAACTGATGGCGGCAATTTCGGCTCTATCCGCGCTCAAAGAGCCATGCGAAGTCGATCTTTATACCGACAGTGTTTATGTGCGTGATGGTATTTCTGGTTGGATTGAGGGTTGGAAGCGCAATGGCTGGAAGACAGCCGCGAAGAAGCCTGTGAAGAATGCCGAGCTGTGGCAGGCGCTTGATGAGGCCCGCAAGCCGCACAAAGTGACGTGGCACTGGGTCAAAGGCCATGCAGGGCACCCGGAAAATGAGCGAGCGGACGAGCTTGCCCGTGCCGGTATGGAGCCATTTAAGTATAACGGGCACAAGTCACTTCAGGTTAAGTAACGACCTTTAGATTTTTGTATCTGAAAAAGCCGCGCTGAAATTCAGCGCGGCTTTTTTGATGAGCTTATTTCTTCAAGACGATTTCTGAAGGATCTTTCAGTCTTCCGGCAAGCGAGAATGCCAGCACGGAAGAAACAAGCAAGACACCGCCAACGATGAACATCGGCATTTCGTAAAGGCCGGTAGCATCTTTTACGAGGCCGGTAATATAGGGGGCTGCAAAGCCCGCAATATTGCCGATCGTGTTGATGAGTGCGATGCCCGCTGCCGCTGCCGGGCCGCTTAGAAATCGCGACGGAATAGCCCAGAAGTTAGGCAGGGCCGAGAAGATGGCACAAGCGGTGATCGTGATCATCAGGATCGTGGTTGCAGGCGATGGCATGAAAAGTGCCGCAGGAATGGCGAAGGCGCCAACCAGTGCGGGAATGCCGATATGCCATGGGCGCACGCCGCGCTTTGCAGCGTCGCGGCTCCAGAAATACAATGCAATAGCCGCAGGAAGATACGGAATGGCTGTGATCAGCCCCTTATCATACACATTAAACTTCGTGTTGAATTCCTGTTCGAACCCATTGATGATCGATGGCAAGAAGAAAGCGAGCGCATAAAGGCCATAGACCAGCCCGAAATACACAATCGACAGAAGCCATACGCGCTTGTCGAAGAGAGCCAGACCGGTCATGCGTCCATGCGCACTTTCCTTGACTTTTTCTTCCTGTGCGAGTGCACCATTGAGCCAGTCGCGTTCTTCCTTGTTCAACCATTTTGCGTCATTTGGCGTATCTGGTAGATAGAAGAAGGTGATGATGCCAACCAGGATCGCCGGAACTGCGACACCGAAGAACATGATGCGCCAGCCTTCAAGGCCGAATGCGCCGTGCATGTCGATCAGAGTTGCGGCGATTGGTGCACCAATGACGATTGTCAAAGGCTGCGCCAGGTAAAACAGTGCCAGAATCTTGTTGCGATGGCGTGACGGCACCCACATCGACAGAAACAGGATCGCACCTGGGAAGAAGCCAGCTTCAGCAATACCAAGCAGGAAGCGCAGAATATAGAGTTCAGTTGCGCTCGAAACCCATGTGAATAGCAGGGCAACGATACCCCATGTCACCATGATGCGAGCAAGCCATTTGCGTGCACCAAACTTATGCAACGCAAGATTGCTTGGCACTTCAAGAATGATGTAGCCGACAAAGAAAATACCGGCTGCAAAACCGAACTGCGCGGCAGTCAGCGCGAGGTCGGTTGTCATTCCGTTCGGACCCGCAAAGGAAATTGCGGTACGATCCAGGAAGTTGATGAAGAACATCAGCGCGATGAAAGGGACCAGCCGGATCGAAATTTTCGATATGGCCGACTTTTCAGCGGGCGTCATTTCGTGAGATTTTTGCTGCATTGCAGTTCCTCCCTGCTAGCATATTAATCGAAGCGAAGGAGCTTGAAGGCGTGAATATCAAAAGATATTGCTGATTCCGTTGGCAACTGCGCTTTTAAATAGGCAGATAGCTAAAGATTGCGACATGCCGCCGCAAGCGATTTAATGTCGACAAATTGTGATATAATCTCACAGGTATGCTCAGGTACTAACAGGGGGTTCTCATGCGGCCACTTCCATCTTTGAACGCGCTCAAGGCTTTTGAAGCCGTCGCGCGCCATCGTTCAATGACGAGAGCTGCCGAGGAACTATGTGTAACGCATGGAGCGGTTAGTCGTCAGATCAGGTCTTTGGAGGACTCACTTGGTGTCTTGCTGCTTACACGCAACGCGCGATTGAGCGATCCGACACCGGAAGGTGCACGGCTTGCGGAAGGTTTGGCCAGCGCATTTTCAATTATTGAGGGCAGCATTGAGCGCGTGAAACCGGGCCCGCTGACACTTTCCTGCTCCTCGTCCATCATGATGGAGTGGATCATTCCGCGCATTGGTCGCTTTCACGACAGTCATCCGAATATCGAGTTGCAATTTAACATGAATTACGACCGGATTGATTTTATGCGTGACAAGATCGGCATTGCGATCCGTTCGAGTGTGATCGAGCCACCCGCAGATGCCGTTATTCGTGATATGGGACGGGAGGAGATTGGTCTTGTTTGCGCGCCCTCATATCTTGCGCAATGGCCGCTTATTGAACCGGCTGATCTCGCACAGGCATCGGTGTTGGCGACGCATACAAGGCTGGAAGCTTTTGCGGACTGGCAAAAAGCAGCCAATGCAGACTTTCCGGCTCCGGAGCCGAAATCGACATTTCACCATTTCTATTTGCTGATTCAAGCAGTGCTTTGTGGATTGGGCGTCGCGGTCGTCCCGCATATGCTTGTTGCTGAGCACATTGCATCGGGTCGGCTTGTTGCGCCTTTCGGCTTCTGCCCGGGACCACGTCGAATGCTGTTGTGGATCGCTCCACACAGGGCAGGGCAGCCCGATTCGCTTGCTCTGGAAAAGTGGTTGACCCGTGAAATGCGCGCCCCACCGAAAAAGCAGGGCGCGTTGTAATTCAGTTTAAAGCTGTTCAAGCAGTGTTGCAGCACCCGATGTCACAGCCTGTCCTGCTTGTTCTTCAATATTGAGGGTTTTAACAACGCCGTCTTCAACAATTGCAGAATAGCGCTTCGAACGAATGCCGAGGCCGCCCGCAGTCGCATCCAACTCGAGACCGATTTCTTTGGTAAAGATGGCCGAGCCGTCGGCGAGGAACGTGATCTTGCCTTCGCTACCCGTGCTCTGCGCCCATGCCCCCATAACGAACGGATCGTTGACTGAAACAACCACGATCTCATCCACTCCCTTTGACAGAATGGTGTCGCGGTTGTCCAGATAACCTGGCAGATGGTTAAGGTTGCAGGTCGGTGTGAAAGCGCCGGGAACCGCGAAAAGAACAACCTTTTTTCCTGCGAAGACTTCGTCAGTCGTTACTTCTTTAACGCCATCCGCAGTCTTTACCTTGAAGGTTGCTGCAGGGAGCTTGTCACCAACTTTGATCGTCATTGTTTTCTCCTGAAGGTGAGCTCCGCCGTCATGGCTCACCTCTATATATGGCTGAACTTCATCGCCTTTGCTCTAAGCATGGCAGCGACACTTAAGCCGATAATAAGGGTTTTCACAAATTCAATTTACTGATTGTGGTCTAATCAAGCTGAATCTGTCCGGAAACAGCTTTGCCATTCTGCACAAGCGTATAATCAATCTCTGCACCTTTTTTGGCCTCACCGTGAAGCATCGCCGAGAACTGCGACTGCCCTTCAGGTTTAGGCACGGAAAGATTAAGCTGTTCGCTTCCAATAAAAAATTCAGCAGGAGTTGTCTGGTCAGGGAGTGCAAGCTCGAAAACAGCTTTGTTGTCTATTCGCTTTACGCTTTTCACACCGAAATCTGCAGAGGCTGGTGCGGGAAGGCGATCAAAGGCTGTTTCAATAATGGTGCGCGTCGCAATGGCTTGCGGCGATTGATCTGTCGCTTCACTTAATGGAAAGTCGAACTGAGCCTGAACCGGGATGCAGATTTTATCGCAAACGCCAAGAAAAACATTGCCTTTCAGACGGTCGTCACCGGGCTTTGATGTGAATGTCAGCGGCAGGGATACAGATTGCTTGTATCCAATGCCGCCCTCATCGCTTGCGCCAAAATAGACGGGCGCGGGGTAATCAATATGCGCGGACGCATCGCCTTCAATGGTGATTTGAGGTGGTACGCCTGCATCGCCCGGGTTGCGCCAATAGGTTTTCCAGCCGGGATTGAGAGTGATCTGCAATGCGCCGCGCTGTTCCTCGCCAGATTTGGTATCTTCAAGAATAACACGCACCTTCCCGCCGGGCGTTTCCGTCCATTCGGACGTTGCAGCCTGTGCATTGATAACGGTGCTTAACAGAACCGGCAGGGCAAGAAATTTGACTGATCGCATTCAGCGAGATTGATCGAAAATCATGTTTCAATCAAGGCCGTGTTTTTGCTGGCATCTTATCGCTCAGGCTTTCAGCAACAGATTGAAAACAACAATAAAAAAAATCGCAGCACCCAAAGCAATATGCATCAGGAGGGCAATATTGGAAATGACGCGCAACCGCGCGTAATCCGGGAAATGATTGCTGATTTCTTCAGGCGGTGTTTGGTTGTGCCACAGATAAAGTGCAAAACGATAATTGCCGCGCGGCATGGTGAAAATATAATAGAGATCAGATACATCGCCGATCGTTTTTGTCATTGATGGACTTTGTCTGATGAAATCAATGAGCGGAGACAGCTTTGTCTGCACATAGATAGAGTAAATTAGGAAAATGGCGGCTGGAGCCAGTATTATATAAATCAGCATAAATACTATTCTTTTCAACTCATAATTGCATTTCTTGCGGACAATGTTTTTCACTGTTTGATCAAAAATCAAGTGATGTTTATCACGGCTAGAAACTTTGCGCGATTTTCATTGTCATTTGGCGCAGTCTTGCTACCTTGGTCTTTATGACCATTCTCAGGAAGCCAAACCAGGAGCAGGGGTTCTTAAACGGGCAATTCCTGCTTGCCATGCCCGGAATGAGTGACGAGCGTTTCGCTCGCGCCGTTATTTATATTTGCGCTCATTCCGAAGACGGCGCCATGGGCTTCATTATCAATCAGCTTCAGCCGGTTGGGTTTCCAGACATACTTCGTCAGATCGGAATTGCTGACGACGAAGACCTCATTATGCTGCCAAAGCATGCGCAGAGTATTGTTGTGCGAAACGGTGGCCCTGTTGACCGCACACGTGGGTTCGTTCTGCATAGTGATGACTATATGGTCGACTCGACCATGCCTGTCACTGAAGACATATGTCTGACCGCAACGGTTGATATTTTGCGTGCGATTTATGGCGGCAGTGGACCATCGCGAGCTTTGCTGACGCTCGGCTATTCGGGTTGGGCACCGGGACAGCTTGATATGGAGTTTGCAGAAAACGGCTGGCTGGCGTGTTCAGCGCCGATTGATATGCTTTTTGATAGCGATATTACCGGAAAATACGATCGATTGATGGCGTGGATGGGCATCGACATGACCCGGCTCGTTTCCGAAGCCGGCCATGCCTGACTAAGCTGCCGCTGCATCCTGCTGCTCACGCACGATGCGCGTGGCATCTTCGCGGCTTGCCGGTTCACCGAACATAAAGCTCTGCACATATTCGCAACCCATCTGGCGGAGTTGCAGCGCGTCGTTTTCGTTATCAACCCCTTCTGTGACAACGGCCAGACCAAGATCATGCGCCATGCTCACGATAGACCGCAGGAGTGTTGCCTTCTGTGGCTGGTCGCCTTTCACGAAAGAGCGGTCGATTTTGATGATATCGAACGGGAAGCGTGTAAGATAGGCAAGCGACGAATAACCAGTGCCAAAATCATCAAGCGATAGGCCGATACCCATCGTTTTCAGGCGTGCAAGCACATGCGCCGATTGCTCTGGGTTTTCCATCAACACAGATTCTGTGAGTTCCAGTTTCAGGGTGCCGGGCTTCAGATGAATACGCGAGAGAACCGAACGCACGTCATTGATAAGATCCTGCCGGATCAACTGCGTGCTTGAGAGGTTGACCGAAACAAACAGATTTAGCTTCGGGAACTGTTCCTGCCATGCGTAGAGATCTTCGGCAGCACGCTGAATGGCAAACAGGCCAAGCTGCACGATCAGGCCGGAGCTTTCCGCAATCGGGATGAATTCTGACGGAGAAATGCCGCCGCGGCGCGGATGCTCCCAACGCATCAGTGCTTCAAAGCCAGCAATTGTTCCTTCATCCAAACGCACAATCGGCTGATAGACGAGACTGATTTCATCGCGTTCGAGTGCACGACGCAGATCGGATTCAAGCTGTAATTTGTCGCTGCCGATCGCGCGGAAAGCAGGGCGGAAGGGCTCGATGCGGTCGCCGCCGAAGCGCTTCGCCTGATGCATGGCAAGCTCGGCGTCCTTCACAAAATCTTCCGCTGAAGCGGCTGTCTTTGTCCATGTGATCAGACCGATTGAAGCCGTCAGTACGATTTCACGCTTGGCATAGGCAATCGGAGCGCGAACGGCTTGTCGCAAGGCTTCAGCAAAGGCGGCAATGCGACCGGGGTCGTTTTCAGATGCCAACAGCAGACCGAACTGGTCGGAAGACAGGCGGGAAAGCGTATCCTGCGGCTTCATCAAACGCGACAGACGGCGCGAGATCGTAAGCAGGATCGTATCGCCTGCCGACATGCCCAAACTGTCATTGACCTGCTTAAAACGGTCAATGTCGATGATGAATACGGTCGGATGCAGTGTGCTTTCGCCGCGCGCCATGTTCATAATGTTGCTCAGGCGATCAAGAAACAGCTCACGATTGGGCAAGCCAGTAAGATTGTCATGAACTGCATCATGCAGAAGACGTTCTTCGGCTTTTTTCTGTTCGGTCACGTTTACCAGCGTGCCAACACAGCGCACGATTTCACCATTGGACCCCATGACAGGGCGCGCGCGCAGCGCATACCAGTGATAATGACCGTCATTGGCGCGCAGGCGGAAAATCTGGCCAATGCGACCACGGCGGTTTTCCAGAATGGCATCAAGTGTCGAGCGGAAACGATCACGATCATCCGCATGCATTGCTGGCAACCAGTTGCGAACCGGGCCTTGCAGTGAACTCGCTGTGTTGCCGAGATAGTTTGCAATATCGGGTGTGGTGACAACGCGGTCGCGCGGAACGTCCCAGTCCCATACAATGTCACCTGCACCAATCACTGCAAGCGCCTGACGTTCCATATCGGAAAGCAAGCCCTGCTGGAGCGCGCCGCCCGAAAAAGCATGCTGCATGACGGTGAAGCCAATGAGCAGAACAATCAGCACCAAGCCGCCGCCAAGTGCTGGCTGAATGATGTCATTGTCAAGTTGGCCGGAAACCGTCATCCAGGCGCCCAGCAGCCATATAAGCGTGAGCAACCACGCCGGTATGAGCATCACCGCTCGATCATAGCCTTTGATCGCCAGATAACCGATGATGAAGATTCCCGATATGACTGTTAGCGCCAGCGATATGCGCGCAATGCCGGAAGCAACAGGTGGATCAAAGACAGCAACACCTGCGAGAGCCAGAAGGCCTAACACCCATGTGACTGCGCCATAGCTGAAATGGTCGTGCCAGCGATTGAGATTGAGATAGGTGAACAGGAAAATCACCAGTGATGCTGCAAGGGCGACTTCCGTGCCCGCTCGCCAGACCTGTTCGTTTCCCGGCGTTATTTCCATCAGCTTGTTCCAGAAGCCGAAATCAACGCAAATATAGGCGAGAACGGCCCATGCAAGTGCCGCGGTTGCCGGGAAAAGCGAGGTGCCTTTGACGACAAAAAGAATGGTCAGGAACAGTGCGAGAAGGCCCGAAATGCCGAGCAGAATACCGCGATAAAGCGTGTAGGAGTTGACCGCATCCTTGTAAGCTTCCGGTTCCCACAGATAGAGCTGTGGAAGATTGTGCGAGGAAAGCTGCGCGACGAAGGTGATAACTGTCTTCGGGTTAAGTGTGATACGGAAGACATCGGCATCTTCGCTTGGCTGCCTGTCGAGCGTAAAGCCCTCACTGGGGGTTATCGACGAAATACGCGCCGAGCCAAGATCAGGCCAGATTATGTTTGACCCCACAAGGCGGAAATGCGGCGCAACGAGCAGCCGGTCAATCTGTTCATCTGTCGGATTTGCTATGGAAAATGCGGCCCAGTCACCAGATGCATTGGAATTGGGCGCTGCCTGCACCTCAATACGGCGTACAATGCCATCGGCTCCCGGTGCTGTTGAAACCTGGACGCTCTCGCCTTGATTACGCAGCAGCTCTACAGCGCGCGATAGGTCAAGAGCGGTGTCGTCTCTGGAGATTTTTATTGGTTCGACGGCAAGAGAAGGAAGTGCTGAACAGGTCAGGATAATGATCAGCGCTATGCAGCGTAGAAAAGCTGAAACGAACCTGTTTGTTATACCATTCACGAGCGTTCAACCTTGCCATTGATCATGCGTAGATCGCTTTCTATCAGGGCAAACAACAGGTGGTCCTGCCAGAAGCCATTGATCTTGAGATAAGAGCGCAACAGTCCTTCTCTCTGAAATCCGGCTTTTTCGAGAAGCCGTATCGAACGAACATTATGGGGAATACAGGCAGCTTCGATCCGGTGCAACCTTAGTTCATTGAATGCAAAGGGGATAACCAATGATAAGGCTTCGCTCATATACCCTTTGCCAGCCGCTGATATGCTGCTCCAATAGCCAACCATACCGTTCTGGCCGACTCCACGCCTTATGTTGCCCAGCGTTATCCCACCGAGAAGCCGATTGTCTTTGCTGTCAAAAATAAAGAAGGGATAGCCGGTGCCATCGGACATTTCTTCCTGAACGCGGCGTAACCGATGACGAAATGCGCTTTTGGTCAGATCGTCGTCAGCCCAAGTCGGCTCCCATGGCGTGAGAAACCCACGGCTTTGTTCGCGTACACTAGCCCATGTTGCGAAATCACTCAGCAGCGGCTCGCGCAAATAAACACGCTGCCCGCGAAGAAGTGTCGGATTGCTGCGCCGGAATGGCAGGCCGATCATGCTGGTTCTCGTGTTGTTGATGAAGAGAATAGGCTGTTTTTAGAATGTGCACCACTGTTGCATAAGTTCTCTATGAAGTTACAGCCTATTCTCCGATCCGTTAAACAGCAATCTTCCTCGTATGCGCGCTGGTCGAAAGAGCATCCGTAAGCCCTTCAAAGCTCATCAGACGTCCAACAGGGCCGACACCGGCGATCGTTGGCTTGCTATCAAGGAACATACGGCCTGCAAGATCGCTCAGGCGTTCAGGCGTAATGAGCGACAGGCGGTCCATCAGCTCATTGTTTGGCACCGGACGGCCATAGAGCAGAAACTGGCGTGCGATCTGTCCCGCGCGGCTTGCTGCACTTTCCTGCGACATCAACAGGCTCGCGCTATATTGCGCACGGGCACGATTAACTTCTTCGATGCCTATGGAATCTGCGGCTTTATGCAACTCATCAATGATGACGGGGAGAAGCTCTACGAGTTCATCCTTGCCTGTGGCTGCATGAATGCCGAAAAGGCCTGTGTCGGAAAAGCCCCAATGAAATGCATAGACCGAATAGCAGAGGCCACGCTTTTCGCGCACTTCCTGAAACAGGCGGGAGGACATGCCACCGCCGAGGATCATTGACAGAAGCTGCGAAGCGTAAAAATCGCGCACATGATAGGCGCGACCTTCAAAGCCGATCAAAACCTGCGCATCCATCAAATCGCGATCTTCGCGGAAATCGCCGCCAACATATGTCGCAAGGTCAAGGGTTGGTGCGGTGTTATGGGCACGGAAACCGCCCAAACGCTTTTCAACTTCCTTCACAAATTCATCGTGGTCTACGCCACCAGCAGCCGTCACAACCATACGGTCAGCGCTGTACTGTTCGTCCACATACTGACGAAGATCAGCGGACGTAAACGACATGACTGTCTCAGGCTCGCCAAGGATCGCGCGCCCGATCGGCTGGTGACGATAGGCTGTTTCGGTGAAGCGGTCGAAAACGATATCATCAGGCGTATCGTGGGCTGCACCGATCTCCTGCATGATGACCTGCTTTTCGCGCTCAAGTTCGGCTTCGTCGAACTTGGAGGCAGTCAGGATGTCAGCAAGAATATCGATGGCCAGCGGCATGTCGTTGCGCAGCACGCGAGCATAATAGGAGGTGGTTTCGACGCTCGTTGCAGCATTGATTTCGCCGCCAACATTTTCGATGTCAGAGGCAATCTGCCAGGCGGAACGCTTCTCTGTGCCCTTGAAGGCCATATGTTCAAGCAGATGAGCGATCCCGTGACGGTCGGGCGCTTCGTTTCGCGCGCCTGCTTTTACCCAGATACCCAACGCAACGCTTTCCACATGCGGCATGTTATCTGTTACAATGGTCAGGCCATTGGAAAGACGCGTTACTTCAACACCCATATGCAAAATGCTCCCATAGTCCCATTCGGGTTCCCGTTTTTAAATTCCTGAACAAGATATAATCTTATGCCCGGGAATGACGGCGAATGTATTCTTCCACGATTTTCAGGTCGTTGTGAAGAACTGTGAAACTTTCTTTTCGGTCCATCAGGTCCGAAAGCCATGCCGGAAGCGCCGGCGTCACACCACTTGCAGCTTTTACCGCATCAGGGAATTTAGCCGGATGTGCGGTGGCGAGTACAACCATTGGTGTCGTGCCGGACACTTTTTCGCGAGCGACTTTAACAGCAATGGCTGAATGTGGGTCAAGCAAATAGCCATCCGCATCCAGAACCGACTTTATGGTTGCTGCTGTCTCATCAACGGTTGAGCGGCCCGCTGCAAATTCGCTGCGAATGGCAGACAGTGGCTTTTCGGAAATCGTAAAGCCACCGGATTGCTTCATGCTGTCCATCAGGCCACGGACAGCGCTCGCATCGCGATCATGCGCTTCAAACAATAAGCGCTCGAAGTTTGAAGAAATCTGGATGTCCATCGAAGGCGAAGTCGTCTGTTCGACGCCACGCATTTCATAGGCACCGCTTTCGAGCGTGCGCGCAAGAATGTCGTTGTCATTGGTTGCGATAATCAGCTGATCAATCGGCAGGCCCATTTTCTTCGCAACATAGCCCGCGAAAATATCGCCGAAATTGCCCGTTGGGACCGTGAACGAGACAGCGCGATCCGGTGCACCGAGACTCAATGCGGCCGAGAAATAATAAACAACCTGAGACATGATGCGTCCCCAGTTGATCGAGTTTACGCCAGAAAGCGAAATCGCATCGCGGAATTCGAGGTCATTGAACATGCCTTTGACCAGATTCTGACAATCATCGAAGTTGCCTTCGATAGAAAGGGCATGAACATTTGAAAAGCCGGAGCTGGTCATCTGGCGCTGCTGCACCGGAGAGACGCGGCCATTCGGGAACAGGATGAAAATATCGGTGTTGTCGCGGCCACCAAAAGCCTCAATAGCTGCGCCGCCTGTGTCGCCAGATGTGGCGCCAACAATCGTTGCGCGTTCGCCGCGTTGCGCGAGAACATAATCCATCATGCGTGCAAGAAGCTGCATGGCGACGTCTTTGAAAGCAAGCGTCGGCCCATGGAAAAGCTCAAGCACATATTCGTTCGCGCCGGTCTGCACCAACGGGCAAACTGCATCATGGCGGAACGAGCCATAGGCTTCCCGCACCATACGCTCAAAATCGGCCTGGGGAATTTCGCCATTGACGAACGGTGTCAGAACGGCCAGCGCGATATCCACATAGGATTTTCCACGCAGATTGCGGATCTGATCAGCGGTGAATTGTGGGTATTCCTGCGGGAGATAGAGGCCGCCATCACGGGCAAGTCCGGCGAGCAGAGCATCGCTGAATCCCAGAACTGGGGCTTCGCCGCGTGTGCTTATATATTTCATCTCAAAGGCCTTCGTTTTGGGTCAAGGCAGATTTTTAGCCGAGAATGCAATAAAGCTTCCCTAAAAAAGCCGCAAGAATTAATGCATGTTTTGCGTGATGGGGTTGCTCTTGGCGATAAAAAACAGGAAAACACCCTCACGCTATGCATCGTATAGCGGTGTAGAACAGGTCGATCAGTGCAGGGAAGCCCGGTTTATGCATAAAGCATCACAGAATCGTTCATCATTGTTTCCAGTCGTTGCAACGGTTTTGCTCGCAGCGCTAGCCGGTTGTACCACCAGTGGCACGCAGAATGCGGCGGATAGCGCTGCGCCGCGCGTTAAGGCATCCGACCTTATGGCGTTTTGCCCAAGTGTTTCACTGCGGGAAGGCACGGCCTATTTCAGCACCTATGAAAAAGGCGGCGACCAAGATGCAAGCCGTGTGATTTACCAAGCCTCGCTGACGGATACGACACGTGATTGCCAGCATAATGCAGGCACGATTACGCTTGACGTAGCAGCGGCTGGTAAAGTTGTGCCGGGTCCAAAATACAAGAGCGGCAATATTACAATGCCGATCCGCGTCGCCGTCGTTCAGAATGGCAATGTGATCTATTCCAAACTGCACAAGCAGACAGTCAATGTCAGCAATGGCGGTGGTGCCACGCAGTTTGTATTCAACGATAAGGGAATTTCGATTCCGACCGAAAGCGCGCGCAGCGTGCAGATTTTCGTTGGTTTTGATGAAGGCCCATACAATACGAAGTAATCGGGCATAAAAAATCTGGATTTCTTATAAGCGGCCATTGAATTAATCATTGGCCGCTTTTTATTGTGTGTATTTTCGATAATTTAAATATATGAAGATGATATATTCATCGCTTGCTTTGCAGATATTTTGAAAATTGCTACTATCTATTTACATTTTCAATCATTTCGAATTAATGTAATCTATAGAAAAGTGTAGTTTCATTTGGATTTTTGTAGATTTTCATCGAGGCGATCTTTAATGGGGTTGAAACGCAGCGTATTTTTTTCGCCTGTACCCTATGTAATTTGCATCATCTTATTGCTTGGCGCCGTTGCAGGTAAGTGGGCTGGAGACCGGTTTCGCCTTTTCGATGAAGAAAAGGACATGGATGCGTATATGACTGTGCTCATGACGCAGGCTAACCGTATAGTGAACTCTGCGAGAGAAACACTGAGCAAGGTTAACCAGTCTCCCTATGCACTGTGTTCGTCAGACGACAAACGCTATATGCGCGAGTTGCTTTTTGCCGCTTATCACATCAAGGACATTGGTCGTCTTGAGCATGATATGTTGCAATGTTCGACGCTTTTAAACGATGTTGTGACAACAAAACCCAGAAGTAAAGAAGATGTTCTTCTTAAGGACGGCGTTTATGTTTATAAGGATCAGGAGCTTATAACTGCTGGGAGCCACGGCCCGATTTTTGGCCGGAACACTGGCAATCTTGTTTTAAGCGCATTGGCTTTTGATGCGTTGCATGTTCCGCAATATGATTTCGCAATCTTTATGACGAATAGCGATCGGACGCAGTACGCCAAGCTTTACAGTTACCCCGATACGTTTCCAGAGAATATCAGCAATAGCTATATCCCAACCAATAATACGCGGTCGTTTGGCGTAACAAATGGCGTTTTGCAACAAAAAGCGTGTGATGATGAAACAGGCGTTTGCGTTGCGATTGCAACGTCCGAAAGTTGGTCTGACCATACGGATGCATTGCTGCCGTTCGTGTTCACAAGCCTGGGCTTACTTGTTGGCGGTGGTGTTGCCATTGGCTGGACGTTTTACCGCAATCGTGACCGTTCACTTGTTTCGTTGCTTAAAAAGGCATTGAAGGCAAACGAGCTTGCGCTTGTCTATCAACCCGTAGTCAGTCTTGGTGATGAAAAGATTACAGGCTTTGAAGCGCTTATTCGGTGGGAGATCACAAAAGGCGATTTCGTGCCGCCTGATCTGTTTGTTGCACGAGCGGAAGCTGCTGGTTTAGGCCATCTCATAACAACTTATGTGCTGGATCACGTCATTGAAGAAATGGGCGCTTTGCTCCGACAGCAGCGGGCGCTTTATATCAACGTCAATATAACCTCCGGTGACCTGCAAAGCCCGGATTTCATACAGTCGCTTGAAGCTCGCCTGTCAGACGCTGGAATTCAGCCGCAACAGATTGGTCTTGAATTGACCGAGCGAACCGCAGTGGATTTCGCGAAAGCCAGTAGCGGTATCAAGGCTCTGCGCGAAAAGGGGTACAAGGTCTATATCGATGATTTTGGTACGGGCTATTCCAGTCTTGCTTATCTGGGCGAGTTGCAAGTTGATGCCATCAAGATCGATAAGGCCTTCACACGAACACTTGGCGGTGAGGCGGAAACGGTTTCTATCGTTCCACAAATTATCGCTATGGCGCATCAATATGGGCTTGGAATTGTGGTCGAAGGTATCGAGACTGGAGAGCAGGTTCGCTGCTTGCGCGATATTTGCACCAATCTTTCGGGGCAAGGTTGGTTTTTCGGCAAGCCGGTGAATGCCAGTTTAGCGCAATCACTCGCTGGATTTTCAATCAAAAAGAGAAAACGCACAAGGGTTGAAGCCAGCTCGAAATAGCCATTTGGCGTTTTTATTTTAGCAATAGAAATTTAACTATAGAAGTAATCTTTGATGCTTTATTTAAAAAACCTTGTTTGTGTGAAGTGAATTGCAAGAAGTTTAATTTAGAAAAACTGTTCGTGGAGTGATTGCGCCTTAAATTGGCCGATCAAGCCTCGCATGTGGAATTGCAACGAAACAACAGGGGCAGAACGGCAGTCAGGCCTGTTCTGAGCTTAGGGCCATGAAGCCAAAATATGAACGCGTTCTTGAACCCACGGATACCTGGGCGATCTTCGATTTAACAACCGACGAGCCTGCATCTATCGGTGACCGGCTGATGATCGGCCTGAGCGAAAGTGAGTCAGAAGAGTTGCTGGCAACGCTTAATGCTGAGGCAAAAAGCAAAGGCAAGCGTAGCGCTGCCTGATAGGTCTTTGCGCGCCGTTAAGAGCGCATCCCGAAAAGTGTGAAGCGGTTTTCGGACAAGATGCGCTTAAAAAATGGTTAGAGCGCCGATCTGATTTTATCAGATTGAAATGCGCTCTAAGGCGCGCAAAAGGCATTGTTTGAGTTAGACTGGATGAGATTAAGCATCCGTCCAGATCGAAAGCGCTTCGATAACGTTTGGCAAGTCTTTATGGCGATGGATGACGGTTTCTGCACCGGCATCTGTTAGCTTGTCCGCATGACCCGGATAGGTGTGCGCGCCGCCAGTAAAGCCGATAACGCGCATTCCAGCAGCGCGGGCGCCTTGAATGCCATGCGCAGAATCTTCAATGACAATCACATCTGCCGGATCGACATCGAAATGCTTTGCCGCATGCAGGAAAACATCTGGCGCGGGCTTTGGCTTTTTCGTGCCGACTTCACGCGCCGAAAAGATATTTGGCTCAAACAGGTCGTAAAGACCAACGCGCTTGAGCATGAGATCAAGGCGAACGCTGGTTGAATTTGAGCAGATGCATTTTGGCAGGTTCAGTGCTTCAACAACTTCCACGATGTCTTCAATCGCCTGAACTTCGTTTTTGAGACGTTCATCAAGCAGCTTTTCTGACTTGTCGAGAAGCGATGCAGAAATAGGAATGCCAGCTTCGCGCTCTACAGTCAGGAGAATGTCCTGCCATGTCAGGCCTGCAAAACGCTCACCCACTTCGACGGCTTCAATCGGATATCCGGCTTCTGTCAGAAGTGCTGCATCGACTTCTGCGGCGATGACTTCAGAGTCGACCAAAACGCCGTCGCAATCAAAAATAATCAGGGCTGGAGCTGCCATATCAAAAGCCTTTGCTTGGGAGGTGTCGGGCGAGGATCACCCGCAAAACATTGCGGATGGGCTACAACTTTATGGCCAACAGGTCAAACTGTGCTGGGGCTGCTTCTGCAAAATATGGGAACGATGTTTGCGTTAAGCCGTTCCTTTTCTCCATCAAGGAGAAGTCTATGCGTAAATCCGTTATGCTGTTTATTATCGCTATTGCCGTCGTTCTGGCGTTCATTTTTGCAACACCATATTATTACAGCGTGACACCGGAAAATCGGGGCACAGAACCCGTAACCGAAACCTCCCAGTAATCAAACCTCGCCGGAAACTTCACGCCTGCGCCGATCCAGTTCTTCGCTGTAACGGCGTAACGTGTGCGCTTCGCTTAACAGACCGAGCACTTTGCGCTCCTGTGCGTTATTGATGACAGCGAGCGCTTCCGCTTCTGCCCGATCAAAGCGCACAACAGCTTCTTTCGCGTTCATCTGCGGCAGCAGGAACTCATCTTGATAGCGCAACAGCTCGCGGATACTGCGCGCTTCTTCTGTTTTGTCGAAGCTCTCTGAATAAGCCGCCGGTACGGGGATCATGCCAACATAATGACCTTCGCTGTCTACCGCGATAACGCGCTGTGTCGAGCCCAAAGGGAAATCATGGCGGAAGGTTTCGATATCGGTATCTATCAGCACAGTTTTGACGTCATGCCGCATCATGCGGTTAACAGTGAGGTTTCGGACCCAGCCGATATCATGAGCGGAGCGGATGGCTTCCCCACGCAAATGAAAACGCCAGGTTGCAAACGAGTAGCCGAAGGTTTTACGAACCATCATCGACGATGACACGACCGCCCCCAACACGAGCATTGCCAGCGGAAAATCGCCGGTAAGTTCAAGTGCGAGGAAGGTCATTGTCAGCGGACCGCCGATTATGGCGACTGCCATGGAACTCATGCCGATGACGGCATAGGCTTCCGGCTCAAGCGTTAGTGGCAGGACATAGCCTGTCAGTGCCGCAAAAAGCTTTCCTGTGAGTGCGCCGAGAAACAGTGATGCGAAGAATAAGCCACCGCGAAACCCGGAGCCGATTGAAACAGCTGACGCAAGCGATTTGCTGAAAATTAGCAGCAGAAGCATGGGAATGGTCAAATGCGCATTCAGATCGAGATGCAGCGCACCGTGGCCGGATGCCAGAACCTGCGGAGAAACAAAGGCGATCATGCCGACAACCGCTCCACCAATGGCAGGCGCAAGGACAGTTGGCACAACGCTTTTGCGAGCAACCCGCTCAACAGTGGTAACACCACGCATGATTAGAATAGCGATACCCGCCGCCAGAAAGCCAAGCACAAGTGCAGGCAAATAATCGCGTGCGGCAATCCCATCAAGTTGCCCGATATGAATGACAAGCGGTGCGCCACCGATAGCTTGTGTAACAAGCATTCCGACGATTGCGGCCACAACAACCGGAGCCAGCGTAGCAATCGAATAAACGCCGATAATCAGCTCAAACGCATAGAATGCGCCGGTCAGCGGCGCGTTGAATGCACTTGCAATCGCTGCTGCTGCCCCACAGCCCACAAGCGTGCGCAAATCGGCCCGGCGCAGTTTCAGCGCGCGCCCTATGCGGGAAGCAAAGCCACTCGACAGCTGTGTATAGGCGGCTTCCAGACCTACTGATGCGCCAAATCCATTGGAAATAAGGTTTTGTCCGACAAGGATGAAACTGTCGGTCAGCGACAGATGGCCGCCGTGCAGCGCATTGGCTTCGATAGGGTCGACGATGGGTTTTTTGCGCCACCGTGCCAACACCCATATCACGATGCCCATGAGAATGCCGCCCGCGACGGGTGCAATATATGCGGTGGTGCTTAGTTGCGATGCGGAACTCAAGCGCTCGCCATCAGCGAGACCAAACAGCGCCTGATGCATCCATTGCGAAATGCCTGCAATCGCTGCCACGGCAAGCGCGGATATAATGCCAATGACTGCACCTGCGATGACCAATCCGATTTCGCTGCCACGCACAAGCGCACGCATGCGGAAGGGCACAAACAACACCCGCAAATATCGGTTATGACGCAACTCGTTGATATTCATGGCCCGCACATCAAGAAAAGCAAATCAGTTTAGGTGCGATCATAGGCAAAAACGAATAACCAAGCCTTAGTAATTGCACCGGATTTGGTTGGTGAACTGCAATTTATTGACGGCATTAATATGGCTGGAAGAAAACTGTCAAAGCCTAAGCGTTACCAAAAGCGCCGGAAACCCGGGGTTTTTGCTGGAAATTAAGAAAAGGTTTACAATTTCAATCACTTGGCGTTAACCGCATATTTACCCTGTTCAGTAACCATAAGGACAAGTTTTTAGCGTTCACAAGTAATCGAGTATCCCATGTCCCTAGTACGTCTTGCACATGAGTTGCCTATTGAGGCCCCACGTACCGCTTGGCTTGACTCTATCATTAAGGGTGATTGCGTTTCCGCTTTGGAACGTCTTCCGGATCACTCGGTGGACGTCATTTTTGCCGATCCTCCCTATAATCTTCAGCTCGGTGGTGATCTGCATCGCCCGGATCAGACAATGGTCAATGCCGTTGACGATCATTGGGACCAGTTCGACAGCTTTCAGGCTTATGATGCGTTTACCCGTGCATGGCTGATGGCTTGCCGCCGCGTGTTAAAGCCAAATGGCACGATCTGGGTCATCGGTTCGTATCACAATATTTTCCGCGTCGGCTCACAGCTTCAGGATATTGGCTTCTGGCTGCTCAATGATGTGATCTGGCGCAAGACCAACCCGATGCCAAATTTCCGTGGCCGTCGTTTCCAGAACGCGCATGAAACGCTGATCTGGGCTTCACGGGATGAAAAGAGCAAGGGCTACACCTTCAATTATGACGCCATGAAAGCGGCAAATGACGATGTGCAGATGCGCTCTGACTGGCTGTTCCCGATCTGCACAGGCTCGGAACGCCTGAAAGACGAGAACGGCGACAAGGTGCATCCGACCCAGAAGCCGGAAGCTTTGCTTGCACGCATTTTGATGTCGTCGAGCAAGCCGGGCGATGTCATCCTTGATCCGTTCTTCGGCTCCGGCACGACAGGCGCTGTTGCAAAGCGTCTTGGCCGTCATTTCGTCGGTATTGAGCGTGAGCAGTCCTATATTGATGCTGCAACCGCACGCATCGCCTCGGTTGAGCCACTCGGCAAGGCTGAATTGACTGTTATGACCGGCAAGCGTGCGGAACCACGTGTTGCTTTCACCTCGATCATTGAATCAGGTCTCCTGCGTCCGGGGACGGTTTTGTCTGATGCGCGTCGTCGCCATGCAGCAATTGTCCGTGCAGATGGAACATTGGCTGCCAATGGCGAAGCGGGCTCCATTCATCGCATCGGTGCGAAAGTACAGGGCTTTGATGCCTGCAATGGCTGGACATTCTGGCATTATGAAGAAGCAGGTGTACTTAAGCCGATCGATGATCTGCGCAAAGTCATCCGCGATGAAATGGCTGCAGCAGGCGCATAAATTATTTACGGATTACTATCGGACGACCTCCAACAAAGTCTGATGAAAAGACCCTCGAAACAATCTGTTTCGAGGGTCTTTTTCTTGGGACTTGTTTGCCTAGAAAGACAGGCCGAGGCGTTTCAAATCGTCGGCAAGCTTTGCTGCGCTGGTGAAGTGCACGGCCTGCCAGCCCGCCGCTTTTGCACCCTCAACATTGGCTGGGCTGTCATCGATAAACAGCGTCGCAGCCGGATCGAGATCAAAGCTTGCAACATGATGCTCATAAATTTCGCGGTCTGGTTTCAGCATGCGAATATCGCCAGAAACCGTCACGCCACGGCTCTCGGTCAGAAACGGAAAGCGTGCCTGTGCTTCGCGCAGCGTGTCGGAAGCAAAATTGGTCAGCATCGTCACGTCATTGCCGTGAGCAATCAAGCCACGCAAGATCACAACGCTGTCTTCGTAAGCGTATGGAACCATCAGATTCCAGTTTTGTCGGAATGTTTTTATGTGTTCACTGCGCTCAGGATGTTCATTGATCAGCAGCGCTTCGGCGTCCTGCCAGCTGCGTCCGCGATCTTGTTCTATATTCCATGCGCTGGTGCAGATGTTTTCCAGAAACCACTGACGTTCCTGTGCATCCGGGATTGTTTCAAGATAAGCGAGTTCTGGATCATAATGCAGAAGCACTCTGCCAATATCGAAAACGACGTGCCGGACTGGAGTGGTCAAGGTTTCTTCCTTCCCTTTTTGAATGCTTCTGGAATAGCCGCCGTGATTGCTTTTTTCATGACGGTTGGAAGGGCTTCGCCTTCCAGTTCTGACGGTGCAGACCACCAGCCATCAATATCATTGCGTTTGGCCGTATTGCTGAGTGAATAGACAGATAGGCGCAATTCAAAATGCGTGAAGATATGCGTGATACTGCCTGCTGACTGCCAGCTGGCAGAGAAGGGCGCGGCGTTGATCGTTGCGTCGCCGTCACTGCGTGCGGTCCATGCGCTGCCGGGAACTTCGGTCATGCCAGCCAGTAAGCCTTCGCCTTTGCGCTTGCGCAGCAGCACCGATCCATCTCCTGCAATGGCGATAAAAGCGGCGCCCGTTCGCACCGGCTTTGCCACTTTCGGTGCTTTGACCGGAAAAGTTTCGGGATCGTGATGCGCGAGCGCTTCACAATCATCGTTGACCGGACAGATAGCACAAGCCGGGCGGCGGGGCGTACAGATGGTTGCGCCTAGGTCCATCACAGCCTGCGCAAAATCTCCGGGCCGGTCATGCGGAGTCAACTCGCCCATGCGAATACGAATTTCTGCTTTTGCAGAAGGCAGAGGTGTGTCGATAGCATAGAGGCGCGAGATAACGCGCTCAACATTACCGTCGACAACTGCTGCTGGCTCTCCGAAGGCAATGGCTGCAATGGCAGCGGATGTGTAATCGCCGATACCCGGCAATTCTTTTAATCGAGCTGCGGTTGAGGGGAACTTGCCGTTATAATTTGCCGCGATTAAATCCGCACATTTCTTGAGATTGCGCGCACGTGAATAATAGCCCAAACCAGCCCAGGCACGAAGAATATCGTCTTCACTGGCCGCCGCCATGGATTCAACGTCCGGCCATAAAGTTACGAACTTGTTGAAATAGGATTTGACTGCCTCAACGGTTGTTTGTTGCAGCATTATTTCCGATAACCATACGCGGTAGGGATCGGATTTTATGCCACGCGCGTGTTCTGGTGGGGTGATTCGCCATGGTAAGATACGGTGATGGCGATCATACCATTTTAAAATAGCCGTCGTCTGATTGGATTCAACTGCACTCAGCATTGGGGTTATATAGTCCGACCTCTAGATTGATCCTGCAAACTTTGATTAACGCCCTGTTTTGGGAATTGATATAAAAACAAACCGCAGTGGATGCGGCACTTTATGACAGTTAGGCTTTGACCAATATGGGGCAAAAATATTCAGATGAAAGTTCGCGCGTGAGTAATTGCGTCCCGGTTTATGTGATCAATCTTGCGCGTTCCAAACAGCGCTGGAAAGACTTGAAGATGAGCGCTGACCAATTTGGCATTGAGCTTCGCCGAATTGAAGCGGTTGAGGGCAGGCTGCTAAAAGACAATGAACTGGGAAATCTTGATGAAGCCGCTTTTCGACGCCGTCATGGCAAAATAGTGCTTCCTGCGGAGATTGGCTGCTATTTCAGCCATATTAAAGCCCTCGAGGCAATTATTGTTTCTGCTGAGCCGCATGCTATCATCATTGAAGACGATGTGCGGTTCACACAGGATTTTTTGCCATTTATTGATGGTGCAATAAAATTACGTGGCTGGGACGTTATTAAGCTTATTAATCATCGGATGTCTGCGTTTCGACGTTCTGGAACGGTCATTGATGGGTTTTCAGTTGGACGCAGTCTGCATGGACCTTTAGGCAGCTCTGCCGCGTATCTTTTGACAAGAGAGGGGGCAAGAAAACTGCTTTCTGCGATAAAGCCAATGTCGCTCCCTTATGATGTTGCGATGGAGCGTGGCTGGGATGGGAATTATGAGCTGTTCATAACCGATCAGTCGCCAGTAGAACTGTCAGATGTTGCTATTTCAACAATCGCTGAAGGGCGCGAAACTTACGCCAAAACACGTTTGCCTCCCCATAAAAGGATTACCACACTCGTCTTTCGAACAACTGACTACATCAAGCGAATCGCTTACGCTTTAAGAATGAAGCGTTTGAAAGAGGCGGAGGAATGAGTTTTTTAAAGAAGTCGTTCCTAACACGTCGGAAGATCGATCATTGGGCGTTAGCCGTGGCGTCTGCGGCCATGCCCATTAGGCTTGGTTTAGGGCCGATCCTGCTGTTTGTGTTTTCTTGTCTTGGCATTTATCTCGCTGCTGCTCGACATAATACGACAAGACTCTTTGCCAAGAAGTTTTATATTTTCATCCTTCTTTATGCCGCTTGGTCTATCGGACTTATTCTTTATCGGGGAGAACCTTTTTCCGATAACCGGCAGATTGGATACACACTACTGATCGCTGTCTTTGCCTTCGCCGGGGCCGGCATGGTTCTTGTCAAAGATCCGTTGCGTTCTTATGTCCTTGGAGCGCGAGCAGGTGTTATTCTGACCATACTGGCCGTTATTTATCTGGTATTTACCGAAGGTGGTCGTATTGGCGTCGGCGGCAATCAAGCTGTGTTTGCTTTTGTTGCTGGCGTTGCGGCAATATCTGCGGCCATTCCCGTTTCCAAAGCACCACGCTATTTACCGAATGGGCCACATTGGCTGGTTCTTGGATTTGCGGCTGTGCTGACATCTGAAACGCGCGCTGTGATCGTTGTTTTGCCGATATTTGCGGCCATTGAAATCGTACTTTTTCTTCGAAAATATAATCTCAAGCAACAGAGCGC
The DNA here is from genome assembly GCF_047308065.1 of Brucella sp. H1_1004. NCBI lineage: Bacteria > Pseudomonadati > Pseudomonadota > Alphaproteobacteria > Hyphomicrobiales > Brucellaceae > Brucella > Brucella sp. H1_1004. The sequence goes on from NZ_JAYKZA010000002.1 coordinate 1,064,208, forward strand.
AGTATATCTGGCCCTCACGGCTGCACTTGCTGCGCTGATTGTCGTTGGCCCGTTAGGTGAGGTGATTTCCAAACGGTTTGGAGGCATGGTTGAATATTACGACAGCGGTGATAGTTCAAAATGGGAGGATAAACTTTCTGCTGATATTCGTGAAGTGATGTGGAAAAGCGCAGTCGTGATTATCAAAGCGCATCCGATTGCAGGCGTTGGATCCTATGGCAAAATGAATATGGTGCGACAGGAGGCGGGTGAACAGGCTCCGATGCTGAAAGGCTTCCGACATGTGCACAATACAGTGCTCGATGAACTGTTGAATGACGGGATTGTCGGCCTGTTTTTCATGTTTGCAGCCTTTATCGCGGTGTTCATTTATCTGTGGCGAAACGCTGATAGCTGGGCAATGCGGCGAGCGCTGATTTATTTCGCCTTTGTATGTGCCAGCTACGGCATGTTGCATAACCCATTGCTGCATGAAGTTACGATCGCATCTACTATGTTCTTCATCGCTGCGTTAAATGCTGCTGCTTCAAGACGCATTATGGCTCTGCGTCGCGTTGGCCTTACCAACTCCATGTGCAGGAAATAATATCTATGAAAGCAATCGTGACGGGTGCCGCTGGCTTCATCGGCTACCATACGGCAGCGCGCCTTCTGGATGAAGGCTGGCAGGTTGTTGGCGTTGATAATCTCAATGATTATTATCAGGTAGACCTCAAAGATACCCGGCTGTCCAAGTTGAACACGCGTGATGCTTTCCGCTTTGCGCAAGCCGATATTTCAGATGCGGTCGCCTTTAATGCTGCGATTGGTGCTGATCGCGATGCTGATGTGATTGTGCATCTCGCGGCACAGGCAGGTGTTCGCTATTCGATCGAAAATCCTGCCGCCTATGTTTCGGCCAATGTCATGGGGCAGGTGAGCGTGTTTGAAACGGCGCTGAAACTCGAAAAGCGTCCGCCGGTTGTGTATGCCAGCTCATCGTCTGTCTATGGCGCAAACGAAAAAATCCCGTTTTCTGAAAGTGACGCTGTTGACCATCCGGTCTCGGTCTATGCCGCCACAAAGCGCTCAGGTGAGCTTCTCGCCGTATCTTACAAGCATGTTCACGGCCTGCACTCGACGGGTTTGCGTTTCTTTACGGTTTATGGGCCATTTGGACGTCCAGATATGGCGCCGTGGCTGTTTACATCGGCTATCCTCAAAGGCGAGCCGATCCGCGTTTTCAACAATGGTGAAATGCAGCGCGATTTCACATTTGTAGACGATATCGTCAGTGGCGTTTTGGGCGCAGTAAAACGGATTATTGAGCAACCGGAAGATACAGCACCAGTTTATAACCTCGGCAACAATCGCCCGGTTATGCTCAATGATTTCATTGCAGCGATTGAAAAAGCATGTGGCAAGCAAGCTATCCGCAAGCTTGAGCCGATGCCCGCTGCTGATGTTCCGCGCACCTATGCGGATATTAGGCTGGCAGCGCGCGATCTCGGCTTCAGCCCTAAAACCACTTTGGATGAAGGTATTCCTTTGTTTGTTGAGTGGTTTCGCGGCTATAATGGGACGCGATGAACGAACGCAAACCAAAAAGAGGCTTCCGCCCGCTGGCCGATATGACGTCTGGTCTGATGGACCCGATGTTGCAAAAACGTGCGGGCATCAGCCTCTCACTGCTGCAATCATGGGAAGATATCGTCGGCCCGGCAATAGGTGCCTCATCCCGGCCGCTGCGTATTGTATGGCCAAGACGTTTGCATCAGGACGAACCTTTCAATCCGGCAACGCTTATTATCGCCTGCGAAGGATTTGCAGCCCTTCAGATTCAGCATGAGACAGGCGAAATCATCAGCCGTGTGAATGGCTTTCTGGGTTTCTCTGCGATTGGTCGTATCAAGATAGAGCAGAAGCCGCCTGCGATTGATTTCAGACGCAAGCCAAAACGTCTTGCACCTCTGGCACCCTCCGAAGAACGGCGCATTGATAAGGCGACTGATGGTATCGAGGATGATGCACTAAGAGCAGCTCTGGCTCGGCTTGGCAAAAATATACTCGCTGAAAAGCGCGCTACAAAGAAGTAGCATCATTTGCCATAAATTTGATTTAAGGTTGTTGTTGAACTTGATTTGATCAAGCAAGGGCTGGTGATTGCCCGCGCGCCACCTTAAATTGTCTTTAAAAGTCAACATTGAAACAGGACTGGATGATTCGATGCCTGCATCGCTTAACCGCAGACATGTTATTTCTCTTGCTGGCGCCGCCGCCGCAGGCCTCGCCTTTGCGGGCAATGCAAGTGCGCAGGCACGCAGTGCCGAAGCGTCCGTTGACGCTGCCAAGCTTGCTGAGCCAGGCAAGATGAAGGACATGGTTTATGGCAAGGCCGATGCGCCTGTGACCATAGTTGAGTACGCATCGCTGACCTGTTCGCATTGTGCAGATTTTGCAGTCAATACTTTCCCGACCATCAAGGAAAAATACATTGATACTGGCAAAGCGAAGCTTATCTTCCGCGAGTTCCCATTCGATCCACGTGCAACTGCTGCTTTCATGCTGGCTCGTTGTGCGCCGGAAGACCGTTATTTCCCGATGATCGAAGTTTTCTTTAAGCAGCAGCAACAGTGGGCGGGTGCAGCCGACGGCGAAGCTGCACTGCTCCAGATCGCGAAACTTGCAGGTTTTACACAGGAGTCGTTCAAGGCTTGCTTGACGAACCAGCAGGTTCTCGATGATGTGAGAGCAACGATGGAACGCGGATCGAAGGAATTTGGTGTGAACGCTACACCTACTTTCTTCATCAACGGACAGAAATATGCTGGAGCCCTTTCGGTTGACGAGATGTCGGCAATCATTGACAAGCTGCTCTAAGCCGCCTTTCGGCATGAAAAGCGGACGCTTCATTGCGTCCGCTTTTTGTATTTCTGAGGGAGACGCTTCCTGATGCGCTTCTCCAAGCTGCGCCTTGTTGGTTTCAAGTCTTTTGTCGAGCCGATGGAGTTCGTCATTGAGAGCGGGCTGACGGGGGTTGTCGGACCGAATGGCTGCGGCAAGTCCAATCTCGTTGAAGCGCTGCGCTGGGTGATGGGTGAAAACTCATACAAGAACATGCGCGCCTCCGGCATGGATGATGTGATCTTCTCCGGCTCCGCCACGCGACCCGCACGCAATACGGCGGAAGTGACACTTTTCCTCGATAATTCCGATCGTACGGCACCTGCTGCCTATAATGATCAGGACGAGTTGCAGATTTCGCGCCGTATAGAGCGCGAAGCAGGCTCTGTTTATCGCATCAATGGCAAAGAAGCGCGTGCCAAGGATGTGCAGCTGCTGTTTGCGGATCAATCGACGGGGGCTCGCTCGCCATCGATGGTGGGGCAGGGACGCATTGGTGAACTCATTCAGGCCAAGCCACAGGCGCGGCGCGCATTGCTTGAAGAGGCGGCTGGTATTTCCGGCCTGCACACACGCCGCCACGAAGCGGAATTGCGGCTGCGTGCAGCCGAAGGCAATCTCGAGCGTCTTGAAGACGTAGTCGGAGAGCTTGGCAGCCAGATTGAAAGCCTGAAACGTCAGGCGCGTCAGGCTAATCGCTTCAAGGCTTTGTCGGCGGATATGCGGCGCGCAGAGGCATCGTTGTTGCATTTGCGCTGGTCGCAGGCGAAAGCGCAGGAAGGCGAAGCGCAAAGCGCATTGGCCCAGGCAACCACCGTTGTCGGCGACATGGCGCAGGCGCAGATGAATGCGGCGCGTGAGCAGGGCGTTGGTGCACATAAATTGCCTGAACTGCGTGAGGCAGAGGCCAAAGCCGCCGCCGCTTTGCAGCGTCTTTCCATTGCTCGCACACAGCTCGACGAAGAGGATGGCCGCATTCGTGTGCGCTGTGCCGAGCTGATGAAACGCCTTGAGCAACTCACGTCAGATATTGCGCGTGAAGAACAGATGGTGCGTGAAAACGCGGATATTCTGGAGCGGCTCGACGAAGAACAGCAGGAACTGATTGCCTCTAACGAAGCATCTGGCGAGCGCGATGAAGAACTGCGCGCGAGCTTTGAGGAATCGGAAATCCGTTTGCAGGACAGCGAAAATGCGCTTGCTCGCGTGACAGCGGAACGCGCAGAGGCTACCGCTGAGCGCACACAGATCGAGCGCGCTTTACAAGAAGCGCAAAGTCGCCGTAACCGTTTGGCAAACCAGATGGAGACAATCGAACGCGATATTGCGGCGGTTGCTGAACAGATCGGCGGATTGTTTGATCCTGCTGAAAAACGTGTGGCGGTTGAAGCAGCAACTGATGCGCTGGCAGCCTCTGAAGAGGCAGTCGTTGCATCTGAAGAACTTGTCGGTGCTGCGCGTGAACAGGAAGCGGCAAGCCGTCAGCCGCTCAATGAAGCGCGCACTGAACTTAATCGCATTGAGACCGAAGCGCAGACGCTTGCGCGCATTCTCAACGCGGGTGAAACGGGCCAGTTTCCGCCGGTTGTCGAAGAATTGCAGGTCGAAAAGGGTTATGAAGTTGCCCTTGGTGCAGCGCTTGGTGAAGACCTCGATGCGGCAAGCGATACCAATGCGCCTGTTTTCTGGGCTTATAATCCGGCAGTACAAAGTGATCCGGCATTGCCGGAAGGCAGTGTGCCGCTCGATCGCTTGGTGGACGGCCCGCAGCAATTGCGCCGCAGACTTGCGCAAGTGGGAGTGGTCTCTGATCAGGATGGTCAGCGTTTACAGGCTATGCTCCGCCCCGGTCAGCGACTGGTCAGCAAGGCTGGTGCGTTGTGGCGCTGGGACGGTTACACAGCAAGCGCCGACGCGCCAACACCTGCTGCACAGCGGCTTGCCCAGAAGAATCGCTTGGCGGAACTTGAGCAAGAGGCGGTGAATGCCAGCGCACGCGTTCAGTCTGCGGAGCAGGCGGTGCAGCACTTTGAAGTGGCTGTTCGTGACGCTGTTGAGCAGGAACGGGTGGCACGCGATGCATGGCGCGCTAACCAGCGCAGGCTTGATGAGGCGCGTGAAGCGCTGGCAGCCGTTGAACGCGCTGCTGGGCAATTGGCAACGAAACGTGCTGGTCTCGAAGAAGCCAAGTCCCGTCTTGAAGAAAATCTTGAAGAGGCACAGGTTCGTGTTGTTGAGGCGGAAGACCGGCTCAATGAAATGCAGGATCTGCAATCGATCTCGGAACGACATACGGCGCTGAGTGCAGAAGTGCAGTCGGACCGTGGGAGGCTTGCGGAAGCACGTGCGGCCTATGAAGGGCAGCGACGTGAAGCGGACAATCGCGCCCGTCGTCTGGCGATGATCGGGCTTGAGCGCCGTAACTGGGCGTCGCGCGCAGAAAATGCTGCGCAGCAGATTGCGGCCTTGAATGATCGTCGCGCGGAAACTGCCGATGAGGCCGAAGCGCTTGCGGAAGCACCCGAAGAGATCGAAAAACGCCGCCGCGCATTGCTCAATGAGCTTTCAGAGGCGGATGAGCGCCGCAAGGCGGCTGCGGATATTCTGGCGCAGGCGGAAGCTGCTCAGGCAGAACTCGATAAGGCTGCAACGCTTGCCATTCAGCATCTTGCGACTAGCCGCGAGCAGCGTGCACGTGCGGAAGAGCGTTTGACAGCTGCCGAAGAACGCCGCAAGGATACGGAAGCACGCATTGCTGATGCACTAAATTGTGCGCCACACGAAGCCATTCGTCACACGGGCTTAAAACCTGATGACAAGATGCCTGATCCTGATCAGCTTGAACGCCAGCTTGAGCGCTTGCGTATTGAGCGCGAGCGTCTGGGTGCGGTTAACCTGCGTGCAGAAGAGGAAAGTCAGGAACTATCCTCACGTCTTGAAGCGATCATTTCTGAGCGCGAAGACGTCATTGAAGCGATCAAGAAACTGCGTCAGGCGATTCAGAGTCTCAATCGCGAAGGGCGTGAACGTTTGCTGGCCGCTTTTGATGTGGTGAATGCACAGTTCCAGCGCTTGTTTACGCATCTTTTTGGTGGCGGCACTGCGGAATTACAGCTCATTGAGAGTGATGATCCACTGGATGCTGGCCTTGAAATCCTGGCGCGTCCGCCCGGCAAAAAGCCACAGACCATGACGCTGCTTTCAGGCGGCGAACAGGCGCTGACCGCTATGGCGCTGATTTTCGCTGTATTCCTGACCAATCCGGCACCGATCTGCGTACTGGACGAAGTGGACGCACCGCTCGATGATCATAATGTCGAGCGCTATTGCAATCTGATGGATGAAATGGCGGCTTCAACCGAAACGCGTTTTGTCATCATTACGCATAACCCAATCACCATGGCGCGCATGAACCGCCTGTTCGGTGTAACCATGGGCGAGCAGGGCGTGAGTCAGCTTGTCTCGGTTGATTTGCAAACCGCAGAGCAATTGCGCGAAGCAAGCTGATTGTCACTGCGAAGTGAGAAACTTAGTCTTCGTCAGTCTCGTCGTCTTCCGCTTCGATAATTTGCCAGATAAACGCATGAAGACGTTCTTCGATGCGCGCTCTGGTTGCTCCTGATGCTTCCATTTCACGCTTGATTCTGAAGAATTGATCTTTGTCAGATTGCGACAGATATTTTGCGGCAGTTTCAAGAGATGACAGGGATGTGGACATGGCGGTTGATACTGCTTTGTTTTGTAAGATGCGCTTGAAATGAAGTGATGGAACATTTCCTAAAACAAAGCGTCCCAGGCAATGCTCTTAATATGCGTGAACCCCAATCAGCGTACTCTATAAGTTACACTTATTTTTGCGGCCGCGAGGGCATGTTCTGCAATCTTGCTTGGCTCCATATCATTCAGGCCGATTGGCATTGGATTGTCAAAATGCAAGTCCAATGTAAAGAATCCTGCCGGATATGGCATATCTCGAATAAAATTCAAAAGTGCCTTTCGGGATTTCGTATCAATTTGGCTGTCAGGCATGGCCTCGACAGATTTACTGACAATATCACGCAAACGCGCAATATCAGTTTCCGGATCTTCTTCGCCGGTTTCAGATGGCAATGCAGCGTAATTGGCAAGAACGGGCAGAACAAGGCTCTCCCATAGTCCCTGATTGTCCAGACGTAACCGTAGACTTGAAAGTGTGGCGGTCGGATTAGCTGCAAGGCTCGCTATGGATGCATCAACCGGTAGGTTGATTTCTGCAGAAACTGAAGCCTTACCAAACTTGATGCTGTTGATTTCAGCATTCTGAATGTGCAGATAACCGCTTTGTGGATTGAAACGGTAAAACGCCGTAAAATCCATAGGCCATTGTTGAATTGACGTGATGTAATCTGAGACTTTGTTGCCGCTTTGAAGTCTCATGCGCACGCCATCAATGGCAATGCGTCCCCATGTGGGGGCTGCTTTACCAAAATCCGGTAATTCGGACAGAAAGTCTTGCAGGTGATCCAGTTCGAAGATAACGCGTTCGACGGTCCAGCCCATTATGCTCCCGGTTTGATACATGCTGTTCGAGACAATACAGCCATCGGGAATATCTCTGACGGCATAATCATTGTCGGGCGTGAGCAGGCTCATTCCATCAAGAAATTTTTCACACTGGCTGAGTGGTGCGTTGTCCGGTGCTGGTGCTTCTGTTTGAGCAAATGCGAATGACGTCGCGAGGGAGAGCAGAATAGTTGGAAGAATGAAGCGCATATCACCGGATTTTAGTTTGAACGAATAAGATGCGCCGCATCATTTCCATATGGTCGCTGCTGTCAACCAGCGACCATGATATTGTTAGTTCTCGCTCCAGACGGCAAGCTCATTGCCAGCAGGATCAATGAAGTGAAAACGACGCCCACCGGGGAAGGCGAAGATTGGCTTCACAACCGTTCCACCCGCTTCTGTCACAGCCTGCAACGTTTCTTCGAGCTGTGCGGAATAAAGCACAGGCAAAGGTTTGCGCGTCGCTTCCGGGTCGGCATCAAAACCGCCATCCAGACCTTCTGCGAAAGCGGAATAGGTGGGGCCATAATCGACGAACGACCAACCAAAAGCGCGCGAATAGAAACTTTTCGCCGCATCCAGTGATCCATTGCCCGCGGGCATTTCAAGATAATCGAGCTTGCCGGTGATACGCATAATCTACTCCGTATGTTCTATTTTTGTTCTCATTTTTGAACCAATCCACGGTCAGAGTCAATCGACGGATCAGCTTTATTGTTTTCTAATCGATTCTATTACGAGCCTTTGTCTTTTTTGATTGGCAGACCGTGACTTGATCGCATAAGCACGAGGAGAGTTTCTGCAAGCCTGTGGAAAACCACAGATATTGCGGACCGTTACCTGCGCATGGGAGGCCAGAATGGCAAAGTGGGTGTACGCATTCGGTGATGGCAAGGCAGAGGGCGCTGCGCGTGATCGCAACCTTCTCGGCGGAAAAGGGGCGAATCTGGCTGAAATGAGCAGCCTTGGACTGCCCGTGCCGCCTGGTTTTACAATCACCACGGAACTTTGCACCTCCTATTACGACAATGAGCGCACCTATCCCGCTGAGCTGGATCAACAGGTGCAGATGGCGCTTGATCAGGTAGCGAAGCTAACCGGACGCGTTTTTGGGGGCGTGGAGAAGCCATTGCTCGTCTCCGTGCGTTCGGGTGCGCGGGCATCCATGCCGGGCATGATGGATACGGTTCTGAACCTTGGTCTCAATGATGAAACCGTGCAGGCAATTGCGCGTGAAGCTGGCGACGAGCGTTTCGCTTACGACAGCTATCGCCGCTTCATCCAGATGTATTCGGATGTCGTGCTGGGGGTTGATCACGGTTTCTTTGAAGAAATTCTTGAAGATAAAAAAGCTGACCTTGGTGTCGAGGTTGATACGGCACTCAGCGCTTCCGACTGGAAAGATGTGATCGCGCTCTACAAGGCGAAGGTCGAGGAAGAGCTCGGTGAGCCGTTCCCGCAAGATCCGCATGATCAGCTTTGGGGTGCGATCAGTGCTGTTTTCTCAAGCTGGATGAATGCACGTGCCATCACTTATCGTCGACTGCATAACATCCCGGCCCAATGGGGTACGGCGGTCAATGTGCAGGCCATGGTGTTCGGCAACATGGGCGAAACGTCTGCGACCGGCGTTGCCTTCACCCGCAACCCATCGACTGGCGAAAAGAAGCTCTATGGCGAGTTTCTGGTCAATGCGCAGGGTGAAGATGTCGTGGCTGGCATCCGTACACCACAGAACATCACCGAAGAAGCGCGTATTGCTGCGGGCTCTGACAAACCTTCGCTTGAAAAGGTCATGCCGGAGGCGTTTGCCGAGTTTTTGAAGGTCGCGGACCGGCTTGAGCAGCATTATCGCGATATGCAGGACCTGGAATTCACCATTGAGCGTGGCAAGCTCTGGATGCTGCAAACGCGTTCGGGCAAGCGCACGGCAAAGGCAGCGCTCAAAATGGCCGTTGAAATGGCCGCCGAAGGTTTGATCACACAAGAAGAAGCCGTACTGCGCATCGATCCGGCGGCGCTCGACCAGCTTTTGCATCCGACCATCGATCCGCGTGCGGAGCGTATTGTCATCGGACAAGGCCTGCCTGCTTCTCCTGGAGCTGCAACAGGCGAAATCGTGTTCTCGTCTGAAGATGCCGAACAGGCCAAGGCTGAAGGCCGCAATGTCATTCTGGTGCGTGTTGAAACAAGCCCGGAAGACATTCACGGTATGCACGCGGCGGAAGGCATTTTGACGACGCGCGGTGGCATGACCAGCCACGCGGCAGTTGTTGCACGCGGTATGGGCAAGCCCTGCGTTTCGGGCGCGGGTTCACTGCGCGTCGATTATCGCAACGGTATCATGCTAGCCGCTGGCCAGACTTTCAAAAAGGGTGATGTGATCACCGTTGATGGCGGCAACGGGCAAGTGCTGAAAGGCAAAGTTGCCATGTTGCAGCCCGAATTGTCGGGTGATTTCGGTAAGCTCATGGAGTGGGCAGACAAGACCCGCCGTATGAAAGTGCGCGCCAATGCCGAAACCCCAGCAGACGCGCGTACTGCGCGCTCTTTTGGGGCGGAAGGCATCGGTCTTTGCCGCACTGAACATATGTTTTTTGAAGGCGAACGCATTATCGCGATGCGCGAGATGATTCTTGCCGATAAGGAAGACGGTCGCCGTGCGGCCCTGGCCAAGCTGTTGCCGATGCAACGCTCGGATTTTGTCGAACTGTTCGAGATTATGAAGGGCTTGCCAGTCACGATCCGTTTGCTCGATCCGCCGTTGCATGAATTTCTGCCGCGCACTGATGAAGAAGTTGCAGAAGTGGCGAGCGCCATGGGCGTCGACGCGGATAGACTGCGTGAGCGCGCCGATAGTCTGCATGAGTTCAATCCGATGCTCGGCCATCGTGGTTGTCGCTTAGCAATTTCCTATCCGGAAATTGCTGAAATGCAGGCGCGCGCAATCTTTGAAGCAGCTGTTGAAGCGGGCAAGAAGACCGGCGAGCATGTTGTGCCGGAAATCATGGTGCCTCTGGTCGGCCTCAAGGCCGAACTTGATTTCGTCAAAGCGCGCATCGATGCGGTGGCAAAGGAAGTGATCGGCGAGTCCGGTGTTCAGATCGACTATATGGTCGGCACGATGATTGAATTGCCGCGTGCAGCGTTGCGGGCTGCTGAAATTGCGGAAGCGGCGGAGTTTTTCTCGTTTGGCACCAATGATCTGACGCAGACGACCTTCGGCATTTCGCGTGATGATGCTGCACCATTTCTTTCGACCTATCAGAGCCGTGGTGTGATCGAACAGGATCCGTTCGTTTCACTGGATTTTGATGGCGTGGGAGAGCTGATCCAGACTGCTGCAGAGCGTGGACGCAAAACACGCGACAAGCTCAAGTTGGGTATTTGTGGCGAGCACGGCGGCGATCCCGCATCGATCAGTTTCTGCGAGCAAACAGGCCTTGATTATGTGTCCTGTTCGCCATTCCGGGTGCCGATTGCACGATTAGCTGCAGCTCAGGCTGCAATTCGCAAGAAATAGTTTCCACAATCGGCTATGGTTCTGGCATTGAAGCGGTTTGCTTGAATGCCAGAACTTCATTTGCCGGGGTGGCTATGTTTCGTCAATTCTTCGCGGCAGCGGCCGCACTCATTTGTTTCAATCATGGGGCAAGCGCCTATGATGCGCTGCCACAACCTGAAAAACATGAAAAAATCAGCATTGTTGAGCCAAAGTTATATATTGCAAAAGGTGGCCCCGCGGCACCACAGGTAGCACTCACCCTTGATGCCTGCATGGGAAAGACGGATCATCGTATTCTTGATGTTCTCGTACAGAACCGTATTCCGGCTACAATTTTTGTCACTGCACGTTGGTTGAAGCAGAATGCCGAAGCCTTTGCGGTAATGAAGGCCAATCCCGATCTTTTTGATATTGAGAACCATGGCAATATGCATGTGCCAGCCATTACCAATGTGCGCACGATGTATAATATCAAAACCGCGGGTTCGTTGGATGCTGTTCGTTCCGAAATTGATGGTGGTGCTGATGCAATCGCGAAAGCGGGTGGATCAAAGCCAGAATGGTATCGCGATGCTACTGCCCGTTATTCGACAGATGCCGTGAAGCTCGCGGAAAACATGGGTTACAAAATTGGCGGCTATTCGCTCAATGGCGATCAGGGGGCATCTTTGTTAGCACCCGTTGTTGCAAAGCGCGTTATGGCAGCACGTGATGGGGATGTCATCATCTCACATATTAATCAGCCGTCACGTTCGGCGGGTGAGGGTGTGGCCAAAGGCATTCTTGCGCTTCAGGCTAAGGGTATGAAATTTGTGAAGCTCCGTGATGTCAAAACGAGCATGGAGCTTAATCCTGTACCCGCACATAATTTGCACGCTGTAGCGCCTGCGGCAATTGCAGAACCACAGACAGCTGAGTGAATTACCTAATCGCCATTCGTGGTTGTGCCCTTCGGCGTCAGACTTTTCATCACGGCTGCATAATTGTGGCCGAGGCTGACGAACAGAGCGTTTTCGCCGGTGGGTGGAGCCACTGAAAGTGTGGTGCCGTCGTGGCCTAAAGTGACAAATACAACCTGGTCGTGCGGTTGCCCGGCAATGGCAATCGCGCCAATGCGCTGCGCCTGAGTGGTATCCAGTGCCGGCATGTTGAAAAGAACTTCGCCACCAACGCGCTCGGCTGCCTTGGCAAGGGCCGTGTCAAATCCTTCGATAAAAACGTCGATGGCCCCAAGAGCAAATTCAAGCTCGACAGCTTCCAGCGTCATGACATCCTGCTCTGGTTGCGCAGTGCCGGTTGTAGCTGGCATATGGCCATTATGAAGGGTGCGATCCATGTCGTCCTCTCCGACGATTCTTAAATAAGCCCCCATATATGTAAACATGCCTTTCGTTAGAAGTTGCTGCAATAGCTTTTATATTGATTTAACTCTATTTTTCCCGCTAAATTTTATAACTGGCTAAATTCGCAGGGTGGAATTGGCCTTTTTGTTTTATGCTTGAACAGTCTCTGTTATCCATCAACGTATTCCAAACGCAGTTGGGACCCTGCATGAGAAAACTTCGCTACCAGCGCCGAGAGTCGCTTTCTGCAATATGGGCATTAAGATTTGGCTTATTTGCAGCTGTGCTGTCCGTGCTCGGTTTTCTTCTGCACAGGCTTGGCAAGATTGAAACACCGGAATTTGTTCTCATTGCTGGGCTTGGCAGTGCTCTCGCGATTTTCTCATTATTCTTTTCCGCAATAGGCTTGCGTAATCTCTGGGTAAACGGTGACAAAGGTGGAACGCGATCGTTCTGGGGAGGCGTCTTTTCGCTTCTGGTTCTGATGCCGCCCTGCTTTCTTGGCAGTCAATGGTATAGCTCGCCACCGCTTTACGACTTGACGACCAATTTTGAGACGCCGCCACAATTCCCCTCGACAATGCCTGCGCGCCTGCCACATATGAATATATTAACTGACAATGTGCAGAGTGATATGTTGGCGCAGATGTCAGCCTATCCTGAATTAATCGGGCGCCGTTATGAAGCCGCACCCGACCGGGTGGCACAAGGCGTTGAAAATACGTTGAAAGCATTTGGTTGGAGAGAGATCAGCCGTGACACGCCGCTGCCGGCGCAGAACGCGATACGCTTTGCTGCAACTGCGCATAGCCCTATTCTCGGGTTGAAAAGTGATGTAGTTATCCGCCTGCTGGATGAAGGCGAGACTACCTATGTCGATATGCGCTCGGTCTCGCAGTATGGCGAGCGGGATATGGGCTTGAATGCTGCCTTTATTACCAGCTTCTTGTCTGCTCTTGAGGGTGAAGTGAACAAGGCGCCTGTTGACGCGGAATAATCATTGTGGCTGATAAATGCTGTTGAGTGATGGATGGCCATCTGTGGTGATCTCCCCGCGACTGACCAGATCCTCCAGATGCGCTAGAACAGAAAGTGCGGCTGCTCCATGCAGGCGCGGGTCTGTATCGCGATAAATCGCTTTGACCATGTCGTGAATGGTGCGATCACCCTGAACAATACGCTCCAATATCGCCCGCTCACGCATTTTCCGATGTGCGCGCAAACCACGCACAAATGCAGCTGGCTTGGTGACAGCGCCGCCATGACCGGGCAGATATATGCTGTCATCGCGCTCCAGTAGCTTTTCTAGCGAAGTCATATAATCGCTCATTGATCCATCGGGCGGTGCGATGATGGATGTTGCCCATGCCATCACATGATCGGCTGAAAAAAGAATGCCGGTGCCTTCAAGGCCAAAAGCCATGTGGTTAGCGGCATGCCCGGGCGTGTGTATGCCGCGAAGGCTCCAGCCATCGCCATCGATTTTCGCACCATCGGCGAGAGCAAGGTCGGGCGCAAAATCAATATCGGCGCTCGCTTCCAGCATATTGATCTCGCCGCTGTAATAGGGGCGGGCAGGGCGATGCGGACCTTCGGCGACAACGAGCGCGCCCGTCTGTTCCTTCAATCGCTTTGCGAGAGGCGAGTGGTCGCGATGCGTGTGACTCACGAAGATATGACTGACAGGGCGACCGGCAATTGCCGCAAGCAATGCCTGATAATGCGCTTCATCTTCTGGTCCAGGATCGATAACCGCCAGTGTATCTGTGCCTACAATGTAACTATTGGTGCCATGAAAGGTAAAGGCGCTGGGATTATTCGCGGTCAGCCGCAGCAGGCCTTTATTCACGGCAACCGGAGTCCCGTATTCAGGGGCAAAGCTGCCGTCAAAATCAAGCGCCATGGATTAACCCGTTCTTCTTTGGTTTTATTGATTATAGCATTTCCAGCAAAGTGGGAACCGGTTTTGCGTCGGATAATGCGTAAAAACAAATAGTTACAGCGGTTCCAACGATCCAGTCTTAACTGGAACCGCTGTAAGCGGCTTAGGACGAATATGGTCAGGCTTCAAATGATAATCTGGTGGAACGGTACGCACAGCGCCCATATTTGGGTTTAAAAAGGAGCGCGTTATTCAAGCGCCGATAGTCTCAAGCTATTGATGTGTTTTGAAGGTCGGGCAGGTCACCCGGCCTTTTTCGTATCTTTGTTGAAACTGCTTCGCGATTGACAATGCGCGGCCTGTAAAGCTTTGTTATTTCAGATGCATCAAGGGTATCGGGAGGATTGCGTGAAGTTTGAAGTGCTTGAGGTTGAACCGCTTACGAAAGCCGGCTTTGCGCCTTTTGGAGATGTGATTGAGACGGAGGGCGCTGAGCTGCGTCTGATTAACAAGGGCACTACAGAACGCTTTCACGATCTTGCTCATGTGGAAGCAGAAGGCACTGATGCACGCGTTCTTATCAATATTTTCCGGGGGCAGTCTTTTGCTGCACCGATTGATATTACTATGCTGGAACGCCATCCTTTTGGATCACAAGCTTTTGTCCCGTTGCATGGCAGATCGTTCCTGATCGTTGTGGCAGAGGATGATAATGGAAAGCCAGCAAAGCCGCAGGCGTTTCTTGCGCGCGGCGATCAGGGCGTGAATTACTGGCGCAATGTATGGCATCATCCGCTTGTTTCGCTGGAAGAGATATCAGATTTTCTGGTTGTGGACCGCGGAGGCAAAGAGGATAATCTTGAGGAGTATTTCTTTCCGGATTTAATATATCGGATTGAAACGATCCCGGTTCCTGCAACAGACATCTGAGGTGTAACATGGGTAAGCTATCCACACATGTTCTCGATACGGCCCATGGCAAGCCCGCGGCTGCGATGCGGCTTGAGCTTTATCGGTTGGGTGCTTTGGGAAAGACCGAGCTTATCAAGCGCACTGTAACCAATCTTGATGGCCGCACCGATGAGCTTTTGCTGAGTGGAAGTGAAATGCGGGAAGGGACGTATGAGCTACACTTTCATGTCGCTGAGTATTTTGAGGCGAACGGTGCAGACGTAGCTCATCCGCCATTTCTTGATTTGATCCCTATCCGCTTTTCAATCGCAGATGACGACGGCAATTATCATGTGCCTTTGCTGGTTAGTCCGTGGTCATACTCGACATATCGTGGGAGCTGACTTATCCCCGTCCGCATGAAAACAAGTAAGCTCTTCGCATCATCACTGCGAGGAGCTTTTTTATGGAAAAGACACCCAATCTCAAACTTCCCTACATCATGCCAAGCCAGGCGCAAAAGCATGTGACGCATAACGAGGCAATACGTCTTCTTGATGCAATTGTTCATCTGAGTGTGAAGTCGCGTGTGCAAACGGGTGCACCCGTCACGCCTATATCAGGCGATCGTTATATCGTTGCTGCTTCTGCCACCGGAGCCTGGGCTGGCAAAGACAATATGATTGCATTTTTTGTTGATGGTGGTTGGTCGTATATTACTGGGGGTAAAGGCTGGCTTGCTTACGTCGAAGATGAAAGCAGCTTACTGGTTTTTAACGGTGCGAGCTGGGAAAATGCCACTCCCTCTGTTCCTGACAATCTGTCTCTATCAATGCTGGGCATTCATGCAACAGCTGACACGATTAATCGTTTCACCATTTCGTCTGAAGCCAGCCTCTTTAACAATGCGGGTGCTGGTCATCAGGTGAAAGTCAATAAAAATGCATCCGCAAATACCGCGAGCCTCTTGTTTCAGTCTGGCTGGACAGGTCATGCAGAAATGGGTCTGAATGGTGATAATAATTTCAGCGTAAAAGTTGGCGACGACGCAGGAAACTGGCGTGAGGCGATGAAAATAGACCGATCGTCAGGAAATGTAGCCGTGGGTCAAATCTGGCCGGAAACAAGACTACATGTTGATGGGCCAATTCGCCCTGCATCATATCCTGTAGCAAGTCTTCCTTCGGCAAGCGCGAATGGGCAGGGCGCCCTTATATATGTGAACAATGCTTCGGGAGGTGCAAAACTTGCTTATTCAGACGGGGCCATATGGCGTGCTGTATCAACAGGCGCCGCGATTTCCTGAACAATAATACGTGCTGGCTTAGGGACAGACCTAAATTGAGGTCTGTCTCATTGCCGCTTATAGTTGTCTGTTAAAATAATGGTGCTTGACGAAAATCATTTGTATTACTTCAACGCGCATTTTTTTTTGGACTGATATTTATTGTCTTGTATGCGTCGGTTGGGTTGTATTGTATGTGTTCTATGATTTTCTGACCGCATGGGTTGCGTTGAAAGCCGACCATGCAATGTTAGCGCTGCATTTTTAGTTGTCGCTGCATCTATTTTCAACGCTTCTAACTCTTTTGGATTGGTGCCAAACCGAGATTTAAATGCTTTTGCAAATTGCGTACCTGTGCGGAACCCGCATTTATAAGCAATCTCTTTCAGAGAAAACGGTTTGTCTTTGCGATCAATGAGAAATCTATAAGCGTGATCCAGTCTTTTATCACGAATTAGCTTTGCAATACCTCCATCTGATTCAAAGGTGCGATAGAGGTGCGAACGCGATACCCGGAATCGCTGTTGAATCATCCGCGGGCTCATGTCAGGATTTGTGATGTGATCATCTATATACCCCAGAATTCGACTGCGGATTGGGAAGCCAATAGGGTCACGTTTATGATTTTCGGTTAAAGCATTAATGCCAGATGCTAGGAGTAACAGCATTGCATTTTTCACAGCAAGCTGTTCGGTAGGTGAAAGCTTATCGGTTACATCTTTTAGTCTAGAGAGATAATCGAAAAGCAGTTTTGTCGTGGCATTTTTTGCTTCGAGAACAGTGCCGTGGAGATCACGCCAGCCGACTAATTTTTCAAGTTCATGCCGGGGGATGATGATTGTTATCCGGTTTCCTGCTTCAGTGAAACCAGATACGATTTGAGACAGATCAAAGATCAGAATATCGCCCGGTTTCGCAAAGACTTTATTGCCATTGAAGTTCCCCCTAAGCGTACCACCCAACATGACGTGAAGTACGTAATGATTGAAACCGCCCTGGGCGATGATATTTGTTGTTCGCTCACAATATTGCTCTTGGAACGATGACATCCCAACCAACAGGGTATCAATGACGTGTGACTGTGGGGTTGTTGGTTGCTCTGTTAAGGGAAGGTCTCTTGAGGATCTGTCTTTATAAAAAAGTTGCAGTGCGTCCTGCCAGAGAGCTTCACGCGCTGCTGGGTCCATCAAATCCGTCGACAAAAACAGTTCGTCCTGTATTGCGCTATAATCGCAGTTTGATGAAGGCATTGTAAATAAGGGCTCGGTTTGAAATGGAATCATGCTTTGCATGTATTCTTACGGTTAATGTGGCCGATTAAAATACAAATAATTATAATGCAAATAATATTATTAGAACTATTTATTTTTAGTTATTTATTTTCAATAAATATATAATATAAATTAGTGAACTTTAATTAAGATAAGCCTATTTTAGTAAATTTTATTTATTAAATAAAAATACACCCAAAGTTTGCATTATAATTTACAAAACTTTGGGTGTATATAGAATTTAAACTATAATTACTATTCTAGTATGGACTGTCTACCTTGCCCATTTCGACATAGACAGTTTTTATCTGGCTATAGTGGGTGAGGGCAGCGATGCCGTTTTCTCGACCAATGCCCGACTGCTTGTAGCCACCAAATGGCACTTCAACGGGTGTTAAATTGTAAGCATTGATCCAGCAGGTTCCTGCCTTGATCTGGTTGATGACACGATGGCCGCGCGCAATATCGGCGGTGAACACCCCGGCAGCCAGCCCGAACTCGGTGTCATTGGCGCGAGCAATCACTTCGTTCTCGTCCGAGAATTCCAGAATACTCATGACAGGGCCGAAGATTTCTTCGCGGGCAATTGTCATGTTGTCGGTGACATTGGCGAAGATGGTAGGCTCGATAAAGCAGCCCTTATCAAAGCCCTGAAGCTTTGGGATCCCGCCGCCGCAGGCGAGTGTTGCGCCTTCGGCCTTGCCTTTTTCAATATAAGACAGAACCTTGTCGCGCTGCGCTCCATTAATGAGTGGCCCCATCTGGGTGGCTTCATCCAGCGGATCACCAATGCGGATTTTACGTGTGCGCTCAATCAGGCGCTCAACAAATGTCTCGCGAACATTCTTGTGAACAAAAACGCGCGTACCATTCGAGCAGACCTGACCGGTCGAATAGAAATTGCCGAGCATTGCACCGCCAATGGCGCTATCCAGATCAGCATCATCAAAGACGATGATGGGCGACTTGCCGCCAAGTTCCATTGTGACGTGCTTAAGGTGTTCACCCGCTTGCGACATGATCCGCTTGCCGGTGGGCACTGAACCTGTGAGCGAAACCTTCGCCGTCAGACGATGATTAACGAGCGCTGCACCCACCTCGCCAAAACCCTGAACGACGTTAAACAACCCATCGGGAAGTCCAGCCTCCTTATAGGCTTCTGCAAGTGCTAATGCTGAAAGCGGCGTGTTTTCAGACGGCTTGAAGATAAACGCATTCCCCATGGCGAGTGCCGGGGCGGATTTCCATGCCGCGATCTGGATCGGGTAATTCCATGCGCCGATGCCGACGCAGATGCCGAGCGCTTCGCGGCGCGTATAGGCGAACGAACCGCCAAGCTCTACGAATTCGCCATTGAAACCAGAGATTACGCCGCCGAAAAATTCGAGTGCATCGGCTGCGGATGCGGCATCTGCGACCAGTGTTTCCTGTAGCGCCTTGCCTGTATCAAGTGTTTCGAGCTTAGAAAGCTTCTTGTTCTTCTCACGCAAGATTTCGGCAGTACGGCGCAGTATTCGACCGCGTTCCACCGGCTTGAGCGCTGCCCATTCGCCTTGTGCCTTCAGTGCCGCAGCATAGGCGCTCTCGATCACGTCTGGTGTGGCCGAGTAAAGCTTGGCAATTTCTTCGCCTGTCGCCGGGTAGATCACTGGAAGCGGTTTGCCAGCTTTGTCTTCTACAAATGCGCCGCCGATGAAATGCGAGGCTTTGGGTTGGACTTTCATTTTATTTTCCTCGTAATTTATTAGCGGTCAGAAATTTCCCAGCGCGGGTTGATCCATGGTTCCTGATTGGATCGCGCAAGTGGAGTCCGGCCCAGAATATGATCAGAGGCCTTCTCACCAGTCATGATCGATGGGCCGTTGAGGTTGCCATTGGTTATACGCGGGAAGATTGACGAATCCGCGACACGCAATCCCTCCACGCCAATAACACGACATTCCGGGTCAACAACCGCCATAGGATCGTCAACCGACCCCATTTTACAGGTTCCGCAAGGATGGAAAGCGCTTTCCACATGTTCACGAAGGAAATCATCGATTTCATCATCAGACTGCACATTCGCGCCGGGCTGGATTTCGGAACCGCGATAGGCAGCAAATGCTTCTTGTCCAAAAATTTCGCGGGTCAGCCGCACGCAATGACGGAAATCGGCCCAATCATCCTCATGCGACATGTAATTGAACTGTATGACAGGCTTTTCGCGTGGATTGGCCGAGCGTAAAGTAACGCTGCCGCGGGACTTTGACCGCATCGGCCCGACATGTGCCTGAAAACCGTGTGACTCTGCCGCTGCCTTGCCGTCATAGCGAATAGCAACTGGCAGGAAGTGATATTGAATGTCGGGATATTCCACGCCTGCTTTTGAACGCACGAAGGCGGCCGATTCAAAATGATTTGTTGCGCCGTCGCCGGTTTTAAAAAACAGCCATTCCGCGCCAATGCGGGCTTTCGAAAACATGTTGAGTTTGGAATAGAGCGTGATCGGCTGCGTGCATTCTTGCTGGATATAAACTTCCAGATGGTCCTGCAGATTTTGCCCGACACCGGGGCGGTCGGCCACGACCTCAATGCCGTGTTCTTTCAGCTGCGCAGCCGGGCCAATGCCTGAAAGCATCAGCAGCTTTGGTGAATTGATGGAGGATGCAGCGATGATGACTTCGCGACGTGCGCGGATGGTCGAGAAACTGCGACCCGCTTCGATTTCAACGCCGACTGCGCGCTTGCCTTCCATCACGATCTTGCGCGCTAAGCCTTTGACGAGCTTCACATTGGGTCGCTTGAGGGCTGGTTTCAGATAGGCATTGGCCGCAGACCATCGACGTCCATTATGGATCGTCTGCTCCATCGGGCCAAAACCTTCCTGCTTCTCGCCGTTATAATCGTCGGTGACCTCGAATCCCGCTTGATTTCCGGCATCGACGAAGGCTTTGAACAGCGGATTGTCGCGGCGACCGCGCTGCACATGCAGCGGACCATTGGTGCCGCGCCAGCCTTCCTGTCCGCCGTGCGAATTTTCCATCCGCTTGAAGTAGGGCAATACGTCCGCATAAGACCAGCCGCGTGCACCACTTTCCGACCAGTGATCATAATCGCGCGCATGACCGCGCACATAAACCATGCCGTTGATGGACGATGATCCGCCGACCACCTTACCGCGTGGTGTAACCAGACTGCGACCGCCGATATGCGGCTCAGGTTCCGTCGAAAAGCCCCAGTCATAGGTTTCCATATTCATGGGGAAGGAAAGGGCGGCAGGCATCTGGATGAGCGGGCCGATATCCGGGCCACCATATTCGATGACAATCACCGAGTGTCTGCCATCTTCTGACAGCCGATAGGCCATAGCCGAACCGGCCGAGCCGGAGCCGATAATAACGAAATCCGCTTCCATCTTTATCTCTCCGCCGAAAGCTGAACAGCGATGTAATCTTCAATAAGCGCAATCGCCGATGCGGCATCAGGCGCGTCTGCACCAAGCGCGTGACGGATGTAAAGCCCGTCAATCATCGCACCTGCACCCTCAGCAATACGGCTGGCGCGCTCGTGGGTGGTCAGCTGCTCCAGTGCATAGACGAAATTTGAATGGAGTCGGCGCGCATAAATGCGCAAAAGGCGCTTCGTATCTTCGGATTGCTGCGCATGAACATAGAAGGTCAGCCAGGCGGCAATCGTTTCCTGCGCAAACTGCGAGGCTGAAAAATTGACTGCGATAATAGCCGCAATGCGTTCGTGCGGCGTCTCTGTAAGCTTGATGGCCGCGTTTAAGTCGTGCCCCAGCTCACGCAGCAAATGGCGCATTGTGGCCAGGATCAGCTTGTCTTTGCCACCAAAATAATGATGCGCAAGCGCAGGCGAAACGCCTGCTTCATGGGCAATTTGCGCAACTGTGACATCAAGCGAACCACGTTGGCCGATTGTTTTGATCGTCGCATCGATAAGCTCGCGCCGCCGCTGAGGCTCCATCCCGATTTTGGGCATAATCATTATCCGCGTTGAGGTTTATTGAGCTCAATTTTATCTTTGATTGACTGATCAATCAATAAAAAATCTGAGGGTGCTTCCACCATGGATCAAGGCTGTCTTGGAGCGTCTTCAAACTTGTGGGCTTGCGAGGAATGGCTGCTCTGCATACATTCAGATCATGAGCAGAGCTTTCACAAAAGAACAGGACGACGCCCCAACCGATCTTGGCGAACGCCCGATTAGCCCGCATCGCAATCTCGTCACGCCTAACGGTTTGAAGATGATTGACGACGAGCTTGCGCGTCTGCAACGTGAACTGGCTGAGGCCAATGTCGCGGGCGAACGTTCCGCCATCGCGCGTCTTTCGCGTGATCTTCGTTATTGGACATCGCGTCGTGAAACCGCAGAACTATCTGTGCCAGAGGCAGACACCGATGTTGTGCGCTTTGGTATGACGGTCGAGCTGGAAAATCTTGATGATGGCGGTATGCGGGTTTGGACTATTGTCGGCGAAGACGAGGCAGACCCCGTCAACGGCAAGATTTCCCACGTTTCGCCGGTCGCCATTATGCTTTTCGGCAAGCCGGTGGGCGATGTTTTGAAGATAAACGGCAAAGACTGGGAGATTGTGGCTGCATCGGTGTGATCTACAGCCACCCCTTCCTGCGGAAATAGAACAGCGGCAGCAAAGCCGAAGCGACCATAAGCCCAAGTGCCATCGGATAACCCCATGGCGAGTTCAGCTCTGGCATGAACGAGAAGTTCATGCCGTAGATGGATGCGACAAGTGTCGGAGGCATGAAGCCCACTGCCGCGACCGAGAATATCTTGATGATCGCGTTCTGCTCAACCGAAATGAGCCCGACGATCGTATCAAGCAGGAATGTGACCTTGTTGGACAGAAAATCCACATAGGCAACGAGTGACTGTGCATCGCGTTCGAGTGATTTGATCCAGGAACGCGTATCTTTCTTGGTAGCAACCGGGCTGTTGATTGCAGAGAGATACACCAACATTCGGCTGACACCTGCCAGGCTTTCCCGCATGCGCGATAGAAATGTTCCCTGTCCACCGATCTGTGTGAGAATGTTTCTGAAATCCTCAGTTGTCATCGGCCTTGCCTTGGGCTGGCGACGATAGATCGAGTGCGATGCCGCATCGATTTTGCCCGCAACGCCTTCCAGAATATCTGCCAGCCGATTGGTGGTTGCCTCAATGATGCCGAGCATGATGGATAGGCCGGAGCACTTGATGGGAATTAAGCCATTTCCGGGCTTCGTCGCGCGTGTGATATAGATGCTGACAGATTTGGGATTGGCATAACGCACAGTCACGAGGCGCTGCCCGTTGATGATAAACGTCACGGGAGCCAGTTCTCGATGATCAAGATCGACAGCATGAAGAATGGGAACAGTCAGATATTGCGCACCGTTCTCCATGTAGAAGCGGCTCGATTCTTCAATCTCCGTCATATCTTCGCGGGTGGGGATTGAAATGCCGGTCCATGCTTCAACGATGTGATCTTCATTGACGCCGGGTGCGAGTAAGTCAATCCAGATGACGTTATCGGGTAGTGGCGTTCCAGGTTCAACCTCGACGCGCTCGAGATGGTCTCCGTTAAGGCAATAAAGATTGATCATGCTACACCCGATTGCGAAGTCTGGAATTTCATCAGCCACCATGCGTTAAAAATGTTAACGGAATGCGGCAAACGGCGTTCTAACGCGATTTATCACAATGTTTAAACACTTGCGCCAGCCGTACGATGTAGTACACCGCCTGTCATGTCATAAGATTGAGATGAAAGGTGCAGGCGTTATGAGCCACACAACTCCTGCGACAGAGATTCCACTCGTTGATGCTGAAATTGATAGCGTGCCGCAGCCGCCAGAACCGGAAAGGCAGAGCAGAGCCCTGCGTGTTCTTCTTGGTCTGAGCCTCGTTCTGATTGCAGCAAATCTCCGACCCGTTTTCTCAAGTGTGTCTGTTCTGCTTCCCGAAATTATTGAAGCGACGGGCATGTCCGGTGTTGGGGCTGGTGTTCTCACAACCCTGCCAGTGGTTTGTCTTGGCCTCTTTGCTCCTTTTGCACCACGTCTCGCGCAGCGGTTTGGTGCGGAACGTGTTTTGTTGTTCGTGCTCATTGTCCTCACCATCGGCACGGCTCTGCGTGGAATTGGCAGTTCAGCTGCACTTTATCTGGGGGCGGCACTGGCAGGCGCGGCGATTGCAACAGGCAATGTGCTGTTGCCAGGCCTGGTCAAGCGCGACTTTCCAAAGACTGCCGCCATTATGACCGGCCTCTACACAATGGCGCTGTGTGGTGGTGCGGCGGCAGCGGCTGGTTTTACAATCCCCATCGAACACATGCTGGGCGGTTCATGGAGCTTAGCGCTCGCCTTCTGGGCAATTCCGGCGGCGCTGGTGTTTGCGCTCTGGCTGCCGCAGGCCTTGCGGGTAAATCATAATGTGGCGCATTCCGGGTTTAAGGTAAAAGGTCTCTGGAAAGACAGGCTTGCATGGCAGGTAACGCTGTTCATGGGGCTGCAATCATCCACCGCTTATATCGTTTTTGGATGGCTTGCACCGATCTTACGGGAACGGGGTCTGTCTGCGACGGCTGCCGGTGGCCTGGTTTCCTTCTCGATTATGGCGCAGGTTATAACCTGTCTGGCCATTCCGTCGATTGCTACGCGTCAGAAGAACCAGAGCCTTTTGAATGTTATCCTTTGTATGAGTGCTGCCTTGCCACTCATCGGTTTCCTTTACCTGCCGCAATGGAGTTTCTGGGCTCTCGCGACGATCCAGGGCATCGGACAGGGTGGGCTGATTGCCGCTGCCATGATGGTCATCGTGCTGCGGGCGCCCGATTCGCATACGGCGGCACATTTATCAGGAATGGCGCAATGTGTCGGCTATACGCTTGCCGCCATAGGGCCGTTGATTGTCGGTGTAATCCACAGCGCGACAGGCAGCTTCGCAGCCTGCGGCATTTTCTTTGCCCTTCTGGGGGCGGGGGCCGCCTTTAATGGCTGGGGCGCTGGACGCGCGCAGCATGTGGGTGTGACACTGATCAAAGAAAAATAGAAAAAGCCCCGGAAACCGGGGCTTTTTACCGAGCTATTAAAGTCTAGATGAACTGACCAAGGCCGGGAATTGAGCCGATTACGGCATCGACTGGTTCATTGCCAGCCTTTTCCTTGGCGAAACGGATGGTTTCTTTAGCAACGCCGGATATCTCACCCATGCCAAGACCTGCGCTCATTAATTGTGAGCCGAGGCCCATCACGCCACCCATCAGACCGGACAGAAAACCTCCGCCCTTAACCTGCGAAATCGCTTCTTCCGCACCCGGAAAAGCTGCCAGCAGTTGCTGAACCTTATCGGCTGGGCCTTCTTTTTGCAGAAATGCCAAAATCATACCGACGGCCTTTTCTGCCGTTGCTGCATCAATGCCAACATTGGAGGTGATGCGCGCGATCAGTTCTTCCATGAGACTCTCCCGAAATATCTTACGTTTACGTAATATGCATTGTCGTGGGCGCTTTGCAAGTATTCCTGAGCTAAAATCTGCGGAATCTGTCTTTAACAAAAGCTGGAAATTAAGCCTGGATACGGAATTTCGCGTTATCGTTGTTGCGCGACGGTGCTGCTGGTATATCGTATTGTAAGCAAACCTTTTACGGAGCGACATGCCTGATGACCGCCGATGATGCAATTTTTCTTGGTGCAAGCCGCAAACCTGATGATTCCTATCAGCAGCCAGAATATCTGGCTTTGAAATATGGGAACAGGCATGGGCTTGTAACCGGCGCAACCGGCACGGGTAAGACAGTTACTTTGCAGGTGTTGGCTGAGAGCTTTTCTGCCGCTGGTGTTCCGGTTTTCTGTGCGGATATTAAGAGCGATCTTTCCGGCATTGCCGCGCCCGGCGAGGCGAACGAAAATCTCACCAAACGCGCTGAAGAAGTTGAACTTAATCCTTATGAGCTGCGTGCTTCGCCTGTTATTTTTTGGGATATTTTCGGCGAAAAGGGACATCCGGTTCGCGCTACCATTTCCGAGATGGGGCCTTTGCTGCTCTCGCGCCTGATGAACCTGACGGATGCTCAGGAAGGCGTGCTCAATGTTGCCTTCCGTCTTGCCGATGAAGAAGGTTTGCTGCTGCTTGATCTGAAAGATTTGCAGGCAATCCTCGCAGAAATGGCAGAGCGATCGGCGGAGCTTTCGGCAAAATATGGTAACGTCAACAAAGCTTCTGTTGGTGCTATCCAGCGCTCATTGCTGGTTCTTGATCAGCAGGGAGGGACGAAGTTCTTTGGTGAGCCAGCATTGCGTATTTCTGATCTGATGCGCACAACAACGGATGGCCGTGGTGTGATCAGTGTGCTTGCCGCAGACAAGCTGATGATGAGTCCACGCCTTTATTCGACATTCCTGCTGTGGCTTATGTCTGAGCTGTTTGAGGAACTGCCTGAAGTGGGCGACCCCGACAAGCCGCGTCTCGTCTTCTTCTTTGACGAAGCGCATTTGTTGTTTGACGAGGCACCGAAAGCACTTGTTGATCGAGTTGAGCAGGTTGTTCGCCTGATCCGCTCCAAGGGGGTCGGCGTTTATTTTGTGACGCAGAACCCGCTCGATGTGCCTGAAACCGTGTTGGCACAGCTTGGCAATCGCGTTCAGCACGCGCTTCGCGCTTACACGCCACGCGAAACAAACGCAGTGAAGACGGCCGCCGATACGTTCCGCCCAAATCCTGATTTCAAAACCTATGAGGCGATCACCAATCTTTCGACGGGTGAAGCGCTGGTCTCGACTTTACAGGCCAAGGGTGTGCCTTCAATGGTGCAGCGGACCTTGATCCGTCCTCCATCATCGCAGATTGGGCCTCTGTCCGCGGAAGCGCGTGCGAGAATTATCGCGGCAAGCCCCGTTGCCGGTCAATATGACCAGGCTGTGGACCGGGATTCTGCCTTTGAAATGCTGGCGCGCAAAGCGCAGGCCTCGGCAGATGCAAAGCAAACCGCCAAAGACGAGGAAGCTGGCCAAGGCGGCGGAATTCTTGGTGAAATTATGGGGACTGCATTCGGAACGGGACGCCGTTCGGGTCGTCAGACAGTAGCCGAAACGGCGATGAAATCCGTGGTTCGCTCTGTCAGCAATTCGCTTGGTCGCGCACTGGTGCGCGGTATCCTCGGAAGTTTCAAGCGTTGATAGAAACTGAATAATGGATTCAAAAAAGCCCGGCTATTCTCCGGGCTTTTTTAATAATTATCGCAAAATGCAGATTACATAACCAGAATAGGCGATTTTGGCGGAACGCGATTATAAAGGTCGATAATGTCCTGGTTCAACAGGCGCACGCAGCCAGACGAAACTGCCTTGCCGATTGACCACCATTCAGGATTGCCATGCAGGCGGTAGATGGTGTCTTTGCCATCTTTGAAGATATAAAGCGCGCGGGCGCCGAGCGGGTTCTTGAGACCCGGAGCCATGCCGCCATTGCGCGAGCTGTATGGTTCGAGTTCTGGCTGGCGGGCAACCATCTCATCCGGTGGTGTCCAGCGTGGCCATTCGCGCTTATACTGAATGACTGCGCGGCCTGACCAAGCAAAGCCATCGCGTCCAATGCCGACGCCGTAGCGCATTGCCTGACCATTGCCGAGTACCAGATAAAGGAAACGGTTGGTTGTATCGACAACGATGGTGCCCGGCATTTCGCCTGTCGGATCCTGAACGACCTGACGCAGATAGCGCTTGTCCATTTTCTGGATCGGAATAGCAGGGAGCTGATAGCCGTTGTCTTCAACAGCTGCATACATGGATGCCCAGCTTCCATAGGAAGAATCGACACTGGCTTGTGGTGTCCGATTAATCGGATTGCCATTGGCATCAACATCGACGATTGGAACATTCTGCCCCAACTGAGCACAACCGGCGAGGCCGGCCGCCGCTGTTGCTGTCATGGCCGTTAGAAAAGAACGGCGGGTAAGGGTCGTTTGCATATGAAAACCAGATTGGTGACGGGAGGGGTGTTAGATACAACGGTTAGGGTTAATGAAGTGCGACTATTCCTTGTAATAGTCGCGAATTCCGCGGTGATAACGAGTTCGACTACATTTAGTTGCGGGCAAAACGCCCGATAAATGTGGCCTCTCGCCGTTTATAATAAGGCCTAAACATGGCTAAAGCGCCGTAAGGTATGCCGTGTTGCCGTTGCGACACAATTTTAGCCGCAACAGACGGTTGTTCAGCCTGCGGGTTATTCAAGTTTTAGTGATATTCAATCCAGTAGCTGTAGACTCGGCAAAATAAGCGCAGGCGGATACTGCTTATATTCGTCCGGTTGGTTGGATCGGTTAATCCATACGGCGCGCATGCCGAATCGTGCAGCTCCTGCAACATCCCAGCGATTGGATGATTGGAATGAGATTGCTGATGGGTAAAGCCGCCATTGCATCGTCATAAGTTCATAGACCGAAGGCGATGTTTTGTAGCGCTTTACGCTATCAGCGGAGATGACATCATCAAGCAGCACATCCAGCGCGGAGGATTTGACAGCAGCCTCGAGCATTTTGGGTGAACCGTTGGAGAGAATAGCTAATCGGGCGCCCCGGCTTTTGAGGCTTTTCAACGCGGCTGGCACTTCCGGGTAGCAATCAAGCTTCCAATAGGCTTCCAGCAAATCACTACGCAGCGCTTTATCGACTGACGGATAACGCGCAAAGGCGAAATCCAGCGCGTCTTCTGTAAGTTTCCAGAAATCCCGATATTCGCCCATCAGGCTCAGTGTCCATGAATATTCGAGCTGCTTTGTGCGCCAAAGCAGAGAAAACGCAGCGCCGTCTTGCCCCGCTTTATCCTCATATCTGCGCACAGCGGAATGCACATCAAACAATGTGCCATACGCGTCGAAAACATAAGAACTGTAGGACAACATTTTTCTCCGTTCGTGCATCAATCTCAAAAAAAGTAAAGTGAACCCTATCCTCATGCATTTTCAATAAAAATTCATTGATTTGGTGGGTGAATTTAGAAAATGCGCCATTGCCGCATGCGACGTTGAGGCCTATGTAGGTTGCGCACGCAAGTTTTAGGGCATGTGTTCGCACTGCCCATGGTCAGCTGCTCAAGGTAAGCTGAAAGACACAAGAGGAGAGTTCCGATGGCCTTTGAACTGCCCGCCCTTCCGTACGATTATGACGCACTTGCTCCGTTCATGTCGCGCGAAACGCTCGAATTCCACCACGACAAACACCATCAGGCTTATGTTACCAATGGTAACAAGCTGCTCGAAGGTTCAGGCCTTGAAGGCAAAAGCCTTGAAGAGATCGTGAAGGAAAGCTTCGGTAAGAATCAGGCGCTCTTCAACAATGCCGGTCAGCACTACAACCATCTCCATTTCTGGAACTGGATGAAAAAAGACGGCGGCGGCAAGAAGCTGCCAGGCAAGCTTGAAAAGGCTGTTGAGTCCGATCTCGGCGGATACGACAAGTTCCGCGAAGATTTCATTGCGGCTGGCGCTGGTCAGTTTGGTTCGGGCTGGGCATGGCTGTCTGTTAAGAACGGCAAGCTCGAAATCTCGAAGACCGCAAACGGCGAAAGCCCGCTGGTTCACGGCGCAACGCCTATCCTCGGCGTCGACGTATGGGAACATTCCTACTACATCGATTACCGCAACGCACGTCCGAAGTACCTTGAAGCTTTCGTTGATAGCCTCGTGAACTGGGATTACGTGCTCGAGCTTTACGAAAAGGCATAATTGCCGTTTCTTCGTGATCTGAGAGGACCCCGCGAAAGCGGGGTTTTTCTTTGCGGCTAATCCAGAGTTCAGCCCCCAAAGTGGTGGACACTTATGCATTCGATCCGGCCAGTTCAATTTCAATAAAACATGAATATAAATATCAAGATAATAATTATTCGATTTTAAGAATGGAACTCAGAAGAAAATAAACAATAGTATTTAATTCATGTTTTTCACAATTTCGTGTAATATTTGTAATACTCCCTTTAAATGCGGAATATTACTTTTGATCGTTGGGATTGTCTGTCGATTTGGTTGCTAAAGCGCGAATTGTATCGGATATTTCACCCAATATGAGTGTTGCTTGATTTTAGATGTGGAGGATGACATGCGTTCCTTTTTTCTCACTGTGAGTTCGGTTGCTTTGTTGGTTGCCGGTGTGGCGCATGCCGACGTGATTGCTGATCGTCAGGCCATCATGAAGGACATGGGGCGCTCAGTCGGGCAACTTGCACCAATGGTGAAGGGTGAGAAGCCTTTCGATGCGGCAGCAGCTCTTGCCGCGCTCGAAAAGATTGATGCCGACGCGAAGAAGTTTGATGTCGACACGTTGTTCCCTGCAGGATCCGATCAGGGCGATACAGAAGCTTCGGCAAAGATCTGGGCCAATAAGGAAGACTTCGTCAAGCACGTCGAAAAATTCCGCGCTGATGCCGCAGCAGCTGTCGCTGCAAAGCCTGCGAATCTCGATGCGCTGAAGCCGATTTTCCAGCAGGTCGCTGCCAATTGCGGCTCGTGCCATCAGGTCTATCGTGAAAAGAAGAACTGATTAGCAACATTATGGTCCGAAAACTCGCATATGTTGCTGGTGCCGTCGTTATCCTGGGTGCTGCTGCTTTCTGGGTGCTGACAACGCCTCAGACAGTTGATCAGTCTGTGATTGCATCTCTACAACCGGGTGACGCAACGAATGGCGAGCAGATTTTCTGGGCAGGTGGCTGTGCTTCATGCCATGCCGCCCCGGGCGCGACGGGCGATGCGCGTAAAGTTCTTGCTGGCGGACATGAACTGGCATCAGATTTTGGCACATTCATTGCGCCAAATATCTCGCCATCAGAACAGGGTATTGGTAACTGGACCTTACACGACTTTGCCAATGCAATGCTGGAAGGGACGGGGCGGGCTGGAGAGCATCTTTATCCGTCATTTCCATACACATCTTACGCTAAGATGAAGCCGCAAGATGTCGCCGATTTGTTTGTCTACATGAAAACGTTGCCAGAATCGGACAATGTCGCGGCGTCGCATAAACTTGCCTTTCCATTCAATATTCGACGTGGTCTCGGGCTTTGGAAACAGCTTCATCTTTCTGATAAGCCCGTCGTCGAACTGGCCAATGCATCTGATCAGGTTAAGCGCGGTCAATATCTCACCGAAGCGCTGGGGCATTGCGCGGAGTGTCATACACCCCGTAATGCCATTGGTGGGCTGGACACAAAGCAATGGATGGCAGGGGCGCTTTCACCGGAAACCGGCAGCGATGGTCGCAAAGGCATTGTGCCCAATATCACCTCGGGTGAGGGCGGTATTGGTGACTGGAGCGCGAACGACATTGCATATGCGCTTCAAAGCGGTTTTACGCCAGATTTTGATTCACTCGGCGGTTCAATGACTGATGTTATTACCAACATGGCACAGATAAGCGATGCGGATCGGGAGGCAATTGCAGCCTATCTTAAGGCGATCCCGGCGCATTCAAACGGCTATCCGTCCAATCGCTGATTAGCGTTTGGTGCAGCGAACGACAGTCGGCAGTCCGGCATTGGTGTATTTGCTTTGCATTGTATAGAGCCAGCCTTTGCATTCAGACATTGTCTGAAAACAGCGGAAGCGATCAACTGGTACCAATCCATCACTGCTGACGAACGGAGAGTCGTCCACACCACTGAATTGGCCAACAATAACACCACTGCCGCGCGGGGGCGTGTTGCAGCGTTGCCCGGCAAATTCGCTGACGTTTTTGCGAACCTGTGCCTGAGCAAGTGTTACGGGCGCCAACAAAGGAAAAGCGATAAGAGCGGTTAAAACTGCACGATGCATGATCTGATCTCCGCGTCTGTTGATTTAAATAATATAAGCCCAATGAAAATTCCCGGCAATTGAATTGCCGGGAGCGTTCGTAAGCCGACCTTGCTATGCTTTTCCGACTGCTTTGAGCGCAAAAGCATAGGTGTATGCCACTTCTTCGAGCCGGGAAAACCGGCCCGATGCACCAGCATGGCCCGCATCCATATTGATGCGGAAAAGCACCGGATGATCATCGGTTTTTAGTTCACGCAGCTTGGCAACCCACTTGGCAGGCTCCCAATAGGTAACGCGAGGATCTGTCAGACCTGCAACCGCCAGAATGCGCGGATAGGCTTGAGCCGTTACATTGTCGTAAGGCGAGTAAGCCGCGATCGTGCGATAATCAGCTTCCGAGGCTATAGGATTGCCCCATTCCGGCCATTCTGGTGGCGTGAGAGGCAAAGTATCATCGAGCATCGTGTTGAGAACATCAACAAACGGTACTTCGGCAATGATGCCGCCAAAGGCTTCCGGTGCAAGATTGGCAATTGCGCCCATCAGCATGCCACCTGCCGAACCGCCATGTGCAACAATACGATCGTGGCTTGTGAAGCCCTCGCTAACGAGGTGTTTTGCAGCAGCGATAAAGTCGGTAAACGTGTTGATCTTTTTTTCACGCTTGCCGTTTTCGTACCATGCGAAGCCTTTATCCTTGCCGCCGCGAATATGCGCGATAGCATACACGAAGCCTCGATCAACCAGAGATAGTCGTGATGTGCTGAAGCTTGCAGGCATGCTCATGCCATAGGAACCGTAACCATAAAGCAGGCACGGTGCCGATCCATCGAGCTTCGTGTCTTTGTGATAGATCAGCGATACGGGCACCAGTTCACCATCTTTGGCAGGTGCCAGAACACGACGCGTGACATAATCTGAAATGGTATGGCCTGAAGGAACTTCCTGCGTTTTGAGCAGCACACGCTCGCGCGTGTTCATATTGTAGTCGAAAAGCTGCTCAGGCGTGGTCATCGAAGAATAAGAGAAGCGGATTACATCCGTGTCATATTCTGCGCTGCCGTGCAGACCGAGCGAATAGGCTTCTTCATCGAATGCAATGGCGTGCTGTTCGCCGGACTTGCGGTCGCGGATCACGATACGCGGCAGGCCGTTATCGCGTTCCATCCAGACAAGATGATTTTTATAAGCACCATGCGACAGGATCAGGCGTCCAGGAACATGGGCGACGAGCTCTTCCCAGTTTTCCGGCTGCGGTGCGGATGCAGGTGCGCGCATGATCTTGAAGTCTTTGGCACCGTCGATGTTCGTCAGAATAAAGAATTCATCACCACCGGGTGCAATATCGTATTCGACGCCTGTTTTACGAGCCATGATCAGCAGCGGTTTTGCAGATGGATCGTTGGCCGGCAACAACCAAGATTCAGATGTCTCATGGTCGTGAATGTCGATGAAGATGAAATCATCGAGTGAAGAACCGCTGATTCCAACGAAGAAACCGGGGTCTTTCTCTTCAAAGATCAGCTTGTCCTGCGACTGATCGGTACCGATTAGATGATAGAAGACCTTGGACGGGCGGTGGTTTTCATCAAGCAAAGTATAGAAAAAGCCTTTGCTGTTTGCGTCCCAGCTGCCGCCGCCATTGGTATCCGTAAGGACATCTTCGAGATCCGACATTTTTTCGAGATCGCGAACTCTGAGTTTGTAAAATTCAGATCCCTTGTCGTCATAGCCCCAGATCAAACGATTGTGATCGGGGGAGTGATCAGCGGATGCGAGACGGAAATAGGCTTTGTCCTCCGCCTCCTTGTCGCCATCAAGCAGAATGGTCTCAGGACCGCCATCGCGTGGGGTGCGAATGAAATATGGCTGCTCGCCGCCGGTCCGGAAGGACGCGCCGTAGGCATAAGGACCATCCTTTGAAGGAATGGATGAATCGTCCTCCTTGATGCGACCACGCATCTCGGAAAAAAGCTGCTTTTGAAGTGCGTCTGTGTCTTGCATCAAAGCGGTCTGATACGCGTTTTCCGCCTCCAGATGCTCGCGGATTTCGGGCGCCAGAACAGATGGGTCTTTGAACACTTCCTGCCAGTTGTCCGCTCGGAGCCAGGCATAGTCATCAATGCGTGTGATGCCGTGGCGTGTGTCGCTCGCAGGTTGCTTTGGTGCTTTTGGTGGCTGAGGAAAATGAGTATCCTGTGGCATGTAAAATCCAGTAAAAAGCGAATGAAATCAGTCCGAACCGTTGTGCCGGTCCGGACCGTGAAACACAAGAATTAATCCTGATCAAACACCAGTGCGTTGCCATTCATGCAGTAACGCAGACCTGTGGGCGGCGGGCCATCGGGAAACACATGTCCGAGATGTGCGTCGCAATCCGAACAGCGGATCTCTGTGCGATTCATGCCATAGGAATGATCTTCAACTGCGAAAACTGCATCTGGTTCAATTGGTTGGTAAAAGCTAGGCCAACCTGTTCCAGACTCGTATTTCGTTTCCGACTTATAAAGCGGCTTATCGCAGCACACGCAGCGATACGTTCCATGAAGTGAGCTGTCAAAATTCGGGCTGGAGAAGGCGCGCTCGGTCCCGTGCTGGCGGGTGATCTGGTATTGAATGGGTGTGAGTTGTTCACGCCATTCTGCATCGGTTTTAATAACTTTCAGATGCCGGGTCTGATCAGTTGAATTAGACATTGTTTCCTCCTGTATTTGGAGCATTGCATTTTAGAAGTTCAAATTGTTCATTACTGGCTTAGCGAAAGATCTCTTGATTGCCCTTAGACATGGAAAGCCTAAGAGTTTCCCTTTGATAAAACGACGTCAAAAATTCGTCTTCTGGCGTATATAGTCTGATTTTGATGTACGTCGCTCAATAAACTGGTAAATCTTTTGTGTGCATGATCAGCTTTCAAAGCTATGCCTCATATATAGTTGTGGGAAGAATCGGATACGAGTTTATTTGTATAAAATATATTTGAGATTTGCCTTTTTGCTGCCTCAGTCATTATTCATGAATTTGCTCAACAAAAGATGGTTGTTTTAGCTGGCGTTAAAAGACTTGTCTCAAAAAAACGGTTGCTTAAGTTTGTCGTGTAAACTAAGGGAATTCTACAGACAATCTATCGTTTACCCCACATTTTGCGAATAGATTGCGGTGCGTCTGAGAGAGATGTGTAAGATGTGGCAGTCATTTTGACATTTCAGTTGCTCGTTTGAGTGCATTGTATTTGTTAAAACAAGAAGAAAATAGTTCTTTTAATGTAAAGTGTTTTGACAGCTCTATTGCAAATCCCACTATTCATTGTTATCTGCGATGCGGGCTAATGTTGGGCAGTGATTAAGAATTTGCGCAGATCGCATACAGTTTTTCGAACGCTGCGACCTGCCTGATATAAAGATCGACGATAAAGGAAAAGAAATGGAAAACCCTGAAATTTACGACGAGAGCGCAGAATTGCTGCTCAGCCTGACTGCTGAAGTTGTTGCCGCTTATGTTGGAAATAATTCTATTCGCGCAAGTGAACTGCCTCTGCTGATTTCCGAAGTACATTCTGCTTTTAAGAGCAATGTTGTTCGTGAAGAGGCACCTGTTGTCGTTGAAAAGCCAAAGCCGGCTGTAAACCCGAAGAAGTCGGTTCATGACGATTACATTATCTGCCTTGAAGACGGTAAGAAATTCAAGTCGCTCAAGCGCCACCTGATGACTCATTATAGCATGTCTCCTGAACAGTACCGCGAAAAGTGGGATCTTGATCCTAACTATCCAATGGTCGCTCCGAACTATGCTGCTGCACGTTCGCGCCTTGCAAAGAAGATGGGTCTTGGCCGTAAGCCTAAGGACGCATAATTGATCCGTTAGTTTTATCGGACGCTTGTTTTGTTATGAATTCAAATCGATCATAGCCCGGCACGGTGTGTCGGGCTATTTTATTTTAGAGCGCATCCCGAAAAGGGTGAAACGGTTTTTGGAGCAAGATGCGCGTAAAGAACAAAGCGATAGAGCATTTCTAATGATCCAGCGAAATTTGGAAATGCTCCAATTCAGCTATGTCGTTTGAATTACCGAAAATAAGCAACATGCTTTGGTTTGTTTCTTGATCGCGTAGTCATCGTTCTGCCCTGTAGCCTGTCGAGAGCCTGCTTTAAAGCAATATGCCTATTAAGGTCATAGCTCCAATGGCCTTTGATGCCTTTTAGGCGTTCCCGTTCAATAAGGCGGATAAGTTTGGTTTCAGCTTGATTTTTCTTATCTTTTGAAGCTTTGAGCAGCGTATCCATATCGATACCCGCTATGATCTGGAGTGCTGCACGCTGCATCGCTCCTAATTTTTCTTCATTGCGCGTAGCAATAAATTCCTTGCAAGCTTTTCGAAGGGCGAGTTCCATTTTGCATCTTTCGTCCGTTGCGTGTTTCTGACGACACAATGACGGAAGCTCCACAGGTGTGGATAAAATTCCTAGATTTTAATAAAATCAGTGGATATCCGATCCAAACGATGATTCAATAAACTTATCCCCGCTTGCATAATCCTCATTATAAGAAGATATTCCTATAACGGTGAGGAAAGATGAATGTCTCTGAAAACTCCGGATATCATCCATACCCGCGCAGAAGCTGTTGAGGCTTTAAAGGTCATTGCAGCGCGACACGGACGAACACTGAAACTGGATAATTCTGGTCCGGTTCTGGGGCGCAGGCGTCACGAAAAGAACGTAGAAATCTGCGAAGCACTGATAGATATGTTGTCCGCTTACTTTGGTGTTAGCGGTACTGAGTTGCGTTCACCTATGCGGTGCAGACGGGAAGTTGCACAGGTTCGACAATTGGGCATGTACTTAGCTCATACCTCTTTCGGTATGGTGATGGGTGAGGTGGCAGTTGGCTTTTCTCGGGAGCGCACGACGGTCATGTATGCATGCCATCTCGTTGAGGATCGGCGAGATGACCCGGATTACGATGCGGTGGTTTCCGCATTGGAAAAACTCGTAAACGTTGGATTCTCGGATTGGAGGATGGCAGCTTGAGTGAAATGTATTCGACGTCCGAAGCAAGAATCATCCGTTTTTTGAAACAAGGTGGATGCGAAGTCCAGGATTCTGTACGCGAAACCCATGTTTTGCTTGTAGCTGATCACGGTACAATTGCGGCAACGCGTAACGAGCTGGATGCGATGCGAAAGCGTGGCGTTTTGATTTGCAACAATGGTCGGCTTGTACTTGCGTCTCAAGCACGAAAAAATTCGGAGAAAAAGTCAGCTACCGCGCGTAAAACTGAAACTATAGAGCTTGAATATGGTGAGAGGGTTGAAATTAACCCGTCTGAATCGCCGTTGGCGAAGCTTTTCAGGCTTCGCAATGGTGCAGGTATAAGCTTTATTTCTGAGGATGAGTTTCGGGCAGGTGAACGGTTGCGATCAGATTTCACCCGGGGTTCTATGATGCCTTCGATTTCAGCGCGATGGGATGAAGGCGTTGGTAATACCTCCCGTTCGGGACCGGGAGGTATGGCTGAATTTACAGATATCGCGCTGGCAAGCCGGATGCGTGTTGAGCGCGCTTTAGAAGCCGTTGGACCTGAACTAAGCGGCGTGCTTATCGATGTTTGTTGCTTCTTAAAGGGGTTGGAACTCGTGGAGCGCGAGCGCCAATGGCCAGTTCGTTCCGGCAAAATGTTGCTCAAAATGGGGCTTTCGATGTTGCATCGGCATTATAATCCGCATTTAGGCAAGGAACCCCGCTCCACGGGTATTGTTCACTGGGGTGCAGAGGATTATCGCCCGGCAGCACGTCCACGGCAAAATTGATTGCTGCGATGCGTTTTCACCACATTGACCCCGTCAACAGTTTGAATAACAAAGTCATTCTGACGGGGGAAATATGTTCAGGACTCGCGATAAGCTTAAAGAGATTTTATCAAAGTTGGAGACACGCATCAGCAGCGAGCGCGTTTTCAGCCGCATTTATGCTAGCGCAGCCACTACAGAAGCTAGCGCGTCTGACGAGCGTCGTAATCTTGGGCGACTTGTTGGTCCGCTGGATGGTCGGATCATTTCGATCAAAGACTTGTTCGATAACAAAGGCGAGCCGACACTCGCTGGCTCTATTGTACGCAGAACTGCTGCGGTCGCGAGCGAAGACGCCGTAATCGTCGAGCGTTTAAGGGCAGCGGGTGCAGTCATTATCGGCAAAACGCATATGACTGAATTTGCGTTTACCGCCGTGGGCTTAAACCCGCATTATGGCGTGCCTGCAAATGCAATTGATCCGCACTATGTGCCGGGTGGTTCATCCTCGGGGGCAGCTGTCTCGGTCGCAGAAGGCACAAGTGAGATCGCTATCGGGTCCGACACGGGCGGATCAGTGCGGATTCCCGCCGCCCTGAACGGGCTGGTTGGCTTCAAACCCACTGCAAATCGAATTCCGCTGCGTGGTGTTTTTCCATTGGCACCTTCGCTTGATTCGATTGGCCCAATCGCCCAAACGGTCGCGGATTGTATTCTTGCAGATTCGGTAATGGCGGGAGATGAGCCAGTTTTACCAGTACCAAGGGCTTTGGACACATTAACGGTTGGCTTGCCGGAGGGTATGCTGCTCGCCGATATGGAATCGGACGTTTGTGATGCTTTCAAGCGCAGCCTTAAGATGCTTCAGGAGGCGGGGGCTCGGATCGTTTCATTTGAGTTGAATGATCTCATTCTTGAATTACGGAAGGCTGCTTCCATTGGCTCGATTGCGGCCCTTGAAGCGAGCCATATCCATGCGGATACATGGTTGAAAGACCCTGACGCCACCGTCGACGAACGTGTGAAACATACACTCGCAAAACGTCTGAAAGTGTCCGAAAAAGACTATCACAGCCTTATGCAGACACGGCAAAGATTGATTGCTGAAATGAATCGGCGGCTTGCAGGTATAGATTTCTTGGTGACGCCGACAACGCCAATCGTTGCACCGACCATTGCGTCAGTTATTGACGATCCTGTCGCGTATGAGCGCGTTGAAGACCTACTCTTGCGTAACACGCAGATCGCTAACCAGTTCGATCTTTGCAGTATAACGCTGCCAATGCCGGTAACTGGAATGCCAGTTGGGCTTATGCTAACGGCGCGCAACAGCGCGGATAAGGAATTGCTCGCCGCCGCACTTTCTGTCGAAAAACTATTAAGCTGATGCTTTGAGTGCCTCTGCATCGCGACGGATACGCGCCACCATCGAGCGCAAACCATTGGAGCGCTGCGGTGTCAGATGTTCATCCAAACCCAGCTTCTTGAGAACCTCTTCCGGGTCGGATGCCACGATTTCGGAAGCTTTGCGCCCCGAATAAAAGGCGAGCACAATAGCGACCAGACCGCGCACAATATGCGCGTCGGAATCACCGAGAAAGTCGATAACCGGGTCAGAACCTTCATGCGGAATGGTTTTGAGCCAGACCTGACTAACACAACCCTGAACTTTGTGCGCAGCATCGCGAGCATCGTCGGGATAGGCGGGGAGTTCTTTCCCGAGATCAATCACATAGCGATAGCGATCTTCCCAATCGTCGAGAAATTCGAAGTCGGAAATGATGCTGTCGATTGTCGTGGTCATGATATCTGCTCAAGTTGGGTCACTGTTCGCTTGTCTATATAAGGACAAAGCGCGCGAACGTCACCCCAAACCATCAATTGTGAGAGGGAATTGCGCCCGTTGTTGAGCGATCAAGTGCCCGAAGCACTTCAGCGCGGGGAGTGGGGATCGGGATTTTCGAGATCGCATGCTGCGCTGGCTGAACCGAAACTTGCTGCGGAGCCATAGGTTCTGGTGCGGCTGGCGTTTCGTTTGGAGGCTTTGTGCCAAAACGGTCACTTAGATATTCAAGCACACCGCCAGTGCGTTCCATTGCGCCGCTTGCGGCATTGGACAGAAAAGATGCGCCGTTTTCGCACAGTGAAGGGTTGTTTACGCAGAGCTTGCCGAGTTCCAGCGCGGTTTTTCCATTTGAAAGCAGCTGGTCGATTTGGTCCGGTTCAGTCTTAGATGTCGCACTAACTGGTTTCTGAGCTGGTGTGTTTTCGTCGTCCGCAGGAAAAAAGTGCGGCATTATTAGAAATGCCAGCGACAGCCAGATTGCGGATTTGATGAGAAAACGGATCATTGCGCTCGAATGTGTTGCCGGGATTGGCAAAAACATTCTTCACTATAATTGAAAAGATTCCGTAACCGACAGAATCAAAGGTTTCGAGTGTCACTGAACGGCTAAGCGGTTCGGCATAGCATCTGCTTCATCCACCTTCTGTTTACCATAGTGGGAAAACTCTGGCTCGAGACTGTCAGATTTCGCATCAATCCGCTCATCGCGGCTTTGTTTTATCGTTTCTTTAAAGCCTCGGCTGCATTCTGCCATCAACAGGCCAATCCCTGATGGATGTGCCGAATGAGTATTGAGTGAGTAAGGCAAGTTGAGCGCCATTCTTTTGAACGCAGTGGAGAAAGCAGGCACGAAAGTGCAGGCGCTTGCGCGTTTTTACGAACGTTTTTGCCAGCGCTGGACTGATCGTTCAGATGCTTCTACGATTCGCATCGTCGGTTCGTTCATGCTTTTGCCGGTGCTGCTGTTTATAGCGGTCTTGGCATCGGGTATTGCAAATGACTTTGCGACATTCGCCGTACTCGCACCAAGTTTCGCAGGCGCTGCGATGATATTCTGCGCTTTGAGCCTGATGGGCGTGAATGCTGCGGTTCTTGGAACGCTGAATTTTGCCGCATACGGCGCTGGTCTTGGCACAATCGCAGCACTTACCAATGGCAGCAGCATCGTGCTCTGGGTGATGGCGGCAGCCTTTCCATTCGAAGCATGGCTGGTTAGCCGTAAACCACTTGCGGCACTCGCAGCTGTTGGTGCGACGGCTCTCATTTTCGGTGCTGCTGGTCTTTCTGTCGCGAGCATGTCGTCCGCTGCACTCATCATTTCTCTCGTCTACATAACAAGCCTTATTGCTCGGAGTTCAACGGTTCGAACAGTGGTGGTTTCGGTACCAGAAGTTTCGCCAAAGCCTGTTGTAGCGGCTGGTGACATTGTGATGACACTCGACGCTGAAGGTATTGTTTTCGAAATCGAAAGTGCGTCCGCGGCATCTCTTGGTGTTCAGCCTGCAATGTTGGAAGGCGTTGCATTGCTTGACCGCGTTCATGTCGCTGATCGCGTCCAATATGTTTCTTTGCTTGCTGAACTACGCTCTGGTCGTAACGCGCGTCCTGCCGATGTGCGCCTTCGCACAGTTGAAGACGGCAATACTGTTTTCCTGTCATTCCGCATGGAAGGTGTTGCAAAGAATGGCATGATCACGCTGGTTGGGCGTTCGCTGGAAGGTGAGCATCGGCTGCTTGAAGAAATTACAGCATTGAAAGCTGAGCTAGAAGCAGAACGTATTGGCAAGGGTCGTCTGCTGGCAACCGTCAGCCATGAGCTGCGTACCCCGCTCAATTCGATCATCGGTTTCTCGGATATGCTTACGCATGAAATGGGCTGCCAGTTGCAGGATGAAAAGCAGCGCGAATATGCGGGGCTTATCCATAAGTCTGGTCATTATCTGCTCGAACTGGTCAACTCCGTTCTCGATAATTCGAAGCTTGAAACCGGCACTTATCGGATTGAACCGCAGAGCTTTGCTTTCCGCGAAGCCGCTGATTTGTGCGCGTCGGTTATGCTGCCACAGGCCGAAAAGAAGGGCATCGCTTTCTGCCATCGTGTGAATACGACGACCGGTGATGTGGTCGCAGATCGCCGTGCGGTTCAGCAGATTTTGCTCAATCTGGCAGCCAATGCTGTGAAGTTCACGCCGTCGGGTGGTTGCGTCACCATTGATGCATCGCGCGTTGTGATTGATGGACGACCGCAGCTCGAAATCGTTGTTGCAGATACAGGAATTGGCATTGAGCCGGAAGATATGCAGCGCATCGGATCGCCATTCGTGCGAGCAGATAATCAATATACGCGCGCGCAAGAGGGAACAGGCCTTGGCCTTTCGGTGGTCCGGGGATTGGTAGAGCTGCATCAGGGCTCGATGAATATTAAAAGCTGTGTGGGCGAAGGAACAGTTGTG
This sequence comes from Brucella sp. H1_1004, assembly GCF_047308065.1. Classification (NCBI taxonomy): domain Bacteria; kingdom Pseudomonadati; phylum Pseudomonadota; class Alphaproteobacteria; order Hyphomicrobiales; family Brucellaceae; genus Brucella; species Brucella sp. H1_1004. The sequence continues at coordinate 1,105,689 of NZ_JAYKZA010000002.1, forward strand.
ACTGTTCATCTGCCGGTTGCAGGCCCGCAGAAACTATTTGATCAGGATTCTTTGGGAGAAGAAGACCAACAGCAACTTGGCACGGTCATCGATATGCACCGTCACCAGGGAGAACGGAACAATGAGTGGCACAAAGACGAAAACCGTGAACAGAGCAAGACGCGGATCGACGCGCAAGCCCGCAAAACGGCCTAGTCTCGGACGTCGTCTGCTTCAAGTCTTTTTCAGTTCGGCTTCGGCGCTGGCGATGGTCGCTGGCAACTTTATCGTGCGCAACCCTGTGCTGACTGGAGGCGCAACGGCTTTTGCAGTCGTTATGGGCTTTGTTTCGGCGAATGCGCTTTGGTATCAGCCTGAAGCACATAATGCTGTCTTCTTCAAAACCCGTACGGACTTTGTCTTCAAGGCGACGCCACGCGCCTATCTGCCCGGAACCGCTCCTGACCATAAGCAGGAAGCGACAGTAAACGTTCAGCCTGTTGAAACGCTAACACAAAGTCAGACAGAAACAGCCGAGATTTCGCCGGATCGCTTGCAGCTAACCGGCTCAATCGATGAAATGTTGCCAGCACTCGCACCCAATGCGGATGTTGAAATTGCTCGTCTGCAGCAACGATTGCTGACGCTCGGTATCTATCAAGGCGCTGTTGACGGCTTTACAGGTCCGCAGACGCGTGAAGCTATTGAGCGCTGGCAGGCATTACAGAAAAAAGTCGGAGCGCCGGCGCAAAGCGGTGCAGTTACAGCTCCGAAAGAAGATGATGTCGCGAAGTTGATAGATACAGCTGTGCCAACACCACGGCCTCAGCCTGGAATTCAAAAGGTCGAAACATCTGCAAAGCGTGCGCCTGATCTGGCATCTCTGGAAAGAAAACCCGCGCAGCCCAAGAAGCAGCCAGTTGAATTGGCGGCATTCCAACCGCAGGCAAAAATTTCTTCGCAGGATATCGTCCGCGTTCAGGCTGGCCTTAAGGCGTTTGGCAATGAAATGGTCAGCGTTGACGGTGTTCCTGGCAAATCGACACAGGATGCTATTCGCGAGTTTCAGAAACTGTTCAAACTGCCTGTAACTGGCGAAGTTGATGCTGCGTTGATTTCTAAAATGCGCGAAATTGGCCTGATCAGCTGATACGGGATAAGCTATGCGCCTGACATCGGATTTCTGGGTTTCTGCACTGCTCCGCAAAGTGCAGGGGAACGGCGGCTTTGCTTATTTGGCGCGTCGCGGCTCTAAGGAAGCGGGAGCGATTTTCATCAAGGTCAGCTCACGCTTGGGCACCTGCGACCTTTATTCACCCGCGCCGCAGACTTCTTATGAAGAAGATAGCGATGGTGAACGCATGTTTTTGCGCATTCTTCATGATGTCGATGATCTTAAAGTCAGTGAGCGGATGGAGCGGGAAACCCGTTTTGATCCTGATCTCTGGTTGATCGAGTTGGAAGATGTAGCCGATCCGACCAATCTTTTCTCAGTCGCTTTGGACGACTTATAGGCTGCTTCGAATAGAGGCAGAATCGACATCCGCAGCTGTAACCATCTCGCGCAATTTGCTGCGCAATGCTTTTGACATGTCGTCAGCTTTCCAGCGACGGACGAGCATGACAGCTTTTTCCTGATCAATTGAACGATAGATATGAATAAATTCGCGCAAGCCATCACGATCAGCGGCAACTGGTCCGAGGACTGCCGACATAATCATGAAACATTCGGATGCCGACATGCCGAGCGCGCGCAATGCTATCGGCAGATGTGAGTCCGGCCATTTTCCTATGATGCGATCGGCACGATCAAAAGACACATCCAGCGAATCAGCGAGAGCAGTGCGGAAAATCTGATCATCAATCAGTAGCGCTGTATCAATCAGGTGTTCCGGTGTCGCAAGCGCGCCGGGATTGAAAAAAGAGACTTGTGGTGCTTCTTCGCCCGCGCGTTCATCCTCATTGACATCCGAAAAGCTGACCGACTTCCCTGTTTCAATGCCGGCAAGCTTCTCTTGTAAAGCAAGCAGACGGTCGATCACGGCATCATTGAAGCTGCGCAACACACCTTTGAGCAGAGGGTCGCCCGACTGCCTGCGTGCGATGGCACGGGCATGCGCAAGTCCATTTTTGCTGATAATATCGAGAAGGTCTTGAGGCCTTAAAGCTGCCGAGCGTAGTAAAACCGGCGCAGATATTTCAACAGGCTCATTAGCCAGAGCGAGGACCAGACGACGCGGCGCATCTTCGATTTGTGCAATCGCATTGGCTGCTTGTCGTTTGCCACGCAAAGTGGCGCGATCAAGAAGCGGGAATGCGAGATCTTCAAGCTGATGGGCGTCTTGTCTGCCGGGGCGCGTCAAAGAGGCAAACGCAGCTATTGCAGCGACCAGAAGGTCGTCCGCTTTGCTGCCCTCAGCTCTCGAATTTGACTGGTTCCGATTGCCTGAAATCTCTTCCAGAACGCGGAACTGATCGTTTGTCACGCAGGGTACTCCGGTAGGCAAAAACTATGAACGCGGCCTGCCGCATGTCGGCGTCATGGATAATAATTATGAAGCCTTAGCAACTCATTAACCGTGCGCGAGAAAGCATCTGTTTTGAGACAGTTAACTTGCCTCATAAGTTGAACAACGCGCTTGATTGAAGAAACTTTGCAGCTGCTGGCTCCAACTTTCATCAGGAACGAAGCTGCGTAGAACAACTGCACCTTCGCTAATATCCTGTTCGATAATGATCGACCGACCATCATTCTGAATGCCTTCTGAGCGCAGCGCAGCAATACCGATTGAATCAGCAATAATCAGATCGAGCTGTCGGTCACCGGCGACACTATCATTCAAACTGTAAAGATTGTCGCCATTTGGTGCATAAATGGAGAGCGACCAGAAGGGCAGGTTACCTTTCGTCGTGATATGCACAGGGCCATCCGTCAAATCGAACCGGCACCCAGCCTGCCGCATGAGTGGATCCTGGTCACTCACAAGGCCGGATGTATCGGAGAGCACATGGAAGCGATAGGCGTCACCGAGCGTTTCGAGATGTGACCATGCGTTTTTGCTCGAATAAAAGGGCACCAGCAGCAAGACGGCGATATGCACAATCGCCGCACCAACCACACCAAGAAGAAGCAGGCGCAGGACTTTAGTCACGGCACGCCTCCGTGTTCGCTAGGGGCGTGATGCGCGGCATAATAAGATCAACCAGACCGGAAGAACTGGCGGCGGGCGTATCATAGAGTGTCATGACCAACACAAAATTGCCTGCGTCTTCCACGGGTAACCAGTTATCAGGGCTGGCGTCGGGGCTGATGGTAATTTTCACGCTGCCGTCGTGTTCATACAGCACCTCGCGCGAGTACAAGGCTGGTTGCAAACCCGCGCGTGGTTTTATCGGTTCAAGATCGGTATTGGCGGGATAAAGTGTCCAGAACCGTGCAGAAGGAGTGAAACCGCTCAAGCTATAGCTGCATCCCCGTCGCAATTCGCGCCCATTGCTATCCCGGCGCGCATAAAAGGGGAGGCCTTCGGCGGTGCCGAGCGCGAGATAGGCTTTGCGCGCTGCACGGGCTTTCGAATAAGGGTCTGCCTCTGTGGTTCCAGCGGCTGGATAAGCATTCCATGCGCCGAGCTGCAACTCACCGAAGCCATCGAAATGTTCCAGCGCATAATCGGTTGCACATATGCCGCCACCAAGCGCAATAACGAGTACCGTAATGACTTTGAGGATTGTTTTCAGCATTCTGATCTCAGAATACCGATACTTTATTGCGCACTGCAAGAGCTGGAACCGGCGGTGCATTGCGCAAAGCGTCGCTCAGCTCTTTAAGTGTTTTGGTCGCGAAGGGCGACAGCACGCGTGGAGCGGCCGACATGGCTTCTTCTGGCTTGTCTGTTGCCGCCACTTTCGGTTCGGTTGATTTGGCAGGCGCCGGGAAGGCGGGCGTGATACCGGGGATCGGCTTTAATTCGATGTTCTGATGAGCATAATTCATCATCCGCTGCCACGCCATTGCAGGGAGAACGCCGCCGGTTAGTTCCTTCATCGGTGTGAAATTATCGTTGCCAAACCAGACAGCTGCCGTGAAATTCCCGGTAAAGCCAACAAACCATGCGTCACGATAGTTCTGTGTTGTGCCGGTTTTGCCGCCAACGCGTGTCATCGGCAATGCCGCGCGACGCGCTGTGCCGCGTTCCGGCACTTGCACCAGCATCGAATTCATCTCGAAGGCTGCTTTTTCAGACAATGCCCGGTGCGGCTTTGGTGCATCGCGTGAATAGTCCCACAAGACTTTGCCTTCGGACGAAACAATCTGGGTGAAAGCATGGCGATTGCCAGCCATCCCGCCATTGGGAAACACGTTAAAGCCGGTCGCCTGATCCATCACGGTCATTTCAGAGGTGCCGAGTACCATGGTTTTATGTGAGGAAATGTTTGATTCCACACCCATAGCTTTCGCGAGCGCAACAATGGGTGCGGTTGTCAGATGATCCTTGGCAAGACGAACTGGAACTGAGTTGAGTGATCTTACAAGTGCTGTCGTCAGATCGACGCGACCGGCAAAGCTGCGACCATAATTGCGAGGTGCCCAGTTCCCCCAGCTGACGGGTGCATCGGAAACAATGGTATTGGGCGTCAGTCCCTTTTCCATAGCAGCTGCATAGACATAAGGCTTGAAAGATGACCCAGCCTGACGCAGAGCTTTGGTTGCGCGGTTGAACTGGCTTTCACCATAATCGCGGCCACCCACAAGGGCGCGTACTGAACCATCATTGGCGATCACGACTGTCGCAGCTTCAGAGACATTGTATTCTTTTCCGTTCTGACGAAGGTAGAACTCCAGCGAATCTTCGGCGGCCTTTTGCAGATTGCGATCCAGGGTCGTGCGAACTGTAAGTGTATGATAGGGGAGGTGACCCGCAACTTTCTTAACTTCATCAAAAGCGAAGTCGAGGAAATAGTCAGGGCTTTCATTTTTGGCGCGATCAATGATGCTGGCTGGATTGCGTCGCGCAACCGCAACCTGTCCATCGCTCATGAAGCCGCTTTCAACCATGTTTGAAAGCACAACATTGGCACGGGCGCGTGCTGCTGGCAGATTGACATGCGGGGCAAATTTGGCAGGCGCTTTGAACAGACCCGCAAGCATAGCGGCCTCTGCCAGCGAGACGTCCTTAACGTTTTTGCCGAAATAAAATTCCGATGCTGCAGCAATCCCGAATGTGCCGCCGCCCATATAGGCGCGATCAAGATAGAGCTGGAGTATTTCTTTCTTGCTCAGATTGTTTTCAAGCCAGATTGCCAGAAATGCTTCTTTGATCTTTCGCTCAATGGTTCGTTCATTGGAAAGAAACAGGTTCTTCGCAAGCTGCTGGGTCAACGTCGAGCCGCCCTGAACCACGCCATTGGCGCGAAGGTTTTGGCTCAATGCTCGGCTAAGCCCCCAAAAATCGATACCATAATGATCAAAGAAGCGGCGATCTTCGGTGCCAAGAACGGCTTTAATAACATGATCTGGCAATTCATCGATTGGGACTGCCTGCCGGTGCAGGATGCCGCGCTGTCCCAGTTCATTGCCATAGCGATCAAGAAATGTGACGGCATAATCGTCCTGCGCACGCCAGTCTTTTTTGGTTTCTTCAAAGGCTGGTAATGCCAGAGCAAGCATCAGAACCGAGCCAATAACGCCCAGCGTAAAGCCTTCATCCAGAATTTCGACAACAAAACGCCGGAAGCCACGAACGCGGAATTTCCGTGAGAGAATTGTGATGTTTTCCCACCATTCGCGTGTATGAAAGCTAAGATTGTAAAGGCCGGAATCGATCCATGCGTCAAGGCCGATAAGGCGCGAAACCCTGAAGGGCTTGCGCCCTGTATTTTCAGAATCTTCATCAGTCTTGTTACGCATGAACTCTACTTTTTAATCGTAAAAGTTGCGAGATGAGCAGAACCTGCCATCGAACCATATCAGATAATAAAGCCATAACTCATGTTAATTCGTAAACGAATTGCAGAAAGTCGAACAAGAAAAAAATCATAAATAGGAAAATAGTCCTTGACGGCGTAACGGTGCTTTGCTAGTAATTAGATACAGTCAGAAAAGTGTGACTGATGCTGATAAAGGCTTCGATACCCCCGGCTTTTATCAAATTTCAAAACCCCGGAAGCCGAGCGCTTTCGGGGTTTTGCATGAAAGAGGGTGAATTGAGCGGATATGCGCTTGAAAACGCGAAAAATAGACGAGCGCCGTCAGGCGCAAATCAGGCTGGCTTTTCGCCTGCAAATGAAACACGACATCACCAAGGCGGAAATCGTGCAGTTGATGGGCTGCTCGGAAAAACAGTATCTTCATTGGTTAAACGGAGTTGGTCTTGATGAGAATGCCCTTATCAAGCCTTCAGTAACCGAGAGTGCTCTGCAAAGATTGCAAGCTGAACTGAACAAGTTGATTGATGCCGAAGAATTGCCTGACAAGGGCAAGGCGGAAGCTTTGATGGCACTGGCTAAGGCCGTGAAAACCGTTGGCGAGCTAGCAACTGAAGCGGAAACATCCGAGGTCAACTCCGAGGCATCCTTTGTCTGCCTCGACGATGTCAAAGAAACGCTGATACGCGTAGACCGGAGAATCGACGAACTTGCAGAAATTCGCGCGTGGGAAATCTTGGAGCGCGGACCTGACGCCAAATCAGATAATAGCAGTGGACAGAGAATGGCTGCTCAAGGCGCGTGATGCGCAACTGCCACCGTCTGGCGACTGGCGCACATGGCTTATTCTGGGTGGTCGCGGATCGGGGAAGACGCGGGCGGGCGCTGAGTGGGTATCGGGAATGGCACTTGGGCTTGCACCTTTTTCTTCGCAACATTGCGGGCATATTGCACTGGTGGGCGAAACGTTTGCCGATGCCCGTGAGGTCATGGTGGATGGGCCTTCTGGCATATTGTCGGTCTCGCGATTGTCGCGTCCACGTTATGAGGCGACACGGCGCAGGCTTCTTTGGGAGAATGGCGCAGTGGCGTCACTTTACACGTCGGAAGACCCAGACGGTTTGCGTGGTCCGCAGTTTGATGCCGCATGGTGTGACGAACTGGCGAAGTGGAAAAATCCGCAAGCCACATGGGATATGTTGCAGTTTGGTCTGCGATTGGGGCGATTTCCGCGTCAGGTGGTGACGACAACACCGCGCGCGGTTCCATTGCTGAAATCATTGATGACCGACAATTCGGTTGCGATGACGCATATGCGAACATCAGAGAATGCCGAGCATCTTGCGAGTGGTTTTATTGAAACGATCAATCAGCGTTATGCGGGTACGCGGCTCGGACGACAGGAACTCGACGGCGAATTAATTGAAGAACGCGCCGGAGCCTTGTGGTCACGTGAGCGGATTGAGCAATGTTTTGAACAGTCTGCTCCTGAGTTGATCCGTATATTGGTTGCGATTGATCCACCTGCTTCATCGGGAAAATCGTCCGATGCCTGTGGGATTAGTGTTGCTGGTATCGACGAAAATGGCATTTCGCATGTGCTGGCGGATGAAAGCATGAGCATGGCTAAGCCGCATCAATGGGCGCGGCGTGCAATTGCGCTTTATCATGAATATGAGGCTGACGCGGTGCTGGCCGAAGTCAATCAAGGCGGCGAGATGGTTGCTGCTGTGCTTGCGGCAGAGGATGCCACTGTTCCGGTTCTGATGCGGCGTGCATCGCGGGGCAAATGGCTTCGCGCCGAGCCGGTGGCCGCCCTTTATGAGCAGGGGCGTGTTCGTCATGCTGGTCGCTTTACAGCACTCGAAGACGAGATGTGCGACTTCGCACCTGAAGGCCTTTCGAGTGGAAGGTCGCCAGATCGTCTTGATGCCATGGTCTGGGCGCTGACAGAACTGATGCTTGGTGCTGATCGAAAGCCGCGTATCCGGCGTTTCGGGTAATTTTACAATTATTGGAGAGCCGATATATGGCGTGGAACTGGCCGTGGCGTAAAGCCGTCGCGAACGCACCCTCATATTCTGATGCGGGGCGCGAGAAAAAGAGCGCCCAAGGTTTTGTGGCCCTGCATATGGAGCGTGGACCATCTTGGATTGCGCGCGATTATACCTCGCTTGCCCGCGAAGGTTTTATGCGCAATCCGGTGGCGCATCGCTGTGTGCGGCTGATCGCCGAAGCAGCCAGCAATGTGCCATGGCTGCTTTATGAAGGCACGACAGAACATGAAACGCATCCGCTGCTCGATCTTATTGCGCAGCCGCAAGGTGGGTTGGATAGCAGCAGCTTCTTTGAACGGCTTTACGGACACTTGCTGATTTCGGGCAATGCTTATGTGGAGCGTGTCGATCTTCCGAGCGGACGCAGCGAGTTGCATCTTCTACGGCCCGAACGGGTGACACTTGAAACATCCAGTGACGGCTGGCCGCAATCGCTGGTGTATCGCTCAGCCAATACGAGCCGTGTTGTGTCGCTTGCGGGGGCGGCATCCGCTGGCTTGCATCTCAAACTGTTTCATCCGCTGGATGACCATTATGGTTTTCCTCCGCTTGAAGCAGCGTTGATGGCACTCGATCTGCACAACGCAGCAGGTGCCTGGAACAAGGCTTTGCTTGATAATTCTGCGCGGCCTTCCGGTGCGCTGGTCTATGCGCCGAAAGACGGCGGTAACCTGACCGAAGAGCAGTTTGATCGGCTGAAAACCGAGCTTGAGGAAGGCTACACGGGGGCTTCCGGTGCTGGACGTCCGCTGTTGCTTGAAGGTGGGCTGGACTGGAAAGCGATGGGTTATAGCCCACAGGATATGGATTTCATAGAGGCGAAGAATGGTGCTGCTCGCGACATCGCTTTGGCCTTCGGTGTGCCGCCGATGCTGCTCGGCATTCCGGGCGATAATACCTATTCCAATTATGCCGAGGCCAATCGTGCCTTCTACCGCCTGACAGTACTGCCGCTGATTAACCGTACGGCCAAGGCTTTTGGTTGTTGGCTGGGACCCATTTTCGGAGGCGATCTGCGGCTTGAGCATGACACGGATCGCATTGAAGGCCTGTCGCAGGAACGTGAATCTCTGTGGCGGCGCGTCTCGGAAGCCTCGTTCCTGAGTGATGACGAAAAACGCGATGCGGTTGGTTATCAGCCGCGTGCAGAAAGGAGGGCGCCATGAGTAATCTGAGTGAAACCGTGATGACATCTGATGCGACGCTGGTTTGGTTTGCAAAGATTGCAGGGGCCGTTGCGGGTTCTGCCGTGTCGCTTGCTTACATGCTGCCAAATGGTAAGCGCGAGGCAGGCATTCGCTTTGCAGTCGGCATTATCTGCGGAATGGTTTTTGGCGGTGCAGCAGGTGTGAAAATTACCGAAGCATTGTCTTTGGAACAGTTGCTGGGGCGCGCCGAAGTAATGCTGATGGGCGCAACCGCCGCAAGTCTTGCCGCTTGGTCGGTGCTTGGCATTCTCAAGCGTTTTGCTGAACGCATAAAACACGCACCGCTTCCTGGTCTCCCATTTTCGCAAAGGAGCCGGAATGACCAAGCTTGAAACCAAGCGCGCATCACTGGCACTTGAAGATGTTGAAATCGACGGCAGTTTTTCAGGTTATGCGAGCATTTTTGGTCTCCCTGACCTCGGTAATGACGTTATCGAGAAAGGCGCTTTTGCGAAATCGCTGATATCGCGAAAGTCGTCTGGAGTGCGCATGCTCTGGCAGCACGATGCGGCTGAACCGATTGGTGTCTGGACCGATATTCGCGAGGATACACGCGGGCTTTATGTCGAGGGCAGACTTGCCAAAGGTGTGGCACGCGCCCGCGAAGCGCTGGAACTCATGCGCGCTGGCGGACTGGATGGCTTGTCGATCGGCTTTCGCACAGTCAAAGCGCGGAAGGACGCGCGAAGCGGCCTTAGACACATAACGGAAGCGGACCTCTGGGAAATCTCGGTGGTCACATTTCCGATGCTGCCACAGGCGCGGATCAATAATCTCAAGGCGGATTTGCCGACAGTCAGAGAGTTTGAACGCTGGCTCACGCGGGATGCGGGGCTCAGCCGTTCTGCTGCACGTCTGGTTATAGCCAAAGGCTATTCAGCACTTGCAGCCTTACAGGGCCAGGACGGGCGGGACGCTTTCCGGGCAATTGAAGCAGGACTAGCGCAGCGTATGCGCGCGGCCTGCAAGATGATGTCTCTTAATTAGTCAGGACCAAAAATGGAAAAAAATCATGCAATCCCGCTCGAAACCAAGAGCGTGGAAACGAAGGCGCTTGGTAACAACGGTGATGTGTCGGAAGCTTTTGATGAATTTATGACTGCCTTCTCCGCGTTCCGTGATGCCAACGACGAGCGTTTGAAAAAGGTCGAAAAAAGCGCGGATGTCGATGTGCTGCTCCGCGACAAGGTTGATCGCATCAACCGTGCGCTCGACGAACAGAAGCAGGCGCTAGATCAGTATGTTCTGAAGAGTGCGCGTCCGCAGCTTGGCAAAGGCAACCCTGTCATTGACGTTGAACACAAGCAGGCTTTTGACGGCTATGTTCGCCGTGGCGACGAACAGGCGCTGCGCGGTGTTGAGCAGAAGGCACATTCCTACGCTTCCGGCCCTGATGGTGGCTATCTGGTTCCAGCTGAACTTGAAACCGAAATCGGTCGCCGTTTGGCCGTGCTTTCGCCGATCCGTGGTATTTCCAGTGTGCGTCAGGTTTCTGGTGCGGTGCTGAAAAAGCCGTTTTCGGTTAGCGGCCCGGCAACGGGCTGGGTCGGTGAAACCGATGCGCGTCCGCAGACCGCATCGGCCAAGCTTGCGGAACTCCAGTTCCCGACGATGGAAATCTACGCCATGCCAGCAGCAACAGCTTCACTCCTCGACGATGCAGCTGTTAACGTTGAACAGTGGATTGCCGAGGAAGTGGAAGCAGCCTTTGCCGAGCAGGAAGGGGCTGCCTTCATCACCGGCAATGGCCTGAACAAGCCGATGGGTTTCCTGAGCTACAGCACCGTTGACGATGCAAGCTGGGAGTGGGGCAAGATCGGCCACATAGCCACTGGTGTTGATGGCGCATTGCCTGCTTCCGATCCATCTGACAAGCTGATTGAACTCATCTATGCGCTGAAAGCTGGCTATCGCCAGAACGCAAATTTCGTGATGAACCGCAAGACGCAGAGCGTGTTGCGCAAGCTCAAAGATGCCGACGGCAATTATCTTTGGCAGCCACCTGCGGCTGTTGGGGAGAAGGCATCGCTGATGGGTTTTGGTCTTGTCGAGGCCGAACACATGCCGGATATTGAAGCAGATGGAACGCCGATTGCCTTTGGTGACTTTGAACGCGGCTATCTGGTCGTGGATCGCATCGGCGTGCGCGTGTTGCGCGACCCGTATTCTGCAAAGCCATATGTGCTTTTCTACACCACCAAACGCGTGGGCGGCGGTGTGCAGGACTTTGATGCCATCAAACTTCTGAAATTCTCAGCCTGATGTTTTCAACGATCTACCTGCCGGTTTTGGCAGCTAGATTCCATTTGCGAACGCGTTGAATCTCTTTCTGGGATGCCATGCGTAACTATCTGATTTGAGAGTTATTTAAGGGGAAAGTACATGACAATGTTTCTTGTCACGCCGCCGGCGCTGGAGCCGGTGACGATTGCAGACGCACGCGCGTTTTTACGAGTTTCAACCGAAAGCGAAGACGAGATTCTGCGCCGTATCATCAAAACGGCGCGCGAGATGGTCGAGGCAGATATAGGGCTTGCGCTTATTGATCAGACATGGCGTCTGCGTGTGGATCGTTGGCCGCGTTCAGGTCGTCTGGCGCTGTTCAAGTACCCGGTCAAAGCGGTCGCATCCGTTGTCGCATATCGTCCCGATGGCACTGCAATCAGCATGGAACCCGAAGAATTCATGCTTCAGCATGGCCGTCGTCCGCAGCGTGTTTATATGGCGCAATATCCTGATGCGCAGACCTTCTGTGGTCTTGAGGTCGACTTTATCGCAGGCTTTGGTGAAACCGGCGTGGAAGTGCCAGATGCACTCAAGCAAGCCATACTTACTTTGACAGCACATCTCTATGAGAACCGGGCAGCGCTCAATGACGCTAGTGCAGGATTGCCCGCATTGGTCGGCCAGATGGTTGACAGCTGGAGGAATATCTCTCTGTGAATAAAATTTTATTGATTGATCCCAGTCAGTTCAAAACAGAACTGGCTTTGGAAACTATGCAGCCTGTTGCTGATGGTATGGGTGGATACAAAGAAACTTGGTCTGAGGTTGCAATTGTCTGGGGCAAATTAGAACCCATATCGAGTACGCCAAGAGGGCAAGTTCGCCCATTTCCGGAGTTAACGCACCGAATTTATGTGCGTTACCGAGGTGACATCACTTCTGATAAGCGATTTCGGAAGGGAGAGCGCATCTTCACTTTGCGCACGGTTTACGACCCTGATGAAAGCAAACGGTACCTGACTTGCTTAGCAGTCGAGGTTGGACGTTGAATATCACCATGAAATTGACCTTCGAGGGTCTCATCCGCGCGTTGCGTTTTAAGCAGCTTACGCAGCAGGAAAATATTGCAATCGGGCGCACTGGCGCCCGGAGTGAGGTCAATGATTCAAGCGGGGATCAAAATGAAAAATGGCGCGGCAGCATTGCAGAAAGCACTTTATGACGCCTTGAAGAATGATGAAGAACTCATTGAAACGCTTGGTGGCGAGCATGTTTATGATCATGTGCCATTTAAAACTCCCTATCCTTACGTCACTCTCGGTGAGACTTTGACGAAGGACTGGAACACGGCCAGCGAACGCGGAGGCGAGCACTTCCTGAATATTCAAATATGGGCTCGCGAAGCCGGGCGCAAACGTGTGCTCGACATTGCCGGACGCATCGCCACCCGTCTCGACGAAGAACCGCTCGATCTCGATGGCCATCGCGTCGTCAATCTTATGCTGACCGAGGTTTTAGCCCGCAACACAGACGGGTTTGGCAGCTATCTGGGCACGATGCGCTATCGCGCCGTGACCGAACCGGCAAACTAGAGCACATCCCGAAAAGTGGGAACCGGTTTTCCGATAAGATGTGCGTAAAACAAAAAGATAGAGCCAGGAGCAAAACATGACAGCTCAACGCGGCAAGGATATCTTGCTGAAAATCGCGCATGGCACAGACCAGTTTGAAACCTGTGCAGGCCTGCGCACCAAACGCATTGCTTTCAATGCCGAAACCGTCGATGTGACTGACGCGGATGCCGCCGGTCGCTGGCGGCAATTGCTGGCAGGAAGTGGCGTTCAACGCGCTTCGGTTAGCGGATCTGGTATATTTAAGGATGCAGTGTCGGATGCTCTTATCCGTAGCGTCTTTTTCAACGGCGAAATTCGGGAATGGCAGATCATTTTGCCGGATTTTGGAACGATCACCGGAGCGTTTCAGATCGTTGCTCTGGAATATGGCGGCAACCACGACGCGGAAGTCACATTTGAAATCGCACTTGAATCCGCGGGGCTGATTGCTTTCGGAGAAGCGCTATGATGGTCAATCGCCATCGCGGCGAGGTTGCGGCAAAACTTGATGGTCGCGACTGGACTCTCTGCCTGACGCTGGGTGCGCTGGCACAGCTTGAGTCTGCTTTTGAGGCAGATAACCTTTCCGACCTGATAGCTCGCTTCTCCAGCGGTAAGCTCTCGGCCTTTGATATGCAACGCATTATCTGTGCGGGCCTGCACGGTGGCGGACACGATGTGCCGCTTGAAGACGTGGCTGAAATGCGGACCGATGGTGGCGCAAGCGGCTATGCGCGCATTGTTTCAGCGCTTTTGACAGCAACCTTTGGAACCGCAGAAAGCGATTCTTCTTCAAACCCTTAAGTGCCGCAGTTGAATCATATCCTTCACGTCAGCCTTTTCCGTGGGAAGAGGTGATGCGCGCGGGTTTTGGTTTGCTGCGGCTTTCTTCAAAAGACTTCTGGGCCATGACCCCACGCGAACTCGGCGCCGTTCTTGGGCCTGTTTCGCAGAGCATGAATGCTCCTTCGCGCGCGACACTCGACGCGCTGATGCACGCCTTTCCCGACAGGTGATTTAATATGACAGATGAAACTGTAAGCGTTTCCGTCGAGGCGGACACGAGTGCTTTTGATCGCGCGCTGACCGATCTTGAAAAGCGGTCGTCAAGCTTCGGCGCAAGCCTGACAACAGCACTGAAAAGTGCAATTGTTTCCGGCAAAGGGCTTGACGATGTGCTGCGCGGACTTGCGAGCAGTCTGGCAGGTTCAGCGCTTTCCGCAGGACTTCAACCACTGCAAAATCTTGGTTCCTCGCTAATGACGAGCGTAATGGGCGGCATCCGGGGCATCATGCCGTTCGCAAAAGGTGGCGTGGTTTCAAGCCCGACTTATTTTGGCATGGGTAATGGTTCGCTGGGCCTGACAGGTGAAGCTGGTGCAGAGGCAATTCTGCCGCTGGCGCGGGGTGCCGATGGCAGGCTGGGTGTAGCGACGGGCGGCAGTGGGGCAAAGCCTGTTCAGGTCGTTTTCAACATGACATCGCCTGACGCATCCTCCTTCCGAAAGTCAGAAGCTCAGCTTTCCACCATGCTCGCCGGTGCTGTGCGCCGTGGCGCACGGAGGATGTGAGATGGAAGCGTTTCACGATGTCCGTTTTCCGCTTGGCGTATCATTCGGTTCCACCACCGGAACCGAATGGCGCAATGAAATTGTAACGCTCACATCAGGCATGGAAAAACGTAATGCACGCTGGGCGCATTCACGCAGGCATTTCGATGCGGGCACGGGCTTGCGCTCGCTGGATGATCTGAAAACTGTGCTTGCCTTCTTTGAGGCACGACGGGGATCATTGCATGCCTTCCGCTTTCGCGATCCGTTTGATTTTTCCTCAGCAAACGGAACTGCCGCACCCTCACATAATGATCAGCGCATCGGAACCGGTGACGGTGTTACAGTGGGCTACCAGCTTGCCAAACAATATGACACTTACAGTCGCCCGGTCACACGTCCTGTCATCGGGTCGGTGCTGGTCGGCGTTAATGGCGCAAAACTCAACGAGGGGGAAGCTTATACGCTCGATCATGCCACGGGAACTGTCTCTTTTACCTCGGATTATGTGCCAGTGGAGGGCGCTCAGGTGACGGCTGGCTTTCTGTTCGATGTGCCGGTCCGCTTCGACACAGATCGGCTGACAGCAAGCATTGTCTCCTTTCAGGCGGGTGAAATTCCGTCAATTCCTATCATCGAGGTCAAGGCATGATCCCTGTCCCTGCGCAACTTGAATCACATCTGAAGGGCGACGTAACAAGCCATTGCTTTGCATGGCTTATCAGACGTTCCGATCAGGTGGTGATGGGCTTTACGGACCATGACCGGAGGTTTGATCTCGATGGGGTTTCCTGCGAACCGCTGACGGGTCTTAACAGTAGCGAAGCCACAACAACACTTGGTCTTTCCATCGCGGGCGGCGATGTCGAAGGTGTGTTGTCTTCGGCACGTATCAGTGAAGCGGATATTGAGCAGGGGCGCTATGATGGTGCTGTGGTTGAAACCTATCTCGTAAACTGGAATAGGCCGGACCAGCATATGCTTTTGCGTCGCTGGACGGTTGGGGCGATCACGCGCTCAGGCGGCCGTTTTGTCATGGAACTAAAGGGTGCAGCGGCAGCCTTTGATGCTGTTTGCGGAAGGCGTGTTCTGCGACAGTGCGATGCCGTGTTGGGTGATCAGCGCTGCGGCGTTAATATCAGCGATCCGCACTTCTTTGTGAATGGTTCTGTGACCAGTGCAGAGGGTGCTGCGCTGAGCGTCGCGGGTCTTGAAGGTTTTGCCAGCGACTGGTTTACGCAGGGGCGACTGACATGGACAAGTGGTGACAATCGGGGTGCATCGGTGCGTGTTGTCGCACAGAGCGGCAACGCTCTGAGCCTTACAGAGCCACCAGTGCTGGCTGCAAAACCGGGTGACGGTTTTCGACTAGTTGCAGGTTGTGACAAGAGCTTTGCCACCTGTAAGGCGAAGTTTGCCAATGGCACGAATTTTCGCGGCTTCCCACACCTTCCCGGAAATGATGCCGCCTTCGCCTATGTCAGTAGTGGCAATGAATATGATGGGAGCGCACTGGTCCCATGAATATTGCTGACAAAGTTCTCACCGAGACGGAGCGCTGGATTGGCACGCCCTATCGACACGGTGCTTCCACACGCGGCGTAAGCTGTGATTGTCTTGGTCTGGTGCGCGGTATCTGGCGTGCGCTTTATGGTGTGGAGCCGGAAATACCCGTTGCCTATGCGCCGGATTGGGCTGAGGCAGCGATGGGTGAACCGCTGTTAGAGGCCGCATCCCGGCACATGCAGCCGCGCAGCGGGGGTGATCCGCAGCCGGGCGATCTGCTTATCTTTCGTTGGCGTTCCGATGTTGCGGCCAAGCATCTTGGCATCATGACGCGTGAAAATCGCTTTATCCATGCCTATGAGGGGCATCGCGTCATGTCTTCGGCACTGGTGCCGCAATGGCGCAAGCGTATCGCCGGAATTTTTATTTTCCCTGAATCAGAAAGTTAAGCAATGGCGACTGTTGTTCTGCAAGCGGTGGGCGCTGCCGTTGGCGGTATTTTTGGCCCTGTGGGTGCTGCCATTGGCGCGGGACTTGGCGCTATGGGTGGCTATGCCATTGATACGGCCATCATCAATTCGACCCGTCATATGGAAGGCGCACGCCTCAATAGCGGCCGCATTGCGACAGCCGAAGAAGGGGCGGCTTTGCCATTCGTCTATGGCACGGCACGGCTTTCCGGCACATTAATCTGGGCGACACGTTTTGAGGAAAAGAAAACCACAGAGCGGCAGGGCGGAAAGGGTGGGCCGAAAGTTACCTCCTATAGCTATTTCGGCAATATGGCTTATGCGATCGCGGAAGGCGAAATTGCTGGCATTCGCCGTGTCTGGGCCGACGGGCAGGAGCTTGATCATACCGAGATCGAAATGCGTGTTTATCATGGCACTGATACGCAGCAGCCCGATCCATTGATCGAAGCGAAACAGGGTACAGGAAATGCTCCGGCCTATCGCGGAACGGCCTATGTGGTTTTCGAGCGTATACCGCTTGATGTCTATGGCAATCGACTACCGCAATTTCAGTTTGAGGTTCTGCGGCCGATCGGAAAGGTTGCGCGCGATGTGCGTGCTATAGCACTCATTCCCGGCTCGACAGAGTTTGGCCTGTCACCAACGCCTGTTACCGATCAGATGGTATTGGGTGAGCGTCGGACACTGAACCGCAATGCAAAACGTGGACGCGGCGATTGGACTGTAGCCATGGATGAGCTGCAGGCGCTTTGCCCTCAGTTGCAGCACGTGGCGATCGTCTTGCCGTGGTTCGGCGACGACTTGCGCGCAGGATTATGTCAGATCAGGCCAGGCGTGACACATCAGAGTTCGTCATCATCAAGTCAGACTTGGAAAGTTGAGAACGTAACGCGTAGCGGTGCGCATTTGATTTCCACGAGTGGCGAGGGCGCTGCCTATGGTGGCACACCATCGGATCAGAGTGTGATTGATGCGATACGTGATGCGAAAGCGCGTGGCTTGAAGGTCACGCTATATCCTTTCATCATGATGGATATTCCTGCGGATAACCAATTGCCAAACCCTGATGGTGGAAACGGGCAATCCGTCTATCCATGGCGTGGACGCATCACCTGCCACCCTGCCATTGGCGTTGCAGGCTCTCCCGATAGGACCGCAGAGGCCGCCAATCAGGTCGAAGCTTTCGTCAATGGAACATGGGGTTACAGGCGCTTTCTGAATCATTGTGCGAGTCTTGCAGTGCAAGCTGGTGGGGTTGATGCATTTTTGCTGGGGTCTGAACTGCGCGGCCTGACCAGTATTCGCGAAAGTCGCGATGCTTTCCCCTTCGTCGCGCATCTTTGTGCACTGGCTGCCGAAATGCGCACCAGACTGGGGCCAGACTGCCGCATAAGTTACGGTGCGGACTGGACCGAATATTTTGGTTATCAGGCGCAGGACGGCACGGGCGATCTCTATTTCAGCCTTGATCAATTATGGGCACATTCGGCAATCGATGCGATTGGTATCGATAATTATATGCCGCTGGCCGATTGGCGTGATGATGATCTTGAGGGCGGCAACCCGGACGGTTTTGAAGGCGCGTACGACCTCAACGGCCTGAGCAATAGCGTCGAAGCGGGTGAAGGCTTTGACTGGTACTATGGAAGTCACGAAGATCGGGAACAGCGAAAGCGCACGCCCATTACCGATGGTCTTGCAGGCAAGCCATGGGTCTATCGCTACAAGGATATTCGTTCGTGGTGGAGCAATCCGCATTATAACCGCGTGGATGGCGCCGAGACTCTGACGCCAACGGCATGGGTGCCGCAATCCAAGCCCGTTTGGTTTACCGAACTCGGTTGTCCGGCTGTCGATAAAGGACCAAACCAGCCCAATGTTTTCCCTGACCCGAAATCTTCGGAAAATGCGACGCCCTATTTCTCGAATGGTACACGCTCCGACATCGCCATGGATCGCTTTTTGCGAGCGCATTATCAGTATTGGCCGGAGCATAATCCGGTTTCCCCCGTCTACGGTGGGCCGATGCTCGACATGGATCGCATCTATCTTTGGTCCTGGGACACGCGACCGTTCCCGGAATTTCCGCTGAAAAGTGACGTGTGGGGCGACACGCCAAATTGGCGGCTAGGCCATTGGCTCAATGGCCGCTTGAGCGGAATAGCGTTGGATGAACTTATCGCTGCCGTTCTTGCGGATTTCGGTTTGCCGGATGCCGACTGCTCGGGTGTTGATGGTCATCTGACCGGTTTTGTTATTGGGGAGCCAAGTACAGCGCGCGGTGTGCTGGAACCGTTGATGAATGTGTTTGGTATTCATGGTTTTGAGCAGGCAGGCCAATTTGTGTTCCGTAGCATTGGTCGCGCAGCTCCTGTTCTTGACGTTACGGCGACGCTTGTTGAACCGGCCGATGGCGAAGCGCTGACTGCGGTTCTTGAAGATCCGGGTGATTTACCTTCGGTGGCAGAGCTCTACTGCAACGACCCATTGCGTGATTTTCAGGTGGTTGGCGCATCGGTGCGACGCGATACGGGACAAGGCACCGAAAGCCTCAGCTTGTCCGGCTCCATGGAGCCGGGGCAGGCGAGCGCTCTCGCAGAGGCTTGGATGGCGCGCCGCTATGCTGAGCGCCGGACTGCAAGTTTCTCACTGCCTTGGTCTGAGGCGGCGCTTCATGTTGGCGACCGGGTGCGAGTTGATATGCTGGGCGGTGGCCGCAACTACATCGTTTCGTCGCTG
This sequence comes from Brucella sp. H1_1004, assembly GCF_047308065.1. NCBI lineage: Bacteria > Pseudomonadati > Pseudomonadota > Alphaproteobacteria > Hyphomicrobiales > Brucellaceae > Brucella > Brucella sp. H1_1004. The sequence continues at coordinate 1,124,965 of NZ_JAYKZA010000002.1, forward strand.
GAAGACGGCGAAGTGCGTGCGGTAAAAGCTGTGGCCCTGGCACCGAATATTGTTTTTGCAGATAGGGGAGAGTCGCCGCAGCTTCCTCCAGGTGAGCCGGTTTCGGATATGAAACCGATTTTCCATCTCATTGATTTGCCGTTATGGCCTGGCGCAGAAGATCCAGTTGGTCAGTTCCGCGTTGCCGCTCATGCAAAGCCATGGCGAGGGGTGGTGGCCTATGCCTCTCCAACCGGCGATGGCTTTGCTGAGCGCAGCCTCATCACGGAGCGTGCGGTGATGGGTGAACTGACCGCACCATTAGAAGGCGGCCCCAGCGGACGCATGATTGGCGCGCAGACAATTGAGCTGGCACTCTATTCGGGTGAATTGCAATCAAAGCCGCTCGCTCAAATCCTCAATGGGGCGAATATGGCGATAATCAAATCGCTGGATGAAAAATGGGAGGTGGTTCAGTTTTTGGAAGCTGAAGAAATCGGAAAAAATCGCTGGCGGTTAAGCAAACTTCTGCGTGGGCAGCTTGGCACTGAAACGGCAGCATGGCTCGAAAAACCAGCCGGTACGCCGTTTATTCTATTTGACGGCGGCGTGCAGAGCATAGGCCTGACACCATCGGAAATCGGGCTGGAACTCAATTGGCGCGTAGGCGCGGCAGGTAAGCCATTTTCTGATGAATATTTCGATACGGTCAAAACCATTGGTGGTTTGCAGGCATTGAGGCCACTGAGTCCTGTGCATCTGAAGGTTGATCAGCTCAGCAATGGTGATCTGTCATTCAACTGGATCAGACGTGGGCGAGTTGATGCCGATAATTGGATGGGGGCAGACATTCCACTTGGCGAGGATAGAGAGAGCTACAGTGTGGAAGTCTGGCAGTCAGAAGTGCGCGTGAGGACCATAGAAGTATCCACTGCATCGTGGACATATCCCAGTGCTGCAAGACTTGCAGAAGTTGGAAGCAGCCCTTTTGAAGTTCGGATTGCGATGCTGAGCACAAGGGTCGGTGCTGGCGATTTTGCCTCAATCGAAATTCTGAGCAATTCCTAATAGAAAAGGATAATTCATGACTGATGATAAAGCCTGGTATCTTTCGCGCACTGTCTGGGCTGGACTTGTCGCGTTGTTTCTGTCGCTTGCCGGAGCGTTTGGTCTTGTCAGCGAAACCGTGGATCACGGTGCGCTGACTGATGTATTGCTGCAACTTGCTACCGCATTCGCTGGCCTTGTCGCCATTTTTGGTCGGATAGGGGCAACTTCGCGCATTTCATAATTTTATAAACCGTGATAGCAGGGTTATTGAATATGCTTGATCCCGGAATATTGACGGATGCTCCGGATGATCTTATGTGTAAAAACAATGGTTTAAATAGTGGCTGTTTCAATACGAGGCATTTGCTATTTTATGGGCTTAATTTCCTTTGTGTCCTTCAATGAACTGCATTGTTCATGCATCGTTCAGCTGACAGGCGCTATATAAGGGACATGATGAAACAGAACCCTGCTCTCAAAATTTTCGCGCTTCTGGCCGTTAGCATTGGTCTGTTGCCGGTCAGTGCCGGTGCCCTGCCAATTGCGACGCCTCAGAAATCAAACGTCTTTGTCGCTGCCGCAGCTGATTGCGCCGCAGTTGGCGAACAAGTGGCTGCCTCGCAGGGCGGTCAACTGGCTAAATCAACGCCGACAACGCAGAATGGCCGAGCCATGTGTGTGGTCGTGGTGCTTATACCAGGGCGCGATGGTGAACGTCCGCGTCGCGTTGAAGTGGCTGTACCCGCACAATAAGCGGCTTTGCTACGGCAATAAGCAAGGAAATATGGCTTGCGTATTCTGATCGTTGAAGACGATAAAGATCTCAACAGGCAGCTTTCGGATGCTATGGCGAGCGCAGGCTACGTCGTAGACAGCGCTTTCGATGGTGAAGAAGGCCATCATCTCGGCGATACCGAACCCTATGATGCGGTGATCCTCGATATAGGTCTGCCACAGATGGACGGGATCAGTGTTGTCGAGCGCTGGCGGCGCGATGGCCGTGCAATGCCAGTTCTCATGCTGACAGCCCGTGATCGCTGGAGCGATAAGGTTGCCGGTATCGACGCCGGTGCCGATGACTATGTGGCTAAACCTTTTCATATTGAAGAAGTCATGGCGCGATTGCGCGCACTGATCCGGCGCGCGGCAGGCCATGCATCTTCTGAGCTGGTCTGCGGTGCACTTCATCTTGATACCAAGACGTCTAAGGCAAGCGTAGACGGCGTGGCGCTTAAACTCACGTCACATGAATATCGGCTGCTTTCTTATCTCATGCATCATATGGATGAGGTGATTTCTCGGACTGAGTTGGTTGAGCATTTGTACGATCAGGACTTCGATCGCGATTCCAATACGATTGAAGTTTTTGTCGGTCGCCTTCGTAAGAAAATGGGCGTTGATCTGATCGAAACTGTGCGCGGCATGGGCTATCGTATTCGGTCCGATGGGCAGGGAGATGTGAAAGGGAGCGGGAACTGAAGCTTCTTCGCGTTTTTCCCCCTTTGCGTTCGCTGGCTATCCGCGTTGTCACGCTTTCGACGCTGTGGGTGATTATCGCACTTGTCGTCGTCGCAACACTTATCAGCACACTTTATGGCGATGCAGCGCGTAACAATTTTGAGCGCTTGCTGACGGCTCATCTGTTCAGTCTTGTGGGCGCGGTCAGCATAACGCCAGATGGCACTCTTCAAGGGCGTCCGGAACTTGGAGAGTTGCGCTATTCCAGTCCACTTTCTGGCTGGTATTGGTCAGTTGATCCCATTTCGAAAAATGTGAGCGGCAAACTGCAATCTCTATCGTCAATTGGGCGCCTCGTTCCAGAAATCCCTGTATCGCAGGTGCCTTTCGACAGCTCTTTCATGCGCAGCTACACTCTGCCGGGGTTGAATGGCGAAGAATTGTATATTGTCGAAACCGAAGTCGTTCTGGATAATGATAATCGTGTTGCGCGCTTTCGCGTGATGGGCAATCTGAGTGAAGTCATCAGTGAAATCTCAGACTTCCGGAAAAAGCTCGCTTTCTATCTTGCGATTTTTGGCCTTGGCAGTGTCTTCATCAATGCTGGCATTATTCTGTTTGGACTTCGCCCGCTTGATAAAGTGCGTCAGGCACTTGCAGACATTCGCGAAGGGCGCTCAGCCAAATTAGATACATCGCTGCCGATTGAAATTGCGCCTCTTGCCAAAGAAATGAATGCGCTGATCGAAAACAATCGTCGCATTGTTGAGCGTTCCCGAACGCAGGTTGGCAATCTTGCGCATTCACTGAAAACACCGCTTTCGGTTCTTGCCAACGAAGCGCGAAGCATTGGCGGCCAACAGGGGCGCGTTATTCTTGAACAAAGCGAAGCGATGCAGGTGCAGATACAGCATTATCTGCAACGCGCGCGCATTGCAGCGCAGCGCGATAGCGTTGTATTTAGAACGCCAGTTACGCCAGTTCTGGAGCGCATGAAGCGGGTGACGGTTAAACTCAATCCGTCTTTCAATATCAGTTTTAAGAATACGTTGCCGGGTGCAGTCTTTGCCGGTGAGAAGGAAGACCTCGAAGAGATCGTTGGCAATCTTGTTGAAAATGCAGGCAAGTGGGGGCGTAAGCGTATAAAAATTACGCTCCGAGCAGCGGTCGATGTGAAACGTCAGTTTGAGGTTCTGATTGAGGACGATGGTCCCGGACTTGCGCCAGATAATATAGAGGCGGCATTAAAGCGGGGTAATCGCGTTGATGAAACCAAGCCCGGCACCGGGCTCGGTTTGGCAATCGTTCAGGATACTGTGCGCGAATATGGCGGAAGTTTGCATCTAGCAAAAAGCACTATGGGCGGGCTTGCAGTACGCGTTGTGTTGCCGCTGACTGAAGATTGAGAGTTGTTTTTGCCGAAAGGCTCACTACAAGGTTAGGGTGACAGCTGCATTTTGCGATCATATGCATGCTTATCTTTATGAAGGCCGGTTTATTATGATGATGGTTTCCAAGTTCTCTGCTTCGCTTTTGATTGTTTCTATTGCGCTTACGCTTTCTGCCTGTGGAACATCCGGCGGTGGCAAGGGCGGTGGGCTGACATCACTCGGCGGTCTTTCTTCAAAGACAGAAACGCGTCCGGACCTTCTTGCATCGTTGGGTAACGGTTTGCTTGGCAGTTCCGTTGGGCAATTAACTGCGGCTGATCGTAAAAAAGCGCTTGAAGCAGAATATCGTGCACTTGAATATTCACCGGCGGGCAAAGTTGTCTCATGGAGCGGTAGCGCTTCGACATCTGGTGACGTCACTGCCGCACAGCCTTATCAGGTCGGATCGCAGAATTGCCGCCAATATACGCACAGTTTCACAATAGCTGGGGCGCCGCAAAGTGCGCGTGGTACAGCCTGCCGTAACGCCGATGGAAGCTGGACGCCCCTGACATAATTCTTTGGAAATATGTGAGTCGTTTCACTTAGATATGCGCGCCGCGCATCGCTATTATTTCCTCTATGCGCGGGCATGCTTGAAAAGCTGCATTTTACGATGATTTCTTTGCGGCGAATTGCCCTAGTCGCCCGGATTCGGCACTGTTCGAGTTGGTTTTTATGCCGACCGGGATTAAGTCTCAGCCATGGAATTCTGGTTGACTGCCGCCGTGCTGACTTTTGCAGCTACAATGATTGTTTTGTTACCGCTTACTCGGAACAAGCAGGAATTTTTGCCCCCTGAAAAAAATGATCTGGAAGTTTATCGTGATCAGCTGCGTGAGGTCGAGGCCGATGCTGCACGCGGCATGATCGACGCGCCAAGTGCGGAGCAGGCGCGGATTGAAATATCCCGTCGAATTCTCAATGCTGAGAAAAGCAATTCAGACGCGATTTCGAGTTTCAAGCAGGCGCGTTCAGGGCGTATTCTTGGCTTTGTATCGGTGCTGTCGGTCCCTTTGATTGCGTGGGGCGTTTATCCAATTTTCGGTGCTCCCGATGTGCCATCAATGCCATTGGCTGCACGCTTGGAAAACAGTCCGCAAAACAGCTCCGTTGACGAGTTGATCGCTCGCGCCGAAGCGCATCTGGCACAAAATCCAAATGATGCGCGTGGTTGGGATGTATTGGCACCAATTTATCTGCGCATTGGTCGGGGCAATGACGCAGTGAATGCTTATCGCGCGGCGATGCGGCTTGAAGGCGAGAATTTCCCGCGAGTACTCGGCCTCGGTGAAGCGCTTATCGCTGTATCTGGTGGTCCGGTAACGGCAGAAGCGGAAGGGCTTTTCAACAAAGCATCAGCATTGAACCCGGACGATATTCGGCCGCAATATTATCTCGCGCAGGGCGATTTACAGGACGGTAATTCAGAAGGGGCTGTGAAGCGCTTGCAAAGCCTTCTCGATAAAGGTCCAGCTGATGCGCCTTGGCGCTCACAGATTGAAAAAGCGATTGCTTTTATCCATAATTCGACCAATTCGCCATCAGTACCTGCAAAGGGGCCAAGCACTGAGGATGTCGATGCCGCTGCTTCTATGAATGCGGAAGATCGTCAGGCGATGGTTGAAGGCATGGTTCAGCGTCTCGATCAAAGCTTGCGTGAAAACGGCGCGGATCTTGAAGGCTGGAAGCGTTTGGTGCGCTCTTACATGATCCTTGATCGTCGTGATGCAGCTGTCGATGCGCTGAATCGTGGTGTTGCGGTGCTGGATAGCAAGCAGCAAGTTGAGCTAAAAAGTTTTGCCGCAGGGCTTGGTTTGGAAGCAGGGAGCGCAACGCAATGAGTGCGACCGCAGAAGGCAATGAACGCAATATAAAGCAAGCCGGAAATCTGGCCCGCAGCGTCAGCCGTAGAAAGCGTAAGCGACTGATGCTGATTGGCGGCGCTCTGGTCGTGCTGGCGGTTGCTGTCGGTCTTATGCTCATGGCTTTCAGTCAGGATATTCGTTTCTTCCGAACGCCTGCCGATCTGACGGAACAGGAAATTACTTCCGGCGCGCGATTCCGATTGGGTGGTCTTGTCGAAGAAGGTTCAGTTGTGCGGGAGGGGAGTGAGCTTCGTTTTACAGTCACCGATACAATCAAGACCGTCAAAGTCGTTTTTGAAGGCATTGTCCCTGATCTATTCAGAGAAGGACAGGGCGTTGTTGCAGAAGGTCGCTTTGAACCAGATGGTATTTTTCGCGCGGACAGTGTCCTTGCAAAGCACGATGAAAATTATGTCCCGAAAGACCTCGCCGATAGCCTGAAAAAGAAGGGCGTTTGGGAAGGTAAATGATGGGAACTGGAAAAAGCCTATGAATGTCGAGATTGGTCATTTCGCGCTGGTTCTGGCACTGGCATTGTCAGTGGTTCAGTCAATCGTGCCTGTGGTTGGTGCACAGCGCCGCGACATGCAGCTCATGGGCGTTGCAGCTCCAACAACACTTGCAGTTTTCGCGCTGATTGCTTTTTCTTTTGCAGTCCTGACTCTTGCTTATGTTGTTTCCGATTTTTCAGTGCTGAATGTCGTCGAGAACTCTCATTCGCAAAAGCCGATGCTTTATAAGTTTACCGGCGTCTGGGGAAATCATGAAGGCTCAATGCTGCTTTGGGTGCTGATTCTGAGCTTCTTTAGTGCGCTTGTGGCTGCCTTTTCCGGCAATTTGCCAGAAACTCTACGCGCGAATGTGCTGGGTGTGCAGGGCTGGATCGGAACGGCATTTCTAGCGTTTATCATTTTTACCTCCAATCCCTTCACGCGCATTGTTCCCGCGCCGATCGAAGGTGGCGATCTCAATCCGATTTTGCAGGATATTGGTCTCGCGATCCATCCGCCGCTGCTCTATCTTGGCTATGTCGGTTTTTCGGTTTGCTTTTCGTTCGCTGTTGCAGCGCTCATCGAAGGACGTCTGGATGCGGCATGGGCGCGCTGGGTTCGCCCTTGGGCGCTTGTCGCATGGATGTTCCTCACAGGCGGTATCGCAATGGGTTCGTACTGGGCCTATTACGAGCTCGGCTGGGGCGGCTGGTGGTTCTGGGATCCGGTCGAAAACGCCTCTTTCATGCCGTGGTTGGTTGGCACGGCGCTGCTGCACTCAGCCATTGTCATGGAAAAGCGCTCAGCGCTTAAAATCTGGACAGTGCTGCTCGCGATCCTGACATTCTCGCTCTCCCTGCTTGGCACATTCCTTGTCCGTTCGGGTGTGCTGACGTCTGTTCATAGTTTTGCGACCGATCCGGGACGCGGACTATTCATTCTTGCCATTCTCGCGATTTTCATCGGTGGATCGCTGTCACTTTTTGCGTTGCGCGTACAAAGCCTGTCATCGGGTGGGTTGTTTCAACCGATTTCGCGTGAAGGTGCGTTGGTCTTCAACAACCTGTTTCTCACAACCGCCGCAGCGACCGTTCTCATTGGTACTCTCTATCCGCTATTGCTCGAAGTGCTGACCGGCGAAAAGATTTCTGTCGGTGCGCCTTTCTTTAACATGACCTTCGGACCGTTGATGATCCCGCTGCTGATGGCGGTGCCTTTTGGGCCGTTGCTGGCGTGGAAGCGTGGCGATCTTTACGGCGTTGCACAACGACTAATGACGGCTTTTGCGCTGGCACTTATTACAGTTGGTATTGTTCTTTGGCAGAGCAATTCTCATTCAGTGCTCGCTGCGATGGGTGTAGGTCTTGCCGTATGGCTGATTGTCGGCAGCCTTACTGACCTTTGGCTGAAGGCAGGTATTGGCAAGGTTTCGGCTGTTAAAGCGCTGTCACGTTTTAAAGGTCTTCCACGATCAGTCTTCGGAACCGCACTTGCCCATATCGGTCTTGGTATCACACTACTTGGGATCGTAAGTGTAACCACTTATGGCACTGAAAATGTTCTGGTTATGCGTCCGGGTGATACAACGAAGGCAGCTGATTATTCGCTGCGTTTTGAAGGTATGCGCCCGCTGACGGGATCAAACTTCACCGAAAATCGCGGCGATTTCACGCTTTTTGATTCCTCAAATCGTGATCTCGGAATTGTCCACTCGTCAAAGCGGTTCTTCCCGGCGCGCCAGATGCCTACAACTGAATCGGGTATCAAGACGCTTTGGTTCAGTCAGGTCTATGTGGCTCTTGGCGATGAACCGGGTGATGGCTCTATCGTCGTGCGTGTATGGTGGAAGCCGCATGTGACGCTGATATGGTACGGTGCGCTGGTGATGATGATAGGTGCAATTTTCTCGCTTGCTGATCGACGCTTGCGCGTTGGCGCACCGTCGAAGCAGCGTAAGGCCTCATCGAAAGAAGCGGGGGCGACCATATGAAGATCGGCAGAAAGTTCGTCACGGCTTTACTGACATTTTTTCTGGCGCTTCACATGTCCGTCGCTTTTGCGGTCAATCCCGACGAAGTCTTATCTGACCCATTGCTTGAAAAACGTGCCCGCCAAATCTCGGCGGAGTTGCGCTGCATGGTCTGCCAGAACGAATCAATCGACGATTCCAATGCCGAACTCGCGCGTGATTTGCGAATTTTAGTGCGCGAACGTCTGACATCGGGCGATTCCGATAAGCAGGTCGTTGATTTTGTTGTCGACCGCTATGGCGAGTTTGTTCTTTTAAAGCCACGCTTCAACGCACAAACAGCGATTCTCTGGGGCTTTCCCGTGATCGTACTCCTGTTCGGTGGTATTGCTTTAATGATTGCTTTTCGTCGGCGAAATGCGGTTCCTGACGTTCAAAGCCCGTTGTCAGATCGCGAAAAAGCTGAGCTTTCCCGTCTTCTCGACGATAAATAGCAATCTTGCTGGGTTCCAACCTTACAAAACTTTCATTTTCCGGAAATTGAGCGGTAAGGTAGCGCTGACTATCTTAACATCATAACGGATTAACAGGGTCGGTGCCGCCCAAGAGGACCAACCCCGGATTGCTTCTTGTAAGGAGAGCCAGATGTCGAAGATCATTACTTCCAAATATCGCAAGGGCGTTGCAGCAATTGCGCTGTCCGCAGCGCTCGCTGGTGCGTTTGTCGCAACCGGCCCGATGGGTGTTATGGAAAATGCGCGGGCCGATGCGGTGAGTGTGAATGCACCGCAGCAGGCTGGCTTTGCGGACTTGGTTGAAAAAGTGCGCCCGGCAGTTGTCAGTGTTCGCGTCAAGAAAGACGTGCAGGAAGCCGATAGCCGTGGCCAGCAGATGCAGGCCCCTCCCGGTTTCGATCAGTTGCCAGATGGCCATCCGCTGAAGCGTTTCTTCCGCGATTTCGGAATGGAACCGCGCGGTGATGCGCGCCCTGAAGGCCGTCGTCCGGGCAAAGGTCCGAAGGCGCGCCCCGGTCATGAACGTCCTTTCGCACAGGGTTCCGGCTTCTTCATTTCTGAAGACGGCTACGTTGTGACCAACAATCACGTCGTTTCAGACGGCGATGCCTACACTGTTGTTCTCGATGATGGCACAGAAATTGACGCCAAGTTGATAGGTACTGATCCGCGTACTGACCTTGCTGTGCTTAAAGTCGATGAGCCAAAGCAGAAGTTCACTTATGTGAAGCTCGGCGATGACAACAAGATCCGTATCGGTGACTGGGTTGTTGCTGTTGGTAATCCGTTTGGTCTTGGTGGCACTGTAACATCTGGTATCGTCTCGGCTCGTGGTCGCGATATTGGTGCTGGCGCTTATGATGACTTCATCCAGATCGATGCAGCCGTTAACAAGGGCAATTCTGGTGGCCCGACTTTCGACCAGACAGGTGAAGTGATCGGCATCAACACCGCAATCTTCTCGCCTTCCGGTGGTAGTGTCGGTATCGCTTTTGCAATCCCAGCATCGACCGCAAAGCAGGTTGTGGATCAGCTTATTAAGACTGGTTCTGTAGAGCGCGGCTGGATTGGTGTTCAGATTCAGCCTGTAACGAAAGACATTGCTGCGTCGCTCGGTTTGGCCGAAGAAAAGGGTGCAATTGTATCCTCGCCGCAGGCTGATGGACCTGCCGCAAAAGCTGGTGTTAAAGCTGGTGACGTGATCACTGCTGTCAACGGCGATCCTGTTAAGGATCCACGTGATCTTGCCCGCAAGGTTGCAAACGTTGCACCGGGCGAAAAGGCGGTTCTGACTGTCTGGCGCAATGGGAAGGCTGAGGAGATCGATATTAAGATCGCAGCAATGCCTAAGGATCAGGCGAAGGCCGGTGCTCAGCAGAATGATGGCGGCAGCGATCAGGGCGATACACTCGACTCCTACGGTCTCACGGTCACGCCTTCTGAAGAAGGTGACGGTGTTGTCGTAACCAATGTCGATCCTGACAGCGATGCAGCAGATAGGGATATCCGTTCCGGAGACATTATCGTTTCAGTCAACAACCAGACTGTTAAAAGTGCGAAGGATATCGACAAGGCTGTGGCAGAAGCTGAAAAGTCCGGTCGTAAGGCTGTCCTCTTGCAGGTGCAGCGCGACGATCAGAGCCGCTTCGTTGCTCTGCCAATCAATCAGGAATAAGCCTGAGGCTTTTGATTGGTTAGCATACCGATACAAAATGGCAGGCGGATACCCGCCTGCCATTGCTTCATTTTCCCTGACAACCTATTGTTTTTACAATCGCTGTCGCTTGCTTTGGGGTAGAGCCATGAAAATTCTCGTAATTGAAGATGACCGCGAAGCGGCCCGCTATCTTGAGAAGGCCTTTAGCGAGGCTGGCCATTCTGCAGACATTGCAGGTGATGGTGAAACTGGCTACGCGCTCGCGGAACATGGCAATTATGACGTTCTGGTCGTTGACCGGATGCTGCCAAAGCGCGACGGCCTTTCAGTCGTTGCAGGCCTGCGTGCAAAAGGCATGGAAACCCCCGTTCTTATTCTTTCTGCCCTTGGCGAGGTGGATGACCGCGTGACGGGTCTGCGTGCTGGTGGCGATGATTATCTGACCAAGCCTTATGCTTTCTCCGAGCTTCTGGCCCGTGTTGAAGTTTTGCAGCGTCGCTCAAGTCCGCGCGAGGCCGATACGATTTACCGTGTGGGAGATCTGGAGCTCGACCGTCTTGCACACACCGCACGCAGGCAAAATGTTGATATCACACTCCAGCCACGCGAGTTTCGCTTGCTGGAATATCTGATGCGTCATGCAGGACAGGTTGTTACCCGTACGATGCTGCTTGAAAACGTCTGGGATTACCATTTCGACCCGCAGACCAATGTGATCGACGTACATATTTCTCGCTTGCGATCAAAAATTGAGAAGGGCTTTGACGGTCCACTGCTGCACACCGTGCGCGGTGCTGGCTATATGCTCAAAGCCGCAAAATCCAAAACTGCTGCAAGCGCTAAGGTCGACTGATGGGCCGCTTCTCTGCGCTGATGCGGACAACTGCCGCTCGTCTGTCGACGCTCTATCTGCTGCTGTTTGCTGTGGGGGCGGTTGCTTTGGTCTTCTACATGACCAATTTGTCCGCATCGATCATCAATAGCCAGACGCAGGAAGCGCTGGGCGAGGAAGTTGCCAGTATCGGCAAAGCCTATTCGCGTGGCGGCATACCTCAGCTTGTGCGGACCATTGACTATCGTTCGCGTCAGCCGGGCGCTTATCTTTATCTGGTTGCGGATCAGTCAGGGCGTATCCTTTCCGGCAATGTTGAAGGTGTAGAACCGGGCGTCCTGGACACGGACGGCATCGTTGAAAGGGCGTTTAAATATCGTCGCTATGGCGAGCAGGGCACTGAAACCGAACATCGTGCAATCGCAGTAGTTATTGCACTGCCAAATGGTATGCGCCTGCTGGTGGGGCGTGATCTTGGTGAGCCGGAACGCTTCCGTGATCTTGTCAGAAGCTCGCTGATGCTGGCACTCGGCATTATGGGTGTTGGTGCGCTGCTGATCTGGTTCTTTGTTGGCCGTCGGGCGCTGAAGCGTATTGATGATATGTCGCGTGCGTCACAGCGCATTATGGATGGTGATCTGACGGGCCGGTTGCCAGTCAATGGTTCCGGTGATGAGTTTGACCGTTTGTCTGGTAATCTTAACGTTATGCTTGGGCGTATCCTTGAACTCAATGAAGGCCTGAAGCAGGTTTCCGACAATATCGCGCATGACCTCAAAACGCCGTTGACGCGCTTGCGCAACCGTGCTGAGGAAGCTCTGTCCGGCAAGAAGGCCGGACCAGAATATCGGGCTGCACTGGAAGATATTATTGGAGAGTCTGACCAGCTGATCCGTACTTTCAACGCGATATTGATGATTTCTCGGCTAGAGGCTGGTTATTCGTCAGAAAATCTTGATGACATGTCGGTTGCTCCAATCGTCAGCGATGTGGCCGAAATGTATGAGCCGGTCGCAGAAGATGCAGGTGCTCAGCTGATACTGGGTGTGCTTGACGATGTGCCGCTGCGCATCAATCGTGAACTCGTGGGTCAGACGGTTTCCAATCTCGTAGACAATGCCATTAAATATGCGCTGAGCAGTGAAAATTCTGCCACCGTAACGCTATCGATGGAACGTGATTCTCAATGGCTGCGCATTGTTGTCGCCGATAATGGTCCGGGTATCCCGGAGGAGAAACGTGAACAGGCGACTGAGCGTTTTGTTCGTCTTGAAGAAAGCCGTACACAGCCGGGATCAGGACTTGGTTTAAGTCTTGCCAAGGCAGTTATGAAATTGCACGGTGGCGCTCTGCGTCTTGAAGACAATGGGCCAGGCCTGCGCGCCGTATTAGAGTTCCCTTTGCCGAAAGACGCATAGTTTTACATTGAATGCTGAGGGTATCATGGCAGCTGGCGACACTAAGGCACTCTTTTTTGACCGTAACCTTTGTGCGCTGTCGCCGCTTGACCCCGAAAAAGCACGTGGCTATCTGGTTGATCTGTCAGAGCGGGCGCAGAGTGACCAACTGAGCCAGGTTGTCGAGCTTTTGCGCAATGGCAAAGCGCAGGGCTTTCTCGGAGCAGTGCTGGATCTTTCGCCCTTTATTCGCGAGTCATTGATCCGCCACCCAGGCATCCTTGCTAGGATAGCATCCAACCCGCCTGAAGCCGCGCTTAAAGACATTCTTACCGAGATTTCCAATTCCGGCACAGAAGAGAGTGTTAGCGAAGCTGCTCTGATGACCAGCCTGCGTCAGCGCAAGCGCGAGGCGCACGTGCTCATTGCCCTTTGTGATCTGGCACAGATATTCAACACGGAAACGACAACCGGCTGGCTGACGGACCTTGCAGAAGCTTGTACCGGAGCTGCAATCCGCTATCTGCTTCGTGAAGCAGATAGCGCTGACAAGATCAAACTTCTGGACCGCAACGATCCTGAAAAGGGTAGCGGCTGGATTGTGCTAGGCATGGGCAAGTTTGGTGCCCGCGAGCTGAATTATTCATCTGACATTGATCTCATTGTTTTCATCGATTCCGAGCGTTCGGCGATCATCGATCCCTATGAATGCGTTGATACGTTCTCACGTATGACGCGGCGTCTGGTGCGCATTTTGCAAGATCGTACAGCGGACGGCTATGTCTTCCGCGTTGATCTGCGGTTGCGCCCTGATCCGGGATCGACGCCGCTTGCAATTCCAGTGGGCGCGGCCCTTCATTATTATGAAGGGCGCGGCCAGAACTGGGAACGGGCTGCGATGATCAAGGCGCGCCCCGTGGCGGGTGATCGTGAATCTGGCCTGCAATTTTTGGCAGAACTCGCCCCCTATGTCTGGCGTAAATATCTTGATTATGCGGCGATTGCGGATGTGCATTCGATCAAGCGGCAGATACATGCGCACAAGGGCCACGGCGATATTGCCGTACGCGGACATAATGTGAAGCTCGGGCGTGGCGGTATTCGCGAGATCGAGTTTTTCGTACAGACGCAGCAGTTGATCGCGGGTGGTCGCTTTCCTGAATTGCGCGGCAATCAGACTGTCCCTATGCTCGGAAGGCTTGCTGAATGTGGCTGGATTACCGAAAAAGCACGAGATGCACTTGGCAAGGAATATTATTTCCTGCGCGATGTAGAACACCGCATCCAGATGATTGCCGATGAGCAAACGCATATTCTGCCGGAAGATGATGAAGGCTTTGCCCGTGTCGCGCATATGATGGGTTATAGCGATCCGGCAGAGTTTTCCGATGTATTCCTGTCAGCGCTCAAGATCGTTGAAAAGCACTATGCTGCACTTTTTGAGCAGGCGCCCGAACTCGGGTCATCGAGCGGCAATCTTGTTTTCACCGGCGATGTTGATGATCCGGGCACATTGGAAACGCTCGCCTCCATGGGGTATGATAGGCCCAGTGATATTTGCCGTGTTATCCGCACGTGGCATTTTGGCCGCTATCGTGCCACGCAATCCGCCGAAGCACGTGAGCGTCTCACCGAGCTGACGCCCGCCCTGTTGCAAGCTTTTGCTGCAACCAAACGCGCGGACGAGTCGCTCCTGCGTTTTGATGGATTCTTGCAAGGCCTGCCTTCCGGCATTCAGCTTTTCAGCCTGCTTCAATCCAATCCACGTCTTCTCAATCTGATCGTGGTGATTATGAGTGCGGCCCCGCGACTGGCCGAGATCATCACCCGCAATCCGCATGTTTTTGACGGCCTGCTTGATCCCGCAATTTTCTCGGAAATGCCAACACGCAATTATCTCGAAGAGCGGCTACGCGCATTTTTGGGATCGGCAAGCGATTACGAGGAAGTTCTCGACCGCCTACGCATTTTCGCTGCCGAACATCGTTTTCTGATCGGTATTCGCTTGCTAACCAGTGCCATCGATGGCGTGCGGGCAGGGCGGGCTTTTTCTGATCTCGCCGAGCTGATGATCAGTAAGGCTTTTGAAGCCGTTGAAAGCGAATTGCAGCGCCGTCACGGAAAGGTCAAGGGCGCAAAGGTTGCTTTGCTTGCCATGGGCAAACTTGGAAGCAGTGAGCTGACTGCCGGATCGGACGTTGACCTCATCCTGCTGTATGACCATGATCAGGAGGCGGATTATTCTGATGGTGAAAAGCCGCTCGCTCCTTCACAATATTATATTCGTCTTACGCAGCGCCTGATTGCAGCCTTGTCGGCACCAACTGCGGAAGGTGTGCTGTATGAAGTTGATATGCGCTTACGTCCATCCGGCAATAAAGGCCCGGTTGCGACCCATATCGAATCCTTTGGCAAATATCAGCGCAGCGAAGCCTGGACATGGGAACATATGGCGCTGACGCGTGCGCGTCCTATCCATGGCGATGCGGACTTCAGTGACTTCATCCGGGAGGAGATTGATGAGGTCTTAGCGGGTAGGGGCGACACCCAAAAGATTGCAAAAGACGTGCGCGAAATGCGTGATCTGATCTACGAGGAAAAGCCGCCGCGTGACGACTGGGATTTCAAGCTGAAGCCTGGTGGAATTGTCGATTTGGAGTTCATCGCGCAGTTCGCGGTGCTGATCGGAAAGGTGTCAAAACACCCACGTCCTTTGGCAACGGAGGAAGTCCTGGCCGGTCTTGATTCTTCATTTGCTGATCCGAAGACAATCGATGATCTTGTACAAGCGCATCGCTTCTACACCAATCTCAGTCAGACCATTCGACTTTGTCTGGGAAGCGACGCGACGCGCGAAGAATTCATTCCGGGCATGGTTGATCTTCTCTGCCGCGCCGCTGAATTGCCGGACATTAAGCGCGTCGAACACCATATCGGCGAGCTTGCCGCTAATGTTCGGGCGAGCTTCGACAAGCTTATTGGCTAAAGCATGTCGCGGAAAAGTGGGAGCCGGTTTTCCGATAACGACATGCTCTAATCAGGCAGCGTGAATCGCTGTGCCGGGAATGGTTGCTGCCCATTGCTTGCGGTCTGGAATGCAGACTGCAACGACTGTGCCAACCCCCTCGGTTGAGCGAATACGCAGCCAGCCGCCATGCAGTTCTGCGAGCGAACGAGTAATCGCAAGGCCAAGACCCGAGCCACTATGTGTCTTGGTGAACTGGTTTTCCACCTGCTCGAATGGCTGGCCGATTTTCTTTAGCGCTGACTTTGGAATGCCAACGCCGGTATCCTGAATGGTCATAAACAGAGCCGAACCAGTCTTGCGGGCGCGCACAGTGATATGCCCGTTATGCGAAGTGAACTTCACCGCATTGGACAGAAGATTGATCAGCACCTGCTTAACCGCACGGCGGTCGGCATTGAGCTGCATGGCATCTTCAATCCGCGTTTCGACAGTTATATTCTTCTCATCAGCCTGTAGCGAGATCATCCGCACGGTTTCATTGATGAGCGGGCAGAGATCAATTTCTTCGCGATCAAGTGAAAAGTGACCGGCTTCGATCTTCGACATATCGAGAATGTCATTGATAACGTTGAGCAGGAAGTTACCGCTGGTGTGGATGTCGTTGATGTATTCCTCATAGCGATCTGAACCGAGTGGGCCGAATGTGCCAGCCTGAATCATTTCCGAGAAGCCGATGATCGCATTGAGCGGTGTGCGCAGCTCATGAGACATGTTGGCGAGGAATTCAGACTTCGAACGGTTTGCAGCCTCGGCGCGCTCTTTCTCCTGACCATATTTGCGCGCGAGTTCTGATAGCTCACGCACACGGTCACGCTCGCCTTTACGCGCAATCGACAGATCGTGAATGGTAGCCATCAGGCGTCGTTCGCTATCCACCAGACGCTCCTGATGCTGCTTGATCTGCGTAATGTCTGTCGCAATCGAAACGAGGCCACCGTCTTGCGTGCGGCGTTCGTTAACCTGCAGCCAGCGACCATCGCTCAGCTGGCGTTCAAAGGTCTGACCGCCTGCGCGGTTATGCTCATTCGCCATGCGGCGCTCAAAGCTAAACGGGCGGGTATGCGCGTCCACTTCATTGCGCGGCACGCCGGGCTTCAGCGTCCAGACTGGCAGACCAGCATATTCGCTGAATTTGGAGTTCGCCATGACCAAACGATTATTGGCATCCCAGAGCACGAAAGCTTCAGAGATGTTTTCGATGGCTTCGCGGATACGCATATCGGCTTCTGCCGTCTGCTGTGCGAAGCGATGTTGTTCGCTGACGTCAAACGCAATGCCGACAAGATGGAGTTCGTTCTCTGCAGCAATCTCAGCACGAACCCGCATCCAGACCCATGAGCCGTCGGCGTGGCGCATACGGAAAACGCGATCTACGTGGGAGATGTCACCAGCCGCTGCTTGTTCAGCAATCGAATAGAGATCGCCGTCTTCGGGGTTGATGATTGCCGACACGTCGCCAAAAGCGAGAACTGCATCCTGCGCTTCATAGCCGAGCATTTCATACATGGAGCGCGACCAATAAATGCGTCCGCGTGCCATATCCCAGTCCCACAGACCGCCACGACCACGCGCGAGTGCCATATCGATTCGGCGCTGAATTTGGCCGGAAAGATCATCTGCTTCACGCGCCCGCGCAGCCTGACTGAAATAGGCGTAGAGAATGGCAAACATCACGCCGGTGGTGCCAGCAAACAGTGTCACGTTGAGAGAAACCGCACGCTTCCATTCGGCAAATATCGTGCTTTCAGGTTCTGCTGCAATAATCGCATAGGGAACTGTAATCGGCTTTGAAACCGTACCGAAAGCAACTTCGCCATTCATTACGATTGTGAGCACGCCTGCACGCTCTGCAAACATGAAGAGCGGTTGAATGTCGCTGAAGACATCATCGGCGCGCTTACCAACAATATCTGTTGCAGGACCGGATGCGGTGACAATGACGGAATCGTCATTGACCAGAGCGACTGTCATTCCGCTGGATGAAAGCCCGCGCGAACGAAACTCTGCAATCGTATTATCAAGATCTTTGGGCGACATTTGCGCGCCAGCCTGTGTGCCATTGGCCGCGCGCTCAATCATTTGCGCCAGATTAGCCGTCGCAGCAGACAGAGCAGCTTTGTGCTGTAATTCAATGTCCTCGCGCCATGATAGCATTGAGAAAACACGCGCCACACCGAGTATAACCAGAAAGATGACAATGAGGGCGGGAACGAGACGGCGCAGTGCAGGTTCCACTGCAATAAATTTTCCATAAGCAGGGCCTGCGAGAAGCTTGGCATGACCCGACAGCCTGCCTTTCTTTCGCTTACCGCCGGAGTCGCGTTTGCTCTCCGCCGTCGCGCTATACGCGTCGGTGCTCGCCATTTTATGGCCCCTCTGGTGTATCAAAACAGTTCTAGAAATGCGCAAGACGCGCCGTCCGCCCGGAACTGTGTGAACTGAAATCTCTACTCGAAATGTTTCGGAATACGCCATCTCCGAACAAGGCTAATGAATCAAAAGTGATTCGTGCTGTCCAGTGAATTCGTTAATGAGAAGTAAAATACCGCATTTACCACTCCGATTTTCCATTGAATCTCAAACTGTTAAGCGGAATCAGTTTGAGAAACTATGCAGCTAACACCATGAAAAGACTCATGAAAGCCGTAAGCCTTTTCAGTATTTATGCTGCTCTGCTTCAATAGTTCAAAAATACTCAAACCCGGCCTAATTTAAGGCCGGATCAGCGAATCATCGCGTTGTCTAGTTGATTCGCGAATCAAGCCAGGGTGCGATCCACGATGTCGCGCAGATCTGTTGAGAGCTTTTGCGTGCCGGAAATACGAGCAAGAGCGGCGCGTGCATGTTCACGACGTGTGTCCTCCAGCGAACGCCATGACCGCAAGGCCGTCAGAAGACGGGCCGCAAGCTGCGGGTTTTCTGGATCAATTGCCAGAACAATATCAGCAAAGAAATCATAAGCAGCGCCATCTTTGCGATTAAATCCGGTTGGGTTGCTGGCTGAAAAAGCACCGATCAATGCACGCACGCGGTTTGGATTGTCGAACGAAAGCAGTTTATCTTTTGTCAGTGTACGAACGGCCTCAAGCGCCTTCTCGCCCGGACGCGTTGCCTGCACGATAAACCACTTGTCCATGACCAGACCATCATCGCCGAAACGCTTCTCAAATGAGGACAGCGCGTCGAGCGCTTCATGGCTGTCACCGAAGCGATGCACCAGCACGCTGAGTGCCGCGGCCCGGTCAGTCATGTTGTCACTATGCGCAAATTGCTGTGCGGCGCGTGCTGGGCTGTTTTCATGACGGCTGAGATAATCGAGCAGCACATTGCGCAGAGCTCGTTTGCCTGCCGATTGAGAATCAGGGGAGAAAGCACCGTCTTGTTGCAGGCCGGTATAAAGTGCTGCAAATTCCTTCGCGTAAGCCGTTCCGATTGCCGCAATCAAATAGTCGCGGCTTGCAAAGATAGCGTCTGGATCAACATTTTCGCCCATTTCGCGCGCAATATCGCTTTCGGTGGGCAAGGTCAGGCATAGGGCGCGAAAGGCGGCATCAAGCGTTTCGTCCGAGGCGATGTTACCGGCAAGCGCAATAATCGTCTCGTCCGTTTCAGGTGCATGTCCGCCACGAATGCGTTTTGCACCTTCAAGCAGCGCCTGTGTGAAAATGACGGTGAGCGCCTGCCAGCGCGCAACCGGGTCACTGTCATTGAGCGCGAGAAAGGCCCGATCTTCTGCCATAAGCGGGGATACCAGATTAACTGGCGCAGAGAAACCACGCAGCAGCGACGGGACAGGGCGTTCTTTAATGCCTTTGAAGATTATAGTTTCGGTTGCGCTATGCAGATGGATAACGCCGTCATGTACCTCGCCCCCTTCCACAGACGAAGCTTCTATATCCTTGCCGTCAGAACCCAAAAGACCAAAGGCCACAGGGATATGCATTGGCTTCTTCACTGGCTGACCGGGAGTAGGGGCAAGTGATTGTGCGAAATTGATGGTGTAAGTTTCGTTTGCAGCATCAAAATCGAAACTTGTCTCAACCTTCGGCGTCCCTGACTGATCATACCAGAGCGCGAACTGCGAAAAGTCCTGTCCAGAAACATCGGCAAAGACTTTGATAAAGTCTTCGATTGTCGCCGCATCGCCGTCGTGGCGCTCGAAATAGAGATCCATGCCTTTGCGGAAAAGATCTGGCCCAATGATGGTGCGGATCATCCGCACCACTTCCGAACCCTTCTCATAAACCGTCGCGGTATAGAAGTTGTTGATCTCGCTATATTCGCGCGGGCGCACAGGATGCGAGAGCGGACCGCTGTCTTCCGGAAACTGTTGCGCTTTGAGAATTTTTACCTCGGCAATGCGCTTCACAGGACGAGAACGCTCATCCGCCGAAAACTCATGGTCACGATAAACGGTCAGGCCTTCCTTAAGACAAAGCTGGAACCAGTCGCGGCAGGTGATGCGATTGCCGGTCCAGTTGTGGAAGTATTCATGCGCAATGACCGCTTCGATCCCTGCATAATCCACATCCGTTGCGGTTTCGGGATCGGCCAGCACATATTTGTCGTTAAAGACATTTAGGCCCTTGTTTTCCATGGCGCCCATATTGAAATCGGAAACCGCAACGATATTGAAAACATCCAGATCGTATTCGCGACCGAACTTCTCCTCATCCCAGCGCATCGAACGTTTCAGCGCATCCATGGCATAGAGGGCGCGTTCTTTTTTTCCATGCTCAACATAGATAGCGAGATCGACCACGCGGCCAGACTGCGTCGTGAAATTGTCAGTCACCACATCAAGCGAGCCTGCAACGAGCGCGAACAGATAGGACGGCTTTGGATGCGGGTCATGCCAAATTGCAAAATGCCTATCAGGATTGTCTGAAACCACGCCTTGCTCAACAGGATTGCCGTTTGCCAGCAATATTGGTGCTGCTGCTTTTTCGGCGTTGAGCCTGACCGTATAGACGGAGAGCACATCTGGGCGGTCGTAATAATAGGTAATACGCCGAAAGCCTTCAGCTTCGCATTGTGTGCAATAGACATTGCTTGAGCGATAAAGGCCTGAAAGCTGACGATTGGTGGTCGGATTAACCTCTGTAACGATTTCCAGTGTAAAGCGTTCAGCCTCTGGCAGGTCCGTGATTTCCAGTTTGTCTGGTGTCACTGAGTAGCTGTTATTGCTCAGAGCCTCGCCATCAAGGCGAATGCTGATCAGCTTCAGTTCATCACCATCAAGGATAAGCGGCGTGCCTGCAATTGTTCCTTCGCGGCGCTCGACAACGAGTTGCGCACGGACAATGGTCTTTTTGGGCTCAAGCGTGAAGTCGAGTTTCGTTTCTGGAATAGCGTAAGGGGTTGGGCGATAATCTTCGAGGCGGAATGTCTGGCCGGTTTCAGTACGCATTGCGAAACTCTTCTTTGTGATCACTCTGATGCACGAGTCGTATCCGGCTTTTTAGCAAACGACAAGAAATCCAAATTTGCTGAGCATTTTTTATGAGCAACATACTTTGCACGCTGGCACTTTATAGCGAACAAGCCTAAGGGTTAAATGTTGAAGTTCATATCCCGCCTAGTCTCCCATCCCCCGTTTAAGGAATTGCGTTGTGAAGTCCCTTCCGGACGCGGCCTCCGCAAATGCTCAGTCCAGTGAAACGACTGAGCCTGATCTGCTTCAGAACAATCCAATGCTGGGCATCAGCCTCAAAGTTGCTTCGGTTGCAGTGTTTGTCGGCATGTCGACGCTGCTTAAAGCTGCAGACGGAATTCCCCTTGGGCAACTGATCTTTTTCCGCTCATTTTTCGCGGTGTTAGCGATCCTCGTTTATTTTGCGATACGTGGGCAGTTATCGGGCATTTTCCAAACGCGGCACGGTTTCAGCCATTTCTGGCGCGGAATGGTGGGTGTTGGCGCTATGACATTGAGCTTTTATGCTTTGACCAAGCTGCCTTTGCCTGAAGCAATCGCTATCAATTATGCGTCACCGTTAATTGCAGTGGTGTTGGGTGCCGTCATTTTGCATGAAGTTGTTAGAATGTATCGCTGGAGTGCTGTGGTGATCGGCCTTTTTGGTGTTCTAATCATCATATGGCCTCGTATGACCCTGTTTGCAGAAGGGCAGGTTGGTCGCAATGAGGCACTGGGCGCTCTTGCAGCCCTCGGCGGGGCAATTATGGCCGCCTTTGCAATGATGCTTGTGCGTCGCCTTGTTCAGACCGAAAAAACATCGACTGTTGTTATTTATTTTTCGATTTCGGCAACCGTCATTTCGCTGGCCAGTATTCCGCTTGGCTGGGTTATGCCAAACGGGACGCAATTCGCAATGCTTATTGCAGCAGGTGTTGCCGGAGGCGTGGCGCAAATTCTTTTGACCGAGTGTTATCGTCATGCGCCAATGAGCACCATTGCGCCGTTTGAATATACCTCAATGCTGCTTGGCCTTGGGATTGGTTTTTTCTTTTTTGGCGATGTTCCAACACTGGAAATGTTGCTAGGCAGCGTTATTGTTATGAGCGCTGGTGGCTACATCATCTATCGTGAGCATCAGTTGGCGATTGCTCCCCACAAGACCAATACACCACAGCAAACCCAGTGATTTTTAAGCCTGACCGGGCGTTGTTTCTGATCGCGGGTCAAGCTGCATGGTTTCCGGTGTGGGCTGCCCGTCAGGGGTATAGATTTTAAACTCTGTTTTTTGATCACTAACCGCTGGTCGTTCATATCGACGGATACGCCAAAGCGCATGCAGTCCATAGACCGCGTAAGCGATAGCCATAGTCACAAAAAACCCGGATGCTCCCAGGAGATCCATAAGTGGACCAGACAGTGCAGGGCCGATAACGCTGCCCGCACCGTAGATGATAAGAAGCCCGCTCGAGACCTTCACAAATTCACTGGCATCAGCATAGTCATTCGCATGAGCGACATTGAGGCTATAGATTGGATAGATGACCGAGCCAAATAGGAACATCATTGCATAAAGCGCGTAAGCAGACGTCGGGTGAACAAGGATCATAATCATCGATATGATGAAGCCGATCGCACCCGCTATCACCATCACATAACGACGGTCCACGACATCAGAAGCACGCCCCAGCGGATATTGGAAAATGACACCGCCGATCATTGCGCAGGCGAGCATGGTCGCGATGCCGAATGTCGAAAGTCCGTTCATTCCCCCATAAATCGCAGCAAGGAAGCTCCAGGTGCCAGCTACAATACCGGCAATGAGTGATCCAACAGCCGCCGCAGGTGAGCGACGATAAAGGCCTTTAAGGTCCAGCTTAACCTGCGTGAGTGGATTGGGTGACTGGGCACTGGACAGTGCCGTCGGCAATAAGGCGCTGGCGTAAATAATTGCACAGATGATGAAGAGTGCCTGCGTTGTGGCGTCGCCGAATGGCAGAATATATTGCCCGCACATCAGGCCAAGCATTGTAATGATCATATAGATCGAGAAAACGCGACCGCGCGTTTCATTCGTGACGCGCTCATTCAACCAACTCTCGATGATCATATAAGAGCCAGCCAACGAAAACCCGGCAATGCCGCGAAATATCATCCATGCATAAGGGCTAACGATGAGCGAATGCAGTAATAATGCAATTGAAAGCAATGTCAGCAGAGCCGAAAAAACGCGTACATGTCCTACGCGTTTGACTAAATGCGGAATGACAATACAGCCAATGGTAAAAGCCAGTGCGTAGCTTGTGCCCATCCAGCCGATTGTGGTTGTTGACCAGCCTTCAAGACCGCCACGAATAGGCAGTAAAATACCGGCAAGTCCACCCGCAAGCAGCATCAAAAATGTGCTTGCTAGCAGTGCTGCAATAGGCAAAAGCTGACCGGCCATAGTTAACTCCACTAAAAATCCAATGGCCAACTATCGTATGTTTACGGCATGTTGGTGACAGTGTTGCTGCCGATGCCATTGAAATCAAAGAAGATCAATCGTGAAGTTCGGTTAGTTTCATTTTAACGGCAAGAAAATCGCGCCATGCAAATCGCTTCTGAGCAGGCATGCGTAAGAGATATTCGGGATGCAGCGTTGGCATAACAGCAATTTCTGCGCCCAAAGCGGTCCGGTGGATGTTCCAGTTACCACGCAGACGCAAAATAGTTTCTGACGATCCCGTCAGCGTTTTACTCGCAGGGCCACCAAGCGTAACAAGCACTTTCGGCGAAGCAAGTTCAATTTGTCGCTCGATGAAGGGACGGCAAAGTTCTGTTTCAAGCGGTGTCGGCGCTCTATTGCCCGGCGGCCTCCAGGCGATTGTATTGGCGATGTAAACGTTTTCGCGTTTAAAGCCGATAGCTTCAATCATGCGGTTGAGAAGCTGTCCGGGCTTGCCCATAAAAGGTAGCCCTTCCATGTCATCATCTCGCCCTGGTGCTTCACCAATAAACATGATGTCTGACGATGGATCGCCATCTGCAAAGCACAGGTTCTTAGCGGTTGATTTAAGATTGCAACCGTCAAAAGCGGCGAGTGCCTCGCGCAGTTCTTCCAATGAATTGGCTCGCGCTGCGGCGGCACGTGCAAGCTCTATCTGGCTATTGTCGGGAACATCTGACGCAGCCTGAACAGGTCGGCTGGATGGGGAGGGTGTTATTACGGCGCGTGGCTGTTGCACGCGCTCTGATCGTGAACTCTGCGCCGCAGGTGCAGGCGCATTTTGTTCACGCGCCATCGTGGGTGCCGGTGCAGCAAAACGATCAATTGGTGTTTCTGAAAGTGGCATGTCGATACCCGCTTCCGCATAAAAGCGCAGCAAGCCTTCCATATCCAGCAATTCATGATCGTTATTCATTCGCATACCTCATGAAATGAGGTGACGAATTTTGACGCTGAATGCAAGAGCGTGTCGCAGCTTTCCGCTTTAAAGTGATTGTCTCCACGTAAAAAGCCTGTTGCGGCAGAATAGCTCAATTCCAAATTTAAGAGAGAAAATATTTGACGTTTACGTCAAGGTAAATATTATATTGCTGAATTCGCAGAATTTTTGGACAATTGGACGCATATGCGACAGTCCCTAACTCTGCGAGAGGGTAGGTCCAATATGGGAACGGACTGGTCATTGTCGGTGGTTATCGACAATTGCGATAGGTTCATGAGCAAAAACAACTGGATGCATTGCCCGCGCTGAAATAGTGAGGGGAAAATGTAAATTTGACGGAGGCACGAATGTCTGAAGTGGTTGAGCTTCCCGAACGCGAGAGCATGGAATTTGATGTTGTGATTGTTGGCGCAGGCCCTGCTGGCCTTGCTGCGGCTATTCGCTTCAAACAAATCAATCCGGAGCTTTCGGTTGTTGTTCTTGAAAAGGGCGGGGAAGTCGGCGCGCATATTCTGTCGGGTGCTGTTGTTGATCCAAGTGGTATTGACCAGCTTCTGCCGGGGTGGCGCGAAGAAGAGGGACATCCCTTCAAAACGCCCGTGACGGCGGATCACTTTCTGCTGCTCGGCCCTGCCGGTTCTGTGCGTTTGCCGAACTTCGCAATGCCACCGCTGATGAACAATCATGGCAATTATATTGTCTCGCTTGGGAATGTCTGCCGCTGGCTTGGCACAAAGGCCGAAGAGCTTGGCGTAGAAATCTATCCGGGCTTTGCTGCGACAGAAGTGCTTTATAATGATGAAGGTGCTGTCATCGGTGTTGCGACCGGAGATATGGGCGTCGAACGCGATGGCACGCATGGTCCGAACTATACGCGGGGCATGGCACTGCTTGGCAAATATGTTCTGATTGGCGAAGGCGCGCGTGGCTCACTTGCTAAGGAACTGATCGCCAAGTTCAAGCTTGATGAGGGTCGCGAACCGGCCAAGTTCGGCATCGGCCTCAAGGAACTCTGGCAGATTGATCCATCCAAGCATAAGCTTGGTCTGGTGCAGCATTCTTTCGGCTGGCCGCTGGATATGAAAACCGGCGGTGGCACATTCCTGTATCATCTTGAAGACAATATGGTTGCGGTCGGCTTCGTGCTGCACCTCAATTATAAGAATCCATACCTGTCGCCATTTGAGGAATTCCAGCGCTTCAAGACACATCCGGCTATCCGTGATACGTTTGAAGGTGGCAAGCGCTTGTCTTATGGCGCACGTGCAATTACCGAAGGCGGCTTCCAGTCGGTTCCGAAGCTGTCATTCCCGGGTGGTGCGCTGATCGGCTGTTCGGCTGGCTTCGTCAATGTTCCGCGTATTAAAGGCAGCCATAATGCGGTTCTGTCGGGCATTCTTGCTGCCGACAAGATTGCAGAAGCATTGGCCGCTGGTCGCGCCAATGATGAACCGATTGAGATCGAAAACAGCTGGCGTAACAGCGCAATCGGCAAGGATCTCAAGAAGGTTCGTAATGTGAAGCCACTCTGGTCGAAGCTCGGAACGGTTGTTGGTGTCGCGCTTGGCGGTCTTGATATGTGGACCAACCAGCTGTTTGGCTTCTCATTTTTTGGTACGCTGAAGCATGGTAAGACCGATGCACAGAGCCTTGAGCCTGCTGCAAAGCACAAGAAGATTAGCTATCCTAAGCCAGATGGCGTTCTGACTTTTGATCGCCTGTCGTCGGTGTTCTTGTCGAATACCAATCACGACGAAAACGAGCCAGTGCATTTGCAGATCGCCGATATGAAGCTGCAACAGACATCAGAGCATGATGTTTTTGCGGGTCCGTCGACACGCTATTGCCCTGCAGGGGTTTATGAATGGGTGGATGCAGACGGCAATTCTGCTGCTGATCCGCAGGCTAAGGATGTACGCTTTGTGATCAATGCGCAGAACTGCGTGCATTGCAAAACTTGCGATATCAAAGACCCGAACCAGAATATCAACTGGGTTCCGCCACAAGGCGGAGAGGGTCCAGTGTATGTAAACATGTAAATAAAAAAGGCGGTTTAGACCGCCTTTTTTATTGAAGCATCACAGACTGAATTTCAGGCTCTTCTGTGTTGGGCCTCACAGGCATAGGGACCGAAAACTCAAGCCTGACAGGCAGGTGATCAGAACCCGTTTCGCCGCGTGTCGCTGCGACTGGTGCTGCAATATCAGGACTGACGAGAATTTGGTCGATTGCTAGCCCCACAAATGGCGCGAGTGTCACGGGCAGGCTTTGCGGCACCCATGTTCCGCCAATGCCGGTCATCGCTTTTGTACCGGAAGCCTTTTCTATGCGGTGAACTGCATTGCTCCATGGTGTTGCGTTGAAATCGCCAGCAATAATGGAAGGGCCGTCGAATTTCTGCAATTCCGGCACCAGCTTATCGATGATTGCTGCCTGAGCATACGGCCATGGAAGCACAGCATGATAGGATGCAACATTGACTGGCGTGCCGCTGAAATCAATGGAAGTCATGGCAAGGCGACTGTCGCCAAGGCATGCCTGCGCACTGCCTTCACTGAACGGACGCCGGGATAAAATACCCACGCTCATGGTGTTGCCGCTGATGCGGCATTCAAAGTGATAAGTGTAGGTTCCCTTGAGAATATTGATCCACATCGCCCAGTTTGAACCCGCTTCCTGATAAGCGATGACGTCGGGCTTTTCCTGCGCTATCATTTGCAAGACGCGTTTGGGTTCAGGATTGTTATAGCGCAGATTGATTTGCACAAGACTATAACGTGCCCCGCCAGTTGGCACATTTGCCTGCGCTGCTGATGAGCCATCCAGCAGATTGCGTGCGGCACCAAGTGTTGTGCTGAAAGCAAGGATCGCAAACAGCAGGATCATCGCACCTTCACGTCGCATTGCTGTGAACAAAAGCGGCAGCGCCAGCACTCCCATCAGGATAGCGAGATGGGACCGGAAATGGGCAAATGAATCCAATGCCGGATGTGCAGATCCGAGAAATCCGAGCACAAGCGGCACGGATACCAGAACGGCAATGATCAGCAGAGTAAAGGCAAAAGTTTCGCGGCGTTTTGACATGATTGGCGAGTAGCGGCTGATTGCGGCGCGATGATGATGCCGAAAGCATTGCCTTCGGCATCTTGTGACTTACTGGAACGCAGTTTCGTAGAAGCTTCTGAGCTTGCGTGAATGCAGTCGTTCATCTGGCATGGCAGCGATTTTTTCCATCGCTCGAATACCAATTTGTAGATGCTGCGCGACTTGCCGCTTATAGAACTCGGTCGCCATGCCGGGTAGTTTTAGCTCGCCGTGCAACGGCTTGTCGGAAACACAGAGCAGAGTGCCGTAGGGAACGCGAAAGCGGAAGCCATTGGCCGCAATTGTCGCTGACTCCATATCGAGTGCCACCGCCCGTGCCTGAGAAAGGCGCTGAACAGGGCCGCGCTGGTCGCGCAGTTCCCAGTTGCGATTATCAATCGTCGCAACTGTGCCGGTTCGCATGATCCGCTTAAGATCATAGCCTTCAAGGCCGGTGACTTCTTCAACCGCTTCTTCTAGGGCAACTTGAATTTCTGCTAATGCGGGCAAGGGCACCCAGACCGGAAGATCATCATCGAGAACGTGGTCTTCACGCATGTAAGCGTGAGCAAGAACGTAATCGCCAAGCTCCTGACTGTTGCGCAGACCAGCACAATGTCCCAGCATCAGCCATGCATGCGGGCGAAGCACGGCAACATGATCGGTAATCGTCTTTGCATTGGACGGGCCAACGCCAATGTTAATCATGGTGATGCCAGAATGATCTTTGCGTTGCAGATGATAGGCCGGCATTTGCGGCATGCGTTGCAATGCGATGCCCGTGCTTGGAGCGGTTTCACCTGCAAGCGTGATCGCATTGCCCGGCTCGACAAAGCTGTCATACCCGCCGCCGCCATCTGCCATCAGCTTGCGTGCATAGGCGCAGAACTCATCCATATAGAACTGATAGTTCGTAAACAGCACGAAGTTTTGGAAATGCTTCGGACTTGTTGCTGTGTAATGCGCAAGCCTGTGTAGCGAATAGTCAACGCGTTGCGCCGTGAAAGGTGCAAGCGGCATCGGCTCGCCGGGAATTGGATCAAAATCGGCGTTGACGATCTTGTCGTCTGTTGCGGCCAGATCCGGCACGTCGAAGAGATCGCGCATCGGATGCGTGAAGGCATTGGCAACCGATGCCTCAACATAAGTGCCTTCCATGAAGGCGAAATGGATCGGAATTGGCGTTGCCGATTCCCGAACGGTGACTGTCACCCCATGATTGCGCATCAGCAGGCGAATTTGTTCGTTAAGATAATGTTCAAACAAATCAGGTCGCGTGATCGTTGCCGAATAATCGCCCGGCATGGTCACATGGCCAAACGCCAGACGTGTATCGACATGAGCAAAGCTCGATGTCGACAGACAAATTTCGGGGTAAAAAGCGCGATATCGCTGAGGTCGGACTTCTCCCTTCGCCAACTGTTCAAAGGCTGTGCGGAGAAACGCGGTATTGCGATCATAAAGCTTGCGAAGCGCGACAACTGCCGCGCCTGCATCGGCAAAAACTTGCGGCTCCATAAAAGGAGGCGTTTTAATCTCGGTGAGAAATGGCTGTTCGATTCGTTGTGTCATGACTCAGTATAACAAAATCAATGACACGCGCATGTCTCTGTTTAAATGAGATTACTTGTGTCGCAGGTTTCCCCCATTCGTCAGATGTGTGCTTTCGCGTGACTGTTTCCGAGATGCATTACGGTGATATCTCCGATGATTGGCTGATCTCGATAAACATGTTGTTTCCGATCAACAAATAGCCCCGCGACAATCGCAAAGCCAGCGATCATCATGAATACGATGGTCGTGCGTCTTAGCAACATTCTTCCCCCAAATACTCGATCTTCCATTATAGGGCATGACTGTAAGGTTTGTTGGCTGAACCACTCCTGAGTGCTGCATTCATGTGGCGTTCAAAAATATTGATGTCGCATGAACTTGATCGGTTCGCTCTTGTGCCGCAATTCACGGCGCTTATGTTAGCTTGCATCGGAGTTACCGACAAAGCCAAGAAAGAGGGAGTTAACGACCCATGGCCGAGCAGACAAAACCGATTGAACTTTACTATTGGCCGACACCGAATGGCTTCAAGGTGAGCATTATGCTCGAGGAACTGGGTGTTCCTTATGAAGTCAAATATGTAAATATCGGCAAAGGCGATCAGTTCCAGCCGGATTTCCTCAAAATCGCACCGAACAATCGCATGCCTGCTATTGTTGATCCGGAAGGTCCGGGCGGCGCGCCGATTTCGGTCTTTGAATCGGGTGCAATTCTTCAATATCTCGGACGCAAATTTGGCAAGTTCTATCCATCAGATGAACGCAAGCGCGTTGCTGTTGATGAATGGCTGATGTGGCAGATGGGTGGACTTGGGCCAATGTCGGGTCAGGCAGGACACTTCCGCATTTATGCACCAGAAAAAGTGCAGTACGGCATTGATCGCTATACCAATGAGGTCAATCGTCTTTATGGCGTTCTCAACCGTCAGCTTGAAGACAAAGACTATATCGCGGGCGAATATTCCATCGCTGATATG
Organism: Brucella sp. H1_1004; assembly: GCF_047308065.1. Classification (NCBI taxonomy): domain Bacteria; kingdom Pseudomonadati; phylum Pseudomonadota; class Alphaproteobacteria; order Hyphomicrobiales; family Brucellaceae; genus Brucella; species Brucella sp. H1_1004. Next base: position 1,155,097 of record NZ_JAYKZA010000002.1, read on the forward strand.
GCGAGCATTGGTTGGATTAACGCTTACAAGAATTTTGATCAGAAGCTGGAAGATTTCCCAAACCTCAAGCGCTGGCATGAGACCATGAACGCACGGCCCGCCGTGCAGCGTGGTCTCGTGGTTGGCAAAGAAGAGCGCGAACGCGCAATGGCTTCAGCCAATAAGGATGAAGAGCAGAAGGTGCTCTTTGGCCAGAAAGCACGATAATCAAAAAAGGCGGCTGAGAAGCCGCCTTTTTAGTTTTAGACTTACTGCCTCGTGAGGCTTTCGCTTTTGCAGATCAATCCGCCCATTACACAGCCAGAGAGCGAAAGCGTGTTGCCTTTGACGCTGGCTTTGCCCGTATAGGTCTTGCCTTCGTCGAGCTTGTTGACCTCGCCTTTATAGCTGCCGTCCTTGCCTGACATAGAGCCTATCGATTTGCCCTTATATTCGCCGGTTTGAACCGTGCCGCAATATTTGCCACCACCACAGGCCGCATAACTGATGATCGTGCCGTTCGGCCGCTTCCACGTGCCGACAATGGCTTCATCAGCAAAGGCTGGTACAGCGAGGGTTGCCGTCAGAGCAACGGCAGCAGTTAGTCCCATCATAAAATTACGGATCATGCATTCCTCCCAAAATGCGGCAAGGCACGTGCCTTGCGGAAAGCTTACGCAAACGTAAACGTAATTGAATTTGGAGCAGAGCGAAAGAGGTATAATTGAAGCTGTTATATTCGTTGCTAGCCACGTCCTAAACGAAGCCAATCTGCACCATGGTTATCATCTGGTTTCTAAGCGCTGTGGATGAAAAATCTGCCATTTTGAAAAAATGCTGCAATTCATTGAGCTTGGATGTTTAATAAATTCCCAAGTTTACTCCTTGTTGGGATTTTGTTGTCGCGTTGTTAAGCATCTGGTTTAACGCGCATTTTAACTCTGTTGGGTAATCTCAGCATCATGAACGGAACGACAGATCCGACAGTTCGGGGACGGTGAAAGCCAGTCTCAGAAACAAAGAGCGGACGGTTCTCGGGATTTAACAGGGACAAAGAAAATGACACAGTTTCAGAGCGTCACACAGCAGAGCAAAACAGGTTCTCAAGATCGTATTCTACTGGAAATGGGATTGAAATATGCCGTTGGCCGGGACTGTGAGATTGATGTGGTCGAAGCACATAAATGGCTTAATATTGCTGCAATCCGTGGCAATCAGAAGGCTGAACGTATGCGTAATCAGGTTGCTGCAACCATGAGCAAGACAGAACTTGCCGCAGCCCTGCGCAGTGCACGCGAATGGATGACTGCGCACTGAGATCGTTGAAAGTTTAAATAAAAGTCGCCTTTTGAGGCGGCTTTTGTTTAACTTATGCCAAGATAGCGGCCCGGCTTATGATTGATGGCAATAATGACATTCATAGCCACCGCGCCCGCCAGCGATAACAGCATGTTCTCCCAGGGAATAAAGAACAGGGAACCGAGCATAATAATAACGTCGAGCGCTAGCTGGAACCAGCCAGCACGAATGCCATAGGCATCCTGCAAATAAAGCGCCAGAATGTTTACACCTCCGACCCCAGATCGGTGGCGAAAAAGGGCAAGAACGCCCATCCCCATGAGCGTGCCACCCATGAGTGCAGCAAACAGCGGATTGATTGAACTGAAATCAACGCACATAGGTATCACTTTGGCGAAGAGCGACATCAGAGCAACTGCGATAAATGTTCTGACGGTAAACGCCCAGCCCATCCGTTTCGCTGCAAAATAATAAAACGGCAGGTTGATCACAAAATAGAGCGCGCCAAAGCTAATGCCTGTTGCATATTGAATAAGCAACGCAATACCAGCGGTGCTGCCAGTCATCAGTGTGGCTTGGCTGTAAAGGGTTATGCCCAATGCGATGAATGAGGTACCAATGAGCATTGCAATCGCATCTTCATAAAGACGATGACGATCCGGCGTCATTAGGCTGGTAGCATCGACAAGTGGGGAGACACTATTTGACACGATCAACTCCAAAGCTGCGGAAAATTGGACGAATTGATGAAATGACCAGAGCGAAGTCCGGCATTTATCTGCATATTTTTTCGCTGATTTGATCGTCAGAATGCCAATGACCAGCGTCACGTCTTGGGAGACACACTCAATATAGCATCTGTCGAATGTTGCTGCACTGCCAGCAATATTGTTATTTTACGTGCCTTTTTTCGATTTTATCGCGCTTATGTCTTCGAATTATTTTGGATTATTTCGTATTCGGTTTTAGCAAGAAATTGTTTCACCTCTGCCAGACTGCGCAACTGGTACTTCGAAAGATGCGACGGTGCCTTTTCCATAAAAGTGAGTGCACGAATGCGGCCATTGTTGCGATAGTTTGCTGCAAATTTGAGAAACTCCCAGTCAAAGCGCTCTTTGCATCCTTCGGCCATGTCTGGGCGTGACTTTCCGAAATAGCGAAATGTTCGGGTGAGAATTCGCCAGAGGCGTCTCGGTGTCGAAATATCCAAAAAGATTAGCATATCAGCACGTTCCGCGCGATAAGCCATAGTTTCACTATGGTTTCCTTCAAAGATCCATTCATCTCGATTTGCAATTTCCGTGGTCAAACGCCCTATTTCTTCGCGTGGGCGCATTGTCCAATTGGGTAGCCAGTAAATTGTGTCGATGTGAACGACCGGGAGGTCAGTTATTTTTCCAAGAGAACGGGCCAGAGTGGACTTTCCTGAACCAGCACCGCCAAATATCATTACTCTCTTAAACATGGTGATGAATTCCTGATTTTAACTCTGTTGCAATAATATTGAGACAACCAATAATAATTACTGTATGTTTACTTATGTTCAATAAGCCGTTGTAACGTGCGAAGAATGACGTTTAGAATTTTTGTATTGTAGACAATGGTAATATTAATTGAGTGATTGACAGTCAACTTGCCGAGTATCAACATTGATGTCGAATGTGAATTTCGGAAGGGTTTGAAGACGGGTGAAAAGGACCCGAGGTTTTGAATGGTCGCGTCGAGCGATAGTCAACTAACAAGTATCGTAAACAATAGTCCGTATCCGACAGGGAGCGACAAGATGTCTATTCGTACCATTGCAGCTTTGGCTGGGACCACATTCATTCTGGGCGCATCTGCCTTTGCTTTTTCAACGCAGGCCAGTGCGCTGACCATGAAAGAATGTAGCGCAAAGTATCAGTCGGCCAAGGATGCCGGGACGCTTGGCAATGTTAAGTGGAACGACTTCCGTAAGACACAATGCGGAGATGATGCTGCGGCAGCGCCTGCCGCTCCAGCAAAGAAGGCTGCTGCGCCTGCCAAAAATGCTGCAGCTCCAGCTGCTGCTGATACTGCCAAAGGACTGACAATGAAGCAGTGCAGCACGAAATATCAGGCTGCCAAAGATGCGGGCATCGATGGTGGCGCAAAATGGAATGATTTTCGTAAGGCTGAATGTGGTCCGGGTGCGGATGCTGTAGCACTAAGTACAGATGGTAATTCGGAGCCAGCCGCTCCCACTGTTGCGGCACCGAAGGGCATCAAGTTCCCCACTGCTGTGTCTGCCAAGTTCTCCAGCGAGTCACCGGGTAAGGCTCGTATGCATACTTGCCTTGAACAGTATCATGCTGCGAAAGACGCAAATGCGCTTGGTGGCCTTAAATGGGTACAGAAGGGCGGCGGCTATTACAGCCTTTGCAATGCACGCCTGAAAGGCAATTCATAAACCAGATCTGGGACGGCTTATAAGTCGGTTTGAACTTACACCGTTTTAGAGAAGAGGCCTTGCAAATCTGCAAGGCCTTTTTTGTTAAGGCGCTTTTAGGGCAATCAACGCCGCTTGAACCAGCTACTAACGCCAACAATAAGCCAGCCGAGAATCATTAGGCTGCCGCCTGTCGGTGCAGCCATCGGAAACAACCTGCTTCCGGCCATGTCGCGCATGAAGAGATCTCCGCAAAACAGTGCCAGTCCCGCGATGAGTATGGCGCCACCCATACTTGCCACGCGGCTATTGGGAACAATCAATGACAGGACCAGGAGGGCAGGGGCATGGCCAAGCAAGAGTGGTGCAATTGCACTCAAGTGGTTTTCACCACCATGCGCGGCTCCTGCATACGCAGCAATAGCCAGTGCGCCGCACAGTCCAGCAAGTGTACCAAACACCGGATTACGAACCTGAGCGTTGAGTTGGTTTGACATAATGATCCCCGCAATTGGGCAGAACGCGAGCTAGAATATTTTTAAATTGGCTACAGGCTTTTTTGCGCATCGAGGATTGCGTCTGGAAGAGCTGCTTCAAACATATCCAATTGCTCACTCACGCCAACACTCACCCGAATGCAGCGGTCAAGAACTGGCGCTCCGGGCTTGCGAATGAAAACGTCCCGTTCAATCAAGCCATTCAGGATAGCGGTTGCAAAAGCGCCATCGTGACCGCAATCAACTGTCACGAAATTGGTGGCCGATGGTATTGGTTTCAGCCCGTGTTTGACTGCGATTTTTGCAATGCGTTCACGACCCGTGTGGATTTTCGCCACAACGTCGTTCAGATAAACTTGATCTTTTAGTGCCGCGATGGCGGCCGCTTGTGCAATTCGGTTAACAGCAAAATGATCGCGGATTTTGTTGAAGGCGCTAATTGCGGTTTCGTTACCGACGACGTAACCAACGCGAATGCCCGCAAGTCCGTAAGCCTTTGAGAAAGTGCGCATCCGAAGAACGTTTGGCCGATCCAGTTCAAATGGCGGAAATGCAGAAGCAGGGCCGGTCTCACAATAAGCCTCATCAAGTATCAGCATTGTGGTTTCAGGTATTTGCTCAATGAATGACTGAATATCCGAACCTTCATGCCACGTACCCATCGGATTGTCGGGGTTTGCGATATAAAGCAGCGCTGGATTTTCCTGCTTCGCTTTCTCGATCAGTGCATCGAGATCAGGCCTGTCCTGATTGTAAGGCACAGTTAGCAAAGTGCCGCCAAAACCTGAAACGTGATAGTTAAATGTCGGATAGCCGCCGAGTGAATTGATTACTTTGTCGCCTTCCTGGACATATTGACGGACAACCAGACCCAGCAGTGCATCGACGCCTGCGCCGGGCATAATGTTTTCCGGCTTCACACCATGATGCGCGGCGATCGCGTGGCGAAGAGCATAATTCTCCGGGTCGCCATATTTCCAAACTTCAGACGCCTCCTGCTTCATCGCGTCGATGACGGAAGGGGCAGGGCCAAAGCTGCTTTCGTTCGCACCGATTCGCGCGATGAAAGGTTTTCCCCGCTGCAACTCGAGAGTTTCCGGGCCGACAAATGGAACGGTGGAGGGAAGGCGTTCAACAAGTGGTGTGAGACGAGGCGATGTCATTATGCTTCCGGTCAATGTGTCTGATGGGACCGAAGTGGCAAACTTGCTTGGCTTAAGCGGTTAATGAAACAGGTTTGCACATCTGCGCCCGATGTAAGATAACTCAGATGCATAGCAAGTTGCGCCAGCTTTCACCATATCGCTAGCTTAAGAAACATCACCGCGAAGTTATTTGACGGAGAGCTAGGCTCGGGCTGTCCTAAGATTGCAGAATTCTTGTGATCGCTGCCGATTAATTTGTAATTGTGCCCCTTAATAAAAGATCTTGTTTTTCGCGTTCATGCGTGTTGATGACGCAAGCAAGTACGCATTGAAAAAATTTAACAGCAAATTTCGCGTATATTCGCGAAGCCCATTACAATTCAATTGTCTTGTATCAACGAATCTCGAGAACTTTAACGCAGGAATCAAGATCGTGTGTAGCAAGATGAGCATAGCGCATCGTCATCTGCAAAGTTTGATGACCGAGCCACATCTGCACACGACGAATATCAATTCCGCCGCGGACCAAACGCGATGCACAGGTATGACGCAGAATATGCGGAACGACTTGATCATCTGTGCCAAGGCCAACTTCGATTTTGGCTTCGTTCCAAATCTGGCGGAAGCGAACCTGATTGAGCATTGAGAAGGGGCCTTTTAGGCGTCCATGCGCAATGGCGGTTGCTTTTTTTGCTCGTTTCGTGAGCGGAACCGTGCGGCTCCTGTTAGATTTGGTTAGCCAAAAAGTGGTACGATGTTCCTGAATGTCATTCCACGTCAAACCAATAGCTTCACCAAGGCGACAGCCAGTATCGACCAGGAAAATTGAAAGACGGTAACTATCTTCGCAACGCGACTTAATCGCTGCAAAAAGCCGCTTTTCCTCTTCATATTCGAGGAAGCGAATGCGTCCTGCTCGCTCTTTCTGCCGAACAAATTCCGGCAGGCTGTAGATATCCCCCATTTTGTGCGCCTTCCGCAGCAGCTTGCTTAATGCAGCCATCTTACGATTGATGGTTGCATTGCTGTTACCGCGCTCACGAAGCGAACCAATGACAGAGTCGAGCATCGCTTGATCAAATCCAGAAAAACGCATGCCTTTCAAGATTTCATCAATCTCACCGAGAAAAGACTTCACATTATACTTGTGTGACCCATCATCCCAGAGAATGTTGATATACTTACCAGACAGCTCTGCCAGAGTGAATTGTTCGACAATTCTGTGCTTCTGGCTTCTGATGGATGTATATTCGAGATTATAATCGACGATTGGCGAATAAACATCACCACTATCGACCTTCGTGCCCCCAACGACGATCATAGCATGCCCCCATATTTTTTATGGGAAGCATACATAGTTAAACAATTAAAGAAACACAAGATAAGTGAGCTAATTTTAAGCAGAGACATATTATGATCCTCTAAAAGATCTGTTAGCCCCCACTTTTATTCTGGTATTGACACAATCACGCCCACGCAAAATCCCCGTTTCGCGTAAGCACATCGATTACGTTCGTGAACAGTTAGAACAAAACCTGACGCCGTAGGTTCTCTATCGGCGTCAGGCGATTTTATCGCATTCGAATTAGAACGAGCGCTGGAAGCGAACCATACCCTGCCAAGCGTCCTGGCCCTTAAGAACCGACTTCTTGTCGTCCCACTTGGTGTAGGAAACTTCTGGAGTAATGGTGAAGCCTGGAACCAGCTGGTAAGCTACGTTTGCAGTCGCTGCAAAGGTCTTTGCATCTTCGTAAGCGAGCTGTACGTTGATCGCAGCCTTTTCGGAAGCCTGGAACTTCGCGCCACCCCAAACAGCCCAGTCGCCACCCCAGGTGCCGTAGAAGCTGTTGGTCAGACGAACGCCACGAAGGGTTTCGCTGCCGCCGTCAACCACAATGCTTGTACCGCTCGCATCGTAGTGAGCATAGATGTCTTTGTTCGACTTGTAGCCGCCCTGTACCCATACGGAGAACTGGTCAGTTACGTTAACGTCGAGGCGAACCTTACCAGCCCATTCTTCGTTGCGTGCGTCGTAAGCAGCAGCACCGGCGATCGAACCCCAACCCTGAGCGTATTTCAGGCCACCAACAACATTTGGTGTGTAATCATCAATGATACCATAGTCGAGGAAGGCATCATCCTTGTTACCCTGTTCAAGAGCGATGATAGCCGAGAAACCATTGCCGCCCGTGAAGGTGTAGCTGATTGCATTGGTGCGGTAACCACCAGCCGCAATTACGTCGTCGTTGATGACGTCACCGAGGTAACCTGTGAAAGTCAGGAATGCAGATTCATCGAGACCAACACGGAAGCCGCCGAGCTGAATGTAAGCGAAGTTGAGCGAAGTGCCGGAATCGCCGCCATTTTCATAGTTAAAGCGGGTTTCCGTGTAGGTCTTCAGAGTACCGAGTTCGGTTTCCGAAGCGGTTGATGTACGCAGTGTGAAGCGCGACAAGAAGTTGTAGGTGTCGCGATCTTTGCCCTTGTCTGTAAACTTGAAGCCACCGCCTTCAACTGCAGATACGCCGGCACCGCGATAATAAACATTGTCGCCGCCCTTGATGTCTGCACGAACGTAGCCGTGGATACGCAGGCAGGTTTCGGTGCCTGGAATATAGAAGTAGCCAGCGCCGTATGCATCGCAAACGCGGACATATTCAACTGCTTCTGGCTCTGGAGCGACGATTGCGTCTGCTGCCTGAGCGCCGGAAGCTGCAACGAGAGCTGCAGCGGAGCCGAGGAGAAGGCTCTTGATGTTCATTTCTGACCTCCAGTCAAGAACTGACCAAAAGTCGAAAAATTAAATAAATTCAATTACTAGACGGGTTGGAAGATTTTAAAGCTGTAAAAGTCAGAAAATTTAAGTCGGTCACAAAGGGATTTCAAAAGCTTAATTCAGCTTTTAAAGGGCGTTCATTTACTGATTTCGGTGGTGGGTTAATGGAGGAGAGGATGGGATTCGAACCCACGAGACCCTTGCGGGTCTACTCCCTTAGCAGGGGAGCGCCTTCGACCTCTCGGCCACCTCTCCGGTAAAGGCCAGATAACTGGTAGTTCTAATCATTTCAAGCGAATTGCGCAGCTTATGGCAAATTTCACAGCATTTTTTTGTACTTTATATAGGGTTTCCATGAATCTCTACGAATTACTTCCGACTAATGACTGTGCCAGCGGCGTTGCGTTGCCATTTCCGCATAAGATTCGCTTGCGAATTTCCTGAGATATAGAGCTTCTTGGAAGTACTATATAAATGACTGCCGTAAGGCGCTTGCGAGAAAGGGATTCGTTGCTGCTACCGCCAATTTGACGGAAAAGCATGCCATTTCAATCGTTAAGACAGGTTAACAAGTGTTTACAAACTTAAATGAATTACTAATTTCTTCAATGAAGCTGGGTGATTTCGTGTCATTTCTGCAACAGGACCTACTGATACATACGCAATAAGGGGTGAGTGGCTACATTCGTAGTTGAACTCAAAAAGTTGGCGAGTATCTTCACATCCAGAAGAAGGAGCGCTTCGGGGCGACTTTTTCATCAGGGGATGGGGACAGGTTGTCCTTCAGCCAAAACAGAATGCCCAGACCCATTTTTAACTTTGACTGGAGGTCAGAAATGAACATCAAGAGCCTTCTCCTCGGCTCCGCTGCAGCTCTCGTTGCAGCTTCCGGCGCTCAGGCAGCAGACGCAATCGTCGCTCCAGAGCCAGAAGCAGTTGAATATGTCCGCGTTTGCGATGCATACGGCGCTGGCTACTTCTATATTCCAGGCACCGAAACCTGCCTGCGCATCCACGGCTACATTCGTGCAGACATCAAGGGCGGCGACAATGTTTACGCTCGCTCGAATGCACGTGCTAACGCGTTGCTCGATACTGATTTTGATGAGCGTAATCGCGACACTTACGACTTCTTGACACGCTTCTCGCTTCGTTTCTCGACAGCCTCGGAAACCGAACTTGGCACACTTAAGACCTATGCTGAAACCCGCTTCCAGTACCAGAACGGTGCCGACTCGGGCTCGACAGGCACTCTACGTTATGGCTACATTCAGCTCGGCGGTCTGCGCGTTGGTCTTGACGAATCCGCATTCGTAACCTTCCCTGGTTACCTCGGCGACGTCATCAACGACGACGTAATTCTTGCTGGTGGCTACCGCACCAACGCAATCAGCTACACCTTCACTGGCGGCAATGGCTTCTCGGCTATCATCGCTCTTGAACAGGGTGGCAATGGCGATACCGACAACGGTACTTATACCGACCTGTCGAATGGTTCGCAGTACACAATCTCCGGCAAGATTGACGACTATACGCCACATGTTGTTGGTGGTCTGAAGTACGCTCAGGGCTGGGGCTCGATCGTTGGTGTTGCAGCTTACGACGCAGTTAACGAAGAATGGGCTGGTAAAGTTCGCCTCGACGTAAACGTAACTGACCAGTTCTCCGTATGGGTAATGGGTGGCTACAAGTCGAACAAAGACAACTACCTCTATGCTTATGACGATGCAGCTGGTAACCCACGTGGTATCCGTCTTGTCAACAGCTTCTACGGCACCTGGGGTGGCGATTGGGCTGTTTGGGGTGGTGCAAAGTTCAAGGCAACCGAAAAGGCTACCTTCAACCTTCAGCTCGCTTATGAAGAAGCAGAAACATTTGCAGCGACTGCAAACGTAGCTTACGAACTGGTTCCAGGCTTCACCATCACTCCAGAAGTTTCCTACACCAAGTGGAATGACAACCGTTCGGTCCTCAAGGGTGACGATGCTTGGCAGGGTATGGTTCGCTTCCAGCGTTCGTTCTAATCCTTACGGATTGGTTTGAGAAAAACCCGGCAGCCTCGCTGCCGGGTTTTTTGTTGTCTGCGGTTTGAAAATCCGGCGTCGCTCTTGTATTCATCAGCGGGTTAGTTTGTTAGGGCCCATTCTATAGGTCACACGACATCGGAGTTATGATTTTATGCTGAAATGGTTTTGGCCAGCTTTGACATGGACCGCAGCGCTGACATCTCTAGCGCTCTGGTTTGGTGCGGATAGGGTCGAGGCCGATATCAGCGCGCGGGCAGCGCAAGCGCTTTCACCTTACGTATGGACTGGCTTCGATGTTGATGGTCGTGATGTCGTTCTGAAGGGCATGGCGCCTGATCCAGAATCTCAGCGCGCAGCAGTTCAGGCTGTGCAAAAGCTTCGCGGTATTGGTGATTTTTCGGATCTGACGACTGTTCTTCAATCCGCCAGCCCGTATGTTTTCAAATTCACCCAAGGCGGTGAAGGAATTGTCCTCTCAGGTTATATTCCTGATAATTCCATGCGCGATAAAATTATGAATGCAGCGGAATCTATCGGCTCGGGCCTATTAGTCGATGATCAAATGGCGCTTGCGCACGGTGCACAGCCAGAGTTTGAACAGCGCGTTCTTTTCGCCATTGATCTCGCGAAAAAACTGACCGATGCAGAGATAGAAATATCCGAAGCTAAATTGTCAGTTAAAGGAAAAGTCAGCGATGATAGCGCTCTCAATGCCCTTAGCGCGGAATTGAATGGGCCGTTGCCTCATGGCTTGAGCTTAGCGGGCTCTAATATTACGAAGTTCTGATTACATTGCATCATTTAACGCACTCATCCCCCGTTTGTTCGCATTGTCTGATTGACAGCGGCGGCTTCGGTGCCTTTCCTGTATATATAAGGAAAGTGCTTCGGATCGGTTGGCAGGCGAGTTTTAAATGCTTTATCTTGCAGAGATGTTTTGGCCCGTACTTTTGTTGTCGGGTCTGATTGGATTGGCAGTTGGGTGGCTCACGGCTTCTAAGTGAGTTGCCGTTGGGTGAATTGCGCAGCGTTTTATTGATTGCCGTGGTTGAAGCCGCGTGCAGATGCGTAGAGTAAGAGGAAACCTTAATGCCGATGTTGATTGTTCAATTGGCGATACTCATTGCCGTTGCTTTTGTAATTGGCTGCATTTTGGGTCGCCTGCTTAAAGGTAGAAAACCTGCTGATAAAATTAGAGAAGATATCGTCGTCGCGGCTGCGCTCTCGACGCCTGCATTAGACGAAAAGCCAGAGCCATTAGCACCAGCGAAAGAAGCCGTAGCTGAAGAGACTGAGGCAAAGCAGGTCGAGGTAGCGGTCGATCCGCTTCAAGATGAGCCGAAAGCTGAGCTTCCTTCCGCTCCGGAGGAGCCAGAGGAAGCGCAAATCAAGGAAACGGTTGTCGTTGTTGTCGAAGCTGATAGGCCGGAATTGTTGGATGCTCCGTTGCGCGGTAAGCCGGATGCTCTGACTGTAATTAATGGTATCGGGAATGCAATCGAAGCCAAGCTAAATAAGCTCGGCATTTTCCATTACGCGCAAATAGCACAATGGAACATGGACCAGGCTGGCTGGATTGAGCGCAACATTGGCTTTGCAGGTCGCGTGACGCGTGAAGACTGGATAGGGCAGGCGGCGAAATTAGCCGAAGCTGTATCTGCGAGCGCCACAAAGCGCAGTGCGAAGCCGAGGAGAACAGCAGCAAAAACAAAGGCTGCGACGCGTGCAAAGAAGAAGGAGGCTTAAAACGTCTTTCGTATAAAAACTTGGACGTTTTAAACTCTGTCTTTATCGTCTGCCGGAAATCAGGTCAGTTTTGATATCAGCGCTGCCTGTCAGGCGTGCTTTATAAACTTCATAGTTTTCCATAACGCGCTGAACATAATTGCGTGTTTCAGAGAAGGGTATGCGTTCGATCCAGTCGACCACTTCTTCAATCGATTTTCCCCGTGGATCGCCATATCGTTCAACCCATTCACTCGCTCTGCGAGGACCGGCATTATAGCCTGCAAAGGTCAATACATAGGAGCCGTTGAAACGGTCGAGTTGTTCGCCAAGGAAATGAGCTCCGAGCGTCGCATTATAAGCTGCATCACTTGTAAGCCTCTGATCTGAATAGGTCATTCCATTGCGCGTAGCGACGCTTTTTGCGGTTGCTGGCATCAATTGAAGCAAGCCACGTGCACCAGCTTTGGACACCGCTCCGATGTTAAATTCACTTTCTTGACGCGCAATTGCATAAGCAAGCGCCTTGCCTGAGCCACTGATGTTGGCATTGGCCGGAATTGCTCCAACAGGATGCGACAGTGCTCCGACATCCAGTCCACGGAAGGCAGCATTCTTGCCGACGCGCAATGCGAGATAATGGTTCTCATTTTTCTCTGCCATCACCGCAAGGAGTGCCAGCTCTCCAACGCTGTTCAACTCTTGTGAGAGTTGCGTGTAAAGTGCTGTTGCACGATTGCCATAGCCGATCTGCTCGAGACGCCTGATGGCGTGCACGGCAGGGCGGCCTGAAAAGCGTATGCGCTCAGCATCTGAAGGCTTTGGATAAGCCAGCTCTGGCGCTTTTTCGTTTAAGCGGGCTGCAGAAAGCTGTCCGTAGAACGTCGTGCCAAAATGTGCTGAACGACGGTAGTATGCAGTCGCGTCGCCACCTGCACCGGCTTCGGCCGCACGACCGAGCCAATAATAGGCGCGGGACGCGGAAATTGGTCGCGAGGAAATTTCCGCAATCTTTGCGAAATGTGGCGCCGCAAGTTTCGGCTGTTTGAGTGAGCGCAACGCATACCAGCCGGCATGAAACTCTGCTTCCGCAGCCATTGTCGGTGATTCTGCCGCATGCGCTGCCACAAGCCTGTAAGCAAGTTGCGGCTTGTTTATATCCAGAAGTTCGCGCGAGAGAATGCGGCGCTCAACCCACCAGGCATCGGGATCAACCAGAGATGAAGCATCCTTTGGAGCTTTTAGCATCAGAGCCGTGGCGTCATCAAAACGATCTGCACGGCGCAGATAGCGTATCTGCAAGAATGCATAGACAGGGTTCGAGTGCCATGATTTATCGACATCAGTGATAGCCTTGGCAGTATTCTTCGATTTTTGCGAGAGGGCTGCAAAAGCGTTGTAAAGCGACTGCGCCTGAGCTGGACCCGATAGAAGTTTCGCCGACTGCAAACGATCATTATACAGCGAACGTAGAAGACGGCGCTGGTGATCTTCGCGTGTCAGAACGGTCGAGAACTCTTTAAGTACTCTTGCCTCATCTTCAGCAGACAGGCGTTCTTTCGCCCACCATGGTGCCAGAAGCTGATGGGCTTTTGTTTTGTTGCCATTAGCCACGTAAGCGCGGGCAAGCGCGATCATGCCTTCGGTCGTCTGTGGCTGCGTATTGCCGAAGGTCGCGATAACCGTTGACGCAGGCGCATCTTCTTTGAAAAGTGCGCGCTCTGAATTGCGACGCAAAGCACTCATCCCGGGCCAGCCAGGAAGTTCGGCTGCTGCGGCTGCAATTTCAGCGCTTGGCACACCGCTTATGCCAGAAGTTGCTATCGACCACGTTAAAATCTGGCGGTCGAGCGAGCCTTTTGTCATGCCGTTACGATAAGCAATCGCGCCAACGACATCGCGAGAGTAGAGCGCATCAAGCCCCGTTTTCAGAGTTCCACTGATCGCAGCAGGGTTCTCAACGCGATTGAACGACGAGGTTATAACTGGGTCAGGCGTGGCTGGCCGTGCTTTTGGTGTGACCAGATTAATAGGGGATTCATGTGTAGCTGCAGGGGCGAATGGGCGCGCAAGCGGAGTTGGAATCTCGGTCGGCAAAGATGATTGGGCATACGCAGCACCGAGCTGTCCCGCGAAAAGCGAGGTAGCAATAATCAATCTGCCCGAGCTGAGCATTCTTTGCTTTAGTGACATATCCAAATTTTTCTTACGCATGATCTAACGCGAATAAAATACGTTTGTGTGAGCAGACTATTTTTTGAATCTGGCTTTTATAAGCCTGATTGCTGACTAGGTTTGCCTGGCAAAGACTATGATCCCGATGCATGAAGTATTGGTTAATAAAGAGTTATATTACACTTTGATAGCAAATTGCCTGTCATGCTGTGCCTGAATGCGTCGGGGCTAGCCGTCTAAGCGAAGCCCATCAAGTTTTTTCTTAAAACGGTCATTTGAAAGCAGATTTGCGCCATACCCCCGCTTGCCGGATTACAACTCCGAGACTATGGTGCATCGCCTTACGGCTATTCTGGTTTATTTCATGTCAGGATTATACTGTAAGGATCGTCTTTATTTCTCAGGAGTTCACTGATGCTGAAAGGCTCGATTACCGCACTTGTCACGCCATTCGATAGTGAAGGAGCGTTCGACGAGAAAGCCTTTCGTGACTTCGTGAACTGGCAGATTGAAGAAGGTACAAAAGGCCTCGTTCCTGTTGGTACTACTGGCGAAACTCCAACGCTTTCTCATGATGAGCATAAGCGTGTTATTGAGGTGTGCATCGAAGTCGCAGCTGGCCGTGTGCCAGTGATTGCAGGTGCAGGATCAAACAATACCGTTGAAGCGATTGAACTTGCCCAGCATGCCGAAAAAGCGGGTGCAGATGCTGTTCTGGTTGTGACACCTTATTACAATAAGCCAAACCAGCGCGGCCTCTATGAGCATTTCTCGCGTGTTGCGCGTTCAATTTCTATCCCGCTGGTGATCTATAATATTCCGGGCCGCTCCATCATTGATATGACACCAGAGACAATGGGTGCGCTCGTGCGCGATCATAAGAATATTATCGGTGTGAAGGACGCGACAGGCAAGATCGAACGCGTTTCTGAGCAGCGTTTGACCTGCGGCAAGGACTTTATCCAGTTGTCCGGCGAAGATGCAACAGCGCTTGGTTTCAACGCGCATGGTGGTGTCGGCTGTATCTCCGTGACATCAAATATTGCTCCACGTCTGTGCGCAGAGTTTCAGGATGCTTGCCAGGCTGGCGATTATGCAAAGGCACTGGAACTGCAAGACCATCTTATGCCGCTTCATAAGGCACTGTTCATCGAGCCTAATCCATCTGGTCCGAAATATGCTCTGTCGCGCCTTGGCCGTATCGAAAACGTTCTGCGATCGCCGATGGTAACAATTGAAGCAGCTACGGCTCAAAAGATCGACGAAGCTATGAAACACGCTGGTCTCGTTAATTGAGGCTGATATTTTTGCCCGGTTGATTGATTTTTACGCTCTCGCATGTGCGAGAGCGTTTTCATTTCCGGCAATGCGCATTATATGGTGCCATTATGAACAAGCCGAAAAACTCTCCTGCACGCAAGATGGTCGCTGAAAACCGTAAAGCGCGCTATAATTTCGAGATCACCGATACGCTTGAGGCCGGTCTGGTTTTGACAGGCACTGAGGTAAAATCGCTGCGTGCCAATCAGGCCAATATCGCTGAAAGCTATGCAAGCTTTGAGAATGGCGAGTTTTGGCTCATTAATTCATATATTCCAGAATATACGCAAGGAAATCGGTTTAATCACGAGCCGCGACGCTTGCGAAAGCTTCTGATCAGCCGGCGTGAAATGTCGAGGATTTTCCAGTCCGTGTCCCGCGAAGGCATGACCGTTGTTCCATTGAAATTGTACTTCAATGATCGTGGTCGGGCAAAGCTAGAAATCGGTGTGGCGCGCGGTAAGAAGAATCACGACAAACGTGAGACTGAGAAACAGCGCGACTGGAATCGCGAAAAGTCGCGTTTGTTACGCGATCGGGGCTAAGTCTTATAAAATAAAAAAGAGCGCTTTAAACGCTCTTTTTTTAAACGTATTCGACGTCAATCAATAGTCATCATCAAGATCGTCATCTTGGCGACGTTGCTGCTGTTGAGGGCGCTCTGATGGATCGCGACCTATTTCAGCTTTGAGCGAAACCAGATCAATGAAATGATCGGCCTGACGGCGTAGCTCATCAGAAATCATCGCAGGTTGGGTGGTCAATGTGGAAACCACGGAGACCTTACGGCCCCTGCGTTGCAGAGCTTCTGCAAGCGAACGGAAATCGCCATCGCCTGAAAAAATAACAAAATGGTCTACGGTATCGGTGAGCTGCATAGCATCGACAGTGAGCTCGATGTCCATGTTGCCTTTTACCTTACGGCGCCCTGCTGAATCTGTGAATTCTTTCGCCGCTTTGGTAACGACCTTATAGCCGTTATAATCAAGCCAGTCGATGAGTGGACGAATCGACGAATATTCCTGATCCTCAACCAAGGCTGTATAATAATATGCGCGAAGCAAATAGCCGCGTTTCTGAAAGGCCTTCAAAAGTTTGCGGTAGTCAATATCGAAACCGAGTGTTTTTGAAGCTGCATATAAATTTGCACCGTCAATAAATAGCGCAATCTTTTCACGAGAATCGAACATCGTGCAATATATCCACTCTGCGGTCGTAAGGGAGTGGGCCAGCGACCGCGTATTCAGATTTGTTTCTCAAACGGCGGGGGTATTCATTTTTACAAATGACGTTTATTGCGTTCTACGGAGATATTGTAGAAAAACAAGCAACCAATGGTTGTTATTTGCTGACAATTAATTACTTATGCGAGATATTGACGTCTTGCAATCCTGAATATATAAAAATCTATTGTTTCAATTTGAGCCATATCGTGTATTTGTCAGACAGATTAATGAAAAACGAATTGTTTTTCTCGGCGCTGGAGCCTTAATGATCGCAGTTTGCGCTTTTGCTTGAAATTTCGGCCGACAAGCGATATGTCGAAGAAAAATTCCTTTAGAGTTTAAGAAATGAAAGGGACCGCCTATGGCCCGCGTCACCGTTGAGGACTGCGTAGATAAGGTCGAGAACCGCTTTGAACTGGTTCTTCTGGCCGGTCACCGCGCACGCCAGATTTCCCAGGGAGCGCAGATCACTATCGATCGCGACAATGACAAAAACCCTGTTGTTGCTCTGCGTGAAATCGCTGACGAAACACTGTCGCCAGATGATCTGAAAGAAGATCTGATTCACTCGCTTCAGAAGCATGTTGAAGTTGATGAACCTGAAGCTGCTGCACCTGCTCTTCTGGCTGATGCTTCAAATGCTCTGGCTGAAGGCATTGCAGAAGCAGGTGAAGATGACGTTGTCACTTTCGACCGTATGTCGGAAGAAGAGCTTCTTGCTGGTATTGAAGGTCTGGTTGCACCTGAGAAGAACGACGACTTCTAATCGTCTGTCTGACGCCAATGATTTGTGCGCTGTAGCCTGATAAGGTTGCGGCGCATATTTTTATCGGTCTGCATAGCGATTTTGGGGCTTTTAAGTCACAGCTATGCGCTTTTGACGATGAATTCGCCTGAAAATTAAGCCTGTTTTCAGAAAGCAGGTTCTGAAACTTGTAAAATATTCTATTTTTAGCAAGTTCTGGTCAGAATGACCGCTGTTTATGCGTGTGAAGTGAGGAGTTTCTGTAAATGATGCGCCAATATGAGCTTGTGGAGCGTGTGCAGCGATACAAGCCTGATGTGAATGAGGCGCTTCTTAATAAGGCATATGTTTATGCCATGCAGAAACACGGCAGTCAGAAGCGTGCATCCGGCGACCCGTATTTTTCCCATCCGCTTGAAGTCGCAGCCATCCTCACAGACATGCGTTTGGACGAAGCAACCATTGCGATTGCTCTTCTCCATGATACAATTGAAGATACGACCGCCACACGGCAGGAAATTGATCAGCTTTTCGGCCCAGAAATTGGTAAACTTGTTGATGGTCTTACCAAGCTTAAAAAGCTAGATCTGGTCTCTAAAAAGGCCGTACAGGCCGAAAACTTGCGTAAGCTCCTTCTTGCGATTTCTGAAGACGTGCGCGTGCTTCTGGTCAAGCTCGCAGATCGTTTGCATAACATGCGTACGCTTGGCGTTATGCGTGAAGATAAGCGTTTGCGCATTGCTGAAGAAACAATGGATATTTATGCACCCCTTGCTGGCCGCATGGGTATGCAGGACACCCGCGAAGAACTCGAAGAGCTAGCATTCCGCTATATCAACCCCGATGCTTGGCGCGCGGTCACTGATAGACTTGCAGAACTTCTTGAAAAAAACCGTGGGCTTTTGCAGAAAATCGAAGAAGATCTGTCTGAGATTTTCCAGAAGAACGGCATCAAAGCGAGCGTTAAAAGCCGTCAGAAGAAGCCGTGGTCGGTTTTCCGTAAGATGGAAACTAAGGGTCTGTCGTTTGAGCAGCTTTCCGATATTTTCGGTTTCCGTGTCATGGTTGAATCGACACAGGATTGCTATCGCGCACTCGGATTGATCCACACCACCTGGTCGATGGTTCCGGGCCGGTTCAAAGATTACATTTCGACACCAAAACAAAACGATTATCGTTCGCTGCATACAACTATCATCGGTCCATCACGCCAGCGTATTGAATTGCAAATTCGTACGCGTGTTATGGATGAAATTGCAGAATTTGGTGTTGCAGCTCACTCGATCTATAAGGATCGTGGAAGCGCGAGCAATCCGCATCAGATTTCGACAGAAACCAATGCTTACGCATGGCTACGTCAAACAATCGAGCAGTTATCCGAAGGTGACAATCCGGAGGAGTTTCTGGAACATACCAAACTGGAACTCTTTCAGGATCAGGTCTTTTGCTTCACGCCGAAGGGCAGGCTTATCGCTTTGCCACGCGGTGCGACACCAATCGATTTTGCATATGCTGTTCACACCGACATTGGTGACAGTTGCGTGGGCGCCAAGGTCAATGGCCGTATTATGCCATTGATGACTGAGCTCAAAAACGGCGATGAAGTCGACATCATTCGCTCGAAGGCTCAGGTGCCACCTGCTGCATGGGAATCGCTTGTGGCCACCGGTAAGGCACGTGCGGCTATCCGCCGTGCAACGCGTTCCGCGGTGCGTAAGCAGTATTCCGGCCTCGGAATGCGCATTCTCGAACGCGCTTTCGAGCGTGCCGGAAAATCGTTCAGCAAAGATATTCTCAAACCTAGTCTTCCACGATTGGCACGCAAAGAAGTTGAGGATGTTCTGGCCGCAGTCGGCCGTGGTGAGCTACCCTCCACAGACGTTGTGAAAGCGGTCTATCCTGATTATCAGGATACGCGTGTTACAACGCAGAATAGCCCAGCAAAGACCGGCGAAAAAGGCTGGTTTAACATTCAAAATGCAGCCGGCATGATTTTCAAGGTGCCGGAAGGCTCTGAAGCTGCGCATGACACGACTGCGGACGAGGGTGAGAAGCCAAAACGCAAGGCTGTGCCAATTCGCGGCACAAATTCGGATTTGCCGGTGCGCTTTGCGCCGGAAGGTGCAGTTCCTGGTGATCGTATCGTCGGCATCATGCAGCCTGGTGCAGGTATCACCATTTACCCAATTCAGTCGCCTGCACTGACGGCATATGACGACCAGCCTGAGCGCTGGATCGACGTGCGCTGGGATATTGATGAAGGGATGCATGAGCGCTTCCCTGCGCGTATCAGCGTCTCGGCAATCAACTCGCCGGGCTCACTTGCTGAAATTGCACAAATTGCAGCGGCAAATGATGCGAATATTCATAATCTGTCGATGGTGCGAACTGCGCCCGACTTTACCGAAATGATTATTGACGTTGAAGTGTGGGATCTTAAACATCTCAACCGCATCATTTCTCAATTGAAGGAAAGCACGAGCGTCAGCGGCGCAACACGTGTGAATGGGTAAGCAAAATGAATACTGAAGACGTGCTTGGTGTTTTCCGCGAAGCGGGAGCAATTCTCGAAGGCCATTTTATTCTGACATCCGGCCTTCGGAGTCCTGTGTTTTTGCAGAAAGCACGCGTTTTCATGCATGCCGATAAGACTGAGAAACTTTGCAAGGCCCTAGCGGAAAAGATCAAGGCGGCCGATCTTGGACAGATCGACTATGTGGTTGGTCCGGCGATCGGCGGCCTTATTCCATCATACGAAACTTCGCGTCATCTCGGTGTGCCATCGGTATGGGTTGAGCGTGAGAACGGCACCTTCCGTTTGCGCCGCTTCGACGTGCCAAAAGGTTCTCGTGTTGTCATCGTAGAAGACATCGTCACAACCGGACTGTCGATTCGTGAAACTATCGATTGCATGAAAGATATTGGCATCGAAGTGGTCGCTGCCGCCTGTATCGTTGATCGTTCGGCAGGCAAGGCCGACGTCGGAACGAAGCTTATCGCGCTCGCAGAATATGAAGTGCCAGCCTATTCGCCTGACAATTTACCGCCGGAACTCCTTGCAATTCCTGCAATTAAGCCGGGTAGCCGCAATATTTAAGCGCTTTCTACCGTCGCTTTGCGTTAGCGTGGTGTAAAATGCGCCCTGCGTCGAAATTGCGCTTTGCGGTATTTGTTTGTCACCCTTAATTTAGGGGGACGAGCGCAGATATGCTCATCCCCTATCTAGGAACGTGTTGTGGCTGTTGCCCCGCTTATTTTCGATCATAAATCCCCTTACAGGGCTCCGTGTGGCGTTTGCGTTGATTGCGATGTACGCCGCATGGCCGTCTGCTCTGCGCTTGATGATGGCGATCTGGGGGCGCTCGAAGCCATCATGACATCCAAGAAACTCGACGCCAACGAGATGTTGGTTGAAGAGGGTGATCCGAAACGCCGTGTTTTCAGCTTAACATCGGGGATGCTGCGGATTTATACATCGCTGCCCGATGGTCGTCGCCAGATTGCAGGCTTTCTCGTGCCGGGAGATTATCTTGGACTTGCCGATGATGAGGTTTACTCTCAGTCGGCTGAAGCGGTTACCCCATCTGTCCTTTGTGCATTTTCAACAAAGGAAATGGATGGCTTGATGGATCGCTTCCCCAAGCTGAAAGAGCGTCTCTATCAGATGACGCGAGAAGCGTTGCGCACTGCACGCGACAATCAACTGGTTCTTGGCCGTCTTGCGCCTGTGGAAAAGCTTGCCAGCTTCCTTCTCGTTCTCGCCGCACGTACCGAAAAGCGCGGCGGCAAGACGAATCTCGTCCATCTGTCGATGAACCGTACCGACATTGCCGATTACCTCGGCCTGACAATTGAAACAGTGAGCCGCAGCTTCACCAAGCTGAAAACACAGGGCCTCATTCAGTTGATCGATTCCAATACCGTCGAGATACTCTCCAGGCGTTCGCTCGCTTCGGTAGCAGGCATCGATCCGGAAAATATTTGATCGCAACTTCTTAGTTTTAGTTTCGTTGATTTAAATCAATGAACGTTGCCGGAATGCCCTCTACATCTGATCGTGCAAGTTGAGGCAGCTTATTGAACTGCTGCCTGATGATAACGAGGTGAACAGGTGTCGTTGTGGCTGGCAATTACAATATCCGCTGTCATGTGTGTGGGCTTCCTTGCCGCATCATGTCTGTTTGCCCAGCAGAATGCCCATCTTCGTCCAGTGCGCCTAAAGGTGAGAAGCTCTCGCCAGATCGTCAGGAGCGGGGAGCGCCATTATCATGCATGAAGACACGATAAGACGTTATGCGGCGCTGGCCGTTCCCCGTTACACTTCGTTTCCAACGGCTGTGGATTTCACGCCGACGACTGCTGACAACACAAAACGCTGGTTACGCCAGATCGGCCCGGAGGAAAGCGTTTCGCTTTATATCCATGTGCCGTACTGCAAAGAGATTTGCCACTATTGTGGCTGCCATTCAAAAATGGCCGTCCGTGAGGATGTCATTGAGAATTTCGTGACTGCTCTTTTGAGTGAGATCGAAACTGTAAGCGCAAGTCTGGC
The DNA here is from genome assembly GCF_047308065.1 of Brucella sp. H1_1004. NCBI lineage: Bacteria > Pseudomonadati > Pseudomonadota > Alphaproteobacteria > Hyphomicrobiales > Brucellaceae > Brucella > Brucella sp. H1_1004. Next base: position 1,176,970 of record NZ_JAYKZA010000002.1, read on the forward strand.
GGCTCGGCCGCAGGTCGTGCATTTACATTGGGGTGGGGGCACTCCTTCTATTCTGCATGCGACGCAGTTCAAACGCATCATGGCAGCGCTTGCGCTGGCGTTTGATTTCCATCCCGATATGGAACATGCGATTGAGCTTGATCCGCGTACGGTGAATCCAATTCTGGCAAAGACCTTGTCGTTGATGGGCGTTAACCGTGCAAGTCTTGGCGTGCAGGATGTTAATGCTGATGTGCAGAAAGCTATCGGCCGTGTGCAGCCAATTGAAACTGTTGCAAGAGCCGCAGCGCTGCTTCGTGCAGTGGGCATCAACAGGCTTAATTTTGATCTGATCTATGGTCTGCCGCTTCAGACTGTAACAAGTCTGCGTGCGACCTGTGAACGTGTAATAGAGATGAAGCCGGATCGCATTGCCTGCTTTGGCTACGCACATCTGCCGCAGCGTCGTGCCAATCAGCGATTGATTGATGAAAGCATTCTGCCGGATGCAGACGAACGTTTTGCGCAGGCAAGTGCTGTCGCTGAAAGCTTTATCAACCACGGCTACAAAGCTGTTGGTATCGATCACTTTGCTTTACCAGATGATACTCTGGCGATTGCGGCTGAGAATGGCACGCTGCATCGTAATTTTCAGGGCTACACGACTGATCGCTGTAATACGTTGATTGGTTTTGGTCCATCGTCCATTTCGCAATATCCGGGGGGATATACGCAGAACATTTCGGATGTCGGGCAATATAGCAAACGTGTTGGGGCGGGGGACTTTGCCACAGTGCGTGGTTATACCATGCGGGATGTTGATCGTCAGCGCGCCGGAATTATCACAGCACTGATGTGTAACTTCCGCGTTGATCTCAATACAGCGGCACCGGGCGTTGAATTTTCTGACGAATTAGCCCTGCTGCGTCCGTTGGTGGCTGATGGGTTGGTGGAAGTGCAGAACGGTGTCATCACTGCGACCGAAGACGGAAAGCCGCTGATCCGGCTGGTTGCTGCAACATTTGATGAGTTTCGCAGAGAAACGATGCACGGCTTCAGTTCCGCTGTGTAAATAAGAATACGCGCATGTTGCAGATTGATGTCGTAACTTGCGTTAGAACAAACAAATAGAGGCTGATAGTCCTCTATTTCAGAGCTGCCGCTGCACCGGGCCGTCAAAAGGTCAGTGGCTCAGGAGCACCGTTCGTTGGGGGATGAGCGGTGCTCCACTTTTTTCTATTTCGCTTTCTGCATTTTCGGCAGGAAGATTGTTAACAGACCGAGCAACGGCAGATACGAGCAGATCTTATAGACGAACTCGATGCTGGTGCGGTCGGCAACAATCCCAAGCAGCGCTGCTGCAATGCCAGCGACACCGAATGCTAGTCCGAAGAACAAGCCGGAAACCATGCCAACGCGCCCGGACAACAATTCTTGTGCGAAAACAATGATTGCCGGAAAAGCCGAAGCCAACACAAAGCCGATAATGATCGTCAGAACTGCTGTTATTTCGAGGTTTGCATAAGGCAGAGCCAGCGTGAAAGGCACAATGCCGAGGATCGATACCCAGATCACAGTGCGTGTGCCGATCTTATCGCCGATAGGGCCACCAACAATCGTTCCGGCAGCAACGGCACCAAGGAACAGAAACAACAGCAACTGCGAGCCCTGAACGGTCACCCCAAAATGGCTGATCGTGTAGAAGGTGTAGTAGCTGGTAAGGCTCGCCATATAGACGTATTTGGTGAAGATCAGCATAGCGAGCACGGAGATCGCCATGATCACCGTCTTGCGCGGCAATGGCAGTGTTGTGTCAGCCTTTGGCTTGCTTCTATTGGCGATATTGTGCTGGTTGTACCAGTTTCCGACATACCAAAGCAGCGCCATTCCAATCAGTGCAGCGATTGAAAACCACGATACGCTGGATTGACCGAAGGGCAGTACGATGAAAGCTGCCAGCAATGGTCCGATCGAAGAGCCGAAATTACCACCAACCTGAAACATTGACTGCGCGAAACCATGGCGTCCGCCTGATGCAAGACGTGCTACACGTGCGGCTTCAGGATGAAATACCGACGAACCAAAGCCGATGAATGCAGCGCCAAGCAGCAGGAAAGTATAATGATGTGCCGTTGCAAGCAGGATCAGACCAACTAGTGTGCAACCCATGCCAAAAGGCAATGAGTAAGGCATCGGACGACGATCTGTATAAATGCCAACGATAGGCTGTAGGATCGAAGCGGTCACCTGAAAGGTAAATGTGAGCAAGCCAATCTGCCAGAATGATAGGCTGTAATTGTCCTTCAACATTGGATAAATCGCTGGAAGCAGCGACTGCATCATGTCGTTGAGGAAATGGCCCATGCTTGTGGCCAGAATAATTGCGAGAACCGTATTGTTCGCCGCACTGTTTGATGGCTGCTCGGCAGCACTCGTGCTCATAGTCCTACTCCGAAGATAATTTGGAACGGGATTTTCCCGTAGAGTGGTGAGGTCAGCTCTGAAAACAAATTCGCATGTTTTCGAATATTTCTAACCTGACCATCTAATAATCATATTGTTTCGCGCCTGCTTTCGTGATTTGGTCCATTACTTTCGAGAGTGGGCCAAAGCAGATGAAGCCGAAATCGCCGCCAGGGCTTTTATTGCCGAACAGTGAGGACCTGCAAAAGTTCCACGAGCAGCGCATTGATATGCTGGAAAGCCTTGACGGTCCGGTCATTGCCTTGCCGACGAAATACCCTGATGGCTATTTCGTACCGCAGCATAGCCATAGCCGGGCGCAGCTTTTATGCGCTTCGCAGGGTGTCGTTCTTGTCACCACCGAGGCTGGCCGCTGGATGATCCCCGGCGATCATGCGATGTGGATTCCCGCGGGCGTAAAGCATTCGGTCGAGATTGTCGGCGATGTCTTTATGCGTTCGATCTATATTGCGGTTGATGTCATCTCAGGTGTGCCAGATCATCTTCATGTCGTTGGTCTGACGGATTTGATGCGCTGTCTTATCATTGACGCAACTTCGGTTGACAGCATCCCGGAACCGGGAACCAGAGACGCGCTGGTGATTGAACTCATCCTCAGAGATTTACATAGGCTACCACAAAGGTCGCTTGGGCTGCCCTTTCCGGCAGATGTTCGGCTGCAAAAGCTGTGCCGCGATTTTGTAAAAGCACCCTTAGCCCGTGCGACAATCGATGATTGGGCGGACAAAATGGCGATGAGCAGACGTTCTTTCACCCGTCATTTTCAGCGTGAGACAGGCGTTAGCCTTTCGGTATGGCGTCAGCAGGCGTGCCTTTTTGCAGCAGTTCCCCGTTTGACGGAAGGGGAGGCGGTGACAAGCGTGGCGCTTGATCTTGGATATGACAGTGTGTCTGCTTTTACGACAATGTTTCGCCGTATGCTGGGTGTATCGCCGAAGTTCTATTTGCCACGTATGCATGCGGCGTCTGCTGAAGACCGTGATAAACTGTCTTCCGCAATGGTTGAATAATAACAATTGTCTCGATGCATCGAGCGCAGTATGAGAAGCCATGTTGTTTCAACGCCGAAATCCTCCGACCCGCCGCGAGCGTCTTAGAACGCTGGTGTGGCCGCGCCGCTCATTTGCTCGCTCGTTTAAGTATGGCGGCAAGCGTGTGCTGCGCATTACTGCGTCACCCCATGCGGTTGCTGCTGGGTTAGCCGTTGGCGTCTTTTCGGCTTTCACACCGTTTTTCGGCTTTCATCTCATCATAGCGATTGTTCTGGCTTATTTTCTTGCTGGAAATATTGCTGCCGCAGCACTTGGCACGACGCTTGCCAATCCGATCACGCTTCCATTTATTTGGGGCAGCACTTATGAACTCGGACGATTTGTGATCAGCGGAGATATTGAAAGCGCACCGCCGCTGCATCTCGGCCATGCGTTGCAAACAATGAAGTTCGGCGAAGTCTGGACGCCTTTGCTCAAGCCTATGCTGTTCGGATCGACAATCCTTGGAGCCATTTTTGCTGTGATTGCCTATTTTGTCACACGGTTTGCGGTCACTGCATTTCGTCGGCGCAAACTAGAGCGACTTGCCGCAAAACATAATATGGCCAGCAAGCGGGAGCTGCAGAAAACATGATTATCGGCATTGGCAGCGATTTGATTGATATTCGCCGCGTTGAAAGGACCCTTGAAAATCATGGTGATCGTTTCATTCAGCGTGTTTTTACAGAGGTTGAAAAGGCGAAGTCAGAGGCTCGCAAACAACGTGCTGCATCTTACGCCAAGCGTTTTGCTGCCAAGGAAGCCTGTTCCAAAGCACTTGGTACCGGACTTTCCAACGGCGTTTTCTGGCGCGATATGGGTGTGGTCAACACACCTTCAGGCAAGCCGACTATGAAACTGACTGGTGGTGCGGCGGAGCAATTGCAACGTTTGTTGCCTCATGGCAAGCGCGCTGCCATACATCTGACAATTACCGATGATTTTCCTCTCGCGCAGGCCTTCGTGATTATCGAAGCCCTTTCAGAAAATGAATAGTGCATGTTGCGCGATAGCAGCATACGCCAAAACAATTGCGATTGTGTCAGGTAAACTCCTGCTCATAATCGTGCGAGGTAATGGTGAGCGGATTGCTTCAAGCAATTATACTCGTTATTAGATCGCACATCGGCAAGCGGAGATACAATGAGCGTGTCCAGCAAAAGTGAAACTAAAAAATCGGGTGGCATTGGCGAAACCATCAGCGTTATCGTCCAGGCGCTGCTGCTGGCGCTGGTTATCCGCAGCCTGCTTTTCCAGCCATTCAGTATTCCGTCCGGCTCAATGCGCCCGACGCTGCTGGAAGGCGATTATCTGTTTGTGTCGAAATATGCCTATGGCTATTCGCGCTATTCACTGCCTTTTGGTCTTGACCTCTTCAATGGTCGTATCTGGGGGGCAGAACCGAAGCGCGGCGATGTTGTGGTTTTCAAACTGCCAAGCGACACTAACATTGATTATATCAAACGCGTGATTGGCCTTCCGGGTGACCGTGTGCAGATGCGCGGCGGCGTGCTGTATATTAATGATGTTGCTGTTAAACGTGAGCGCGTTGGCACCATTGATAATCCTGATGTTACGGAAGTTAATCGTCCGGTTGAAGTTTATCGCGAAACACTGCCAAATGGCGTGACTTACGACACGCTTGACCTCGCACCAAATTCCATTGGTGACGATACCCGCGTGTTTGAAGTTCCGGCCGGTCATTATTTCATGATGGGTGACAACCGAGATAATTCGCTCGACAGTCGATTTGGTGTTGGCTACGTGCCTTATGAAAATCTGGTCGGTCGCGCTAATATCATCTTCTTCTCGATTGCTGATAAGGCAAGCCCGCTCGAAATCTGGAAGTGGCCGACTGACGTTCGGTTCAGCCGTCTTTTTACTTGGGTAAGTGGTGAGCCGCACACTGCTGTCACCGGAAACTGAGATGGTTTCGACAGATTTAGCAGCGTCGATTCTTGAAGAGCGCACAGGGCACCGTTTTCTCAACCTGAAACGGCTTGAACGTGCGCTCACGCACTCGAGTGTGCAGGCACCATCGCGTGCCAATTATGAGCGACTTGAATTTCTTGGTGACCGTGTACTTGGTCTGGTGGTTGCCGAAATGCTTTTTGAGGCATTCCCCGATGCGCCGGAAGGCGAATTGTCGGTGCGTCTGAATGCACTGGTCAATGCTGAAACTTGTGCGGCAATTGCCGATGAGATTAAACTAGCAGACCTTATTCATACGGGTTCAGACATTAAGTCGCTGAATGACAAGCGCTTGCTCAATGTACGCGCTGATGTCATCGAGGCTTTGATTGCAACAATTTATATGGATGGTGGCCTTGAGGCTGCGCGCAGCTTTATAAAGCGCTATTGGCAGAAACGCTCCCTTGAGACAGGTGCTGCAAGGCGTGATGCGAAGACTGAATTGCAGGAATGGGCACATCAGCAAGGCAATGCTCACCCGGCTTATGTTATCCTGAGCCGCAGCGGCCCGGACCATGACCCTTCATTCATCGTTGAAGTGACAGTCAAGGGCTTTGCTCCGGAAAAGGGTGAAGGCCGCTCGAAACGCATTGCTGAACAGAATGCTGCGGAGACGATGCTTTACAGGGAATCCGTCTGGAAGCGTGACAGTTAGGGCTAAGGCGGAATTCAGCATCCATTTAAAAGAAATTCAGTTATAATCAAATTAACAGCGGCAATGGTGGGTTTGTCGCAAGGGTAGAATGGTTCGGGAGAGACCGTTTCTGCTGTCTACACGAAATAAAGCAATTCCAGCGAAAGTGGGGACCGGTTTACGTCGGGAATTGCGCAAACAGCAAATTGAGTGCTTCCGCGTTTCTGACAAACCGGAAGGCTCGCAAAAGGACGAGCAATGAACAATCCGACGATGCCGACAGGCGACGAAACTGAAACCGGGCAGACCCGTTCGGGCTTTGTGGCGCTGATTGGTGCGCCAAATGCCGGAAAATCCACGCTGGTTAATCAGCTGGTGGGCACCAAGGTTTCCATCGTCACGCACAAGGTGCAGACAACACGGGCGCTGGTGCGCGGCATCTTCATCCATGATCAGGCCCAGATTGTACTTGTCGATACGCCGGGAATTTTCCGCCCGAAGCGCAGACTTGACCGCGCCATGGTCACGACTGCATGGGGCGGCGCAAAAGATGCCGATATTATTCTCGTTCTTTTGGACGCGCAGGGTGGTCTGAACGAGAATGCCGAAGCACTTCTGGAAAGCATGAAAGATGTGCGCCAGAAGAAGGTTCTGGTCCTAAACAAAGTTGATCGTGTTGACCCGCCTAAGTTGCTGGAACTGGCAAAAGCTGCCAATGAGCTCGTGACCTTCGACCAAACGTTCATGATCTCGGCGCTCAACGGTTCGGGTTGCAAGGATCTCGCGAAATTTCTGGCAGAAACCGTGCCAAACGGTCCGTGGTATTACCCGGAAGATCAGATTTCCGACATGCCGATGCGCCAGCTCGCAGCAGAAATCACCCGTGAAAAGCTTTATCTGCGCCTGCATGAAGAGCTGCCATATTCCTCGACTGTCGAAACCGAACGCTGGGAAGAGCGTAAGGACGGCTCGGTTCGTATTGAGCAAGTCATTTATGTTGAGCGCGAAAGCCAGAAGAAAATCGTGCTTGGTCATAAGGGCGAAACAATCAAGGCAATCGGACAGTCAGCTCGCAAAGAGATCAGCGAAATTCTCGAACAGAATGCACATCTCTTCCTGTTCGTGAAAGTGCGTGAAAACTGGGGCAACGATCCTGAGCGCTATCGTGAAATGGGCCTCATTTTCCCGACTTAACTGATACAGCAAGAGCCGTGGAATGGCGTGATAGCCGCGCATAATTCGGAAAGTCATCTGACTTTCGTTGAGAATTATGCGCAGAATGGAAGTCTGGTTCAGATTTACTCATGGAATGGCGTGATGAAGGCATAATTCTCGGCACACGGCGACATGGCGAAACAAGCGCTATTGTCGAAGTGATGACGCGTGAACACGGCCGTCATATGGGTATGGTGCGCGGCGGTCGATCCCGCCGCATGCAGCCCTTGCTGCAACCAGGCAATCACGTTGATCTATCATGGTGGGCGCGGCTGGATGAGCATATGGGCTCATTCACAATCGAACCATTAGGCTTTGCTGCGGCGCGTCTGATTGAAACGCCGGTTGCACTCTATGGTATCCAGCTTGCCGCTTCTCATCTGCGCTTATTGCCAGAGCGGGACGCACACGGCGGCTTATACGAAACACTTCGCCTTATCATCGAGCACTTTGACGATCCGCTTGCCTCAGGTGAGTTGCTGCTGCGTTTTGAAGTGATGATGCTCGAAGAACTAGGCTTTGGCCTGGATCTTAAAGAATGCGCTGCCACAGGTGTTCGCGAAAACCTGATTTATGTATCGCCAAAATCGGGTCGCGCAGTCTGTGGTGACGCTGGTGCGCCATGGGCGGATAAGATGCTGCCGTTGCCAGCTTTCGTTAACAATACGGCTTTACGCGCATCGTGTTATGACGATCTCAACGATGCTTTCAGAATGACCGGTTTTTTCTTCCTGCGTCATGTGTGGGAGCCGCGCGCACAGACACCACCCGATTCACGCAGCGGCTTTCTCAATGCCATATCGCGGATAGTCAGTCTGCAACAGGCAGGCTGAACGCTTCGCCTTCAAAGGCTTCCTGCCCGCGTCCGATTGCCTTAATCGCGGCAACCATACGGCCATCTCTTCCAAGCATATGATCTGCAAGTGCTACAAGCCGTATATTGGGTGTTGCTGAGGGTGAAAGTGCCCGTAGCTTTTGTGCAAACTCTGCTTCATCCAACGTCGGATCAAGTGCTGAGGCGATAATGTAAGCGCTGGCAGTTGAACGCGAAACACCAGCATAGCAATGAATCAGCAGTGGCTTTGCGCGATCCCATTCCATTGCAAAATCAAGCAGCGCTCTGACGTGGCTTTCATCGGGCATTGTCAGACCATCACGTGGTTCTGTAATGTCGTTGAATAACAGACTGAGCCGCTCTGCCTCACCGGGCAGTGCAGGCAGAGCGTGGCTGCTGAGCGTTACGATATGGCTTGGCTGATGCAGTGCAATCTGCGCTTCAAGCTTCGATAGCGGACTGACGACGATGTGAGCCAACGCCTATCCTCTTCGCGCCTGTTCCAGCACAGCAAAACGCGCAAGAAAATCATTCTGCACATCCTGGGTCGGACGCGGCGTCAGTTCCAGCCCTGCTGGATCAAAGCCGCGTGGACGACCAAAATACTTGGTGGCTTCCGCTTCGGTAAATCCTGCAAGCCTTGTTGCCTCGAAATAGGCCGCGACCCTGTCAGCGCGCTTGATCAGCTTTTTAAGCGATGCAGAGATCGAAGCAGGCAATGAAAAGCGCACATGAATAGCGCGTTCAAGCCGGTCTTCAATCAGTTTGTAATTGCCGCCCATCACCGCCTTGAACGGTGAAATCATGTCACCAATCACATACTCAGGTGCGTCATGCAGAAGGGTTAGCATCTGCCATTCAATGCTTGGATCTGGAACAAGCCGGTTGAAAATCTGCTCAACCAGCATGGAGTGCTGGGCGACGGAATAGGCGTGTTCACCCACGGTTTGCCCGTTCCAGCGTGCGACACGCGCAAGACCATGGGCTATGTCTGTAATCTCAACATCGAGTGGTGAGGGGTCAAGCAGGTCGAGCCTGCGTCCCGATAACATTCGCTGCCATGCACGCTCCTGTCCCGATGAACGATCCACTGCTGCCATCAGGCTTTGTCCGTATCAGCAGTTGGGAATGTGAAGCGGACATGCGGTGGCAGCTCTAACCTGATTTCGCTTTCAGCGGCCAGAATTGGCGTACCGGAATCAAGCGCATCTTTCACCCGGTCAATACGGACAAGTGCCAAACCAATCTTGTCGGAAGAGCTACCCAGCGTTCCGATGTCACGCCCACGGACTCTAACTGGTGTGCCCCTTGTAGGCAGTGGCGCGTCGGATTTTGCGACAAGCACTCGTCGCCGCGGGGTACCGCGATGCTGCATGCGCGAGACGACTTCCTGGCCGATAAAGCAGCCTTTTGGAAACGTCACGCCGCCGGTCTGGTCGAAATTCACGTCATGAGGAAATACATCATTATAGGCGAAATCGGCTTCGCCTTCGGCAATGCCATATTCGGCACGAAGTGCTATCCACGCACTCTCGTCACTGACTTCGCCTGCCTGTCCATAAATGCGGGTAACATGCAGTTCTTCCGGAAACCGTGAATCGCGCTTAATTGAATCGCTTTCTGAGGAATCTGAATCTTTCCCCCAGCAAACGCTCACAAGTGATTCTGGCGATTGAGTAATTTCCGCTTTGGCTCGCAGGCGATAAAGCGTCATGCGCTTCATAAAATCGGTAGCAATGCTTGCGGGCATATCGAAACGTAGCCCGTTTTCAATGCGCGACACAACGAAGTCGAACAGGATCTTGCCCTGTGGTGCCAGCAATGCGCCGGGTTTCAGTTCATCGGCGCCGAGCTTGTCGAGATTGGTGGTAATCACAGCCTGCACGAATTTTTCCGCGTCTTCGCCTGTGATGTGAACCAGTGCTCTGTTGGAAAGATTGATCGTTTCCGCTACCGTCGCCATCGCTTCTTCCTTGCCTTTATAATCATCGTTACGTAAGCCGCATTGAAGACGCTCGCAAGCCCCATCAAGCCAGCAGGAGACAACAATGGCCCATACGTTCGATACGATCCTGAAAGGTGCAACCATCGTCAATCATGACGGCACCGGTCAACGCGATATTGGCATTCGTAATGGGCGCATAGAGGCGATTGGTTCTCTTTCAGCAAATTCTGCCGGCGAAGTGATTGATTGTACCGGCCTACATATTCTGCCGGGTGTGGTTGATAGTCAGGTACATTTCCGCGAACCGGGACTGGAGCACAAGGAAGATCTGGAAACTGGTTCGCTGGCTGCTGTTCTCGGTGGTGTGACATCAGTTTTTGAAATGCCGAATACCAAGCCGCTGACAACCACTGCTGAAACGCTGGAAGACAAGATCCGTCGTGGCCGTCATCGTATGCATTGCGATTTCGCCTTCTGGGTCGGTGGCACGCGTGACAATGCAAAAGACGTAGCTGAACTTGAACGTCTGCCGGGGGCGGCTGGCATCAAAGTCTTCATGGGCTCATCGACTGGCGATCTGCTTGTTGAAGACGATGATGGTGTGCGCTCGATCCTCAAAAATACGCGCCGTCGTGCAGCGTTTCATTCCGAGGATGAGTTTCGTTTGAAAGAACGCGAAGGTCTACGTGTGGCGGGCGATCCGTCGAGTCACCCAGTCTGGCGTGATGAAGTTGCGGCACTGCAATGCACCGAACGTCTGGTGCGGATTGCGCGGGAAACCGGCGCACGTATCCATGTGCTGCATATCTCGACTGCCGAAGAAATCGACTTCCTTCAGGGTCACAAGGACGTGGCGACTTGTGAAGCCACCCCGCATCATCTGACATTGTCAGCAGATGATTATGCAACGCTCGGTAATCTTATCCAGATGAACCCGCCTGTGCGCGACAAGCGCCATCGTGACGGTATCTGGAAGGGTATCGATCAGGGAATCGTCGATGTACTCGGCTCTGATCATGCGCCGCATACGCTTGAAGAAAAGCAGAAGCCTTATCCGGCATCCCCATCCGGCATGACCGGTGTTCAGACGCTGGTGCCGATCATGCTTGATCACATCAATGCCGGCAAGCTTTCGCTGGAGCGATTTGTCGATCTGTCGAGTCATGGCCCGAACCGCATTTTCGGTATGGCACGCAAGGGGCGTATCGCTGTTGGTTATGATGCCGATTTGACCATCGTTGATATGAAGCGTCGCGAAACCATCACCCACAAACAGGCGGGTTCAAAAGCTGGCTGGACGCCTTATCATGGCAAGACTGTCACCGGTTGGCCGGTTGGCACTTTTGTGCGTGGTATCAAGGTTATGTGGGAAGCGGAAATCGTCAGCCCGAACAAGGGTGAGCCGGTCGAGTTTCTGGAAGCACTTCCGCAACGCGGATAATGCATGGCGTAAAATGTCCTATCTTTGTCCGGCATAGGGCTTTCACCTTATATTGCAGGCGCTATCGTCTCCTTGTATAGTTTTACAAGGAGCGAGAAATGTCCGCTAATGATACTGCACTGCTGGTTGTCGATGTTCAGGAATCTTTCCGTCATCGTCCATATTACCGCGATGAAGAGGTTGCCGCTTATATCGAGCGGCAACAGGCGCTGATTGACGGTGCCAAGCGCAAGGGCATTCCTGTTGTGCAGATTTTCCACGTTGAGGATAGCGGGCCGTTCTCGGAAGCGTCGGGCTATGTCAAAACGCTGGCACCCATTGCTTATGAACCCGATGCGACCTTCCGTAAACGCCGTCACAGTGCACTGGTTGGCACCGGTCTTGACGTCTGGCTCATCTCCAAAGGCATCAGGCGGGTGATTGTTTCGGGTATTAGAACGGAACAATGCTGTGAAACCACGACGCGTCAGGCATCAGACTTTGGTTTCGATGTTGATTTTGTAGGCGAAGCAACGCTGACATTTCCAATGACGGATGTGAATGGACGCGAATGGAGTGCGGCGGAAATTCGTGCACGCACGGAGCTTGTTCTGGCAGGCCGCTTCGCCCGCATTACAACTGTAGAGCAGGCTCTTGAAGGCAACTCCGAACGGAAGGTTGCATGAACCAGTCTGCCGACGGTCTGAAAACTGTTCCCGTGTTTGTCATTATCCCGCCGCGCACGCTTTTGCTTGATGTGGCGGGACCGATAGAGGTTTTGCGTAAGGCTAATCTCGAGCAAAGCGCTGTACGGTTTGACGTGCATTATATTGGTCCATCCGAAACTGTGACGAGTTCGATAGGGCTGTCGGTGGCCAATATCACCCCTTTGCCGGAAGCCTTGCCAGATGATGCGCTCGTCATCATTTCAGGTTCTGCTGATGTGCCGATGGGCGGTGCTATCAACAGCCGCGGCGACGACGACGCAATTTTGGAGGCGCAGATTGTCAACTGGTTGCGCCGTATAATTCGCCCCGGTGTAAAGCTGGTTTCCATCTGTTCTGGCGCACTGCTTGCAGCGCGAGCGGGGCTGCTCGAAGGTTATGCGTGCACGACGCATCATATGGCGATTGAGGAATTGCACCGATTGGCGCCAACATCGCGCGTGTTGCAAAACCGGTTGTTTGTGGAAGATCGCGACAGGCTGACAAGTGCCGGAATTACCGCAGGCATGGATCTCATGCTGCATATAGTGGCTGAGATGGCAGGGCATGCACTTGCGTTGTCGGTGGCGCGCTATCTGGTGGTTTATCTGCGCCGCAGTGGCAATGATCCGCAGCTTTCACCATGGCTTGAAGGCCGCAATCACATGCATCCAGTCGTGCATCGTGCACAGGATGCGATTGCGGGAAATCCGGCAGAAAACTGGTCGGTTGAAAAACTCGCAGAGGCCAGCGGAGCAAGTCCGCGCAATCTCTCGCGCCTGTTCAATGAATATGCAGGTATGAGCGTCACGGATTATGCCAATAGACTGAAAATAAGTCTGGCTCGCGAAATGCTACAAAATTCTGCTCTGGATATGGAAAGCGTTGCGGAACGCTCGGGCTTTGCCTCAACAAGACAGTTCCGCAGGGTATGGGAGCGGGTTTACGATTTCCCGCCCAGAGCATGTCGCGGAAAAGTGGAAACTGGTTTTCCGGTAACGACATGCGTAAAAGGAATGAGATAGAGTAACTGGTTGCTTTATCGACTTGAGAGTTACTGCAACACTCGCTGCGTCAGGAATGTACCGGCGATAATTTGCTCGCGCATCTTTTCGATTAGCTCGAGTGCGGCATCTTCACCGGCTTCGCGGATCAGTTCTGTGAGCGCTGTCGTAAATGCTGCTTCGGCCAGAATCTCAGGCTCAATCCCTTCGGAAATGCCATCCGCCCAAGCCTCGTTCTGGTATTCAATCGCCACAAGCTTTTTTTCGCGGGCGATCATCTCGTCCAGATCGGCTGGCATATAATCCATTGGTTTCATCCCGGCTTACGCCCTTCTGGCTCCTTAAATGCCCTCTCACCGAAATCGGGAGCGCGAACACTTGTGCGGCCTTCCTATCATTTAAGACAGTGTTAACAGATTACTGCGGATTTAAATGAGGCATTTGCAGTCCATCCGCATAAGACTGAAGAATTGGTTAATTTCCATAGCGCGAGATAAGCTCGTTAGACAAGCTTTCTCCCTCCTTCATATAGCGATCAATCGCCGCAAGTGCGGAGGGCGTACAGCGCAGATAAGTGTTGCTGAAGGCGCGATAGCCGTGGTTGAAGCTTGAAATCAGGCGAACCCGCTCCATATCATCGGGCTTCTCAGCGGCGATGATCGCATCCATACGTTCGCGCCACTCATTGCTGGTTTCTCCGCAAAGATTGCGCAGATAGTGCAGTGAACCAAGCACTTCTGAGAGTCTCTGCATTTTGCCTTCATAAGGCGCGTTCTGCGCAGTAAGGGCCGGGGAAGCCATACCCAGCCAAAAACTGATCACGATCAGCGAAAGCGTGTTGCTTCTCAATCTCAAGCCCTTTCTTCTGATCGCCTTTTTGCTTGCAAACACGGCCACTTCATGACGCCTGAGCGTATCAATAGCCGGATTGATCTTCTGCTTCTGCCACAGAGCGCGCCACATCCACTGTGCTATCGGTTACGTTCGCTTCTGCCATTTCATCAATTGTCAGCCAGTGTATGGCTGCAGCATCATCACCGGCCTGTTCAACTCCAAAAATATCGAAAGCGCGATAAACCGAAAGGAAATAGCTCTTTGTGTAAGCATTGCCCTCAAGTGCCAGGTCAACTGTAATCACATGGCTTAGCGAGGCAGCACTGAGTGCGGTTTCCTCATTGAGTTCCCGGTGTGCCGCTTGTTCGGGTGTTTCGCCTGCTTCGATGCTGCCACCGGGGAAGGCCAGCCAGCCCTTCCAAGGCTCTTTTCCGCGCTCAACCAGTAAAAAGCGGCCATTACGCCGACAGATGAGCGAAACACCATGAATTTGAAGCGGAGCGGGAATAACGGGAACTGTGACCATGTGCAAGATATGGTCTGACCAGTTTGTTTTGGCAACTGTAAAGCGCACTTGACCAATCAGGCAAAAGTCTGAACATGGCCGCCATGTGTGGACGTTTTTCTCTGACTGCAAGCCGCGAGGAAGTCGAAGCATTGCTTGGCGCAATGGTCGATGAAGATTTTCCGCCGCGCTATAACATTGCGCCGACCCAGCCTATCCTCTCTATTCTTGCAGGCGAAACACCGCCGCAGGGAAGCAACAAGCCCGACCGGATTGGCATGCTGGTGCGTTGGGGTTTCGTGCCTTCTTGGGTGAAGGACCCCAACAACTGGAATCTTGTTTTCAATATTCGCTCTGAAACGGCGGCTGAGAAAAATTCTTTCCGGGCAGCGCTCAATCATCGGCGCGCACTGATTCCCGCCTCCGGGTTTTACGAATGGCGGCGCGAGGGGAAAAACAAGGCGCAGGCCTATTGGATCAGGCCGCGCAATGGCGGTATTGTGGCTTTCGGCGCGCTGGTCGAAACCTGGAGCAGTGCAGACGGTTCGCAAATTGATACCGCAGGCATTCTCACCACAAGCGCCAATAGCCTTTTACGTCCAATCCACGAACGCATGCCGGTAGTGGTAAAGCCTGATGATTTCGCGCGCTGGCTTAACTGCAAGACTTTGCTTCTGCGCGATGTTGCCGACATTATGCGGCCAGTTCAGGATGACTTTTTTGAAGCCATTCCGGTGTCTGATAAGGTCAACAAAGTCGCCAATACGTCACCTGATGTCCAAACCCGCGTCGAAGAAGTATTGGATATTGCACGCGTACCTAAAACAGGTAAGAAGAAGACTGATCCGGATGAAAAATCCGACGGTCAATTGTCAATGTTCTGATTCTATCTGCAGGAAAACAACGTGTTATCAGCAGCTTTTTCGGGCTTTTTCCTTGGTGCGTCTCTCATCATCGCGATAGGAGCACAAAACGCATTCATTCTTCGGCAGGGACTGCTGCGGCAGCACGTATTTATTCTCTGCCTTATCTGCGCGCTATCAGATGCAATCTTGATTGCTGCTGGTGTTGCGGGTCTCGGAACGCTGATTGCCCAGTCACCTATGCTGATTTCGTTTGTGACGATTGCGGGTGCGGCTTTTCTGTTTTGGTACGCGTCTGTCGCTTTTCGCCGTGCATTTCATCCCGAAGCAATGCAGGTAAAATCAAGCGGAAGTGTCAACCTCAAAGCGGCAGTTGCGACCTGTTTGGCGCTGACATTTCTCAATCCGCATGTTTATCTCGATACGGTTGTTTTGCTCGGGAGCCTTTCGGCTCGTTATCACGATCAAGCCCGCGCTGCCTACGGGTTTGGAGCAGTGATTGCTTCATTTACGTGGTTTTTTGCACTCGGTTATGGTGCGCGCCTTCTGCAGCCAATTTTCGCAAAACCGGCTGCCTGGCGGGTGTTGGACTGTATCATCGGCGTCGTTATGACACTGATCGGCCTAAGCCTGTTAGTCCGCTTTTTTAACAGCTAAGATTGAGTTATTGTTGCTTGGACGGCGCGTTTCGCTCGTGCGCGCATTTTTGTTCATTAATGCTGCAACCAGAACGGCTGGTCCGATCTCACGATACTGGTCAATGAGCTTGTCTTGTCGTGGTTGCAGTTCATTTTTAGGCATTGTTCCATCCTTTTCCAAATTACTCTCACTATTTTGTGATTGATTGGGACGGAATGAAGGCTGTTTGGGGCCGGTTTTGGGGAATTCCGGTTAACATACATTAGCTTCTTGAGAAGTTGCAGAAATGTCACAGGGATTTTGGACTAAACCTCTTGACGCCCTCGCATCCGATAAGGATAAGTAACGGTATGAGAACGCCGACCACGATCATTTGTACTGGTTCGATTATTATTGGCTAGCAGCTTGCTGGCCCGGCCGTTTTCGTCTCCCCTAAAATAAGACAGGATGATAACGCCCCGGCCAGACGGCTGCGGTCTTTCGTGCCCGTATTTTCAGGTCTTTTGGGGAAATAACATGGCTGATACGCCGCAACTACGTCTGTACAATACTGCAACCCGCACGAAGGAGGATTTCACCCCCATCGATGCGAATAATGTGCGCATGTATGTCTGCGGACCGACAGTTTATGACTTTGCCCATATTGGCAATGCCCGTCCGGTTATCGTCTTTGACGTGCTGTTCCGCCTTCTACGTCATGTCTATGGTGCGGAGAACGTCACCTATGCGCGCAATATCACGGACGTTGATGACAAGATCAATGCACGTGCCGCGAGTGAATATCCCGACCTGCCGCTCAATGAAGCCATTGGCCGCGTAACCGAAGGCACAAACAATCAGTTTCAGGCAGATATCAAGGCGTTGGGCAATCTTGAGCCTTCCAGCCAGCCACGTGCAACCGAACACCTTGATGATATGCGCAATATTATCGAGAAGCTCATTGAGCGCGGCGTTGCCTATGTGGCTGATGAGCATGTGCTGTTTTCCCCATCGGCAATGAATGCTTTGGGCGGCGCACGCTATGGCGCACTTTCCCATCGTCCATTCGATGAAATGCTGGCTGGCGCACGCGTCGATGTCGCTTCTTACAAACGCGACGAGATGGATTTTGTGCTTTGGAAGCCATCGCGTAATGGCGAACCGGGCTGGCCGTCACCTGCGGGAATTAAAACACTTGGTCGTCCGGGCTGGCATATCGAGTGCTCCGCCATGTCTATGGCCAAGCTGTTGGCACCGTTTGGCGGCGGTTTGAAATGCGACGATCCGTATAAAAATCAGTTCGACATTCATGGCGGCGGCATTGATCTCGTCTTTCCGCATCATGAAAACGAGCTTGCTCAGTCTTGCAGTGCTTTTGGCACCGAGCGCATGGCCAATATCTGGATGCATAACGGCTTTCTTCAGGTCGAAGGGCAGAAGATGTCGAAGTCTCTCGGCAACTTCATCACCATTCGCGATGTGTTGAATGATGGATTGCCGCAGATAGGGATTTGGGACGACAAGGATGCACGCGATCGCTGGGTTGGCCTGTCAGCCCGTCTTTCGATGCTGCAAACGCATTATCGTGAGCCAATCAATTGGACTGCGCAGCGTCTGGCGGAATCGGCCGAGGAACTGCGTCGCTGGTATGAGCTCCTTCGCGATACAGGCTTTGCAGCGCCATCTAAGCTTTCTGCGGTCACTGAGGTTGAAGACGCACTGTCCGATGACGTGAACACCTGGCTTGCGATTACGGCACTGCGCAAGGCATTCAAGGCCAAGGACAGTGCAGCTTTGGGCGAAGGCATGGCACTTCTGGGCCTGTTTGATCCTTATTTTGTCACAGAGCAGGACGTGCCGGTCTTTGCAAAGGCAGATGTTGATACTGCTACAGTTGAAGCACTGATTGCTGAGCGTCTTCGGGTAATTGCTGACAAAAACTGGGGAGAAGCCGACCGGATTCGCGATGAGCTTTTGGCGCAAGGCGTGCAGTTGAAGGATGGGAAGGATCCCGCCACCGGCGAACGCATCACGACATGGGATGTGGTAAGCTAACAAGCTTGCGGAGTAGGGAGGATGTCATGACGCTCGATAACAGGCCGTTTTATAGCGGGGGATGCCAGTGTGGTTCGGTGCGCTTTCATGTCGAGGGCGCACTTGGCTCTGCATCCATTTGTCATTGCCGCATGTGTCAAAAAGCCTTTGGCAATTTCTATGCGCCGCTGGTTTCTCTGGGTGAAGCAAAGCTTATCTGGACCCGCGACGAGCCAAAGCGTTTTCAGTCGTCCAATCACGTAAAGCGCGGGTTCTGTGCTGAGTGCGGAACCCCGCTGACATACGAAGCACCGGACGGCGTGGCGCTTTCTATTGGTGCTTTCGATGCACCGGAAGAGATTGAGCCGACGGTGCAATGGGGCGTTGAGGTCAAGTTGCCCTATGTTGATGACCTCGCAAAATTGCCCGGTTTTGAAACCGAGCGAGATGAGGAAAGTATCGAGTTTGTACGAACGATGGTGTCTTACCAGCACCCAGACCACGACACTGAAAACTAAAAAGCCATAAATTATAACGGCATATACCCACCGACAGGCAGGCAAAATGGCACGCGAACGCATCTATATCTACGACACGACCTTGCGGGACGGACAACAAACCCCCGGCGTTGATTTCTCGGTCGAAGACAAAAAAGCGATTGTCATTTTGCTCGAAGAGCTGGGCGTGGATTATGTCGAAGGCGGTTATCCGGGTGCAAATCCGACCGATACGGCCTTCTTCAAAAAGCGGCAGACATCGCATGCGAAATTTGCTGCTTTCGGTATGACCAAACGCGCTGGCGTCTCCGCTTCCAATGATCCGGGACTGACCGCGCTCTTGCAGGCTTCAAGCGATGCAGTCTGTTTTGTTGCAAAGAGCTGGGATTATCATGTGCGGATCGCACTTGGCTGCACCAATGAAGAAAATCTGGAATCGATTACTGCATCGGTGACCGCCGTTCGTATGGCTGGTCGTGAGGCGCTGGTTGATTGCGAGCATTTTTTCGACGGTTACAAGGTCAACCCGGACTATGCATTATCTTGTGCGAAGGCTGCCTATGAGGCAGGTGCACGTTGGGTTGTGCTTTGCGACACCAATGGCGGAACACAGCCGTCGGAAGTTGCTGACATTATCAATGCGGTCAAAGCTGTCGTTCCGGGTGAAAGCCTTGGTATTCATGCACATAATGATACTGAACAGGCAGTGGCCGTCTCGCTTGCGGCCATTGATGCCGGTGTGCGCCATGTGCAGGGAACGCTGAATGGAATTGGCGAGCGTTGCGGTAATGCAAATCTTGTCTCCCTGATCCCGACACTGGCATTGAAGCCTTACTGGTCGGATCGTTTCGAGCTGGGCATTAAACCAGATGCCTTGAAAGCCATTACCCGCATTTCGCGTGCTTTTGATGATATTCTCAATCGCTCACCAGTGGAGCAGGCACCATATACTGGGACTTCCGCTTTTGCGACCAAAGCGGGCATTCATGCGTCTGCGTTACTCAAAGACCCCCAGACGTATGAACATGTTCCTCCTGAAACAGTCGGAAACCGTCGTCGCGTTATGGTGTCTGATCAGGGTGGTAAGTCGAATTTTATCGCTGAACTGGAACGTCGCGGCATTATGGTCGCAAAAAATGATGCCCGGCTCGATACTCTGATTTCACTGGTCAAAGAGCGCGAAGCCGAAGGTTATGCCTATGAAGGTGCGGATGCGAGTTTCGAGCTCCTCGCGCGCAACATGCTTTCCCCGCAGCCAGACTTTTTTAAAGTCGATTCCTTCCGCTGTCTCGTCGAGCGCCGGTTCGATGCCAATGGATCCTTAAAAACTGTCTCCGAAGCCGTAGTGAAAGTCGAAGTTGATGGCGAAATGCATATGTCGGTTGCCGAAGGTCACGGTCCGGTGAACGCTCTCGATATTGCGCTGCGTAAGGATTTGGGTCGCTATCAGGATGAGATCGAAGACCTTGAACTGGTGGACTTCAAGGTTCGTATTCTCAATGGTGGCACCGCAGCTATCACCCGAGTTTTGATTGAATCCGGTGATGGAACGGGTGCTCGTTGGCGTACAGTCGGCGTTTCCGACAATATCATCGACGCATCGTTTCAGGCACTGATGGATTCGGTCAATTATAAACTGATGAAGAACCGCTCTCTGGCGGGGCTGGTCGCGGCTGAATAGCTCGCTCCATTCACGAAGATTGATGCTTTGATCAGTTTAATTGAATAGATTTTATGGATTGATCGGCGCATAGCAGTTTGACTATCTCGGCAAAGTTTTTCGCTTATCCGAGTGATTTCTTAATGCGGAGATGAAAATGAGCGAGCAGACCTTATCCGGAGGCCAGATTTCAGATGGAAGTCGTGGCTTCATGATGGCTTTGGCCGCTTATGGTCTTTGGGCTGTTTTGCCATTCTACCTCAAGGCGTTGTCACATCTTCCGGCACTTGAAATCGTAGCGCATCGTGTGATCTGGTCAGTGCCCGTCGCGGCTATTCTGCTGGTTTTCATCGGACAATTTCGTACGATCCTTGAGGCATTGCGAACGCCGCGCATGCTGGCAATGGCAGCGCTGACTGCGGCACTCATCACGATCAACTGGTCAGTTTATGTATGGGCCGTTGCGCATGATCAGATCATTGGCGCAGCTCTCGGCTATTATATCAATCCCTTGTTCAATGTGGTTTTGGGTGGCCTGTTTCTCGGCGAACGCTTGACCAAAATTCAATATGTGGCGGTTGGTTTTGCTTTTGCAGCGGTTCTTGTTCTTACCTTCAATGCAGGTGGTCTTCCATGGATTTCGCTGGTTCTGCCGGTGACATTCGGTCTCTATGGCTTTTTCCGCAAATCTCTACCAATGCCACCTTTGCAAGGCTTCACGCTTGAAGTTGTTATTCTTTCTATTCCAGCGATCGGATACATAATCTGGTTGTTGGTCAACGGGCAGGACCACTTCTTTTCAGGCTCCGCATCGGACATTTCCCTGCTCTTGTTGGCTGGTCCGTTTACCGCAATTCCTCTGATCCTCTATGCAGGTGGCGCGAAGTTGCTGCGTTATACGACTCTTGGCCTGATGCAGTATTTAACGCCGACATTGCTGTTCATTTTTGCGATTTTCATTTTTCACGAACCGTTCTCAAACGCGCAGCTTGTTGCTTTTGTGCTCATCTGGACCGGCCTGATTATTTACTCTTGGTCGTCGTTGTCCGCCCATCGCAAAACACGTGCCAGCGCCTGATAAATTTAACTCGAGCATTTGTGCTTCTATCTCCGGTGGATTATATCCGCCGGAGCCATAATTTAGCCGCGCTCTGGTCTTCTGGTCCGTTTGTCATTTCAGATGGAATTTGGAGCCGTTCACTGCATGCTGTTTCGCACTGCCCGCAGAGATAAGCAGATTCATGTTGTCGTATCGCCAGATCTTATGGTTCGGTCGGATGGCACGCATAGAACTGCATTGGCTGAGCAAGCAAGACTTGCGCCTCTTTCTCAACGTGTGCTCAAGCCCTTAAAACGAGTCCGTTTTTCAATTCACACACATCGGCGTGCCTGCATTGCGCTTGCATCAGCGACACTTCTTGCAGGTGGTGCAATGACACTGATAACGGCGAGCCTTGTACGTCACGGACATGCTTCCCAACCGGTCATGGTTGATCCGGCCTCGCTTGTTCACAGCCATGCGGCTATGAAAGAAGCACGACTGGTTCCGCAAAACGGCGTTGATGAGAACCAGCGAATTGCTAAGCGCATTGATATTGCCGAAGGCACGGATGATGGTGAGGCGACCCTCTTCACCTATCAGCATGTCATCCTTGATCTGAAAAATGGTCCGAGCGGGCAGGGGCTGCGCAACTCAGCCTCGACACATATCAAAGAGAGTGGCGTTGCAGCCGCTGATCCGGCAGATAAAATTTCGGCGTTCGCCAATCAAAATGGGGTGCCGCTGAATGTGAGCTTTGCCAAGCCCGCGGGCACGCCTCATCCAAAAGCGCATGAAATTGTTCTCGCTCCGCAATCACGTGAGAAACTGGGTGTTCTGATGCAGGCAGCAGATGTTGCTGCTGAAGATGCTGAGCATCTCGAACAGGCATTGGGGCAAAAATACCTCGTTCCCGGTGATAACCTTGTTCTGCTTCTTGATCAGTCTGTCGGCAAGCCTGCGCATATCACTATGGCGCGGTTCAGGCATGGCAGTGCGTCTGATTCTGTTTATGGTCGAACTGACGACGGTGTGTTTCGCGCCAATGATAATCAGCGTCTTTTCGCACGCCTCTCTCGCGATGCAATGCTTTCGGCAACACGTAGGCCAGCCAAAATCCGGACAGATGGATCTGTTCAGTCACAATTGATTGCAGCCGGTGCACCGCGCGCCGTCGCGGATGATGTGAGGAAGCTCGCCGCCGAAAACAATGTATCGCTTCAAAAAGGCAGCAACGGGATCGATAAAATCGACCTCCTGTTTCGCGAAAGCGTCGATACTGACCCCGAACTGGTATTTGTCGAGTTTACCACGAATGGCCGCTCCAAGCGACTTTACCGGCATGAGGTTGAAGGAAACGCGGATTATTTCAACGAGGATGGTTCCTCGATGACAAAATATTTGATGCATAAGCCTCTGCCAAATGGCCGTCTGAATGATGGATTTGGCTGGCGTGTGCATCCGGTTTTGCATGTACGAAAACACCACAATGGCGTTGATTATGATGCACCTATTGGCTCGCCCATCGTCGCCGCAGGCGATGGCGTTGTGGAACTGATTTCGTCACAAAAGGGCTATGGCAAATATGTGCGTATTCGTCATCAGGGCGGCTATAGTACCACTTATGCGCATCTGTCCGGCGAGGCCAAAGGGCTGAAAATCGGCCAACATGTGAAACAAGGTGAGGTGATCGCCTATGTCGGTTCGACAGGCTATTCGACCGGCCCACACCTCTATTACGAGCTTAAAGTGGGCGATCAATATGTCGATCCACTCAAAGCGCAGCTAAATGCTGGTGAGAAGCTCACAGGTTCATCTATGTCGAGTTTCCGCTCGGAAATGGATCACGTCGACAAGGTTTTCAAGCAGATGAATTTGGCGCCAATGGCAAGTGACGCCAAAAATGGGTTGAATCAAACAGGCCGGTAAGCATTCGCCAGTGCGACGAACTCTTCAACGCTCAACGTCTCTGCGCGGCGCGTCCCGTCGATTCCGGTCTTCTCCAGCAGTTCAGCGCCGCTAACAGGTTTCAGGCTCTGACGCAGCATTTTGCGGCGCTGGCCAAAAGCGGCTTGCGTAATCTGCCCCAGCGCGTCCGCGCGACATGGTAAAGGCTCTTCACGTGGCGTGATATGCACAACGGACGACATGACTTTGGGCGGCGGTGTAAACGCCTGAGGCGGTACATCGAATGCAATGCGAGAATGCGTACGCCAGCCCGCAAGAACGCCAAGACGTCCATAATGGTCGGTGCCCGGTGCAGCCACAATACGTTCACCCACTTCACGCTGGAACATGAGCGTCATTGAAGAGTAAAACGGTGGCCATGGTTCAGACAGAAGCCAGTTGAGCAGCAATTGCGTGCCAACATTGTAAGGCAGGTTGGCGACGATCCGCGGCTTTGGACCTTCGGGAAACAAAGCTTTGAAATCCTGTTCCAATGCATCGCCGGAGATTATGCGTAACCGCCCCGGATAATGCGCTTCGATTTCTGCGAGCGCATCAAGGCAGCGTTCATCGCGTTCAATCGCGGTTACGATAGCACCCTGAGCAAGTAAGGCGCGGGTTAGGCCACCCGGACCAGGGCCAACTTCGATAACTGGCTGATCCTGAAGGTTACCTGCCTGACGCGCAATTTTAGATGTCAAATTAAGGTCGAACAGAAAGTTTTGTCCGAGCGACTTTTTCGGCATCAGATCGTGTCGTTCGATGACCTCTCTGAGTGGCGGAAGATTGTCGATGCTCATGATTTCCGCCTTGCTTCGTTTTCTGCAAGTTCCTGCGCTAGCCGGATTGATGCGATCAGACTATCAGGCCGGGCGATGCCCTTTCCAGCAATGTCAAAAGCTGTCCCATGATCTGGTGATGTTCTGATGAAGGGAAGCCCAAGCGTAACATTGACGGTTTCATCAAAGGCAAGCGCTTTTGCCGGGATGAGTGCCTGATCATGATACATGCAAATCGCTACATCATAGGTCACACGTGCTGGCGCATGGAACATGGTGTCGGCTGGCAGCGGACCCCATGCATTGATGCCTTCGCGTTGTAATTCCTCGACCGCTGGTCGAATAATCGCATCATCTTCTTTGCCCAGCGCTCCGCCTTCACCTGCATGAGGGTTGAGGCCGGAAATCGCAAGGCGAGGGGCGCTAATACCGAACCGGTCCGTCAACTCCTGCGCGGTGATATAAGCCACCTCCAGAATATCGTCCTTGGTCAGTAAGCGCGGCACATCAACTAGCGGAATATGGATCGTGACGGGGACGGCACGCAGTTCGGGACCGGCCAGCATCATCACAGGGATTACAGTGCGTCCAAGATACTTGCTGGCAAGTTCGGCGAGAAACTCTGTGTGACCGGGATGTTTGAAACCAGCATCATAGAGCGGCTTTTTGGCAATCGGGCAGGTGACGACAGCCGAAGTTTCACCTTTTAACGTCAGTTCAACGGCGCGTTCTATTGCTTCAATAACGCCGGCAGCGTTTTCTGACAGAGGTTTGCCGGGACTCTCTGTGTGCTTGTTTTCAAGCGCTAAAACAGGAAGCTTCGTATGAAAGATGTCAAGAGCTTCTCCTGGAGTGTGGATTTCAGCCAATGGAACATTCAGACCAAGGTGCTTCGCTCGGGCAGTAAGTTGATCTGGATCGGCAATCAATAAAAACGATGGCAGTGAGAGCTCTCCGCGCTGCAGCCATGCGTTTAGAGCAACGTCCGCCCCAACACCTGAGGGATCGCCAATGCTGATCGCAAGCGGAACAACTGATTGCCTGGTCATATTTTTTGTCTCAATTGATGAAATAAGGGGGCAAAAGCCCCCTCGAATTAAGCACTCAGCTTTGCTGAGAAATGCGCTACATTAAAGCTTAGCGATTGACGATGCTGGCTTTCGCACGAAGCTCTTCAACATACTTCTTGCTCAATGCGTCGGCCTTCTTTTCCTGACCAGCTGCAGAATCAGCGCCTTCCATCGAGAAAACAAGCTGCGCTACACGATCATCGGAAACCTTTCGTGTTCCGCAAACCGTAAGAATCTCGACGCCTTTTTCGGTGTCGCGTGGCGGCGTCGCACGATTAGGGCTGGTCGCCTTCACATCCTTCGCCCATTCACCCGGTAACTGCTGCTCGATGATGCGTCCAAGATCGCGTACCGTGACGTCGATCATACCTTTGGTCAACTGACGCGTCGTATCACAGCTTTGAATGCGCGAACGCAGTGCATTGGCTTCCTGACGACGCTTGGCCAATAGAGCTGGTGAGCGCTTTGCATTTGGCACAACAAAGATAACTTGCTGCAACTGGTATTCGGTTGCGCTTGGTTTCTTTCCACCATTTTTCAGCATGCGCTGAACAGCGTCCTGCTCACTAACCATTCCAGTTGCACGGAAACGCGCAGCTACGAGACGCCCCCATCCCATCTGAACCATAATGTATTTCTTGAAATGGTCAGGTGTTATGCCAGCCTGATTCAATACCTGATTAAGTTGGGCAACGCTCATGTTGTTGCGCGTTGCGAAGCCCGCATAGGCTTCATCCACTTCCTTGTCGGAAATGTTGATGCCGCGCGTTTTCATCTCAATGCGCTTAAGCATTTCATCCGTCAACTCTTGGCGAGCCGTCTGATTGAGATTGCCACCTTTGCGCTGCAACTTCAGGAAATTCGCACGACGTTGAATGTCACCATTGGTAATTGCATTGCCTGATACAATGATTTTAGCTTCAGCCGAGTTTGATGCGGCGAGTGCAGGGCTCAGACTCGCAGCCGTACCAAGCGCCGTAAAACAAACAGCGGCGCCCATCATGGTAGCGAAAAGAGGTTTTGCAAACATCATCTATCTTTCCCGATTTCCTTCAGGTCGGCAATGCGCAGCTCGCCGTATATGCCATATTGTTATGCTTCGAAAGTTACGTCCTGATTAGAGCGCCCCAATCAAATGCCAATTACATTAAGATGACTGTATAAATGAGGTAGTACGGCGAAACAATGACCCTCACGTATTTTACGGGACTAAGCGTGAATAATAACGAAACAAAAGTGATAAAAATTACCGATATGTGATTAAATGGGACACATCTAAGATGTAAAAAACCGGAAGAAATCTGGTCTCTTCCGGTTTGCAGCGTTCCTATAAAGGTTGAGAACCGCTTTGAATTTCTCCAAGCGTACGGAACGATATTTTAAAGCCTACTCCGTAAGACGACCTACTCTCGCCGGGATTCCGTGTCTGGGTGTAAGACATTGCATAAGTGAAACATTCGTCATCGTAAGCCAGGCCAGTTGATGCACGAACCAATGTATCAGACACCAGATCATATGTACCGGAACCAAAGGTACTCCAATTTTTATTAATCTTAAGTGATGCTGTTCCACCGACTTCTTGCCGGATATCTGAATAACCATAGGCTGGCTGAGCAGCGATATAAGCATATCGAGCGGAAACGGTAAGGCGTGACCAATTCTGTCTGGCTTCTAGTTCACCACGTTTGAGGCTCAGATCGTCTTTATCAAAACGCCCGCGCGCTGCCATTGTAAAGCCGGTGGTATTTGAAGTGCCGATCATACCGACATAGTCAGAGCGAGCATCCTGCAGGCCAGAATCTGCGCCTACATTGACGAAGTCACTTGTGCCGAACGAGTTCACGCCACCGAGTTGAATGGACTGACCACCAAGTGCGTAGAGGTTCCAATCACTGTTGTCGAAGCTACCAGAATAGCGCAGGCCAAAGTTGGCGCGAGTGCCACCTTCGACGCGATCATACCCAGAGAACTTGTCACGTGAGAAAAGATTTGTTGCGTCAAAGACGAAGCTTTGTGCGTCCTCATTCGGCAACTGACCAGCATAAGATTCGTTATTGCGCATATAGATTTGGGCGATTGGCTCAAGAATATGCGTAGAACTGGTCGTCGAGAACAGAATTGGCCAACGAAGCTCAAGTCCGGCGGTTGCCATAGCGCGAAGAGCTTCAGACTTGACCACTGCATCCGTAAAGCCGGCGACGGCTGGATCAAAGTTTGTGTTCACGTTAATTGCGTCAGCGCGTAGCGCAAGCAAAGGCGTAATCACCAGACCTGAATCTGTGATGATGGAGCGCTTCCATTCAACTTCACCTGTCAGGCGCGTATTGGTGCCGCTAAAGCCTGGAATACGTGGGTAATCCGGTAGCGTTCGAACACCGTTTTTATAGGTATAAGCGTAATTCGCGTTCTTGCGGTAAAGCGCCTGCAAATTAGCGGTAAAATTCAACTCGCCACCATAAACGGGTTCAGGCGCTGTATAAGAATAGTCGAGACTTGGGAAAACCCAAGGCTGCTTCGAATGCATTTCCACATCGCTGTAATTTGATGTAACAGGATAAGATTCCTGCACATTGAAGCGGTAGAAGTTCAGATCGAAGTAATTGCGATTGTTAATTCCGCGCAGATAGATCTTTGAAACCTGCGTTTGACCAGAATAACCCGTCAGGCCGTAGGTGCGGCTGAAATTACGATCCGTCTGGGCCATGATATCCCAGCCAGCGTTCCAGCGTGAATTGATTTCAAAATCGCCTTTTGATGCGACCATTGCACGATTTTCTTTATCGTGATCAATCGTGTTTGAATCAAATTCACCCGGCTTCATTTGATGAATACCGGCAATTTGCAGATTATACGTGCCATTCTCGAGGCGATGACGCCATTCAGCCTGTGTCAGAAAACCTTGTTTCGTATAAGCCGTTGTCGAAAGCGTCAGGTCGTAATTTGGTGCGAGCGCCCAAAAATACGAATTCTTAATGCCAAGACCAAGATGTTTTTTCATCGCAAATTCAGGGAACAAGAATCCGCTTTTACGCTTAACTGTCGGGTCGGCCATCTCAAAAGAAGGGAAATAAGCCAGCGGCATTCCGAACAGCTCGAACTTACCACGCTCGAACCGGACAGTTTTCGTTGCGCTATTCCAAATGATTTTGCGGGCTTTGATCTGCCAGAGAACGGGCTTGTCAGGATCTTTTTCGCATGCCTGACATGCAGTGTAGACACCGTTGTTAAAGGTGGTGATTTCACCGTTACTGCGTTCTGCACTCTCTGCAACAAAGCGAGTATTGTCAGTAGTCTCAACACGCAAGCCATTCACAAAGCCATCGCGGAAACTATCTGTTACGTCCAGATGATCGGAATAAATCTTATTGCCATCGCGCTCGACAATTTCAACATTGCCAGTCGCAGTCATACGACGGGTTTGCTGGTTATATGTCACCTGATCCGCAACAAGGCGATTCCCGTCATACTCAATGCGAACTTTACCCTGAGCGGTAACGACGTTTGCATCGCGATCATAGACGAGTTCATCCGCCTGCATAAGCATACGCGCATTTGGATCGCTCTGGTAATTTGCCCCCAAAGCATCCTGTGCCTGAACCTGCGAAGGGAAAATTGCAACTGAACTTAAAGGTATAGCAAGGGCGCACGCCAAAGCTGTCCCGCGTGCAAGACGCGTGAACGTGTGGGGCAGAACCATGCGGGCGTTACTCAAACCCACTAACCATCCTCCTTATGCAACAAAAAGGAGATACCAAAGAATGTTGCAATAACAACTGGAACCCATGCGGCAACGAACGGCGGAACGAATCCCGCATTCCCGAATGCCTTCACCAAGACCGAAACGACATAAAGCATGAAGCCAGCAACAACGCCACCCAGAATCATCGCTCCGGACTGTCCAAATCGCACAAATTTTAACGACACGGTTGCAGCAATGAGCGTCATTGCCATCAGCAGTGCTGGCAATGCCAGAAGTGACTGGTATTGCATGTCAAATGCGTTTGCTGAATAGCCAAATGAACGCGCGACTTCGACCTTCTGACGCAATTGCGTAAAGGGAATTGTGTCAGGGGAGGCTAGCTTTTCTTCCACATATTCTGGACGCAGCTGCGTCGGTATCTGGAATGTGCTGAGTTTGACGGGTTCTTTCCCGCGAGCAAATTCAGTGACGTCAGTGAGTTCCCAGAAGCCATTCGTCAGCTTGGCAGTACGTGCATCGTAACGCACGCCGATATTTTTCTTGTCATCAAACTGAATGAACGTCGCATCCGATAGCGTTGCGCCGCGATCAAGAATGCTTTTCGCGCCGATGATTGTTTCGCCTTCATCGGTTTTTTGACGAAGCCAAGGATCACGCAGCGCAGATACATCGGTGACTTTGCCATTTTTCCATACCGATGCGATCTCTTCAGCTTTTGAAAAGCCATAAGCCGCAAAAGGGTTAAGGATAAAAATGGTGGCAAGACCGAAAAGAAAAGCCCCGAAGCAAGCGGGCAGCAAAAATTGCCATGCAGAAACGCCGACCGAACGTGCAACAACCAACTCATATTTCCGATTAAGCGAAATCAATGTCGCCATTGCAGAAAATAGAGCCACAAATGGGATCATTTGCTGCATGATGAATGGAACACGCATGGCAGAAATGCCGAGCGCAGCCCAGACCGAATAGCCCGGTAAGTTGGCAAGCTTGCTAGCGTTTTCTGTAAAATCGAGCAGCATTGCTAGCGCGAAAATTCCGAGCAGAAAGTAGAAGGTTATCTGAACGTAACGGGTAAAGAAATAACGTCCGAGGGTCCAACCAATCATGCTTGACCTCCGGTGTTTTTGCGGTTTCGTCCAAAAATGCGGTCAAAGAAATTTTCTATGCGACGACGCAACTGGTCGAATCCATCGAGGATTTGATCATTCCATTTATCCGGCAGACCAATACGACGTCCGGTCAACAGAGAAAAGCCAGTTATCAGAATGACACCCAAAGGCACCAAATACATGGCTACGATGTAGGTTTCGTCCTTATCAGCTCTGTCTGCCGAAAAATATCCCGCCCAATAAATCAGTAGCGCCGTGCTAATAGCTGAAAATGATGCCGATACGCGTGCTTCTCGGTGCGAGCGGGAGTCGCCAGCGAAGGCAAGGGCGATCATCGCGAACACGATTGGATAGAGCCATTCTGTCAAACGTCGGTTCAACTCAGCCTTATATCGAAGAGGGCGGGTTTGCAGAACGGGGTCGTTAGGATCGGGATTCAACAGATAGCTCAGAGGGCGGTCTTTTGCATAAATCACAAAGTCATCGCCAGCAGAGGTAAACTGACTAAGATCAAAAGCATATGAATTGAATTTAATTATCGAAACCGTGCCATCGGAAACGCTGCGGCGCTGAACTTCACCATTCTGCATCAAAAGCATATCGCCAGTAGGTGTACTCGCTATGTTGCCGTCAGCAGCATAATAGATGAGGTCGAGCGAAGGGTCGCGGGAGTCGGCGATGAATAACCCGCCTATACTGCCGTCGCCGCGACGCTCGGCTATCTGGATGTAAAGATTATCGGATAGTTTGCGGAAGTTTCCTTCCTGAACGACGACATTCAGCAAGTCAGCACTCGCATTCGCAATCATCGCGCGCATGTTCATTCGCGCATATGGATCAATGTAATTGGCAACAAGAAAGGAAACCACTGAAATGATGGCGGCAAGCATAAGAATGGGGCGCATAACAGCACTGCGCGGTGCGCCAGATGCGTTAATGACGACCAGCTCTGAGTCCTGATTCATTGTGGAAAGCGTCTGTGTGATCGCAATGATCAACGCAAACGGCATGACGAGTGGAATCGCCGACGGAATCAAAAGAGACGTAAACTGAATGATGGTTTGAATTGACTGACCGCTCGTCGTTAAGAAGTCGACGCGTTGCAGCACTTGTACTGTCCACGTAATGCCGACTGCGGCCCCCAGC
Source organism: Brucella sp. H1_1004 (assembly GCF_047308065.1). Lineage (NCBI taxonomy): Bacteria > Pseudomonadati > Pseudomonadota > Alphaproteobacteria > Hyphomicrobiales > Brucellaceae > Brucella > Brucella sp. H1_1004. The sequence goes on from NZ_JAYKZA010000002.1 coordinate 1,207,993, forward strand.
ACCGCGAAGAACATGATCGCCACGCGGCGCAGGATGTACAACTCAATCAATTTCATAGGCGGAGTTTACATCCCGGTTCCGTTGAAGGAGCCTGTCCCGATAGAAACAATGCTCGTAATTAAGATCTAGCGTAATAGCACTTGGCTAAAATTAGCCAAAGAAATTTGGTTAACAGATTACTAAAGATTTCTGACAGATGCCAGCGCTAGGCGGATTTGCGGACGTAATAATTAAAACTGATCGCTTTAACCATGAGACAGATAGTTCCAGAGTTGAAATCTGCACGTTTTCACCGGAGTTAACGTAAAACTGATTTTGATAACGCAATACCCTTGCTGTTTCGCCATATTCGTCTCACATGAGTAAGGAAAAGTCGCGACACAATCGTGTCATCTCATAATCTGACTTATTTGGAGTTGTTATGTCGAAACGCCCTTCATTTTCCTTCAATGAATTTTCAGTACCGCAAAAAGGCGTAAGCATAGTTTTGGTTGCCAAAGGTGGAAGCTTTGCGGAAGAGGCAGCTCAAGCTGTTGGTGGTTCTGAGAAGATCACGCGTATTATTGAAGTATCTGATTTCTCAGGCGCTCTTGGCAAAACTGCCGAGGCAATCGAAACCTCTGAAGGTAATATTGATAAAATAGTGCTGGTTGGTGTCGGTGAGCCGGGTGAACTTGGCAATGACGACTGGATCAAAATCGGTGGCGCAGCATTTTCGCGAATCGGTAAATCTGAGCGCGCGACGGTGACGCTGGCTCTGCCTGAAACGACAATTGCTGGTGATGAAGCAGCCGACGTCGCACTCGGCATGATCCTGCGTTCTTATGAGTTTAATCGCTACAAGACCCGCAAGAGCGAAGAAAATGGTGAACCAAAGCATGCTGCCAAGGTTCATATTCATGTGGCCGATACTCACAGCGCGAAGAAGGCGCTCGAAGTTGCTGAGGCGGTCGCCGATGGCGTTTTGAAAGCCCGCGATCTTGTTAACGAACCAGCCAATGTCCTTGGCCCTGTAGAATTTGCTGAAGAAGCGGAAAAGCTTCAAAAATTGGGCGTTAAGGTCGAAGTTCTTGGCGAAAAGGAAATGAAGAAGCTCGGTATGGGTTCGCTTCTGGGCGTTGCGCAGGGATCACCGCGTCCGCCACGCCTCGTTATCATGGAATGGCAGGGCGCGAAGGCTAAAGAAAAGCCTGTTGCTTTCGTTGGTAAAGGTGTGACTTTCGACACCGGCGGCATCTCGATCAAGCCAGCTGGTGGCATGGAAGAAATGAAGGGTGACATGGGCGGCGCTGCGGCTGTTGCCGGTCTGATGCGTGCGCTTGCAGGCCGTAAGGCAAAGGTCAACGCCATTGGTGTGATCGGCCTTGTCGAAAACATGCCAGATGGCAATGCGCAGCGTCCGGGCGATATTGTTACTTCAATGTCGGGCCAGACGATTGAAGTCATCAACACCGATGCCGAAGGCCGACTTGTACTGGCTGATGCGCTTTATTACACCAATGACCGCTTCAAGCCGCAGTTCATTATCAATCTGGCGACGCTGACGGGTGCTATTCTCGTGGCTCTTGGCACGCATCATGCAGGCCTCTTTTCTAATGATGATGAATTGGCAGACCAGCTTTATGATGCCGGTCAGGCGACAGGTGAAAAACTCTGGCGCATGCCGATGGGCAAGGAGTACGACAAGATGATCGATTCCAAATTCGCCGACATGAAGAACAGCTCTGGTCGCCATGCAGGCTCGATTACGGCCGCGCAGTTCCTCAAGCGGTTTGTCGGCGATACACCGTGGGCGCATCTCGATGTTGCCGGTACGGCAATGGGCTCGCCAACCAATGAATATAGCCAGACATGGGCGTCCGGTTATGGCGTTCGTCTTCTTGACCGTCTGGTTCGCGATAATTTCGAAAGCTGAATTTGATTCAGAAACAATGCGTTGTGGCGAAGATGTGAATCACTTTCTTCGCCACGATGAATGATCTAAAGAGAGCGCATGGCTGAAATCCTCTTTTACCACCTGACTGAATCGACGCTTGATGAAGCTCTGCCGGGGCTTGTCGAGCGTTCTCTGACGCGCGGCTGGCGTGTGACTATTCAGGCAGTTACGGACGAGAGGCGCGATTCGCTGGACAGTTTGCTTTGGACGTTCTCCGATACGTCATTTGTCGCACACGGGACAGATCAGGAGCCGCATGCTGAACAGCAGCCGGTTTTGCTGACCACGACGCAGGAAAACCCAAACAGTGCCACCGTCCGTTTTCTCGTTGAGGGCGCTTCACTTGATCAAGTTGCTGCTTACGAGCGTTTGGTTGTGATGTTTGACGGGCATAATCAGGAGCAGCTCGAACATGCGCGGGCGCAGTGGAAGTCGTTTAAGACGGAGAACCACGATTTGACTTACTGGCAACAGACACCAGATCGTCGTTGGGAGCGTAAAGCCTGATGCGCGCTCTATTCGTTGCAATGATTATCGCAGGGTTCAGCATCGCTTTGGGTTATCCCTGGTATATGCGCCATTTTACCGGTGATGAGATTGGTCGCTGGCCGATCCTTGAAAGCCGTCAGGCTGGATTTATTACGCAAGAAATCAAACTCGAAGCAAGCGATGCGCCTGTTCGCATCTTCCTCGATGCAACACCATTACCCGGCTATGTGCCAGCTGAACGTCGTTCAGCGATAACGCTGGCTGTGAGCCGCGATGGTTTTCCCGTTCTTTCGCAGGGGATGGATTTTGCTTCGAACAGCAGTTCGATCAATATGGACCGGCCACAGGATGGCAGCATTTTGCGCCAGAGCGCTGGTGATATCGATCCCGTATTGTCTGGCACTTATTCCTTCCGAGCTGTTCAAGGCAATACGGACGGTCTGCAACTGTCAAAAGTTGATCTTGTGCTGCGGCGTGGCGCCGAAGAGGCAGACGAGACCTATACAACGATAGGTCTCATTCTCGGTGTGCTTGGTGTTTATGCATTGATGCGAACACGCATTCGGCGTCAACGGATTTGAGGTAAGACGAATAGTCTTCGGGCTTTAGCTGAAGTATAGCGTTATTTAAAATATTGACAGGTACTCTGTAAATCAAATGCATGATATTTAAAATTCTTTCAAATAAATACATTTATATTTTATGGTGAAAATATGCCAATTTCATTGAGTGTACCTTTGAATTCATGGATGTCAGCGGTTGATTCAAACAGATCTCTTGCCAAAATGACGATTATGGGAACCCATGACTCTTGCGCCTTCCATGAGATATTGGGAATTGGTAGGTGTCAAACGATCAGCTTGTCGGATCAACTAAATAAAGGCGTTCGCTATCTTGATATCAGATGCTGTGTTTCAAAGGGTTCTTTTGAAATGCACCACGGTAGCATCAATGAAAAATTGAATTTCGATGATGTTATGAATGAACTTCGAAGCTTCTTGAATAAAAATCCAAGCGAAACATTTTTCATGAGGATAAAACAAGAATATTCCAGCGTATCAAATGCAGAGTTCATGAGCATTTTTAATGGGAGATACGGGAATTATCACAGGTTTATGCTATTTATCGATACGCGCAATGGCGCGGGTAGTCTTTCAGAGGCACGAGGTAAAATAGTTGTAATTTCGAATGTGGCTACAATGCCCGGTATTCAGTGGAATGATATAATAAAGCAAGACAATGACAGTGAGGATAGTCCCAAGAGAAAATGGGCTGAGGTTGTTAGTTTACTTGGTGCGGCTAGTTCGGATCACAAAACGTCGGATAGCCAATATTATCTCAATGGATTCAATGCGCATGATGCGACAGATACTTCATTTTCGATAAAGAGCATGGCTTTTTATATAAAAGACCAGTTTTTAAACTTTCTGAGATCTGATGTCGTTGCCCCAAATTATTATGGAATACTGGCCACGGACTATATCGATTTATATTCAGACGATAATATGAGATACATATTATATAACAATAATTAGTTTATTTGTTTCAATGGCCGAAATTATTATTCAGCCATTGCTTCTTCATATTCGGAAGACATTTCCAGCCATTTGTCTTCCGCTTCCGCGAGCGCCGATTTTGCATCGCTCATTTCTTTATTAATCCTGATCGCTTTTTGCGGTTCTTTTTCATAAAGAGCAGGGTCTTCCAGCTGCGCCATTGATGCCTGAATCTGTTTCTGCAGTTTCTGCATCAAGCTCTCGGTTTCCTTGATCTTTTTCAGCAAAGGCGCGAATGTTTCGCGCTTCTGAGCGGCGAGTTTGCGCTGCTCTGCCTTGTTGACCTTCGGACCTTCCTCACGCTCTGAAACCTGATCGCCCTTCGCATCAGCGAGAACAATCTGCCGGTACTCGTCCAGATCGCCGTCGAACGCTTTGACGCCGCCTTCACGGACCAGCCACAGGCGCTCCATCGTGGCTTCAATCAAGTGGCGATCATGCGCAATCAGAATTACTGTGCCGTTAAAAGAATTGAGCGCGTGAACCAGTTCTTCGCGGCTATCAATATCAAGGTGGTTGGTCGGTTCGTCGAGGATCAGCAGGTTAGGGCCGTGGAAAGTCGCAAGGCCCATCAAAAGCCGTGCTTTCTCGCCACCCGATAAGTCTTTTGCGGGTGTCAGCATCTTCTCGGTCGACAGTCCCATCTGAGCAACGCGTGCGCGAACCTTCGCTTCCAACTCACCCGGCATCAGCTTGCGTACGTGCTCAATGGCGTTGTCTTCCGGAATCAGATCGTCCATCTGATGTTGCGCAAAGAATGCGACTTTGAGGCTTGGCGAAAGCGTTAGCGAGCCTTTTTCAGGCTGCAAACGCCCGGCAATCAGTTTGGCGAGCGTGGATTTGCCGTTACCGTTGGAGCCGAGCAACGCAATGCGATCATCATTGTCGATGCGAAGCGTCACGTTGCGCAGTACTGGCTTACCCGGAACATAGCCGACATCTGCGTTATCGAGCGCGATGACGGGCGATGCAGTCTTTTTGTCTGCGTCAGGAAAGCGGAACGGCTGCACATTGCTTTCAACATAAAGCTCAATGGGCTTTAGTTTTTCCAGCGCCTTCATACGTGACTGTGCCTGACGGGCCTTGGTAGCCTTAGCACGGAACCGCTCAACGAAAGATTCCATATGCTTGCGATGCGCTTCCTGCTTGGCGTGAGCCTTTTGCTGAAGCTCAAGCATCTCATGGCGCTGCCGCTCGAACTGATCGTAATTACCACGCCAGAAGCTAATTTTCTTCTGATCGAGATGCATGATTGACGACGTGGCCGAGTTCAGCAGGTCACGATCATGGCTGATGATGATAACAGTGTGCGGATAGCGCTTCACATAGTCGACCAGCCACAAAACGCCTTCAAGATCGAGATAGTTGGTCGGTTCGTCGAGCAGCAACAGGTCGGGCTCGGAGAAAAGAACAGCGGCGAGGGCCACACGCATACGCCAGCCGCCGGAGAAGGCGGATGCGGGACGGCGCTGTGCTTCGGCATCAAAGCCCAGACCTGAAAGAATCGCGCCTGCGCGTGCTTCTGCCGAATGGGCATTAATATCGGCAAGGCGCGTATGAATTTCGGCAATGCGATGCGGATCGGTCGCAGTTTCTGCTTCTTCAAGAAGTGCTGCGCGCTCTTTGTCCGCCTTCATGACGATTTCAATCAGCGCATCTTCGGTGCCGGGAGCTTCCTGCGCTACCTGTCCGATGCGCGTATTCTTCGGCAGGGATATGCTGCCGCTCTCCGATGCAAGATCACCGGTAATCACGCGGAAAAGTGTGGACTTTCCGGTGCCGTTACGGCCAACAAAACCCGTCTTCGACCCCGCTGGCAGTGTGACACTGGCGTGGTCGATCAGAAGGCGCCCGGCGATGCGTACAGAGATATCGTCAAGAATAAGCATGATGAAAAGGCTTTTGCACGGCTTCCAATATTTGCGCAAGTATCAACTGATTGAATATCAGGCGAAGCGGCGTCCCGCTTCGCTACGCTGAAACTGAATAAGATCGAGCGAGGGAGCATCCGCACTCAAACGGGTGAGTGCCGCATGAATTTGTCCGCGATGGTGCGTCTGATGATTGAACAAATGACCCAGTGCTGGCGCAAGCCGTTGGCTGATGGTTCGCACATTGGTCGTTGTCATATAGGTGAAGCGGCCTGCAAGCCGTTCGGCATTCATGCTTTCAATATATTTGCAGACACGCTCATCTTCAGCTTTTCGCAGGTCGCGTAGTTTGATGAAGTCATCGGTTATAATGGCATCAAGCTCGTTTGGATGATCGCCTTCGCCGGTGAAACGTTTCATCCAGATACGGTCTGTTACGAGAAGATGATTAAAGGTTCGATGGATCGAGCCGAAGAAAAGGCCGAGGTCGAGCCTGTAATCCACATCGCTCAAATCGGCAGCTGCGGAATACAGCAACTCATTGGCCCAGCGATTGTAATAGGCGAACATTTGAAAGTGCTGTTCCATGAGTCCCCGCATTGGAATCGAATTATCCATCTATGCAGTCAATTTTCTGTCGTCTCAAGCTGATAAGCGACATACCCAAGGGCGCTGCCCCTTGGCAATCGGGCCTATCAACGCTATAGAGCCTCACTTTCCGAATTTTCCATCATACAAGGTGTCATAATGGCAATCGAACGTACTTTCTCCATGATCAAGCCTGACGCAACTCGCCGCAACCTGACCGGCGCGATCACCACCAAGCTTGAAGAAGCTGGTCTGCGTGTTGTTGCTTCCAAGCGCGTTTGGATGAGCACCCGTGAAGCTGAAGGCTTCTACGCTGTCCACAAAGAACGTCCTTTCTTTGGAGAACTGGTTGAATCCATGTCGTCCGGCCCAACAGTCGTTCAGGTTCTCGAAGGCGAAAACGCCATTCTCAAGAATCGTGAAATCATGGGCGCAACCAACCCTGCAAACGCAGACGCTGGTACCATCCGCAAGGAATTTGCTCTGTCGATTGGCGAAAACTCGGTTCACGGTTCGGACGCTCCTGAAACCGCTGCTGAAGAAATTGCTTACTGGTTCTCCGGCACCGAAATCGTCGGCTAATTGCTGATAGATGAATTGAAAAAGCCCGGTCGCGAGACCGGGCTTTTTTTGTATTGATATTTCTTAGTGTTAAAGGCTTTGAGCAAGCCTTGCCAACTCGTCGCCGCCTTCATCAATCAGGACGAGTTTTCCAGCATCCATTTTATACGAACGTGTCTTTTCGAGTATATCTAGGAACTTGCGTTCTTGATTCATCAGAGCGGGCGGGCATTGCATATAAGTGGAGCCGATTTCGGCAAAGGAGATTTTGCTGCCTGAGATTGTCGCCTTACTCATAAAGCGGTTGCATCCGCCTGAACCGCTCACAGTGCCATCCGAGTCGACAAGGAGTGTGGTTTGCGCAGTATCTACGACTCCACCACCTTGTATGTCTTCAGCGAGCCAGTCTTTGCCTTCAATCCCAATGGCGGTTGATTCATCCGAGCTTTTGCGAACCATTACAACTTTAATCTCAATGGAATCGTCGGGCTTCTTCGGGTCAATCGAATAGCGCTCATCATTCACAAACCATAATGTATCACCGGCGACGATGCGCGCCTGCAAAGCGTAATTATGGCTTGGTTCAATCTCGTCAGTGTCGAAGCTAATTGCGAAAGGGATGGGTACGCCCTGCAATGTATTAACCGTTGTTTCAGCAATAATCTTTGACGGTGCATCAGCAAGGGAAACATCTGTGAGCTGCACGATCAGGTGTGCTTCCGGAGGAAGTGCAATGCGCTCACGATACATCACCTTACCACTGATTGTCTTTTCAGCAGCAACACTTGCCGTTGGCATGGAGGTTGTCACAAACATGGCCGCTGCACCGAATGCACCCAGTCCAGCAGTAAGTGCTGCCACGATTGAAAGAGTTTTCGTCAGTCCTTTTAGCATCGCCAATTCGAAACTTTCGTTCCCCCAAACTTTTTGTGTCATACTTTTAGCTGCTCAGACAATCTTTTGATTGTCGCATTCGCTCACTCAAAAGCATCAACAGTCACTGCACAAACAATAAGCGCGGTATCATGTGAAAATTGTGGCAGCGTAGTCACACACCTTACAAATTAGCCTATATTTTAGGGGGTTAAATAGTTAATTCGGCATTAAATTAGAACCGAGAAACTCTTTGTATGCGAAAAAGAATTTTATCTGCGGCATCGTGTTGAAACAAATGCTGCATTCAGCGCTTCTGCCAGCGCTCACGGCTGTGGTCGTCCGCCACCTTTGATTCGACCCAATTACCCTTGTTGCCGTCGAGTAAATGTTCTCGTTTCCAGAACGGCGCATCAGTCTTCATGAAGTCCATAAGGAAGGAGGCTGCTTCAAAAGCGGCCTGTCGATGAGATGATGCGGTTACAACAAGGACGATATTTTCTCCGGGTTTTATCAACCCATAGCGATGAATGATCGAAACGCCGGACAAGGGCCACCGTTTGATCGCTTCGTCAGCAATGCTTTGAATTGCAGTTTCAGCCATGCCTGGATAGTGTTCAAGTTCAAGCGCAGAAAGCGTGCCACCTTCATCGCGACAAAGACCAGTAAAGCTGACAATCGCGCCGATGTCCTTGCGACCTTCGCCAAGTTTCCTTATTTCCTCGGTAAGATCGAAGTCAGTGCTCTGTACGCGAATGCAGAGATAGCAGTCATTGCTTTTGGTCATGTCATCCGCCTGTCATAGGCGGAAAAAGCCCAACCTCATTGCCATCTCGAATGATTTCATCATGTTCGGCATGTTCTTGGTTGATCGCAGCACGAATGACGTTTTCATGCTCGAATGCTGCTTCATATTCTTCGCCAAGCGTTTTCAGATGAGCAATAAGGTCGCTCACGCTGATTTTCTGGTGTGGGAGCTCAATAACTTCCTCGCCCTTGCCGATTTTTTCACGAACCCAAGCAAAATAGACGAGCTTTATGTGCATCATGATCAATCCATGACATGCTTGAGGCCAGCGCGGAAGTAATCCCAGCCGGTGTAAAGCGTTAGAATCGCCGAAATCCAGAGCAGAATAATGCCGATTTCTGTAGTGAAGGGCAGGATTTTCTCGCCGGCAGGACCAGCGAGCAAGAACGCCAAAGCAACCATCTGCGCAGTGGTTTTCCACTTTGCTAATTTTGACACTGGAACACTGACTTTGAGTTCAGCAAGATATTCGCGCAAGCCAGACACAAGAATTTCGCGGCAAAGAATGATAATCGCTGCCCACAGCGTCCATCCAGCGATGGTGCCATCAGCTGCCAGCAACAGAAGGCAGGCCGATACCAGAAGCTTATCGGCGATCGGATCAAGCATACGGCCAATCGTTGACGTCTGTTGCCAGATACGTGCGAGATAGCCATCGAAAAAGTCTGTAATGCTGGCAATAGCAAAAATTGCTAATGCGGCCCAGCGCGAATTATCACTCGATTGAAGTCGTCCCTCTACGAAGAAACATAAAACGACAAGCGGCACGGCAATAATCCGAGCGTAAGTCAGTATGTTTGGTAGGGAGAGAGTGTGATTTTTCCGCATTGTACCGCCGTATCCGTTGCTGGTGCACAACATCAGGGATGACTAAGAAAATCAACACCTGCTCATGTGTTCTTTATGGACGTAATGACGCCTGTGGAGAATTACTCGCCCAAACCCGGACAAAATTACGTCATCGATCATGAAAATGATCGTGAATGGTCTTTGCCATCGCCTCTGAAATACCTTCAATCTGCATGAGGTCTTCAATGGCTGCTCTGGACACCGCTTTTGCAGTCCCAAAATGATGAAGCAACGCGCGCTTGCGCGACGGACCGATTCCTGAAATCTCATCAAGCGGATTGGCGACAAAATCCTTCTTTCGCTTTGCACGATGCGTACCGATTGCAAATCGGTGTGCTTCGTCACGCATGCGCTGGATGAAATAGAGTACCGGATCGCGTGGTGGCAATGTGAATGGCGGCTTACCTTCAATAAAGAAACGCTCGCGCCCAGCTTCACGGTCCACGCCTTTTGCAATGCCGATGGCCGTTACTAGGTGACCGATGCCGAGTTCGCTTAAAATCTGCCTGACAGTACCGACTTGTCCTTGACCACCATCAATCAGAATGAGGTCAGGCCATGCTGGGAAAGCATCGTTGCTTTCGACATCGCTTACAGGCTCTGGTTCGCCATGCTCCTTGACCAGTCTCGAAAAACGTCGCTCAATCACTTCCCGCATCATGCCAAAGTCATCGCCGGGCGTGATGTCTGTCGATTTGATATTGAACTTGCGATACTGATTTTTGACAAAGCCTTCCGGCCCAGCCACGATCATTCCGCCCACGGCATTGGTGCCCATGATATGCGAGTTATCATAAACTTCGATGCGACGTGGAACTGTCGGCAATTCGAAAGCTTCGGCCAGCCCCTTGAGCAAGCGTGTTTGTGACGATGTTTCCGCCAAACGACGGCCAAGCGCTTCGCGCGCGTTGGTCAAAGCATGATCAGTGAGCTCTTTCTTCTCGCCGCGCTGCGGAACGTTGACATGCACGCGATAGCCCGCCCGCGATGAAAGCGCTTCTCCGAGCAACTCCTGATCTTCGATGCTTTCCGATAGAAGAATGAGTTTTGGACAAGGTTTGTCATCGTAAAACTGGGACAGGAACGCACCAAGCACTTCGGCAGCGCTAAGCGAACTGTCGGCTTTCGGAAAATAAGCGCGATTGCCCCAGTTCTGGCCTGTACGAAAGAAGAAGACCTGAATGCATGTCATGCCACCATCCTGATAAATGGCAAAGACGTCCGCTTCCTCAACGGTTTGGGGATTGATACCCTGATGCGACTGAACATGCGAGAGTGCGGCAAGACGATCCCGATAAACAGCCGCATGTTCGAAATCGAGATCGGCCGATGCTGCTTGCATTGCCGCCGCGAGATGGTCTTTCACCTTCTGGCTCTTACCAGAAAGAAAGGCCTTCGCTTCATCGACCAACTCAGCATAGTCCTCGTCGCTGACTTCATGCGTACATGGACCAGAGCAACGCTTGATTTGATAAAGCAAGCAGGGGCGGGTACGGGTTTCAAAAACCGAATCTGTACAAGTGCGCAACAAAAAGGCGCGCTGAAGCGCGTTAATGGTTCGTGTGACAGCTCCGCCAGATGCAAATGGTCCGAAAAACTCACCTTTGCGTGTGCGTGCGCCACGATGCTTAAAAATGCCCGGTGCACGGTGGCCGCCAGTCAGCAAGATGTAAGGAAACGATTTGTCATCACGGAGCAAAACATTAAAGCGCGGCCGCAAACGCTTGATGAGATTCGCTTCAAGAAGCAGCGCTTCTGTTTCAGTTCGCGTGACGACAAACTCCATTGTCACGGTTTCGCCGATCATGCGGGTAATGCGGTTGGAATGCCCGACACCGCGGGCATAATTTGAAACGCGTTTTTTCAGGCTGCGGGCTTTGCCGACATACAGCACGTCGCCCGCGTTGTTGAACATCCGGTAAACGCCTGGATTGTTTGGCAAGTGCTTGACGAAAGCGCTAATAATGTCTGCGCCACTCAGGCCTGTCGTATCCGGCAAACCGTCCGATGAATCCCATTGAATGGAATCAGCGGCTGAAGCGACAGCAGGCGTCTCATCTAAAGAAACATCATCGTCGATATCCGCATCATCTATGACAATATCTGTCACATCCTGCTCACTATCCGAAAGCAGGTGCGAAGAAGCATCATCATTGAATTTGCGTGGAGTGGTCATTCTTTAATTCCTGCTATATCGGGCGTCTCCCATGCCAGATGTTGACCGCCATCAAGAGCGATCATCTGGCCTGTTACGGAGCGGCTGTCCCAGAAATAGCGAATAGTGCGTCCAAATTCCGACAGGTCGGGTGCACGTTGCAGCGGTAAACGGCTGACCTGTAATTCAAAGTCTTCCACATTTTGGCGTTCACTCGGCAAAGTGGGGCCGGGGGCAATAGCATTGACACGGATACGCGGGGCAAGTGCCTGTGCGAGTGTTTTTGTAGCATTCCAAAGCGCAGTCTTTGAAAGCGTATAAGAGAAGAACTGCGGGTTCAGTTTCCACACGCGTTGGTCGATGACGTTTATAACAAGCCCATCCAGATTTTCCGGCAGTGCTTTTGCCATTTCCTCAGCGAGCACAACGGGTGTTTTAAGATGAATAGCAAAGTGGCGATCCCACAATGACATATCAAGACTGCCAACACGGTCGTCTTCAAAGAGTGACGCGTTATTAACAAGCAGACGAATCGGTCCAAGCTGTGTTGATGCCTGCCGCACCAATCCGCGCACGTCATCTTCGTTCGCCAGATCAGCAGTCACAACACAGGCTTTTCCGCCATTCGCCAGAATCTCCCCTGCAAGTTCTTCGCCGTCTTTAACCGAGCGATTACAGTGAATCGCCACTGGAAAGCCATGCGCTGCTAAATCATGAACGATCGCTTTGCCGATGCGTCGCGCACCGCCGGTCACAAGAACAGGGCAATTTGCAAGCGAAATGGTTTGCGGAGTTTCCAACAGGGTAAACACTTCCTTATCGTGATTCATTGTCGTTATTCATGCCATTTTGCCGGAAAAAAGTAGCGGAAAATAGTGGGGCTCACACAGACTGCTGACAAAAGACTAATAAATTCAGTGGTTTCAGTTGGCGACTATCCCGTAAATTTCTAATTATCTTAAGCCTCCCCATTTATATAGGGGTGGTATGAGGGCGTTGCCAGAATGCAACATCGCAATTTTGCCATGTTCTCGACAGGTTCTCTCCACACCACGGAGCAGATCGTGCCGCAATTATCGTCGATATGTCGTTCCTGTCAGCGCGGCATGGGTCACCTGTTCCCCAAGTTGCTGCCCGCCCGATAAGGGACCGCGCTAAAGGTAATTTAATGAAGGAGAATGCAATGCGCACTCTTAAGTCTCTCGTAATCGCCTCGGCTGCGCTGCTGCCGTTCTCTGCAACTGCTTTCGCAGCTGACGCAATCATGGAACAGCCTCCTGTTCCTGCTCCAGTTGAAGTTGCTCCTCAGGCAAGCTGGGCTGGTGGTTATACCGGTCTGTACCTCGGCTACGGCTGGAACAAGTCGAAGAACGAAGTTCCTGGCGGCAACATCACTGTTAAGCCTGACGACTGGAAGGGTGGCGCTTACGCTGGCTGGAACTTCCAGCAGGACCAGTTCGTATACGGTGTTGAAGGCGATGCAGGTTACTCGGCAGCCAAAAAATCCCGTGATGGTCTTCAGGTTAAGCAGGGCTTTGAAGGCTCGCTCCGTGGCCGTCTTGGTTATGACATGAACCCAGTTCTGCCATACATCACCGCAGGTGTTGCTGGTTCGCAGGTTAAGCTTTCGGGCAACAACGATGATGAAAGCAAGTTCCGCGTTGGTTGGACTGCAGGCGTTGGTATGGAAGCTAAGCTGACCGAAAACATTCTTGGTCGCGTAGAATACCGCTACACTCAGTTTGGCAACAAGAACTACGATCTTGGTGGCACGACTGTTCGTGACAAGCTGGACACGCAGGACATCCGCGTCGGTATCGGCTACAAGTTCTAATTACTATGTAATTGAACAAAAAACCGGGCAGGAAACTGCCCGGTTTTTTTATTGTCTGAATTTTTAGCCTTGCGGTAAAAGCTTGACCAATTCTGGATGTAGTTCTTCGAACCGCTTCATCCAACGCTTGAGCTTTGGGCGACCGCGCTCCCACTTATCTCCAAAGCGTAGAGTGAGATAGCTAAGCGTTGCAGCTACGGCCAGATGGCCGCCGTGAAGCTTGCCAGCAAGACGTGGCGGAGCTTCATTCAGAAGGTCCAGCGCCCGTTCTGCCTTGCGCCATTGCAGGTCAAGCCATGGCTGGTGCACTTTTTCTTCAGGGCGCGCGCGACGCTCATAAACATGGGCTAGCAAAACATCAGCCAGACCATCAGCGATTGCTTCATAGCGCTCCGCGTCAGTGCGCTTTTCAGCATTGCGCGGAAAAATCTTATTTCCGGAAACACGATTGAGATACTGCATGATCGCACGGCTGTCGAAAACCGATTTACCATCATCGGTAATTAAGGTTGGTATTTTGCCGAGCGGATTGGCATTGACCAGATTCTCTGGCTCAGCCGAGGTGGTCACGACCACGCTTTCAAATGGAATGTCAGCATAAGTCGCTGCCATGCGTACCTTGGCGCTGTAGGGTGAGGCCGGCGAATAAAGGATCTGGGTCATCATTATTCCTGAGGTTTAAGATTATCTTGTTGCTGGCAGCATAACCGAACGGCTGCGGCACGCATTCGCATTTATCTGCTCACACGCGCGGAATTTGAGATCCTTTGTCATGCAGATTCGAACTTCCTGAAGATAGTTGCGCTTGCAGGAAACAGATATGCCGTCCGGCTTCATTCCGGGATTGGCTGTAACAAATGCTTTTTCTACCAGCATCGGATCGACTCGTCTGCTGGAAGTCAGATTACGCAGGCTTGGCGGAATATTTACGCGCTCATAGCCCTGACGAACTGTTGCGAAATAATCGTTTTGGGACAGGCCAGAGCAGCTTCCATGTTTGCGCCATTGGTGCGCGACCAAACCGGTTGACGGCATAATGTCGGAAACGCTTGAGATGATTGGACGAGGGACAAAGCTGCCTCGGCTGCGTGCATTGTCAAACTGACAATTGGCAGGATAACCCCATTCATTTTGTGGCCAAAGACCATGAACAACGAAGCCATAGGGCCGGGATGAGCTACATTGCTGTTTGTTCGCGCGCGGTCCTTCTAAAGCACAATAGCTTGGTGACCATGACAGCGACAACACATAGAAATCGAAATTGCCGGGGCGGATATCGCCCCGATCTTGCGCCATTGCGGGCAGCGCTGCGAAAGAAGCTGTAAGAATGGCGGCTGAAGTCACCGCCAGTTTACGCAACATCGGGGCTATCAACGCAGAACGCGGCAGCTTGCGTCAAACACATACCAGCGGTCGAAACCATCGACACAGAATTCGACATTGCTGCCGACGCCAGCAAAGCCCTGACCTTCTTCAACCATGTACCAGACCGGACGGTACTGACCATCGCTGAGTACAGCTGTTGCCTTACAATAAGTACGTTCAATCTGAGCTGAATTGTTCTTCGGTTCATAGCGGGTGAGGCGAACATCGCTCATCGCTGAGATTCCAACCTGCGGCAGGTGTGGAACATGACGAACCTGATAACCAAAATCAGAAACTACGCGACGCAAGACGCTCTGCTGATTGCAAAGACCAGCATCGCCAACTGCGACTGGTGCAGTTCTCAGATAATCGGCAGCGCTTGCGGGCAGGGAGACGAACGTCAGGGGAACAACCGACGCAGCTAAAAGCGCTGTCCGAGTAAACTGTCCGATGCGATCCAACTTGCGGTGCATGTCTCTATCCTGTCTCACACTTCGAGCGCGAAGCTCGTTTCATTAAATTGGCTTAGGTGCAGTTTCATTCAGCAAGGGGCGACGGTCAAGTGCGATCCGCTTCACCACGTATCCATTGTATGCTGAAATTGCCTCCCTTTTCTTCGCTAAGCAATTTGGTAAGGCAGGGAAGCAGGATTTGCATCTCACTTTCGAGTGTGTAGGGCGGATTGACGACGATCATTCCAGTTCCATCAAGTCTTGGTTCTAATGAAGGCGCGCGAATCGAAAGCTCAATCCGCATGATCTTGGCAATCTCCGTTTCGCGAAGGCTTCTTGCAAAACGCTCAATTTCCTTGCGATCCTTGACCGGATACCAGAAAGCATAGGTTCCGCCGGGAAAGCGCTTATAGGCCTTGACCAAACCATCGACGAGACGATCAAATTCTCCCGCAATCTCAAATGGCGGATCAACCAGAACCAGCCCGCGCTTTTCCTTGGGTGGCATATGTGCGCCAAGCGACAGCCATCCATCAAGCTCGATGACACGTGCTTGATAATCGCCATCAAAAAGCTTGGAGAGCTTTTTGGCGTCCTGCGGATGGAGCTCTATAGCTGAAAGACGATCCTGCTTACGCAAGAGATGGCGCGTGAGGAGGGGCGAGCCGGGATAATGCCGCAGTCCACCTTTTGGATTAACCGCGCGCACAGCGTCGAGATAGGACTGAAGCAGTTCGGTTGCCTGTGGCGGGATTTCGCCTTTTTCTAACGCGTCGAATATGCGGCGGATACCGCCGCTCCATTCGTCTGTCTTTTCAGCTTCAATACCACGCAGATCATAAAGTCCGATCCCCGCATGGGTATCGATCACGCGAAAAGCCTGATCCTTGCGCTTGAGATATTCGACGATGCGGGAAAGGATGACATGTTTGACGACGTCAGCGAAGTTTCCGGCGTGATAGGCGTGGCGATAATTCATGTCTGCGCTTGTTTCATGCCTTGTCGCTTTCGGCAATATCCCCGCTTCATCAAATATGACATATAAGTTTCATCATCTGCTCTTGCTTGAGTCGTGTCTTCTATGTCCGGTACTGTTCTGCTGATTGTCCTTTGTGGCGCATTTTTTCATGCGAGCTGGAACGCTATCGTTAAGGGAGGCAGTGATAAATTCTTTGCCGCCGCCTGCGTGGTCGGATTTGCAGGACTTATAGCACTGTTTTTTCTACCGTTCCTGCCGCTGCCACATCCATCAAGCTGGAAATTTATCGGGCTGTCCACGATCACGCAGATATTCTACATGTCGCTGGTTGCGGCCGCTTATAAATCGGGCGACATGAGCGAAGCCTACCCGATCATGCGCGGAACACCGCCTTTGCTGGTGGCAATTGTCAGTTTTCCGCTGATCGGTGAGGCGATGGGGTGGGGGAGCTGGCTTGGCATCGTTCTGATTTGCGCTGGCGTGCTTGCCATGGCGCTAGAGGCGCGCCGGCGCAATGGCGGTACTTCGAGCAAAACGGCACTATTGGCGCTCGCCAATGCTGGTTTCATTGCAGCTTACACCATTATCGATGGTGTTGGAGTCCGGGCATCGGGCCATACTTTATCCTACACGCTTTGGCTGTTTTTGATAAACGCCTTTCCGCTCGGATTCTGGGCGCTGTATCGTGAGCCAGATCGCTTTATCCAATATATTCGCAATCATTGGCGCCCATCCCTTATCGGCGGTATAGGCACTTTGCTGTCGTATGGTCTTGCTCTTTGGGCGATGACCATGGCGCCCATTGCTGTTGTCGCAGCGCTCAGAGAGACGGCAATTCTGTTTGGTATTCTAATTTCCGCGTTCATTCTCAAAGAGAAGGTTGGCTTGCCGCGTGTTCTTGCTGCTGGATTGATCGTCCTCGGCGCAATTACCTTGCGGCTTTCATAAAAATCTATTTCGTCGCAGGCGGCGCAAATCATCAGAAATTCGTTTCTGCCGAACTTCGCTTGCGCTAAAAAAGTATTATGAGCCAGACGCCCCCCAAATCAAATATCACCATTGGTCATTCCGCCTGTCCGCATGATTGTCCATCCACCTGTGCGCTCGATATCGAGATCCTGAATGAGCGCACCATTGGTCGCGTTCGTGGTGCGAAAGACAACAGCTACACCGCTGGCGTCATTTGCGCTAAGGTTGCACGTTATGCCGAGCGCGTTCATCATCCCGATCGTTTGAAACATCCGCTTATTCGCGCCGGACGAAAGGGTGATGGTGAATGGAAGCAAGCATCATGGGAAGCGGCGCTTGATCTGATCGCCGAGCGCTTCATCAAGGCTGAAGAACAATATGGCAGCGAAAGCGTGTGGCCCTATTATTACGCTGGTACGATGGGACTCGTGCAGCGCGACTCGATTAACCGTTTGCGTTATGCAAAGCGCTATTCCAACCAGTTCGATAGCTTCTGCACCAATATGGCTTGGACCGGCTATTTTGCGGGGACTGGCAGTCTGACCGGCCCGGACCCCCGCGAGATGGCAAAGGCTGACGTTGTCGTTATCTGGGGAACCAATGCGGCTGCGACACAGGTCAATGTAATGACCCATGCCGTGCGAGCGCGCAAAGATCGTGGTGCGAAGATCGTTGTTATCGACATCTATGCCAATGCGACGGTGCGACAGGCAGATATGGGCATTGTGCTGAAACCCGGCACAGATGGCGCTTTTGCTTGCGCTGTCATGCATGTGCTGTTTCGCGATGGACTTGCCGATTGGGATTATCTCAACCGTTATACGGACGATCCAAAAGGACTGGAAGCGCATCTTGCCTCCCGCCCACCAGAATGGGCTGCTGAGATTACCGGCTTGAGTGTCGAGGAAATCGAAGCTTTTGCGCATCTGGTTGGCAAAACCAAGCGCACCTATTTCCGGCTTGGTTATGGCTTTACACGCCAGCGCAATGGTGCTGTGAACATGCACGCTGCCGCATCAATTGCGTGTGTTACCGGCGCGTTCCAATATGAGGGTGGTGGTGCGTTTCACTCCAATGCTGGCATCTTCAAGATGGACAAGCGCGAGATCGAAGGCAGCGCAATGCAGGATAAAAGCCTGCGTTTTCTCGATCAATCGAAGATCGGGCGTATTCTGACAGGCGATAGCGAAGCGCTTTATGGTGGTCCGCCCGTCATGGCGATGCTTATCCAGAACACCAATCCGATGAACGTAACGCCGGAACAGCGCCTTGTGCGCAAAGGCTTTGCACGAGAAGACTTGTTCGTCGCCGTGCACGAGCAGTTCATGACGGATACGGCTAAAATGGCTGATGTTGTGCTACCCGCGACTACTTTCCTCGAACATGATGATATTTATCGCGGTGGCGGGCAACAGCATGTGGTTCTCGGTCCAAAGCTGATCGAACCGCTTGCCGAAGCGCGTCCGAATATCTTTGTCATCAACGAACTGGCTGATCGTCTGGGCGTCGCGCATCTACCCGGCTTTCATGTCGACGAGCTCACGCTGATCGACAATATGAATGCCAACAGCGATCTGCCGCATTTCGAAGAGCTTAAAGAAAAGCGTTTTGTTGATTTGCAGCCGCCTTTTGAAGAAGCGCATTACATCAATGGTTTCAAATGGCCTGATGGCAAGTTCCGTTTCAAACCGGATTGGACGGGCAGTCCATCACCCAATAAGCCGCCGGAAGTGATGGGGCTGCAAGGTCCACATCACAAAATGCCCGAGTTTCCAGACCACTGGAATGTGATCGAGGCTGTGGACGCAGAGCACCCATTCCGCCTTGCGACTTCTCCGGCGCATAATTTCCTGAACTCGACCTTTGCCGAAACCGCAACGTCACTTGCCAAGGAAATCAGGCCAGAGCTTCTCATTCACCCGGATGATGCGGCTCAACTTGATATTGCGGACGGTGAACGGATCGAAATTGGCAATCATCGCGGGGAAGTAGTTCTTCACGCCGTGCTGCGGGCTGGTCAAAAGCGCGGTGTCGTTGTGTCTGAGGGAATTTTCCCGAATTCGACATTTGAGCGCGGTGAGGGGATCAATACGCTGATCGGTGCTGAACCTGCCGCCCCTTATGGTGGTTTGGCGGTTCACGACACGAAAATATGGGTGAGAAAAGTCGCTTAAAGCGCATCCCGAAAAGTGAGAATCGGTTTTCCGGATGCGCGTTAAATATCTAAAACAAAGCCCGCGCCGAATTTATGTTCGACGCGGGCTTTGAATTTACAGAGCTGAATTAGCCTGCGTAGTTCAGCTTGAGCTTCGAAAGACCTACAGCCGCGTTAAGACCCTTCTGGCCCTGCAACGAGATCGGCTGAAGCGAAATTGTCTTCCACGAACCGCCAGTCAGAACGTTGGTACCTGCACCAATGCCGATAGCTGCGTTAGCTGATGCGCCGACATAACGGCCCTTCAACGCGCCTTCTGGACGAACGGTTGGAGCCCAAACAGCCCATGCAAGCTGGCCGCCATTTACAAAGCCAACATCAACGCCGAGCTTTGTGATGTTGCCGGTGTAGCGTTCTACTGGTCCTTGACCGCGAACTGGCTTGAACACGCAATCAACATCTTGCTGACTACCGATGATGACACCGATCGCAGGTGAAAGCTCGCAGGACAGTGTGCCGACTTCGGAGCGCGGCTGTGTGCGCGCCGATGAAGGCGAAGCAACATAATCAGCCGCAATGGCAGGAGCAGTCATTGCGATAGCTGAACCAACAGCCATGGCCGACAGGAAGGAAGTCGAAAAACGGAGAGACATGATGTTGTCCTCTAAAAATAAACACATATTGGAAGAGACGCTTATGCGAATCTCAAGGGCTGCCGAAGCAGCTTCCCTTACGAACCTCAATTAGGGCATTTTCGCGAGAATTAAAGTTTTGTTAACAAAAAAATTAGGGTGTAATGAAATTACCGCTTATTTATGCTGATAAGCTAAGCGCTGATAACCATTGCATCTCGTGACAAGCCAGTTTCTGCGTCGCCACTGGCAAATTTGCTGAGCGCAAGTGCGTAAAGCTTATGCTCTGCCTTCAAGACGCGTGCCGCAAGCGCGCTCTCAGTGTCGCCTTCGATAATTGGTACAGCGGCCTGCGCCAGAATAGGGCCTTCGTCCATGCCTTCCGTCACCAGATGCACGGTGCAGCCCGCAAGTTTCATGCCAGCATCAAGCGCACGCTGATGTGTGTGCAGCCCGGCAAAAAGCGGCAGCAGAGAAGGGTGGATATTGAGGATACGGCCCTCATAAGGCGTAATAAACTTAGCTGACAACAGTCGCATATAACCTGCTAGGCAGATAATATCGGGGTTGAGCAGCGCAAGCGCCTCAAGGATTGCATCTTCATGTGCATCCTTGGAGGCATAATCTTTGCGGCTGAAAACCTGCGTTGCGATGCCCGTGGCCTGCGCTTTCGCAAGGCCACCTGCATCGGGCTTATCAGAGAAAACCGAGACGATCTCAGCTGGAAAATCGGGCGCCTGAGCAGCGCGGATCAGCGCCTCCATATTGGAGCCGCCGCCCGAGATGAAAATGACGACCCGTTTGCGGCTCATAGTTTCAGTGTGCCCTGATAAACAACGCCTTCGCCTTCGCGCTTGACCATACGACCCAGCGCGACGACGTTTTCGCCTTCAGCTGCGAGTGCTGCAACGACTTCATCAACCTTGTCTGGCGAGACAACGGCGATCATGCCAATTCCGCAATTGAAAGTGCGCAGCATTTCAAGCGGCTCAACACCGCCGGTCTTGGCAAGCCAGGAGAACACGGCAGGAACGTTGATTGCATTGAGATTGATTTCAGCAGCCAAGCCTTCCGGCAGCACGCGTGGAATATTGTCTGGAAAACCGCCGCCAGTGATATGTGCAAGCGCCTTGATGCCATCTGATGTTTTGATTGCAGCAAGCAGCGGCTTCACATAAATGCGGGTCGGCGTCAGAAGCGCTTCGCCGAGTGTCTCGCCTTCTGCGAACGGCGCATCGGATTTCCAGCCAAGACCAGAAATTTCAACAATGCGACGTACAAGCGAGAAACCGTTAGAGTGAACGCCTGAAGACGAAAGACCAAGAATAACGTCGCCTTCTGCAACATCACCCTGTGGCAGCAAACGATTGCGCTCAGCGGCACCAACAGCAAAACCCGCAAGATCATAATCGCCATCACGATACATGCCCGGCATCTCAGCGGTTTCGCCACCAATCAGCGCGCAACCAGCTTGCAAACAACCTTCCGCAATTCCGGAAACGATGGCTACACCCTGATCAGGTGACAGCTTGCCGGTTGCAAAATAGTCGAGGAAGAAAAGTGGCTCTGCTCCCTGAACGACAAGATCATTCACGCACATGGCGACGAGGTCGATACCGACAGTGTCGTGCTTGTCTGCATCAATAGCAATTTTGAGCTTGGTGCCGACGCCGTCATTCGCAGCAACCAGAACAGGATCGCTAAAGCCTGCGGCTTTCAAATCAAACAGGCCACCAAAACCGCCAATTTCGCCATCAGCGCCGGGACGGCGTGTGGAGCGAACAAGCGGCTTGATCTTGTCGACCATCAGGTTGCCCGCATCAATATCGACACCGGCCTCCGCATAGGTCAGTCCATTTTTTGGGGTGGAGTTATTTTCAACGGTCATGACCTGCTCCTGAAACTGGGAGTGGATATTTAAGGGCGCAATGACATGAGATGGCTTATCCTGCAAGGCCACAGAGCCGGAAAAGCGCAAAACAGCGTAGGAATCTGCGGAAAATTACTGCCGTGAGGATTTATAGTCACCACACCCGTTTGCACTGGAACTTGTCTCTTGCATGTGCATTGCATTGTTTGTGCGTTGGACCGACTATCTTTCTCAGCCATCGTTCAAAAATAGTAATATAGCTATATGATCAAATAGTGCTACCGGCCTGTCTTTGCAGAGAATGGATTAACATGGTCAAGAAACCCGCGGCCCTAAGTGCGAAAACGAGCGATACAGCGAGCAAATCGATACAGCAGTCCCAAGCTGTAGCGCGTGATGGTGATATTCACGTCAATGTCGAAGTTGGTGGTTTCACCGGCTCTAGCGTGCGTCGTCAGGCCATGTTCTGGACTGGAACGCTGATCATCTTTCTGTTGTTTCTGGTCGTTTTTAGTTCGGTTTTGCTCCCTTTCGTGGCAGGTATGGCGCTGGCCTATTTTCTTGATCCTGTCGCAGACAGGCTTGAGAAACTAGGGCTTTCGCGATTAACCGCAACCATCCTCATTTTGTTGCTGTTCTTGATGATACTCGTCGTTGGGCTGATGATCATCATACCGATCCTTGCGACGCAGCTTGTGGATTTAATCGCCAAACTGCCGGATTACATCTCTCAGCTTCAGGCACTTATGGCGAATGAAAACTCGCAATGGCTCAAACGCTACATCGGGATTGACAGTTCCACCATCCAGGAAAACCTCAGCGCACTGCTTCAGCAAGGGGCTGGTTTTCTATCCACATTGCTTCAGTCCCTGTGGAATTCGGGGAAATCTTTGATAGATATTGCGGGACTTTTCATCGTTACGCCGGTGGTCGCGTTCTACATGCTTCTCGACTGGGATCGCATGGTTGACCGCATCGATTCATGGGTGCCGCGCAAGCAGCTTTACACCGTTCGCGGTATCGCGCGTGACATGGATGCAGCGGTTGCCGGCTTCGTTCGAGGGCAGGGTACATTGTGCCTTATTCTTGGCACTTATTATGCCATTGGCCTGACTCTAACAGGACTTAATTTTGGCCTGTTGATCGGCTTTTTTGCCGGTCTAATCAGCTTTATTCCCTATATCGGTTCCTTCGTCGGACTAGCGCTCGCAATCGGTGTTGCGCTGGTGCAGTTCTGGCCGGATTGGATCATGATTCTTGCTGTCGCAGGCGTGTTTTTCTTAGGTCAATTCGTGGAAGGAAATATCCTTCAGCCGAAGCTCGTTGGCTCCTCCGTAGGGCTGCATCCGGTCTGGTTGATGTTTGCTCTGTTCGCCTTCGGTTCTCTGTTTGGCTTCACCGGAATGCTGGTTGCTGTACCTGCTGCGGCGGCAGTCGGGGTGCTTGTGCGTTTTGCGTTGAATCGCTATCTCCATTCTCCGATGTATGATCCGGTTTATAAGCGCTCTGAACCCGATGAGGGGCTGCTGATTGAAGCTGGCGACAATGCAGGCAAAGAGAAATGAAATTAGAACGTAACCGGGTGAGATTTTCAGGAGAAAGCGATGAGTGACGCACCGCGTCAGATTCCGCTCGCTCTTGAGCATCAGCCCGGTTATCACCGTGAAGACATTATGGTCACGGGGTCAAATCGCGCGGCGGTAGACCTTATTGATCGCTG
Organism: Brucella sp. H1_1004; assembly: GCF_047308065.1. Taxonomy (NCBI): domain Bacteria; kingdom Pseudomonadati; phylum Pseudomonadota; class Alphaproteobacteria; order Hyphomicrobiales; family Brucellaceae; genus Brucella; species Brucella sp. H1_1004. The sequence goes on from NZ_JAYKZA010000002.1 coordinate 1,231,655, forward strand.
GCCGAACTGGAGGTCGCCGGTGGTTATTTTGGCTGGTCCAACGGGCGCAGGTAAAACACATCTGGCGGAAGTCTGGCGTGCGGCGACAGGCGCGCTGTTAGCTGATCCAAAATCCATCAGTGAGACAGTGGTACATGGTGCCGCTGAATATCCTGTGCTGATTGATAATATCGGTGGTGCACGTTTTGATGAAATCGGCCTGTTTCATCTTATTAATAGCGTTCGTCAGAACGCGGCTCTTGGTCCGGGACCATCGCTGCTAATGACTTCACGTCTGTTGCCAGCCAATTGGAAAGTCAAACTTCCAGATCTTGCATCGCGCCTTAAAGCTGCAACGGTTGTTGAGATTGCAGAGCCGGACGACATGTTGCTTGGCGGCGTCATTTACAAGCTTTTTGCTGATCGACAGATCAGTGTCGAGCCGCATGTGGTGAGCTATCTGGTCAGCCGCATCGAGCGTTCGTTGTTGTCTGCGATCCAGATTGTTGATCGCCTTGATCGTGCGGCGATGGAGCAAAAGACCCGTATTACCCGCACGCTTGCTGCACAGGTTTTATCAGAAACTGGTCACGATAAGGCATGAAAGTAGCTGTCACCGGAGCCAGTGGATTCATCGGTGGCGCTGTTGTTCAGCAGTTGATGGGCGAGGGGCATGAGGTTGTCGCGCTTTCGCGCCATGATTTGTCTGAGCCCAATTTCACGGATGTTGATGCCGTCATTCATTGTGCTGCTCTGGCGCATCGAACTGGTGCCGAACGCCCGCAGGCGGATGAATTTGATGCCGTCAACCACCGCCTGACCGTTGCGCTCGCAGAGAGAGCAAAGCAATGCGGTGTTCGTCGTTTTATCTTCGTATCGACAATCTACACAATCGCAGGCAATCCATCGCCGCTGATGCCGGATATGCCATTATCACCGCGCGATGATTATGGTCGTGCCAAAGCCAAGGCTGAATCTGCGCTCTTAACTCTGACGGACATAGAGGTGGTCATTGCACGGCCTGTGCTTGTGTACGGGCCAGATGCGCGTGCTAATCTCCGTGCTTTGATGAAGCTCTGCGACACAGCTTTGCCGCTGCCATTTGGAGCGGCCAATAATCGGCGTAGCTTTGTGTCGCTTGAGAATGTTGCTCGCGCACTCGCATTTCTTACCACCGCGCAATCAGAGCAGGTCTCAGGTAAAATCTTTCATTTGGCCGAGCCAGAACCGCGTTCAACGCGCGAACTGGTTTCAAAAGTCCGCGAAGCGCTGGGCCGTCCCCCAAGACTGATTTCTGTACCAGCCTTCATGATGAAAACATTGCTGACGCTGGTCGGCAGAAAAACGCTTTATGAACAATTGTTCGGCGACATGGTCGCCGATACGTCGTCATTGACTGCAATTGGGTTCAAATACTTGCCGGGTGACGCGCAAATCGCTGCCATGGCGAAGGCCGCCAGAAAAAATTAGTTCTTCTGTCCTACCGCCATTGGTGGCTGAATGCGAGCCTTCTGCGTCAAAACTTGCACAGGTGCTGTTGGTTCAGGCTTCTTCGTCACCGAACCTGTCGTCATCATTTGCGCAGTATCTGGCTTATTACGGCCACCGCGCAACTCGTCTTCATGCACCCAGCCAATCATATTGGTTGATGGAACGACGACACGATGCCACTTGCCGGTCTTACCATAGGAGCGCATTTCGCGTCCGCTTTCGACCGTACCGATCGCAGGTGATTTATCCCACGCATTCTTGTGAATGGTGAGTTTTGTGCGGGCGTAGATCACAGATGGCGAATGCGCTGGTGTATTTGTGCCGCGCGGCGGCATTGGCAATGCACGAACAGACGCCGGATGTGGCGGTGGAGGCGCTACTTTTTGCGTCGGCATGGGTGGCTTTGGAGCTTGGATCGCGGCTTGCTGAACAGGCTTAGACTGCGTGGGCGCAACAGCAACTGCAGGGCGCGGAACAGGTCCAACAGCACCAGCATAATCTTTAGCGGGATTTTTTTTATCGACAAGTTGTCTGACTTCGGTTCTGGCCGGAGCAGATGGAGCGGCTTTTGGGGCAGGTCTCTGAAAAAGCGCAGTGAAAGCAGCTTGCGAACTCTTGTGCTGTGCCGTGGCCCACAGGCTGAATGCACCCAGCGCAAGAATGGCGCCAAGTGCCAGAATTGGCGCGGATGAACCTGAATTACCCTTGCCTCTGGTTGAACGCCCGGTAGAGCGTTTTGCAGGGCGGGAACTCCGTTTCCGTGTTGCCATATGTCTTGTCCCCTGTACGAATCGCTACAGGAAGACACTAATATGCCTTCCTTGGCATTTGGTTACCGGGGTCTAATATCAAACAGAACGCGTTAGGCCACCATCCACGCGCAGGTTCTGGCCAGTGATATAAGCAGCACCTTCTGACGCAAGAAACGCGACAGTTGCGGCGATTTCTTCGCTTTTGCCATAGCGCTGTAAAGGCACGCTGTCGCGGCGTTCTTCAGTTGCGGGCAGGCTGTCGATCCAGCCTGGAAGCACGTTGTTCATCCGGATGTTGTCCGCAGCATAGGTATCCGCAAATACCTTGGTGAACGAAGCAAGGCCAGCACGGAACACGGCTGATGTCGGGAACATCGAGCTTGGCTCAAATGCCCATGCCGACGAGATGTTGATGATTGTACCGGATTTCTGCTTTTGCATGTATGGCACTACGAGACGGCTCGGACGAACGACATTCAGGAAATAGGTGTCGAGACCTTTGTGCCAGTCTTCATCGGTAATATCGAGAATCGGTGCGCGGGGTCCGTGGCCTGCGCTGTTAACGAGCGTATCAATACGCCCCCATTTTTCGACTGTCAGATCGACGAGCTTTTTGAGATCATCAACCGACTGATTAGAGCCGGTTACACCAATGCCACCAAGCTCTTTTGCCAAGGCTTCACCTTTACCTGATGACGAAAGGATGGCGACTGCAAAGCCGTCTGCCGCCAGACGCCGGGCTGAGGCTGCACCCATGCCGCTGCCGCCTGCTGTGATGATTGCTACTTTTTTCTCTGACATTTCCTGATCCTAAGGTGTTGAAATTGTTTCAATATGGAGAAAGTAGCGGACGCGATTAAAATCCCAAATGAATTTTCTTGAATTTAAGATTTCATGGCGCTGTTCGGCTAATAAAAAACGCCGCAATCGCGGCGTTTTTGAATGAAAGTATTAAAGCAGTCTATTCCTGTACGGATGGCTTTTCCGTCGAAAAACTTACGCCCGAAACAGAAGCGACGCGTTTCTCACTCGCTTCTTTTTGCTGCAACGCATTGCGGATTGCAGCCCATTCATTTTCGTGACGGCGATAAAGTGCATCTGAAGTCTGGATGTCCATTCGATCCTCCATTGGCTTGGCAGGCAAATAACATGGAGTGCAAAGAATCGTTGCATCACAAACCGTAAGCATTTGAAATCTTAATCGGTTTATATGTTTACAACCGATTTAGACTCACAACTTTTCGCCAAGTTGCCCCATCTTTCTCATTCTAAAGGATTAGTTTTCCTGAATGGAAACGCCGCCTTCACCGATTTTCATTTCAATGCCGGACGGCTTGGTTTCCTCCTGATAGGTGTAAACGGCAAAACCCGCTACGACGACGATAAGAGCACCAATAATAAGATAAAGACCGTTGCGATTCACTCTGGAACTCCTGAAATTCTAACGATGCCTTTAAAACGCTTGAGCGAATTGTTGGTTCCTGACGCATGCTGAAATGTTAACAAAGGCCCGTAACAAGCTGTGTGTGAATAAAGATCTGTGTTTTTCCTTTTAGCACTTGCTTTATGTGCGCCGATTATCTAGGGAAGAGCCGCTTACAAAGCATCGGAGTGTAGCGCAGTCTGGTAGCGCATCTGGTTTGGGACCAGAGGGTCGGGAGTTCGAATCTCTCCACTCCGACCATTTTTCAAGAGAATTTATCAAGTAACAATGTCGCATCTCAATGATGTGACGTGCGCCTTTATCGCGTTGACATGGTATGACGTGTGAACTATTCCGTTGTTAAAATTGCTGCCCGTCATCGGGCTTAAGAATATAGATCAAGGTTCTTCAAATGGTTGCGCGTATTTACCGTCCAGCTAAGACAGCGATGCAGTCTGGTAAAGCCAAAACGGATAACTGGCTTCTGGAATATGAACCAGAAAGCGCTCGCAAGGTTGAGCCGCTTATGGGCTACACGTCTTCGGGTGACATGAAGAGCCAGATTCGCCTGTCCTTCGATAGCCGCGAAGATGCGATTGAATATGCTACCCGCAATGGTATCGCTTATCGTGTGATTGAACCGCATGAAGTGAAGCGTCGCAAAGTATCCTATTCGGATAATTTTAGTTTCTATCGTTCACAGCCTTGGACGCATTAACAGCTTTTACCGGCCTTATGCTTTGTGCTATGGCCGGTTTCTGATGGTGAGGTCCCGTAGCTCAGCTGGATAGAGCACCGGCCTTCTAAGCCGTAGGTCACTGGTTCGAATCCAGTCGGGATCGCCATCAAAACAATGACTTAGCGTCATTAATATTCAAAAGTTCCAACTCGTAATTTTTAGAGTTCCAACTTTCAGTCATCATTTGTTCTGATAGCGCATGCGTTGGCGTCCGACGCGACGCGCTGCGTCGGCTTGTCTGACTGCCGTTAAATCGACCGGCTGATAGGTCTTATGGATAGCGTTTGCGCTCGAAATCGAGTTGACCATCTTCGCAGCTGTCTCGGCTGGTGTAGCCCCGCCTGCCTGTGCTTCAATTGCTCCTGAGCGCCTAATGTCGGCGAGTGTTCGCTTATCTCCGGGGAAGCATTTCTCACGGATGACGACAAAATCGTCTGGCAGCGTGAAGCGTGAGTAAACCGTGCCGCTACGGTTGCGTAGGAACCAGCTTCTCACCCCGGCATTGACTAGATGCGGCGGATCAAAGACGGCAAGGTTGAATGTCTCATCGTAAAAAGGCAGACTGCGGAAGTCGATAATGCGGTCTGGCGAAATTATTAACTCGCGGCCGTCGCATAGAACGTGGCTTTCTTCCCGAATATCACCGAACACAGCCCGGCTATCTTTCTTGTCAAACCAGAACATGCGAGAGCCGCAACATATATCAAGAATGGGCTTCATGCGTATGCCCTCACGCTGGATATTTTTATGAACTCGCGGAAAGAGATGTCACTACAGTCGGAAACGTCTAAAAAGACGACATACCGTGCCGCAGCACGGGATCTAGCAGTAATGATCTTTGATCATTCCCAGTACGAGACGACGAATATTTTATTGTTCGGCAACTGCTTGAGATGATCTGCTAACGCATGGCGCCCCAGTTCGGTAAGAGCGAAAAACGCCATGTCGCCGGGCTGTCCGCTTTTGCTCCAATGCAACGACTTTGAAAACTCTTTCGCGCGGTTGCTCTCGGCGTCGATTGCAAAATAGTTACGGTGTGTTTCCTTGAGAGGGAAAGTCGGACGCCCTAAAGCGTGGTCGATCAGATCCAAGGCTTTATCTTTTAAGTAGCGGTTGACCTTAGGGTTTTGCTTGATCGTCATGCCGCCACCTCGATCTTATCTATATTGCAATTGATGACGTTGAGAGTGTAGGCGGCAACCCCTTCAATGCCTGTTCACGTGATAGCAGTAGGATTTTATTGATGTTCAAGATAACTTTTTCCCCTCAAGTATCGGAAGAACATCTGCTTCTGTCAAAAGCGGGTGATGTTTTAATAATCAATGGCGACGCTCTGGACTTCTCAGAGCTGCCGGAAGGTGGGGAATATCCCGCAGAAGCGATTGAAAATGATTTCATCATCGGTGGCGTGACACGCAATGGCGGTGAAATCAAAGTCACCGTCTTACTTCCGTATCAAAATCCTGATGCACCGACTTCTCTAACATATCCCGTTCCAATTTCTGTTTTACAGTAACCGCTGTTTCGGCCCCATATTTTCTCGTGCTGTTTGATCTGCGAAGGGCTTTTCATGGATGGATGAAGGAGTTTCCCATGGGGCCTACGGTGGAGTTTCTCACTTCTGAGAAGAGTATTAGCGGGGGCAGCAATAAATGGACGCCGGAATTCAAGGCCAGACTGGTATCAGAAACACTTCGGCCTGATGTAAGAGTTGTTGACGTTGCGCAGCGTTATGGTGTTCGGGCAAACCGTTTATCTATGTGGCGGACGTTGGCCAAACGCGGTCAACTGGTTTTGCCCGCACCTGAAGACGCAATAGAATTCGCAGGGTTGGTGATCAGCGAGCCCTTGGCGGAACAATCGGGCTCTGACACCAGCTGCGTGGAGATATGCATTGGTCCAGTGACAGTACGTCTTGAATCGGGTGCGCCGATTTCGCGTATTGTTGCAGTGGCGCGTGGACTGGCGGTCTCAGCATGATCTTTCCTTCCAATCGGGTGCGGATCATGGTGGCGACAAAGCCTGTCGATTTCCGTAAGAGTCATGGCGGGTTGGCGTCATTGGTGAAGAATGAATTACGCAAGGCCCCGTTCACGGGAACTGTATTCGTGTTCCGCTCGTGCAAGGCGGACCGGCTTAAGCTGTTCTACTGGGATGGCACAGGTATGGTGCTGGCTTATAAGCGCTTGGAAGCCCATACATTCAGCTGGCCGGATGTCCGGGATGGGCTGATGTCATTGAACCATGCACAGTTTGAGGCCCTGTTTGCAGGGCTTGACTGGCGACGTGTCCGTGCAGTGGAAGCCCGAGTTCCAATGACTATTTAAACGACCAGCAATTGCTGCGGCACGATGACTCTGACACCATAATAATCAATCATATCAAGGCCGGATTTGGTAAGTTCGGCCCATGCTGGATGCCGCTGATCTTCCCAACGATATTGCTGAACTCAAAGCACTGCTGATTGCAGCAACAGCGCTCGGTCTTCGTAAAGATGATCGGATTGCGCGGCTGGAGAAGCTGGTTGCAGCCTTCAAACAGGCCGCTTTTGGACGCAAGTCAGAGAAGATTAATCCTGAGCAGTTTGATCTGGCCCTGGAAGATCTGGAAACAGCTATTGCGGCGATCCATGCGGAAGATGAAGCAGATACAGCTTCCACCAAGCCCGCCTCAAAGCCACGTGCCATCAATCGGGGTTCTCTTCCAAAGCACTTGCCACGTATCGACGAAGTGATAGAGCCGGAAAGTCTGATTTGCGCCTGCGGTGGTTGCATGCATTGCATTGGCGAAGATGTTTCTGAGCGACTGGATGTGATCCCTGCGCAGTTTCGTGTCATTGTCACGCATCGTCCCAAATACGCATGCCGCGCTTGCACTGATGGTGTTGTGCAAGCACCCGCTCCAGCGCGACTGATCCCGTCAGGCTTGCCGACAGAAGCAACAGTCGCGCATGTGCTGGTGTCCAAATATGCCGACCATCTTCCGCTTTATCGCCAGGCCCAGATTATGGGCCGTCAGGGCATCGACATAGATCGCTCGACACTGGCTGACTGGGTGGGACGGGCAGCCTTTGAGCTGCGCCCTGTCTTTGATGCGTTGATTGTTGATCTGAAGCGATCAAGCAAACTCTTCATGGATGAGACGCGTGCACCGGTTCTTGATCCCGGATCAGGCAAGACCAAAACAGGATATTTTTGGGCTTTGGTGCGGGATGACCGAGCATGGGGCGGCAATGCTCCGCCCGGTGTTGCCTTCACTTATGCGCCGGGACGATCTGGCCAATATGCCGAACAGATATTGAAGGGCTTCAACGGTATTCTGCAAGTGGATGGCTATGCAGGATACAATCGACTGGTCGCGCCAGATCGTGTTGGTCCGAATATACAATTGGCTTATTGCTGGGCTCACGCGCGTCGCAAGCTTATCGAGATCACGCGCACAGGCTCGTCCCCGATTGCTGAAGCGGGTGTAAAACGGATCGGCGAACTCTATAAGATAGAAGTAGAACTGCGCGGTCTCACCCCAGAAGCGCGGCTCGCAGTTCGTCAGGCACAATCAAAGCCAATCATAATCGATATGCAAACATGGCTTGCGCATCACCGCGCACGCGTGTCGGGAAAAGCCCCATTGGGCGAGGCATTGAAATACATCGCCAAATACTGGGACGGCTTGTGTCTGTTCTTGTCTGATGGTCGCGTGGAACTGGATAACAACAGTGTCGAAAGAACAATCCGGCCAATTGCATTGAGTAGAAAAAATGCATTATTCGCAGGTCATGAAGCAGGTGCTCATAACTGGGCTACAATCGCCTCACTGATTGAGACATGCAAACTCAATTCAGTCGATCCGCAGAAATGGCTGACCAGCACGCTCACCGCAATCGTCAATGGCCATAAGCAGAATCGGATCGATGAGCTTTTATCGTGGAATTATCCTCAAGGACTATCATCGAAAGAAGGCGCAACGCGAGAAATGTGATCTCGTATTGCCAAAGCGCTTTGTACTGGCGAACTATTCGTGACATCCAAAGTCAAAGCATTCGCATAAGGAATTTTTAGAACGGTCGATGTTTTGCTTCGATATCTCGATGCCTCGGGATCGGTCGATTTTAGGTGTGGTTGCCGCGCGGGGAGAAAAACTCGGCGGACCAATTCTTCCTCGTTGCAAAGCAATCTAACAGGAACAAAAGTTGCTTCACATCGGCTCGCGGCTTCGACAAACTGTGAATACGTTCTAATACTTCGCTCGTCGCCCTCAGATCCTGCATGAGTGAAAATAAACTTATCAAATCTCGAGCTGTAACTACATATTGCGCTAAGTACCGACTGGCGGACTTGACCTGTATATTGCCATATATCATTGGGCAGCGACGATAATCCTTCATCGTCAAAAAGCCGTAAAATCGGATTGTTGAACCAATGATTGTCAACGATCTTGGCACCGATCAAGGCATCAAGCTCTTTTGCGATGGTCAACTTTCCCACACCGGGGAAACCGATAAGCAACACAAACAACCCCATCACCCTAGAGCCTCACTGAAACGAACGACTTGCCGAAAAGCCCTTAAAGTATGCGAAATATTGAAGGTGGAGGCTAGAGCGGATCAGCATTTTACTTACGACTGGTAATGTGTGACGCAGACAACGCTTACGTTTTACAGGATGGTGTCATCCCATTGCCTGCAGGTCGATTTGTGGACATGGAAAATGCCGGTAAATAAAGCACTTCTGGTTACGTCAGATATGAAGAAGGCAGCGGCGCTGGCGTCTGCTGTGAATATTTACCGCCTCGAAATCCAGTCGATGATCGATAAGAAAGCGCAAGCGCGCCAATACGACAGCGGCGCAACCTTGGCGAGCTACGTCAACTCAACAATTCCAGAATGGGCAACGGAAGCGCAAGCATTCGTCGCCTGGCGTGATGCTGTATGGCTTTATGCTCTTGCTGAGCTGGATAAGGTTCAAAAGAGAGAGCGTGATCAGCCAAGTGTTTCCGACTTCTTGGCTGAAAGAAGTGGCTCGGGAAATCTGCACAGCTAGGATAAGTGGAAATTCTGCCTGACTTCGGCTTAGATGCCGGGAACAGGAGATACCATGACGAGACGACCACGCCGAAACCATAGCCCAGCTTTTAAGGCAAAAGTTGCGCTGGCTGCGATTAGAGGCGAGCAGACGCTAGTGGAATTATCCCAGCATTTTGACGTGCACGCGAACCAGATAAAGCAATGGCAAGATCAGCTTCTTGAGGGGGCCATTGGTGTTTTCGGCGACGAGACCAAGGCGGAATCAGCAGAGCCAACCGTCGACGTTAAAACGCTGCATGCCAAGATCGGTGAGCTAACTCTGGAGAACGATTTTTTAGCCGGAGCGCTCAGCAAGGCGGGATTGCTGGGCGGAAGGAAATGATCGACCGCGCTCACAAGCTTTCGGTCGCACGACAGGCAAAGCTCCTCGGGTTCAGCCGTAGCAGTGTCTACTATTCACCGCGCCCTGTATCGGATGGCGATCTGGCACTGATGCGCCGGATCGATGAATTGCATCTGGAATACCCATTCGCGGGAAGTCGGATGTTGCAGGGGCTTTTGAAAGGAGAAGGGCTTGAAGTTGGGCGGCTGCATGTCGCTACGCTGATGAAGAAGATGAGCATCGAGGCGATTTACCGTCGCCCAAACACCTCGAAGCCAGCGCCAGGGCATAAAATCTATCCCTATCTCCTGCGCAAGCTGGCGGTCACCAGACCCAATCAGGTGTGGGCAATGGACATAACGTATATTCCGATGGCACGTGGCTCTGTCTATCTGTGCGCTGTCGTCGACTGGTTCAGCCGCCGGGTTCTATCATGGCGACTGTCGATCACAATGGAGGCGGACTTCTGCATCGAAGCGGTTGAGGAAGCTCTGGTCAGCTATGGAAAGCCTGAAATATTCAACACGGATCAAGGATCACAGTTCACGTCCATCGACTTCACTAACTTGCTGAAAAAGGCAGAGATCGCCATCTCGATGGATGGCAAGGGTTCGTGGCGAGACAATGTCTTTGTCGAGCGGCTCTGGCGATCAATCAAATACGAAGAGGTTTATCTTCACGCCTACAAAACCGTGTCCGAGGCCCGAACTGGCATCGGCAGATATCTAAATTTCTACAACAGCCGACGGCCACATTCATCGCTTGACCGACAGACACCGGATCAGGTGTACTTCAACGCGCTGACACCAATGATCGTGGCAGCATAATCGAGGCGGTAATCCACTTAGCAAAACGCCCGAAACTGTTCAGACAAACCGAACCACTTCTGAACTCCCGGTGTTCGAGTGGCTCGCATCCTAAACACACCGCGGCACAACCACCTACTGTCATTGAGGCAGTTTGCGCCCAAGGCTTCCCCCAGGGTCGGTCACTAAGGCCGCAAACGTGATAATGAAGTAATCTCGCCAGAGGGCTGTGGACGGTTTCAGTCTATGCAAAGATGCTTCGTGATACGACACTACGGGAATTTTAATGCGCCATTTGAGTATATCGAGCAAAAACGACGACTGCACCTAATATTGCACTGATGGTCAACGCCATAGGGGATAAAGCAATAATCCAACTCAAGAACCGATGACGACGTGGTCGAAGATCTATCGATAGCCGCTCCGCTTGACTGAAGTTCAATAGCGCTGAAATGTAGTATCCAATGATAGCAACTGGAATAGCATTTTGCAGGATAAACGATCTTATCATTGATCAGCTCTGTTTTGATATTCATTCTTAAAGCAGTTAAATAGCAGCTCAGTAATGGGTTTTGCAACTCAAGACGATGCCACCGCCCTTGAGGCGGTTTTTTATTGCCGAAAGGGAATTAAAGGCTTCCTCGGGTGATTGATCCAATTATCACCAACCCCACGATCACGAGTAAGCTCACACCCAACGCGATAGCTTCTAAGAGCCTGAATCATAATGAATGTAACGATATCAGGCTCTTGCGATGCGCCGGGTGAGCAGGCGGATGTTTGCGATGTAGACCCGGGCTTCAGCAGACGCGACGGTTTTTTCGAAATCTTTGGCCAATCTACGGCAACGTCCCAGCCATGCAAACGTCCGCTCGACCACCCATCGGCGTGGTAAGAGTTTGAAGCCCTCAGCGTGATCGGATCGTTTGACGATTTCCAGCGTAAATTTTCCGACCTTTTCCAACCTGTCTTTGAGCTTGGGTCCCGCGTATCCACCATCAGCAAAGATATGCCGTAACCACGGCCAGCGTTTGAGGATGGTTTTCAAGACATCAGGTGCACTATCTCTGTCTTGAATGCCCGCAGAATGGATCACCAGACCAACCATCAAGCCGAGGGTATCAACCACAATATGACGCTTGCGACCGTTGATCTTTTTTCCCGCGTCAAAGCCCCGTATTCCGCCACTTTCCGTGGTTTTTACTGACTGGCTATCGATCACGCCAGCGGTAGGGCTGGGCTGCTTTCCGGTCAACTCGCGTGCTGTCATCACGAGCGCGTTGTTGATCGTGCGCAGCATCCCTTCATCTCGCCATCGATGGAAATACTTTTGCACCGTGGAAAATGGTGGGAAGTCCGTGGGCAAAAGCCGCCATGCGCCACCTGATGAAGCAATATAAAGCAACGCATTTACCACCTCTCGCAAATCCGTCTTGCGAGGGCGTCCGAGACGGCTCGGTGCAGGCATCATCCGTTCGATGACAGTCCATTCCGCATCCGTTAAATCGCTTGCATAACGTGCGTTGCGTCGTCCATATTGTTGCCGAGCGGTTGCAGTCCAGGCCATCATGATCTCCATCGAATGTAAGCTATCCGATTGAATCATAACCTACTGAAATCGCTCAATCCTTTTTGGAACAGGCTCTAAGTCTTCCAAGTAAGGATGATACATTTGTTCCCCGCATCCCCCTAAAAAACTCTCCCGACGCTATAGACGCCCGCCCAGTGAGCGTCGGGTGCATCGCTGCTAAGGGGAGGAAACACCTCAGCAATGCTTGATGAAGCAGTTAGGGCGATTAAAGGAAATGACAAGGCAACAAAAACCCCAGATGCTGGCGGGCGATCTGGGGCTACACTCACCCAAGCGAACCCCCGCCTGTAAAGTGCATGCGTTCTTTACCAGAAGGTAAAATAATAGCAGTCCCTACTTTGGGATAATGCCGATTTACAAAAGAAAACCCCGGCAGCGGGGGCTGAACCGAGGCTACGCTTTAACTAAAGCGGGGGCTTTTAAACAGTTAACTCATCATCTCACAAAATTAGGAAAACACAATGGACAGAACCGTTCCAGCTGGTGCGGCGCTTCTGCTTGATTTCGTGCGCCTTATCGAAACAGGCAAAACTGACCGCTCTTCATACGATATGATCTACGGCCACAACGAAGATAAGATTTCGAAGAAGATTACCTCGATGTCGGTTGATGAGCTTATCGGAATCCAACCGGCGTTAACAAAGCGCTTCAAATATTCAGCCGCAGGTGGCTATCAGTTCATGCGCAACACGCTGCGCAACCTAAAGGCCGAATAGCGCCTGCGTGATGGGTAGATCATGGATCCTGATTTGCAGGACCGTCTCGGTTATCATCTGGCCATTCGCCGGGGCTATAACGATTACATTTCCGGCAATATTAGCCGCACCGAGTTTGGTCGTCGGCTTGCGCAGGAATGGGCTTCATTTCCTGTCCTTGCTCCGACGAGGGGCGCACACCGTGCATTGCAGCGTGGTGAAACCTTCTATGCTGGCGACAGCTCAATAGGGCACTTGTTACGCCTCAGCGCATGGAAGCAATTCTTGATCAGGTGAAAGCTGCGGGCAGTTCAACGGCGGTGAGCGATGCTGCGCTTGTTGTAGAAAAATTGCCAATCGTTGCGGATCCGGGTGAGCTTGGCGCACCGCCCACGAAATCGAAAACGGTTATTGGCAATGCTTTAACCACCATAGGCATGGCACTAACGGGTATTGGCGCTTTCCTTGGCGGTCTGGATTGGCGTGTACAGCTGTTTATCTGCGCTATTGCAGGTGGCTTTGCTGTTTATGCCATCAAGTGGCGCTTTGATCTCTTCAAGGCGGTCAAAGACCTTTCCAATGAGTTTGCCTGATGGCGACAATATTGAAGTTCATTCCTGCTTGGCTAAAATACCTCATCGCCGGAATCGTCGCAGCCTGTATCATTGCGGGTGGCGGCTACCTCATCGGTAAGCGTGAAGGTCGGCAGGAAATCAAAATCGAGCAACTGCAATCTGACATCAACGCTGAACGCGAAAGGACGAAGGACGATGCGAAGCTCCGTTCTCTGTCGAACTATGATTTTTGTATCTTGTCTCTTCGCCGTCGCGGCCTGCAACCCGCAGACTGTGAGCAGCTGCGCGGGGTGGCGACAGAATAATCTTAGTGCGGCCGGATTGGTTGCGCTGACACAAGCCGATCGACCTGCTGCGGAACGTGTCGAAGGGAATGACGAAAACGGGAAACTGCGGGGGTGCTGGAAGTGAGTTCTACCGTGCCAGAGACAGACGCTGATCTTCGCGCCCGCGTTATCGGACTTGAACAAGCAACTCAAACAAACAATCAACGACTGGCCACGCTTGAGACTTGGCAGCGGCAGCGTGAAATTGACAGCGCTCGAAATGATGAAAAGTGGGTTGCTATGGAAGCCCGAATAGACACGCGCTTTTCTGGGCTGGAAGGCTCTGTAAAAAGCATCATATCGTCCTTATCGCGGATTAACTGGATGATAATTGGGGGCTTGGTTGCTGCCTGTGTCGCTTTTGTTGTCGGCGGAGGTTTGAAGTCGCTTTAATCCGGAAATGTTTAACTTGCGACTAATCGCAAGTTAAACAATCAAAACCCCGCTTCGGCGGGGTTTTTAATGCGCCGCCCCACCGGGTGGCTCACGGTTCCAAGCACCGTAGAGCGGCGGCTTCCGATTGGCGTCTCATCCGCCCGGCATGACGTTAGGTCAAATGCCACACCCCGACCCTTGCGGGCGCGGGCATACTGGCCTCAACACGTTAATAAAAATGCAAGAAGGTTTTTCTTTTACGAGTGTTCGCCCTGTTTCTCCTGCAGCGACTTATATTGGTGGCAAAAAGCAGCTCGCGCAGCGGGTTGCATCGGTGATTGAGCAGATCCCGCATGCGCTTTATGCGGAGCCGTTTGTTGGAATGGGTGGGGTTTTCTTTCGGCGCAAGATTGTCGCTAAGTGTGAGGTCATCAATGATATTTCCGGTGATGTCATTACGTTGTTCCGAATCCTGCAGCGTCACTATCCGCAGTTCATGGAAACGCTGAAATTCCAGATAACTTCGCGCAAGGAATTTGAACGCCTAAAGCTTTGTGACCCATCAACACTGACAGATCTCGAACGCGCGGCGCGTTTCCTATATCTGCAGCGTCTTACTTTTGGCGGTATAGTGAATGGCAGGAATTACGGCGTCGATATGAGTGGCCCTGCGCGCTTCAACGTGAATCGCCTTGGAGCTTTGCTGGAAGAAATCCATGAACGGTTGGCTGGTGTCCAGATTGAAAACTTGTCATGGTGCGACTTCATTGATCGTTACGATACGCCCGGCACTCTGTTCTATATGGACCCGCCATATTACGGCTGCGAAAATGATTACGGCAAGAATGTCTTTGGCCGTGCGGACTTTGAACGCATTGCAACTCGGATGCTGGATGTCAAAGGTCGGTTTATGATCTCGCTGAATGATACACCAGAAGTTCGCTCGATCTTTGCTGCTTTTAAAATCTACGATGTGTCTCTGACATACACTGTGGGAGGCGGGCAGGCTAAGCCAGTTGGCGAAGTTCTAATCATGGATCGTAAACTGCTTGGAGTTCCAAACATGCCAGAATAACTCAAAACCCCGCTTCGGCGGGGTTTCTTGTTGTTTGAGGGTACATTATTCGTCTGGCTCTGTGCCGGTGTAACCGCGATACATGCCCGCCGAAACAACTTTGATTGCTGTTGCTGTTTCTTCGGCTGACCAGCCAGCTGTAACCGCATCATCAATGAGATCGCGTATGCCTGGTATAGATCTGGTTTCTGAGGCACGAGAATGATATCCGGACAAACCCGAAGCGCGTCGTTGATTGGCATCACATTCTTCACACCCATCGCTTTCGCCTCTTTTGAGCAGGCGATCACGGCGGTTCGATTGGTGCCTTCAAATGGAACAACACCGATTGGCCTGCCGCGCAGACGCTTGTCGCACTGTTGCTCGACTGGCGCAAAGAAGCCGTCAAAGTCGAGATACAGCCGTTCAATTGTCTTGGGTAGGCGCATTTCAAACTCCAGAAAACGGGGCGCACGAAACCTGTCCCGAGTACATAGACACTAAGGAACATATTCCGCGCTGTAGGAGAATGCTCCTAAAATGTTCTCATTTTGAGAAAGAGTCAATCCAGCTTTTTTTGACCGTGAAAATGCAGTGGAAATGCAGTTGATAAGCTGTGGAGAGTCAGTGCGCTATATCGAGCTAAATAGCCTGTTTGAAAGTTCCAACTAAGAGCCTTTTAGCGTCCTATCGAGACGGCTTAAAGTTGGAACCTTTATTGAAAATCAAAGAAATCTGACAGCCTTCTAAGCCGTAGGTCACTGGTTCGAATCCGGTCGGGACCGCCATCAAAACAATGACTTAGCGTCATTAATATTCCAAATTTTCAATTCATAATTTTAGACATCAAAGAGTCCTGTTGAACTGTTCGAAAAGCTGCAGCGCTTCTTACGAATGCCTTTTGGGGACACTACATCATTCAGAGTGATACAAAACGCCGCATAATATGCGGCGTTTCAGACTGCTGACAACTCTCTGGCGCGAGCTGGGGGTTTATGATTCATTGGGCCATGTTGAAGAAACCCGCTCCCGAACAGACGGCTCTCGAGATGGTGACGCTAGATAGCCAGGTGCCGAAGGATCACCTGCTTCGCAAGATCGACGCGGTGATCGACTTCTCCTTCATCCATGATCGTGTCGCGAGGCTCTACTGCGCCGACAACGGCCGCCCGCCGCTCGATCCGACGCTGATGTTCAAGGCGCTGTTCATCGGCTACCTGTTCGGTGTGCGCTCGGAGCGTCAGTTGGTGCGCGAGATCGAGGTGAATGTCGCCTATCGGTGGTTCTTGCGCATGAAGCTGACGGACCCGGTCTTCGATGCCTCGACGCTTTCCCAGAACCGTCGCCGCCGCTTCAACGACACGTCCGTGGCGCAGGACATCTTCGATGCGATCGTGGAGCAGGCGATCCGCCATGGCCTGGTGGATGGCACGGTGCTCTATACGGATTCGACCCATCTGAAGGCCAATGCCAACAAGGGCAAGTACGATCTGGTGATGCTGAAGAAGTCGCGGGCCGACTACTGGGCCGATCTCGACCGGGCGATCGAAGCCGAGCGTGTGGCGCACGGCCAGAAGCCGTTGAAGGACAAGGAACGCGAAGCTGAGGTGAAGGAAACCAAGGTCAGTCGTACCGATCCCGATAGCGGTTACATGGTCCGCGACGGTAAGCCTAAGGGTTTCTTTTATCTCGATCACCGCACGGTCGATGGCCGCCATGCCATAATCACTGATACCCATGTGACGCCGGCCAATGTGCATGACTCCATCGTCTATCTCGAACGATTGGACCGGCAGCGTGAACGCTTCGAATTCAATGTCGGCGCAGTCGGTCTGGATGCGGGCTATGCCACGGCAGGCATTGCCAGGGGTTTGGAGGGGCCAGGGGTCTGGAGGGCAGGCAAATCCTTGGCGTGACCGGCTATCGCAGGCCGACCCCGCCCAAAGAGGGGATGGTCGCCAAATCGAAATTCGTCTACGAGCCCGAGACGGACGGTTATCGCTGCCCTCAAGGCCAGTTACTCAGCTACGCCACCACCGACCGCAACGGCTACAAGCACTACCGCTCGGACCCGTCAGTGTGCTGCGACTGCCCGCTTCTGGCATCGTGCACCGCAAACGCCAAGGCTGAGCGGACCATTACCCGGCATGTCTGGGCTGATGCCCGAGAGCGCACCGACATGAACCGCAAGACGACGTGGGGCAAGGTGATCTACCAGCGGCGCAAAGAGACGGTCGAACGCTCGTTTGCCGATGCCAAACAGCTACACGGGCACCGCTATGCCCGCTTTCGCGGTCTCATCAAGGTCAGATGGCAATGCCTGCTTGCAGCGAGCGCCCAGAATATCAAGAAGATCGCAATGGCGATGACGAAAACCCCAAAACCAGCCTGGTGATGAGGGCTCTCAAGCCCACTTCAAACTCCGCCCACCCAGCCGCGAAAACACCATCTGAACACGCACTCACAAAACACCAAAAACCTGCCAAAAAAATCGACGGGTTTGTCAGCAGTCTGAGGCCGCTATCCGCGGCGTTTTGTTTGTTCAAGTACTTATTGTCCTCGTGGTCCATTTCCACGATCGCTGGAGTTTGATCTCCATCTTTGACCACGGTCACGATGAGGGCGATCCCAGTTTCCGCGTGGACGGTCCCAATGGCGGCCTCGGTTCCAATTGCGGTTGCGATCCCAGCGGCCACGATCCCAATGTCGACGGTTGTAGTCGCGGCGATCCCAACGATCGTTTCGATCATTGACAGCTGCGCCAATAGCTAAGCCTGCGATAAGAGGAATACCAATAAGCGCTGCGTCGCGGCTAAAATTATCAGAGGACGCATTGCTACCACCCTCTCGCATTGCGAGGTAGCGCGAAGAGGCCCAGCCAGACAAGCCGCCATAGCTGACTTGGCACCATCCGTAACCTGAGGTGCAGCCCTGCACGTTAACAGGGGCGCGGCTTGGAATGCTGCCTAGCGAGGCATAGCCCGTTCCGGGACCAGTTCGCACATTCAGACTTGTTGTGACAATTGCGTTTGCTGCTTGAGCAGCGCCTGCGGAGAATACACCCAAGGCTATAAGTGCTGCTTTGAACGTAAGTTTCATCCGGGTTCTCCTGAACAACTTCATTGGTTAATAAACGATGAACAGGGCACGTAAGTTCCGTTGTCTATGAAATCTATTTGGATTTGCGATGACGAAGAATGACAGCAATAGCGAGCCCAGCGAGGCCGATAGCAATAAAGCCTTGCAATACAAAAACCCAGTTCATCATAGCAGTTTCCTTTGGTGCAAAACGCACCTGAAGTCAGAATGTAATTCGCTAAATGGATATTTAACGCATTTCACGCTCAAGCGAAATGGACAAGTGAAGGTGCCAGACTTCAGGTGTTGGTTTATTCTTCTGGTCCGAAATATTTCACTTTCAAAGCATTCAAAGTTTCATTTTCTTGAAGGCTGATGATCGCCACGGAGGCAGGTTTTACGAGATCGCTCTGGCGTGGAAAAGCGAAGCCATACTTATCAGGGCTGAACGTGTTTCCAACCACTTCAATGGGTTCACTCGGATTTTTATGCGCGTAATATGCTAGCACTGGACTATCACCAACAATCGCTGAAATTTCATCATTTGTGAGCGCGGAAACAGCTTCTGGCAGGTGATCAAAAGTGACTGTAGAAATGGATCGGGATGTAAGCATCTGTTGTGCAATGCTCCCGGTACGCACGCCAACAGTTTTATTTTGAAGGTCTGCGAGGTTAGCGATTTTGTTGGATATATGCGTAACCGTCATTACGCTCGTGACCGATGATGTGACATAGGCGACCACGGCAATGCCGAAGACGAGCCAGAATGCTTGCCATATTCGACCGGCCCAACCGAAGAGATTTTTACGCGAGCTTTTCCCCGACGTCGCAAGTGAAACGACATGATAAAAGCTTTCGGCGAGACCCTCTACCCAACGGCGCGGGAAATGCTCGTCAAATCGCCTGTCAAAAAGAGTAAGAGCGATTGTGGCGATCAAAATAACAATGCCAATCCAAGCATAAGTTGCCAGATGCCCGGCATCCTCAAGCCCGCCGATAAGATCGCCCCACTCGTTCCCCGCCTCGGTATGAATTAGGATACGTAGCCCGGCATCGAACCAGGGATGCGTGAAGTCAACGACTTCCGCACGGCTTTCTGTGATTGTGAGATTGGTTACGGCCGCATCGACTTGATTTTCAGAAACCGCCTTCACCAGTTCTGTGTAATTTGGATATTCGACAAACTGTGAAACCAATCCAAGACGTGCGCCAATGTCGCGCCAAAGATCAACCGCCATACCGTTATAGGTATCACCTTCTTTGATGACGAAAGGTTCGCTGACATAGACGCCCACTTTTACCTGTCGAAGTGGGGCATCCTGTGCACTTGCTGGGATCAGTGAAGCCGTCAGGACGAAAAAAGCAAGGATAGCTTTCAGAAAAGAGCTGAAATGATTTCTGATAAAGTGACGAAATTGCACTGTCCCAAGCCGTTTTCTATTGCCGATAGCCTCAAGTATAAATGTTTAAGGGGGCAAGGGAAGCCAATAAAGCACTATCATTGCACGCAAATTATTATTTAATATCAAGTAATATCTAATAGAAACCCATCGCGATCAGTATCGACTGCGATGGGTTCGTTTTATCTTGTCGCAGATGTGGCTCAGATCGCTGCAAAGCCTTTTTCCAAATCGGCAATCAGATCTGGCACATCTTCAAGTCCGATCTGCAAGCGAATAACCGGACCAGGATAATCGTCCTTAGCGACGGTGCGGTCTTTCAGCCCGACCTCATTTGCGAGGCTCTCATATCCGCCCCACGAATAGCCAAGGCCGAAAATTTCAAGCGCATTCAAAAATGCATGAGCTTGCGCCCGTGAACCGGTCTTCAACACGAAAGCGAAGACACCTGATGAGCCTTTGAAATCACGTTTCCAGAGTTCGTGGCCCGGATGGCTCTCAAGGGCAGGGTGCAAAACGCGGTCAACTGCTGGATGGCTTTCGAGCCAATGAGCAACTTCGAGCGCGCTTTTACGATGATGTTCAAGACGTACACCCATCGTGCGCAAACCACGCAGGATTTGATATGCATCATCAGGAGCTGCACAAAGCCCGAGTGTTCCGTGGGTCTCAAGCAGTTGTGGCCAGCATTTTTCATTTGCTGAAATCGTACCGAACAAAATATCTGCATGACCCGAAGGATACTTCGTGGAGGCATGAATGCTGATGTCGACGCCAAAATCCAATGGCTTGAAGTAAAGCGGTGTCGCCCATGTGTTGTCCATCATGACAATGGCGCCAGCTGTGTGCGCCGCTTCGACAATGGCTGGAATATCCTGAATTTCGAAAGTGTTGGAAGCAGGCGATTCTGTGAACACGACTTTGGTGTTGGGGCGCATAAGTGCTGCTATGTTCGCACCGATTTCAGGATCATAATATTCGACTTCAATTCCCATGCGCTTGAGAATTGTATCGGCAAAATGACGCGTTGGATTATAGATTGAATCAACAAACAACGCGTGATCGCCAGGCGACAAAAAGCCAAGGAGTGGAACTGTGACAGCTGCTAGGCCTGATGGCACGCACACAGTTCCTGCTGAACCTTCCAGTGTATCAATAGCTTTGCATAATGCTTCACTGGTCGGCGTTCCGCGCGTACCATAGGTATATTTCTGATTTCCAGTTGCCATGGTCTGGGCGTCGGGAAAAAGAACTGTGGATGCGCGCACAACGGGTGGATTGATGAAGCCGTGATAATCGCGTGGATCATAACCATCCCGCGTCAATCGCGTGTTTATGCCCAGCTTTTCTGTCTTGTCCTGTTTGTTAGTCACGAAATTGCCTCCAGGCCATGTTGCATGCTGATCCATCAAATCTCTTTCAGAGATTTCTGCAAGTTTGCTGAGCAAATTTGCAAAAACAGGTTTCGTGTCCGTTCTGATGGATGGTCCTAATGAATTGGATAAGGCCCGTATGTTGCGGATGCAATATGCAGCTTTGTTACAGTGATAATGTAAACCAGAGGAAGTGTAATTCCGGTATGCCTGATTTGAATGAGCGTAAGGCCACAAACACGATTTTCTATCCGGTCCGCGCGGCATTAGAACTCATAAAAGCACTCCTAAAACCGGCATATCCCGGTGCGCCGTCGAGCTGGACAATGGAAATGACAGCGCTCGTGGTGTTGATGCCGTTTGTGCTTCTAGTGCTTCATATTTGGGATGCGCAGATCGTTCGCTCGGCAATGAACAGCGATTTCTTCGTCATGGAAATTCTTCGGGTGATCACCGATTTGATTCGCACCATTGTATGGCTCGGCGTGGCAATGGCTGTCTGGTTGGTAACCGCTTTTCTGCTTTCCCCGTCAATGCGCCTGGTCGTGCACGAGAAGCTTGTTCGCTTTCATAGCTGGGCTACACTGGTCTTGGCCTCTATCGTTGTTGGCAGCTTTCCAACAGAAATCGGCAAATTTGTCATCGGGCGTGCACGTCCGCTGCTGCTGGATGATCTCGGTTCTGCGTATTTCGCGCCTTTTCGCGGTGAACATTCCTATGAAAGCTTTCCGTCGGGACACTCAATGATGGCGGGCATTATGCTGGTATCGCTCTGGATTTTCCTGCCACGCTGGCGTTTTTTAACCGTTCCAATTTGCTTACTTTTTGTCATCAGCAGGCTCGCAGCAGGGGCTCATTATCCAACAGATGTCGTTGCAGGACTGGCAATTGGCTTTATCGCGACATGGTGGGTTGCTCGCTTTATGGCGACGCGAAATATTATTTTTTCGCTTGAGGGTGACAAGTTGATGCCACGCGTTTGAAATAGCTAAAATTGTAGTTTTTAGCCCGATTGTTAAAACACTAAACTATCGATAATATATTGATATAATTATAGAATTTATAAGAATTAGTTTTGTGGCTAATGCTGTTCATCTTATTGAACAGCATTAGCCGAAAATTGGGAAATCATGTAAAAACGCGCATGTTAGAATAGGTTATTTTTGCCGTTCCGACTTTTTCCTCAACGTTAATCCCTTGACCAAAGCCAAAATTTCGCCTTCGATAGGGTTGTGAAGGCGCCAGATATCGCTGACCTATAAAATATAGAAAGCCGATAACGGCTTCGGGTGAGCGACAGTCTGCGTAATGCGTGGGTTGGGGAGGAGCTAAGCTCTTATTTTTCAACTTATTGCTAAAAATAAAGCAACAGAGACGCTCAGAATATTTTCTGGTGATCTCAGGGAACATAAAAGGTTGCAGGCCAGATGAAAAAGACTGTTTTGACAGGGGTATTGGGTGCGGCGGCGTTGTTTGGCGCGGCTTCGGGAGCGTCGGCTGACACGCTTTCTGATGTAAAGAACAAGGGCTTTTTGCAGTGCGGCGTCAACACCGGTTTGTTGGGGTTTGCCGCTCCAAATGACAAAGGCGAATGGTCTGGCTTTGATGTTGACTATTGCCGTGCCGTGGCATCGGCTATTTTCGGTGATCCGACAAAAGTGAAATTCACGCCTTTGAACGCCAAAGAGCGTTTCACCGCGTTGCAGTCGGGTGAAGTTGATGTCCTGATCCGCAATACGACGTGGACCATTAGCCGCGACACAGCGCTTGGCCTCGACTTCGCTGGTGTCAACTATTTTGATGGCCAAGGCTTCATGATTAATTCGAAGAAGCTGTCAGGTATCAATTCCGCACTCCAATTGTCGGGTGCATCTATCTGTGTTCAAGCCGGTACGACGACTGAGCTTAACATGGCCGACTATTTCCGCTCCAACAAAATGGAGTACAATCCCGTTGTCTTTGAGAAGATCGAAGAAGCCAATGCGGCTTACGACTCCGGTCGTTGTGACGCTTACACGACGGACCAGTCCAGCCTTTACGGGGTTCGTTTGGCGCTTGCCAATCCAGATGATCACGTCATCTTGCCAGAAATCATCTCCAAGGAGCCCTTCGGTCTGACCGTTCGTCAGGGAGACCCTAAATGGGCAGATGTCGTCCGCTGGACCCATAATGCACTGCTTAACGCCGAAGAATACGGGATCACGCAAGCCAATATCGAAGAAATGAAGAAGTCCGACAACCCGGATATCAAGCGTCTTCTTGGTGTGGAAGCGGATACGAAGATCGGCACCGATCTTGGCCTTGACAATGATTGGGTGGTGAAGATCGTCAATGGCGTTGGCAACTACGGCGAAATATTCGAACGGAATATTGGCGCCAGTAGCCCGCTCAAGATTGCACGTGGTATCAACGCCCAGTGGAACAAGGGTGGTCTACAATACGGCATTCCTGTGCGTTAACGGGTCTTACTGCTCAGACTGATTTTCGGCGGGTGCAGCAGCACTCGCCGGATTTGTCGGCTCTTGGATTGGTCACTGATCTTCTGCATTACCAGAAACCTTTGTATGCGGAAGTCATACCAATCGCTCGTATCGGATAGTTTAATGAACGCTCTGTCTCGGACGGTCAGAGCCTCAATCTTCGGAAATCTCTGCGACGGCACTAAAATGGTTTTCCGATTGGGGCGGGATCGTTAGCTATTTTAAAGCAAGAACAGTGGCCGAGAGAAAACAGGGAACATATGGCTTCCTATTCTTCAACTGAAAAACGCCGAAACGACAATGGCACATCACTCCTTTATGACCCGCGAGTGCGCGGCGTTTTTTATCAGGTCGTGGTGTTTGTCGTCGTTATCGGTTCGATCTATTGGATCGTAGGAAATACGATCACAAATCTTCAGCGCGCGAATATTGCTTCCGGTTTTGGCTTTTTAAATGGGCGTGCAGGCTTTGATATCAGCCAGACGCTCATTCCCTATAATAGCGATTCCACCTATGGCCGCGCTCTTCTGGTTGGCTTGCTCAACACGCTTTATGTTGCGAGTTTGGGTGTAATTCTGGCGTCAATTATCGGTTTTCTGGTTGGCATTGGAAGACTTTCGCATAATTGGCTGATTCGTAAAATCTGTACGGTTTACGTTGAAGTATTTCGCAATATTCCGCCGCTGCTCGTTATCTTCTTTTGGTATTTTGGCGTTCTTTCGGTTTTACCACAGGCGCGAGATAGTCTCTCCTTGCCACTTGGGACCTATCTCAACAATCGTGGGTTCTTCATGCCGTCGCCTATTTGGGGCGAGGGCGCATGGTTGCTATCTGTTGCTTTGGTCCTCGGGATTGTTGCCTCGTTTTTTGTAGCGCGCTGGGCTAAGCGTCGGCAAATTGTGACAGGTCAGCCGTTCCATACGGTACGTGTGGCTGCTGCCCTGATCATAGGCTTACCCATACTGGCTTTGATCGTAACAGGATTTCCGGTCTCGTTTGATCTGCCAAAGCTGGGAACGTTCAATCTGACGGGGGGGACGCAGGTTAAGCCGGAATTTCTGGCGCTATTGTTGGCTTTGTCGTTTTATACTGCCTCATTTATTGCGGAAACCGTTCGGGCAGGTGTTCTGGGTGTAAACAAAGGCCAGACAGAAGCGGCCTATGCTGTTGGTTTGCGGCCCGGTCAAACGATGCGCCTGATCGTGGTGCCACAGGCTCTGCGCATTATCATTCCACCGCTTTCGAGCCAATATCTCAATCTGATCAAGAATTCATCGCTGGCCATTGCAATTGGTTATCCTGATCTGGTTGCAGTTGGTGGTACGATCCTTAACCAGACCGGCCAAGCCGTTGAAGTCGTTGCTATTTGGATGGTGATCTATCTCAGCATCAGCCTGATCGTTTCCGGCCTGATGAACTGGTTTAATGCGAAAATGGCATTGGTGGAGAGATGAGCATGGAAAACACAAATCTCCATTATGTCCGAACACAAATGGTCAAGGGGGAAAAACCGCCAAGTTCAGTGCAGGGCTTTTCGCATTGGCTGCGCGTCAATCTTTTTGCCACACCTACAGATGCAGCACTGACGATTTTTGGTCTGGCGATTGTTGCGTGGTTTTTGCCACCAATGATCCAGTGGCTGTTTATCAATGCTGCATGGACTGGCACTGATCGTACAGCATGCCTAACCGTCGTGCAGGGTGGGGTTCAGCCTGAGGGCTGGTCAGGTGCTTGTTGGGCGTTTGTAAATGCGAAGTATCAGCAGTTCATTTATGGGCGCTATCCGTTTGAAGAGCGCTGGCGCGTTGATCTGACTGCGGCATTGTTCGTGATTTTGCTTGTTCCTCTGCTGATCCCGAAAATTCCGCACAAGATCATCAACGCCATTCTGTTCTTCTTCGCGTTTCCGGTTATCGCCTACTTCTTGTTGGTCGGCGGTTCTTTCGGCCTGCGTTATGTTGAAACATCCCTTTGGGGAGGGCTGCTGGTAACACTGGTCTTGTCATTTGTCGGTATTGCGGTTTCCCTGCCTTTGGGGGTTGTTTTGGCCTTGGGGCGGCGATCCAAACTGCCTGTGATCAAGACGATGTCGATCATCTTCATCGAAACGGTACGTGGTGTTCCGCTAGTTACGGTTCTTTTCATGGCCAGCGTTATGCTGCCGCTTTTCCTTCCACCGGGCGTTACTTTCGATAAGTTGCTGCGCGCATTAATCGGTGTGGCATTATTTGCATCAGCTTATATGGCAGAAGTTGTTCGCGGCGGGTTGCAAGCTATTCCACGCGGGCAATATGAGGGTGCCGATGCGCTAGGTCTGGGCTACTGGCAGAAGACCAACCTCATTATCCTGCCACAAGCGTTAAAGCTGGTTATACCCGGCATCGTGAACACATTTATTGGTCTGTTTAAAGACACTAGCCTTGTTTACATCATCGGTATGTTTGACCTTCTGGGCATTGTCAGACAGAACTTTTCTGATGCAAACTGGACGTCTCCACAGACACCTGCAACTGGATTGGTCTTTGCGGGCTTCGTTTTCTGGATTTTCTGTTTCGCCATGTCGCGATACTCTATATTCATGGAACGGCGGCTCGACACGGGTCACAAACGATAAGAATAAAGGGAATAATTTAAATGAGTGCACAAAGCGCCCTCCCGCAATCTGAGCCTGGTGTCGACATCGACCGTTCAAAACTGGAAGTCTCGAAGACCGAAGTGGCTATCGAGATCAAGAACATGCACAAGTGGTATGGCGAGTTCCACGTGCTGCGTGATATTAATCTGAAAGTCATGCGTAGCGAACGCATCGTCGTTGCCGGCCCTTCAGGCTCCGGCAAATCAACGATGATCCGTTGCGTCAACCGTCTGGAAGAACACCAGAAAGGGCAAATCATTGTTGATGGCATCGAGCTTACCAATGATCTCAAGAAGATCGATGAAGTTCGTCGTGAAGTTGGCATGGTGTTCCAGCACTTCAACCTCTTCCCGCATCTGACCATTCTGGAGAATTGCACGCTGGCCCCAATCTGGGTGCGCAAAATGCCCAAGAAGCAGGCGGAAGAAATCGCGATGCACTATTTGAAGCGCGTGAAAATTCCAGAGCAGGCCAATAAATATCCGGGCCAGCTTTCCGGTGGCCAGCAGCAGCGTGTGGCAATTGCCCGTGCGCTGTGCATGAACCCGAAAGTGATGCTTTTTGACGAGCCGACTTCGGCACTTGACCCGGAAATGGTCAAGGAAGTGCTTGATACAATGGTTAGCCTCGCTGATGAAGGCATGACCATGATCTGCGTGACACATGAAATGGGCTTTGCGCGTCAGGTTGCAAACCGCGTCATTTTCATGGATCAGGGCCAGATTGTTGAACAGAATTCACCGGCTGAGTTCTTCGACAACCCACAACACGAGCGAACCAAGTTATTCCTCAGTCAGATTCTGCACTAAGCAATGTGATCGCTTTATTAAGAACACCCGCCGCTAATAACGGCGGGTGTTTTCTATTTTTTGTCCGACTTTTCGCAAGGCTGAACGCGGTTGCCGAACATTTCAAAGTTGCAAGAGGTTTACGGTTCTTAAGGAGGAGGCTAGCGTGACACAATGTCATTGGTCTGAAAATTTACCATCGGAGGCTCGACGCGAATTTTATGACTTTTACAGCAAAGAATGGTGGACCGCAGCGCGATCATTTGAAGATGTCGTACATATGTTGGACCACTGCGACCTGACGCTTTTTTGTTATGATGCAGAGGGAAGCATAATCGGCTTTGCACGCGTATTAAGCGACTTCACCTTCAAGGCGATGATCTTTGATGTGATCGTCGCAGAAAAAACGCGCGGTCATGGACTTGGAAAAACAATTATTCAACGCATATTATCGCATGAAAAGTTGCGACGTGTGAAAAGTTTTGAGCTTTATTGCCCCGAAAGACTGGTGCCTTTTTATGAGAAACTAGGTTTTGTAAAAGGAACGTCTTCGTTGCTTTTTAATCAACCACGCACAGCCTGAATGGCATCATAACCATAAAGCCAGTCCAGATCTTTCAGAAAGCTATCTGGGCTGCGCATGGTGAAAAGCATATTTCGACCGAGCGCTAAAACACCCGTTGCATGATATGCAAAGCGGTTCATCTGGCCGCGTTTGGCGACTGCTGCAATCCGCTCTTTTCGTACAGAATCAAACCGCTTCAACGCTGATTGTTGATCCTCGTTATCCAATGCTTCTGCGAGAGCAGCAGCATCCTCGATGGCCATTGCAGCACCTTGCGCTGCAAAGGGCGTGACGGCATGAGAGGCATCCCCAAGAAAAATTGTTCTATCACGGCCAACAAATTGTGCATCGCCTATTTCAAACAGCGGCCAAAAAGTCCATTCATCTGCAACGTTCAGAACATCACGAACGGGCTTACTCCAGTTTTCATAGATGGATTGCAGCCGTGAACGCTCACCAGTCTTTGACCAAACCTCACCCGGATTTTCACCCGTCGTAATGGCAACAAAGTTGAAGAACTCTCCACCTTTGACGGGATAGGCGATGAAATGCACTTTCTTGCCGAGCCAGGCAGAAACAGATTTCTGTTCCCGAATGGCTGACGTGAAGCTTGCAGGCAAGTTATTGGCTGCAACTGTTGTGCGCCATGCGATGTGACCGCTGAAACGCGCTTTGTCATAGCCAGCTTTGTCGCGCTGCATCGACCACACACCATCGCATGCTATCAGATATGCTGCCTGAATGGCCTGTTTAGTGGCGTCACGTCTGACAATCGCTGTAATTCCGCTGCTGTCAGCCGTGTGGCTTAGAATTTCCGCGCCGAGATTAATTTCGATATTCGGATTTTCGTTGCAGGCATTAAGCAGAGCGGATTGCAAATCAGCGCGATGACACACGACATAGGGATGGTGCCAACGCTTTAGCGCCTTTTCGCCGAGCTGCATTACGAGCAAAGGACGAGCTTTACGCCCGTCCATCAGATAGAGCGCTTCAGGTAAAACTGCTTGTGAGGATAATCGATCTGCAACGCCGAGGCGCTCAAGATGGCGCATTGCGTTGGGAGCAAGCTGCAAGCCTGCGCCGACTTCCGACAAGGCATGCGCTTTTTCAAAAAGCTGAACAGACCATCCGTGAGCTGCGCATTCAAGCGCAGCACTTAAACCGGCAACGCCGGCCCCGGCAATTACGATTCGTTTTGTATCCAGCTTGCTCATAGTTTTAGCGGCAGCAATACCGCTTGTTATCTTCAGGCAGCTTTATCCGCAGGCGCATCATAGACGCAGCCGGCAGGTAGAGTTTCATCAGCGTGAAGCTGTGGGTTGTAGCGATAGAGCGTCGAGCAATAAGGGCAGACAGATTCGCTTTCATGTCCCATGTCGAGGAAAACATGCGGATGATCGAAAGGCGGATTGGCGCCGACGCACATGAATTCCTTTACGCCGATTTCGATGGAGTTATGTCCAGCGTCGTTCTGGAAGTGCGGGATGATGTGATCGGACATGATATGCTCCGGAGCTTGTGGGTCGCGGCATCAAATTTTAGAAAGCTATTTTTCAAGCATTTACCGCGTACGACTTGTTTCTGGAAGCGTTTTCATCAATTCTGGAGACAATTCAAGCGGTTTGCTATCAAACTGTCATATGACAGACATAGGCTTATGGTCGCACCGGGATTTTCCGGTAAAAGCCGGGACAGGAAAAATGAACGAAAACAGCATTATGGCACCACATACGACTGATTTGACCATTCAGCCAGCCAATGATCTTTCAATGGACAAGAATCTTGGAAAAGATCGGAATGCTCACGAAGCTTTGATTGATGACAGGATTTCTGAACTGATGCAAAGCCCGGAACGCTTTGTCAATCGTGAGTTTTCGTGGCTGCAGTTCAACCGTCGTGTTCTGGAAGAAGCTGGCAATACACGCCAGCCGTTGCTTGAGCGTCTGCGCTTCCTGTCAATTTCTGCAGCCAATCTCGATGAATTCTTTATGGTGCGTATTGCGGGTCTGGCGGCACAGGTGCGTGCAGGTGTTGCCATGCGCAGCGCCGATGGTCGCACTCCACAGGAACAGCTAGATTTTGTTCTCGAAGAAGTCAGCCGCCTCCAGGAAGGTCAGCAGGACCGTCTGCGTATACTTCGCGAAGAGCTTGAAAAAGAAAATATCGAGATCGTTCGACCGGCAGCTTTGTCTAAAGATGAAAAAGACTGGCTGGAAAACCACTTCCTTGAAACCATTTTCCCTGTTCTGACGCCGCTTTCGATCGATCCTGCGCATCCGTTCCCATTTATTCCCAATCTTGGGTTCTCTATGGCGCTGCAATTGGCACGTCGTCTCGATAGTCATCCGATGACGGCACTGTTGCGCATTCCTGTTGCTCTGAAGCGTTTCATCCAGCTGCCGAATGAACAAACGAATGCATTCCGCTTCATCACAATTGAAGATGCGGTGAGCTTGTTTATCGGTCGTCTGTTCCCGGGTTATGAAGTGCGCGGCGCAGGCACATTCCGCATCATTCGCGACAGCGATATTGAAGTGGAAGAAGAAGCCGAAGATCTCGTCCGTCTGTTTGAGACCGCTTTGAAGCGCCGCCGTCGCGGTCAGGTGATCCGTATCGAGTTTGATGCAGAAATCCCGGAAGCTTTGCGCGTTTTCGTTGCAACGGAACTCGGCGTTTCCGAAAATCGTATCAGTGTTCTGGAAGGCCTTCTGGCGCTGAACATGATTTCGGAAGTTGTTTCGATTCCGCGGGATGATCTGAAATTCGTGTCTTACAATCCACGTTTCCCGGAGCGTATCCGCGAGCACGGGGGCGATTGCTTTGCAGCGATTCGCGAAAAGGACATCGTTGTTCACCATCCTTATGAATCATTTGACGTTGTGGTGCAGTTCCTGCGTCAGGCCGCCGCTGATCCTGATGTATTGGCGATCAAGCAGACGCTTTATCGGACTTCTAATGACAGCCCGATTGTTCGTGCGCTGGTCGATGCTGCCGAAGCTGGCAAGTCAGTCACTGCGCTGGTCGAGCTGAAGGCGCGTTTTGATGAAGAGGCCAATATTCGGTGGGCGCGTGATCTGGAGCGTGCAGGTGTTCAGGTTGTCTTCGGCTTTATCGAACTGAAGACGCATGCGAAGATGTCGCTGGTTGTGCGCCGCGAAGATCAGAAGCTGCGCACTTATGTCCATTTGGGCACGGGAAATTACCACCCGATCACAGCGCGCATTTATACTGACTTGTCGTTCTTTACGTCAGACGCCGACATTGCGCGCGATGTGGCACATATCTTCAATTTCATCACAGGCTATGCGCAGCCAGCCGAGGAAATGAAGATCGCTATTTCTCCGCTGACGCTGCGTGCGCGAATCCTCAAACACATTGAAGATGAGATCAGCAATGCGAAAGCTGGTAAGCCTGCTGCGATCTGGATGAAGATGAACTCGCTGGTTGATCCACAGATTATTGATGCGCTGTATAAAGCCAGCCAGGCGGGCGTTGATGTGGAACTGATTGTGCGTGGTATTTGTTGTCTACGTCCGGGTGTGCCGGGTCTCTCGGATAACATTCGTGCGAAGTCAATAGTCGGGCGTTTTCTCGAGCATAGCCGCGTCTTCTGCTTCGGAAATGGGTATGATCTGCCGTCTGACAAGGCAATTGTCTATATCGGTTCAGCCGACATGATGCCACGCAATCTTGACCGCCGTGTCGAGACTTTGGTGCCGGTGACCAATGCCACTGTGCATCAGCAAATTCTTTCGCAAATTATGTTTGCCAACATAATTGATAACCAACAGAGCTATCAGCTACTTGCGGATGGCACCTCTCGCCGGATAGAAAAAGCGGACGGAGAAGAAGCCTTCAACGCGCAGGAATATTTCATGACAAATCCAAGCTTGTCTGGTCGCGGAAAGTCACCGAAATCATCTGCCCCACGCCTGACTGCACATCGCAGACGTGCACAGGCGGAAAGAAAAACGACTTCATGAGTCCAGCAATAGCACAAGGCCGATTGAAGGGCCTCAAGCCCGTCGCGGTTATCGATATCGGATCAAACTCGATCCGTGTCGTTGTTTATGAAGGCATTGTCCGCTCGCCGACAGTGCTTTTCAATGAAAAGCTTCTCTGCGGTCTTGGCAAAGGATTGGCCAAGACTGGGAAGCTCAATGAGAAATCCGTTGATATTGCTCTTCGCGCATTGAAACGCTTTCGTGTGCTGGCTGAACAAGCTGGCGCGATTTCCATCCATGCGCTGGCAACAGCGGCTGCACGCGAAGCAAAGAACGGACCTGATTTCATTTCTCAGGCCGAGGCTATTCTTGGACGGCACATTGAAGTTCTGTCCGGCAAGGAAGAAGCCTATTATTCGGCACTTGGCATCATTTCGGGTTTCTATAAGCCGCAAGGCGTGGCTGGCGATCTCGGTGGCGGCAGTCTCGAACTGGTCGATGTGAATGACCACGATGTGGGTGAGGGAATCACGTTACCTCTGGGCGGTCTGCGTTTGCAGGACATGTCAAACGAGCAGCTTCCAGAAGCAGCGAAAATCACCCGTACTGAGCTTGCTCGTGCGACGCTTCTTGAAAAGCATCAGGGGCAGGTGTTCTATGCTGTCGGCGGCACATGGCGAAATCTCGCCAAGTTGCACATGACGGCAAAACACTATCCGCTGCATGTCATGCATGGCTATGAGATGGATCCGGTGGAAGCGAAAAGCTTCCTCACGCGTGTTGCCAAAGGCAATATCGATACGATGCGCGGCATTGAAGCGGTTTCAAAAAACCGTCGTCAGTTGCTTGCCTATGGCGCGACGGTTCTTCTCGAAACCATTCGCCGCATGAAGCCATCAAAGATTGTCTTCTCAGCGCTTGGTGTGCGTGAAGGCTATCTTTATTCACTGTTGCCCAAGAACGAACAGCGGCTTGATCCGCTTCTGGCTTCGGCAGAAGAACTGGCAATCCTGCGGTCGCGTTCTCCGCGTCATGCGCGTGAATTGGCGACATGGACCACGTTATCGTTGCCAGTGCTTGGGTTTGATGAAACTGAAGACGAGGGACGTTATCGGCAGGCTGCGTGTCTGGTGGCTGACATCAGCTGGCGCGCTCATCCCGACTATCGCGGTTCTCAGGCGCTGAATATCATTGCACATGGCTCTTTTGGCGGCATTGATCATCCCGGTCGCTCTTTCATGGCTTTGGCGAATTATTATCGCCATGAAGGACTGGTTGACGACGAGATTGCGCCTGAAATCCTGAAACTCGCAACGCCGCGTTTGCGCGAACGTGCAAGGCTATTGGGTGCGTTGTTGCGGGTGGTCTATCTGCTCTCCGCTTCCATGCCGGGGGTAATTCCGCGCCTTTATTGGCGTGAGGAAGAGAATGGAATTGCGCTGGTCGTGCCGGGTGATATTGCTGATTTGATTTCGGATCGCCCGGAAGGTCGCTTGCAGCAGCTCTCAAAGCTGGCAGGTAAGAACCTTTTCTTTGCCGTTGGCGATAGCGCGATTGAAGCAAACGAGCATCATTAAAACTGAATGATCGACAAACAAAAAGGCCGGCGGGAATATTCTCCACCGGCCTTTTTGTTTAACTTAATTCAACTGCCCGAATGCGTCGGTTTTCAAACTTGATACCAATTTTGCCTTCAATGAGATCAAGCGCTTTCTGGCCGAAGACTTCGCGACGCCAGCCTTGCAACGCAGGCACATTGGCCTTTTCACCTTCAGCTGCAATCTTGTCGATATCATCGGAACTTGCAACGATCTTGGCCGCAACACCATGTTCTTCGGTCACAAGCTTGAGCAATACTTTAAGAATATCTCCAGCGGCGGCACTGCCTTCAGGAGAATGCGATTGCTTCGGCAGTTTTGGCAGATCCTCTTTTGGAATGGCCAGTGCGGCCTGAACCGCAGTCACAAGACCGGCGGCCTGAGCCGAACGCTCCCAACCTTTCGGGATTGAACGCAAACGACCGAGCGCTTCCGCGTCTTTGGGCTGCTGCTGCGCGATTTCTGCAATCGTATCGTCCTTGATGACACGGCCACGCGGAACATTACGTTCGCGTGCTTCACGTTCGCGCCATGCCGCAACGGATTGCACAATTGCCAGTTCAATCGGCTTGCGCATACGCGTTTTTACGCGTTTCCATGCATCGTCGGGATGCAGATCATAGGTTTCGCGTGCGCTTAGCACGGCCATTTCCTCATTAACCCACTCGCTGCGCCCTTCTTTCTGAAGCTCATCTTTCAGATAGAGATAGATGTCGCGCAGATAGGTAACGTCAGCCAACGCGTAATCGAGCTGTTTGTCGGACAGTGGACGGCGGCGCCAATCGGTAAAGCGTGAGGATTTGTCGAGATGTTTGCCGGTGACTTTTTGAACCAGCGCATCATAGGAAATGGCATCGCCAAAGCCGCAAACCATAGCGGCAACCTGACTGTCAAAGATCGGGGCAGGGATCAGGTCGCCCAAGTGAAACACGATTTCTATGTCCTGACGCGCAGCATGGAACACCTTGATCACTTTCTCATTGGCCATCAGGCGGAAGAAAGGCGCAAGATCGAGACCGGGTGCCAAAGCATCGACCAAAGCAGTATGGTCAGGCGAGGCCATTTGAATGAGACAAAGCTCCGGCCAGAAAGTCGTTTCCCGAATGAATTCGGTGTCGACTGTCACAAAGTCGGATTTGGCTAAGGCGGATACGGCCTCTTCAAGGGCCTCTGTGGTCGTGATGAGCTGCATATTCTTCTTCTAGAGCGCATCCCGAAAACTGTGAAGCAATTTTCGATTAAGTTGCGCGTTTAAACAAAATATTGAACCGCGGGCTGCTTAATGCGCCGCAAGAGCGATATTGCGATGAGATAACACGTAAATAGTGATTTTTGTCGACATATTCTGTCAAGCTGGTTTAACACACGTAGTGTCGGCTTGACAAAGCGTGATCAAAATGCGCTTTTCCGCCCGAATTGCAGCGCTTTGCTTGCACAAGATTTATAAAGTTCCAAAAGGCAGAAATCATGCACCGTTATCGCAGCCATACCTGCGCAGCCCTTCGCAAATCGGATGTTGGTTCGAAAGTCCGTCTGTCTGGCTGGGTCCATCGC
The DNA here is from genome assembly GCF_047308065.1 of Brucella sp. H1_1004. Lineage (NCBI taxonomy): Bacteria > Pseudomonadati > Pseudomonadota > Alphaproteobacteria > Hyphomicrobiales > Brucellaceae > Brucella > Brucella sp. H1_1004. The sequence goes on from NZ_JAYKZA010000002.1 coordinate 1,266,281, forward strand.
GTCCGTGACCATGGTGGCATCCTCTTCATCGACATTCGCGATCATTATGGCCTCACTCAGGTTGTTGCTGATCCTGATTCGCCAGCGTTCAAGATTGCTGAAACCGTTCGCGGTGAATGGGTCATTCGCGTCGATGGTGAAGTGAAGGCTCGCGCCGATGAAGCGGTGAATGCTAACCTGCCGACCGGCGATGTTGAAATCTTCGCAACCGAGATCGAAGTTCTGGCCGCAGCTAAGGAATTGCCGCTGCCAGTATTCGGCGAGCCGGATTACCCGGAAGACATTCGCCTCAAGTACCGCTTCCTCGACCTGCGTCGCGAAACGCTGCACAAGAACATCATGAGCCGCACAAAGATCATTGCCGCGATGCGTCGCCGCATGACTGAAATCGGCTTTAATGAGTTCTCGACGCCAATCCTGACGGCTTCGTCGCCGGAAGGTGCGCGCGACTTTCTCGTGCCAAGCCGTATTCATGAAGGCAAGTTCTACGCGCTGCCGCAGGCTCCGCAGCAGTATAAGCAGCTGCTGATGGTTGCTGGTTTCGACCGCTACTTCCAGATTGCGCCTTGCTTCCGCGATGAAGATCCGCGTGCAGACCGTCTGCCGGGCGAATTCTATCAGCTTGATCTTGAAATGAGCTTCGTTACTCAGGAAGAAATCTGGGAAACGATGGAACCTGTCATGCGCGGCATCTTTGAAGAGTTTGCTGAAGGCAAGCCGGTCACGCAGCAATTCCGCCGCATCGCTTATGATGACGCGATCCGCACCTATGGTTCGGACAAGCCTGATCTGCGCAACCCGATTGAAATGCAGGCCGTGACCGAGCATTTTGCTGGTTCCGGCTTCAAGGTCTTTGCGAACATGATCGCAAATGATCCAAAGGTCGAAGTCTGGGCAATTCCGGCCAAGACCGGCGGTAGTCGTGCATTCTGTGATCGCATGAATTCATGGGCTCAGGGCGAAGGTCAGCCAGGTCTCGGCTACATCTTCTGGCGCAAAGAAGGCGATAAGCTCGAAGGCGCTGGCCCGATTGCCAAGAACATTGGTGAAGAACGCACAGAAGCGCTTCGTGAGCAGCTGGGTCTTGGTGATGGTGATGCCTGCTTCTTCGTGGCTGGTCAGCCATCGAAGTTCTACAAATTCGCAGGTGATGCTCGCACGCGTGCTGGTGAAGAGCTGAACCTCGTTGATCGTGAGCGCTTTGAACTTGCTTGGATCATCGACTTCCCGTTCTACGAATGGGATGAAGACAACAAGAAGCTCGACTTCGCACACAACCCGTTCTCGATGCCGCAGGGTGGCATGGAAGCACTGCAAACGCAGGATCCGTTGTCGCTCAAGGCTTACCAGTATGATCTGGTCTGTAACGGCTTTGAAATCGCTTCCGGTTCGATCCGTAACCAGCTGCCAGATGTGATGGTGAAGGCGTTCGAACTGGTTGGCCTGAGCCAGCAGGACGTGGAAGAGCGCTTCGGCGGTCTCTACCGTGCGTTCCAGTACGGCGCACCTCCACATGGCGGTATGGCTGCCGGTGTTGATCGTGTGATCATGCTGCTCGTTGGTGCAAAGAACCTGCGCGAAATCTCGCTGTTCCCGATGAACCAGCAGGCGCTCGATCTTCTGATGAACGCGCCTTCGGATGTTTCGCCAGCACAGCTGCGCGATCTTCATATTCGTCTGGCACCGACGCAGAAGAGCTGATCGGTTCAGCTATGAAATTAAAAAGCCCGGTCGTGAGATCGGGCTTTTTCTTTGGTCTAATTAGCAGGCAAAATAAAACCCGGTGCGCAGAGCGCACCGGGTTTGCTTGATTGATATCAGTTCAATCAGTTGTTGGCTTCGACTGCGATTTTCAGCAGTGGAATGATCTTTGTTGGATCAAGCGATGCTGTCGCAACGATCGATGCAAAGCTAACTGACTGGTCAGGCGTAGCCGAAATCGTCAGCGACTTTGGATCGTCGAAATACTTTTCAGCCGCAGTCTTCAACTGCTGAGCAAATTCAGGGTTCTTGAGCTGTGTGGCCATCAGCGGAACCATCATTTTCAGCTGTTCGCCAAGCTGCTTGCCGTCTGCACCCTGCTGCTTACCGTAATAATCGAGCAGCTTCTGCGTGAGGGTTTCATTGTCAAAGCGGATCGTCAGGTTCTTAATGCTCAGCTGTTCAGCAAGGCCGAGAATTGCCAGACCAGCAGCGTCTTTGTCGGCATCTGCCTTTGTCATATTCTGCTGGGTTTTCTGTACAGCTTCAAGGAATGCAATGTCATAACCGGCAAGCGCGCCGGTGATGTCGATTTTGCCGAGTTCCTTTGCACTGATCTCGAACTGGTCGAGTGATGCATCACCAGACTTCGGCAGCCATGTGCCCTTTGATGTCACAGCACCGTTGAAGGTGTTCATGTCGAGCGGAGCGAGTGGGTTCTTGCCATCCTTCTCGAAGGTAGCGTCAATGTCAGCAATGGTCAGCGCGTAGTCGATTTTCTCAGAGCGGTCAGCTGCGTTCAGCGACACTTCCAAGTCTTTAACCGTTGCGCCATCCTTACCGGGCGTTCCGAACTCCATCTGACCGATCTTCATCTTGTCATAGAAAACGATCTGGTTGAGCGCGCCTTCAGCTTTCTCTGATGGAATCTGGACGTTTTCCATCGAAATGTCCTTGATGGACACTTTGTCATTCTTGTTTGCTTCGCCCGCAGGAACTTCGATGTCAGGAACAGTTATTTTTTCAATGCTGTAACCGCCGTCAGATGCATCCTCAACGTTTTCGAGGGTGATGTCGCCGATAGCTGTTTCCTTGTCGGAAACCGTTGCAAGCTTGATCTTCGTGCCTTCAAGCACAATGTCGGAGCCATCAGCTTTGACATTGGCAAAGCTTAGTTCTGCGCCCTGCTTGGCATACATTGCCTTGAGGCGTTCAGCGACGGCATTGGCATCTGCGGCCATAGCTACGCTGCCAAATACCAACGAGAGCGCCGTGCTTGCTGCAAAAACGCGCGCGGCCTGCTTACTAAGAACGAAAACCTGCATTTATTGGCTCCTGATCATTTGGTAAAAAATTTAAATGTCTACATAAGCTTTTACGAAAGGAAAAAAAGCCCGTTTCGCTTTTCATATGTTCGTTGTGGAGAAAACCACGTTATTTTCTCTATACAGCAGCAATGACGGCATATTTGCGACGAATGTACTGGATTGGTTCTCATCCCCACTTGCTGACGAATCGTGCAATTGGTACTGAGAACTATGGGTAAAAGTCTGATTCCGCCGGACGACGGCGACGAACACATCGAACGGGTCGACCTTAAATCGGCCCTCGAGGAACGCTACCTCGCTTATGCACTGTCCACGATTATGCATCGTGCGCTGCCGGATGTGCGCGACGGTTTGAAGCCGGTTCACCGCCGTATCGTTCATGCGATGCGTCTGCTGCGTCTTAATCCTGATCAGGCCTATGCAAAATGCGCGCGTATCGTCGGTGATGTGATGGGTAAATTCCATCCGCATGGCGACGCCTCGATTTACGATGCGCTGGTGCGTCTCGCGCAGGACTTCGCCGTGCGTTATCCGCTCGTGGACGGGCAAGGCAACTTCGGCAATATCGACGGCGATAATGCCGCCGCAATGCGTTACACCGAAGCGCGAATGACCGAAGTGTCAACGCTGCTGCTCGAAGGTATCACAGAAAACGCTATCGACTTTCGCCCGACTTACAATGAGGAAGACGAAGAACCCATCGTCCTTCCGGGTGCATTCCCTAACCTGCTTGCCAACGGCTCGGCCGGTATCGCGGTCGGCATGGCCACCAATATTCCGCCGCATAACGTGGCGGAGCTTTGCTCATCCGCGCTTTATCTGATCAACCATCCCGATGCGAGTGTCGAAGAACTCATTACTTCGCCTGCGCAATGGGAAGAGCTGAAAAAGGAAGCGGAGAGCGATCCGACTGCACTTCTGAAATGCAAGGTGCGCGGTCCTGATTTCCCGACTGGCGGTATTCTGGTCGAAGATCATGCCAATATCGTTGAAGCCTATCGCACTGGGCGCGGTTCGTTCCGCGCACGCGCACGCTGGGAAAAGGAAGAGGGTAATCGCGGAACTTGGGTGATTGTTGTCACCGAAATTCCGTATCAGGTGCAGAAATCGCGCCTGATTGAAAAGATCGCCGAGTTGCTTCTGGCAAAGAAGCTGCCGTTGCTTGATGATATTCGCGACGAGTCCGCTGAAGACATTCGCATCGTACTGGAACCGAAGAACCGCACGGTCGATCCTGAACTGTTGATGGAGTCGCTGTTCAAGCTGACCGAGCTTGAAAACCGCGTTTCGCTCAACATGAACGTGCTTTCGCATGGCAAAGTGCCAAATGTTCTGTCGCTTGGCGGCGTGCTCAAGGAATGGCTGGAGCACCGCAAGGAAGTGCTGGTTCGCCGGTCTGAATATCGTCTGGCAGAGATTGATAAACGCTTGGAAATCCTTGGCGGTTTTCTCAAAGCCTATCTCAATCTTGATGAAGTTATCCGCATCATTCGTGAAGAGGATGAACCAAAGCAGGAATTGATGCGGACTTTTGAACTGACGGATAATCAGGCCGAAGCAATCCTCAACATGCGCTTACGGTCGTTGCGCAAGCTTGAAGAGTTTGAAATTCGCAAAGAGTTTGACGGATTAACCGCCGAGAAGTCTGATTTGGAAGGCTTGCTTGCTTCCGGCACGCGCCAGTGGAAGAAGATCAGCACCGAAATCAAAGCTGTTCGCGAAAAGTTTGGACCAGCGACCAAACTAGGCAAACGTCGTAGCACCTTTGCGGAAGCGCCAACTCACGATCTTGAAGATATTCATCAGGCGATGATCGAGCGTGAGCCGGTTACGATTGTTGTGTCTGAAAAGGGCTGGTTGCGCGCGATGAAGGGCCATATGGCTGATTTCTCGACGCTGGCTTTCAAGGAAGGCGACAAGCTCAAGCTCGCTTTCCACGCTGAGACGACGGATAAGATTCTGTTCTTCACGACGGGCGGCAAGTTCTTCACCATTGGCGCGAATACGCTTCCCGGCGGTCGTGGCCATGGTGAACCAATCCGCATTCTGGTCGATATGGAAAACGATCAGGATATTCTCACGGCATTTGTCCATGATCCACAAGCAAAGCTTTTGCTTGTGTCACATGAAGGCAATGGTTTCATTGTTTCGGAGAACGAAGCTGTCGCCAATACCCGTAAGGGTAAGCAGGTGATGAACGTTAAGGCACCGGACGAAGCTAAGCTTTGTCAGCGCATTTCGGGTGATCACATCGCGGTGGTCGGTGAAAACCGCAAGATGGTCGTCTTCCCGCTTGCAGAAATTCCGGAAATGACACGCGGTAAGGGCGTTCGACTGCAGAAATATAAGGATGGCGGCATTTCCGACATTCGTACTTTTGCAATTGCTGACGGCCTGTCGTGGCAGGATTCAGCCGACCGCACGTTCAATCGCAACAAGGAAGAGCTTGTTGAGTGGATTGCGGCTCGTGCCTCTGCCGGTCGTACTGTGCCAAAGGGTTTCCCGCGTTCGGGAAAATTCTAAAACAAAGGCGGCTTTGAAGCCGCCTTTTTGTTATCCCTCAAATTTCTGCCATCCGCGCGGACCAAGATGCTCTTGCGGCTTAAAGCGCGTCTTGTACTGCATCTTCCGCGATCCCTCGACCCAATAGCCGAGATAGACATGTGGCAAGCCAGCCGCACGTGCGCGCTGGATATGGTCGAGGATCATGTAAGTTCCAATAGACCGCTCATGCATATGCGGTGAGAAGAACGAATAGACCATTGACAGACCGTCAGCCATCACGTCGGTAAGGGCTACCGCGATCAGCTCTCCGTCGCCCTTGGCGCTGATAAAACTATCGGGCCCGCGTCGGCGATATTCGATAATCTGCGTGTTGACGTGGGTGTCTTCGACCATCATCGCATAATCGAGCACTGTCATATCGGACATGCCGCCCGAATGATGCCGTGCATCCAGATAGTCACGAAACAGCGCATATTGTTCGGTGCTTGGTTGTGCCTTGTGCGGACGGCCAATCAGATCGCGATTGCGATCCCACACCCGACGCATGCTCTTGTTCATCTCGAACTCGCCCGTCAGGATTCGTACCGAAACACAGGCTCGGCACATTTCGCATGCTGGTCTGTAGGCAATATTCTGAGAACGACGAAAACCACCCTGGGTCAGCAGATCATTGATCTCGCTGGCTTTGTCTCCAACGAGATGCGTAAAAACTTTACGTTCCATTTGCCCGTCAAGATAAGGGCAGGGCGATGGAGCCGTTAGGAAAAACTGCGGAGACTGTTGCGGTTGATGGGTCATTCAATATCCACGAAACGGCAATACCGAACCATCTCTTTGAGATTTTTTATATGCTTGTCTTGATCCCAAAGCAGGTTTCCACTTTTGGGAGACATGCTTTAAAGATTGAGCCGGCTGCACAAAACGTCAATAGACATTTTGTGCAGCCGGCCCTGAATTTTTTTGATGCTTGATTATCGATCCGAACGGATGACGGCAGTTCCAAGCAAAAGGTCATGCACGGCACGCTTACGGTCGATGACCAGCGTGGCAAGCAAGATCAGCGGTGTCAGCACTACATTGAGGCCCCAGAACAGAACTGTGTGAACCACAGCCAGCATCGGGTCGACGGTGCCACCTTCAAGACGAACAATTTTGATGTTCATCATCTGCATGCCTTTGGTGGCCTGCTGTGGTCCACCGAGCGTGCGTGACACGTAGAACAGAGCGACGACCGGAAACATGATGGCATAAAGCGCCCAGCCAAGCGACAGTGTGATGATGCCAAGGATGAAAATTACTATGGCAGCCGGAATGCACAATAGAAACACGATGAGATAGTCGATGAGGAACGCCATGATACGACGCGTGCGCACGCCTTCAAAAAATGCGCGGCTTTCGTAACGCGGCCCCATAACTTCGCCGTGTAGAATATGATCGGACATTGTCCCTTCCAGTCGTTAATACGAAAAGCGTTCGGGAAATAAACCGTCCGCTGGTCCGCACGTTGCGGAACAGTATTAAGGTGGTGCATGAAACAGGCTATTTCAAGGAAACAGCGTTTTGGAAATTAGCGTTGGCTTTTCAGCTTTTCCGCCACATCCAGTGCGAAGTAAGTGAGAATACCATCGCAGCCCGCACGTTTGAAGGCGAGCAGGCTCTCCATCATGACCTTTTCTTCGTCAATCCAGCCATTCATACCAGCGGCTTTGATCATCGAATATTCGCCTGACACCTGATAGGCATAAGTCGGCAGGCGGAACGTGTTCTTCAGACGATGGATGATGTCGAGATAAGGCATGCCAGGCTTAACCATCAGCATGTCAGCGCCTTCCGCCACGTCCTGTTCGGCTTCGCGTACAGCTTCTTCAGGGTTTGCAGGATCGATATAGTATGTCTTCTTGTCGCCCTTGAGCAGACCAGCTGTGCCGATTGCATCGCGATATGGGCCATAGAAGGCTGATGCGAATTTGGTCGCATAAGACATGATCGGCACATGGTTGAAGCCATGCGCATCCAGTGCGTGACGAACAGCGCCGATACGACCATCCATCATATCAGAAGGTGCAATCACATCTGCGCCTGCTTCGGCCTGTGACAGCGCACCGCGCACAACCATGGCAACCGATTCATCATTGATGATCTCGCCATTGCGCAAAATGCCGTCATGGCCATGCGTTGTGAATGGGTCGAGCGCTGCATCCGTGATGATGCCGATTTCGGGCACTTCTTTTTTGATCGCACGAACGGCGCGATTGATCAGATTGTCGGGACTTGCAACATAAGCACCGTCCTCTGTCTTTACCTCTGCCTTTTCGCGCGGGAAGGGCGCAATCGCGGGAATGCCAAGCTTTGCGGCTTTCTCTGCCATACGCACAGCCATATCGACCGAATAGCGTTCTACGCCGGGCATTGCATCTACAGCTTCGGTGACGCCCGTTCCGTAGGTCAAAAAGAATGGCAGGATCAGATCGTCTACGGTCAGATGTGTTTCCTGAACCAGTCTGCGTGACCAGTCGGCCTTGCGCATACGCCGCAGACGACGGCCTCCGGTCACATCATCGACGTGGCCCGAAATGTTTGCAGGAGAAATGTTGTTCAGACGATCAGTCATATAAATGATCCCGAGAGAAGAAAGCTTGGGAATCTACCGGTTCGGAAGCTTAGTGTGTGTTGCAGACGGTTTATCATGGGAAAAGTGGCTAAACCAAGCACAATAGGCTGTGCAGGATTGACGCGGGGCTTCTCAGTTTCTACGCATTGAAAGCATTTCCAGCAAAAGTGCGAAGCGGTTTTGCGTAGGATAATGCGCAAGATAGAATGATTAAAGTGTTTCGAACCTTCAGTCTTATCCGAAACACTTAAATCATACGGGAGAAAGCGACATGCAGATTGACTTCGGTGGCGGCAGCGAAATCAGCTTTGAACGTAAGGGTAGGGCTGGCCTTGTCAGGCTTACACGCACATCTGCGCTCAACGCTCTTACCCATAAAATGATTCTTGGGCTCGACCGTGCTTTACAAGCATGGGAATCCGACAACGATGTCGCTGTCGTTATTGTCGAAGGTGAAGGCCGTGCGTTTTGTGCGGGTGGCGATGTTGTGGCCGCTTATAAGGCTGGCCAGGAAGGAACGCCTGCATTTGATTTCTTCCGCGACGAATATCGTCTCAATGCGCGCATTGGACGGTTCCCAAAACCATATGTCTCTCTGTTGAATGGCATTGTCATGGGCGGTGGCGCAGGCATCTCCATTCATGGTTCGCACCGGATTGTCACCGAGAATACGCTGTTTGCCATGCCAGAAACAGGCATTGGCTTTTTCCCCGATGTGGGCGGCAGCGCGTTTCTGCCGCATCTGCATGATAATTTCGGCTATTATCTCGCACTTACTGGTAATCGGATTCGCTGGGGTGATTGCCTGCAAAGCGGTATTGCTACTCATGCTGTAGCAGCCAGCGATCTGGATGATCTACGTGACGATCTGATTGCAAAGGCCGATATTGATGCGGCTCTGGCACGTGCACAATATCCTGATTTCGAAACCTCTCCCGAGGCCCGCACTGTGATTGCGGAGAGTTTTGGACATGCAACGCTTGCCGAATGTTTCGAAGCGCTGGAAAAGGCAGCTTCAAATGGCAGCAAGCCAGCAACGGATATTTTGACTGTTCTTGCTACGCGGTCGCCAACCAGTGTAGCGGTAACATTCCGTCAGATAGCTGATGGTCGTGCGCTTGATCTCGATGATTGTATGCGCATGGAATATCGCATTGCATCACGCATGTTGGCGGGGCACGATTTTTATGAAGGCGTTCGGGCAGTTCTGATCGATAAGGACGGGGCGCCGGTCTGGCAGCCTGCGTCGATTGATGAAGTGAAGCCGGAAACGGTCAACGCGTATTTTGCCAATCTTGGCGAGAGGGAACTGAGCTTTTGATGCGTCAGGATGAGTTGCAACAGCATATCCAGCCCAGTGGAACCGAGTGGTCTTTCGTATGGTTTATGCGTTTGATCGCTTTGGCTGTTCTGGCAAGCGGTGTTTATTACTGGATTAAGCTGATTGGGGTGCAACCGGGCTTGTTGTGGCGCTTTGATTTGATGCCGTGGCAGTGGCAAACGGCCTGTGTCGCGCTGGCACTCTTAATGCCCGTTGCCGCGACCGGCCTGTGGATGCGTGCACCATGGGGACCGGTTTTATGGGTTGTGGCAGCGATTGGCGAAATAGCGATTTATTCCGTCTTCGCTCGGCACTTCGAATATCGACCACTGATTGTCGCTTTTAATGCGACATGCATCCTCATTTATGTGGTCTTCCGCATCATGCTGTTTCTGGAAAAGCGACGGCTGTCACGCGTCGGTCTTGCCGTCTGAATTGATGTGCTGGTAACAAAACATTAAGCCTGAAATTGCATTTCGCTTGGTAAGTTACTGTTAAGGCTGACTTTTAAGTCCAATTTTATGCATCTCGTCTAAATTCCTATCCAGACACGGTGAAAACACCGGCTGAACAGGAAAGAGAGTAACCTCACGTAAGGTTGCTCCGACAGAGAGGCAAAAGACATGATCAATGCACAGCACAGAATGGATGCATCTGCTCCACTTTTGAATCCCGAAGCAGCGCTCCGTACACTTTATCTCGAAGCACTACAGCTCGTTGAGCGTCTGCATCGCCGTCTGCTCGACGTCATCAAGGATGAGTTCGACCGCGCTGGTCGAAGCGACATTAACGCGACGCAAGCTTTGCTTCTGTTTAATATTGGTAATTCTGAGCTAACCGCAGGTGAGTTACGTTCGCGGGGCTACTATCTTGGCTCAAATGTTTCTTATAATCTGAAAAAGCTCGTTGATATGGGCTTTATCAACCATGAACGTTCAAGCACAGATCGTCGTTCGGTGCGTGTCAGCTTGAGCGACAAAGGCAACGAGATTGCGGATCAGGTACAGTCTCTTTACCAGCGTCATATTGCTTCTATTGAGCAAGTTGGCGGTATTCAGGTGGAAGAGTTTACAGCAATGAACCGGTCGTTGCAGCGTCTTGATCGCTTCTGGAATGATAGCATAGCGTATCGACTGTAGTATTTTGTTGCAGAACGGTCACAATTGCGCCGGTTAATACGTTAAACTTTATGATTGTGAGCTATTTAAGCAGTCGCTGCCTTGAATTCTTGGCGGCGCGACATGAATAAGCCATAAAAACCGACTTATCGGGTTTGATACAGTGCATAATCGTGAGCATTTCTGAGTGCTTTGCATTCCGACGCAACGGGTTAGCCTTTGGGACCAAAACGATGACCAAAACCGACAAGAATATGCTGGCTATGAATGTGGGCCGTCGCAGCTTTTTGCGTGGTGCTGCAACTGCTGGTTTGGCCGCTGCCGCATCTGCAATTGCTCCTGCGGCATTTGCTCAGCAGCAACAGGCTTTGAATGATATTCTTTCGGCTCCGCGCCGCGGCAACTGGGATGACCAGTTTGATGCGCGTGCAACAGGTGGCCAGAAGGTTGCAACCAATCAGCCGGTTATCAGCCAGCAGACGGTTGGCAATCTTCAGTCGGCAATTGCCCAATATGGCGATATTGCCGCTCGTGGTGGCTGGCCGCAGGTTCCGGGCAGTGCCAAGTTGCAGCTTGGCGTCAATGATCCCTCGGTTCATGCTCTGCGTCAGCGTTTGATAGTCTCTGGCGATCTGCCGCGCGAAGCTGGTGTTTCGAGCGCATACGATACTTATGTCGATGCAGCTGTTAAGCGTTTCCAGTCGCGTCACGGCTTGCCTGCCGACGGTGTTATGGGCCAGTTCACTTATGCTGCAATGAATGTTGATGCGAATACGCGTCTTGGCCAGTTGCAGACAAATCTTCAGCGCCTTTCCAGCATGACACCAGCAAGCCAGACAGAGCAGCGCTTTGTTATGGTCAATATTCCGGCTGCTCGCATTGAGGCTGTTGAAAATGGCAGTGTTTCGCAGCGCCATACAGCGGTTGTTGGCAAGATTGATCGTCAGACTCCAATTCTTGATTCCAAGATTCACGAAGTTATTCTCAATCCTTACTGGACGGCTCCAAAGTCGATCATCCAGAAGGATATTATTCCGCTGATGCGGAAAAACCCGCAATATCTGGCAAACAACAAGATCCGCCTTTACAATGCGCAGGGTCAGGAAGTTCCGCCGGAAAGCGTTGACTGGAACACGGATGATGCGGTGAAGCTGATGTTCCGTCAGGACCCGGGTAAGATCAATGCTATGTCCTCGACGAAGATCAACTTCCATAACACGCATGCCGTTTACATGCATGACACACCCCAGAAGAGCTATTTCAACAAGTTGATGCGCTTTGATTCGTCCGGCTGTGTTCGCGTGCAGAACGTTCGCGATCTGGATGTATGGCTGTTGAAGAACACTGCTGGCTGGGATCGTCAGAATATCGAAGGTACGATTGCTTCGGGTGTGAATACGCCAATTCAGGTTGCCGATCCTGTGCCGCTGCACTTCGTTTATATCACCGCATGGTCGACTGGTGACGGTGTGGTGCAGTTCCGCGACGATATTTACAAGATGGACGGTGCGACGGCACTGGCGCTTGGCACTGACATCTGATCTGAAATTATCTACGAAAAAGCCGCCCCAATGCGTTTCGGGCGGCTTTTTTGTTTCTCTTTATGGCTTTGGCACCATCATGCCGCATTTTGGAACATGCTTTTCGCTTTGCGGCCATTGGCCTTGCCATTCGAAGTGTGATACTGCGCCTCATCTCTTAGTGCTACGGCCGGCTAACCCGGAGGGTGTGAAACATGACACAAGCCAATACCGCTTTTTTCAACGCAACTCTTGAAGAGATTGATGCCGATATTTTCGGTGCGATCCGCAACGAACTTGGTCGTCAGCGCCATGAAATTGAGCTGATCGCCTCAGAAAACATTGTTTCGCGTGCGGTGCTTGAAGCACAGGGTTCGATCCTCACCAACAAATACGCTGAAGGTTATCCGGGCAAGCGCTATTATGGCGGCTGCCAGTATGTTGACGTTGTAGAAGAACTGGCAATTGAACGCGCCAAGAAGCTGTTCGGTGCAGAATTTGCAAACGTGCAGCCAAACTCCGGCAGCCAGATGAATCAGGCTGTGTTTCTTGCGCTTTTGCAGCCGGGCGACACTTTCATGGGCCTTGACCTCAATTCCGGTGGTCACTTGACACACGGTTCGCCTGTAAACATGTCGGGCAAGTGGTTCAACGTTGTTTCCTATGGCGTCCGTGAAGACGATCATCTTCTCGATATGGAAGAAATCGCGCGCCTTGCACGCGAGCATAAGCCAAAGCTCATTCTCGCTGGCGGTACCGCTTACTCCCGCATCTGGGACTGGAAGCGTTTCCGTGAAATTGCTGACGAAGTTGGCGCATATCTGATGGTTGATATGGCTCACATCGCTGGTCTCGTTGCCGGTGGTGTCCACCCATCACCAGTTCCGCATGCGCATGTTTGCACCACGACGACTCACAAATCGCTGCGTGGTCCACGCGGCGGTATGATCCTCACTAACGATCCTGATCTGGCGAAGAAGTTCAATTCGGCTGTGTTTCCGGGCCTGCAGGGCGGACCTCTGATGCATGTGATTGCTGGTAAGGCCGTTGCGTTCGCAGAAGCTCTGAAGCCAGAATTCAAGATTTATGCTCAGAACGTTGTTGATAATGCGCGTGCGCTTTCGGACGAACTGAAGTCGCAGGGCTTGGATATTGTTTCGGGCGGTACTGACAACCACCTGATGCTGGTTGATCTGCGTCCGAAGAATGCGACTGGTAAGCGGGCTGAAGCAGCCCTTGGCCGTGCGAACGTCACCTGTAACAAGAACGGCATTCCATTCGATCCAGAAAAGCCATTCGTAACCTCCGGTGTGCGTCTTGGCACACCTGCTGGCACGACCCGCGGTTTCGGCAAGGCTGAATTCAAGGAAATCGGCTCGCTGATAGCGGAAGTTCTGGACGGTTTGAAAGTTGCCAACTCCGATGAAGGCAATGCATCCGTTGAAGCAGCGGTTAAGGCCAAGGTCATTGCACTGACCGATCGCTTCCCGATGTATGGATATCAGGGCTAAAACCCTTCAAATTTTGATGAAGCCCCGCTCAACCTTGTTGAGTGGGGCTTTTTCACATCTGTCTCAATTAGGCAGCATTCGCCTGATGGGGTATCATTCGATGGAATCATCTATCCAGTTGAAAGTGTGTCATGCGTTGTCCCTATTGCCAGTCTGAAGATACGCAGGTGAAGGATTCCCGTCCGACGGAAGACGGAGCGGTTATTCGCAGACGTCGTGTCTGTTCGGTTTGTGGTGGACGCTTCACAACTTTTGAGCGCGTGCAGTTGCGCGATCTTATGGTCGTGAAGAAGAGCGGTCGCCGCGTGCCTTTCGACCGCGAAAAGCTATCGCGTTCCATCGATGTGGCTTTGCGCAAGCGTGATATTGATGAAGAGCGGATTGAACGGGCAATTTCCGGCATTGTACGCCAGCTCGAAAGCTCCGGCGAAGCGGAGGTTACCTCAGACGAAATTGGTCGTTTGGCGATGGATGCGCTCAAGGGCGTCGATGACATTGCCTATATTCGCTTTGCTTCTGTTTATCGCAATTTCAGTAAAGCCGTCGATTTCCATAACGTCATTGATGAGTTGACGACGACCGAAACTGAACGCGATCCGGACGCATAAAATGAGCCTAGTGGAATTCCCGCATGCAAATGCGACCGCGGATGATTTGCGCTTCATGCAAGCAGCCATTCGTCTTGCTCGTCGTAACAAAGGGCTTACAGGCACAAATCCCTCCGTCGGCACCGTCATCGTCAAGGACGGTATAATTGTCGGACGTGGTGTCACGGCCATTGGCGGACGGCCTCATTCTGAGCCGCAGGCACTGGCCGATGCGGGCGAGGCGGCGCGGGGTGCCACGGCCTATGTTACGCTCGAACCCTGCGCACATCATGGTCGTACACCACCATGCGCAGAAGCTCTTGTGCAGGCGGGAATCGCGCGCGTGTTCGTTGCTGCTACCGATCCTGACGAAAGAGTAAGCGGCAATGGCTTTGCGATCTTGCGTGAAGCGGGCATTGAAGTTGTGCCGGGCATTCTGTCTGAGAAGGCCGCCGATGACCTCGCGGGCTATCTGAATCGATCTTCTAAAAAACGTCCAGAAGTGATTCTGAAACTTGCACTTTCTGCTGATGGCTTTATCGGTAAAAAGGGTGAGGGGCAGGTCGCAATCACGGGTCCAAATGCACGCGCACAATCGCATATTTTGCGTTCGCAGACGGACGTAATTCTGGTTGGCGTCGAAACGGCCATCGCTGATGACCCTATTTTAAATTGTCGTTTGCCAGGGTTGGAGCAACGCTCGCCCGTTCGACTTGTGTTGGACAGCGGATTAAAATTGCCGCTCGATTCAAAGCTTATTCGAAGCTCAGACGCTGTTCCTTTGTGGCTTTCTTGTTGTGAGCATGTGGCGCCTGAGCGACGTTACGAGATGCAGGCGGCAGGGTGTCGCATCATCGCGGCGGAAAGTGATGAAGGTCGCATCGCTTTACCAGAATTAATGGATGATCTTGCTGCACAAGGTATTTCCTCGGTTCTGGTAGAAGGCGGAGCAAACGTTGCGAGCAGCTTTCTGAAAGAAAATCTGGTTGATCGCGTGGTGCTTTTCCGCTCACCTGTTGAAATCGGTTCCGCTGCCGGGGTTGCCGTCACGGATCTGCAATCCCATATCGCTAATGAATTCGCAATTGTGCGCGAGGCGCGATATGGCGACGATGCTTATGCGGAATATGTAAGGAAGACTTGATGTTTACAGGTATTGTTACCGACATTGGCAAGGTTGATCGTATTAAACCGCTCAATGAAGGTGTGCTGCTGCGGATCGAAACAGCTTACGATCCTGAAACAATTGAACTTGGCGCTTCGATTGCGTGTTCTGGCGTTTGCCTGACCGTTGTGGCACTGCCTGAAAAAGGCACCAATGCCCGTTGGTTTGAAGTGGAAGCCTGGGAAGAGGCATTGCGTCTGACGACCATTTCAAAATGGGAAAATGGCACCCGCATCAATCTGGAGCGTTCGCTGAAGCTGGGTGATGAAATGGGTGGCCATCTCGTTTCCGGTCACATTGATGGACAGGCGGAGATCGTTGAGCGCAAGGAAGAGGGCGACGCTGTTCGCTTCACTCTGCGCGCACCCGAAGAACTGGCCCCTTTTATCGCCCAGAAGGGCTCCGTCGCACTGGATGGCACATCGCTGACGGTGAATGGCGTCAACGGCAATGAATTTGACGTTCTGCTCATTCGTCATTCGCTTGAAGTGACCACTTGGGGCGACCGTAAGGCGGGTGATAAGATCAATATCGAGATCGATCAGCTGGCCCGTTACGCAGCAAGGCTTGCGCAATATAAGAAATAAGCTTAGAGCCTAAGAACCCTAAGCTGTTTTTTTGAATTTAGCGTTGACCGCAAGATTTGCGGTCCGCGATTTCTGTCATGGAGTCTCTCATGTCGAAGCACGAGGCGCACGCGCCGCATTTGCTCATTGTTGAAGCGCGTTTTTATGAAGAACTGTCTGATGCGCTTCTTGACGGCGCAAAGGCTGCTCTCGATGCCGCTGGCGCGACCTATGATGTTGTGACGGTTCCCGGTGCACTGGAAGTGCCAGCGACGATTTCTTTCGCGCTTGATGGCGCTGAAAATGGCGGCACGAATTATGATGGCTTTGTTGCTCTCGGCACAGTCATTCGCGGTGAAACCTATCATTTTGATATTGTTGCCAATGAATCCTGCCGCGCTTTGACCGATCTTGCAGTTGAAGAAAGCCTTGCCATCGGCAATGGTATTCTTACCGTTGAAAACGATGAGCAGGCTTGGGTGCGTGCGCGTCGTGAAGACAAGGACAAGGGCGGCTTTGCAGCCCGCGCGGCCCTGACTATGATTGACCTACGTAAGAAATTCGGAGCCTGACACGATGACTGCTTCTTCTGAAGGCCGCTCCAGCCCGAATGCACCAAGAGCTGCAAACAAGCGTGGCGTTGCGCGTCTCGCAGCCGTTCAGGCGCTTTATCAGATGGATGTTGCCGGTACAGGCGTCATGGAAGTCGTTGCTGAATATGAAGCCCATCGCCTTGGCAAGGAAGTGGACGGCATGCAGTATCTCGATGCCGACCCGCAATGGTTCCGTGGCATTGTGGCAGGTGTCGTGGAAACACAGCTTGCGCTTGATCCGATGATCCATCAGGCATTGACTGAAGATTGGCCGCTTTCTCGTCTCGATTCAACGTTGCGTGCGATTTTGCGTGCCGGTGCGTGGGAATTGAAAACCCGCAAAGATGTGCCAACTGCGGTTATCGTTTCGGAATATGTCGATATCGCCAAGGCTTTCTACACCGAAGAAGAGCCAAAGCTTGTCAATGCGGTGCTCGACCGTATTGCTTTCGAACTTCGCGGCGAAAGCCGTGGAACAAAGCCACGCGGCAAGTAACAGACATTCCTATTTAAATCAAAAAGGCTGTGAGAAATCGCAGCCTTTTTGCTTTGGTTATTCAATAAACTACGACTTGACGTTTCAACGCGTCTTCCGCATGTTGAGCCTGCGGCATTGAGAATGCGCGAATGCAGAAACATCTGCAAACTCTTCGATTGTAAGCAGATGCTTCAAACGTGAAATCAAGCCGATGAAACCCGGTGAATGGACGGTTTCAGGCACTTCCATGCCGCTATCTCTGGCCCGGGGAGGGGTTTTCGGGCCTTTCATGCGCCGACGTGTGCAGATAATCGCTCCGTGATTGCGAGCGATTTATCTCAAGCTGGTGCGCGCTCAATGGGAGTTGGCCTAAATGGGAATCGGAGTTCTTCTTCTCGTCATAGCCTGCGGTGTGTTTTCCGTTCTGTTTGCCATATGGGCAACGCGTTCGGTTCTCGCCGCAGATCAGGGCACAGCGCGTATGCAGGAAATTGCTGCTGCAATTCGTGAAGGTGCCGCAGCCTATCTCGCACGACAATATACGACGATTGCGCTGGTTGGCGTCGTTGTTTTTCTTGCAGTCTGGTATCTGCTCTCAATTTCCGCTGCTATAGGCTTTCTCATCGGTGCGATCCTCTCCGGTTTGACAGGCTTTATCGGGATGCATGTTTCTGTTCGTGCGAATGTACGAACCGCGCAAGCTGCATCTCTGAGCCTCGCCGGTGGCCTGGAAATAGCTTTTAAGTCGGGCGCTATCACGGGAATGCTCGTGGCTGGTTTGGCACTGTTGGGCGTGTCGGTTTATTATTTAATCCTGACTGTCTGGCTGGGTTATGCGCCGTCTGATCGTACAGTCATCGATGCGCTTGTGGCGCTCGGTTTTGGTGCGTCGCTGATTTCTATTTTCGCGCGCTTAGGCGGCGGTATCTTTACAAAGGGCGCTGATGTCGGTGGCGATCTTGTTGGCAAGGTCGAGGCAGGCATTCCGGAAGATGATCCACGCAATCCGGCAACCATTGCTGATAATGTCGGCGATAATGTCGGTGACTGCGCGGGCATGGCTGCGGATTTGTTTGAAACCTATGCGGTTACGGTTGTCGCAACAATGGTTCTGGCCGCAATCTTCTTCGCCGGTTCCGGTGTGCTTTCAAGCGTGATGCTTTATCCGCTGGCGATCTGTGGCGTTTCTATCCTTACATCGATTGCCGGGACGTTTTTTGTCAAGCTTGGCGTTAACGGCTCGATCATGGGCGCGCTTTATAAAGGGCTGATCGCAACCGGACTGCTGTCTATTGCAGGTCTGGCCGTCGCCAATACACTGACTGTTGGCTGGGGAGAGGTCGGCACTGTTGCGGGTCAAACAATCACGGGAACCAACCTGTTTATCTGTGGCATCATCGGTTTGATCGTTACCGGCCTGATCGTCGTGATTACTGAATATTATACCGGCACCAACAAACGCCCGGTCAATTCCATTGCGCAGGCATCTGTGACGGGCCATGGCACCAACGTCATTCAGGGCTTGGCGGTGTCGCTGGAATCAACTGCTTTGCCTGCCATCGTGATCGTTGGCGGTATCATAGGCACGTATCAGCTTGCGGGACTGTTCGGAACAGCAATTGCCGTGACAGCTATGCTCGGTATTGCTGGTATGATTGTAGCGCTCGATGCTTTTGGTCCGGTGACGGATAATGCTGGCGGCATTGCCGAAATGGCAGGCCTTGATCCGGAAGTGCGCAAATCAACCGATGCGCTGGATGCCGTTGGAAATACTACGAAGGCGGTTACGAAGGGCTATGCGATTGGTTCTGCGGGTCTCGGTGCACTGGTGCTGTTTGCCGCCTATTCCAATGATTTGTCCTATTTCGCCGCCAATGGACAAACCTATCCCTATTTCGCAGATATGGGGCCAGTATCGTTTGAGCTGTCCAATCCATATGTCGTGGCAGGTCTGATTTTCGGTGGCCTTATTCCCTATCTCTTTGGCGGTATGGCGATGACAGCTGTTGGACGTGCAGGCGGTGCCGTTGTGCAGGAAGTACGCCGTCAGTTTCGCGAAAAGCCGGGCATTATGACTGGCAAAGATCGCCCGGATTATGCGCGTGCAGTTGATCTGCTTACCAAAGCGGCTATCCGTGAAATGATTATTCCATCGCTGCTCCCGGTTCTGGCTCCAATTGTCGTCTATTTTGGTGTTCTGCTCATCTCAGGCTCTAAAGCTGCAGCCTTTGCAGCGCTCGGCGCGTCACTTCTGGGCGTTATCATCAACGGATTGTTTGTGGCCATATCCATGACGTCAGGTGGTGGAGCATGGGATAATGCCAAGAAAAGCTTTGAAGATGGCTTTACAGACGCCGATGGTGTCAAGCATCTGAAAGGTTCGGAAGCACACAAAGCTTCAGTAACGGGCGATACTGTAGGCGATCCTTACAAAGATACCGCTGGTCCTGCCGTTAATCCGGCAATTAAGATCACCAACATTGTGGCACTCTTGCTGCTTGCAGTGCTTGCGCATTCCGCGTGATGTAAAACCAATAAAAAACCCGCCGTAAGGCGGGTTTTTGTGATCGTTTTTGCAGAATTAGTTGTTTCCGCCAGCTGTCATGCCGCCTGGAAGCGACGTTGGGGCTTTCGCAACCCCCTGGATGATCTGGCCAATAAAGGTCTGGTCCTTACCGCCGGTCGGCGTCGTACGGGATACAAAATCAAAGACCTTGCCATCCTGAAGACCATAATTGGCGATATGGTGAACCTTGCCGTCCTTATCGAAGTAAACCGCAAGGATATTGCGATCGACAATTTTCGGCTTCATGAACTGAGCTGCACGGTAGCGCTTCTGCGAAATGTAATAGAACACTTCGTTGTCGAAGGTCGCCGTTGTCGATGGCGTTCCGAGAGCCAGAAGCACTTGCTCACGGCTGGAACCAACCGGAACCGAATCTAGCGCATCCTGATCAAGCACGTAACCCTCTGTGATCGTTTCCGACGGGTTTAGCGTGGACGCGGTGTTGCATCCGGCAAGAGCCGCCGAAAAGAGAATTGCTGTGCCTGCGAGAAGGGCACGCTGTTTGCGTGCGCTTGGGAAAATTCGCTGCAACAAAGACCTCTCCATACATTCTATATCAGCGCGGCACTTTCGCCGTCAGGAGAACTTCGGTAAACCACCTTGCTTCTGGATGCAACAAGTACGGTCGTATACGAATGATTCTTCGACTTTTTCGCCGCAAAAACAAAGCAAATGAGACAATTGTGTTTCGCGTTTACGAGACGATCGTGGCGGCGGCGCGGCAAAAGCGATTTTATTCACAATTTCACGTGCCTGATACACCATTGGGGCGCTATGAAATGCTTTCTGTTCATATTTTCCTTGTCCTTCATCGTATGAAGGGCGAAAATTCGGTGCTGATGCCGCTTGCACAGGACATCGCGGACGAGTTTTTCAAAGATGTCGACCATTCTTTGCGAGAATTGGGAATCGGTGATCAGGGCGTTCCGAAGCGGATGAAGAAGCTGGCACGGATGTTTTACGGCCGCGTCAGTTCTTACGGAACGGCACTGGATAATAATGACGAAGAGGCATTGGCGGCGGCTCTGACAAGAAATATTCAGCCTGATCTCGAATTATGGCCGCATTCTCACCATTTGAGTGCGTATGTGTTCGCGTGCCGGGATTTGCTTGCAAAAACCGATGACAGCGTTTTGGCAGTAGGTGATATTTCCTTTATGAATGTCGACGAGATGGCGCTATCGCCAACTGATACGAATAAAAAGGCTGAGAATAATGAATGATAAACCGGCACTGACTTATCCCGTTCCGGTTCTGCATCTCCCCCACAAGGGTTTGACGGTGAAGGTAGGGACGAATGAAAAGGAAAGAGTGGCATTGGCTGATGAGCACGGCCTTGTTTCGGTCAAGTCTTTCGATGCCGAATTCTTGCTGACGCCCTGGAAAAAGCGTGGCATTCGCATTCGTGGAACGATCAAAGCAGACGTAGTGCAGTCATGTGTGGCAACGCTTGAACCGCTGGATGCAAGGATTGACGAGCAGGTCGATACGATTTTTGTGCCTGAGGATTCCCGCCTCGCTAAAATCCAGCTCGATGAGAGTGGTGAATTGCTGCTCGATGCGGAAGGCGCAGACATTCCAGAGACATTTGTTGGCGATAAAATTGATTTGGGCGCTGTCGCGGAAGAGTTTTTTGAGCTGGCCCTCGATCCTTACCCACGCAAGCCGGGACTGCCAGATGAGTCGGAACCAGTGATTTTTGGTGATCTGAACGATGACGATAAGCCTGATTCGCCTTTCGCCAAGCTATCTGACTGGTCCAAGAAGCCGTGAATTAACGGGTGCTTGATAGAATCTGGTTGTGCATGACCGGAAAAACACTATTTTCGCGGAAAAGCTCTCTGTTTTTAAAAATGCAGATTTGGGGCAAGGGATCGCACAGGATTAATCAAGAGTGATAAAAATTTCGATTGACGCCATGGGCGGTGATTTTGGCCCTGAAGTGGTCATCCCAGGTGCGGCGAAGGCGCTTGAGCGTCATCCTGATATCCGGTTTATTTTCTTTGGTTTGGCCGGACAGGTCGAGCCTGTATTGGCACGTTATCCGAAACTTCAGGCAGCATCCGAGTTCCGCGCCAGTGAAGTGGCGGTCAAAATGGATGATAAGCCGAGCCAGGCGCTTCGCGCTGGTCGCGGCAAGTCTTCTATGTGGCAGGCTATTGAAGCCGTAAAAACTGGCGATGCAGATGTATGTGTCTCTGCGGGCAATACCGGCGCGCTGATGGCTATGTCAAAATTTTGCCTGCGTATGCTCTCCGATGTTGAGCGACCTGCGATTGCTGCGATTTGGCCGACCTTTAAGGGCGAATGCATCGTGCTGGATGTCGGCGCGACCATTGGTGCGGATGCGCGCCAATTGGTGGACTATGCAGTGATGGGCGCGGGTATGGCGCGCGCACTCTTTGAAATTCGTAAGCCGACTGTTGGGCTTCTGAATGTCGGCACCGAAGAAGTTAAAGGCCTCGACGAAGTAAAACAAGCAGCGCAGATTCTGCGCGATATGCCGCTTGATGGCTTGCAGTATAAAGGTTTTGTCGAAGGAAACGACATTGGCAATGGTGCCGTTGACGTGGTGGTCACCGAAGGTTTTACGGGCAATATTGCGCTCAAGACCGCTGAAGGCACTGCTCGGCAAATGGGTACGTTGCTGCGTCAGGCCATGAGCCGCACACTTCTTTCAAAAATCGGCTATATCTTCGCTAAGGGCGCATTTGATCGCATTCGCGAAAAAATGGACCCGAACAAGGTCAATGGTGGCGTATTGCTCGGCATGAGCGGCGTTGTTATCAAAAGCCATGGGAGCGCAACTGCTGAAGGTTTCTGTTCAGCGATCGAAGTTGGCTATGACATGGTTCGCAACAAGCTGCTCGAAAAAATCGAAGTCGATCTGGCGCATTTCCACCACAGTCATCCGCAAACTGCGTCGAATGATGGTAGCGAAAGCACAAAATAATAATATGCCTCACTAGGGGGCACGAATTCTGACCGGCAGAAAAGCCTGCTACGGTCACGCAGGACAGGAAAAATAACGATGATAAGATCTGTCGTAAGAGGTATTGGTTCGGCATTGCCTGAGCGGATCATGAAGAACTCCGACTTCGAGGGTGTGGTTGAAACCTCCGACGAATGGATTGTTCAGCGCACAGGCATCCGCCAGCGTCATATTGCGGGTGAGGGCGAAACAACTGTATCGCTCGGTGCAGCAGCAGCGCGCGCGGCACTTGAAAATGCGGGTATCGAGGCGTCGGATATTGATCTCGTACTCGTGGCAACATCGACGCCGAACCATACATTTCCAGCCAGTGCTGTTGAAATTCAGCGCGAGCTGGGAATTACTACTGGCTTTGCGTTTGATTTGCAGGCCGTTTGCAGTGGCTTCATTTATGCCATAACCACGGCGGATCTTTATATCCGCGGCGGTCTGGCGAAGCGTGTTCTGGTTATTGGCGCAGAAACATTCTCGCGTATTCTCGATTGGAATGATCGCACGACCTGTGTGCTGTTCGGTGACGGTGCAGGCGCACTTGTGCTTGAGTCGGCAGAAGGCAAAGGTCTGACGTCAGATCGCGGTATTCTGACAGCGAATCTCCGCTCGGATGGCAACCACAAAGAAAAGCTTTTTGTTGATGGCGGACCATCGACCACGCAAACAGTCGGTCATCTTCGCATGGAAGGCCGTGAAGTTTTCAAACATGCTGTGGGCATGATCACGGATGTGATTGAAGCTTCTTTTGCCGAAACCGGGCTGACAGCTGAGGATATTGATTGGTTTGTGCCACATCAGGCCAACAAGCGTATCATCGACGCTTCCGCTAAAAAACTGAATATCGCCGAGGAAAAGGTGGTTATCACCGTGGATCGCCACGGAAATACCTCGGCAGCCTCTGTTCCACTGGCGCTTGCAACGGCAGTTGCAGACGGGCGCATTAAGAAGGGCGACCTTGTTCTTTTGGAAGCTATGGGTGGTGGATTTACATGGGGCGCAGTTCTATTGCGCTGGTAATTAGAAAATTGATAGGCCGTGAGGAAACTCGCGGCTTGACCGAACCACTTTTATTTGTGTAACCTCCTGTCACTTAAGGATATTATCTGTTCAAACACTAACCAGGCAGGTTCGGTTATGGGAGGTAAGACGGTCACACGTGCTGATCTGGCAGAGGCTGTTTATCGTAAGGTAGGCCTGTCCAGAACAGAATCGGCGGCTCTGGTCGAGATGATCCTCGATGAGGTCTGTGACGCTATCGTAAACGGGGAAACCGTGAAACTGTCGTCCTTTGCGACATTTCAGGTCCGTGACAAGAATGAACGTATCGGCCGTAATCCGAAGACGGGTGAAGAAGTTCCAATTCTTCCGCGCCGCGTGATGACATTCAAGGCTTCCAACGTTCTGAAGCAGCGCATTTTGCAAGAACATCAGAAGCGCAGCGCAAAAAGCGCTAAGTAAAAATTCAGATCAGTTTGCATTAGAGCAGTTTCATGAGTTCAGCCGCCCGTTTCGATGGGCGGCTTTTTTGTTTCACCATTGTAGCGAGGTGAGACTTTCTACTATCAACAATCTAATTGCGTATTTCCTGTTATTCTGAAGAGGTGCTTATCAGTTCCTGATATTATATATTCCTCATTAACGCTGAGTCGGGACGCTAATATGAGACACCGAGAAATAGGGGCTTTTCGTCGGTTTTTTTTATGATAAACGCCGTTGGATTATTGTGATATTATGGCTCGTACTGATTGAAGTACTGATTGCCATTTGAACTATCTGGACTGGCAGGGGAGGCCTTAAGGCTAACCAAACCACTGGAAAGGCAAGCAGATGGATAAAAGCCCTGACGCATTCAGGACGATTAGCGAAGTTGCAGAGGATCTTGATCTTCCGCAGCATGTTCTGCGTTTTTGGGAAACGCGTTTTACCCAGATTAAGCCTATGAAGCGTGGCGGTGGGCGCCGCTATTATCGCCCGCTGGATGTTGAACTGCTTAAAGGTATTCGGCATCTGCTTTATGATCAGGGTTATACGATCAAAGGCGTGCAGCGCCTTCTGCGCGAAAATAATGCACAGTTCATCATTGCTCTCGGTAACGGTGATGTACAAGCTATCGATGCGATTACGCGCCAGAAGCAGGCAGCCGCTGAAAAGCAAGCGATGGAAAATGCCGCTGATAATGAAATGGCATTACCGAACGGCATTAAAGCGCCGCAACCAGCGCGCAAACTTTTTGGCCTCTTGAAAGGCGAAGAAGACGGCCCGATTGGTGCTGACGGTAAGCGGGCCTCTAAAGACAATAGAAGTCTTTTGCAGGAAGCGCTATTTGACCTTCTTGAATGCAAGCGACTTCTGGATCAGGTTCGCTGATATCGAATAAAAAAGGGAGGCATTTGCCTCCCTTTTTATGTTTTATGTCGATGACAATTTTAGTCCGATTATGCCTGCAAGGATAAGCATCACACTTGCGATACGGAAAAAGCTCGCTGTTTCACCAAGAATGAAAATTCCCACCAGAAACGCACCAACGGCACCAATCCCGGTCCAGACGGCGTAAACAGTGCCCAACGGAAGGGTTCGCATTGCAATAGAAAGCAGTGCGAAACTACCGATCATTGTCACAATGGTAATGACGCTGGGGGTGAGGATCGAAAATCCCTCAGATTTTTTCATGAAGTAGGCCCATATGACTTCGAGGCCACCAGCTATTGCCAGATAAATCCATGCCATTTTATTTTGCTCCTTGGATATGGGCCGTCCCATGATTGAAATAACGAAAGGTTGTCCTTTCGAGATAAAGTTTCATTTTAATGGGAAGGATGTTGCTCAGCATTGTGAAAACATAAACTTGGATCACTGCCATCAACAATTCACGCTGGCCGGAATTTTCGCGAGTTGTTTGCGAAACAAAGTCGTGGAGCATTTCGGCTGGAGATTGCAGACGCTCAGGCACAACTATACTGCGACGTGAAGCAATAAACAAAAAACCTGCTGCAACCATGATAGTCAGCATCATAAAGAGTGCAGAATTTTTTAAAACGATCTGTTGACCACCCAGTGTGCCAAGCTCGACAATAGGTTTGATCGCTAATTGTTCTATAGGTCCAGCCACGGAACAGCCCTTAAATGGGGCCGTCCCCTATGCGAACACAGACGCGGGTCGTCCCGCGTACGCTTCAGATAGCTATGTTTTCTGCGGCAGACAAGTGTGGTGTCATCCGCGCTCTACGAAAACTTGATCATGCTGCACTGGATCGACCCGCCATTTACGCTATTCTAACGGGCACCTAACAATTTGGAGACTGCCCAATGGCACTTTCACGACGAAATTTTATTGTCGCTGCTTCCGCCGTAAGCGGTGGAATGGCTTTGGCCCCCTTCAAAAGTGATGAAGCAAAAGCACAAAATACGTTGTCCAAAATTGAGAACCCAGGTTTTCATCGCTTCCAGTTTGGTGATTTTGAAATAACGACGCTTTCAGACGGGCGACGGGCGGGCGAGGCACCCGAGAAAACCTATGCCGTAAATCAAGATCCAAAGGATGTTGCAGCGCTTCTCGAAGAAAATCTTCTGCCGACAGATCGCTTTGTAAACAGCTTCACTCCGGTTCTGATCAATACTGGTACTGAACTTGTCTTGTTCGATACCGGGATGGGGGCAGGCGCTCGTGAAGCAGGGCAGGGCAAGCTTATCAGCGCACTCGAGGCTTCGGGCTATAAGGCGGACGATGTATCGCTCGTTGTACTCAGCCATTTCCACCCTGATCATATTGGTGGGCTTATGGAAGACGGTAAGCCTGCTTTTGCCAATGCGCGTTATGCTGCTGGGCAGAAAGAATACGAGTTCTGGACAGATCCAGCACGGCTTGAAACTCCCGCCAAAGGTGTTGCGCAACTTGTCGATAAGAACGTCAAGCCTTTTGCCGAAAAGATAACCTTTATCGATGATGGTAAGGATGTTTTATCTGGCATTCAGGCTGTCGGAGCCTATGGCCACACGCCGGGGCATTTGGGTTTCCGCGTTGAATCGGGTGGAAAGTCGCTAATGCTCATTTCCGATACAGCTAATCACTCAGTTATCACGCTGCAGCACCCAGACTGGCATGTTTCCTTTGATATTGACAAGGAAATGGCGGCTGAAACCCGTAAGCGCATGTTCGATATGATTGCGACGGATAAACTTCCATTTATTGGCTATCACATGCCGTTTCCATCGCTTGCATATTTGCAACGCGATGGTGAAGGCTATCGCTATGTGCCTGAAACTTATCAAATACGAACGACGTAACTCAAAGCTGGATTGCGTCTCAACGTTCACAATTTTCTATTCCAGAGAAATGAAAACCTGCCGATAAAACAAATGACTAGGGCATTTTATCGCCTTGGACTTTAGCTTATTTGCATGGATATGACGAGATATACTCCCGTTGCCCAAACTATTTTTGTTAAGTGAAGCCACCAAGTAGTTAACAGGTTTTAAATTGGGTTTTAACTCAATTGGGCCTTTATTGAAGCGCATTTTTTACATGCGGGGACAAGTGCTGAGCATCTTTCGTGTCAGTATCTTACTCAGGAGGAATTGTCGTGAAAACAATACTCGCTTCGCTTGCAATAGTGGGATTTACATCTTTAGCTGCATTAGCCGCTGAACCCGCCATGATAGGCGGGGCTTTGCCGGGGAAAATGCTCGTGAATCCTAAAGGAATGACGCTTTACACCTTTGATAAGGATATGTCGGGCAAATCAGCATGTGATGCAAAGTGTCTGAAGATGTGGCCTGCATTTTATGCGGAAAAATCCGCGAAGCCTGAAGGCGATTTTTCAATCGTTAAAGCCAGTGACGGTAAAAATATGTGGGCCTACAAGGGTAAGCCACTTTATTTTTATCATGGCGATAAAAAGCCGGGTGATATGTCCGGTGATGGCAAAGGCGGTGTTTGGCATATTGTAAAATAGTTATGCTCGAACTTAAGTCCTTGTGTGATGAAGCGACCTTCGGGTCGCTTCTGTTTTAAGTGCGTGGCATGAATAGAATGATGCAAGTCCCTGCCAACGCAACAGTCGCACCAATAATGTCCCAGCGGTCAGGGCGCATTCCTTCAGCTGCCCATATCCATAAAATGGAAGCAACGATATAAATACCCCCGTAAGCCGCATAAGCGCGTCCGGCGGCGTCGCTTTCGATCAGTGTGAGTAGATAAGCAAACAAGGCAAGGCAGATAACGCCGGGAATAAGCCATAGGGGAGATTTATCGAGCTTAAGCCATGCCCAAAAGCAAAAGCATCCTGCAATTTCAAACAAGGCTGCGGCGGTATAAATCAGGAGTTGCACTGTAGGTCTCTGTAGGGCTGATGATTTTTTAACTGGTATTTATATTCTAGCCCTGCACAGCCCCATATAATTCCGAACAATAAATAAAAGTGCCGCCAGTGATCGATGTCGATCACGTTGCTGATAAGCGCGTGACCGAGATAGGTCGCATAGGCACAAAGTAAATAAGGTTGCCACGGGCGATTTCTAAATAGAAGTTTGAAACCAATTGCCAATGATAAGACGGTGAGCGTGATGAAACTCACAAAGCCGATCCAGCCGTATTCGAGAACAGCTTTCAGCCATGTATTATGAGTATCCTCGCCAAATAAAGGTGCGAATTCGAGCGGCCCAATTCCCAAAGGATGTTCGGTAGCGAGCCACATGCCAAGCCAGTGCCGCGCGAACCGCCCAAGACGCTCGCTATCATAACTCTGTTCAAGCTGAGCACGTTCAAAGAAGAATGTTCTGACGTCTGGAATTTGCAGCAGCAGCAAGATTGCAAAGATGATCATTACAACAGCGAGGGTGCCGATAACTACCAGCCGCAATCGAAGCTTGTTGCTTTCGCTTTGAAGAAACAGAACCGCAAAAATGCAAAGAAAGGAGAGGGGAGCCATTGCCCATGCGGCGCGCGAGAATGACACGAGAATACCAAGCGTCAGGAAGCAGCAGAGTGGGATATATGTCAACAGATCACGAGGATTACCGCGCATGATACGATATAGGCACCATGAAAATGGCAGTATCAAAAAAGGTGCGTAAACATTGGGGTCCTGAAAAGCACCCTTTGCGCGGCCATAACGCGTGAAGATGTCGGCCCCCGGAAAGAGGTTGAGATAGCCTGCAATGCCAAGTGCTGACGAAATGAATGCAACCAGAAGATAGGCATTGAAGATTGTGTTTAGCCGTCGATAGTCTGCTTCAATGATTGCGGCATAGAACACCGCTGTGAAAGCCAGAAACAGCGAAACAGCAATATAGAGTGGTGCATTTTTCGTATCGGCCATTTGCATGACCGATAACATGCCACCAAAATTAAAAGCTGTCAGAAGAGCCAATAGAACCATGCTGGTGCGCGTCAGTCGCATTCCGAAAAGCAGGGCTACCGAAATAAGCCCGACCATATAGATTTCATAAGGCGCTGGCTCGCTCATTACGAAGCCGAGCAGAAAAACACCTAAGCCAATGCCGAAATTACTGATTATCCTGTTGAGCGCACGTTTGCCTGCAACGCTATGTGCAGGCAACAGACGACGCGTTTCTGAAACGCCGCCGGAGCTATGTGCGAGCGAACTCAATAAGCGTTTTCCGTATTCAGGAGCCGAACTGGCGTGAGGAAGAGTATTTTAAGATCAAACCAAAGCGACCAGTTTTCAATATAATAGAGATCATATTCGGTGCGCATGCGGATTTTGTCGTCATTATCGATTTCACCGCGCCAGCCATTGATCTGTGCCCATCCGGTGACGCCCGGTTTGACGCGATGGCGTGCAAAATAGCCATCAACAACCTCATTATAGAGGACATTGTGCGAGTGCGCTGCAATTGCATGTGGGCGAGGACCGACAAGTGACAGTGAACCCGTCAACGAATTGAAAAACTGCGGTAGCTCATCAATAGAAGCTTTGCGAATGAAGCGGCCGACTTTCGTCACGCGCGGATCATTTTTCGTCACTGCGTTGCGTGCTGTCGGATCATTCTGGTCGGTATACATCGAGCGGAACTTCCAGACATTGATGACTTCGTTGTTAAAGCCATGGCGCTTTTGCTTGAACAGAACGGGGCCTTTGCTATCGAGTTTGATGGCAATCGCAGTTGCCAACATGATCGGCGAGAGCAAGACGATACCGAGCAGACTGAAGACAATATCGAAAATGCGTTTAGCGACTGAATCCCAGTCATTGATTGGTTTATCAAAAATGTCGAGCATAGGCACCGTGCCGATGTATGAGTAGGCACGTGGGCGGAAACGAAGGTGACTGTTGACCGCAGACAAACGAATATCGACTGGCAATACCCAGAGCTTGTTGAGGATCGTCAGAATACGTTCTTCCGCACTGATCGGCAGTGAGACGATCAGCATGTCGATGCGTGCAATGCGTGCAAACTCGATCAGCTCTTTGATATTTCCGAGCTTAGGATAACCGGCAACGATCGGAGGCGATCGCTTGTCATCGCGGTCATCGAAGATACCGCAAATGCGAATGTCGTTATCAGATTGTTGTTCCAGCGAGCGGATCAAGGCTTCAGCATTTGGTCCGCCGCCCACAATGACCGCGCGGCGCTCTAAAATGCCATTGCGTGCCCAGCGGCGTATTCTCCAGGACACAAACAATCTTGATATGATTAGGATAATCAGGCCGCTTAAAGCCCAGATCAAAAACCAGGCGCGCGAAAAGTCAGATGAAACCTTGAGCAAGAAGCCTGTGACAGCAACGGCACCGAGCACCGTTGCCCAACTGATGATGACTCGTTTGAGATGACGGCTTGGGCTGCGCAGGATGTTAATTTGATAGCCATTGTTGATTTCCATCAACAGCACAAACAGGCCGCCGCCAACGAGCATGATGAGGAAGTAATAAACAAGATGCGGCGTCTGAAAGCTGACATAATACGATAGGCTTACTGCGCCTGTCAGAAAGACAATACCAAACTCAATCAGGCGAATGACACCGCTCAGCATGCTTGGCGATAGGTTGTCACGGGCATACTGCGCAGCCATCTGGCGCGCCATAGGGTTTAACTCGATGTGTTCTTTGTGTTTGGAACTATTCGTGCCGCTGACATTGTTTCCTTCTGTTTCGACTGGAGAAGGCGTATCGTTATCCCGCACGGTTTTACCCCTAATAATCAAAGTGCCAGACTATCTTAATGGCAAATCCTAAGGAAATTCTGATTAAAAGATGCTGATGGCAAAGAGATTGTCAGGAACGTGCCTCACGGTAAATCAATTCTATAGATTGTGCCATTGCATGTAGGCTAAATCGCTCGTGCAAGCGCGCTGCGTCAGGCATGGAAGCTCGAAAAATATTTTCATCGTTGAGAACTGATAGAAGCTTATCTTTGAGATGGGTTACGTCAGGTCGCATGAGTGCAGTGCTAGCTTTGCCGAAGATTTCTGGTATTCCACCAACATTGCTGGCGATGACCGGCTTGCCTGCGGCGAGAGCCTCAAGAACGATATAGGGAAACGCTTCGGCACGCGACGGTATGACCATAATGCGACCGAGTGGAAACGCTTCGCGCGCGGCCAATCCGGGTAGAAAACGGATCTGGTCATTGAGACCGAGGTCGTTGGCGAGTGCGACAAAATCCTGCTTTTCGGCCCCATCACCGATCATAGTGAGTGTCAGGCGCTTTCCATGATTGTCCCGGAGTTCGGCAAGCGCCCGGATCAGCAGGTCTGGACCTTTCAAATCGCGCATGGTGCCGACAAAAAGCAGATCGGTCGCGTTATCAGCTAGGGGCGTATGAACAAACTCGGCATCCGCCAAGCCATTATAGATGACCGCATGAAGATCATATGGCCTGCCGACCTTGTCTTCATAGGTTCGCTTCTCGAAGTTGGAAACGAACAGGATGGCATCGCTGAGCGGTGCCAGCATTTTTTCGGCCAGAAAAACGACACTACCTTTGCGCGTTTTTCGGTCAAAATGCAGGCTGCCGCCATGCGGTGAATAGATACGGGCTACGCGAGACTTAAAAACCCGTAAGACTGAACCGAACAGACGCGCATAAACGCCGCCTTTGGCGCCATGTCCGTGTAATATGTCCGGCTGCAATTTCTTAATAATGCGATAGGCTTTGTATGCTGCTCTGACGTCGCCAAAGCCGATATGCCTTTGCATTGTAATGCGATGAATCCCAAGCGATAGCTGAGGCCGTAATTCTTCGAGAAGTGCATCCTCACGCGGTCCGCCGGTTGTGGCGTCACAAAGGATCCCGACTTCGTGCCCATTGGCAGCCTGAACGCGGATGAGATCGCGGACATGACGGAAAAGACCGCCCGTCGGCTCCCGAAAACAATGGACAATCCGTAAGGGAGCCATGTTCTTTTCATCTGACATTGATCGCCATCAGAACAGACGTTCGCGCACATAAACCGTGTCGCCCGGCAAAATCGGATCAGAAATCAGAACGCGGCCTGTGATAACTTTGTCGTTAATTGTTCGCGTAACATCGACATTTTCCTGATTGGCGCGTGGGCTGAAACCACCAGCCGCAGCAATTGCTTTCTGCACGGTCATGCCGGGAACATAGGAATACTGGCCTGCACCACCGACTTCGCCCATGATGAAGATCGGGCGATAGCGATCCACTTCAACACTTACGTCAGGATCGCGCAAATAGCCGCCGCGAAGCTTGGACGCGATTGCACCTTCAAGCTGTTTAACGGTTTTGCCGCTGGCCGGAACACTGCCGATGAGTGGAAATGCAATATAGCCGGATTGATCGACGGAGTAACTGTTGGTGAGGCTTGCCTGTTCAAACACTGTAATGCGTACACGATCGCCCGCATTGAGCAAATAGGGCTCGTTAAGCGCGGCATGAAAAGCGTCAGGAGCAGGGCGATAGCTGGAGCATGCGGAAAGCGTCATTGCCGCAAGGCCGAGCGCAACAAAAGCCAAACGGCTTATGCGCTTTTTATGAGTTTTCTGCATAGTCATCTTCGCCTCGGTCTCTTCCGAAAAGCCTTGCCAAATTCAGCTATTCAGATGCGAACACCCAAATGTTGATAGACGATGTTATCGATTGATTAAGGTTAATGGCTGGTAAAGAACGCGAGTTCTTATGAAAAATCTTTCCCGGTACATGAAGTTACGAATGGTATGCAATTTAACCCTCTGGTTACCTTGTTCGTTTACCATTCTAAATGAAATTGGGATTGAAGCCGTTAGAAGGCGAGGGTGGTTGATCAGAAACCGCACATGCTGAGTATCGGACGGAGTGTCGGATGTCTGAAGTCGATAGTCAGCCGGGTGACGCTGATATTGATATTGGTGCACTTTTTACGAGCTTGCGCCGTAACTGGCTTTTGATTTTGGGTGGCGCTGCCATTATGGCGGTGCTGGCTTGGCTTCTTTGTTTGCTGATTACTCCTGATTATCGTGCAGAAACCCGCATTCTGATTGAAACGCGTGAATCCGTTTTTACACGTCCTAACGGTGAAACCACAGCTGAACGCCCATTGATGGATCCGGAGGGCGTGAGAAGTCAGGTCGAGGTTATGACTTCTGGCGATCTGCTCAAGCAGGTCTCCGATAAGCTGAAGCTGACAGAGAATCCGGCATTTACCTCAATAAATATAAAGCCCTGGACGCGTGTCTTGATTCTCCTTGGCATGCGCAACAATCCTGAAAACCTGACACCGCAAGAACTCGTACTTCAAAAGCTGCGTCAGAATTTGCAAGTTTTTAACGTTACCGGTTCCCGCGTGATTGTTGTGCAATATACATCGCCCGACGCGCGGGAAGCGGCAGACATAGCAAATGCAGTTGCTGACGCCTACATCGCGTTACAAGAAGCTGCAAAACTCCAGTCGAATGACGATGCGACTGGCTGGCTTGCGCCAGAAATTGAAGATTTACGCGGTAAGGTTCGAGAATCTGAAAAGAAGGTTGCTGATTACCGCGCCTCACAAGGGCTTTTGACCGGGCAGGCAAATAGCACTATTGCAACTCAGCAGCTTTCAGAGGTTGCGTCGGAGCTTTCACGTGTTCGGGCAAGCCGTGCAGCGTCAGAAGCGCGAGCGCAAAGCGTTCGGCAAGCACTGTCGGCAGGTATTTCTGTTGATACTTTGCCCGATGTTGTCGCTTCGGGAATGATGCAGCGACTTGCGGAGCGTCGCATTGAACTTAATTCGCAGATTGCTGACTTGTCGGTAACGCTGCTTGAAGGCCACCCACGCATCAAAGCTCTGCGTTCACAGCTTGCTGACCTTGACCGGCAGATTGCTGCCGAGGGCAGCAAGTTGCTGACAAGCCTCAACAATGAGGTGAATGCTGCGAAACTGCGTGAGGTAGAACTCAATCGCGAACTTAATCGCGTGAAGGCGCAAGCAGCGCAGGCTGGTACGCAAGAGGTTGAACTGCGTGCGCTTGAGCGTGAAGCGACAGCACAGCGGCAGCTTCTGGAAACCTATCTGACCCGTTATCGCGAAGCTGCCTCGCGCACAGATCGCAATTATGTGCCAGCAGATGCACGGATATTCTCGCGTGCTGATGCACCCAGTGAGCCTTATTATCCAAAGGTACTGCCAATCGTCAGCGCAACCTTTGTTGCGGGATTGCTCTTCTTTTCGATCTTCTTGTTGTTGCGTGAACTGTTCAGTGGTCGTGCTTTCATAACAGCGGATGGAAGGCGATATGCCGCCGCAGAAGAGATTGAAATGCCAGTGATCGAGGCTACGACGGATATGGCCTTTGAACAGCCTTCAGAAGAGGAGGTTTCGTCTGAAGGTCGGTCTGCAAGTCGCTGGACGTCGCCGTTTATGTCGGGCGCTCCGATCAGTTCGGAAGAAAATGAGACACAAGTTCCAGATAGTCCCAATAGCGTAAAAAGCGTTGCTGATCGTGTTATAAATGGAAAGTTGAAGCGCGTGATTGCGGTTTCACCAGAGGGAGACGAAGCCTCTGCATCGACGGTGCGATTGGTCCGTGAACTGGCAGATAGGGGTAAGCGCGCAATCCTTATCGATATGACTGCCCACGGCACTCTTGGTCAGGCTATGCTTGAAAGTAGCAACGATACGGGTATCACCGAGCTTCTCTCTGGCGAGCGTCGTTTCAACGATGTTATCCATACAGACCATTTTTCGCAGGCGCATGTCATGCCGCTTGGTAAGGTAGAGCCTGAGAGCGCGATGCGTTCGGCTGAACGCTTGCCTTATATTCTGGATGCGCTGGAAACCGTCTATGACTTTGTTGTGGTCGAGTGCGGCCCTTCTACGTCACGTCAGATACGGCGCATTGCGGACGGTCTGGCTGCAATCGTTATGAATATCGTTGACCCCGACGATAATGGCGTGGTTGCAGCAGCGCTCGATATGGATCAGGGCGGCTATGAAGACGTTATTATTCTAATGGAAAAGCCCGAAGATGCGCTCGTCTGATTTCGATTCCTAATTAGAGGCTTAGCGCCTCACGGTGAATCAAATTCGCAACTGCTTAAATTAAATAATCAGCGTCCCGCAACTTTGCTTCGCAAACGTTTTACCAACTGCCACAGGCGCGGGTTTCCCTTGATCTTTGCAGCCAGCTTTTTCCGAGCGGATTGCAATACTGTAAAGGCCCGCCCTTTTAATGTGAGTGGAATAATGGTGTCGTACACGCAAGCCTCGATATCGCACCATTCACGCTTATAAGGTTCATCACCAATACCAAAACTGTAATGTGATAAGCCTGTATCACAAATACCCTTAATATCTTCGAAGAATAGAAATTCGCCGGGGCTGGCTGTTACCAGTTCATCGTCAGCAATCGCGTTGAACTCAACTGTTGGGCCGTTTTCTGAAAATACTTTGCCGATAATCGAGCGAGTTTTGCCATCGACCTCAAGGGCTTTAAGCTCGAACTCTCTTTTGTCACGGCCAATGGCATTTCCAAAAAGCTCTTTGAAAAAAGCCTGAATGGCAGAATCTGCAAAAGGGTTATTGATACCCATTTGCCGGAAACGATGTGCCTTAAGCGTAAAGAAGATATCGAGTATCTGGTCAGACTCACCACGGCTGCCGGGCGTATAGATGCGCCACCCACCATTTTCGTTGTAACGACGTTCGTGTTGCCGATGCTTTTTCAGTTTGCGCTTGGCATTGCCATGCTTGAGAACTGCGTCGAAGCCCAAATCAAGCGATGCTGTCAGCACCGGATTATGGTTTTTCTCACTTTTCAGAAGCAGCAGTGGATTAGAAAATCCCGAGAGTGAAGGCAATTGTCTCGTGAGACTGATAACATCTGTCTCAGGCTTTGCATCGCCAATTGCGACAACCAGAGCATCGACACTGGCATCGTCTATCGTGTGTGCCAGAGAACGATTGAGCCATGGGAAGTTGCAATTTGCGTGGGTGCCACCGGGATAACGCAGAATATGCGTGCCACTGACAATAACGGGTTCAAGCGGCGCCATTAAAACCGGAACATCGCCCATGCACAACACTGCAACAAAACTATCCGTATTAACGTGATCGCGCCATGTGTTGATCCAGTCGAAAGATTGCGCATTACCGTATAATGCATCGCATGACGACCATAGCGCACAAAGCTCTGCATAATCCGCTATGATATGCGGCGTAAGACAGGCTTTTGCATTGTCGGTCACGTCAATACGCCTCGGTCAACGCATCAATGACGCTTCTGGCGTGGCGGCTGCGCCATCCACCAGATGATTGCCATGGCAGGCAAAACCCAGAGCAGTCCGGTTAAGAAGAAATAGAGCAGATGCACCCATGCCGGTGACTCCGCCAGCTGTGCAACAGCGATTATCGTCGCAAAAACTGCATAGATGATCACAAGGGCTACAAGTAAAAATGTGCCTATGAGTTTTTTGAGCCGAACGGGCATGTCTTTCTCCCTCTTTCCATTTCTCACTAACGCGTGAGGACAAGCAAAGGAAGCGAAAACGCGTCGGCTTGTCGCGTGAACTTGTCTTGTAACTGCCCCACCTATGCGGCATGTATCCCTGACTAAATATTGAAGGAAGAGATGGCATGGCGGCAGTTACCGTTCGACATGAAGGGCAGGGCGCAACAAGATCCCGCGATGATACAAATCGTCGGTTGATCCGGTATTGGCTCTATGCGGTTTTTGTCGTGCTGATTGCGATTGTCATGGTCGGCGGCGCCACCCGCATGACAGGCTCGGGCCTGTCGATTACCGAGTGGAAGCCGATCCATGGCGTTATTCCGCCGCTTAACCATGCCGAATGGCTGGAGGAGTTCGATAAGTATCGCCAGATTCCACAATATCAGCAGATTAACAAAGGCATGTCACTGGAAGCCTTTCAGTCGATCTTCTGGTGGGAGTGGGCGCATCGTATGCTGGCCCGTTTCGTGGGCTTTCTGGTCGCTATTCCGCTCGCCTTTTTTTGGCTGACTGGCCGTCTCAACACGACACTGAAATATCGTATGCTCGGACTTCTCGCATTGGGCGGTTTTCAGGGCGCTATCGGCTGGTGGATGGTGGCTTCGGGCTTAAGCGAGCGCACGAGCGTTAGCCAGTATCGCCTTGCAATCCATTTGACGACTGCCTGCCTAATTATTACCGCTGTATTTTATATTGCGCGCGGTTTGGTGAAATATACCGAACGACCCGCAGAGCGCGCGATCCAGCGTTTCGCAGGATGGCTGGTATTTGCCGTGCTTGTACAGATTTATCTTGGCGGGCTGGTCGCGGGTCTTCATGCGGGCCTGACCTATAATACATGGCCATTGATGGATGGTGCGATCATCCCGTCCGATTTGTTCATTCAGTCGCCGTGGTGGATCAATCTGTTTGAAAACCCGAAAACGGTGCAATTCGTGCATCGCATGTTTGCTTATACAGTCGTTGTTTTGGCCATCCTGCATTTGGTGCAGGTCTGGAAACATGCGGCAGGAACCACTCATGCGCGTCGCACAATTGTCCTGCTGGGGCTTATACTCGTGCAAGCTGCCATTGGCGTTGTTACGCTTCTCATGAGCGTGCCGCTTGATCTGGGGCTAACACATCAGTTTGTGGCACTGATGGTTCTGGCCTTTGCTGTCGCCCACTGGCGTGCAACCAAGGGCGCTTATCAGGAATAAAAAAAGCCCGGCTTCAAGCCGGGCTTTTCATTTAAAATCCCATCATTTGCCAAGCATCAGGTTCATGTTTTGAACCGCGGCACCAGATGCGCCTTTGCCAAGATTGTCGAGCAGAGCCACGAGGTTGACTTGATTGTCGCCTTCGGTGCCAAACACAAATAGCTTCATGCCGTCCTTGCCTGCAAGCTCTTCCGCATCAACGCGCGAAAGCTTGCTGCTTTCTTCAAGCGGAACCACTTCCACAATATCCTGATCGGCATAATGGGCGGTCAGAGCTGCATGGATATCCTTGAGCGATGGATTGCCTTCAAGTTCAGTCAGAAACAGCGGAACCTGAACAATCATACCCTGCGGGAAACGACCCACGCTTGGGGCAAAGATCGGACGGCGATCCAGACGGCCATGCAATTGCAGCTCCGGCACATGCTTGTGATGCAGCGGCAGACCATAGAGAAAGTTGTTGGATGCCAGATGCTCTGGATGGTTTTTATCTTCCATCTGCGCGATCATTTGTTTGCCGCCACCCGTATAGCCCGAAACGGCATTAACGCTGACCGGGTAATCTGCAGCCAGTAGACCAGCATCGCGCAATGGGCGCACCAATGCGATTGCACCTGTCGGATAGCAGCCGGGATTGGCAACGAGACGCGCTTCCGCAATCCGCTCGCGCTGCCCTTTGGCAAGCTCGGCAAAGCCATAGGCCCAGTCCGAATGAATGCGATGTGCTGTCGATGTATCGATAATCCGTGTCGCGTTATGGCCTTCAAGCAGCGCGACGGATTCTTTAGATGCATCATCTGGCAGGCAGAGAATTGCGATGTCGGCGGCGCGCAGATAATCGGCGCGCAGATCCTTGTTGCGGCGCTCGGCTTCCGGGATTGAAATCACTTCAAGATCGTCGCGTTCGGCAAGGCGGCTGCGAATTTGCAGACCAGTTGTGCCGTGTTCGCCGTCGATGAAGATTTTCGGTTTCATGCGCTTTGCCTTTAATTTCAGAAAGTTGCATCAATATTCGGAATCAATTTTTCAGCTGCTTGAATCAGTTTATGAGCGGGGCCTATCGTCGTCGTGCTTTTTGTTCAGCCAGCAGCCCGAGATAATACATTGCGATTGTCGCTCCCGCGATAGCCGTTATATCAGCATGATCATAAGCCGGTGTAACTTCGACAACATCCGCACCCACAAAATCAAGTTCCGTCAGCTTGCGAAGTACGGAAAGCATTTTTGCAGATGAAGGACCGCCGGCGACGGGTGTTCCTGTCCCCGGCGCGAAAGCTGGGTCAAGACAATCAATATCGAATGTCAGATAGGTCTTTTTGTCATTAGTCCGTTTCAGGATTTCGTCAGCGATTGTCTGGGCCGACATATCCTCGACTTCGTGACCATAAATGATCTTGATGCCGCAATCTTCTGGCGCGTGTGTGCGAATACCGACCTGGATCGAATGTTCGGGGTCGATAATCCCGTCACGAACCGCGCGCGCAACAAAAGAGCCATGATCGATGCGCTTTCCATCATCAAACCACGTATCCTGATGCGCATCGAACTGAACAAGTGCCAGTGGGCCATATTTTGCTGCATGAGCTTTTAGTAGAGGCCATGTAACGAAATGATCGCCGCCAAGTGTTAGCAAAAATGCATCGGATTCGAGGATTTTCGCAGCTTCGCGCTCGATCGTCGCTGGCGTCTTATAATGATTGCCATAATCAAGCAGGCAATCACCGTAGTCGATGACAGCAAGGTCTTCAAACAGATCGCGCTCGAATGGATATTGCGGATCATTGTCGAAAATTGCCGATGCACGCCGAATGGCCTGCGGACCAAACCGTGCGCCCGGACGATTAGAGACCGCCGCATCGAATGGAATACCCCAGACCACGGCTTCTGCACCTTTCAACGATTTACTGTAAAGACGCCGCATAAATGACAGCACACCGGCATGGGTGGGATCAGTGGCAGCACTTGTCAGGCTGCGAGCGGTGAAAGCATGGTCAATTGTCTTTGAGGGCATGGCCGTCTCCCGGATGGCGTTACAACTCTCATAGCGCTTCATGAAGCAAAATGGGAGATTGCTTTATGCAGTTTTCGCATCAAAACCGTAAGCACGTTCTACACGTGCAATGCGAACGCAATATGCTTCATACCATTGCTGACGACCAAGTTTTTGCGCCAAAAGATGATCGACATCGCGCTTCCATGCGCGAATGCTGTCTTCATCGATCCAGAATGAATTGGTGATGCCAAAGCCTTCCGCATCGCGCGCACTTTCAACACCAATATAGCCGGGCTGCTTAGCAGCAAGTTTTGCCATGCGGTCTGCCATTTCACCATAGCCGTCGTCATCGTCCAAGCGCTGCGACGAAAACGAAACAACGAAGTAGGGTGGTTGTGGTGTTTGGGCGAAGTGTTGTGATGACATTGACTAATTCCGGCTTTTTTTTAAGACAGCTCGTAATAAAAAAGCGGACCCGAAGGCCCGCTTTTCTGTAATTCCAAAGCGATAAATATTAACGCTTCGAGAACTGGAACGAACGGCGAGCCTTGGCCTTACCGTACTTCTTACGTTCAACAACGCGGCTGTCACGGGTAAGGAAGCCGCCCTTCTTAAGAACCGTGCGAAGGCCTGGTTCGTAGTAGGTGAGTGCCTTGGAGATGCCGTGACGAACAGCACCGGCCTGACCGGAAAGACCACCACCAACAACGGTAGCAACAACATCGAACTGACCAGCGCGGTTTGACGCGATAATTGGCTGCTGCAGGATCATCTGCAGAACCGGACGTGCGAAATACGCAGCAAATTCTTTGCCATTTACAGTGATCTTGCCGGAACCTGGCTTGACCCAAACGCGAGCAATCGCGTCTTTACGCTTGCCGGTCGCATAAGCGCGGCCCTGAGCGTCGATCTTCTGGACGTGAACTGGAGCTGCGGCGGAGGCCGACGCTACGCTGCCGAGTTCTTCGAGCGAGTTGAGCTGCTCAGCCATGATTATGCATTCCCTTTGTTCTTGCGGTTCAGCGCTGCAACGTCCAGAACTTCTGGCTGCTGAGCTTCATGCTGATGTTCTGCACCTGCATAAACGCGCAGGTTTTTCATCTGGCGACGGCCAAGAGGACCGCGTGGGATCATGCGCTCGATAGCCTTTTCAAGAACGCGTTCTGGGAAACGGCCTTCGAGAATCTGGCGAGCAGTACGTTCCTTGATGCCACCTGGGTGACCAGTGTGCCAGTAGTAAACCTTGTCGGTGTACTTCTTACCGGTAAGAACAACCTTGTCAGCATTGATGATGATGACATTGTCGCCATCGTCAACGTGTGGAGTGAAAGTTGCTTTGTGCTTACCGCGCAGGCGATTGGCGACGAGTGATGCGAGACGACCGACGACGAGACCTTCTGCGTCGATCAGAATCCACTTCTTCACCACTTCGGCTGGCTTCTGAGAAAAAGTTGCCATTGAAGTCTTCCTTGACTAATCCCTGACCTTGCGATCCGGGCTTTTCTTGTTGCTTGTTTGGTTCTGCCTGTCTTGATGACAGCCGACCGTGAGAACACACGAAAGCGAGCTTTCATATGGTCTGGGCGGGTCGATACACAAACTAAGACAAGCCGTCAAGCGTTGTTTTTATATCAATCTTTTAAAAATGTAATAAAAATAATGGCTTATAATATTGGTATTATAATACCGTAGTTTTTAACGAGGTGGAATGGAATAAGTTGCGGTCGCATGCGCAATAAGTTCACCGGTTTCGCTGCTTATCATGCTTATCTCCAGCACCGCGAGGCGCTTTCCAAGCTTCAGAATCCTTGCAACAGCTTCCACTGTGCCGGGATTGGCCTTGCGCAGAAAATTGATATTAAGATTAGTCGTCACTGCCAGCGCCACAGGCCCGATATGGCCGAGAATTGCAGCATAGGCAGTCACATCAGCTAGCGCAAAGAGCGAAGGGCCGGAAACTGTGCCGCCGGGCCGCAGGTGCTGATCATCTGCGTGCAGGTGCATGGTTGCTGATCCGTTATCAAGAGAGACAATCTCGAAACTTTCATCAAGCTGCGGAAATTCACGCTTCATGAAAGCTCGCAAATCTTCAAGGCTCATGACCGGGCCTAGGCTCGTGTTGTGTGTGGCACTGATATTCATTTTCTCTCCCTTATAATCATTTTCTCTCCCTTATAATAATGAATGGGGTGAGTGGGTACGACCTTGCAAGTCAGTCGTGCGGTATGTTTACATCCAATGTGGCAAAGCCGCCTTTGGAGGACCGATATGCAGATATCTTCGGATAATGAGATTCGCGATATTCTTCGAACCGTCAAAACGATTGCTTTGCTCGGTGCTTCGCCAAAGCCGGAGCGCCCCAGCAATGGCGTGATGAAGTTTCTGCTTGATCATGGCTATCACGTTATCCCGGTTAATCCGGGGCAGGTGGGAAAGACCA
Organism: Brucella sp. H1_1004; assembly: GCF_047308065.1. NCBI lineage: Bacteria > Pseudomonadati > Pseudomonadota > Alphaproteobacteria > Hyphomicrobiales > Brucellaceae > Brucella > Brucella sp. H1_1004. The sequence continues at coordinate 1,308,358 of NZ_JAYKZA010000002.1, forward strand.
TCCACGGACAGCGCGTGGTAGGGCAGCTTGCTGATATTGATGAGCCGATTGATATGGTTGATGTATTTCGCGCGTCTGATGCGCTTCCGGGCATTGTTGATGAGATTATGGCTTTGAAAAAACGACCTTCAGTTTTATGGACGCAGCTTAATGTGATTCATGTTGAAGCTGCCCAAACCGCCAAAAGCAAAGGTATAAAAGTTATCATGGATCGCTGTCCGGCTATCGAATATCCGCGCCTCATAGGGTGAGTTAAAATTGTAGAATTAATTTCTGCGATTTGAGGCTATCACGCAAAATCCTCCTTTGCTTTCTTGCAGCCAAAGCCTAACGTCCGCTCATATCATATGGCATAGGCTGTCAGGAGGAACTCATGTCTAAACGCTCACCCGGTATCGAAACCTTGGCAATTCACGCTGGCGCAAAGCCGGATCCGACAACGGGCGCGCGTGCCACGCCAATCTATCAAACGACTTCGTTTGTGTTTGACGATGCCGACCATGCTGCGTCTTTGTTTGGCCTTCAGGCCTTTGGCAATATTTATACGCGTATCACAAACCCAACCACTGCCGTTTTGGAAGAGCGCATTGCAGCACTTGAAGGCGGCACGGCAGCGGTCGCAACGGCTTCGGGCCATGCAGCACAATTGCTGGTGTTTCATACACTGTTGCAACCAGGTGATAACTTCATCGCGGCACGTCAGCTTTACGGCGGTTCGATCAACCAGTTTGGTCAGTCGTTTAAATCATTTGGCTGGCAGGTTCGCTGGGCGGACGCAACCAACCCAACTGATTTTGCTAAGCAGATCGATAGCAAGACGCGCGCAATCTTCATTGAAAGTTTTGCTAATCCGGGCGGTATTGTCATTGATATAGAAGCCATTGCCGAAATCGCACATAAGCACGGCCTGCCATTGATCGTCGATAACACGCTGGCGTCGCCTTATCTCGTGCGCCCGATTGAGCATGGCGCCGATATTGTTGTGCACTCGCTGACAAAATTCATCGGCGGTCATGGCAATTCGATGGGCGGCATTCTCGTTGATGCTGGCACATTCGATTGGGCCAAGTCAGGCAACTATCCGCTTCTGACAGAAGCACGGCCTGATTATGCAGGTCTCGAACTGCACAAAACATTCGGTAATATCTCTTTTGCTATTGCTGCACGCGTGCTTGGCCTTCGTGATTTTGGCCCTTCGATTTCACCTTTCAATGCGTTTCAGATTCTAACGGGCGTTGAAACATTGCCGCTGCGTATGCAGCGTCATGTGGATAATGCTTTGAAGGTCGCTACATGGCTGCATGGCCATGAAAAAGTGTCGTGGGTTAATTACGCAGGCCTGCCGCATGATAAATATCATGCACTTCAGCAGAAATATTCGCCGAAGGGTGCCGGTTCTGTTTTCACCTTCGGTCTCAAGAGCGGTTATGAAGCTGGCGTTAAATTCGTCGATAGTCTCGAACTTTTCTCGCTGCTGGCTAATATTGGCGACACCCGTTCGCTCGTGATTCACCCAGCGTCGACCACGCATCGTCAGTTGACCGATGAGCAGAAGGTTGCGGCGGGCGCTGGCCCAGATGTTGTGCGTCTGTCTATCGGTATCGAAGATGCAGATGATATTATCGCTGACATCGAACAGGCACTTGCGAAGGTCTGATAGGATGAGCCAATTTCTCAGCTTTGAGATCAATGGTGTGAAACCTGAAGAAAGCGCTCCGTTACCGGAGCGCGTTCTTTCAGGTGATCCACGATTCCTCACATGGAATTTTGAAGAAAGCGCCGACGGCAGGCTATTCGCAGGCATATGGGAAAGCACGCCGGGAAAATGGCGCATCGAATATGACGAATGGGAATATTGTTATATCCTGTCTGGCCGTTCGATTGTCACGGAGGAGGGCGGAAAAAGTCGTGAACTCGTTGCAGGCGACCGCTTCATTATTCGTCCTGGCTTCAAGGGAACATGGGAAGTTATAGAAACGACCCGAAAAGACTATGTGATCCGGCTCTGACAGGCGAATAGCTATGCCCACTCGATTTCTGGTGGGCATACACCTCTTATACAGCCAGTAAAATTCAGAACGCGATCGTTCAACTGGGGGTTGCATATGTCTTGTAATGGAGATTTTACAGAGGGTGGAAGCAGTGCATAAGAAAGGCCACTAGGTTTATTAAACCCAAGGGGAACTTTATATTTTCGATCTAAATTATCGGAAAATATGGTGGGCGATGAGAGACTCGAATTTTCATTTCTCTCATCGCGTAGACTTATAAGTAATTGTAATTATTTAATTATTAGCTTTATCTAAAATTCAATTTTGTGACATTGTGACAGGCAAGATTTTGTGACGGTTGTTCTTCTTTTGTCTCGCCTGTGGATAACTTCGATCTAACTTGAACATACTACTCATGTCTTGCTTGACTAATATTAGCAGGTTGTGGTTTCAGCGCTCTGCAACTTACGTTCGGGGCATGGGGTTCCTTTCTAAATGAAAATAGCAATAGTATTTGCTGCGCTGGTGACACTCACCGGCTGCGGTTCGATTTCGCGTGGCACTACAGAAAAAGTCACAATCACCAGCACACCAGCGGACGCTGAAATAAGCACGTCTAATGGACATAGTTGCCGACGCTCACCTTGCACGATTTCGGTCAAGCGTAAGGAAGAGTTCACGGCATACGCTGAGAAGCCCGGTTATCAGAAGGGTGCGCTTGAGATCAAAACGAAGGTTTCGGGCGGCGGCGCGGCTGGATTTGCCGGGAATGTTCTTGTCGGAGGTGTGATCGGAATGGGTGTTGATGCCGCTACGGGCGCTGCACTTGATCACTATCCTAATCCAGCACACATCGACCTTAAGCCGAACGGTAGCAAAGCACACTCAAAAGCTAAGGCTAGCAAGCCGGTAAAGCCAAGCGTGAAAAAACCGTCTGGCAAACCATCGGTGTAGTGTAAGACAAAGAAACCCCGCCGAAATAGTCGGCGGGGTTTCTCGCTTGGTGCTATTCGATAGCTACGAACCTTACTAGTCTTGTCCGTTGGATATTTTGATCTCGCGCAACAATGATGCTTTCTCTCGCTCTAGGCCAAAACGATTGCCCACCAGACCGAAGAAAAGCGTCAAAATGATAACGCCTGCCCCCCAACCAGCAAACGCGGTCCCAAACACAGCGATTCCGAATGGCGGCACTACTAACGTGGCCAGCGTCAATCCTAAGATAACGAAAGAGGTTGTCCACTTCTGTTGAGTGGTGGTCCAGGCCCGCCGTATAAATTGACGGCGCATGAACCTTGCCGTAGCGCTAAAATCAAATCGCATTAATGAATCCCTTTATACTGGTCTGAGTGTTAATACATCCGATCCTTTATGCCCATAGAGATTCACGCAGAGATGTTTCGTTTCTGGGAAGTGCATTTCGCGTCTTGCGTAGCAACAACCGCCGATATAGTGGTCAATTGACTATCTATAGTGAGGGGCTAATGAAGAATCTAGTTTTAATCGCTGCGGCGAGTGTAGCTTTGACAGGTTGCGTATCACAACAGCAAGTTGATAACGTAATGGCGTCACAACGTCCGCCTAGTGCTGCTATCAAGGCGGAAATCGTAAAAGATGCCCGTGATTATCTGATTGATCCTTATTCGGTTCGCGATGCTGAGATTTCGAGTGTTATGGACGTGCCGGGTGGCAAGATGCAGTTCGTATGTGTAAAGGCTAATGCACGGAACGCTATGGGCGGTTATACTGGCCGTAAGACTATCTCTATTCGCCTTGTCGGTTCCCGTCCGGTAAGCACCAATCCAAACGCTGCTGCTTGCGGAATGCCACTGCTTCGCTGGTATCCGTTTAAAGAGCTAGAGAACTTGAAGAACACTTAAAATATAACCCGACGGACTAGGGCGGGTTTATTGTATCAGGCCTCGTAGAGACTCACTGAGAGTCGTTTCATTTCCGGGCCGGGATTGTATCAACCAAAGGTCAAACGCTTGCTGGTGCGCGTTTATGGGGATTTGAGTCCGTCCTTGTCTTACGTATAACGGTAGCGGGTCAATAATTTAGCTGTGGGGCTGCATGTATCGGTTTGCTTTGAGTCTGATCGTCGCTGTGCTTTTCCATAGCGCTAGTTACGCAAATGATGATCGATTACGCAAGTGTATGGATTCTGCGATGATTGCGCACAATCAGCAGTTATTGACGATCCTAGACGTTAAAGAGCTGCCACTTAGTCCTGATAGGCAAATCCTGAAGCGCAGGGTCGATGAAGCTTATTGCTTAGCTGAAAACAATTGTCTGCTTTATGGTAAGCAGGGTGACGAACGAATGTTGCTGTCAGGTGTTCTATTCTCGAAGTGTTTGGGAGAGCTATCACCAAATTCTGATTGAAACGTCTGATCAGCCCTTTGCCAACCGGAGAAGATCATTTGAAATGTAGCTGACTCTGTTCGTGCCAAGCCAAGTGCAAACAACATCAAATGCTTTCTGGCAATATACCGCCCAACCAAAGCCGTCTTCAATATCTGAGACGTCAACCTGCCGCGCTGCCCCTTTACCTTTAATCTTGCCGCCTGCTTTTGCCAAAGCTTCCCGGAGAAGCTTCATATCGCCTTCGGTGTTTGAAGGCGGAACAATAACGCCGTGAACATGCAGCTTGCCGGTAGGTGACACTTCATAGGTGAAGCCGTAAGCCGGTAGCGCTCCAAAGGCTGCTTTCAATTCTTTACTAATACGCCTGCGAAGATCATCGGCAGGCTCGCCACGCTTCAGCAAAAGCTTTTCATGCGTCGGATCGAGATTGAGCGTAAAGACTTTTCCGTTCTGCCTGCCTGCTGCTTCAAAAGAGAGCGCGAGCTTTTCATGCTGCCAAAGGTTACGCCACGGCTTGCTTCTAAGATTGCCTGCGCGTGCTACTGCTTGTTGCAGGACTTTAGAGCGCTTAGGTGTTGCGTGGTTCGTAAGTGTTAGGGTGTTGGAAGGCTTACGTGTAGTGGTTCTTGAACGCTGGTTATGAGGGGGTGTTGGGGAGGTGATTTCTCCTACTGCACAACCTTTAACGATTTCTCTCTTAACAGTCTGATTTGTAATAGCTTTTGACTGTTCCCCGGAAGCCTGATTTGAACCAATTTTGCTGTTCTGATCGTCAGCTTGATCGCCGTTGATAAGGCGGCGGATCATCGGCGAACAGCCTGTGTAGCGCTGATTAGGGTTTTTAAATTCTGACAAGTTCGTGGCCTTTGTTTCCGGGCAATAGGCAGGCGGGGTGCTTTAGTTCTTAGCGGCAGCGGCGGCGACAACGCGCCGCAACATTTCCGCAAGCTCTTTCGCAATCATCGGCGCAAGCATTCTTTCCTCGCCGGTATTCATATTGAACAGCCGAATACCCAACCCCACACGCGACACCGAAAGACCTGAATCGACATTGAATCTGTCGTTGACGCCATCAGCGGATCGTTCAATTGAATGTGCCACATCAAGCGCCTGCTCACTCGTCCAAATCAGAAGGCCAATCCCGCAATCAAATTCGAACGTGCCATTTGGGAAAGTTTTAACTCTGATCCTGTTGATGCCGATGCGATCTTCAAGTCCAAGGCTTTTAATCTCATCAGTGATCATCCGGGAGATAAGGGCGCTGATGGTCACGTTATGGTGGGCTGCTAGTTGACGAGCCTGTTCGACTTTTTCGAACGGGAGGCGAATCGCGGCGCTTGCCATTGGTAGTCTCCTTTATATACTAACCTTTATGCACAAAGGTAGCATACGCCGAATCACTTGCCAATAAGAATTTTTATTGCGTCAAGATAAAAACAATAATAATCATTTGATATTACGTGTTAAACACTGTATATTATTGTAATGGCATTGTTTATCCGGGCAATTGTCGTGGGATAGTTTCGTATTAAGGGATCGTCTTTCAGACGGTCCCTTTTTATTTATTAACGCGTTCTCTGATTCATGTAGTTTCCGGGGCGCGTTTGCTTCCGAATTTCATCCGCAACCATACCTTTCATTGATCGTTCCATCGTCTTTGCCATTTTGTTCGCAAGATCGTTGTTTTGTTCTGGCGTTCCAGCCGAGCCGTTAACAGTGATAGGGGCGTTGATCTGGATTGCTTGCGCTGCCGGGGTGTTGCTTGTGCCAAGGTGGGGAGTTGATGAAAGCGAAGGGGTTGCATCGACATATCCGCCTTCAGCGTAGCCACGCTTTGCGCCTTGGTGCATTCGCTCAAGGTTCGCAACGCCGATACGCCGGGTTGCTGCTGCTGACATGACGTATTCGCCCTTATGCACCACGCCTGCCGGTTCGTGCTTGCCGCCGCGTCCAGTGTAACCGCCTTCAGCGAAACCAAAAATCGCGCCGATGATGCCAGAACCACCACCAAAGCCAAACAGTCCGGCCAATGGGCCTTGTCCCAAAAGCGTTGCCTGCAAAACTGCATCAATCAGACTGTTCGCGAGGTTTCGAACAGCGTTTGTCAGGCTCGTAGTGCCGGTGATAAGGCCGCTCAATGACTGCGTGAAGCTCTGCGCGAAGAACATTTTAGCTTGGTTTGCTGCCGCCATGTCTGTTTCGAGACGATCTGTTTCTGCGCGAAGCCCTGCCGTAGCCGTCACTTGTTCGCGGATTTTTTGGATTTCCAAATCACTCAACGTCAACCCGGATCGCTTGGCGGCTTGAACGCGCTGAAACACTTCAAGTTCGATAGCGCGTTGTCGTGCTGACATGCCGACTGTGGCGCGTTCGATCTGAGCAAGGCTGTTGCTATCGCGAAGGGCGTTGTTAAGCTCCTGCCGTGCATCTGCTGCACGTTTGGCGTCGTCGGCTGCCTTCTGCTGACTTTCGGAAGGCGCAAGCTTATCGGGAACCGTCTGTGTGCCGCCGTAAGCTGCGCTGATCGTGCCAGCATCAACACGGCGCAAGCCTTCCCATCGTCCGCGAAGCCTTTCAACGTTTCCGCCTGTCGTGCCAAGAATAGCTTGTGCCAGCGCGTCTTGTGTTTTCTCATCAAACAGGTGATCGCCTGCCAACCCGAGTTTCGGCATAAAGTCTTGCAGGGTCTGGCGCGTAATCTGGTAACGGCCAAGGGCTGACGAATTGAAAGTGTTGTCCGGGTGCGCAAGCATTTGCTTTTGCAACGCCATGATTTCATTAAGCGTCATTCCGGTGAGATTGCGATTGCCGCCGGTGAATTTGCCATAACCGAGCGTCTCATTATAGCCCCGCCCTTTGTCGGTGCCTTCTGCCGCGCCGATGAGTGAGAGAATATCTTTGTGGCTTCCGTAAAGGGCGGAAGTTCGTGCGCGATCCCTTAGCGCGTTCGCTGCCTCAATCTCTGCCGGGTTCTTGGCATTACGCACGGCTTGCTGAAATGCCGCGTCGATGCTGTCCAGCTTTGCCAGTTCGTCAAGTTCAGCTTTCAATTCCGGCACCATATTTTTAAGGTCGGTGAGCGCCGATTTGAAATTCGCTGCTGCTGTGGCCGTATTGTTAAACGCGCTGGAAGTGTTGAGCGTGATCGATGACAGTTCGCGAAGCGCTGCCGAAAACTCTTTTGTGTGTGGCGTGACGCTGGCAATCTGCCCGTCAACGGCTTTAAGGTCATCTTCCAGCCGGGAGAGTGCCAAGCCGTCAATTGCGCTGTCAAAGTCGGGCTTGCTGCGAAGATCGCTAATGCGTTCGAGAATGGTGGCGCGGCGCTCGAGAAGAGTGTTCAACTTGCCTTCGTCGCTCAAAACGTAGTTGCGATTAGCCGCGATGATGTTGTCACCTTTGAGCGCTGACAGAACGCCGACGATCTGACGGGCATAGCCAACGCTTTCGACTGCCGCCTGCTTGCTGTAAACCATGACATTGCGCCAAAGGGTTTCAAATTCGGCGTCGATCTTTTTGGCGGCTTCAAGCTGTTCGTCGGTGAATAGCGCCGCTTCGCTGCGAAGCTTCTGGATTTGTTCAACCGAAAGGCCAAGAACTTTAGAGAGTTCTTCTGCGCCGGTGCCGCCAAAAAGCTCGTCCATGATACGCGTTTGCGCTGCACGGTCCAGCTTTTGAACCTTACCGATGATTTCATCCAAGAATGCTGAAGGGTTTTTCAGCCGTTCGGCAACGTCAGCGGCTGTCATGCCAAGGCGTTCAAAAGCTTCCTGCGCCGATCCCTTGCCGGTAGTTGCAAACTCGTCGCCGCGAATGTTCAATTCTTTGAGGGCGTCCGTCATGCCGTCAATGGAAGCGCCTGCGCCTGCCGCAACGTAAGTCCATTGCTGCCATGTCCGGGTTGTGACACGCGCCTTGTCAGCTTCGCGGCCAACCTCTGCAATGCTGCTTGCAATCTGCCGGAAAGCGCCAGCCGCTGCCGCAACTGCGCCGCCTGCCATGAGGGGCGCAAACATGCCTTTAAGCGCCACGCTGACGTTATCCGCCGCGCTGCCCATAGATTTTTCCATGGCTTTGCCGCTGGTTTCGGCGTCTTTCTGGATTTGCCGGAAGCCTGTTTTGCTGCGCTGTTTCTGGCGTTCAAGATCGCGTTCGTATTTGTCAAAACGGGCGCTCAATGTGACGAGAAGTTGCTGGCCTTCATTTTCCATCTTCATAAATCCTATGCTGCTTCGGCTGTCATGAGCCGATCAAAATCATCTTCAGGGAGGTCATAAATCGACTTGTTCGCGTCGCTCTGGCAGGCACGCGAAACGGCCATTGCTGCCGCCACTGCGCCGTCAATGCGATCTGAGCGTCTGTCTTTATGCATACGCACAAGGCCGCTATCGCCACGGCTGGCGACAACGCTGTCGAAATGGTGCCTAAGAACCGGGTGTGCGCTGTGGCGGATCATGCGCCCGTTCACGGTGCGCTCAAGATCGCCAATAGCCGGGGCCATGGTGAGGGGCGATTGCCGCATTTCGATTGCAGGCAAACCGTCATCGTGAAGTCGCTGCATGGTCTTACGGGCGAGATACGGATCAAAAGCGATCTCGCGCACGTCATATGTCGCGCACAATTCGCGAATGTGTTGTTCGATTGCTTCCGGTTCGATAATCGGGCCATCAATCACGTTGATACGGCCGTCAACTTTCCATTGCTCATAAGGCACGCCGTCTCGCGCTGATCGGCCTTTGAGATCATCGCCCGGAACAAAGAACCACGGATGCATAAACACGCGCCCGTCTGGATGCTTCCAAGCGCCAACGACTGCCGTAAGGTCGCCGTTCACGCTCAGATCAACGCCGAGATAGCAAGGCAGGCTTTCAAGGTCGCTGAGTTTAAAGTGGCGATCATGGCCGCTGTCGTATGCGTCCATCGAAAACAACGGTTCACGGCTGGCACCTTGCCAACGGTTCAAGTTGAATTGCAGGAAGGCAAAGCGTTCTTGCGGCCTGTCTCTGGCGTCAGTGACAAGGTTCTCAAATTCTTCAATCGACACAAATCCATCGGCAAGGCCGGGGTTTGCTTTGTGCCACGTTGCAGGCTCATCCCATTGATCGGACGGATCGGCCATGAACAGGATCGGCAGATATGAAGGGTTGAATTTCTCCCCGCTGGCGATCTTGCAGGCGTTCACATACTCATCATAGAGAAGATTTTCGTTTCCCTGTCCGGCAGTGCTGGCGATGACGGTCAAAGGGCGCTTCTTAACACGCGATGATTTCAGGGCTTCCCAAAGTTCGCGGTTTTTCCAGACGTGCAATTCATCGGCAAGAATGAATGTCGGTGAGAGGCCGTGTGCCTTGCCGCCGTCTGACGATAGCACTTCAAGGCGGCTCTTTTTCATCGGGCAATCAATCAGGCGCTTGCCGGTCTTAGAGCCGTAAATCTTTGTTGCTGCCACAAGGCGCTTATCTTCGCGGATGACGCCTGCCGCTTCCTCAAAAGCGATCTTGGCTTGGTCACTGTCTTTCGCTGCGAAGATCGCCTGTCCGCCTGCCACGGCTTCCGGGCCGATGGTGTGAAGCAGTGCAAGGGCGGCGGCAAGCGTGGTTTTGCGATTGCCACGCGGCATAAGAAGCAGAACCGTTTTGACGATCATATGGCCGTCTGGCGTGCGTGGGCCATAGATGCGGCGAACAATGCGCTCTTGCCAGCGCGTAAGCGTGAAAGCCTTTTTCGGCTCACTGCTGGAAGGGTGGCGCAACATGCGCAAAAAGCGAACAGCACGTTCGCCATATCCGAGCGGGTCATCAATAGGGCTGTTATCAAAAACCCAATCTGGATAGGTGCTTGCCATTATTGCACCGCAAGCGGGTTGTCGTCGTCATCATCGGCAGAACCGAGATCACCGACGCGGGAACGGCTGGCAGGCATCAATCCATACTCTGCTGCAAGCTGGCGTGCTGACTGCATGTAACGAATTTGCAAACCGCCAAGCTTCAAATCTGGAACAGGCGAACCGGCCATCTGTTCGGCAATTTGATGAACGTAGCCCGTTGCTGTGCAGTAGTTCTCAATGCCTGCGAGATCGCCGGTTGTAACAACGCCCCGTTTGATCAGAACGGGAAGCACACGCTTCCATTCCGCTTTCGCTTGCGCTGTGAGCCGCTTAGGTGGTGCCGGGGTTTTGGTTAGCGCGGTGCTGTCGCGTTGAATGGCAGGCTTTACGCCACGATTATGAACGCTCATCGGATCACCTCTGCGCGAAGCTCAAGCGCTTCACGTCTGCCGAGTTCCTTGATCTCTTTCACGCCATAGGGTGCGCCGTTGTAAATCACACGGTCGGCAGTCGTCAGGGCGTCAATCCAGCGAATACGGAAGATCATTGCGCCGGTTTCCACTTCGCCCATGGCGGTAAAATATTCCGTCGCTGATTGCTGAAGGGTTTCAGCCCATACGGTAGCAATGGGCGTCCAAACTTTGGACACGTTGCCGGACGGCTTCACGGTTTCGGTCTGGCGTTCAATTGTGATGCGACGATCAAGCTTGCCGATGTTCAACATTAGACGATCCACCGAATGAGCGCTTCAACCGAAAGAACGGAATGGCCGTAATCCGGGTTAGGGTCGCGCAAGTGGCGAATGTCAGTCACTTTGAAATGGTCGCAATAACCGCCATCAACCGGCAGATTGTATTTGCTAAGTGCGCCATTCACGACGCCAGCGATCTCTTTCGCTGCGTCCTGTCCAGCGTTCAACGTCCAGACATGCAAGTCCAGATAAACCCACGCGGCGCTCTGGGCGCGATAGTCATTGCCGTGAAGTGTGGTGTTGCCATCGCCCATAATGATGCATGGCGTCTTGTCGGGGCGTGTGCTGCCGGAACGAATATGATCGGCAGGCACAAGCGCCAGCACTTCCGGCTTGTCGAGAAGGCGGGTGCGAATGGCGGTCTGAAGTGTGAGAACAGGATCAATCATCTGTGGAAGCCTTTCCGTTCCAACCGTCGCGAAGGGCTTTGCGGCCTGCGCGATCAATGCGCTGTAGTGCTTTGCGGCGTGTCAGACGGAAGCCGCGCCAGAAGAACGGCTGCGCTTCAGTCTTGCTTGTGCCGTGTTCGACAAGATGCGGATAACGAACGTCTTTATTGCCAGCCGTGATAACCACCTCATTCTCGCCGACCATGCGAGAGCCGCCGGGTTGCGAGTAAGGCGGCGTCGACTGGCCGGGATATGTGACTGTAATCGACTTCCTGAGATCGCCCGTATCTTCAGGCGCAAGCGCTTTCATCGTGCCAGCAACTTCGCCAGCCGATGTTGTAAGCGCCCGGAGGATTGCTTTGCGTGGTGCTGTCTTGGCGCGATCAAAGGCGCGCATAAGATCGTCCATACCGTCGCTGTCTTTATTCGCCATCGTGAAACCAAGCCTCACGATAACTGTCGAGCGTCTGTGTGACGGTCTGTGGCGCGATCTGCGATGACATGCCAAACGTCGCGACGTTGCGCACTTCGTAATAGAAAGCCACAAGCCGGAGAATGGCGAGTTTGAGATCAGCCGGGAATGGATTGATCTCTGCCAACGCCTTGCCGATGTAGTGCGCAACGTAATCCTGCGCTGCTTCGGTATAGAGTGCGATCAGCGCGTCTTCCTCATCATTGTCGATACGCATATGCGCTTTAGCGAGTGCCGTTGTGATGCCGGTCATTCTGCTGCTTCCTTTGAAAAAGTTAAATTCGGGCTTTCTTGAAAAGCACTCCCCGCGCCGGGCCCTTTGAAGGGGTAAAGTTTGAAGGCACCCCCGGACGCTGTGTCTTGATCTTCGGTGCGCGTGATTGCTTAGGCATGGTCAATGCATCTTCGAGCGACTTACGCTTGAGACGCGCACGCAAGGTCATCTCATTCACGCCGATATGGTCAGCCCATTCCTTAAGAGTCATAGATTGACCAAAGGCAGTCAGCAGACGGATGTTCTGGATTCGCGCGATCTTTGGTTTCACGCGCTCTCCGCGCTTGAGTTGCTTCTTGTGGAAGATCGGCAAGCGTTGGCCGCAATATCCAACGAGCATAGGCATGGTGATTGCGTCTGCTGTTGTCATGCCGCGTTCAAGACGTGCGATGATGATGCCGGGTGTGAGGCCGTAATCCAGCGCCCATTCGGTGATCGTCTGTTCCATGTTGTCATATGCAAGCATAGCGTTGGGCGTCATTTGCGTTTGCGCTCCTGTCGCTGCTTTGTGCTGTTGTGACAGGGTTCGCAAAGCGGTTGCCAATTGGCGCGATGCCAAAACAAATGCTTGTCGCCACGGTGAGCGATGATGTGATCGACAACAGTTGCAGGGTTTCCACACATGCGGCAGAACGGGTGCGCTGTGAGGTATTCTTTGCGTGCCTTGCGCCACTCATGGTTATAGCCGCGCTGTGCTGCTGTTGGGCGGCGGCTATCGTGTCTTGCGTTGCGTTCACGCCTCTGCTTGATCTGGCACTGGCAAAGAATGCCGTAAGGAACGATAGCGCCACACTTGCACAAATGGGGAAACTTGCTCATGCCGCTTTCCCCTTACCCTTAAGGGCGTGAAGGCCAGCACGGTCAAATTCAGGATCAAGGCCGTTCGCAATATTGCGCTCTGCCTGTTCCGGGTCCGGTTGTTTCGTGTCGCTGTCAGCGCTGCCATGAATAGCTTTGAGTTTTTCGATGTAGGCGTGATAGGCGCGATTGATTTCGGTCGGCGTGCTGTTCCAAGCCTGTTCGGGCGTCCAGCCAAGCCAGCCGGTCGCACGGTCAAACAGGGCTGCATAGACTTGCGCCCATGTGACAGGTTTCGCGGCAGGCGTCGTGTGCAACTGTTGCACACGCTCATTATCGGATGCCGGAACGAACATTGAAACGAGTTCGACAAGCGGTGCTTGAACAGCTTGGAAGAAAGGGAGAAGCGGCCTTTCCGGGAATGAAGACAGAAAGGCCGCTGCATTCTGACTGCCGCTGCAAGACGCCAGAATGATCTCTGAAATGATTGTGAAGTTTTGATCTTCAATGGCTTTAAACAGCGCCGGGAGCGTGTGGCGCTGTTCAAGAATGGTTGCGGCGCGAAGCGAAGGTCTAAGCGTCACGGTGTTGCCACCGTGAGCGATTTCGACTGCTTCATATGCTACGCGCCGCTTGGTCATGATTACGCACTGACCTTAAGTTTTACAAAGCGGTCAGGGTGGGTCACGTCAGCACCAACGCGCTTGCGAGCGTGGAAGCGAACCTGTCCTTTACCGGCAAGGCTGTAAGGGTCGCGAAGCGTGGAAAGGCCGATACGGTCAACAATGCGATAACCGGAGAGATCACCAAACAGGATCGGGTTCTTGCCAGCGCCGATGTCGTCCATGTCTGGCATTTCCACAATCGGACGGCCAAGCAAGGTCGAAACGCCGCCTGCGGTGATCGGATCAAGCACAAGGTAACGGCCTGTCGAGTCCTTCCACTGACGAATGACGCCAAGCGTCTTGCGGTTCATGATCCAAACAGCGTTCGCCGCGTGGGTTGTCGCAAGTTCGTGATACATGCCGATCAGCATGTCAGCCGGGTTATTGGCAGGGAAAGCGGCAGCAACGCCGGTTTTCACTTCCTTAATGCCAGTGGCAGTCAGAAGTCCTTTAGGCTGGCCTGTGCCGGTTCCCTTCACGAAAGCAAGACCTTCTGTCTTGCCAAAGCTTTCAGCATAGTCAGCGATCAGTTCGCTTTCCAAGCCGTAAGCGTTATCTTCCAGAAGCTGATTAGAAACGTCTGTGAAGGTAGCAAGCTCAAAAGGGGTGAGCGTAACCTGTTCAAAGGTCATACCGCTTTCTGTTCGGTCGCCTGTTTCATCCACCCACGTTGCGGCAGTGCCAGACACGCGACGAGGATATTTGATTTCAGCCGCCGAGATATTCAGGACACGCGCATACTGGCGAACCGGCGAATATTCATTGAGAAGCTTGATCAGTTCGTTGCCAAATTCTTCCGGGGCAAGATAGCCGCCGTTAGCATCGGTCGAGACTGTAAGCGCCTTAGCTTCATCCGGGGTGATGCGTTCAACGCCACGGCGAAGGAAGCTAACGAACGCCTTGCGTTCAACAGCGTTTTCATTGGCAGCTTCGGGATGATTGTTGTTATCGGCAACAGGGCGGCGATTAAGCTTTGCCTTCATTGTTGCGATTTCATCCTTCAGGCTCTTCACTTCTTCAGCCGTAACAACTGGATCGGTGTTCTTCTGTTCGAGTTCGTTTTCCAAGGTATTTTCCTTTTGCTTGGATGCCGTGCCATCAGCGGCTTTCAATGAGGTGATCTGCGCCGCCGGATGACACGGAACGGCGACAACTGAGATTTCATGAAGGGCAAGCGCTGTGATCGTGCGCCCACGCTGACGTGGCTTTGCCGATTTCGTCACGAAACCAATGGAAAGACCGGAGACGGCTTTGCTCTTGATCATGGCGCGAACTTCGCGTGCGCGTTCAACGTCATCGACAAGCAGGCGACCTTTGACGATCAAGCCTTCCGGTGTTTCTGTGATTTCATCCCAAACGCCGATAACTTGCGCCTGATCGTGGGCGAAAAGCATCGGCAGGGTTTCGGGCGTAGTGATCGCGCCTTTTTCGATCACGTCACCAACGCGATCAGGCGAACCGAAAGGCCATGCAATGCCTTCGATTTCACCTGCGTCTGTGACTGACAGGGCGGCTTTGACTTCGAAACGCTCGCTCATGGTGCCACCTGTTCGAGTGCGTCATTGATGGCTTCAGTGCCGAAAAACAGCGCTGTAATCACGCCATCGGCAACTTTGAACAGTTCCGAGATGGGACGGCCAATCGCGTATGTCGATACAAGGCGATCAGCGTCTTTCGGGTCCATGCCGCCACCGATCAAGCCAAGCCGGATGATTTCGATCACGTCATCAAATGAGTAATCGGATTGCTGGAAGCGGCGGAACAATGCGCCGATGCCGTGCCCGGTCTTAGTTTCCAGTTCGGTGATGATTGCTTTGGTGTTGAAAGCGAACAGCTTTTCACCATCGCCAAAGAATGCGCGGTGTTCGCTCATTCGGTTGCCTCCTGTCGGGCTGGCGTCAATTGTGCGGTTGTGGTGTTTGGATTGATCAATTCATCGCCGCCGGGAACCGGGGGCATATTGAGAATTGCACGGGCTTCATTGGCCGTAAGGACACGCGCTGCGATAAGCTTGGTGAGGTTTTCGGTTCGGCTGGCAGCGTCGGTGCGCATAAGATCGTCAGTGGTAAATTCAAACCAATGACTGTCTTGCTCATCTTCAGAAATCAGAACGGTTGCGAGTGCTTCCTGCCAACGGTCCAGCCAAGGGCGAAGGCAAAGCTGAAGAAAGGTTGCGCCCATCTGTTCGGCGTTTGACCAAGTGGCGCGATCAAGCTGATAAAGCATATGCGGCGGAACGCCGAAAATCCGGGCGATCTCATTGATCTGTTCCAGACGGTTTTCGACAAACTGTGCATCTGTGGAAGTGAGCGCCGGGGCTTCATACTTCCAACCACCATCCATAATCAGCGGTTCGCCGGAAGTGCCACTCATCCAATTGAAAAAGCTCTTTCGGATATTGGCGATTGTTTTTGCGCCAGCATCGCCGCCTTGCGGCTTTTCATTGCTGATAATCGCGTTAGGCCTTGTGCCGTTTGCGAAGAACTTAGAGCCGTGCTTTTCGAGAATTGCCGCAAGGCCAATAGCTTCGCGCCCGAATGAGATCGGGCTGCGCTTCAGGAACGATTGAACGTGAAGAATTTCGGTGTGCGCGTATTCGCGGGAGCCGCCAGCTTCAGACACACGATAAACCGGAGGGGATGCACCAAGGCTATCTTCCTGAATTGAAACCGTGCCGGGAAGCAGGCGGATCAATTCAAAAGGTCGGCCATCATCAAAGCGAATAACCTTCGCAAAGCCGTTGCCGTAGATCAGCGCGTCGGCTGTGATTTCCGTTCTGAGGGTTGCAGCGCCTGTCCATTCGTTTGCACGATAATGAACAATGCGGTGTGCCGTGTGATCTTTGGCGATCTGCTTTTCGTCGGCTGTCTCACGGTAAAGCTTAACCGGCAGTGAGCCGATTGTTTCAGAGATTAAGCGAATAGCCTGAAGAACAGCCGGAACAGAAAGCGCTGACATTCCGCCAACGTGAACGCCAACGTGAACGCCGCTCATTGTCGAGCGAATGCCGAATACTTCAGAAACGGCAGGATCGGTCAGGGTGTAAGCTTTGCGCTCCCCCATGCTGATCTTGTGTGTCAGACTGCTCCAGAAACCCATAAGGCTAATATTCCTATTTATTGTAGGAATATTATCTCACATGAGGAATCCGGTGTGAATCCCTTAATTCAGGAAAGTTGATAATTTAGGCAGTTTTGATCATTGTTTTTGATCTACTGCTATGGCTTTGATGCCATCCATCGCGTCGGCCAATCCGGGCAGCATAACTTCAGAGCGGCCATAAAGCTCTTGGCTGTTACCGTCTGTTCGGCCTGTCATATAATGCCGTGCTTCTTCCGGCACCCTGTCGCGGCGGCAAAGGTCTTCAAACAAATGACGCCAGCCATGGTTAGGTGAAAGTTCCGGGTGTTCTTCTAAGGTTATGATTCCACGCACCCATGATGACATGCGGGGTTGCACGTCAATTTCGTCTTTCGTCTCGCCTTTAAAGAGACGGCCAGCCGGGGCAGTTTCAACAAACTTGATCAAGCCTTCAGCGACTAGGGCAGGGTGAACCGGAATACGCCGCTCGCTGCTCGCGTTCTTCAGCTTACGGCCACCTGCTGTTGTCACTTTCCAAAACCAGCGGTCGCCAACTTTGAAAAAGTCCTCTTTAAGCAAGGCACCGGCTTCGCTCACACGCATACCCGAGTAGGCGCATAGCCAAGGTAGCCAACGGAACAAAGGGCGTGTTTCCTTACGGGCGGCTGCGAGAACGCGGCTTGCCTCATCCATCGTGTATGCGCGTAAGTGGGAGGGGGTTGTTTGATAGTCTGGTAGTTTCACGCCAGTTAGGGGATTGCCAGCGGGAAAGAAATTAGCCGGATCGTTCGATCTGCCCCAATTCATGACGGTGCGCACATTTTGGAAACGGGCTTTTACGGTCCGATTTGCTAATTCGCCAGTATCTTGCATGGCTTCAATCCATGCTTTGCCTTCAGCGGCGGTCACGGTTAGAGCATTCTTGTTCTTTCGCCATTTGCAAAAGGCTTTGCAATCATCGCGATATTTCTTTGCTGTGCGATCTGGAAGGGGTTTTGCGTCTCTGCCACGGGCGCGGCGTTTCGCTTCGTCGTCAATAATGGAATCGAATGTGAGGATTTCAGTCTCTGAGTCTGCTTCAGCTTCAGCTTTCACAAGGATAGGGTGCGTAGGTGCGCCGCTAAAATCACCTTCGTTGCGCTCGTATCGCCGCGCAACAGCCTCATAGGATGCTACGCAAAGGGCTTGCGCGATAGTGCGCCATTCCGTTGTCCCTTTAACTGCATTCATATTGCCGGATATTCGAGCGCTTTCGATCTGAGCGCCTACAAGCCGTTCTAATTCATCGTCTGATAGTTTCCCTGCGAAGCCATCGCGGTAAGGGTGTGCATCATAAACCGGATCGGGATCGATTTGAGCATATCGGTGATCATGGGCGCGTATCTCGCCATCAAAAGCGATCTGACTTTGATAATCGCGAAGTGCTATCTGCTGCGCTGTCATGGGGTAGGGGAGCGGATTGCTAACTTGTCCGGTTGCTGCCTCATGCTTTTGCCGGGCAATCCCAATCTGCTTTTGCAGTGAAGCGACGGCAGCAGCATGATTTCTTAGAGCGGTGCGCCTGTCGCCGCCTAACTGAATCTCAAGTTCTGATTTGTTTTCGAGAAAAGGCCGGAGGTTCACCGGAACAACGATTCGAGCCGAATAACGACCGTTGCGCTCTTTCCAGTGACGAATATTGCCAGCCATCGCCAAACCCCATTTTGTGACGCGTTTTGTGACGTCAATATGGGGAAAAGACCATATAGTGCAAGGGGATATAATGATTTCAATAGGATAAATGGTGGGCGATGAGAGACTCGAACTCCCGACATCTTCGGTGTAAACGAAGCGCTCTACCAACTGAGCTAATCGCCCGGCTAACTTGTCAGCCGCTGTGAGAGCCGTTTAGGCTGTTCGTTTGGATAGTGCAAGCGTAAAAATTAGAAAAATGCATTTTTTTAATTCTCCGGCTAAAAAATATGAGCTCTCTGGGGATAACTCCTATGAAAGCTATAATTCGGCGAGCCTAAAATGAGGTGACTCGTGGGTAGCATCAAAAATGCGATCCCTTTTTCTGTTTAATTTGAATGCCTTCCGATTGAATGAAGCGCGTTGAGGGTGAGTTCCCATATATACAAGCGCGTAAAATCGGCTCTTTTAGAATAAAATCAAAATTCTTCTTTTTTCTTCAGATCACTCGCTTGACACTGGTGAGAGAACATCTTAAACGACCGCTCACACCGAACGGAAACGCCGGTGACTATCCAGCCAAATGGCTGAAAATGAAATGCGCGGGTGTAGCTCAGTTGGTTAGAGTGCCGGCCTGTCACGCCGGAGGTCGCGGGTTCGAGCCCCGTCACTCGCGCCATTTTCATTCAGAAAACAAATCTTAAATTTCTGAAGAAAATGGCGCACATCGCAAATTTATTTCCTTTGGATATACAAATGATTTCTGATGTGGCCTGCTGCTTGAAACACAGCGCTTACGCGTCGGGCATCTTTATTGCGTGCGCGATTAAAGCTTGTCGTTGAAACGTGTGAATCGCTTTTCCGATAAGGGCATGCGTGAAAAGAGTTAGAACAGATGCTGTGGCGCTTAATAAGCTCGCTCTCAGCTTCATCGTCGCTTGTGTGGGGCAGGGCTATTTTGTTTTCCGCTTCCAGGAAAGATAAGCTACAGAGAATATCCCGGCCAAAACAACTAAAATGTCGCCGCTGGTGAGCAAATATGTGCTCATATCGCCCTCCTGGGATTTTGTATCGGTGTTCTTTGTTATTCTGCGCTGACGGCATATTCAGGGTTTGATTCCAAATGCCCCCGCAGAACGCGATTATGTCTGAGGCACAATCCTAAAAGCTGCTGTCGAATTGCTGAAGGCAATTGAATCCTGACCGCGAATCTCTGGGGCTAATTTATTTTAAGAATCGTACCGACGGCGACGGGATTTTTCTTCTGGTCACATCATGGCATTGCGACGACGAAATGAAGGAGTTTTAAACTCTATATATAACTGCAAATGGCGCCCTATATATAAAGAGTGTTTAGCAGCGTTATTTATCGGAAGTCTCGCCAAGTCTGACGCGTTACGAACGGCGGCCGATGCAGGATATGAATCAGAGATGACGGCGCTGGTTTCTGGGCGGCGCCATCGAAAATATCTTCAACGAGATCAGTCGATTTTAAATCGATTGATTCTATTCGCCTTAAAATGGCGAAAGATCGTTCATCTCTATTTCCTCACGAAATTATGATGATTTCATGCTATATCAAATTTGGGTAGCATATATGGGCTTGCGGATGGTGCTTATTAAGCATCTTGAGCGCACTATACCCGCTTGATCGCGCTGGAGGGCTTGCGCTCGCGTGCATGCTGCGCTAACCGTCCAGCCAAATACTTAAGTTCGCACGGCATGCCCTTGAAGCTGCTTGAGGCGACGAGGTCGCAAGAGATGCAATGTGTCGCATGGTGGTAAGCTCTAAAAAGCTTATTACAGGCGGCGTCGCCTCGTATTCAAGCCGGATAAGGACCATGAACGAGCTTTTAAGTTCCTATTTGCCGATTGTCATCTTTCTCGGCATTGCGATGGTAATTGGTGTAGCCCTTCTGGTTGCGCCGTTTCTTGTCGCGTACAGACAGCCAGACCCGGAAAAGCTTTCAGCTTACGAGTGCGGCTTCAATGCTTTTGATGATGCTCGCATGAAATTCGACATCCGTTTCTATCTGGTGTCGATTCTCTTCATCATCTTCGATCTCGAAGTCGCCTTCCTGTTCCCATGGGCTGTGTCCTTTGGTGAAATCGGCTGGTTCGGTTTCCTGTCGATGATGCTTTTCCTTGGCGTTCTGACCATCGGCTTCATCTATGAATGGAAGAAGGGAGCCCTCGAATGGGATTGACCGGAACAAATCAAGCGTCTGGATCGACACTCATTGCTCCGCAACCAAAAGGCATTCTTGACCCACGCACGGGCAAGCCTGTTGGTTCCGATGATGCGTTTTTCAACGATCTGAACAGCGAACTGTCCGATAAGGGTTTCATCGTCACATCTGCTGACGCTCTGATTACCTGGGCACGTACTGGATCGCTGATGTGGATGACCTTTGGTCTCGCATGTTGCGCTGTGGAAATGATGCATATTTCCATGCCGCGTTATGATGCTGAGCGCTTTGGTATCGCGCCGCGTGCGTCACCGCGTCAGTCTGACGTTATGATCGTTGCAGGCACGCTGACCAACAAGATGGCTCCGGCTCTGCGCAAGGTCTATGACCAGATGCCAGAGCCACGCTATGTCATTTCGATGGGTTCGTGCGCAAATGGTGGCGGCTACTACCACTACTCGTATTCCGTAGTGCGAGGCTGTGACCGTGTTGTTCCGGTCGATATCTATGTGCCGGGCTGTCCTCCGACGGCTGAGGCGCTGCTTTATGGCATTCTTATGCTTCAGAAGAAGATCCGCCGCACAGGTACGATCGAGCGCTAAGCGGACCTTTTGGTCTCAATGGTGCAATAAGGTTTGTTAGAACTCGATCTGTTTTCCCAAGGATGGATCGGGGTCTAAAAAAGGAAGTTAGAGATATGAGCGAAGAAGCTCTTGGTGAACTTTCCGGCTATATTAAAGAACGTCTCGGCGATGCGATCGAAGAGGCGAAGCTGGCCTATGGCGAGCTGACGCTGTCTATTCCGGTTGCAAGCCTGATTAATGTTCTGACATTCCTGCGCGATGACGTGCAGTGCCAGTTCATTAATTTGACGGATATTTCCGGCGTTGATTATCCACAGCGCGCCAAGCGTTTTGACGTTGTTTATCAGTTCCTTTCACCACGCCAGAACCTGCGCATTCGTGTGAAGGTTCAGGCTGATGAGGACACGCTGGTTCCTTCTGCTGTGTCGGTGTTTGTCGGCGCCGAGTGGTTTGAGCGCGAAGCTTACGACATGTATGGCATTCTGTTCTCCGGTCACCCTGATCTGCGCCGCATTCTGACCGATTACGGTTTTGAAGGTCATCCGCTGCGTAAAGACTTCCCGACCACTGGTTTTGTCGAAGTTCGTTACAGCGATGAAGCCAAGCGCGTCATTTATGAGCCTGTCATGCTGAGACAGGAATTCCGCAATTTTGACTTTCTCTCGCCATGGGAAGGGACGGATTACGTCCTGCCGGGCGATGAAAAAGCCAAGACGAACTGAGCGACAGGAAGCTAAACATGGCTGAGACTCAGGTCCGCAACTTTAATATTAACTTTGGTCCGCAGCACCCTGCTGCGCACGGCGTTTTGCGTCTTGTTCTTGAACTCGACGGCGAAGTCGTGGAACGCGTCGATCCGCATATTGGTCTGCTGCATCGCGGCACCGAAAAGCTGATGGAAACGAAGACCTATCTTCAGGCTTTGCCTTATCTCGACCGCCTCGACTACGTGGCGCCGATGAATCAGGAACACGCCTATGCTTTGGCTGTAGAGCGTCTGCTTGGCATTACAGTGCCGAAGCGTGGTCAGCTGATCCGTGTTCTTTTCTCGGAAATCGGTCGTATTCTGAACCATCTTCTGAACGTGACCACTCAGGCTATGGACGTTGGTGCACTGACGCCGCCGCTCTGGGGCTTTGAAGAGCGCGAAAAGCTAATGGTGTTCTACGAGCGCGCTTGTGGCGCACGTATGCATGCTGCTTACTTCCGTCCGGGTGGTGTTCATCAGGATATTCCTGATCAGCTCGTTGAAGACATCGGCAAATGGATTGATCCGTTTCTCGCAACGACGCTGACGAACCTCGACAATCTTATTACGCCAAACCGTATTTTCAAGCAGCGTAACGTCGACATCGGCGTTGTTTCGCTCGAAGATGCATGGGCTTGGGGCTTCTCGGGCGTCATGGTTCGCGGTTCGGGTGCAGCATGGGATCTGCGTAAGTCGCAGCCATATGAGTGCTACAACGAAATGGAATTTGATATTCCAATCGGTAAGAACGGCGACTGCTATGACCGTTACCTGATCCGTATGGAAGAAATGCGCCAGTCGGCGCGCATCATGCGCCAGTGCGTTGATCTTCTGCTTGGCAAGGAACGTGTTGGTCCTGTTTCGCACACCGACAACAAAATTGTGCCGCCAAAGCGCGGCGAGATGAAGCGCTCGATGGAAGCGCTCATCCATCACTTCAAGCTTTACACGGAAGGCTACCATGTGCCTGCCGGTGAAGTTTACGCAGCAGTAGAAGCGCCAAAAGGTGAATTTGGCGTCTTCCTCGTGTCGGATGGCTCCAACAAGCCATACCGCTGCAAGCTGCGCGCGCCGGGCTTTGCCCATCTTCAGGCTATGGATTTCCTGTGCCGCGGCCACATGCTGGCTGACGTGTCGGCAATCCTTGGCTCGCTCGATATCGTGTTTGGTGAGGTTGACCGCTGATGTCCGTTCGCCGTCTCGCAGATGATGCCGTCCAGCCGGCTGGTTTCGCTTTCAACGCGGAAAACCAGGCTTGGGCGCACAAGACGATCGCAAAATACCCGGAAGGCCGTCAGCAGTCGGCTGTTATTCCGCTGCTCATGCGTGCGCAAGAGCAAGAGGGATGGGTTACAAAAGCTGCAATCGAATATGTAGCTCACATGCTCGACATGCCGCTGATCCGCGTTCTGGAAGTTGCAACCTTCTATACGCAGTTCCAGCTGAAGCCAGTTGGAACCCGCGCCCACATTCAGGTTTGCGGCACTACACCATGCATGTTGCGTGGCTCGGAAGCGCTGATGGATGTTTGCCGTCATAAAATCCACCACGATCCTTTCGAGCTGAATGCCGAAGGCACGCTGTCGTGGGAAGAAGTTGAGTGTCAGGGCGCTTGCGTCAATGCGCCGATGGTCATGATCTTCAAGGATGCTTATGAAGACCTGACGCCTGAACGTCTTGCTGAAATCATCGATACGTTTGAAGCAGGCAAGGGCGACACAGTTAAGCCGGGTCCACAGGATGGCCGTATCACGTCTGAACCCATGGGTGGACTGACGGCTCTGACCGAAGATCTCGACTACAAACAGGTTGGTCTGGAAACCCGTAAGGCATCTGATGCCGCAGTTGCTAAAGCCAAGGCAGAAGCCGAAGCAAAGGCAAAGGCTGAAGCAGAAGCCG
Organism: Brucella sp. H1_1004; assembly: GCF_047308065.1. Taxonomy (NCBI): domain Bacteria; kingdom Pseudomonadati; phylum Pseudomonadota; class Alphaproteobacteria; order Hyphomicrobiales; family Brucellaceae; genus Brucella; species Brucella sp. H1_1004. The sequence goes on from NZ_JAYKZA010000002.1 coordinate 1,332,064, forward strand.
CAACCAAAGACGGAAGCAGGTGAGACATGCTGGCTGATAAAGATCGCATCTTCACCAATATCTATGGCTTTAAAGACCAGTCGCTGAAAGGCGCAATGTCACGTGGCCATTGGGATAACACCAAGGGCTTCATCGAAAAGGGCCGTGACTGGATCATCAACGAAATGAAGGCATCAAACCTTCGTGGACGTGGTGGTGCAGGCTTTCCGACTGGCCTGAAATGGTCGTTCATGCCGAAGGAAGTGACGGATCGTCCGCATTACCTCGTCGTGAATGCCGATGAATCCGAGCCAGGCACCTGTAAGGACCGCGAAATTCTGCGCCACGATCCGCACACGCTGATCGAAGGCTGCGTTATCGCCGGTTGTGCAATGAGTGCGCACACCGCTTACATCTATTTGCGCGGCGAATTCATGCGTGAGCGTGAAGCGCTGCAGGCAGCAATTGATGAGTGCTATGATGCTGGCCTTCTGGGTAAGAACAATAAGTGCGGCTGGGATATGGATATATTCCTTCATCACGGCGCTGGCGCTTATATCTGCGGCGAAGAAACCGCTCTGCTCGAAAGCCTTGAAGGCAAGAAGGGCCAGCCACGTCTGAAGCCTCCGTTCCCTGCGAATATGGGTCTTTATGGCTGCCCGACGACTGTTAACAACGTTGAATCGATTGCTGTTGCTCCGACAATCTTACGTCGTGGTGGTGCATGGTTCTCGTCGATTGGCCGTCCGAACAATGTCGGCACCAAGCTGTTCCAGATTTCTGGTCATGTGAACACGCCTTGCACAGTTGAAGAAAGCCTCGGCATCACCTTCCGCGAGCTGATCGAAAAGCACGCTGGCGGTATTCGTGGTGGCTGGGACAATCTGCTCGGTGTTATTCCCGGCGGTGCATCCTGCCCTATCATCAAGGGCGAAGACATGATGGACGCCATCATGGACTTTGATGGCATGCGCGAAAAGAAATCTTCGTTCGGCACCGGCGGCGTGATCGTCATGGACAAGTCCACCGACGTCATCAAGGCAATTGCGCGTCTGTCAGCTTTCTTCAAGCATGAAAGCTGCGGCCAGTGCACGCCTTGCCGTGAAGGCACCGGTTGGATGTGGCGCGTCATGGAACGCATGGTCAAGGGTAACGCGCAGAAGCGCGAAATCGACATGCTGCTCGACGTTACCAAGCAGATTGAAGGTCATACGATCTGCGCGCTTGGTGATGCTGCTGCATGGCCTATTCAGGGTCTGATCCGCAACTTCCGTCCGGAAATTGAAAAGCGCATTGATGATTATACACGCAACGCCGTTCAGAGCCGCAATATCCGTCTGGAAGCAGCGGAATAGGGCTTAGGCATTGTGTAGTGCAGCCCACCTCCCATGGGCTGCAAGTGAGTTTGACATCTGGAAGATGCGGCAAGAGCCGCAGGTTTGGATAAGCGATGGCAAATATTAAGGTTGACGGCACAGAGATCGAAGTACCCGATCACTATACGCTCCTTCAGGCTGCCGAAGCCGCGGGGGCTGAAGTCCCGCGTTTTTGTTTCCACGAACGGCTTTCCATCGCTGGAAACTGCCGCATGTGCCTTGTTGAAGTGAAGGGCGGACCGCCAAAGCCGGCCGCATCCTGCGCTATGGGTGTTCGCGATTTGCGTCCTGGCCCGAACGGCGAAGCACCTGAAATTTTCACCAACACGCCTATGGTCAAGAAGGCCCGCGAAGGCGTGATGGAATTCTTGCTCATCAACCATCCGCTCGATTGCCCGATTTGCGATCAGGCTGGTGAGTGCGATCTGCAGGATCAGGCCATGGCGTTTGGTACTGATGGCTCGCGCTATCGCGAAAACAAGCGTGCGGTTGAAAACAAGTATATCGGCCCACTCGTCAAGACGGTTATGACGCGCTGCATTCACTGCACGCGCTGCGTTCGTTTCACAACCGAAGTGGCTGGCATTTCTGAATTGGGCCTCATTGGTCGCGGTGAAGATGCTGAAATCACCACCTATCTTGAACGCGCAATGACCTCGGAACTGCAGGGCAACGTGATTGACCTTTGCCCGGTTGGTGCTCTGACCTCGCGTCCATATGAATTTCAGGCACGTCCGTGGGAACTGAACAAGACAGAAACCATCGACGTGATGGACGCTGTTGGTTCAAACATCCGCGTTGACACTCGTGGCCGTGAAGTGATGCGTATCATGCCGCGCGTCAATGAGCAGGTGAACGAAGAGTGGATTTCCGACAAGACCCGCTTCATCTGGGATGGTCTGCGCACACAGCGCCTTGATCGCCCATATGTTCGCAAGGGTGGCCGTCTGGTTGCTGTCACGTGGCCAGAAGCTTTTGCAACAATCGCTGCAAAGGTTTCTTCGACTTCAGCTGATAAGATCGGCGCAGTTGCTGGTGATCTGGCTTCGGTTGAAGAACTCTACGCTCTGAAAAACCTCATCGGATCGCTCGGCTCGAAGAATATCGACAGCCGTCAGGATGGCGCAGCACTTGATCCGGCTCTCGGTCGTGCAAGCTATCTCTTTAACACAACGATCGAAGGCATTGAAAATGCTGACGCTCTTCTGATTATCGGTTCCAACCCACGCGTTGAAGCTGCTGTTCTGAATGCGCGTATTCGTAAGCGTCAGCGTATGGGCCATTTCCCGATTGCTATGATCGGTGAACAGGCTGAACTGCGTTACGACTACGAATATCTTGGCGCTGGCGCAGATACACTGGCGGCTGTTGCTGCTGGCAAGAATGCATTCCGTGACGTATTGGCTAAGGCAGAGCGTCCGCTGATCATCGTTGGTCAGGGTGCATTGACCGGCGAAAACGGTGCAGCTGTTCTCGCTCAAGCTGCAAAGCTTGCACAGGATGTTGGCGCGATCAGCGCCGAGTGGAACGGTTTCTCGGTTTTGCACACAGCCGCTTCCCGCGTTGGTGCTCTTGATCTCGGTGTTGTTCCGGGTGAGGGCGGCAAGGCTGCGAACGACATGCTTGGCAATCTTGATCTTGTGTTCCTGCTTGGTGCAGACGAACTCGACATGACCAAGAAAGCATCGAGCTTCGTTGTCTATATCGGCACACACGGCGATGCCGGTGCACATGCCGCTGACGTTATTCTTCCGGGTGCAGCCTATACCGAAAAGTCGGGTACATGGCTCAACACGGAAGGTCGCGTTCAGCTTGGCAACCGTGCTGGCTTTGCTCCGGGCGAAGCTAAGGAAGATTGGGCAATCTTGCGCGCTCTTTCTGACACGCTCGGCAAGCGTTTGCCGTTTGACAGTCTTTCGCAGCTTCGCGCCAAGCTCTATGCAGACTTCCCGCATATGATGGCGATTGACACGATTGCTCCTGCAAATGCAGACGATCTGTCGGCGCTTGCAGCAAAAGCATCTAACCTTTCTGGCGGCGCTGCGTTCGTTTCGCCGGTCAAGGATTTCTATCTGACGAACCCAATCGCGCGTGCTTCCGCTGTCATGGCCGAGTGCTCGGCGCTTGCGGCCGGCAGCTTCCAACAGGCAGCTGAGTAAGCGAGAGAGAGACGGAATAATGGACGGAATTTTTGCAGCTTACGTCTTGCCTGCGCTGATCATAGCGCTGAAGTCGGTCGTTCTGCTTGTCGTATTGCTGATCGTCGTGGCTTACCTGCTTTATGCGGATCGTAAGATCTGGGCAGCCGTGCAGCTTCGCCGTGGACCAAACGTTGTTGGTCCTTGGGGTCTGTTTCAGGCTTTCGCCGATCTTTTGAAGTTCGTCGTTAAAGAGCCGATCATTCCTTCGGGCGCGAATAAGGGTGTGTTTCTTCTCGCACCTTTCATTTCGGCGGTTCTGGCGATGGCAACATGGGCAGTCATCCCGGTCAATGAAGGCTGGGCGATTGCAAACATCAATGTCGGCATTCTCTATATCTTCGCTATTTCTTCGCTTGAAGTTTATGGCGTGATTATGGGCGGCTGGGCTTCGAACTCGAAGTATCCGTTCCTGGGTGCACTTCGTTCGGCAGCGCAGATGGTCTCTTATGAAGTGTCGATTGGCTTTGTGATCGTTACGGTTCTGCTCACAGTTGGCTCACTCAACATGACAGACATTGTGCTTTCGCAGAATACGGGTCTTGGCACATCGCTAGGTCTGCCTGCTTCGTTCCTCGATTGGAACTGGCTGGTTCTGTTCCCGATGTTCGTGATCTTCTTCATTTCGGCGCTTGCTGAAACGAACCGTCCGCCATTCGATCTTGTCGAAGCTGAATCCGAACTCGTGGCCGGTCATATGATCGAATATTCGTCCACGCCGTTCCTTCTGTTCTTCCTCGGCGAGTATGTGGCGATCACGCTGATGTGCGCCCTGATGACCACACTCTTCCTTGGCGGCTGGTTGCCTCCGGTTGACGTATGGTTCCTCAACTGGGTTCCGGGCATCATCTGGTTCATGCTCAAGCTCTGCTTCTGCTTCTTCCTGTTCGCAATGGTGAAGGCTTTTGTACCGCGTTATCGTTATGACCAGCTGATGCGTCTGGGTTGGAAAGTGTTCCTGCCAATTTCGCTTGGTATGGTTGTTCTGACCGCAACCGTCATCAAAGTCTTCGATCTGGTGTAAGGAGAAAGATAAATGGCTTCATTCGCACAGGCCGCGAAATCCCTCCTTCTCAAGGAATTCGTTGCGGCTTTCTTCCTCTCCATGCGCCAGTTCTTCGCGCCAAAAGCGACGCTGAACTACCCGCATGAAAAGGGTCCGATTTCGCCTCGTTTTCGTGGCGAGCATGCACTGCGCCGTTACCCAAACGGTGAAGAACGCTGCATCGCTTGTAAGCTTTGCGAAGCGATCTGCCCGGCACAGGCTATCACCATTGAAGCGGGTCCACGCCGCAATGACGGTACGCGCCGCACGGTTCGTTACGACATTGATATGGTGAAGTGCATCTATTGCGGTTTCTGTCAGGAAGCCTGTCCGGTGGATGCAATCGTTGAAGGTCCAAATTTCGAGTTTGCGACCGAAACCCGCGAAGAGCTTTACTATGACAAGGACAAGCTCCTTGCCAATGGCGATCGCTGGGAACGCGAAATTGCGCGCAACATCGCAATGGATGCGCCATATCGCTGATTGGTATTGCTGAAACGCGGTTTCAGCATCCGGTTTGAAAAGCGGCAACAAGAAGGGGCGGCCCATCTTGTTGCTGGAATTTAAGTTTCGCGATTATTCGCGGCAAACAAAGACTAAAGCGGATGAAGCAATCAGGCTTTGTCCACGGAAAGGTGTTGGGGGATCCCCATGCTGACAGGTATTGCGGCAGCGTTCTTCTATCTGTTCGCCTTTATCATGATCGCCAGTGCGTTCATGGTAATTGCGGCACGCAACCCCGTGCATTCGGTACTGTTTCTCATCCTCGCTTTCTTCAATGCAGCGGCGCTGTTCCTGCTGACGGGGGCCGAGTTCCTCGCCATGATTCTGCTCGTCGTTTATGTCGGTGCTGTGGCGGTTCTCTTCCTCTTCGTCGTCATGATGCTGGATGTTGACTTCTCCGAATTGAAGCGCGGTGCGCTGCAATATGCGCCGGTTGGTGCTCTGGTTGGTCTGATCCTGCTGGGCGAGCTGATTGTTGTATTTGCGGGTTCGATGTTCACGCCTAAACTGGGGCAGGGTGCGGTTCCAATCCCTGACGTTGCTGAACGCACCAACACTGCTGCCCTCGGCGACATTCTTTACACTGACTTTGTCTTCCACTTCCAGATTGCTGGGTTGGTCCTTCTGGTCGCCATGATCGGTGCGATTGTTCTGACGCTGCGGCACAAGCCGAATGTCAAGCGCCAGTCGATTTCGGATCAGGTTGCTCGTACGCCTGAAACGGCGATCGAGATCAAGCAGGTCGAAACAGGCAAGGGCATCTGAGGAAAAGAATATGGAAATCGGTATTTCTCATTATCTGACCGTATCAGCCATCCTGTTCACCCTTGGCGTCTTCGGTATCTTCTTAAACCGTAAGAACGTCATCGTTATCCTGATGTCTGTCGAATTGATCCTTCTCTCGGTCAATCTCAATTTTGTGGCGTTTTCTTCTGTGCTTGGCGATATGGTCGGGCAGGTTTTCGCGCTGTTCGTTCTGACCGTTGCGGCTGCGGAAGCAGCTATCGGTCTCGCAATCCTCGTTGTTTTCTTCCGTAATCGCGGTTCCATCGCGGTGGAAGACGTCAATGTTATGAAAGGTTGACGGGCAAATGCTCTATAACGCGATCGTCTTCCTTCCGCTTATTGGCTTTCTTATTGCCGGACTTTTCGGCAATAAGATCGGTGCAAAGGCGAGTGAATATGTGACTTCCGGCCTGATGGTGATCGTTGCGATCCTGTCATGGGTCGTGTTCTTCAAAATTCCGCTCGGCCACGATGCCGAAACGGTTCGTATCCCTGTTCTTCACTGGGTCACGTCTGGTTCGCTGTCGTTTGATTGGGCTTTGCGCGTTGATACGCTGACTGGCGTTATGCTTGTCGTGGTCAACTCGGTGTCGGCTTTGGTGCATATATATTCGATCGGATATATGCATCACGATCCGCATCGTCCGCGCTTCTTCGCTTATCTTTCGCTCTTCACCTTTGCCATGCTTATGCTGGTTACGTCGGACAACCTGATCCAGATGTTCTTCGGCTGGGAAGGCGTGGGTCTTGCTTCTTACCTTCTGATCGGCTTCTGGTTCCAGAAGCCATCGGCAAATGCCGCTGCAATGAAGGCCTTCGTTGTCAACCGTGTTGGTGACTTTGGCTTTCTGCTCGGTATCTTTGGTCTGTTTGCGCTGTTCCAGACGGTTGATTACAACACGCTTTTTGCAGCCGCAGCAAACTACCTGCCAGCAGAAGGTGCTGCTGATACTGGTGCAGTCGTTCTCAACTTCCTCGGCTATGAACTGCACAAAGAAACCGCTCTGACGGTTGTCTGCCTGCTCTTGTTCATGGGCGCGATGGGTAAGTCGGCTCAGTTCCTGCTGCACACATGGTTGCCAGACGCTATGGAAGGCCCGACACCTGTTTCCGCACTTATTCATGCGGCAACGATGGTGACCGCGGGTGTGTTCCTGGTTGCGCGTATGTCGCCGGTCTTTGAACTTTCGCACACCGCACTTCTTATCGTGACGATCATCGGTGCAACGACAGCGTTCTTCGCTGCAACCGTTGCGCTTGTTCAGAACGACATCAAGCGCGTTATCGCTTACTCGACCTGTTCGCAGCTTGGTTACATGTTTGCGGCGCTTGGTGTTGGCGCTTACGGTGCTGCTGTATTCCACCTCTTCACGCACGCTTTCTTCAAGGCGCTTCTGTTCCTTTGCGCAGGCTCGGTTATCCATGCCGTTTCTGACGAGCAGGATATGCGTCGTATGGGGGGGCTGCGTAAGCTGATCCCAATCACCTACTGGATGATGATGATCGGTACTGTTGCTATTACAGGTCTCGGCGTTCCGGGCACGATCATCGGTACTGCTGGCTTCTTCTCGAAAGATGCCATCATCGAGTCGGTCTTCGCATCGCACAGCCTTGCTTCGGGTTACGCGTTCACGCTTCTGGTGGTTGCAGCTCTGTTTACGAGCTTCTACTCATGGCGTCTGATTTTCATGACATTCTATGGCAAGCCACGCGCTTCTGCTGAAGTCATGCATCACGTTCATGAATCGCCTCCGGTCATGCTCGTGCCGTTGTTCATCCTTGCTGTCGGCGCACTGTTTGCAGGTGTCGTGTTCAAGGAATACTTCTTCGGCCACGAATATGCTGAATTTTGGAAGGGCGCGCTCTTCACGTTGCCAAGCAACGAAATCCTGGAACATTATCACCATGTTCCGCTGTGGGTTAAGTTGTCGCCGTTCATCGCTATGCTGATCGGTCTGGTAATCGCTTGGATTTTCTATATCCGCGCACCACACATTCCGAAGGCACTCGCAGAGCGTCATCGCGGTCTGTACCAGTTCCTTCTCAACAAGTGGTATTTCGACGAACTTTACGACTTCATCTTCGTTCGTCCTGCACGTTGGCTCGGCCGCTTCTTCTGGAAGGTTGGCGACGGCAAGATTATCGACGGTTACGGTCCTAATGGTGTCGCTGCACGCGTTCTCGATGTTACAGATCGCGTTGTGAAGATGCAGTCGGGTTACCTTTATCATTACGCATTCGCGATGCTTATCGGCGTCGCCGCGCTCGTCACCTGGATGATGCTCGGGAGCTCTTTCTGATGACCGATTGGCCAATTCTTTCTACGGTCACATTTCTGCCGCTCGTCGGCGCCTTGTTGATCCTTCTCATCAAGGATGACAGCGAAGCCTCGCGTCGCAACATTAAGAATGTTGCGTTGCTGACCACGGTTTTCGTTTTCATTCTGTCACTGGTTATCTGGGCCGGGTTTGACAATTCAAATCCGGGCTTCCAGATGGTCGAACAGGTCGGCTGGCTCGGTGGAGGCATTTCCTACCACATGGGCGTTGACGGCATTTCCATGCTGTTTGTCGTGCTGTCTGCTTTCCTGATGCCATTCTGCATACTTGCGAGCTGGCTGGCTATCGAGAAGCGCGTCAAGGAATACATGATTGCGTTCCTTATTCTGGAAACGCTCATGATCGGCGTGTTCTGTGCGCTCGATCTGTTCCTGTTCTACGTGTTCTTTGAAGCAAGCCTTATTCCGATGTTCATCATCATCGGCGTATGGGGTGGCAAGCGCCGCGTTTATGCGAGCTTCAAGTTCTTCCTTTACACGCTGCTCGGCTCTGTGCTGATGCTGATCGCGATCATGGCAATGTACTGGCAGGCCGGTACGCTTAACATCGTCGAACTGCTAAAATACGACTTCCCAGCAGGTATGCAAACGTGGCTATGGCTGGCATTCTTCGCGTCCTTTGCCGTGAAGATGCCAATGTGGCCAGTGCATACATGGTTGCCGGATGCGCACGTTGAAGCACCGACAGCAGGTTCGGTCATTCTGGCGGGTATTCTTCTAAAGCTCGGTGGCTATGGCTTCCTGCGCTTCTCGCTGCCGATGTTCCCACTCGCTTCTGCCGATTTCGCTCCGTTCGTCTTTGCACTCTCAGCAATTGCTATCGTCTACACCTCGCTTGTTGCGTTGGTGCAGGAAGATATCAAGAAGCTGATTGCTTATTCGTCGGTTGCGCATATGGGCTATGTGACCATGGGTATTTTTGCCGCCAACGAACAGGGCGTGCAGGGTGCAATCTTCCAGATGCTCTCACATGGTATTGTTTCGGGCGCACTCTTCCTTTGCGTTGGCGTGATCTATGATCGCATGCATACCCGTGAAATTTCGGCCTTTGGCGGTCTCGTAAACCGGATGCCGAAATATGCCGTGGCTTTCCTCATCCTGACGATGGCGAATGTCGGTCTTCCGGGTACGTCTGGCTTTATCGGTGAATTCCTCACGCTGTTCGGTGTCTTCCGCGTCAATACGTGGGTAGCGCTGTTCGCAACATCGGGTGTGATCCTGTCGGCAGCCTATGCGCTCTGGCTCTATCGCAACGTGGTGTTTGGTGCGCTGACCAAGGAAAGCCTCAAGAGCATTCTTGATCTCACCCCGCGTGAGAAGGTGATCCTGTATCCGCTTGTGGCTCTCACTATCTTCTTCGGTGTGTATCCGGTTCCGGTCTTCGATGCGACCGCGAGCGCCGTGCATGCACTGGTTACCAATTATGACGCAGCGCTGGCAAATGCCGCTAGCGCTACGCTGGCGCAGTAAGTAAAGGCGTAGGCTTGATGCAAACCGACCTGATTGCTTCCCTGTCTCTCGCAGCTCCCGAGGTTCTCCTCGCGCTGAGCGGACTGGCATTGCTCATGATCGGCGTGTTCTCCGGAGAGCGCGCCTCAACCATCGTCAATGGCCTTGCTGTTGCTGTTTTGATTGCAGCACTCGCATTGATCGTTATCTTCCCCCACAATGGCAGCGCTTTTGGCGGCGCCTTTGTCAACGATGCGTTTGCACGCTTTATGAAGGTGCTGACACTGATCGGCTCCATCGTGGCGCTGATCATGTCGGTTGGCTTTGCGCGTGAAGAGAAATTCGACAAGTTCGAATTCCCTGTACTGATCGTGTTGTCCACGCTTGGCATGCTCATCATGGTGTCGGCATCGAACATGCTGACACTCTATATGGGCCTCGAATTGCAGTCGCTCGCACTCTACGTGCTTGCAGCCTTCAATCGTGACAGCGTTCGTTCGACAGAAGCTGGTCTGAAATACTTCGTTCTTGGCGCTTTGTCGTCGGGTATGCTGCTCTATGGTATCAGCCTTGTTTATGGCTACACCGGCCACATCGGCTTTGCCGAAATCGCAACCGCTGTTTCCGGTGGTGAGCGTCAGCTTGGTCTGGTGTTCGGTCTGGTCTTCATTCTGGCCGGCCTCTGCTTCAAGATTTCTGCTGTCCCATTCCATATGTGGACGCCAGACGTCTATGAAGGTTCGCCAACGCCAGTAACCGCGTTCTTTGCTGCCGCTCCTAAGATGGCTGCAATGGCTCTGATCGTTCGTGTCGTGGAAGGTGCATTCGCTCCTGTCACGCAAGACTGGCAGCAGATCATCACTTTCGTTGCAATCGCTTCGATGGTGCTGGGTGCCTTTGCCGCCATCGGCCAGCGTAATATCAAGCGCCTGATGGCATACTCGTCGATCAGCCACATGGGCTATGCCCTTGTCGGTCTGGCTGCCGGTACGGTTGTCGGCGTCAAGGGTGTTGCTCTTTACATGGCGATCTATCTTGTCATGACGCTCGGTAGCTTTGCCTTCATCCTGTCCATGCGGACCAAGGAAGGCAATGTCGAGAAGATCGATGATCTCGCAGGCCTGTCGCGCAGCAATCCGGTAATGGCCGTTATCATGACGATCATGCTGTTCTCGCTTGCTGGTATTCCGCCGCTCGCTGGCTTCTTCGGTAAGTGGTACACCTTCGTTGCAGCCGTTGAAGTGGGTCTTTATCCGCTGGCAATCATCGGTATTGTGGCATCGGTTGTGGGCGCGTTCTATTACCTGCGCATGATCAAGATCATGTGGTTCGATGAGCCGGTAACGACGTTCGTTCCGGCAGCAATTGAGCTGCGTCTCGTACTGCTCGTTTCTGGTGCCTTCGTTCTGTTCTATGGACTGATCGGCGGCTGGCTCGGTGGTTTGGCTGAAACTGCAGCCAAGACATTCTTCTGAGCATGACAATGAATAAGGCCGCAGGTGATGGCAATCGTTTCACGCTGGCACCTGCGGCTTTAGCAGACGGATATCGACTGGAGTTTTTGCCAGTTGTTGGTTCTACCAATGCAGAGGCGCTTTCACAGGCTAATGCCGGTGATGCTGGGCGCCTCTGGACCGTTTCTCCCAAGCAGGAGAGCGGACGAGGGCGACGTGGCCGTGCATGGTCCGCGCCTGAAGGTAATCTTGCAGCAACCCTGCTGCTGGTTGATCGTTTTGATCCCAAAACTGCCGCTACTTTAGGTTTTGTCGCGGGTTTAGCACTTGCTGACGCTGTTGACGCGGTTTTGCCGCCGGCCGTTGCTTCAAAAGTCAATGTTGCACTCAAATGGCCGAATGATGTTCTGGTCGATGGTGCAAAGCTTTCCGGCATTCTTCTCGAATCCACATTGCTGTCTGATGGACGCTTTGGAATAGCGGTCGGAATGGGCACCAATGTCGTAGCCGCACCCGAAGGCCTGCCATATGCCGCAACCTCAATCAATGGATTGGGCGGTAATACGGATGCAGCCACGCTATTTCTGGCGCTGTCCGATGCATGGTGCCACTATCACCGTATCTGGGATCAGGGGCGAGGCCTCAACACGATCCGCGAGTTTTGGCTGAAGCGCGCCCATGGTTTGGGGCAGCCTGTAGCTATGCAGTTGAATGGCAGGATCGTTGAAGGCGTGTTTGAAACTATCGATTCGGATTGCCGTCTCGTCATCCGCGAGGATGATGGAACACGCGTGCCGGTGACGGCGGGCGACGTCTATTTTGGAACGGCTGCATCGGTCAAAGCTGGTTCTTGATCGAATATATGTGAACAATCGGCCTTTCAATCTGCTGTTACGGGCTTGCAAACTATCGATAGTAGGTCCAACAGGGGCATAATAAATTCTAATTGGAGCGCATCCCGAAAGGTGTGAAACGGCTTTCGGATAAGATGCGTGTTGAAAAACCTTTTGGAGCGCCGATCTGATCGCGTCAGATTAAGATGCGCTTTAAATAACAGGGAGGCATTATGCCCCGCTCAACACAGACGCAATTTGTCTTCCTGCCATTGGGTGGTGTCGGCGAAATCGGCATGAACCTCGCCATGTATGGCTATGGTCCGGAAAACAATCGCGAATGGATCGTGGTTGATATGGGCGTGAGCTTTGCTGGTCCTGAACATCCCGGCGCTGATCTTATCCTGCCGGACATCCGCTTTCTGGAAGCTGAAAAACATAATCTGCGCGGTATTATTATTACCCACGCGCATGAAGACCACTATGGTGCGCTGCTTGATCTTTGGCCGCGTCTCAAAGCGCCTGTTTACGCAACTCCATTTACTGCTGGCTTGCTTGAAGCCAAGTGCCATTCAGAAATTCGCGCCCCTGAAATTCCGATTACAGTTTTCAAGGCGGGCGAGACTTTCGAAGTCGGTCCTTTCAAGCTTGAGGCGATTGCCGTTACGCACTCGATCCCCGAACCTGTTTCGCTGGCGATTACCACGCCGCTTGGCACAGTTGTTCATACAGGCGATTGGAAGATGGACCCCGATCCGTCGATGGGGCCGCTGATTGACGAAGCACGCTTCCGCGCAATCGGCGATCAGGGCGTTCTGGCGCTCGTCTGTGACTCCACCAATGCGATGCGCGAAGGTGAATCGCCTTCTGAGCGTGAAGTGGGCGAAAGTCTGCGCGAACTTATCGAGAAGGCTCGCGGTCGCGTGGCGATCACAACCTTCTCGTCCAATGTTGGTCGTATTCGCTCGATCGCCGAAGCCGCACGCGATGCGGGCCGCCAGGTGCTGGTGGTTGGGCGCTCGATGAAGCGCACAATCGCTGTTGCGGCTGAGCTTGGCTACATGGAAGGACTACCAGAATTCCTGAGCGAAGATGATTACGGCTATATTCCGCGAGAAAATGTCGTGATGATCCTCACGGGCAGTCAGGGTGAACCGCGAGCCGCACTCGCCAAACTTGCGCGTGATGAAATGCGAAGCATTGCGCTTTCAGCTGGTGACACGGTCATTTTCTCATCGCGTCCAATTCCGGGCAACGAGAAGGCCATTCTTGATATCAAGAACAAGCTGATCGATCAGGGCATCAAGCTGATCAGCGATGATGATGCGCTTGTGCATGTTTCGGGCCATCCGCGCCGCAGTGAATTGAAGCGCATGTATTCATGGGTGCGTCCGCGCATTCTCGTGCCTGTTCATGGCGAAGCAGCGCATCTTGTCGCTCAGGGTTCGCTTGGCGCTATGGAAGGCATCGAAGAGATCGCACAGGTGCGCGATGGCGATATGCTGCGTCTTGCTCCCGGCAAGGCTGAAATTATCGATGAAGCTCCGGTTGGCCGTATCTACAAAGACGGCAAGCTGATCGGTGACGAAGACGAAATCGGCATGGTTGAGCGTCGTAAGCTTGCCTATGTCGGCCACGTTGCCGTTTCCGTTCTACTCGACCGTGATTTCAAGATCATGGACGAACCTGATCTGGTCGCTTTTGGCTTGCCGGAAGAAGACGGGCAGGGTGATCTCATGGAAGATATTCTGCTTGATGCCGCTATTGAGGCCATCGACAGCATTCCGCGCGCGCGCCGTAAAGACCTCGAAGTGGTTCGTGAGTCCGTTCGTCGTGCTGTTCGCGCTGCGACAAATGAAGCATGGGGCAAAAAGCCGGTAGTGACGGTGTTCATCAACCGGATAAAGTAAATCTGTTTTCTGGAGGAGGAAATAGATGCTTGAACGCCTGAACCATGTTGCAATTGCGGTTCCTGATATTCGGGTCGCTTCTGCGCTTTACAGCGGCCAGTTGGGTGCAAAAGTAACAGCACCCGAGGCTTTGCCGGATCATGGCGTTACGGTGGTTTTTATCGATGTTGGAAACACCAAGATCGAACTGCTGGAACCATTGGGCGAGGGGTCGCCCATTGCAAGTTTCCTTGAAAAGAACCCTTCGGGCGGGATGCATCATCTTTGCTACGAGGTCTCAGATATCATTGCTGCGCGTGATCACCTGAAGGCGGAAGGCGCGCGTGTTCTTGGTAATGGCGAACCGAAGATCGGCGCACATGGAAAGCCGGTCCTTTTTCTGCACCCTAAGGATTTCAACGGAACATTGATCGAGCTTGAGGAGGCGTGAGATGACCATCGTTTCCGGCATCGCGATGTATTTTATATTCTGGTGGGTCACATTGTTTGCGCTGTTGCCCGTGGGACTACGCACACAAGCGGAGGAAAATGATGTGACATTGGGCACCGTCGCCAGTGCGCCAGCAAAACCACGCATCGGACGCGCTTTTCTTCGCACAACTGTCGTAGCGTCCGCCATTTTCGGCCTCTATTATTATCTGACGCAGGTGCAAGGCTTTGGTCTTGATGATATTCCGCATTTCTTTCCCGATCTGAAATAACAGCAGAAACCTCCCTCTTCATTTTATTGAATTCTAATCTCGTGCCTAATTTTTAGGCGCCAGATTGATAGGGGGCATTTCTATAAGAAAAACGCTTGATCTTGCGTGAATCTAAAACTGATCAATTCAGTATAACTATTTGAATCTATTTAAAATTAGAGATTCGATATATCGGATTTCGATGTGAAATTCGGAACGCTATTTCACGACCATAATGTAATGCTGGCACGGTCATCGCAAAAAATACGCACAATCAAAAAATATAATAATATCAATGAACTGTTTGGAAGTTGTCGCTTGCTATTGGTAAAGCCAAAAAAAAAGCAAGGCTTTCGCCTTGCTAGTCGAATACGCGTTCGACCCGTTTCCATTTTACCGGCGGCAGCGACATATCGCGCCTGGATCCATCCTCCCAAGACTTTGACCGCGTTAAACAACGGTTATTTCCGCTGTCATGCTTATTGATGAAAAAAATAGCGGACTGCACAGCTTTTGTCACCAAAAATCTTTCAGTACGTCATATTTCCTTCGCAATTTTTACTCGAATGATATGCCAACTATATAAAACATTGAAATTTAATATGAATCTAAACCCTACTGTTTTGATGTCTATTTCAGGGCTCGATGGATGATTGTTGTGGGCCATAAAAAAACTTGGTTAGCAAACAGTAAAGGGGCGGGTTTTCAACCGCGGTATAACCCGTTATGAAACCGACAGATTTGCTTAATTTTTGCCTGATTCTCCATGCATTTGGTTGTTGTTCAGGTAATCTCTCTCTTGATCGGTGGTCACGATGCGTCTGTCGCAGTATTTTTTGCCCATTCTGAAGGAAACCCCAAAAGAGGCTGAAATTGTCTCTCACAGGTTGATGCTGCGCGCGGGCATGATCCGTCAGCAGTCGGCAGGCATCTATTCATGGCTTCCGCTTGGTCTGAAAGTGCTCAACAAGGTCTGTGACATCATTCGTGAAGAGCAGAACCGCGCTGGCGCAAATGAAATCCTTATGCCAACGATCCAGTCCGCCGAACTGTGGCGTGAAAGCGGTCGCTATGATGCATATGGCAAGGAAATGCTACGCATTCAGGACCGTCAGGAGCGCGAAATGCTCTTCGGACCGACTAATGAGGAAATGGTCACGGATATTTTCCGTTCTTATGTGCGCTCTTACAAAGACCTGCCGCTCAACCTCTACCATATTCAGTGGAAGTTCCGCGATGAAGTGCGTCCGCGTTTCGGCGTGATGCGCTCACGTGAATTCTTGATGAAAGATGCCTATTCGTTCGACCTCGATTACAAGGGCGCGAAGATGGCTTACTACCGCATGTTCGTGTCTTATCTGCGCACGTTCGCCCGCGTTGGTCTGCAGGCGATCCCTATGCGCGCTGATACTGGCCCAATTGGCGGTGATCTTTCGCACGAATTCATCATTCTTGCTGAAACAGGCGAAAGCCAGGTCTATTGCGATAAAGCCTATCTCAATTTGGCCGTCCCGGGCGCAGACACCGATTTCCGCAATGACGAGCAGCTTACGGACATCGTCAATCGCTGGACGACGCCTTATGCGGCAACCGACGAAATGCACGACGAAGCCGATTGGTCAGCGGTGAAAGCCGATGATCAGGTTTCGGCGCGCGGTATTGAAGTTGGTCATATCTTCCATTTTGGCACAAAATATTCGGAAGCCATGGGTGCAAAGGTGCAGGGACCGGATGGCAAAGACCATTTTGTTTCGATGGGTTCTTATGGGATTGGGCCATCGCGTCTGGTCGCCGCTGCGATTGAAGCTTTCCATGACGAAGCTGGCATCATCTGGCCAAAGTCGATTGCGCCATTCGGTGTGGGCATTATCAACATGAAGGCAGGCGATGAAGCTTGTGATGGCGTGAGCGAACAGCTCTACACCGCCTTTACAAATGCTGGCCTTGATCCGCTGCTGGACGATACAGACAACCGTGCTGGTTCCAAGTTTGCGACCATGGATCTGATTGGTTTGCCTTATCAGGTGATCGTTGGTCCACGTGGCGTTGCTGCTGGCGAAGTTGAAGTTAAAGACCGCAAGACTGGTGAACGTCAGAACCTTACCATCGAAGCAGCAATCAACCTATTGACGGCTTAAATATGAGCAGTGCGGCGGCAGTAAAATCTGACGGCAAGCAGAAGGCACCTAATAAAGCGCCTTCATCGGGCCCATTTTCAGCTTATGAGCGGATGATCGCATGGCGCTATCTGCGTGCGCGCCGCCGCGAAACGTTTATTTCGGTTATTGCTGGTTTTTCCTTCACTGGGATAATGCTCGGCGTGGCTACGCTCATCATCGTTATGGCGGTGATGAACGGTTTTCGCGCTGAGCTTCTGAACAGAATTCTTGGGATCAACGGTCATCTCATTATGCAGCCAATAGATCGGCCGCTCGATGATTATGCAAGCCTGATCACACGCATCGATGGCATTTCGGGTGTGAAATTCGCCATTCCTGTGGTGGAAGGTCAGGCTCTGGTGCAGGGCAATATCGGTGCTGGAACCGGTGCTCTTGTTCGCGGTCTTCGTGAGGAAGATCTCGCCAAGCTCAAGCTGGTTTCCGATAATATCAAGCAGGGCACCCTGCAGGGGTTTGATCAGAGCGGTGGCGTGGCCATTGGCACACGTATGGCTGAAAATCTTGGCCTTTCCATCGGCGATACGCTGCGCGTTATCTCCCCTGATGGCGATGTGACGCCCTTTGGTGTTAATCCGCGCGTCAAGGCCTATCCGATTGTTGCAATCTTCGAGATCGGCATGTCGGAATATGACGCATCTATTGTTATGATGCCGCTGACCGAGGCGCAGCTTTTCTTCAATCAGGAAGACAAGGTGCAATCGCTAGAAATCTTTGTCGATAATCCAGACAAGGTTGACGCCATGCGCGCGCCTGTGGAGGAGGTCGCAGCTCGCCAGATTTCTATGGTCGATTGGCGTCAGCGTAATCAAACGTTTTTCTCTGCCTTGCAAGTCGAGCGCAACGTCATGTTTATGATCCTGACGTTGATTGTGCTTGTGGCAGCGCTCAACATCATATCCGGTCTTATCATGCTGGTGAAGGATAAAGGGCGCGATATCGCGATCCTGCGAACCATGGGCGCAACGCGTGGCGCCGTCATGCGTATATTCCTGATGACAGGTGCCGCCATTGGTGTGACTGGCACATTGGCTGGTGTCGTTCTCGGTGTTGTCGTTTGCCTCAATGTCGAGCGCATTCGCCAGTTCTTCTCATGGCTTTCGGGAACAACCCTGTTCAATCCGGAACTTTATTTCCTGAGCACGCTGCCTGCGAAAATGGATGTTGGTGAAACATTGTCTGTCATTGCGATGGCATTGGTTCTTTCTTTTATCGCCACCATTTTGCCAGCATGGCGCGCTGCCAAGCTCGATCCGGTCGAAGCACTGAGGTATGAATAATGGCGGCTGAAGTCATTCTGCGTCTGGAAAATGTTAGCCGTGCTTATAAAGAAGCTGATCGTGAACTCGTTATTCTGAACGAGGCGAACTTCACGCTGCATCGCGGCGAAATGGTGGCCCTCGTCGCCCCATCGGGTGCAGGTAAGTCAACACTGCTTCATACTGCTGGGTTGCTTGAACGCCCGGACAGTGGCGATGTCATTCTTGATGGCCGTTCATGCGGATCCTTGTCGGAGGACGAGCGCACGGCAGTTCGTCGCAATGATGTCGGCTTTGTCTATCAGTTCCACCATCTCCTGCCGGAGTTTTCCGCTTTGGAAAACGTGATGATGCCGCAGATGATCCGTGGCCTGGCACAGAAGGCCGCAACCGTTCGCGCACAGCAGTTGCTTGATTACATGAAGATCGGTAAGCGTGCTTCGCACCGCCCGTCAGAGCTTTCTGGTGGTGAGCAACAGCGCGTGGCCATTGCGCGTGCGGTGGCCAATGCGCCGCTCGTATTGTTGGCTGATGAGCCGACAGGCAATCTCGATCCGACAACATCGTCGTATGTTTTCGGCGCACTTGAAGCACTGGTTCGTCAGTCTGGATTGGCCGCGATGATTGCAACGCATAATCATGAGTTGGCTCGTCGCATGGACCGGCGTGTAACCTTGAAAGACGGCAAGGTCGTAGACCTCTAAGGGTCGTATCGTTAGGCGCTTATAATCGGCGCTCTGATACAGCTGAAAGCTTTGTCTGCTTGTTATTTATACAACGCCGGTGGTCATCCCACCGGCGTTTGTTGTTTATATTTCATAAACCTTAAATAGCGGTCGGCCTCAATAACAGTGTTGACTTTAGAACAAAAATGGAACAAAAAATAAACATACGTGAACAAAGAGGAGTTATCCATATGACCGATCTCGTCTACGACGTTTTATCTTTCGTCTCCGTCAGCCTGTTCGTTGCGACTTTCGCTATTTGGGTGAGTGCAATCTGAAAATGTGAAACGGGTTCTTCTGTGAACCCGATTGATAGTAACGAAGCAACTCTGGACATCGTTACCGTATTCCCCGAAACTACGCTGATGGGCGTTAAGAGTCGCCCGTTAACGTGTGCCAATCTTAAGATGTAAAAGTCTTAAAAACATGAGCTGCACTTGGCTGGTGCTAAAAAACATGATTTCGCTATGATCGTGTTGCAAGTGCATTGGCCTGTAAAGATCGGGGAAAAGTATGAGTGATACAGCAAGCATTGGCGCGGGCGCGGGTAAGTCGTCACCTCGTTTCGTTCATCTGCGGGTGCACTCTGCTTATTCCTTGCTGGAAGGCGCGTTGCCTGTCGGCAAGATCATCAAACAGGCGATTGCCGATGAAGCACCGGCCATCGCGATAACGGACAGTAACAATCTCTTTGGCGCTCTGGAATTTGCTCAGAAGGCTTCAAAGGATGGTTTGCAGCCGATCATTGGCTGTCAGCTGGACGTCGCTTTTGGTGACCATAATGATAATAGCCGCAGCGTGAATCGCAGGCTTGTTCTTGATTTGGCGCCTTTGGTTTTTCTCGCTTCGACCGAGGAGGGCTACGCAAATATAGTCAGGCTCGTTAGCCGCGCATTTATGGATACGCCTTCGGGTGATCCCGTCCATGTCGATGCAAGCTGGCTGTCTGATCTTTCAGAGGATGTCATTGTTCTTTCCGGTGGTCCGCTTGGCCCAATTGGGCGTGCATTTGCTGCTGACCGTGCTGATCGCGCAGAAAGCCGTCTGGCTTTCCTCAAAAATGCATTTGGTGACCGTCTGTATGTCGAGTTGCAGCGTCAGGCTGGTTACGACCGTGCGCTTGAAGTGAAGACCGTTGAACTTGCCTATGCAATGGAACTACCCTTGGTCGCGACCAATGAAGCGTTTTTCCTTAAGGCCGAGGATTTCGAGGCTCACGATGCGCTTCTTGCGATCGCCGAAGGCCAAATCCTTTCCAACGATGATCGTCGCCGTTTGACGCCTGATCATTATTTGAGAAGCCGTGCCGAAATGGCCGTGCTTTTTGAGGATTTGCCGGAAGCCCTCGAAAATACGATTGAAATTGCCGAGCGTTGCAGCTGGTTTACACAAACCCGCAACCCTATTCTGCCGCGCTTTACGGGCGAGTCCGACGATCCCGAAAAAGGTCTTGAGGCAGAAGCCAATGAGCTTGCGCGTCAGGCGCGTGAAGGCCTGAAGATGCGGTTGGAAACAGCCGGTCTTGCTGAAGGCTATACCGAAGAACAATATGCAGAGCGTCTCGACTATGAGATCGGCATTATCACCCGCATGAAGTTCCCGGGTTACTTCCTGATCGTTGCGGACTTTATCAAATGGGCGAAGCAGCAGGGTATTCCGGTAGGCCCGGGTCGTGGTTCTGGTGCGGGTTCGCTTGTTGCTTATGCATTGACAATCACCGACGTTGATCCGTTGCGCTTTTCGCTGCTATTCGAACGCTTCCTCAATCCCGACCGCGTATCGATGCCCGACTTCGATATCGATTTTTGTCAGGATCGTCGCGAAGAAGTTATTCGTTATGTGCAGGGAAAATATGGTCGCGATCAGGTCGCGCAGATTATTACTTTCGGTACATTGCAGGCGCGCGCTGTATTGCGCGATGTGGGCCGCGTTCTCGAAATGCCGTACGGACAGGTAGATCGGCTGTGTAAGCTGGTGCCGCAAAACCCGGCAAACCCGGTATCGCTGGCACAGGCCATTGAGACCGAGCCAAAAATCAATGAAGAGCGCGAGAAGGAACCAGTTGTCGGTCGTCTGCTCGATATGGCGCTCAAGCTTGAGGGGCTTTACCGTCACGCCTCCACGCACGCTGCCGGTATAGTCATCGGCGACCGACCGCTCTCAGAACTCGTTCCGATGTATCGTGATCCGCGTTCCGATATGCCGGTCACGCAGTTTAACATGAAATGGGTTGAGCAGGCAGGACTGGTCAAGTTCGACTTTCTTGGTCTGAAAACTCTGACAGTTCTCCAAACAGCGGTTAAGCTGGTTGCCCGTAAAGGCATAGACATCGATTTGTCGCGTCTGCCGCTTGATGATGAACTGACCTATGAAATGCTTTCACGCGGCGAAACTGTTGGCGTGTTTCAGGTGGAAAGTGCTGGCATGCGTAAGGCGCTGCTTGGCATGCGCCCGGATCGCATCGAGGACATCATCGCGCTCGTCGCGCTTTATCGTCCGGGTCCTATGGAGAACATCCCGACCTACAATGCGCGCAAGAACGGCGAGGAAGAGATTGCTTCCATTCACCCGAAAATCGATGACCTGATCAAAGAAACGCAAGGCGTTATCGTTTATCAGGAACAGGTGATGCAGATCGCGCAGGTGCTTTCCGGCTATTCGCTCGGTGAAGCTGATCTTCTGCGCCGCGCAATGGGTAAGAAAATCCGTGAGGAAATGGACAAGCAGCGTGTCCGTTTTGTTGATGGTGCAATTAAGGGCGGTGTCGATAAAGCGCAGGCGAATATGATTTTCGACCTGCTGGCAAAGTTCGCCGATTACGGCTTCAACAAGTCGCATGCTGCCGCCTATGCGATCGTGTCCTATCAGACAGCCTATATGAAGGCGCATTATCCAGTCGAATTCCTCGCTGCGTCTATGACTTATGATATGTCGAACGCCGATAAGCTCAATGATTTCCGGCGTGATGCAAATCGTTTGGCAATTGATGTTGTGACGCCTTCTGTCATGACCTCCTATCGTTCGTTTGAAGTTGGTGAGAAGAAAATTTTCTATTCACTTGCAGCCATCAAGGGCGTCGGTGAAGCTGCAGTTGATCATATAGTCGATGTGCGGGCAGAAAAGCCGTTTGAAAGCCTGGAAGATTTCTGCGAGCGGATTGATCCGAAAATTGTCAACCGTCGCGTTTTGGATAGCTTGATTAATGCAGGTGCACTTGATTGTTTTGGTCGTGATCGTGCTGCGATGAGCGCTGGCATGGATCGGATCATGGGCTTTGCGCAGCGCACGCAGGAAAATGCAGCAAGCGGCCAGTCCGATATTTTCGGTCTTTCGGGCGCACCGAAAGAACAGTTGATCCTGCCGCAAGCTGCTCCATGGTTGCCATCAGAAAAACTGCATCGCGAATTTCAGGCGGTCGGTTTCTATCTTTCTGCGCATCCGCTCGATGAATATCGTCAGGTACTTGATCGCATGCGCGTGCAAAGCTGGGCCGATTTCTCCGCAGCCGTGAAGCGCGGCGCGAATGCGGGTCGTCTTGCCGGAACGGTGACAACTCGGCAGGAGCGTAAGACGCGTACGGGCAACAAGATGGGCATTGTCCAATTATCCGATGCCAGTGGCCAATTTGAAGCGGTACTTTTCTCCGAAGGTCTTGCCCAATATCGTGATCTGTTGGAGAGCGGTAAATCTGTAGTGATCACAGTGTCCGCTGAAAACCGTCCAGAAGGCATTGGCTTGCGCATTCAGACCGTGCAATCGCTGGAAGATCGTGCCTGTGCGATGCAGAAGGCGCTTCGGCTATACCTTCGTTCAGCTCAATCGCTGAAATCGATTATTCCGCATTTCAATACGCGCGGCGACGGGGAGGTGAGCTTTATCGTGATCAAAGAGGACGGACAGCGTGAGGTCGAGATTGAACTGCCGCACCGCTATCGGGTCAGTCCACAAATTGCCAGCGCAATGAAAGCAATTCCCGGCGTCGTAGACGTTGAACTTGTTTAATAAAAAAGGCCGGCCAATTTTGATTGGTCGGCCTTTTTACTTATGCGGACGCTTTTTGGTTTAGCGATTTGCGAAGCTCTGGCGCAACCTTGGTGCCAAACAGCTCAATCGATTTCATCGTATGTTTATGAGACAGATTGCCCAAAGCCGTCTGCAACAAAAATCGATCATGTTTAAAATAGCTCTGTTGATCGAGGATCTTGTCGATAACCTGCTGCGGGCTTCCGACGAGCAATGATCCTCGCGGTTGGCACATAGCGTCAAATTGTTCTCGGGTGGTTGGCGGCCAACCGCGCTCATGTCCGAGTTTGCTCATCACATAAGCATATGACGTGTAGAACTCATCACCTGCTTGTTGAGAGTTTTCAGCGATATAGCCGTGGGAGTTGATTCCAACTTTGAGCTGTTCTGGCGCGTGTCCAGCTTTGAGGCCAGCTTCACGATAGAAATCTGTCAGCTGTGAAAAACGCTCCGGATACCCGCCGATGATGGCAATAGCTAATGGCAGACCGAGAAGTGCCGCACGTCCAACCGATGCCGGCGTTCCACCAACTGCGAGCCATATAGGCAAAGAATCTGGCAAGGCGCGGGGATAGACACTACGCCCGTCAATCGGCGCACGCGTCTTTCCTGTCCAGCTCACCTGCTCATGTTGACGAATGTTGAGAAGAAGATCAAGCTTCTCAGCAAAGAGCGTATCGTAATCATCGAGATCATAGCCAAAGAGCGGGAATGACTCGATGAACGAACCACGTCCTACCATGATTTCTGCACGACCATTGGAGAGAAGATCTAACGTGGAAAATTGCTGATAGACCCGAACAGGATCATCCGAAGACAGAACCGTCACAGCACTCGTTAGCTTGATGTTTTTTGTGCGTGTCGCTGCTGCAGCCAGCACAATCGGTGGCGCAGAAACTGCGTAGTCTGGGCGATGATGCTCACCGACCCCGAACACATCAAGGCCAACCTGATCAGCAAGTTCAATCTCTTCAATAAGATTTGTTAACCGTTGCTGTGGCGAAAGGGGGCGATTGGTTTCAGGATCAGGCCCAATATCGCCGAATGTGTAAATACCGAGTTCCATGGCGTTCCATCAATCTGTTGGCAGTTGAAGCTTAGTTAAGCTGCTTCATGCCTCTTGTTAAGAACGCACTGAAAGGTGATCGGGTTACCTTGAGGATACCGGGCAGTCGCCCACCCGGTATACAGTGATTTTAATAAGCAGCAGTAAAACGCTTACCGATATGCTTTCCCTGTTCGGCCTCGTCGATAATTGCAACCGCCAGATCATCGACAGAAATTTTACTTTCGCCTTTTTCGTCAAAGACAGGCTGATCTGCGCCAAGGCGATACTTGCCAGTTCGTTCACCCGGTTCCAGCATGATAGCTGGCGAAACGAAGGTCCAGTCGAGTTCATTTTCTTCGCGCAGTTCGTTGAGCGCTTGACGTGCGCCCAAAGCGCCTTCTTTCCAATCTGCCGGAAACTCAGGCGAATCTACAAGCTGTTGGCCATTGATTTCGAGGCTACCAGCACCACCGACGGCAATCAGACGCTTTACGCCAGCTTTCTTTGCTGCGGTATTGATAGAACGGCTACCCTTGATGTGGTTTTCGCGAATATTGGCATCTGTCCAACCTGGATTATACGCTGAAATGACAATGTCATGACCAGCCAGCTGGCTCGCAAGAGCGTCGGTGTCGAATATATCAGTTTTTACGGCCGTAACATTGTCGAGTTTTGCAACTTTGTCAGTGTTGCGGACAAGAGCTGTAACAGTGTGGCCGCGTGAAACGGCTTCTTTGAGGACGGCAGCGCCTACAAAACCTGTTGCGCCGATCAATGCGATTTTAGACATGATATGTTCCTTTTAATTGTAACCATAAAGTTATATTTCATAATCAGGTTCTTTATGGTAACTGAGTAGCCGAATTGAAAAGTCTTGTGAAGAACGCACTTATTCATGTTCAAGTTACATGGAAGTAACCGCGCTTTGGGCAGGGCCGCCAAGGGAAAAAGCATTGCGCTTAGCTGAAGATCAAAATGAAGAATACAAACGAACCAAATGCCATCGCGCCGTTATTATCATCTACCGCCGCCTTTCGGCCTGATTCAGACGGGTATGGATCATGCCCTATCCGCGAAGTGCTGGACCGCGTGGGCGACACATGGAGCATTCTGGTTGTTTTCAATTTGCAGGTGGGATCAATGCGTTTCAACGCCTTGCGGCGCTCGATTGAAGGCATTTCTCAAAGGATGCTAACAGTCACTTTGCGTTCGCTTGAGCGTGACGGGCTCGTGGCACGTCACGTCCGCCCAACATCGCCGCCTGAAGTCGAGTATTCGCTTACCGACCTCGGCCATTCGCTGGCGGTGCCGATAGATGTGTTGGGGCAGTGGGCCGTGAGAAACCGCGAGCAGATGCGCGATGCCCGTTCGCGTTTCGACAAAGCTGTGAACTTTTAGGGAACCAGATAAGCCGTTTTTCGTTCTTCTTGCCAATATAGGAGAAGGAACATGCCAGCCAAATCGAAAGCTCAGCAAAAAGCAGCTGGTGCCGCACTTTCCGCCAAACGCGGTGAAATCAAAAAGAGCGAGTTAATCGGCGCTTCCAAAGAGATGTACGAATCCATGAGCGAAAAGGAATTGGAAGACTTTGCGGAGACGAAGCACAAAGGTCTTCCGGAACATGTAGATGATAAGAAAAGCGACTGATAAAAGTCAGTCGCTCCACAATAGTTCTATTTTATGGCTTTGGTCGCCACAATCTCAATCGCTTTCAGCTTGCCGGAAGTAATGCCGCAACGAACTGAAATACCGTCCCAGCCTCCAGCTTTGTTGCGTGCTTCACCTGGCACTGAAATAATGGCTGATACTTTCCGGCCGTCTTTAGCACTGAATTTCGATGATTTTTCGTTTGTGGTTGCGTTGGCAATATCGTCTTTCGTGAAGCCGAGACGATCATACTTTTTGCTATTTTTCACATAATCGTAAGCAGATGCAATGCAGCCCGCAATTTGGGGTGATGCCTGTTGGTCTTTCACCAGTGTTTGATAATTGCCTGTGAAGTCCTTGGAGCGCTTCGGTACTGTATCAGCACAGGCGGCACCTGTGACGCCAAGTGTTAAAATTGCAAAAAGTATTATTCTGGTCGATTTCATGGATCGTTCCTTTAAAAGGCTCTGCGCAAAATGCGATGAGCAAAATCGATAATGGCAATATTATTAATGTCGTTGGGACGAATTATGTCTTATCGTTGTAGGCACAGAATAACTCACTGGCAGATTCGAGCAAGGCAGGATTTGCCGTGGCAACCTTGATCAAGATGCATGTTGGTTAGGTGAGCTGCATCGCCCTCTGGGCCGATAACTGTCATGAACAGCTTGCAGCTTGCGCCATGCACAGCACGCCAGAATTTCTTTTCTTTTTCCGACCCGTTCCAGCCACTTTCGAGTTCGGTTTTGGAACCATCAGAAAATGTGAACGACATAATATCAAGCGCATTGGCGAAAGCATGTTCTGAAACGCGGCCTTCTGATGCGCCATTGACGTTGCGGCACTGATAATCTGACCCGGTGCCGATTTCTGTTATTTTAATGTCATTTCCATAGACGTTTTGAGCGGCACTTTTGACGTCACCAGCCCATTGAGCCAGTGTGACCGCCATGGCGCAATTGGTTGTAATGGGATTTGCAAACTTTAAAGGTTCGACTTTACCAATTGCTGTGAGTGAAAGCGGCGAGCGTGCACTGCATTGCGATCCATCTTCAATGGGTGGCAGAAGTTTCCCTTTCACATCTTCGGTCATCAGTGCCGGACACGACACCTGATAGATGCGTTCAGGCTTTTTGGGCTCAGGTTTAGCGCTCTCTGGGTTGGTTATCCCGGCCGGCTTCTCCGGTTTTTTTTCTGGCAGAGGCGTAGTTTCAGTTTGCGTAGGTGTAGACTGTGCCTCAACCGGTTCTTTTCCTTCTTCCCGTCGAGGCGACGGGGTAGGAATCGGA
Source organism: Brucella sp. H1_1004 (assembly GCF_047308065.1). Lineage (NCBI taxonomy): Bacteria > Pseudomonadati > Pseudomonadota > Alphaproteobacteria > Hyphomicrobiales > Brucellaceae > Brucella > Brucella sp. H1_1004. The sequence continues at coordinate 1,358,784 of NZ_JAYKZA010000002.1, forward strand.
ACTGCGCTTATTACGGGAGAGGTTTTGGGCTGAGCCTTCCGGTTCGTACGTTTTTTCGTAAAGCGTTTTTGTGCATGCGTGTGCTTGTTACTCCCGCTCAATACTCTTTCAATGAAGCTTTCAGCTTTCGCCTCCCTAAAACTTTCGCCGGGTAGCAGTATGATGGCCGCGGTGAGAGCTCCAATAATGAACGCCCTTTGAGGGAAAGCGAAGGAAATGGCCATATTTACCTCTTTTGTCAGCAAGCCGCATTGTCTAATGTTTAAGCATCGCCTGCCGTTCCTTCACGCTTGATGGCACAGCGTTATATATAGCCAAATGGCTCAAAAGTGGGCTTTTGTCTTGACAAGACGACACTCCAATGACTAAAAGCCGCCATCGCTGGAGCTTAATCGTTCCGGCGTTTCATTTGACGTGTCCCGTGAATGTAGATCGCAGCTGCGCGCTTCATTCTGTCAGTCCCTGAATCAGAGGCAGAGGAGGGCGCGTTTCCTGTCTGCGCCGCAAGGCGCTTTAACTCTTTAGGAAATGTGATGAGCAAGCGCGAATCTTCCAAGTACAAAATTGACCGCCGTCTTGGTGAAAATATCTGGGGTCGCCCAAAGTCCCCTGTAAACCGTCGTGAATATGGCCCAGGCCAGCACGGTCAGCGCCGTAAGGGCAAGCTTTCCGACTTCGGTGTACAGCTCCGCGCAAAGCAGAAGCTCAAGGGCTTCTACGGCGATATCTCGGAAAAGCAGTTCCGTAAGACATACGACGAAGCAGCTCGCCGCAAGGGCGATACCGGTGAAAACCTCATCGGCCTGCTCGAATCGCGTCTGGATGCTGTTGTGTACCGCGCAAAGTTCGTTCCAACGATCTTCGCTGCACGCCAGTTCATCAACCACGGCCACGTTAATGTAAACGGCCGTCGCGTCAACATTCAGTCGTTCCGCCTCAAGGCTGGTGACGTTGTTGAAGTTCGCGAAAAGTCGAAGCAGCTCGTGATCGTTCTCGAAGCTGTTGCGCTCGCAGAACGCGATGTTCCTGACTACGTTGAAGTTGATCACAACAAGATGGTTGCGACCTTCGCACGCGTTCCAGTTCTCGGCGACGTTCCATACGCTGTTCAGATGGAACCAAACCTCGTCGTCGAATATTATTCGCGTTAATTCTGAGCTTCTGGCTTACGAACGACAAATAAATGGCCGCCCTTGGTTTCCCCAAGGGCGGCTTTTTTGTATGTAGACATACTTTCTCTCATGTTCGCGGGAAGCATCATGAACGCTATCGATCTTAATATCGCAGAAGATGCCAGTCTTGATGGTTGCCATCCGCTTTTCCGCGATGTTCCGGCAACGGTTGAATTCAATAAGCTGCGCAAGCGCTTGCTGCGACTGACACGTCAGGCGATAGACGACTTTGCCATGGTGAAACCCAATGAAGGTTTGCCTCGGGAGCGCTGGATGGTTTGCTTGTCTGGTGGCAAAGATTCTTATGGGCTTCTGGCACTGCTGCTTGATCTCAAGTGGCGCGGTCTGCTGCCGGTGGAATTGCTGGCCGTCAATCTCGATCAGGGGCAGCCGAATTTCCCGAAGCATATTCTGCCAGAATTCCTGAGCCGTTATGGGATCGAGCATCGCATCGAATATAAGGATACCTATTCGATCGTCACTGAAAAGCTTCCTGAAAACAGCACATACTGCTCGCTCTGCTCACGTCTGCGTCGAGGCAACCTTTACCGGATCGCGCGTGAGGAAGGCTGCTCGGCAATCGTACTTGGCCATCACCGCGAAGATATTCTCGAAACCTTCTTCATGAACCTGTTCCATGGTGGCCGTTTGGCTGCCATGCCGCCAAAGCTTCTGAACGATGAAGGCGATCTTATGCTTTTCCGCCCGCTTGCCTACGTAGCGGAGGACGATATGGAAAAATTCGCAAACGCTATGCAATTTCCGATCATTCCGTGCGATCTGTGCGGCAGTCAGGAAGGTTTGCAGCGCAATGCGATGAAGGCGATGCTTTCCGACATTGAAAAGCGGATGCCGGGTCGTAAAGATACGATGATCCGCGCCATGACCAATGTGCGCCCAAGCCATCTGCTTGATCGTAATTTGTTTGATTTTGCTGGTTTGATGACCAATTCTGAGGTGGAGACTGATCGTGCAGTTTGAAGAAAAACAGATTGATTGGCTGGCTGAGCTTTTGGCAGAAGCCGCCAATGCGGAAATCATGCCGCGGTTTCGGCAATTGGGCCAGGGCGATATTCGTCAAAAGACTTCCGCTGCTGATTTGGTTACCGAAGCCGATGTGAATGCGGAGCGCTTTATCACTGCGCATCTTAAAGAACGTTTTCCCACTGCGCTGATCGTCGGCGAAGAAGCTTGTTCCGATGATGAAACTTTGCTCAACGGTTTGGGTGAAGCAGACCTCGCATTCACCATCGATCCCGTCGACGGCACCTTCAATTTTGCTTCAGGCGTTCCACTTTTTGGCGTGATGCTGGCGGTTGTCGTAAAAGGCGAGACTGTTGCCGGTATTATCTATGATCCCGTCGGCAAGGACTGGATACTCGCTTCTAAGGGCGGCGGCGCGCACATTCGTTATGCCAATGGCTCGACAAGTTCTGTGAAGGTCGCGGCACCTGCGGATATTTCGCAGATGACGGGTTCTGTGTCATGGCAATATACGCAGGAGCCAATCCGCTCGCGCCTCGCACGCAATCACACGAAATTTCTGTCGCAGATCGGCTATCGCTGTGCGGCGCATGAATATCGCATCATCGCGACTGGGGGCGCGCATTTCGCTTGCTACAACAAGTTGATGCCTTGGGATCATCTCCCGGGTGCACTCATTCATCAGGAAGCTGGTGGCTATCTCGCCCGCTGGGATGAAAGCCCGTACCTGCCTTCGCATGTAGGTGGCGGTTTGCTGGTAGCTCCGGACAAAGAAAGCTGGAAAGCAATTCATCAAACGCTCTTTGCAGAATAGAAAGAAGCCCGCTAAAGCATGTCGCGGAAAAGTGGGAACCGCCTTCGCGGGGAAATCAGTCCACAGGACTGATTTCTGATCCCGCTTCGATCCGATAACGACATGCTGAAAAGAAAAATTAAAAAATGCCGCATTTTATAATGCGGCATTTTTTGTGGGCTTTTTTATCAGACTGGTTTGTTGTGCGGTTTGAATAATTTACCGCGCTCGGCGATGATCACGCAGATGAAGGAAATGAACCCTAGCACGCAATAACCCGCTGCAACGGGTGTTGTTGTTCCGTCAAAGGCCTGACCAATTGCAGCACCCAATGCTGCGCCGATAACTGTCTGTGCAAAACCCAGAACGGACGATGCAGTGCCTGCGACTTCACCAAGTGGCTCCATGGCCAGCGAATTGAAGTTTGATGTTATCAAGCTGAACGAGAACATGATCGTCATGTAGATGATCATGAGCAGCCAGAATGGTACAGGGCCGGTAAAACTCAGAGATAAGACAACCCAAAGCAGGCTGAAGCTGACAAATACCAGCAGCATTGTCTGCGATATGCGACGCATCCCATAGCGACCGACAAGGCGCGAATTAAGGAAAGATGCGAGTGCAAGTGTCATCGCAACCGCTGCAAAAGCCAGCGGGAACATTGTGCCCAGCTTATAAATATCGACAAAAATCTGCTGCGCTGAATTGATGTAACCAAACAGAGCGCCGAGAATGAACGATGTTCCGAGCATGTAGAAAAGGGCAACGCGGTTAGACAAGACGATGCCAAAACCACCGATGATGCTTTTCACGGTCAATGGACGCCGATGGTCAACGGGCAGGGTTTCTGGCAAGCGGATATAAGCCCAGACTGCAACAACCGCCGCCATAATGGCCATCGATAGGAAGATCAGGTGCCATTCGCCAAACAGCATGATTAGCTGACCCGTGGCAGGTGCGATCACCGGCAGGATCATGAAAATCATCATGACAAGCGACATGACTTCTGCCATTTGGCGACCTGCAAAGCGATCACGTACAACCGAAACCGCAATTACGCGCGTCGCTGCCGCCCCCAGACCTTGCAGCACACGCAGGATGATCAGCGTTGTAAAATCGGTCACAAAAGCAGCGCCAATTGCCGCCAGAATGTAGATTGCCAAACCGACAAAAAGAGGTGCACGACGGCCAAAACGGTCGCTCAATGGACCGTAAAATAGCTGCGATACGCCAAATCCCAGCAAATATGCGGTAATCACATATTGCGCATGATTTTCGGAAAGAACACCAAGGCTCGCACCGATTTGCGGCAAGCCGGGCAACATAATGTCCACGGCAAGTGCGTTGATTGCCATGATTGCTGCAATAAGCGCAATGAATTCGCCACGCGGACGTACAGACGTCTGTTGGTTGGACGAACTCTTATGAATATCGAGCGGCATTGTTTATTCCTTGATCAAGCAACGCACAGGTAAAAATGCAGGCGTTGCCGTAGACAGAGCTTTGAAAATAGGCCAGACAATTAAAATAGCCAGTTATGTGTGATATTTCGCGCAATATAAAAGGCGCCATTTTACGGCGCCTTTCGAAAAATGCTGAGGCAAAAGCCGAACTACGGTAATTAATCTTTAAGCTGCCTTAGTAGCAATACCTTTATCGCTAAAAAGTGTCTGTAATTCGTTCGACTGGAACATTTCGCGCACGATGTCGCAACCGCCAATGAACTCGCCCTTTACGTAGAGCTGAGGAACGGTTGGCCAGTTGGAGTAATCCTTGATGCCCTGACGGATTTCATCGGAAGCCAAAACGTTGACGCCCTTATAATCCACGCCGAGATAATCGAGAATCTGCACGACCTGACCGGAGAAACCACACTGTGGGAAACCTGGTGTGCCTTTCATGAACAGCACGACGTCGTTGGTCTTTACTTCATTGTCGATGAAATCGTTGATTCCGGTCATTTCAATTCCTTTCAGGATGCCGGTTCAAATCCCGGCCCGCGTAGGGAGAGCTTCTGCCCCAATATAGTAAGCTGAGCTTTGGTAATCACCCTCTCAAGGTGAAATCAAGACAAATTAGCGAGAGACCGCGCTATATCGGGGGTAGCATCTTGCCGCAGCCTGTATTCAAATATGTCAGACAAACACAGGCTGCATTGTTTATTTACTCAGGCACGCTGGTTTGGAGTGCGAGCGCATGAAGTACGCCGCCCATGTTGCCCTTCAGCGCATCATAAACCATCTGGTGCTGCTGCACGCGCGACTTGCCGCGGAAGCTTTCCGCAACCACTTCGGCGGCATAATGATCTCCGTCTCCGGCAAGGTCGCGGATCGTAACCTTTGCGCCGGGAATACCTTCGCGTATCAGTTTTTCGATCTCATGAGCGTCCATAGCCATGCAAAGTCTCCTGCCGTTTTTAGGCTTTTTAATATTATAGAATCGTAACGCATCATCCTGATACGTCAATCTTCAACTGTCTAACTTTTAAATCGCCGACAAGCAAACGCCCGAAGCAGGATTACTGTTCGGGCGTCTTTTGATAGCCGTTTTAACCGAAAACGATTAGTTGTCGACGGCAGCCTCGGCACTCATGAAGCCCGGGAACCATCCTTCAAAAGCGTTGTTGAGGTCGCTGACTGCAACATCAACAATGGCACCGAATTTCAGACGGTCACCGCCTACTGTTCCCAGTTTGCGGAAAGCGATTCCTGCGCCTTCTGCATTCAAAGCAATCAGGTTTGCCATTTCTGGCGTCGCAGCAACCACGTAACGCGCCTGATCTTCACCAAACAACACTGCATGCGGCAGGCCATCGCCTGCATCAAGCGTTGCACCCTTGCCGGACTTGATTGCCATTTCAGCAATCGCAACTGCAAGGCCGCCATCGGAAAGATCGTGACAGGCAGTGACCTGACCATTGCGGATCGCCGAACGAACGAATTCGCCGTTACGCTTTTCAAGCGCAAGATCAACCGTCGGAGCAGGGCCGTCAGCACGGTCAAACAGATCGCGCAGATAGACCGACTGGCCAAGATGTGAGCCGTCGCCACCGAGCAGAACCAGCGTATCGCCATCCTGCATGCCGCCGATTTTGGCCATCTGCGACCAGTCAGGGATGAGGCCAACGCCTGCAATGGTCGGAGTTGGCAAGATCGCCTGACCATTGGTTTCGTTGTAAAGCGAGACGTTGCCCGAAACGATTGGGAAGTCGAGCGCACGGCAGGCTTCGCCGATACCTTCGATAGCTTTGACAAGCTGCCCCATGATTTCCGGCTTTTCAGGATTGCCGAAGTTCAGATTGTCAGTGGAAGCAAGTGGCTCAGCACCGGTTGCAGTAATGTTGCGCCAGCATTCGGCAACTGCCTGCTTGCCACCTTCGAAAGGATCCGCTTCGCAATAGCGCGGCGTTACGTCCGACGAGAAAGCGAGTGCCTTGGTTGCATGGCCTTCAACGCGGACTACACCTGCATCACCGCCCGGAAGCTGCAATGAATTGCCCTGAATGAGCGTATCATACTGCTCATAAACCCAGCGGCGCGATGAGCCATCCGGTGAGCCGATCAGCTTGAGCAGCGCATCCGAATAGTCTTCAACCTGCGGCACATTGGCTGCTGGCAGCGGCGCGTGCTTGCCCGGTTCCATCCACGGACGATCATATTCAGGAGCCTCGTCACCGAGTTCCTTGATCGGCAGATTGGCGACTTCTTCGCCCTGATGAATGACGCGGAACCTGAGATCATCCGTGGTCTTACCAACGATTGCGAAATCAAGGCCCCACTTGCGGAAGATTGCCTGTGCTTCTTCTTCCATTTCAGGCTTAAGAACCATGAGCATACGCTCCTGGCTTTCTGACAGCATCATTTCATAAGCTGTCATGTTCACTTCGCGAACCGGAACATGGTCGAGGATGAGTTCGATACCGAGATCGCCCTTGGCACCCATTTCAACTGCAGAACAGGTAAGACCCGCTGCACCCATGTCCTGAATCGCGATAACTGCACCAGAAGCCATCAGTTCAAGGCAGGCTTCAAGAAGGCACTTTTCAGTAAATGGATCGCCAACCTGAACGGTCGGGCGCTTTTCTTCAATCGATTCGTCGAATTCAGCCGATGCCATTGTGGCACCGCCAACACCGTCACGGCCGGTCTTGGCGCCAAGATAGACAACCGGCAGACCAACGCCCTTGGCTTCAGACAGGAAGATGCCGTCATGCTTGGCAAGACCCGCAGCAAATGCATTGACGAGGATATTGCCATTGTAGCGCTTGTCGAAATTCACTTCGCCGCCAACGGTCGGAACGCCGAAAGCATTGCCATAACCGCCAACACCGGAAACAACACCAGATACCAGATGACGGGTCTTTGGATGGTCAGGCTCGCCAAAGCGCAGTGCATTCATGGCCGCAATCGGACGTGCGCCCATCGTGAATACGTCACGCAGAATGCCGCCAACACCAGTTGCAGCGCCCTGATAAGGCTCGATGTAAGACGGATGGTTGTGGCTTTCCATCTTGAAGACGACACAGTCGCCATCGCCAATGTCCACGACACCGGCATTTTCGCCCGGTCCCTGAATGACGCGTGGGCCCGTGGTAGGAAGTGTACGGAGCCACTTCTTCGACGACTTGTAGGAACAATGTTCGTTCCACATGGCCGAGAAAATGCCAAGTTCGGTGAAGCTTGGTTCGCGCCCGATCAGGTCGAGAATTCGCTGATATTCGTCGGGCTTCAGGCCGTGAGCTTGGATAAGTTCAGGCGTGATATCGCGCTTATTGGAAATAGTCATCGAGATGAGGGACCCCGTCGCAGGCTGCGGTACCCGGAAACTTCTGCCGAAGGGCGGACACCTAAGGTTTCAAGGGGCCTCTTTAACCTAACTCTGCCCGAAGCGCGACAGGAAAATGCCGATTTCCCGGCTCAAATGCTACCCTCATAGCCCACCTGACCATTTTCCAGCAATTGCCGCAAAGTTGTGAAGCCATTTTCGATGTCGTTGCGGTCTGTCGGTGAGGAAAAAGCAATGCGAACGCGATGATAATTACGCTCAATCCGCCCGGCTTTGAACTCGTCTTCATCATCAATCAGTAAGCCGTTTTCATAGGCTGCTGCTTTAAAAGTGCTGGCTAGCCATGGCTCCGGCAGTTTCAGCCAGAGGATTGGAACGTGGGGTGACGATACAAAGTCATAGCCTGCAAAGATTCTGCGGGCCAGTTGTTCGCGCCATTCAATTTCAGCGGAACATTTATCCAGCAGAGCGCTTGCCTGACCGGAAAGCACCATCTGCGCCGTTGTTTCTGCTAGCAAAAATGAAACGCCGCCAGTCATGAGTTTGTGCGTTACACGTAAGCGCTGCGCGCAATGCGGCGGGCAGGCCGCCCAGCCGCAACGCAAGCCAGCTGTTACAGCCTTTGAAAGGCTGCCCAAAAGAAATGTGCGTTCGGGCGCAATATCAGCAATTTTGGGGATATTTGACCGCGTCATAACCCCATAGGTGTCGTCTTCAATAAGCCAGACATTGTGCCGTGCTGCGATATTGGCGATAGCCACCCGGCGTTCATATGGCATGGTCGTAAGCGTTGGATTATGAATGCTTGGCATGAGAAATGCCATTGTGGGGTGTTGCTGGTTGCAAATCCGCTCGAATTCGTCTGGGATCATGCCGTATTCGTCACTCGCGGCGATTGCCACGCGTCGTCCGGCAATTTTCACGGACCGGCTTATCTGTGTGTAAGTCAGTTCTTCAAAAACAATACGATCGCCGGGCGAGGTAAAGGCTGTGATTGCAGCGACGGCACCGGCATGTGCGCCATTGGTGATGACAATATTGCTGGCATCGGCAGGAGCATTTTCCTGATTAAGCCATTGCCGACCGGCCTCGAGCCAATGTTGTGGGAAATGTCGCGTGTAGTTGACGACCTCATGCGGATACTTGCGAATAACCGATGTAATCAGCGACTCAAGGATAGCATTTTGTCCGACATCTGGCGCAGCAGTCGTGTCAAAGCGCCCCTTGTCTGCCGGAGCATCCTGAATGCGCGTTCCCGCAATACCGTCGCTTGAATAAGGGGCTGTTGCAGTTTGGCTGCCAGTCTTGCCAAGCACATATGTCCCGCGCCCGACTTCACCCGTCACGAGCCCGCGCTCGTGCGCAAGCGCATAAGCTCGGCCGATTGTACCAATTGTCACCTTCAGATCGAAGGCGAGATTGCGCTGTGGTGGCAGTTTCTCTCCCGCTGGCAATGAATTGTTTGCGATCGCGTCTTCAATCGCATCAGCAAGCTGAAGATAGAGCGGGCCAGATTTGCCGGAAAGATCGGGAAGCCAATTTGTCATGGTTACAATATAAGCATTGTATCGATATTTGAGTCAATTGTATTTACGCTTCAGCGCATCGAATTGATGCAAAGCGAAGAATACACGCAGCAATAAGGCGTTTTGCGATGACATTCGTCCCGATTAAGTACGACGAAATCGATACAATTGATACAATTCAGGCTGTTGAGCGTGAGGTTCCTGCGAACACGCGGTCTGTCTGGCAGAGATTTACGTCGTGGTTTTCTCACCGCGCAATGTTACGTCGCAGCCGTATTCAGTTGATGGACCTGACCGACGAGCAGCTCAGGGATATTGGGCTTTCTCGCAGTGCTGCCGATATGGAAGCGCGTAAAGTGCGCTTCCATATTCGATAACTTGCCCTAGCCGCAGTCTTTTTGTCCAGATGCCCAGCGATTAATATCGGCGCTGATACGGCTGCTGTGCGCCTGCTGCATCATTGGTCCAAAGGCTTCAATCCGCGCTGGATTGCCTTCTGCCTGCACAACAAGCAGCGGGCGTTCCGCAAGATTACGTGCAGGCACCACCAACATGCGTGGGCGTCCGGTGAAAGAGTTCAGTTCTGGCGCAAAAGCATAGCCACGGAAGTCTTTATCCTTGGATTTAAACCAGCAATTATTGGCACCCACAGCAATGCGCTCCATTGTTGCAAGGGCTGCTTTGCTGACATTTGCTGAAGCCGGGCGAGGCGAAGGCTTCGGTGCACAGGCCGCAAGAAATGCAAGCGCAGACAGTGCTGCAAGCGCGATGGTCTTATTCTTCAAGGAGGACTCCATGGGGACGCTTTGACGATGATAGCTAATGCGCATCTTGCTCAAAACGTATAGAAAGAATGTTAAAAGCGTATCCTCATCGGATACGCTTTTTGAATTTTTTAACTCAGGCGAGTTGAGGCATGAATGCCTTTAGCCCGTCACTCATTTCATTCGTGACAAGCTCAAAGACCGGATCCTGATTTGCTTTCACCGCATATGTGTCAAATTTGGGGTAAGCATCCAGCAAATCGCTCTTGCCGGAAAGCTTCTTGAGCGGCTCCATTAGGAAGCGAATTGGTACAAGCCAAGCGTCGGCGAGGGTTGGCGCATCCGAGAGCGCGAAATCATGATCCGTTAGACGTGACTCCACAACGCTCAAGCCCGTGTGCAGCTTGGCAAAAAGACGATCAATGGACGCCGCATCTCTTTCAGGCTTGCTGAGAAGAATCATCAACTTCATGGCTGGTCCGAGTACGTCGAGTTCAGCCACGCGAGCCAAGAGCCGGATCAATGCACGCTCGCGCGGGGTTCCGGGCAGGATTGGCGTTTCTGGGAAATGATCTTCAAGATATTCCGCAATGACCGCTGCTTCAAACAGCTTTTCGCCGGAACCAGTGATCAGCACGGGTACGCGCTTAAGCGGCGTCACATGGCTGAAATCCGCCGGAAACGGATAAGGAAGGCTGATCGGTTTGAACGGAAGTTCCTTGAGATAAAGAACACCACGTACAAAAGCGGAATAGGGGGAGAGTGGGCGTGAATATAATTGCATCGTTATAGTTCCCCGATTCGGTTGCCGCAGGAAGTATGCAATACCCAAGCTGCCACGAATCTACAGGTTGCGCTAGTCGCTTGCATCTGGTGCGTAAATGGAATTGGTCATTAGAGGTGTAATAAAAAACGGCCTTCGTTTTCTGACAAAGGCCGTTTTAAAAAATTAATTTGGGTATGCCTTTTTAAGCGGCAATTCCCAATGCGCCTGCAAAAAGCGCACGGCCATCATTGCCGCCATGCGCGCCTTCAATCAGGTTTTCAGGATGTGGCATCATGCCGAGAACATTCCCGCGAGCATTGACAATACCGGCAATATCGTTGACCGAGCCGTTCGGGTTGGTGCCTTCCGCATAGCGGAATACAACCTGACCTTCACCTTCGATGCGCTTCAATGTTTCCGCATCGGCAAAGTAATTGCCGTCATGATGCGCGACTGGGCAACGAATGATCTGGCCCGGCTGATAGCTGCGGGTGAAGGACGTGTTGGCGTTGCTCACTTCGAGCTTCACTTCGCGGCAGACGAATTTCAGCGAAGTATTGCGCATCAGCGCGCCCGGCAACATTCCTGCTTCGACGAGAATCTGGAAGCCGTTGCAAACGCCGATAACCATCACGCCTTTGTCGGCTTTCTCACGAATAGCCTGCATGATTGGCATACGTGCTGCAATCGCGCCGCAACGCAGATAGTCACCATAGGAAAAGCCGCCGGGGATCAGAATAAGATCAACATCATCAGGGATGGATGTATCTGTCTGCCAGACGGTGATTGGTGCCTGACCGGAAATCTTGGTGACGGCTGCAATCATGTCGCGGTCACGGTTGAGGCCGGGGAGAAGAACGACTGCTGCTTTCATGGCGTTTTATGTCTCTTTGAATCTGAGGGCTTCAGAGCGCGTCGTGCGATCTGAAAGCGCGCAAAAAATACCCGCTGAGCGCAGCGCGTCAGGCGATGACGATTGCGTAGTCTTCAATAACCGTGTTGGCGAGCAGCTTCTCGCACATGGCTTTGATTTCGGCTTCAGCTTTAGCCTTGTCCGAGCCTTCGATTTCGAGATCGAAGACCTTGCCCTGACGGACAGAGTTGACGCCTTCGAAATTCAGGCTGCCGAGCGCGCCGACAATAGCTTTGCCCTGCGGGTCGAGAACGCCGTTTTTGAGTGTAACGGTGACGCGTGCCTTAATCACTGAGTAGTTCCTGATTTACTTAGCCAAATGAAAACAGCCCGGTAACTTTCGTTCCGGGCTGTGCGGATTTTACTTCACAAGCGTAGGGCCGGAAGGACGGGGCGTTTCGTTCTCGTTCATGATGCCGAGACGACGTGCCACTTCCTGATAGGCCTCAACCAGTCCGCCCATATCGCGGCGGAAGCGGTCCTTATCGAGCTTGTCATTGGTGTTGATATCCCAAAGCCGCGCTGAGTCTGGCGAAATTTCGTCAGCGACAACGATACGCATCATGTCGCCTTCAAACAGACGTCCGCATTCCATCTTGAAATCAACAAGCTGGATGCCGATGCCAAGGAACAGGCCTGTAAGGAAGTCGTTGACGCGGATGGCGAGAGCCATAATGTCGTCGATTTCCGCAGGGCTGGCCCAGCCAAAAGCAGTGATATGTTCTTCCGTGACCATTGGGTCGTTGAGAGCATCTGCCTTGTAATAGAACTCGATGATCGAGCGCGGCAGGACAGTGCCTTCTTCGATGCCGAGGCGCGTCGACAGCGAACCTGCCGCAACGTTACGGACAACGACTTCAAGCGGAATGATTTCGACTTCCTTGATCAGCTGCTCTCGCATGTTGAGGCGGCGGATAAAGTGAGTCGGAATACCAATACGGTTGAGCTGCGTGAAAATGTGCTCAGAAATGCGGTTGTTCAACACGCCTTTTCCGTCAACAACTTCATGCTTCTTCGCGTTGAACGCGGTTGCGTCATCTTTGAAGAACTGGACAAGAGTACCGGGTTCAGGGCCTTCATAAAGAATCTTGGCCTTGCCCTCGTAAATACGGCGGCGACGGTTCATGGCTTTTCTCGGATTTCCAAAAATGTGATGATCGGCATTTGCCGCTATTCTCGCGGGCTACGTATAGCAATTGTGGGCTTTTAACAATCCTGCTTTGTACCCGTTCCCCCGTTTTAAGCGTTTCAGAGCCAGATAAATCAAGAAAGTGACTTTTGGCTCTTGTATAATCTTGCGCCCCTTGCCAGCTTTAGGCAAGAGAACGGTTGACGATCTCATATAAGTTAACAGCTTGGGAGTTCTATGAATGGCCACTGGCATGGACGATCGCCGCAACGCTTTTGAAAGCAAATTCGCACTCGATGCTGAACTGCGCTTCAAGGCCGAAGCCCGCCGCAATAAGATTCTTGGCCTTTGGGCAGCAGAGCTTCTCGGTAAGCACGATGCGGATGCAGACGCCTATGCGCGTGAAGTTGTTGCCGCTGACTTTGAAGAAGCAGGCGATGAAGACGTTTTCCGCAAGTTGCGTGCCGATTTTGATGCCGCCAGCGTGAGCGTTACGGATGAGACCATTCGCGAAAAGATGTTCGCTTTCCTTGAGGAAGCGATCCAGCAAGTTCAGAAAGACTAACTGGTAATAAAGAGCGGAAATGCTGATAGCGCATCCCGAAAAGTGGGAACCGGTTTTCGGGATAAGATGCGCGTTAAAATAAACAGACAGCGTTTCCGCCCTTCGTTTTTGTAATGCAGGGGAATAAGCATGTCATTGTCTTCGCGTCTTCGTGCCGGAGAAACTGTTCTATCGGCATGGTCGTCATTGCCGGAACCACTTACTGTAGAAGTGTTGGCGCATAGCGCTTTTGACGCGGTAACGCTTGATATGCAGCATGGCGGGCATGATGAGCAAAGTGTGCTGCGCAGCCTTGGGCTTATCCTGAATGCGGGCAAACCACCAGTGGTTCGCATTCCTGTCGGACGCTTCGATATGGCGAGCCGGGCACTCGATTTTGGCGCACAGGCAGTCATTGCTCCCATGATCAATTCGGTCGAAGATGCGCGTAAATTTTCCGCTTCAATGAAGTATCCGCCGATTGGCGAGCGTTCATGGGGCGTTTTCCGCGCCAATGCCGATTACGGCACGCCTGGCTCAAACGATTATCTCGTTACCGCAAATCAGGAAACGCTGGCTTTCGCGATGATTGAAACACGCGATGCCTATGATGCGCTGGATGCGATTCTCGATGTCCGCGGCATTGATGGCGTTTTTGTTGGCCCTGCGGATTTCTCGATTGCATGGAGCAACGGCCGCGAAGCCAACCCGGATTCAGACGCCATCATTGAGCCGATCACCAAGATTGCACGCAAGGCAGCTGCCGCAGGTAAATTCGCTGGAATCTACTCGCCGACAGCAGAATTTGCACGCCGCTACATGCCGCTCGGCTTTCAGTTTTTAACTCTCGCTAGTGACGGCGGCTATATGCGCCTTGGTGCCAAAACGCTCGTTGATGCAATTCGCGCTTAAAAAATAAAGCGGCAGATATTTTATCTGCCGTTTCTTAAGCTGATCTGAATCTATTTCATCAGAAACTTATCTAACATATTGTTTTAATGTGATTTCGGCGGTTCAAGTTTAGTCATAAACTCAGCAAATACCATAGAACCTTCTGGCCACGGCCCATGACCTGATTCTGAGTTGATATGCCCCGCATCACCAGCATCAATCAGCAATGCCCCCCAATCCTTCACCACTTCTTCTGCGGCCTCAAAGCTTGAGAACGGATCGTTGCGACTGACAACGGCAATGGTTGGAAACGGCAGACGTTCGCGCGGATAAGGGCCAAATGTCATCAGGTGCTTGGGTCTGATTTTGTCATTCGAGACGTCAGGCGGGGCAACAAAGAATGCACCCGCAACCTTATGCTGAATGTGCGGAATGGCATGGAGTGCCGTTGCAACGCCAAGCGAATGCGCAACAAGCACGATTGGCTTTGTCGCTTCATTAGCGGCTTTAACCAGCTCCGCTACCCAATCGTCTTTGACGGGCTTCGACCATTCGGCCTGTTCAACACGTCGCGCCGTCGAGAGCTTGCTCTCCCAGCGGGTCTGCCAGTGATCAGGGCCGGAATTGGTGTAACCGGGAATGATGAGAATATCGGAATCTTTGACTTTCATGATCCCTATTTAGAGCCGTTTCAACTCATCTTCAAGCTAGGCTATAGCGCTGATGTCGCAACGCAGATGATCCAAATGATGAACAGCTTGTTCGCTGAACGCTGTCTTGTGGAATGCTCTCTAAATTGTGATCTTTAGCGGGAAGAAAACAACGGAGAGGATACCCGGCCATGGCCATGAGCAGAAGAAAGATATTGGGTTCTGCAGGGGCTGCCGTGATGAGCAGTATGCTTTCCGCGCGCGCTGAGACGCCGTCGAAGGAGAATGAAATGACCGAGACATTAAACAAAGTTGCTGGCGAGCAGTCAGCCAAAGCTGCTCCTTTACCTTTTGCAATGACGACACCTGTCCGGGTGGCGCGCATTGGTTTGAAGGCGCGCGATGCGGAGACGCTGGCTGAGTATTATCGCGATGTGGTGGGCTTGCGCGAAATGACCCGCCGTGGCGCTTCGATTGTGCTTGGCGCTGGTGATCGCGAACTAATGGAAATCGAGCAGTTTTCTGCCGCTAAAGCAGATGATCCACGCAGCGCTGGTCTTTATCACACGGCTTTCTTGCTACCGACTCGTGGAGATCTCGCGCGCTGGTCGCGCCGTGCCATCGACAAGCAGCTACCCGTTGCTGGTGCATCTGACCACAATGTCAGCGAAGCGATTTATCTGACCGATCCTGAAGGCAATGGCATCGAAATCTATTCTGATCGCCCACATAAGACATGGCAGTGGAATGGTGATCGCGTGGTCATGGGCACAGAAGCGCTTGATGTTGGCGATCTGCTCGAAACCGGAAAGCGCGAAGGTGGCGAGTGGACTGGCGCGCCGCAGAATACGGTAGTCGGCCATGTTCACTTGCGCGTTGGCAATGCCAAAGATGCGGAAGCTTTCTGGAACAAGGAACTGGGCTTTAATACCGTGCAGACCTATGGCGATAAGGCTGTGTTCTTATCGACCGGCGGTTATCACCACCATATCGGTGCTAACGCGTGGCAGAGTTCAGGCGCTGGCTTGCGTGACAAGGACCGAACTGGCCTTGCATGGGTTGAAATGGAAGACACGCGTGGCGGTAATAACCACGTCTTTGAAGACCCATGGGGTAATGTGATCAATACGATCAAAAAGAGCGCCTAATCCGAAATAATAAAAAGCCCCATGTTTACAGAAACACGGGGCTTTTTTCGGACTCATTTTATCAACGCCAGAGCCTAAATCTCAACCGAAGACGCGCTTGAAAATCGTATCCACATGCTTCGTGTGATAGCCGAGGTCGAACTTCTCGCGGATCTGCTCTTCTGAAAGCGCAGCACGCACTTCCTGATCAGCCAGCAGTTCTTCGAGGAAGTCTGCACCCTGTTCCCAGACCTTCATCGCATTGCGCTGCACGAGGCGGTAGGAATCTTCACGCGAAACACCAGCCTGTGTAAGCGCCAGCAGAACGCGCTGCGAATGCACCAGACCACGGAACTTGTTCATGTTCTTGAGCATATTTTCCGGGTAAATAACCAGCTTTTCGACAACGCCAGCAAGACGGTTAAGCGCGAAATCGAGCGTGATGGTGGTGTCTGGTCCAATTGCGCGCTCAACGCTTGAATGCGAAATGTCGCGTTCATGCCAGAGAGCGACGTTTTCCATTGCAGGCACAACCGACATACGAACCAGACGGGCGAGGCCGGTCAGGTTTTCGGTCAAAACAGGGTTGCGCTTGTGTGGCATTGCCGACGAGCCCTTCTGTCCGGGCGAGAAGAATTCTTCTGCTTCCAGAACTTCTGTGCGCTGCATGTGACGGATTTCGATTGCAACATTTTCAATCGACGAAGCGATAACGCCGAGCGTCGCAAAGAACATGGCATGGCGGTCGCGCGGGATGACCTGCGTTGAAACTGGCTCTGCTTCCAGACCAAGCTTTTCGCAGACATATTCTTCAACGCGTGGGTCGATATTGGCGAACGTGCCAACAGCACCGGATACGGCACCGGTTGCGATTTCTGCACGTGCTGCGATGAGACGCGCGCGGTTGCGTAGCATTTCGGCGTAGAAACGCGCAAAGGTCAGGCCCATTGTGGTTGGTTCAGCATGGATGCCATGACTGCGGCCAATGCGAACTGTGTCCTTGTGTTCAAATGCACGTGTTTTGAGCGCTGCAAGCACGCGGTCCAAACCAGCAAGAAGCAGATCAGCGGCGCGAACGAGCTGCACATTGAGCGTGGTATCAAGCACATCCGACGAGGTCATGCCCTGATGCACGAAACGGCTGTCAGGGCCGATAAATTCGGCAAGATGGGTCAGGAACGCGATAACGTCATGCTTGGTAACAGCTTCGATTTCATCGATGCGCGCGACGTCGAATTTCGCAGCGTCACCCTTTTCCCAAATGGTCTTTGCGGCTTCCTTTGGAATGACGCCGAGTTCGGCAAGCGCCTCACATGCATAGGCCTCAATTTCAAACCAGATGCGGAACTTGGTTTCGGGAGACCAGATGGCGACCATTTCTGGCCGGGAATAGCGCGGGATCATGGGCATATCCTGTTTTGGCGGCCCGTCTGCCGGGCTGCAGGTCTTGGGTAAAGGGAATGCGCGGTGTTTAGCAGAGCCTGAGGCTCTGCTCAACGCACAAAAGCATGTCGTGGAAAAGTGGATACCGGTTTTCCGATAAAGACATGCTTAGAAAAAAGTCTATTATCGCGCAGCTTCTGCTGCTTCGCGAATAGCTTTGATGTTGGCGGCATAGCTCTCAACAGAGTTGCCTTTGTAAACAGCAGAACCCGCAACGAGAATATTGGCACCGGCGGCGACAACGAGACCTGCAGTTTCTGGCGTAATGCCACCATCCACTTCAATGTCAATCGGGCGGTCGCCAATCATCTCGCGCACGCGTTTGATCTTATCAAGCATAGGTGCGATGAATTTCTGGCCACCAAAGCCCGGATTGACTGTCATGACGAGCACGAGATCAACATCATCAATGACGTTGGTCAGTGCTTCAACAGGTGTCGCCGGGTTAAGTGCCAGACCGGATTTTTTGCCGAGTGCGCGAATGTTCTGCAGCGAACGGTGCGTGTGTGCGCCAGCTTCTGCATGAACCGTTATCAGGTCACAGCCTGCATCGGCGAAAGCTTCCAGATACAGATCGCATGGGGCAATCATCAGATGGGTGTCAAAGAAAGCCTGAGTGCGTGGACGAATTGCTTTGACGACCTGCGGGCCAAACGTGATGTTTGGCACGAAATGGCCGTCCATAACGTCGATATGAACCCAGTCAGCACCGGCTTCGAGCACGGCATCGACTTCTTCACCCAGACGCGCAAAGTCTGCGGACAGAATGGACGGGGCGATTGCGATAGGACGCATGTTTGTCTCCCTGGCAGGATGTTTTCACATCATAAAATAAAAATGCGCCCGGCCAGTTTTGACCGAACGCAGATATTGAGTTTAACCCCAGCGCTTGTGGAACCACATCCACTGGCCCGGATATTCGCGCACCCATTCCTCAACGGTGTCGTTGAGAAGCTGCGCGGTTGCGGCAATGTCGATCTCGCCTTTTTCGTCGCGCGGCAATTCCATGCGCTCTTTCAGCTCAAGCCGATAGCGACCACCGGGAAGGCGAATGCAGCGCGCCGGATAAACATCGCAATCATACTGACGCGCAAGCTTGGCGAGCAGAGGATTGGTCTTTACCGGACGATCAAAGAAGGTTGAAGGCACGCCGCGCTGGAACTTCTGATCCACCAGCATGCCAACATTGCCACCATTATCCAGAACGCGTGCCAGCGACCATGCAGCTCCGGCCTTGGAAGGCACCAGGTGACCCATATTGGTCTTGCGTGCTTTGAGAACGGTTTTCGCAATATAGGGATTGTTCGGCGGGCGGAAGAGGGCAGTTACATCAAGGCCAAACGTACCGGCACAAATCGGCAGAAGCTCGAAATTTCCAGTATGTGCAGTGAAGAAGATATGCGGCTTTGTTTCATCACGCAAGCGCTCGAAAATCGGAATGCCGTCAACTTCGATCAGGCCCGGTTCCGTCGCGTGTGGATCGAAATCGAAGATCGCATCAAGGAAAATATATTCCGCGAAAAGACGCGCCATCGAATCCCACATCTCTATGGCGATTGCTTCAATTTCGGCGTCGCTCTTCTCTGGATAGGCATGACGCAGATTGTTGGTTGCAACTTTGTGCCGTGGAGTAAGTGGCCCGACCTTGCGCGCAAACCATGCCGAAAATCGGATCGCGCTTTTGGCTGGCAGCAGACGCAACAGCGCCAGCGTCACGAACACAGCCTGCGCCCAAAGCCAATAGTTGAACTGCTTGAGCTTACGCGACCATTTGAAGAGAAGAAGCTTGAACTTGAACATCGAATGCTTAGTCGATCTGCAACACGATCTTACCGAACACGTCGCGGCCTTCCATGCGCTTCAAGGCAGTGCCGATGTCATCAAAGCCCACGATAGTATCGATGACCGGATGAACAACGCCCTGCGCCATTTTCTGCATCGCGTCAGCCATGTTTTCCATGCGGCAACCAAAAGAGCCGAGGATTTTAAGCTGCTGCTGGAAAAGCTGCATCAGGTTCATGTTGGTTGAAACACCCGAAGTCGAACCACAGGTGACGAGACGCGCGCCGCGCTTCATGCAAAGCATCGAGCCGGCCCATGTGTCGGCGCCAACATGCTCAAACACAACGTCAACGCCCTTCTTCTTGGTGAGTTTACGCACAACACCTTCAAAGCGGTCAACACGATAGTTGATGACATGATCGGCACCGAGTGCCTTGGCCTTTTCGATCTTGTCGTCAGAACCAACCGTGGTGATGACCGTGCAGCCCATTTTCTTGGCAAGCTGGATAGCGGCCGTACCGATACCCGAACCACCGGCTTGAACCAGAACAGTTTCGCCCGGCTGAAGTTTCGCATTGTCAAACAGCATATGCTCGACTGTACCAAAAGTAACAGGAGCAACCGCTGCACCAATTGCGTCAACGCCGGGAGGTGCTGGAACCAGCAAGCGAGCTGGCAGATTGACAGCCTCACACGCAAAGCCATCAAGATGGAAGCCATGAACGCCGCCGACGTGTTCACAGAGATTATCGCGACCTTCACGGCAGGCTTTGCAGAGACCACAGGTGCGAGCACCATAGATCGAAACAAGCTGACCCGGCAGAACATTGGATACGCCCGGGCCGATTGCATCGACAACGCCAGAAGCTTCCGCACCGATCACCAGTGGCATTTTGCGCTTGGCAAATGCCATGCCGCGCCAGCCCCATACGTCGATATGGTTGAGTGCAACGGCCTTGATCCGGACTGTCACTTCGCCATTGCCGGGAGCAGCTGGCGGAGCAATGTCGGTCATTTCGAGACGACGATCGTCGAGAAGTTGCAAGGCGCGCATGAAATTATCCTTTTCAAGACATAATCCCGGAGAGCATTTCGCTAACCGGGATTACCGAAGAGTTTATAGGTCTGTGTCCGATTAATTCGGATTTGCCGTTAAGACAAGGCTTGTGTTCTGTCCACCAAAACCAAATGAGTTGGAAATCACTGTAGAAACTTGTTGCTCGCGCTTCACATTCGGCACAACATCCAGCGGAATTGCCGGGTCCGCATGGTCGTAATTGATCGTTGGAGGCAGAGTGCCAGTTTCAATCGTTAGCAGCGAGAACACGGCTTCAATCGCACCGGCTGCGGTCAATGTGTGACCAATCATCGACTTGTTGGACGAAACCGGGATCGAAGAAAGCTGCTCACCAAATACGGTCGAAAGCGCAAGATATTCCATCTTGTCATTTTCAGGCGTCGAAGTGCCATGTGCATTGACATAGGAAAGCTGATCTTCGGTCAGGCCAGCATCGGCAAGTGCTGCGCGCACCGTGCCAATCGCAGGTGACGCGTCTGGCTTTGAGCGGGTGCGATGGAAATCGTCAGCCTTTTCACCACAACCAGCGAGAATGCCGAGCACCTTTGCACCGCGTGCGATGGCGCTTTCAAGCGATTCCATGACCAGCGCGCCTGAACCCTCAGCCATCGCAAAACCATCGCGATCCTTTGAGAAGGGTTTGGAAGCCTTTTCAGGCTTGTCGTTTTGCGTTGAAAGCGCTGAGAGTAGTGAAAAGCGGATGAGCGATTCAGCCGATACAGAACCGTCCGTACCAATCGACAGAACGCGGTCGCTTTCGCCACGGCGAATGGCTTCAACACCGAGCTGGATAGCCGTTGCGCCAGAGGCACAGGCCGTTGACAGCGTTACTGGCAGGCCGCGTGTGCCGAAGGCTTCCGACAGCCGTTCAGCGATATAGCCAAACTGCGTTGTATTGAAGAGTTCTTGCTGACGCGCACGACGGCATGCTTCCAGCAGAAGCTGATAGCTGGCCGGGCCTTCATCCTTGATGCTTGCATCGAGCGCAAAGCGGCTTTTCCAGTCGAGTTCAACCGGAGGGGCGGCGAGGAAAAGCGGACCACCAAAATCGCTGACCGAAAAGCCGGACTGTGCAAGCGCTTCTTCACCTGCAAGACGCGCGAGCGCCTCAGACAGAGCGGAAGAGCCGACATTGCTTTCAGGCAGAAAATCGACTGTGCCAGAGAAGCGTGTTTTCAGGCTATCAGTTGGAAAACGGGTGATTTCATGAATGCCAGAACGTCCGCTGGTAAGCGCCGCCCAGTTGTCCTTCTTGCCCTGTCCGAGCGAAGACACAACGCCAGCACCTGTGATGGCAACGATTGGACGGCCGAGATGGTCTGTATATTTGGTCATCTTATGCTCTCACCAGCTTTGCGGCACCTTCAGCGCGTGTTGCGCCGATGGTCGTGACAATGGCCTCGCTTACAGTCCCGTCAACAGCCTTTTCCGAGGCGTTGCACGGCGCAAAAGCTTCGCCTTTCCAGACGGAAATGGCTGCGAGTGCGAGTGCGAGCGGGAACTGTGCCTCGCGTAAATGACCGGTCAGACCGGAAATGCCGCGATAGGCTGCGGAAATATCTTCAAGAGCAGCTTTTTCGGCAGCCGTCGCTTCATGTGCGCCAGAGGCACCCGAAACTACATATACAGGCTCTTTCCCGCCATTGGCAGCGAGAACGAGTTCACGCACCGTCTTTGCGAGATCGGCTGCATCGCGGCGAACCTGCGCGCTTTCGATATTCGCGATTTCTGCATAGGCGCGCGCACCGCGCTTTTGTGCATGTTCTGCGCTTTCAAGCACAAGGAATACGCCGCCTGAGCCGGAAATCATGCCGCCACCTGCTGAGCCTTCACGGTCCCAAAGCGATGTCCAGCCGTCATGCTTGAGCAATCCACCAAGCTCATGACCAAGAATCATGTCGAAATGTTCGGAATTATATGATCCGCCAACCAGCGCATGTGTGCTCTGACCTGAGCGAATACGCGCTGCCGCGGTTTCAATCGCTGAAATGCCCGAACCTTCTTCGCCCATGAAAGTACGCGATGAGCCAGTCACCTTGTGTACGATGGAGATATTACCAGCGAGCAAATTGGAAAGCTGGGCCAGAAACAGGGTAGGGCGCAGCTCGGTCGAAAGTTTCTCATTGAGCATCACACCGCGATTGTTACTGGTGCGTCCTTCCTCGAGAATCTGCATATCGACGGTGATATCGCGTTCGCCGCCACCAGCGCCCACAATCATATCCATGCTGGCGCAGAGCGCTTCGTCGTCCTTCATGCCAGCATCGTCGAGCGCGAGACCTGCCGCATAGGTGCCAAGCCGCTGCCATGTCTCCATCTGGCGCTGGTCGCCACGCTTGGGGATCTGTAAACCCCAATCGACTTCGCCCAGCGGATGAACTGTGTAAGGCGCAAAGGCTTCTTTTTCGAGGCGGGGTTCAGAACCAGCCTTTGAAAAAGCGTTCCAATGCGCATCTAGCCCTTCGCCCAGCGATGAGATGATGCCAATACCAGTGATGACGACTTTATTGCTCTGCATGGTTCGGTCTACCCGTAAATGCTGATCCAGAAACGGAATCAGGGCGAACACGGATGTTCACCCTCTCATACCGTCAGCTTTCGTGGCGGTTCAGCCTTTTTTGGCTGCAACCAGCTCGTCGATCTTGGCGCAAAGGTTTTTGAGTACGAAGTATTCTTCGGTCGGTGCCTTGCCTTCGTTCACTTCCTGCGTCCACTGTTCAAGCGGAATTTTGATGCCGAATTCTTTGTCGATCGCAAATACGATGTCGAGGAAGTCGAGGCTGTCGATACCAAGATCATCAATAGTGTGGCTATCCGGCGTGATGGTGTCACGGTCGATTTCGCTGGTTTCTGCGATGATGTCGGCGACTTTGTCAAAAGTAGAGGACAAGTTTCGATTCCTTTATTCCTGCGATGCCTCAACAGGCATGCGTCTGAGTATCTGCGCGTATCTAGCGTGTTTCCGGCGATAGGGAAAGTCATATTGCTTTCACAATAGCCAGAGCTTTGATCGCGCATATAAGGTGTCTGCTATGCGAAGCGCAACATAAAGCGGATTACAAAATTTTGAAATAGTAGCAAAGTTGCCTCGGCTAAGGTTCACCTCTTACCCTCTGAACCAAATGCCAAAGCCCAATTATACAAAACCCAATCATCATAATCGCCAGCGCATATCGCACAAAATGGTGGTCTGACACGATGGCTGCGAGGCCTGATGTTACACTTGCTAAGGCGCTAAGCGCGGGTGGATGTTTAAGAGCTGTCGTCACAGCAGTGTCTTGCTGACGTGCTTTCGGAAGCCCTTGGATTTTTGGTTCCATTGGCTCGACGAATGGCAGCGTCAAAGCCATTGCAAGTGCTCGTGATCGCACACGTTCCACTCGGGCCAGCCAGCCTTTTCCGAATGTTGATGCCGTAGACAGGCCTTTGAGCCAAGAGGCCCGTGCATCACAAAGTGCGTTGATGACCTCCACGGGTGAACGCGCAGAGATGGCCTCAATTGTTTGAGCGCCTATGACGCCATCCTCATGCTGATTGACCCTCGCTTGCAGTGTCTTCGCTGCACGACCCGGCCCTGAATTAACAGCAAAATCGAAAACAGCGTAATCAACACCGGATGGTAGATTGTCACCATCAATCTTATTCCAGAATTGCTGCTGATAAATTTTTGATGCCTCGGTTTCTGTAAGTTCTCTGACATCTTGTGGTGATACTCGATGGCGACGCCATGCAGATAATGTATTGAGGGTAATTCCCATGTTGGTTGCGCCGCCCGGATCGCGGGGATCGTCAACAAAACCACCTTCTTCGCTAAAAATATACTCTATAGTTTTTTTGAAATTGGCTTTCATAAATAAATACCTCAATTTTTATATTCTGAATTAAGATAATTTTTAAATATACTGGATGTTAACGCATTCAGTGGCGAAATAATATCTGTTTTTATTCTTCAATCTTGACGTGAAGGTGGCGAGCGTGTTGCTGTAATTGGCTCTTGCGTAGAAAGGGGCGATGCTGCTTGATATGGCTTTGTAACGACATAAAAATGGGCGGATAAATTGACAGCAGAAATATTTGGATATGCACCGGACGGGCAGGCGGTTCATCGGTTGACCATCGCCAATGGCCCGCTTGAGGCAAAAGTGATCACATGGGGCGCAGCCATTCAGGACTTGCGTCTCGAAGGCCATGAAGCGCCGCTTGTTATCGGCTATCGTGATTTTAATGACTATCCTGCACATTCGCCGCACCTGGGCGCAATTGCTGGCCGCTTCTCAAACCGTATTCGCAATGCCCGTTTTGAGCTTGACGGCACGACCTACAATGTCGAGCCAAATTTTCAGGGTATTCACAACCTTCATGGCGGCAGCCAGGGACTGGGAAACCGGGTTTGGGATATCGTTGAAACAGGTGCGGACTTCGTAACTCTCAAGATACTGTCCAAGGACGGCGAAATGGGGTTCCCCGGAAACCTGAATGTCAGCTGCACCTACACGTTGAAGAGTGATGGTACGCTGGTCGTACATCTGGAGGCTATGACGGATAAGGCAACGCCCTGCAGCCTCTTGCATCATAGTTATTTTAATCTCGATGATGGCGGAGAGGACGATATTCTCGATCATCAGCTCAAAATTGAAGCCGATGCCTATATGCCAGTCGATGAAGCACTGATTCCCGATGGTCGCATTCTGCCTGTCAAAGACACGCCCTATGATTTCCGAGATTTCCGGCCAATCCGCTATGATGAAAACGGCAAACAACTCGAATATGACAGCAATTTATGCCTGACTGCTGCACGTGGCCCATTGCGTCCTTGTGCATCCGTAAAAGGGGCACGTTCGGGCATTCGTTTGGATATATCGACGACAGAACCCGGCGTTCAGTTCTATGCCGGCAACACGATGGCCAATGATTGTATCGGGCTGACGGGCAAGCCTTATGGCAAACATGCTGGTTTCTGTCTTGAGCCGCAGCTCTGGCCGGGATCGCTTCAATATTCTTATGTTCCGCAATCAATCCTGCGTCCGGGCGAAGTTTACGCCCAGACAAGCCACTTTACCTTCACAAAAGGCTGAGCTTTAAGAATAAGCGGCGCGTGCGGTATCCATCGGAGCCAGCGCGCCGCGAATTTCGACCACGCGGGCAGCAACGGCATGCGCTTTCGTTGCGGCTTCGACAGGTGACAAACCTTTGAGCCGGGCTGCAAGATAGCCGCCATTAAAGCTATCGCCTGCGCCTGTCGTATCAACTGCATTCGCTTTAACAGAAGGTACGAGGCTTTGTTGGAAATCCGCGATAACTAACGCGGGTTCAGTTCCGTCTTTCACTATAATTTCTTTGACGCCAAGCCCGATCAGTCGCTCTGCACAAGCTGTAGCAGTTTCATCGCCAAACAATGCCTGTTCATCCGGAAAAGTAGGCAAAGCTATATCGGCGATCTGCATTGCTTCACTGATGATCTTTTTGGCAGCTTCGCGATCTGGCCAAAGCTGATGGCGGAAATTCGGATCAAACGCGATAAGCGCGCCGTTGGCACGGCATTCACGCAAGACATCGAACAACGTTTCGCGATGTTCAGGAAACACGATGCCTACCGAGATACCGGAAAAGTAAATCATATCGCGGCCAGCAAGGCTGGCTTGCAGCGCACTCTTGTCACTGGCAAGCCGCTTTGCTGCGGCATCGCTGCGCCAATAGGTGAATGAGCGTTCCGCACCATTAAGTGTAATCGCATAAAGCCCCGGATGCACGCCTTTGATGATTGGGCTGTGTGCCGTGCCAATGCCATTTGCATCAAGAAAGGCACGCTGTTTTTGCGAGAAATCATCTTCGCCAAACGCACTGACATAATCGACTGGAAATGACGGATCGGTCAGTGCACGCATGTACCAGGCGGTATTCAGCGTGTCTCCCGCATAGCCCATGCGCCATTGATCACTATCGCCCCCTGACAGTTCGATCATGCATTCACCAATCGACGCGAAACCACCCATAGTCATCTCCTCATAGCTATTGGGACATACGCCTATACGAATTTCCCCTGATGTAAAATCCTGATTTAGCCAGCCTTTATCGACTTGCCACATTCCTCGTGTAACGATCCTGGCAAAAGAGGAATCACTATGCGTTACGCGATTTATTTCACGCCGCCGTCGGGCGATGCGCTTTTGAAAGTTGCTGCAAATTGGCTGGGGCGCAGTGCGTTTAGTGGCGAGGCGGTGAAACTTCCGGCGATTCGCACACTTGCTGCAGAAGATATTGCTGCACTCACGGAAGAACCGCGCCGTTACGGTTTTCATGGAACATTGAAAGCGCCATTCAGGCTTGATGATGGGTTTCAGGAAAGCGATTTGATCTCCGCTTTGATGTACTTTGCGTCATCAACTGCTCCGTTCGCTATTCCGCGCCTGAAAGTGCAGGGCATTGGTCCGTTCTTCGCATTTGTTCCTGAAGAACCTGTGGTCGAACTAAACCAACTGGCTAATGACGTTGTCGTATCATTTGACCGTTTTCGCGCGCCTCTACGCGACGCAGAAATCGCAAAGCGCCGCCCAGAACGTTTGAGCGAAGCACAACGGATAAATCTGGATCGCTGGGGGTATCCTTATGTGTTCGAAGAATTTCGGTTTCACATGACACTGACCGGCCCTGTGGATGAAAAACAGCGCCCGCAGGTTGAGCGTACGCTCGACGAATTTTTCGCACCCGTCCTTGATGAACCGGTTGAGGTGGCCAATCTGGCGCTTTTCGTTGAACGCGAGAAAGGTGCACCTTTCGAGATTCATTCGCTTCACCCTATGACAGGTGGTGATAAGGTGCCCAAACGGTCATCGAGGGCCGTGGGGAGGCCATAAGGAATGACGACTGAACTCATTTTAAAAAATGCCAATATTATTCTGCCTGATGAAGTAATCCATGGAACGATCAAAATCGCAGATGGTATGATCGCCGATATTGCGTCTGGCGCATCCGTTTCCGGCAAGGACATGCAGGGGGATTATCTGACACCGGGTCTGGTGGAATTACACACTGATCATCTTGAAGGCCATTATGCGCCGCGTCCGAAGGTGCGTTGGAATCCGGTTGCCGCTGTGCAAGCCCACGATGCGCAGATTGCCGCTTCTGGCATTACAACGGTTTTTGATGCCTTGCGTATTGGCTTTGACGAAGAAGCTGCTACCGGCATTGAGGATATGCGCAAGCTTTCCTCTGCCATTGCAGAAGGCCGCGACGCGGGACGGCTGCGTGCGGATCATTATCTGCATTTGCGTTGCGAGGTTTCGGCACCTGATTGCCTGAGCGCATTTGAGCGTTTTGGAGTGCACCCGCTGGTCAAACTGGTTTCGCTGATGGATCATGCGCCCGGTCAGCGCCAGTTTACCGACATTGAGACCTATAAGCTCTATTACATGAGCAAGCTTAAAGTCTCGGAAGAAGAGTTTATTCGCTATTGCGAAAAGCGTATGGGCCAGTCCAAGCTGCACTCGGTATCAAACCGAATTGCAATCTCAGGCACCTGCAACGAACGCGGGATAGTGCTTGCCAGC
Organism: Brucella sp. H1_1004; assembly: GCF_047308065.1. Classification (NCBI taxonomy): domain Bacteria; kingdom Pseudomonadati; phylum Pseudomonadota; class Alphaproteobacteria; order Hyphomicrobiales; family Brucellaceae; genus Brucella; species Brucella sp. H1_1004. The sequence goes on from NZ_JAYKZA010000002.1 coordinate 1,386,678, forward strand.
CACGATGATGCAACAGCAGATCATGTCGCAGAGGCGAAAACGCAGGGTATTCGGGTTGCGGAGTTTCCGACCACACATCTGGCTGCGAAGACCTCAAAAGAGTCCGGCATGTCAGTCCTGATGGGCGCGCCCAATGTGGTGCGCGGCGGCTCGCATTCCGGCAATGTTTCTGCGCGTGAGCTGGCGGAGGCCGGTCATCTTGATATTATTTCGTCAGATTATATCCCGGCAAGCATGATGCACGCGGCATTCTTCATGGCTGATGTTATGGAGGAAATCACCTTGCCGCAGGCAATGCGCTTTGTTTCAGCAAATCCCGCTAAAGCAGTTGGCCTTGACGATCGCGGTGAGATCGCAATTGGCAAACGTGGTGATCTTGTGCGGGTACAGATTGCCGAACATGTGCCGATTATTCGTACAGTCTGGCGAGAAGGGCGGCGCGTGATATAACACGCGCCTTTCATATTTGTATCAGATTGAAGCGTCTGACAGCGACAGAATGCCAGTGTCGGCATCGACCGATAGTTTCAGTTCTTTGTAGCTATTGATGCTCTTATGAGCAGTTTCCGGCGAATGTGGGTGTGTTGCCGTCACCACAACGACATGTGCACCAGCGGTTTCACCTGCAACAATACCGGCGGGCGCATCTTCAAAAACCAGACAATTATTCGGATCAAAACCAAGCCGCTTTGCACCAAGCTGGAAGCATTCAGGGCTAGGCTTTCCACGCTCGACGTCTTCCGCCGAAACAATGACCTTTGGCAGCGCAATACCGGCGGCCGCAAGGCGGCGGCGTGCTAGCTCAATGGGCGCTGAAGTGACAATAGCCCAACGATCTTCTGGCAACGATTTGAGGAAATCGATTGCACCCTCAATAGCTTCAATTCCGTCCAGATCGGCCATTTCCGCATCGAGCAGAATCTTGGCTTCTGTATCCGGGTCGAGATGCGGCAGCCCAAGCCTGCGCACTGTATCGACTGCACGCACACCATGAATGGTTGGAACGAACGTCACCGGATCTATGCCGTGGCGCGTGGCCCATTGTCCCCAGACGCGTTCGGTCGCAGCAATGGAACTCAGAACTGTGCCGTCCATATCAAACAGAAAAGCATCGAACGACTTATTGAAGGGGGACAGGTCGGTCAAAATATGGTCCTCAAGTTTTGGTATTAAGAATCGCGTATCATGATTTTAATTCGTAATAAGCGCGGAAGTCACACTATTCGATGATTTGATCGCCTTCGTGACCCAAAAACTTGATCATTTGCATTGTTTGTGGCTTTTTGCGCGACTTACAGTACGGCTTTCAATCTTAAGCTTTCACGCTCAGATGAATCGCATTCTCAGGATAATTGTTTAAATGACTGAAATAAAAAATAAAAATGGCAATTATCCTGACAATCGGTTCTCTGTGGCTCCGATGCTGGATTGGTCTGATAGACATTGCAGATATTTTCACAGGCTGTTTTCAAAGCGCGCACTTCTCTATACGGAGATGGTTGTCGCTGATGCTGCCATCCACGGTCCACGTGAGCGGCTGATGGGTTTTGACGCGGCCGAACACCCGATTGCGTTGCAACTTGGCGGTTCGGATCCGGTCAAATTGCAGGAAGCAGCGCGGATCGGCGCGGGCTTTGGCTATGATGAAGTCAATCTCAATGTCGGTTGTCCGTCTGACCGTGTGCAGTCGGGTACGTTCGGCGCGTGTCTCATGCAGACGCCCGATGTGGTCGCCCGCTGCGTGGCAGCCATGAAAGAGGCTGTTTCTGTACCTGTCACCGTCAAGTGCCGGATTGGCGTCGACGATCAGAACCCGGAAGTCGCACTTGATGCGGTTGCAGATCAGGTTCTTAACGCTGGAGCTGATGCGCTTTGGGTCCATGCTCGCAAAGCATGGCTGAAAGGCCTTTCGCCCAAAGAAAACCGTGATATTCCGCCGCTAGATTATGACCGTGTTTATCGCTTGAAGAAGCGCTTGCCGGGGACATTTATCGGCATAAATGGCGGCATCAGTACGCTTGAAGAAGCCGTTGCGCATCTTGATCATATAGATGGCGTTATGCTGGGCCGCGTTGCATATCACAATCCGGCAATTTTAGCCGATGTCGATCATCTGATTTATGGCGAAGACGAAAAGCACGTCGATATGGCCGAGATTATCGAGGCAATGTGCGAATATGTAGACAGGCATATTGCGCATGGTGGCAGGCTTTCGCATATCAGTCGACATATGATCGGCTTGTTTACGGGGCAACCTGGCGCGCGCCGCTGGCGCCAGATGCTCTCGACCGATGCCTCAAAGCCGGATGCTAGTAGTGATTTGCTGCGTCAGGCCTATGCGTCCGTCATGGAAGCCAGCGCTGAAGCAGCGTGATCAATCTATCATAATCAACTGATCGCCGCGAACGCTGAACCCACCCAGCGTTTGCAGGAAATTCATGCCAAGCAGACTGCCGGTCATCAGACCTTCTTGCGTAACCATGGCGCGGATATTCTCACGTTGGATCTCGCCAATCTGTAAGTTTGCGATGGTGATGCTTGCGGCCGTTGCCCTGCCATTGGCTGTGTTGATCGGCACATTATAGGCAAGCGATGATGTGTCGATGCCTGCGCGTTCGGCATCTTCCTTTGAGAGCACAACCGAAGATGCGCCTGTATCGACAAGGAAATGTACGCGCGCACCATTTACACGGCCATTTACTTCAAAATGACCATTGGCCGATTTTGCAAGAGTGACGGTGAGAGAACCATCTGAGGCTCGTCCTGAAATCGGACTGCCGGGAATAAGGCCAGCCGTGATGCGGCTTCCTACATCCTGTAGCTCATAGCGATATTGGTATCCTGCAACGAGAGCCAGAATAATAACCGCCCAGACGGCCATGTTCCGGGCAAAATCGCTGAGTTTGATGCCGGAGCCTAAAATGCCTGCCGCCAGCACCACACCCCATATGCCCATATAGGCCGCCTGGCCAAAAGCGTCATTGGCCATTCCAAGCGTTGTGCCGCTGTTATCGTTTGCCATCAGCAGCAAAATAACAACTGCAATGGCTGCAATTACGATCCAGAACAAACGCTCCATTAGTTTTCTCTCTTTTCCAGTCTTTCATGTCGCTGAGGTAAAAGCGCCATGACTGCGCGCCGTTGATCATTGCTCATACTTGACCAACCCGCAATTTCATCAAGCGTCCGGGCGCAACCCAGACAAAATCCTGTTTGGCTGTCCATCACGCATACCAATATGCATGGCGATTCGATTGCTGCGGTATTCATGAAATCAATGTGGTTGCATCAAAGCGCACTGACAAGACCAAGCAAAACCGCAAGCGTGCAAATCTGTTGTGCTGCTCCCAGCGTATCGCCTGTTTGTCCGCGAATTTTGGCAACGCATAGTCTTGCAAAACCAAAGACCAGGACAACGCTGAAAAGCAGGGCCTTTATGAATCCTGCTACCCCCGCCACAGGAATGCTGGTCAAGGCTAGAATACCAAGACCAATCAAACAGCCGCAGACAAGCGTTTCCCAGCTTGGCTGTCCCAGATTATCAGCAAGGCCACCGGGACGTGCTGATGGAAGACCATACCACAGAGCAAGCATAGCTGCTCGGCTTGCAGATTCTGCGCCAATGAGCGCGAGCGTGGCGTAACAAGGGCCAGCTCTCTCGATAAGGGTGGCTAGAAGTACAACTTTAAGGCCTGTCCAGATGATGAGTATCAGCGCCGCGAAAGTGCCAATACGCGAATCCTTCATAATTTCGAGACGACGTTGAGGTGTTGAAGCTCCGAAAAAGCCGTCTGCGCTGTCACCAAGGCCATCTTCGTGCAATGCGCCTGTCATGGCAGCGAGTGCACCGATAGCGATTAAGCTGGAAACTAGTGCAGGCAGGTTCAGATAATCGGATAATAGCAGTGCTATCCCTGCAAACAGCCCAAGCACGGCACCGGCGAACGGAAAAGCCCGCACACTTGTTTTAAGCGAATCGCTGGAACCCTCAAGCCATGCGGCTCGCAGTGGCAAACGGCTTAGAAACCCCAGAGAACGAATTGTATCTCCAATGAAGCTATTTCGCTGCAAGTGCTTGCTCCGCTTTAAGAACGATATGGCATAAGAAGGAATAATTGCAGCCAATAAGCCTTGGCGCAAAGAGGTGATTTGAAAATTTGCGTAAGTGCTTATAGGACGAGCAAAATAGTTTTGCATCCTCCATTGATTGATTGGACCAGACGATATGAGTGCCAGTGGCCTTCCTTTTGACGATTTCCGTGAACTCATCCGCAATCTGCCGGGACCAGATATTGGTGCGGAAGCGGCTGTGCGTGCGCGGGAAGCGACACTGACCAAGCCAGCAGGTTCGCTCGGGCAGCTTGAAGAAATCGTCGCATGGCTGGCAGCATGGACAGGTAAATCCATTCCGCAGATCAATCGCCCGCTGGTCGCAGTCTTTGCGGGCAATCACGGCGTGACCGCTAAGAACATCACACCATTCCCTTCAAGCGTGACTGCGCAAATGGTTGAGAATTTCGCCGCCGGTGGCGCTGCGATCAATCAGCTTTGCATCGCGCATGATCTGGGACTCAAGGTTTTCGATCTGGCGCTTGAACATCCAACGGGTGACATCACCGAAGAAGCAGCCATGGACGAGCGCACATGTGCGGCCACCATGGCCTTTGGCATGGAGGGGATTGCGGGTGGAACTGATCTTCTATGCATCGGCGAAATGGGCATCGGCAACACGACGATTGCCGCAGCCATTGCTATGGCACTTTTCGGTGGTGCGGCTGAAGACTGGGTTGGTCCGGGTACGGGTTCGACGGGCGAGTTGTTGCATCGTAAGCTTGCGGCGGTTCGCGCTGCGGTGACACTTCATCAAGATCACCTCAAAGACCCGCTAGAAGTTCTGCGTCGCCTCGGCGGACGTGAATTGGCTGCGATGGCAGGTGCAATCCTTGCAGCCCGCATGGAAAAAATTCCGGTCATCGTTGATGGCTTTGTCGCCAGTGCCGCCGCCGCAGTTCTTTACGCAGCAAACCCGACATCACTTGATCATTGCTTGTTTAGCCATGTGTCAGCCGAGCCGGGGCATCGGCTGCTACTTGAAAAGATGGGTAAAAAGCCACTTCTCGATCTTGGCATGCGTCTTGGAGAGGGAACGGGTGCAGCACTTGCCGCTGGTATCGTCAAAGCGGCAGCGCTTTGCCACAGCGGAATGGCAACATTCGAGCAAGCCGGCGTTACAAGTTCTACGAAGTAAACATAAAAAGCCCCGGGAATCCGGGGCTTTTTGCGGTAACGCGTGGTTAATTGCTTTCTTTGTCGAGTACCATGTAGTCGAGCGGCAGCTCTGTCGTGTACTTGATCTGCTCCATAGCGAAAGATGAAGACACGTCACGAATTTCAATCTTGCTAATAAGGCGCTTATAGAATGCATCATAAGCGCCAATGTCTGGCACAGCCACGCGCAGCAGATAATCGACATCACCGCTCATGCGGTAAAACTCGATGACCTCTGGAAACTCCTGAACAACTTCCGAAAAACGCTTCAACCATTCATTGCTGTGCGAACTGGTGCGTACGGATACAAATACCGTTACCCGCGCATTGATGCGCACAGGATCAAGGATAGCAACACGGCGCTTGATGACACCATCTTCCTCAAGCTTCTGGATGCGGCGCCAGCAAGGGGTTGTGGATAGGCCAACCTTCTTAGCGACATCGGCTACCGCCAGTGTTGCGTCTTCCTGCAATAAACGCAGTATTTTTCTGTCTAGCCTGTCCATGCGATTTTTATCCCGATATTAGAAACTGTTTCCCGAACCCTGTGGATGTGTGAAACTTAATACCTTATCGTTTGCCTTGGCTGGAATTTACAGGAAAAATATTCTGTTGAGAATGGTGGTTCTAAAAATTATTTTCTAGGGTCAATCAGTTTGCGTATTTTTTGCTGCAAAGCTGGCACGACGTCCGCGTCGAACCATGGATTACGTTTGAGCCAGCCACTGTTACGCCAAGATGGATGCGGCAAGGGCAAAACGGTTCGCCCCGCAGTATTCGGCGTTTCCATGAAGTTCCGCCAGTTCTCAACTGTTTCGGTCAGACTTGTCTTGCGCCACTCTGGGAGATGGTAGGCAAGCGCATATTGCCCGACAACCAGAATGAATTCGAGTTGTGGCATGGATGCAAAAACGCGGTCATGCCAAGTCGGGCGGCATTCACGACGTGGCGGAAGGTCGCCACCATGTTTGTCATAGCCGGGAAAGCAAAAGCCCATCGGCACGATTGCAAAAAGCGATGGATCGTAAAACTCTTCGCGACTTGTGCCGAGCCATTGCCGTAGCCGATCGCCGGACGGATCGTTAAAGGGCAGGGAGCTGTTGTGCACGCGAATGCCGGGTGCCTGACCGCAAATCGCAATGCGTGCCGTATTTGAAATAATGCAAACCGGATTCGGTTCGTGTGGCAAAGGTGGCAGATATTGGGGCGTGTCACGACAACGGCGGCACGCCTGGATCGAGTGTCTGAGCTCGTCCAGATTTTCCATTCTTTCTGTAATTCTCCAGATCAAATTGCGTTCAGCAGTTTAACGACTTGGCCTTTGATATAATGAATCATATCGCTGATTACATCGGATGATCGTGTTTCATGGCTGGTTTCAGCATCGGCGTTTGGTTGCTGATGGTCTTTGCGCCACTGATACGGCACCTCAAAACTGCCAGCCCATATGCCGCGTATTTCACGACGCGCAGTAGCTTCTTCGCTGCGATAATCGCCATAGGCAACTGCCCAGCCTTGTTCCACCATCCATTGGTTGAGGTTTGTTTCACCGCGATAGCATGTCGCCAAGGTACGTCCGTATTTATCAAGCCCCAGCTTTTCACATCGAATCGTACTTCCATTGATCTTATTCAGCAAAACTTTGCGCGCGTCTCGGCCGCAAAGGTAATCGCGCTTGTCGATCTGGCAGCTTTGCTGCATTTCCGGTGCGTCAATGCCTGCAAGCCGTATGTGAATCTTGTCGAGAATGACTGTGTCACCATCAATGACATAGACCGATCCAGCTAGAGTTTCCCTAGATTGCCGACTTTCAGGTAGAGAGACGATAATTGCAATGAGAATTGAAAATATCAATAAAGTCAGTAGGATGCTTATAATTTTTCGTGCGTTTTGTCGCCTCGCAGAGGTATAATTACGCCGATAGCGGCGCCTTCTGTTAACCATCGCTTTTGGCACCCCAACCAGCATTATTCTCGCTATACACAATCATGCTTCGCAGAATCTATCACATTTGAAAGTACGCTTTGGTCTAACAACTTCAGCCCCACAACATTTTGTTTTGTGTTGATTCAGCAACAGTCTTTATTATTGCTTTAGGCTAAAAGATGGGAGGCACATTTTGCCCATTTCCCGCCACAAAGGGGCGTCACCGCTAGGGAAAGGTGAAAGCCATTAACAGAATTGGGAAGCTTTGGTTCCCTCAGGACAGGAAAAAAATGAAGAAGGACGCATTGTTTCATAACGATCCGTTTTCGGAGGGCGAAAAAGCCGACCGATCTTTGTTTTTTCGTTTTCGTGAAAAACGAGCTTTTTTCCGCCAAAATCGGGTCTCAGTGTTGACGAAAATTCAATGCACTCTGTTGATGATGTCATCAACTTCTAATCAGTGTGAAAGACCAGCGTTCTGATGCGTATCCGCAGTTTTTCATATCCCCTTATCGCTGCGGCACTTGGTTTGGCCATTGTCTGCAACAGCGCTTCGGCTTTTGATTTAAACGATGACTCCGAGAAATCGCGTAGCCCGTTTGAGCTCTTCAAGTTTGGTTTTTCTGCTTATAAGAGTGGCCACAAGGACGAGGCGATCAAGGCGCTGCGTTATGCTGCCGATCGTGGACATCAGGGCGCCAAGTGGAAGCTTGCACGCATGTATGCCGATGGCGATGGCGTCGCTGAGAATGACTATGAAGCCTATCAGATTTTTGAAAAGATCGTTCGTGACGGTGCAGAGCCGGGTTCAGAAAATGAGCCTTATGTTGCTGATGCGCTGGTCGCACTTGCCGGTTATGTGAAGCGCGGCATTCCCGGTTCGCCGGTCAAGGCCAATCCCAAGTTTGCCCGTAATCTTTATGTGCAGGCTGCATCGAATTTCGGTGATCCGGCAGCTCAGTTTGAACTTGGCAAGATGTTGCTTGACGGTGAGGGTGGAGAGCCTAACCCAATGCAGGCCGCACGCTGGTTTCAGCTTTCTGCCAAGAAGGGCAATGCGAGCGCGCAAGCGATGCTCGGCAATATGCTGTTTCAGGCGGGAAAGACCGTGCGTGGCCTAGCCATGCTGACTGCGGCCTTTGAGCGTTGCCCAACAGAAGACTGCACCTGGATACGCGATATGCAGGAACAGGCTTTCTCTATTGCGGGTGAAGCAGACCGCCGTAATGCGGTGGCACTCTCCGGCAATCTGACCACCAAGGGCGATTTCTGATTATTTGAATCCGCCTGATTAATCAGACGGATAATGTCACCGTTACAGGCACGTGGTCTGACGGCTTTTCCCATGCTCTGACATGCTTTTCGATATCCGTCGAAACGAAATGGTTTGCCGCTTCTGGTGAAAACATCAGATGGTCGATGCGAATGCCATTGTTTTTCTGCCATGCACCGGCCTGATAATCCCAGAAGGTGTAAACGCCTTCAGCGTCCGTGGCAGCTCTGACCGCTTCAGTGAAGCCCAGATTTTCCAGGCGACGAAACGCCTGACGTGATTGCGGCTGAAACAGCGCATCGCCAAGCCATTGTTGCGGATTCTTCGCGTCATAAGGCTCAGGAATGACATTATAATCGCCTGCAAGCACAAGCGGCTCTTCCAGTTCAAGCCTGTTCTTGGCCCATGTCTCAAGGCGCTGCATCCAGGAAAGCTTATAAGGAAACTTTTCCGTATCAATCGGATTGCCGTTTGGGAGATAGAGCGACACGACACGTAGAACGCCTTTATCGGTCGAGAAAACGGCCTCAATGAAACGAGCTTGTTCGTCGCTATCATCGCCGGGAAGACCGCGAATAACCTCATCTGGTGATTTTTTGGAAAGAATCGCGACGCCGTTAAAGCCTTTTTGCCCGTGCGTTTCGACATGATAGCCGAGCGCTTCGATTTCCAGCCGTGGGAACAGCTCGTCCACTGACTTGATTTCCTGAAGGCAAGCGATGTCGGGCGATGATTCCTTCAGCCAATGCTGGAGGTTTTCGATGCGCGCCTTGACGCCGTTTATATTCCATGTCGCGATTTTCATGATGAAATGATTAGGCGTAAGATGGGGTGAGGGCAAGCGCTGCACGCATTCCATCACAGAATTTCCGCTCTTTCGCATAAATATTCATTGGCCATTTGTATTGCCGCTTTTGCGTTCCTATCTCCCATTTACAGTAGTCAAATTAGGAGATTTGAATGTTTGACGCCAAAAAGCTTCTCGACCAATTTCTGGGATCGCAAATACCGGGCATGTCAGGAAGCGTTCGCGATAAGGCAGGGCAGGCCACCGATCTCGCCAAGAAGAACCCTTTGGCTACTGGTGCAATCGCTGCGGCAATCTTTGGCACGAAGACGGGCCGCAAACTTGCTGGCAATGTCGCAACCGCAGGCGGTTTAGCTGCAATCGCTGGTCTTGGTTATCTCGCGTATAAGAACTATAAATCCGGCCAGCAGCCGCAAACTGCCCCCCAACCAGCGGCAGCTGAGCCAGAACTGCTTCCACCGCCGCCAGCAGACTCACCCTTTCATCCGCAATCACCTTCAATGAGCAATAGCTTCGCGCTGACACTTATTCAGGCGATGATTGCGGCTGCGAAGGCTGACGGTCATATCGATGCGAGTGAACGCGCACTGATTATGGAAAAAGTGCAGATTTCAGGCCTCGATAACGAGGCAGAAGCGTTTTTTCAGAAAGAACTCGCGGATCCGATTGATATTGATGCTTTGGTCGCAGCTGCTCAGACGGAAGAACAGAAGGTCGAGCTTTATACGGCTTCACGCCTGACGATTGATCCTGATACGCGTGCAGAACGTGGTTATCTCGATATGTTGGCGGGTCGCCTTGGTTTGCCGGATGCGCTGGTTGATCACATTGATGCGACCGTCTCGTCGGTCAAAGCCTGATAAAATAAAACCGGCTTTAATTTAAAGCCGGTTTTTCTTTGGGGTGGTAAACTCCATCAGATCGCGAAGCTTGTTCCACAACCGCATGATGCTGTGGCATTTGGATTGCGGATTTGAAACGACTGTCCCATCAGGTCATCAACGAAATCGATCTGCGAGCCGTCCATATAGGGCACAGAGATGGAATCGATCAGTACCCTGGCACCGAGCTTTTCGATAACAATGTCATCATCGGACTGATCATCAACCAGATCATATTTGTAGGAAAAGCCAGAACAGCCGCCACCTTCGACAGACACGCGAAGTGCGGTCTTGCCGGGTTCAGAACTGATAATCTTTGCAATCCGCTTGGCTGCGGATTCAGAAACGGTAATGTCTGTCATCTGCCTTGTTCCGCTTACAATTGCGTATAACGAAGTGGAATTACGAAATTCACAATCAACGCATACTTGCCATCATGTTTAGCTGATAGCTATGAACGCAGTGCGTGGAAGTCAATGTCCACCTGTCATTTACGTAATCATATTACAGTGAGGAACGCATCGCAATGTCCGGCCAGGAAATTGGGTCACTCGAAGGCATCGGCTTTGGCTATCGTGAACGCGCGCCTTATGCTTGCAATCCAGCTTTGAGCCGCGGGCGGCTGGTGTCTGAGCCGGAAAGCGCCACGCGGACTCCTTTTCAGCGCGACCGCGACCGAATCATTCACTCAACGGCTTTCCGCCGCCTGAAGCATAAGACGCAGGTTTTTATCGCCCATGAGGGTGATCATTACCGCACGCGCCTGACCCATACGATCGAAGTGGCCCAGATTGCCCGTGCATTGGCGCGTGCCTTGCGATTGGACGAAGACCTTGCCGAAGCGGTGGCGCTCGTGCATGATTTTGGCCATACGCCGTTTGGACATACTGGGGAAGACGCGCTCAACGAGCGGATGAAACCCTATGGTGGCTTTGATCATAATGCGCAGTCTTTGCGTATCGTGACGAAGCTTGAGCATCGTTATGCTGATTTTGACGGTTTGAACCTCTCATGGGAAACGCTTGAAGGCTTGGTAAAGCACAACGGTCCGCTGATTGGCCCATTTGCAACCCATGCCGACGAGCCGGTTCCTCAACCTATCCTCGATTTCAACGAGCGCTATGATCTCGAATTGTCGCGTTTTGCGAGCCTTGAGGCACAATGCGCGGCAATCGCGGACGACATTGCTTATAATGCGCATGATATTGACGATGGTCTTCGTTCTGGCCTGCTGACGCTTGAAGGGCTGGATGAGGTGCCTCTAACAAAGCGGCTGCTGGATATTGTCAGAACGCGTTATCCGGGGCTTGATGCCGTGCGCACCGGGCATGAGCTAGTGCGTCGTCAGATCACGATCATGGTCGAAGACGTGATTGCGGAATCACAACGCCGTATCGCGAATGCCAATCCTCAAAGTGTTGATGACGTGCATGCGCAACCACACGCGCTTGTAGGCTTTTCGGATACGATGCGCGATGAAGAAAAAACGCTGAAACGCTTTTTGTTCAAGAACCTTTATTTTCATGACAGTGTCGTGGTTCGCAGGCATGCTGCGGATAAGATTGTTCAAGACCTATTCGATATTTCATTTGAAAAGCCATCCATCATGCCAGCCGAGTGGCAAGCAGACTGGGAAGTGCTTGATCAAGCAGGCAAGGCACGCCGTGTTGCCGACTATCTGGCGGGTATGACTGACAATTATGCCGTGCGCGAACACCGACGATTGTTTGACCACACACCCGATTTAGCTTAATCGGAGCTTAACGAAGCGGATGCTGGCGCTAAAACGCGTTGGTATGGCTGTTATTTTTATGACGAGCCAAGGCCGGAAAACACAATTATAGCCGGACGGAAGCCTGACAGGACGAACCATGAATATCTTTGCAGATTTCGACGCACGTATCAAAAAAACGTTGCAAGAGATTGATCTGAAAACGAAAGATGGCAGCGAGCTTGATCTGTCGCGTATCAGCGTTGAGCCGCCACGCGACGCATCGCATGGTGATATTGCAACCAATGCTGCCATGGTGCTTTCCAAGGCTGTTGGTCAGAATCCGCGCGAGCTTGCAACGGCAATTGCCGATGCTTTGAAGTCCGATGAAGACGTCGCAAGTGTCGATGTTGCAGGTCCGGGCTTCATTAATCTGCGTTTGAAGGACGCATACTGGCAGCGCGAGTTGCAGGGCATGCTCAATGAAGCGACCGATTTTGGCCGCTCAAAGCTCGGCGCTGGCAAAAAAGTCAATGTTGAATATGTTTCGGCAAACCCGACCGGCCCAATGCATGTCGGCCATTGCCGCGGCGCCGTTGTCGGTGACGTGCTTGCTAACCTTCTAAAATTCGCTGGCTTCGATGTCGTCAAAGAATATTACATCAATGATGCGGGCGCACAGATCGACGTGCTGGCCAATTCTGCGATGCTGCGTTATCGCGAAGCACTCGGCGAAAATATCGGCGAAATTCCTGCCGGTCTTTATCCTGGCGATTATCTGGTGCCAGTCGGCGAGGCGCTTGCCAAGGAATTTGGCAAGACGCTTCTGGAAATGCCGGAAGAAGAAGCACTCGTTCTGGTGAAAGAACGCACCATCAACGCAATGATGGCAATGATTCGCGCTGATCTTGATGCACTGAATGTTCATCACGACGTGTTCTATTCTGAGCGCACGCTGCATGCCGATCATGCACGCGCTATTCGCGCTGCAATCAACGATCTGACGCTTAAGGGCCACGTTTATAAGGGCAAGCTGCCACCGCCAAAGGGCCAGCTGCCAGAAGAGTGGGAAGATCGCGAGCAGACCTTGTTCCGCTCGACTGAAGTGGGTGATGACATTGACCGTCCGCTGATGAAGTCAGACGGCGCTTTCACCTATTTTGCGGCTGACGTTGCTTATTTCAAAGATAAATATGATCGTGGTTTCAATGAGATGGTCTATGTGCTTGGCGCAGACCATGGCGGCTATGTGAAGCGTCTTGAAGCTGTTGCACGTGCTGTTTCTGACGGAAAGGCCAAGCTGACAGTGCTGCTTTGCCAGCTCGTTAAGCTGTTCCGCGACGGTGAACCCGTGCGCATGTCAAAGCGTTCGGGCGAATTCATCACGCTGCGCGAAGTGGTGGATGAGGTTGGTCGCGATCCGGTCCGTTTCATGATGCTTTACCGGAAGAACGATGCGCCGCTTGATTTCGATTTTGCGAAAGTAACGGAGCAGTCGAAGGACAATCCGGTGTTCTACGTGCAATACGCGTCAGCGCGTTGCCATTCGGTCTTCCGTCAGGCTGTTGATCAGCTTGGGCTTACCGATCTGGATCGCGTTTCGCTTGGTGCACACCTCCACAAGCTGACTGATGAGAGCGAAATTGCGCTTATCCGCAAGCTTGCTGAATATCCACGTCTGATCGACGCTGCGGCTACCCATCAGGAGCCTCATCGTCTCGCTTTTTACCTTTATGACCTTGCCAGCGCGCTACATTCGCAATGGAATAAGGGTACAGAAAACCCAGACTTACGTTTTATTAAGGTTAACGACCCAGAATTGTCACTAGCAAGGCTAGGGCTGGTGCAGGTCGTTTCCGATGTTCTGACTTCTGGTTTGACGATTATCGGTGCGGATGCTCCAACGGAAATGCGCTAAGACGAATTGATCACTCGCAAGTTCAACAACAGTGTTGAGTGGGTGGTGGTAAGTCAAAAAGATGGAAGATCGATGACGGGTTAAGTCACCGGCCTTCCATAAGGCGCAAGTAACTTCCGTCAACTTTTGCCCACATTGCCTCGCTAAAATGTGATGTATCGAGACGTCTTGCGACGTCCAGGGTTTGAGTTAGGAACACACCATGACGGACAGCAGTGCTAATCCCCGTAATTACGGCGAGCGTCCGCTGCACGAAGACGATCCGCTGATGGAACTATCAAGGATCATGGACTTCGGCGCGTCTGCTGATACAAATGCCGCCCAAAGTGATTACCGGGGCGACTACAGGCCTGAGCCAAATTTTGATTCTGGTGACAGCGAGCTTTCGTTCGATCTTGAACGTGAATTGCTTGGTGATTTTGGCAACGAGCCAGAGCCACAGCAATATACGGTGCCATTTTCGTCTAATTCTTATCAGGATGAAGCGCCGGTTCTGCATGAGGACCATCTGGCGTCCGCTCTTGAAGAAGAATTTGATCTGCAGATGGATGTGCATGAAGCAGCCGCTCAGCCTGTCGCACCTGCGCAGTCTTTTGAGTTTGTAGAAGCTGACCGCGCGGAACCCGTGCCGCAGTTCGATTACAATGATTATTCTGAAGCGCGCACAGCATACGAAGACATTCATCCGGATGCTTATGCTGCAACCGCCGCTGCCGCCCCTTTAGAGCAGAGCTATTCAAACTACGAATCCACTGAATTTCAGGAGTCGGAATCGCAATTTGCTGATCCCTATGCGGACGAAGCTGCTGGATATGCAACACCTAGCCAGAACATCGACAATGAATGGGAAATCCCATCCGCTGCACCGTTTGAAGCCCCCCAGCCTGTAGAGCCGCCACATCAGGCTCTATCGCTAGAAGACGAGCTGGAAAGCTTGCTGTTTGGTGAAGAGGCGCAGGCTTCGTCAGCGCCAGAATCAGTTTACCAGCCAGCCTATCAAGATGAGCCGCAGCAGTTTGAAAACGACGCACCTCGTTTTGAGAGCAATGTCGCTGAAGAACCAGCCTACGAAGAACCCGCATTTGACGACTTCTCGCTGGAAGACCCGCAGGCGTTCGCTCCTGTTGAGTCCGCGACCAGTTACGCTCCCGAAAGCTATGCACCGCAAACAGCGTCGCGTGCGGAAGCTCCTGCTTATCCGCATTACACGTTGAGCAATTTTGCAGCGGGTGCTGCGACTGCTGGCATTTTGTCTTCAGAGCCAGTGCAGCATGCTGCCCCCGCTTTCGAATCAGAACAGGCTGAACTCGAAGACGATTTTTCGTTTGGCGACGACTTCTCGCTGTCAGATGAGCCAGATTTTGCACGCGCTGTTTCAGAATCAACCGATGACGATCAGTCTGGTCTGGAAGAAATTTCGTTCAGTGAAGACGACTTTGGTTTTGAGCCTTCGGGGGACGCAGCTTCTGCTGCGCCTGATGATGCCTCGGCTGTCTTTACCGAAGAAGATTTCTTCACGGATGAAGATTTTGATCTGTCGCCGGATGAAGATGAAGAGCCAGTCAGTCAGCCTGCTTATGCGCATGCAACGTATAGCGATGAAGATCGCCATCCGTCAGCACCATCGTTTGCAAACTATGCCGATCAGGGTTCGATCTTTGCAGCACCTCCGCCTGAAATCGAAACGCTAAGCGTCTCTGAAGGCAAGGTTGATCAAACCCATTCGCTTGACTTGCCAGAAGTCAACTATGGCGATGAAGATGCCGGCGCATCGCTGAATGATCTGGAAGCTGAATTTGCTGAAGTGTTCAGCACCATCGATGTCGATGAATCGGCTGCGAAGGTCGAAGTCCAGAGCGAAGCTGACAAAGCTTTCGAAGATATCTTCCGTGAAAGCGCATCGTCTTACATGCCAAGTGGTGGCGTAGCGGCTGGTGCAGCCCTTGGTCTTGGTGCTGCTGCGGCAACTGTTGCCTATGGACGCGCCAACCCAACGATCCCGTCAGCAACGCCACAAAATGCCGCTGCAAACAGTGACGACTTCTACAATCATTGGGCTGCACAAGGTGCGCAGACCATGGAAAGCGGTGAATTCGGCACGCGTGCCGGTGGTATGCAGCCGGAAGACGATCTTGGTGTCGCCGCTGAAGCCTATCGAAATCGTCCGGTTCGTGGACGTCGCGGCCTGATCCTTGCAAGCGTCGCGGGTTTGGCTGTTCTCATCGGTGGCATTGGCTATCACTTCCTTGGTGGCAGCGGTGCCGGCGAACCTGTTGTGATTCGTGCGGATAACCAGCCGATCAAGATACAGCCGGAAAATCCGGGCGGTGCGACTGTTCCTAATCAGGATAAGGCCGTTTACGACCGCGTTGCAGGCACATTGCCGAATAATCCTGAACAGAAGTCGCTTATTTCTGCGGGTGAAGAGCCTGTCGATCTTGGCGCTCAGGATAATGATGTTGGTATGGATGATGGTCCAGAACCAAACACAGCAGCCGCGTCTCATTCTGGACAGGACGCACCACTGATCCAGCCACGCGAAGTGGAAACAATGATCGTGCGTCCAGATGGTTCGATCGTTCAGGCACAGCAGCCTACGCAAACGGCACCACAGCCGACCGCTCCTGTTGCTGCGACGAACAATGATGCGCCGATTGCACCACCGGCTGAAACTGATGAAATTGGAGCTCTTGCTGCTGCCGGTGAACTTCAGGCCCCAGTTACCAATACGCCGGCTGCGCAACCAGCAACACAGGCTCCAGCGGCACCTGTTCGTGCGCCTGTGATTCCTTCACGTCCTGCTGAACAGCCAACAACGATTGTTGGTAACGTTCCGCAGCGCACCCAGACGCCAGCACAGGCAGCCCCTGCGGCTGCTCCACAGGTCGCATCTGCGGCTGGTGGTGGTTATTTCATCCAGATCGCTTCGCAGCCATCTGCTGAGTTGGCACAGAAGTCTTATGCCAATATGGCGCAGCGTTATGGCAGCGTGATCGGTGGTCGTGCAGTTGACATCAAGCGCGCCGATATTCCGAACAAGGGCACTTATTACCGTGTTCGTGTTCAGGCTGGTTCGAAAGAAGAAGCAAATGCGCTTTGCGGTCGCTTCAAGACTGCGGGTGGCAGCTGCTTCGTAACGCAGTAAGCAATCGGATTAATGAATTTGAAGAGGGCGGCTTTGGCCGCCCTTTTTCGTGAGACTACCAAGCTGAATGTTTTTCGGTTAAGTCATAATCACTGATTTTGAGTGCAAATGAATCGAAGGAATATCGCATGAGCGAATGCAAGGCGTGGATTGCAGGTGTAGCCGGTACAAAGCTGACGCCAGATGAGATAGCCTTCTTCCGTGATGAAAAGCCTTGGGGCTTTATTCTCTTCGCACGCAATGTCGAAAGCCTTGAGCAGGTTGCTGATCTGACCGCACAATTGCGCGACGTGACTGATCGCCCACAAATGCCGGTGTTTATCGATCAGGAAGGTGGGCGCGTGCAGCGCCTTCGTCCGCCATTGGTTCCAAATTATCCGGCAGCTGCGGAAATTGGTGCGATCTACAATCGCGATCATGATGCTGGCCTGCGCGCAGCATGGCTTCATGCACGGTTGCATGCATTCGACCTGCTTAAAGTTGGGGTCAATGCCGATTGTCTGCCCGTTCTCGATGTGCCGATTGAAGGTGCGCATGATGTGATTGGTGCACGCGCTTATTCTAAAAATCCGCAAGAAGTGGCGCTGATGGGGCGTGCCGCCGCCGAGGGCTTGCTTGCGGGGGGCGTTTTGCCGGTTATCAAGCATATGCCGGGACATGGTCGCGCATTCAGTGATACGCATAAAGAACTGGCGCGAGTTGATGTGCCCTTGTCTGAGTTGGTCGCGCATGATTTCGTGCCGTTTAAAGCGCTCAATGATTTGCCAATGGCAATGACTGCGCATGTGATTTTCGACAGCCTTGATCCAAAGAACCCGTCGACGCTTTCGCCGACGGTTATCAATACTGTCATTCGTGATGTCATCCAGTTTGATGGTCTGATCATCAGCGATGATATTTCGATGAAGGCGCTGTCCGGCGATCTTGGCGATATTGCGGAAGGTATCACCAATGCGGGTTGCGATATTGTTCTTTATTGCGCGGGCGTGATGGAAGAACTCAAAAAGGTTGCGCCCCGTGTTCCAGTTTTGGAGGGCAAGTCGCTCAGGCGTGCAGAGCTGGCTGAAGTCTATGCGGGTGAGCCTGATTTGTCTGATGAAGCGGAACTGCGCGAAGAGTTTGGACAACTGTTTCAAGCAATAGCTTAACAGGCGATTTTTAGGATATGATGTCCTCAAAAGGTCAGTGGGGTTTATGCGCTGACCATCAGGACGACAGGACGAGCGGGTGGCCGAATCAGAAACCAACACAAGCAGCAAAGACGGTGCAAATGTGCCGATGGATGCTCTGTGGCAAAATGAATCTGAAATCGACGATGGCGAACCCTCACTGTTAGTCGATGTGCAGGGCTTTGAAGGTCCGCTGGATTTGCTGCTGCATCTTGCGCGAACGCAGCGTGTTGATCTCTCCCGCATATCTGTTCTGGCGCTTGCGGAACAATATCTGGGCTTTGTAGAGCAGGCGCAGGCTCTCAAGCTCGAACTGGCTGCCGATTATCTCGTGATGGCGGCATGGCTTGCTTATTTGAAGTCCAAGCTTCTGATTCCCAAACAAAAGGGCGATGACGAAGCCACAGGTGAAGAGCTAATCGCCACGCTGCAATTCCGCCTGAAGCGTCTTGAAGCCATGCGCGATGCTGCGGCGAATCTCGTTAACCGCAAACGTCTGGGACGAGATGTTTTTGCGCGTGGAATGCCGGAACTGGTTGTTGTGGATCGTTCAAGCCAGTTTTCTGCTACGCTTTATGAGTTGCTGACCGCTTATACATCGCAACGTCAACGCCAGAGCGTGACACATGTTCAGATCGAAAAACGTGCCGTCTGGTCTTTGAAGGAAGCACGCAGCGCGCTTGTGCGCCTCATGGGAATAAGTGAGGACTGGATTTCGCTCGACCGCTTCCTGATCAATTATGCATTAACGCCGCAAGAACGCGCATCGGCCTTGGCAAGCTCGTTTGCTGCAAGTTTAGAGCTTGTGCGTGAAGGCAAGCTGGAGCTGCGCCAGAATGCGCCTTTTGAGCCGATTTATATGCGTGCTCAGGCTGGAATGAATGAACTGGATGAGAACGCGGATGTCTGAGACCGAAATCGAGATTGATGACTTTGACGACAATGCTGAAACTCCAGAATCATCAATGACACTTGCTGAGTTCAGCCGGATCGCCGAGGCTATTATTTTTGCTTCCGCAGAACCTGTGACGGAACGTGCCTTGTCGGAGCGTCTGCCGGGCAATGCCGATTTACCCGCTGTGCTCAATCATTTGCAAAAAATCTATGAGGGCAGGGGCGTCAATCTGGTTCAGGTTGGCACAGCATGGGCTTTTCGCACGGCACCTGATCTCGGATTTCTTTTAAGCCGTGAAACAGTTCAGCAACGCAAACTATCGCGTGCGGCGATGGAAGTGCTGGCAATCATTGCCTATCATCAGCCTGTGACACGCGCAGAACTGGAAGATATTCGCGGCGTCGAAACATCCAAGGGTACGCTTGATGTGTTGATGGAAACTGGCTGGATCAAACTGCGTGGTCGCCGCCGCACGCCGGGTCGCCCGGTGACTTATGGCACGACAGACGCATTCCTCGACCAGTTTGGCCTACCGGAGATTCGTGATCTTCCGGGGTTGGAAGAATTACGCGGGGCAGGGCTATTGTCAGCGCGCACTCCGTCCGGTTTTTCTGTCCCGGTTCCCAATGTTGATCCCGATGAGTTGACAGCCGACGAAGAACCGCTGGAGGATATCGATCTTGAAGGATTGGGGTTGCTAGCACCGCGCGGTGATTGATTTAAAGCAAGATACGACAAATAAAATTGGTGTATCTTCGTTCACGGTCACACTTCTGTTTGAAAGATTTGTTGAAAACGCTTAAATCGTAATCAGCAATACAGAAATACGCCGTGGATCACGGCATTGAGAGGAATAAAATGGGTAGCTTTTCAATTTGGCACTGGCTGATCGTTCTCGCGGTTGTGCTGCTTCTGTTCGGTCGTGGCAAAATTCCTGAACTGATGGGCGATGTTGCCAAGGGCATCAAGAACTTCAAGCAGGGCATGTCTGAAGAAGACGCTGCGAAGGAGGATGCTAAGGCTGATGCACGAACAATTGATGCGCGCGCTGACGATACCGTTAAGGATGTCAAGAAGACGACAAAGTCCTGATGTGATCTGCTTTGGCTGCGTGCAATAGGGTGCGCAGCATAAATAAAAAATCCAAGCTGATCGCGAGTAGCCTCCATAGAGGTCAATTTGTGATTTGAAATGCGGTTTTCCGCCGAAATACAAGGCGCGCGCAAAAGCGCGGAGTATCAAATATGTTGGATATCGGTTGGTCTGAACTGCTGATTATCGCGATCGTGATGATCGTGGTGGTTGGGCCTAAGGATTTGCCGAAGATGCTCAGAGCTTTCGGCAAAGCAACAGCGCGGATGCGAAGTACGGCCAATGAATTTCGCAATCAGTTCAATGAAGCTTTGAAAGAGGCCGAACTTGAAGATGTGAAGAACATTGTCGATGAAGCACGCAAGCTTGATCCGCGCTCGAAGCTTACGCAGGTCTTCGACCCGATTCGTAGTGCTGGAGAGGATATTCGGGCTGGTCTCCAGTCGACGACATCCATGTCACCGGCTGAGCCTGAAAAATTTTCAGAAGTGACGACGCCTGTTGAGCCAAATGGCGCAACGGTTCCTGTTGAAGGTCCGGTCGAAAAGCCGGTTGCTAAGCCAAAGGCACCACGCAAGAAGGCTGCTCCAGCTGCGGCAGTAGAAACGCCTGTTGCGGAAACGCCGGTTAAGGCAAAGCCAAGAGCAGCTAAACCGAAGGCTGTTGTTGCTAAATCCGAAACAGTTGCAAAGCCTGCTGCGACTAAGCCCGCGACAGTCGCTGCCGCGAAGAAACCAGCTGTGCCAAAAGCTACGACCAGAAAGGTTGTCGCTCCTGCTAAAAAGACCACAAAAAAGACGACTGACAAGACAGGAAGCAAAGCGTGAAACGGGATGAGGCCGAAATTGAACAGAGCGCCGCACCTCTGCTCGAACATCTGATTGAACTGCGCCGTCGCCTGATCTGGGCGATTTTGGCGTTCTTTGTCGCTTTTGTTTTCTGTTTTGCTTTTGCGAAGCATCTCTTCAACTTGCTTGTCGTTCCTTATCAATGGGCAATCGACTGGGCAGGTATGGATCGCTCGAAAGCGGAATTGATCTATACAGCACCACAGGAATTCTTCTTCACACAGGTGAAAGTCGCCATGTTTGGCGGCATTGTGCTGGCATTCCCGATCATCGCGGCGCAGATTTATAAGTTCGTCGCCCCTGGTCTTTATAAGCATGAGCGCATGGCATTTTTGCCGTTCCTCATTGCTTCGCCGATTCTGTTTCTGATTGGCGGCGCACTGGTTTATTTCTTCTTTACACCGATGGTGATGTGGTTCTTCCTCGCCATGCAGCAGTCGGGTGGAAACGGTGAAGTGCAGATTTCGCTTCTGCCAAAGGTCTCTGAATATCTGAGCCTCATCATGACGCTCATTTTTGCCTTTGGTCTGGTTTTCCAGTTGCCAGTCGTTACAAGTCTTCTGACGCGGGCAGGTTTGCTGACATCCGAAGGACTGAGAGACAAGCGCAAATATGCGATTGTGATTGCCTTCGTGGTTGCCGCGGTTTTGACACCGCCAGACCCGGCAAGCCAGATCGGTCTTGCCATACCAACGATCCTTCTCTACGAGATTTCTATCATATTGGCCCGAATGATCGAGAAGCAGCGGAAAGAAGCGAAAGACGAGGCTGACGCCGAGGACAGCGCCCCAACTTCCTGATCTGGACTTATGTTAAACAGAGGCTGCATGATCGCAGCCTCTCTCTTGTTAAATTACACGAAACGGCTTTTCCCATGCTCGACATCAAATGGATTCGCGAAAACCCTGAAGCTCTTGATAAGGCGCTTGCCAAGCGCGGATCAGAGTCGCGCTCGTCCGAACTGATCGCGCTGGATGAAAAGCGCCGTGAGCATGTCGGCAAGGTTCAGGCTGCTCAGGAACGCCGCAATGCCGCTTCTAAAGAAATCGGCAAGGCTATGGCCGAGAAAGACGCTGAAACCGCTGATCGACTGAAGGCGGAAGTTGGCGAGCTGAAGGCTTTTTTGACGGAAGCCGAAGAAACCGAACGTCGTCTGATCAGAGAACTCAATGACGCGCTTTCCACGCTTCCAAATGTTCCAGCGGATGATGTGCCGCTTGGCGAAGACGAGGCAGGCAACGTCGAAATCCGTCGCATCGGAAATCAGCGTAATTTTTCGTTCACACCAAAAGAACATTATGAGCTTGGTGAAGCGCTTGGCTTCATGGATTTTGAACGTGCCGCAAAAATTGCAGGCTCGCGCTTTACGGTTCTCAAAGGACCACTTGCGCGTCTTGAGCGTGCACTTGGCCAATTCATGCTTGATCTGCACACCACTGAGCACGGCTACGTGGAAACCATGCCGCCGCTGATGGTGCGTGACGAAGCTGTTTATGGCACGGGTCAGTTGCCGAAATTCACCGAAGATCTTTTCCGCACGACGGATGGTCGTTGGCTCATTCCAACGGCAGAAGTGCCGCTGACCAATCTGGTTGCGGATGAAATCGTTGACGTGAAAACCCTGCCGCAGCGTTATACAGCATTGACGCCATGTTTCCGCTCGGAAGCGGGTTCTGCCGGCCGTGATACACGCGGCATGCTGCGCCAGCATCAGTTCCTCAAAGTGGAAATGGTTTCGATCACCGATGCAGACAGCTCGGCTGCGGAACATGAACGCATGACCGCTTGTGCAGAAGAAGTGCTGAAACGCCTTGGCCTGCCGTTCCGCACGGTTGTGCTTTGCACCGGCGACATGGGCTTTGGCGCGCAGAAGACCTACGATATCGAAGTGTGGATGCCGGGCCAGAATGCTTATCGCGAAATCTCGAGCTGCTCGGTTTGTGGTGACTTCCAGGGCCGTCGCATGAATGCGCGCTATCGTCCGGAAGCGGAAAAAGCGACGCGCTTTGTGCACACGCTCAACGGTTCGGGCGTCGCTGTTGGCCGCGCATTAATTGCTGTTATGGAAAATTATCAGCAAGAAGACGGCAGCATTCATATTCCTGAAGCATTACAGCCATACATGGGCGGCCTTACGCGCATCGAGAAAGCCGCGTAGTTAAATCTTATGATCTGAATGAAGGAGTGAAGACGTGCGAATTTTGCTGACGAACGATGATGGTATCCACGCTGAAGGCCTCGCAGTTCTGGAGCGTATCGCACGCAAGCTCTCAGATGATGTCTGGGTTGTCGCTCCTGAAACAGACCAGAGCGGTCTTGCGCATTCGCTTACACTGTCAGAGCCGCTTCGTCTGCGCCAGATCGATGAACGTCATTTTGCACTGCGCGGCACACCGACCGATTGCGTTATTATGGGCGTGCGTCATGTACTGCCGGGAGCGCCCGACCTTATCCTGTCGGGCGTCAATTCCGGTGCGAACATGGCTGACGATGTGACTTACTCCGGTACTGTTGCGGGCGCTATGGAAGGCACACTTCTCGGCGTGAAGGCAATTGCGCTCTCGCAGGAGTATGATTACGATGATGGCCGTCGTGTTCTCCCTTGGGAAACTGCAGAAACGCATGCGCCTGAACTGATCAAAAAACTCGTC
Organism: Brucella sp. H1_1004; assembly: GCF_047308065.1. Classification (NCBI taxonomy): domain Bacteria; kingdom Pseudomonadati; phylum Pseudomonadota; class Alphaproteobacteria; order Hyphomicrobiales; family Brucellaceae; genus Brucella; species Brucella sp. H1_1004. The sequence goes on from NZ_JAYKZA010000002.1 coordinate 1,410,263, forward strand.
GAAGCAGGTTGGCCTGAAGGCGTTTTGATCAATCTGAACTTCCCCAATTGCGCGCCTGATGAAGTTAAAGGCACACGCGTCACCGCACAAGGTAAACTCAGCCATGATGCGAGGCTTGATGAGCGCCGTGATGGTCGTGGCTTCCCTTATTTCTGGCTGCAATTTGGACGGACGAAGGCCGAGGTTGCGGTGGACAGTGATGTTGCCGCGATCAAGGGTGATTTTATTTCTGTTACACCACTTCATCTTGATCTCACCGCGCAGAAGGTTCGTGCAGATCTAAGCAAAGCACTTGGTGTTGAAGCACTCGGGGTTGAAGCATGAATCAGGCTGTGTCTGAACGCCCGCAGCTTTCGGACAGGGAGGGATTTGCATCCTTCGTTATGCGCATGAGGGCGCGCGGCATCAATGATGCCCGCCTTTTTGGTGCAATTGAAGCAACGCCACGTCAGAGCTTTATGGGCTCTGCGTGGTCGCATCTTGCTTACAGCCAGCGTACAGCGCCGCTTGATTGTGGCGAATATATTGAAGGCATCGATGATCAGGCACGCGTTATCGCAGCGCTTGATCTCGAGCCGGGACATCGCGTTTTGGAAATCGGCACGGGGTCTGGTTTCACCGCAGCGGTTATGTCGATGTTGTCTGGCCGTGTGACAACTGTTGAGCGTTATCGCAAGCTTTGCGACCGTGCCTTGCAGCAGTTTGTCACGCTTAAGCGCGAAAACATCATGGTCAAACATGCTGACGGTCGCCATGGCATGCCGGGTGGACCATTTGACCGAATCATAATCTGGTTAGCGTGCGAAGATATTCCGCGTCATTTCGTGGAGCTTCTTGCAACGCATGGCGTTCTGGTAGCACCAGTCGGCCCGGGCGATGACGTGCAGATGGTTACGCGCATTGCGAAAGTTGGTAGCCGTTTTGAACAGGCCAATATTATGCCTGTTCGTTATCAGCCATTTATTGAAGGCGTTTCCTCGGTATTGTAAGAAATTTGCTCGCTACTTAATCCGGGCAAAATTCGGCTTTTGCAGCCTATAGCTCCGTATGGTGTGGTGTTTTTGTGCACGTATGGTGTCTAATTGGTGAATATTTTTTATAAGAAATGTCCATTCTTAACCAGCGAGTAACATTAACGCGTTTTAATGAGTCCAAGTGAGTTCTAGAGTTGGGCGAGTTGATCATGCGTTTTCCAATATTGCAGCATACGTCTGAACGTCTCCTGCGAAATGCAGCGATCGTTTTGATTGCCGGATTTGGTGCAGGGTGTAGCGCCGACACAATGCGCTTTACCGATGGCATGTTTACCGGTTCCACGCCTAATCAGCGTGTTGTTCAGCAGCAGCCGGCTAATGATGTTTACGCATCTGCACCGATAGCCGCGGCGCCACCTGTTTCAAGTGGTTCGGTTCAGCGCAACAGTCTGCCACCAGTGTCTTCGGCACCAGTTGCTGCTGCTGCAACGCAGGCACAAAATCAGGTGAACCAGACGCGTGACGTGGCAACGAGCCATGTCAACAATGCCGGAACGCAGGTCGCGAGCGCTGCCGGTGCTGCAAACAATGCAGCCACTAACGCGAAATCGAAAGTTCTCGGGCAATTGCCAGCAACTGCAAGTGGCGCGCCAATTCCTGCTGCCGGTCATGTTGCAGCACCGGTCGCTGCAGCCGCTGCGGGTGGCTATGCTGTCAAATCAGGTGATTCGCTTTTCTCGATTGCGCAGAAGCACAATGTACCAGTTGAACAGTTGAAGCAGGCAAATGGCCTCTCAAACGGTGCAATCCGTGTAGGCCAGAATCTTGTTATTCCATCCGCTGCAGCGGGTGCTGCGACACAGGTAGCAGCCGTATCGCCGCAACCAGTTAAGCCAGCCGTTGCGGCACCTGTACAGACTGCTTCGGTCGCGCCGAATGAAGCGTCCAACGTCAAGCCTTACACGCCTCCATCAGCGAGCAATAAGGTTATCGAAGATGCTGAAAAGGATCAGTCCGCAGCACCATCTTCGACCGGGATTTCGCAGATGCGCTGGCCGGTTCGCGGTCGCGTTCTCGCAAGCTTCGGTCAGCGTGACGGCACTTCCGTTAACGACGGTATCGACATCATGGTGCCGGAAGGCACTCCTGTAAAAGCTGCTGAAAATGGCGTCGTTATCTATTCCGGCGATGGTCTGAAGGAATTCGGACAGACGGTGTTGATCCGCCACGATAATGGCCTTGTGACTGTTTACGGACACAACAGCCAAATCCTCGTACAGCGCGGCCAAAAGGTTCGTCGCGGTGAAGATATTGCAAAGTCGGGCATGAGCGGCAACGCGAAATCGCCAAAGCTGCACTTTGAAGTGCGCAAGAACTCGTCGCCGGTCAATCCTTCCAAATATCTGGAATCATAGGTGAAATTCGATCAAGGAATTAAGAAAGGCGGGTGTCACCCCCGCCTTTTTCATTGGGCTTTTCTTAAACCGCATCTTGACCGAAAAACGTCTCACACTTTTCGGGATGCGCTTTATATCGCCTTACCAAGTCGGCCAGCCAGATCCTGAATATATTGCCAGGCAACACGACCGGAGCGATTGCCGCGTGTGGTTGACCACGTCAATGCTTCTGCATGCAGTAGCTTTGGATCGTAATCCAATTGGTAATTGGCAGCATAGCCATCGACCATCGCCAGATAATCTTCCTGATTACATTTGTGGAAGCCTAGCCACAGGCCGAAGCGGTCAGACAGCGACACTTTTTCTTCAATCGCTTCCGATGGATTGACCGCCGTTGAACGTTCATTATCGATCATGTCACGCGGCATCAGGTGACGACGATTGGACGTCGCATAGAAAATCACATTGTCCGGACGACCTTCCACACCACCTTCAAGTGCGGCTTTGAGCGACTTGTATGATGTATCATCGTGATCGAATGACAGATCATCGCAGAACAGAATGAAGCGATAGGGCGTTTCCTTGATGAGGTTCATCAGGGCAGGGAGGCTGTCGATATCTTCACGATGAATTTCAACGAGTTTCAGCGGAAGCTTATCGGCCTGTTCCGCATTGACGCTGGCTTGTGCTGCCTTGACGAGCGATGATTTGCCCATGCCGCGTGCACCCCAAAGAAGCACATTATTAGCCGGATAACCTTTTGCAAAGCGGCGCGTATTATCGACAAGCTGATCACGCACGAGATCGACGCCACGGATAAGTCCAATATCGACGCGATTGACACGCTTCACCGCATCAAGCGTCAGACGCTCAGGCGCCCAGACAAAACAATCTGCAGATTCAAGATCAGGTGTTGCTGGCTGCGGTGGCGCAATGCGTTCCAGGGCCGCGATCAGGCGGTCGAGTTTCTGGCTTAATATATTTTCGGTCGTCATTCCATGCCCTCAGATGGTGAGGATGATGGCTTAACATGCAACAACCTGCAGGAAAAGTGTGTGGCTATGGCTGCATGAAGCCATCGTCGGTTGCAATTGGCGCACTAACCATTGTAATGCCATTAAGAATTTGTCTTTTGAGACTTCCAGAGGAGTAACTAATGTTCGTAACACCAGCTTATGCTCAGGCTTCCGGTGGCGCTATGGGGCCAGATATGCTCATGAGCATTTTGCCTTTCGTCCTGATTTTCGTTATCATGTATTTCCTCATCATTCGTCCACAGCGGACCCAGATGAAGAAGCGTCAGGAAATGCTCGCAGCCGTTCGTCGCGGTGATACAGTTGTAACTGGTGGCGGCATTGTCGGTAAGGTCCAGAAGGTCCACGACGATGGTGAACTTGACGTTGAAATTGCTGAAGGCGTGAAGATTCGCGTTCTGCGCAGCGCTCTTTCGGAAGTGCGCGTTAAGGGCGAACCAGTCGCTGATAACAAGAATAAGTAATTTTTGATTTGAACAGGCCCCGGTAAGGATTCCCTAACCGGGGCCTGTTCATTATTGTGAGGCCTGTGTAAAGCGCACGCTTCCCACAAAACCGGCTGCATTATGCATCCGGTTTAAGTTCTTCCAGCCGAAACGGAATTGCAGCCCGATGCTATATTTTTCACGTTGGAAATCGGCTCTGATCTGGTTGGCAATTATCGCCAGCTTCATCATTGCATCGCCTAATTTTTTCTCGCGTGAAACTCTGGCTAATCTGCCGGGCTTTCTGCCGACCAAACAGGTCGCACTCGGGCTTGATCTGTCGGGTGGTTCACGCCTTGTGCTTCAGGTACAGAATCCTGGCCGAGGCGATGTCGACCGCACAAAAGACGTTATGCGTCAGCGACTTGAGGAATTGGGTTACGGCAACCCGATTGTTGATGAAGAAGGCCGCAATCGTATTCGCGTTGAAGTTCCGGGCCTCTACGACGCCCAGCTTCTAAAAGATATTCTCAGCATTCGTGGCGAACTTTCATTCCTTGCAGTCGATGACAGCATGTCGCCCGATGATGTTATCCGCGGTGGCGCTTCGCCGACGGATAGCTCGATTATTTATTCTTCTGACGATCCGCCCGTTGGCTACCTCGTAAAACAACAGCCAATTTTCACGGGGGCGGACGTTGTCGATGCAAAAGCGACGCTTGGTGGCGATGACAATGAACCTGTCATCACTCTGACACTGGATGAGAAGGGGCGCAGCGCGCTCGAAGCCGCGACCGCTCAGGTAAAAGACAAGACTTTTGCCATCGTCGTTGATAATCAGGTCGTTTCCGCACCTGTCGTTGACGAGCCGCTTGATACCGATGAATTGCAGATTTCCGGCGCTTTCGATTTGCAGTCGGCCAACAATATGTCGGTTGTTCTGCGTTCCGGTGCTTTGCCTAAGGCTGTCACGGTGCTCGAAGAGCGCACAATTGCATCCGCGCTTGGCGACGATTATGCGAGTGCTGCAGTTTCTGCGGCATTGCTCGCAATGTTGCTCGTCGGTCTGTTTATGATCCTGTCCTATGGCGTCCTTGGTGTGATTGCCATGGTCGCGCTAGTCGTCAATATGGTCATTCTCGTCGCAGTTATATCGCTGATCGGGGCGTCCATTACGCTTGCGAGCGTTGCGGGTATCGTGCTGATTATCGGTATGGCGGTTGACGCCAATATTCTGATTTATGAACGCGTACGCGAGGATCGCCGCAAAGGCTATTCCGTTGTTCAGGCAATGGAATCGGGCTTCTACCGTGCGCTTTCGACCATCGTTGACGCCAATTTGACCACGATGATTGCTGCACTCGTGCTGTTCCTGATGGGCTCCGGTCCGGTTCATGGCTTTGCACTCACCGTTACAATCGGCATTCTGACGACATTGTTCACGACGCTGACCTTCACGCGTCTGCTGATCGCCCAATGGGTGCGAACTGCAAAGCCGAAGGAAATTCCAAAGCGTCGCATGAAACTGGTGCCGACGGTTACGCATATTCCGTTCATGCGTCTCCAGTTCGTGACGCTTGCGATTTCCGTGCTGGCTTCGGCAATAGTTGTCGCGCTCTTCGTCAATATTGGCTTCAACTACGGCATTGATTTCCGTGGCGGTTCAATGGTCGAATTGCAGGCGCGCAGCGGTGATGCAGATCTGCCAGATATTGAAGAGCGCATGAGCGAGCTGAATATCGACAGCGCGCGCGTGCTGCCTGCAAAGTCGCCACGCTCAGCGCTTGTTATCATCGGCAGTCAGGAAGTGGGTGACGATGCCGAGCAGACCGTTGCAGTGAAACTGCGTGGCGAGTTCGAGCAGGACTATTCGTTCCAGCGTGTTGAAGTGGTTGGCCCGACAGTATCCGAGCAGCTTTCACAGGCAGGGCTCCTGGCACTATTCTTGTCGCTTGCTGGTATCTTTGTTTATGTATGGGTGAGATTCCGCTGGCAGCTGGCGCTCGGTGCGGTTCTTTCAACACTTCACGACGTTATCATTCTGGCGGGCGTGTTCATTGTCTTCCGCATGGAATTCAATCTATGGAGTGTGGCTGCGGTTCTGACGATCATCGGTTACTCGCTTAACGATACTATCGTGATCTATGACCGCGTGCGTGAAAATCTGCGCCGTTACAGCAGTGCACCATTGCCCGCAATTATCGATGCCTCGATCAATCAAACCTTGTCGCGTACCCTGCCGACAGCGTTTGTGACTTTCATTGCGCATATTCCGCTCTATATGTTTGGTGGTGCGGATATTCGAATGTTCGCACTGGCGCTTAGCGTAGGTATTATCGTTGCGACGTACTCTTCGATCTTTATCGCAGCACCTTTGCTGGTTCAGTTTGGCCTCAAGCCTCGCGAAGCAGATAGAGATGCAATGAGTGATGATCTTGAGCAGTCGCTCAATCTGGATAATTAAACATGGCTAAGGGTATAGAAATTCGCGAAGCCCATTTTCCGGGCCGCGCACCGATTGATGCCTATGGCAATGGCGGATTCCGCTTTGCCGATATGTCGCATATCGGTTCAATCCTTTGCCTGCCATCCGGTATTCATGGCTGGAAGCCGCACACACCGCCCATTATTTCGGTCAAAGATCTGGGCGCTATTCTGGAACAGGCGAATGATATCGAAATTCTGCTTGTTGGAACGGGTATAGATTTGCGCCGAATCCCGGAAGATGTGCGCGCTATGCTACGCGAACATCGTATTTCGTCTGATCCGATGAGCACAGGCGCTGCTGTGCGCACCTATAACGTTTTGCTTGCAGAAGATCGTGCGGTTGCAGCTGCGCTGCTTGCGGTAGACTGAACTTATGAACCAGAATGAAGAATATTGCCTGGCGCTTTTGCGTGAGGCTGACCGGGATCGTTATCTTTCAGTGCTTTATGCGCCGGAAGAAAAGCGGGGTGCGCTTGCGGCACTTTATGCATTCAATGCGGAAATTGCGCGAATTCGCGATCTGGTTCATGAGCCATTGCCCGGTGAAGTGCGTCTGCAATGGTGGCGTGATCTGATCAATGGCGAGGCGCGAGGAAGTGCTGAAGCACATCCTTTGGCAGCAGCACTGCTCGAGACGATAAGCAAATATGATCTGCCGCGCATGGCTTTCGATAATTATTGCGAAGCGCGTATTTTCGATCTCTATGATGATACGATGCCAAGCCGGAATGATCTGGAAGGCTATTGCGGAGAAACCGCTTCTGCTTTGATTCAGCTTGGCACACTTATTCTTGATCGTAATGCTGCGCAGGCGCAAACGGAGACGATTGGCCACGCAGGTGTTGCGCAGGCGGTTACTGGTCTGCTGCGTCTTCTGCCGATTCATCGTCGTCGCGGACAGCTTTATGTGCCTGCGGATATGTTGCAGGCAGTTGGTGTGTCGCGTGAAGCAATTCTGGCTAATGACGACAAATCTGCCCATGAACGGGTTATTAGTGTGATGATCGCGCTTGCACGCGAACATCTGTCGATTTTTGATAAGGCAAAGAAAGATTTGCCGAAAAGCCTCGGCCCGGCATTTCTGCCTATGGCGCTTGTCCCGGCCTATCTCAATGCCATTGAGCGATTGGGCAGCAAGGCCGCCGATCAGGTTGCGGACCTTTCGGCTATACGAAAACAATGGCTGATGTTTAGAGCTGGTTTTTAAACGAATAAGGCGGTTTTCTGAAAAGGAAAACCGCCTTATCTCATCGATCTTTATTTTATTTCTGAACTATGCGTTGTTGCTCAGCCATTCCTTAAAATCGGTCAGTGCGCGTGCAGACAAAGCACGCTTTTTCGCAATCGTCTTTTCCTTGCCGCGAAGGCGCTTGCCTTCAGTTTTTGGCACTTCGATTGGCGGGAATAGGCCGAAATTCACATTCATCGGTTGGAACGAACGCTTGCCCGGCTCTGCATCATCAGCAACGATGTGACCGCCAGTGATGTGGCCGAGCAGCGCACCAAATGCAGTGGTGAGTGGTGGCGCGACTGGTGTTTTGCCAAGCTTTTCGGCAGCGGTGAAACGCCCAGCCAGAAGACCAATGGCAGATGATTCGACATAGCCTTCGCAACCGGTGATCTGGCCTGCAAAACGCACGCTTTCGCGTGATTTGAGACGCAGCACATTATCGAGCAGCACTGGCGAATTGAGATAGGTATTGCGGTGCAAGCCGCCAAGACGGGCAAATTCTGCGTTCTCAAGACCGGGGATCATCTTGAAGATACCGGTCTGTGAACCGTATTTCAGCTTCGTTTGAAAACCGACCATGTTGTAAAGCGTGCCAAGCGCATTGTCCTGACGCAACTGCACGACAGCATAGGCCTTGACGGTCGGATTGTGCTCATTGGTGAGGCCCATTGGCTTCATCGGGCCATGGCGCAAAGTTTCAGCGCCGCGCTCTGCCATGACTTCGATTGGCAGACAGCCATCAAAATAGGGCGTACCTTCCCATTCCTTGAAATCTGTCGTGTCGCCTTCGATGAGGGCCGCAACGAAAGCCTCATACTGCTCCTTGTCCATAGGGCAGTTGATGTAATCCTTGCCGGTGCCGCCTGGGCCAACCTTGTCGTAGCGCGACTGGAACCAGCAGACATCCATATTGATCGAATCAAAATGCACGATCGGCGCGATGGCGTCGAAGAATGCCAAAGCATTCGCACCGGTTTGTGCCTGAATAGATTCAGCTAATGAAGGCGCCGTCAGAGGGCCAGTCGCGACAATTGCCTGACCCCATTCTTCTGGCGGCAAACCAGTGATTTCTTCGCGTTCAATGGTGATCAGCGGATGCGCCTCAAGCTTTGCGGTCACAGCCTGCGAAAAGCCATCGCGATCGACCGCCAAAGCACCACCGGCCGGGACCTGATTGGCATCGGCGCAGGCCATGATCAGCGATCCCGCAAGGCGCATTTCTGCGTGAAGCACGCCAACAGCATTTGTTTCAGCATCGTCCGAGCGGAATGAATTGGAACAAACCAGTTCTGCAAGATTATCTGTCTTGTGCGCATCGGTGCCGCGAACGGGGCGCATTTCATGCAGAATAACTGGCACGCCAGCTTGCGCAAGCTGCCATGCGGCTTCTGATCCAGCGAGGCCACCGCCGATGACATGTACGGGGGAGAGATTTGTATCTTTTGACATGGCAATCCCATACCTCCTTTGCATGCCGCCTTCAATGGGAGAAGAGCGTCGCGGTAGTGTAAACAGGTGCCAGAAAAACTAATGGCATCCATCGCGGGAGGAGGTGCGATGGATGCCATTATTGTCAGACCGGAATTGGGAGGAGGAGAGTCCGGTCCTATAGTATCGCAAAGCTTGGGAGGAGGAGTGCTTTGCGACGAGCCGAGCCTGATGGGAGGAGGATTCAGGCCCAGCAAATTTGAATTCGTTTTAAAGTCCGTTAGACTTAACGACCCTTGGACTGACGCGCTACATATGGGATGTCTGCGCGGGAAATGCCAAGATCATTGAGTTCGCGAGTCGAAAGCTGGTTAAGCTCGTTGACTGTGTCGCGGTAACGGCGCCAATTGCTGTAAGAGCGGATAAGGTTCATGGTGGTATTCCTTCATCGTTGAGGAACTGATTATCAATTCATCTTGTTTGTTGCTCATGATATAACGCATTGTTTTCGCTACTTGCAGACCCAAGTTTGCATAGCTGCTTTGCGGCCTCCGCACGGCGCTCTAAATCGATTAGACTGGTGAAGCACAAAATTGCCGTGATGGGTTAGAACGTATTTGTTTGCTGGCTGGTGAGTTTCCTATATGTTCTCAGCTATTTGGTAGGTTGATACCGTCAACGGATAGGTTCTTCGGGAGTTGTTTTGTCGTTTTCAGTTTCAGTAGAGCGCCTCGTCGCGCGCTGGCAGCAAGAAGGCCTGATCGATGCAGATACAGCATCGCGGCTGAACGCTGACCTTGAAAAACGTGGACCCCGGTTCAGCCTTGGTTCGGTTCTGGCAACACTCGGCGGGCTTTTGCTGGGTGCCGCCGTCATCATGTTGGTGGCGGCGAACTGGCAAGATATGCCGCGCATGGCGCGTATCGGCTTGATCTTCGCATTGATATGGGTTTGCTATGTCGGTGGTGCCTGGCGGCAGATGCGCGGTGATACTGTGTTGCCGCAGGCTCTCTATATAATTGCCGCCGCATCATTCGGTGCCGGTATCGCGCTTGTCGGGCAGATGTATCATATGTCGGGCGATGTGCATTCTGCTGCCGTCGTCTGGGCGGTTGGCGTTTTTGCCTCGGCCTTCCTTCTTCGTTCTTCCGTGCTCACGGCTTTTGGCGCGGCAGTCGCTTGCTTTTATCTCTCAACCTACTTTTTCGACAATGATTATGGCAGTCTGAGCTATCGCTGGATCGGGCCCTTGTTAGTTCTGGTGGGAGCTATTGCTGCACGCTTCACACAATCTCGACATGCGGCGCATATATTGTGCCTGTTTATTTTGGGATGGGCTGCACTTCTTTATTCTGAGAACGAGAGTCGTTTCATTCTCGGTATGATGTTAATTGTTGGCATTGGCTTCATGCTTGCGGATGCTTTCGCACATGACCCACTTCAGAAACTGACACGCTTCGCACATCCGCTTGCATCTTACGGGCTGCTGCTTGCATTGCTGGCGTTGGGTATTCTCCAGCTCGACACCATGCTTTCGACGATCTTCGACAAAGACGTGACGCAAGATGTTGTCTTTGGCATTATCATTCTGGCGCTTGCCGTCGGTGCGCTCGCATTATGCGGGCGGGATAATGGCAGCTTACGTTCGATTGCTTACGCGGCTTTTTCATTTGAAGTGCTTTATCTGGCTTTTACAACCGTCGGCTCAATGATCGGCACGTCGGGCTTCTTCCTGATCGCCGGTGTTCTGGTTCTTCTTCTTGCGGCCTTTGTCCGCCGTATGGAAAACAGGTTCGGACGAAAGCGCCAAGGGGAGTTGAAGCTATGAGCTTATTAAAGAGTAAGTGGCTTTATGCTGGTGCGGTTGTCGCTGCCGCGCTTCAGACAGGCATTCTTTACGCAAGCATTGAGGAACGCGCCTCTGTACTGCGCTCTGGTCATGAGGTCGTACTGCAGACGCGCCCTGTTGATCCTCGCGACCTGATGCGTGGTGATTATGTGATCCTTGGCTATGACATCGCGTCGATTGATCGTAAGTTGATCATTGGGTCGCCTGTCGACGGCTCTCGTACTGTTTATGTATCTTTGAAGCCTGGTGATGGCGGCATTTGGCATGTTGCGCGCGCATCTTTCACACCTTTTACGGACCTCACCTCGGATGAGGTGCAGATTCGTGGAGAATCGACCTATGCGATTTCAGACTATCCAGATGCCACACTCACTATGCGATACGGCATAGAGCGATATTATGTGCCTGAAGGAGAGGGGCGTGTAATTGAGGATGGCCAGCGTGATTTGGAAATTACCGCGGTGGTTGCCGTTAATGATGCAGGGACCGCTGTTATCAAAGCTTTGCGTGATAAAGGAACCCAACTTTACGAAGAGCCGCTCTATTAATCGGGCTTTGAATAAAAAGAGCTTGGCTAAAGCGATAAGATCGCTATATAGGGGCGGAAAGCACGAAGGCGCTTCGGCTTGAAAGAGCTGAAAATCAATCTTGCAAAACGGCTTTTTTCCTTTGAACCGGGAAAATTGAGTGTTATAGAGACGCGCGCTTTCGAGAGGCGGTTCAATACCTGAGACGATAATGTGTGTTCGGTGGAATACACTTCGGTTCAGAAGCGGATATGGCGAAATTGGTAGACGCACCAGATTTAGGTTCTGGCGGGAGACCGTGGGGGTTCGAGTCCCTCTATCCGCACCATAACTTTCACATAAAAAACCAGCTAAAGCATTGTAAATAAACAATAAATCTACAATTGAAAAATTGTAGATTTACAAGCCTGTCCGAAATTGTGATACATAACGCGCTACATGGTGGGTTTTTTACGCTGTTTTGAGGTGCGTTTATGGGGCGGTTTACGAACAAAAAGGACCCAGATCGGTTCCTGTTCGAGCGGGCTGGCAATTATTATTATCGTCGTCGTGTCCCCGGAAATATCTCTCATGTCGATGAGCGAGCGCCAACGATTCGCGTTTCGCTGAAGACGGACGATCTGGCGCTTGCCAGATCCAAGCGTGATTTGATGGAAGAGGCTGACAATATCCTCTGGGCATCGATGATCATGGATGAGCCGCGTGATCCTGCCCGCGCGCGCTATGAGGCTTCTATGCGCCGAATAGAAGCGCTTGGACTTACTTACAGATCCTCGCATGCCATGGCCGCAAATTCTTCGCTGGAAGAGATTGTAACGCGGCTGGAAATGGTCGCCACGCAAAGGATGCCGCAGGAACTGGCGCAAGGTGTGGCGGGCATGATCCCTGTGCCACCTGTGACTGTCAGCAAGGCATTCGAGATCTACTGTGATGAGATCGTTCCCGATGAGCTGGTCAATAAAAGTACTGTCCAGAAAGCGCAGTGGAAGAAAGTGAAGTTGCGCGCAGTGAATAACTTCATCCAGATCGTCAGTGACAAGGCGATGATCGACATCACACGCGATGACGCGATGAAGCTCTATCGCCATTGGCTGGAACGGATCGCCCCGAAGGCTGGCAAAATCACTCACTCTGCCTCTTCAGGCAATCGTGACATCGGCAACATGCGTGTGCTGTATGACGCGTATTTTAATTACATTGGCGAAGAGGGAAAGCAGAACCCGTTTGCGCGCCTGAATTTCTCGAACAAGAAAAAGCGTTCTCGTCCGCCGTTCCCACGTGAATGGCTGATCAGCACGATTATGAAGCCGGGCAATCTCGACACGCTGAATGACGAGGCGAGGGGTATAGTGTTGGCGCTTATCGAAACTGGTGCACGGCCAAGTGAACTGGCAAACCTGTCCCCTTCATCGATCCGCCTGTCGCATAAAGTGCCGCATATAGCTATTGAGCCGCGTGATGATCCGGATGATCCGCGTGAGATTAAAACCTCGTCGTCGGAGCGTATTGTGCCATTGGTGGGCGTGGCGCTGGCTGTGTTCCAGAAACACAAAGAAGGTTTCCCACGCTACAGGAACCGCGAGAATGACCTGTCAGCAACCTTGAATAAATATTTTAAAGAAAACAGCCTGTTTCCAACGCCAAACCATAAGATCTATTCGTTCCGCCATTCCTTTGAGGATCGCATGAAAGAGGCGAATATTGATGACGAGCTGCGGCGGATATTAATGGGGCATACAATCGAACGCCCACGCTATGGCATGGGCGGGTCGCTTGAATGGCGTCGTGATGAGTTGAAGAAAATAGCACTGCCGTTCAGCTCTGTAATTGTGTGAGTATCGATACGAAAATCTGGATTTCCAGAATCGTTTAATTGATTATAAAGTTTTAAAGAATTTGGGGTGGGTTTGAGATGGATGCAGAAATAAGCAAAAATGCTCAATTGCATCGTGGTGAAGTTGTGGACTTGTTCTGTGGTGTGGGCGCACTGAGTCACGGTCTCAAGCAATCAGGACTTAAAATTGTTGCTGGTTATGACATAGATGAAGGATGTAAATTTGCCTACGAGGCCAATAATGATGCCGAATTCATCACTCAAGATGTTGCTTCTCTGAAGCCAGAACAAATTAAAAAGCATTTTTCAGGTAAGGTGCCATCTATTCTTGCCGGGTGCGCGCCTTGTCAGCCTTTTTCGACTTACAAGCAGCGTTACGATGAGGATCCTCGCTGGGACTTGGTAACAAGTTTTGCAAAGCTGGCTGTGCAAGTCATGCCTGATTACATAACCATGGAAAATGTGCCATCTTTACTTAAGTATAAAGATGGAATGGTCTTTTCTCAGTTTAAAAGCACGTTAGAGGCCGCTGGTTATAGCGTTTATTATTCTATCGCTAAGTGTGAAGATTATGGAATACCGCAAAAGCGTCGCCGTTTAGTTGTTCTGGCGTCGCGTAGCGGACAGGTTCCTCCACTTGAGGTTACTCACAAAGAGCCGCTAACTGTCGCAGACGCGTTAAGTGCTTTGCCTCCTATTAAAGCGGGCGCTGAAAATTCAGTGGACCCGTTGCACGTATCATCGGCGTTGTCTGAGATTAACGTAAAACGTATTAAAGCGTCGAAGCCTGGAGGGACGTGGAGGGATTGGCCCTTCGCGCTCCGGGCAAAGTGTCATCAAAAGGCATCGGGAAAAACCTACTCTGGCGTTTATGCTCGTATGAAGTGGGACGAGCCAGCGCCAACAATGACTACCCAATGCTATGGGTTCGGCAATGGTAGGTTTGGGCATCCTGAACAGGATCGAGCGATATCATTGCGGGAGGCTGCTATATTGCAGTCGTTCCCTGCCGACTATAAGTTTTTGCCTACGGGAAAGCGCCCAAGTTTTACAGAGTTGGGACGCTGGATAGGTAATGCAGTTCCAGTGAGGTTGGGCTACGTCATTGGAAAATCTATCACACAACATTTGAAAGAGCGGGGCGGGAACTCGAGTGTCAAACCAGCATCAGTTTAAGTTTGAAGTAGATATCAATGTAATCAATCATCTTGGTGTGGGATTGTATAGTTCCACGCCTGCGGCACTTACTGAGCTTGTAGCGAATTCTTGGGATGCAGAAGCAAGTAACGTTTGGATTGACGTAGACATCGAAAAGAACCAGATCGTAATTGAGGATGACGGACATGGCATGGATGCTGTCGCAATTGCGAAAAAGTTTCTACATGTGGGTTACTCTCGACGTCTCGCCAGCAACACAAATAAAAGTGCCTCCGGCCTGCGTAATGTTATGGGGCGTAAGGGTATAGGAAAGCTGTCAATGTTTGCGCTTTCCAACCAAGTTAAAGTTACATCCCAAGTAAAGAATTTTTCTCCTATTGCGTTCGAGATTGATGTTCCTGAGTTGAAGAAAAATCTACAGGCGAGGCAGCCTGTATTGTTGAATGAATTTACTGCAACGCCTTTGAAGAGCGGCCATGGAACGCGAATTGAGTTAACAGACGTTCTAAAGACTTTAAACAAGACCGAAAAATACTTGCGTGTAAAGCTTGCTAGACGATTTAGTATTTTAGGCTCAGTTTATGGATTTAATGTTTATCTTAATGGGAATGAAATTAAAGAGACTGATCGTGATATCTTTGATCATATTCAGTTTCTTTGGGCGTTCGATTCCGCATCGTTGGATCGCGTGAAAAATATATCACCTAATATTGCAAAGATCCCAAAAGACGGCGCAGACTTAAAAAAACTCACGGAATCAGACAAGCTGCCTTGCATTGCAACGCTCAAAGATACTTTGCAATTACCAGACGGTAGTAGCGCGAAAGTTACTGGATATATAGCAAGTGTTGCTCGCCCCAGAGATCTGGGGTCGAAGGAAGACAGCGCAAATATGGTATCAATATTTGCAAATGGAAGAGTGTTTTCCGAAAATATATTGAGTGAAGCCAATAGTGCCAAGTATTATCAAAGTTACCTTGTTGGCGAGGTTCATGCCGATTTCCTAGATGATGATGATGTAGATAGAGCGACCGCAAGTCGTGAAGCAATTAAAAAAGATGATCCTAAATATAAAGCGCTACTAAAATTCTTGTTTAAGAGCTTGGATGATATCTCGGGTCAATGGGATGAGTGGCGATCCGCACTCGATCCGAATGATGGACCGGATTCAAATCAAGCAGTTACTGAATGGCTGGAAACCATTGATGACAACCGTGACCTGAAAACCGCTAAGCGAATAGTTATGTCTATTCGTAACGCACGAGTGCATTCAGATGAAGCTAATAATGATAGGGCAAAAGGAATACTGTATCGAGGTGCTATTATCGGCTTTGAAAAATTGCGGTTGAAAAAACAACTTGATCAATTAACTGCTATTACTGACGTTTTAGGTCCCGAATTTGCAGCAATATTTACGGCGCTCAACGATGTTGAAGAGGCCGCTTATGCCGACATCACAAAGCAGCGGCTCGAGATTATTAAGAAATTTGAAGATATAAAGAATAGCCCCACTGAACTTGAGAAGGTAGCTCAAGAGTATCTATTTAAACATCTTTGGCTGCTGGATCCATCATGGGATCGAGTAACTGGTAGGGCGGAGATGGAACAGACACTCACTCAGCACATCAAGAAGGTGGATCCAGATGAAACCGGTGCTCGATTGGATATAACCTACAGGTCAAGTTCGGGGCGTCACGTTGTGGTCGAACTCAAGAAGCCGGGAAAAACAAGTTTGAAATATGATGATCTGTATGATCAGGCGCGAAAATATAGAAGGGCTGTTGAACAATATTATCGAGATCTGATGCCGAGTCATCCTCAACCAGCGTTAGATATTTATTTGCTTGTTGCGAAAGTGCCGACAGGTATGGACGTAAAAGATATTCGCTCAATGGCAGAGCAAAATGCAAAAATTATTACTTACGAGCAACTAATAACTGATGCTAAAAATTCTTATCAAGAATATATTGATGCTAACCGAAAAGCCGGAGCTTTAGAAGGAATATTGTCGCGTATTTGATGCTATTAGCAGTAAGTCGAGGTGTTAACCTCGGCTTACTGTGTTAGAAGCGT
This sequence comes from Brucella sp. H1_1004, assembly GCF_047308065.1. NCBI lineage: Bacteria > Pseudomonadati > Pseudomonadota > Alphaproteobacteria > Hyphomicrobiales > Brucellaceae > Brucella > Brucella sp. H1_1004. The sequence goes on from NZ_JAYKZA010000002.1 coordinate 1,426,680, forward strand.
TTTGGCTTTGATACGGTTGATCGCTTTTGCGACGATTTCATCAACGTCTCGCAATCCCTCCAGCTCGCTTTCCAGCCTTTGCCAAAGTGGGGCACCAAGGGCCGCTTCACCATTGCGCGCACCGGCCATGATGTTTGCGAGGATGTCGAGCGCGTTTTCCACGCGCTCTGCTGTCATTGGAGGTTTCTTGCGAGTTCTGGCCATTAGTCAGTCTCGACAGGCTGTCCGCTTTTGAGCGTGTAAAAAGTGTCGGGCTTGATGCCGTCGCGGCCCGCGATACCTGACCAAACGGAAACGATTTCCATTCGCTCATTCCGCTCGACGAGGAACAGGGCACAGCCTTCCTTGCCGCGCACCTTGCCCTCGTAACCTGTTGCGGTGGCAGCGCTCCGCCATCCTGTTGCGGTGGCAGCGCTCTGATCGCCCGATGCGGTGGCAGCGCTCTGGAAGCCTGTTGCGGTGGCAGCGCTCCAGTTACCCGATGCGGTGGCAGCGCTCTGGTGGCCCGATGCGGTGGCAGCGCTCCGAATACCTGTTGCGGTGGCAGCGCTCTGATATCCTGTTGCGGTGGCAGCGCTCCAGTTACCCGATGCGGTGGCAGCGCTCCAGCTACCTGTTGCGTTGGCAGCGCTCTGATAACCTGTTGCGGTGGCAGCGCTTCGATCACCCGATGCGGTGGCAGCGCTCTGATCGCCCGTTGCGGTGGCAGCGCTCCACCATCCTGTTGCGGTGGCAGCGCTCCACTGGCCAGTCACGGTCGCAACAGATCTGTTGCCATGGACTTTGATAAGTTCACGCTCTCCGGTCGCATGATTGCCGTCCACGCGCTTCGTCCGGTCGATGATGTACCGAACAGCTGCGGCGACAAGATCTGGAATTTTTAGCTCACACTTGATGGTGATTTCTGCGGCGGCAATCTTGGTGTCGCCACCTTCTTTGCTGGTTTCGCCAGAAAGTTCTACTTCGCCAAAGCGACTTGTTGCAGGAGCATAATACTTAAAAATATCAAGAGGATATTCGCAAGCGTGAAAGCCCTGCTCGCACGCAATAACCGGACCGTCATGCGTGTAGCTTTTATTCAGTTCAAACTGGAAGTTGCGGCACTGAAGTTGAGCGTCAAAGCCCTTGAACGCCAATGTATTGGTCATCACGGTTTAATTCCCTCTCGCGGGTTGATTTGAATGCATGGATAAGTCTGTCTGCCGCTATGCGCGGGATCGCCTCGCGCCGGTCTGGCGCGGCGGTGTGTGTAATGAGGTCGGCTGCGGCTCTCAGAAGCCCGTCAATCAGGGCGTCTAATGTTTGGTCTGGCCTTAGTCCGAGGTCGCGAACGTCGCGCCATTGCAGATAAATTGTGTCTAAAAGGACTTGCCGTGTTTCGTCTGAGACGGCTTGTTTCAGATCGTGGTTAGCCCTTGGATTCGACAATTACGCAGATCAGCTGTTTTGCTCTTCGAGCAATAATTGTTCATCTTCGGCCATGGCTTCTGTAATCGCTTTAAGCAGATCGATGCGAATGCCTTCTTTGCGTGAAATCTTGGGCTGCCCATTGCCAATGCGGCGCTTGTTCTCCGCCTCGATGCCATCAATCGCCTCCCATATGTCGTAAAGTTCAAGGAAGCCGATAAAGTCCTCACGATCCAGATATTCGGGAACCTCAGTCATCGCCAGAAGCGTAGATTCCAGAATGCCGCCGTCCCACAAGTCGGCATTGTCGCAATAGCCCTCAGCTGACATCAGGATGTTAAGTGCCTTGATGATGGCTTCGCGTGGCCTGTTCTCGACAAGCTTTCGGAACATCTTAGCGGCATAGATCTGGCCGGGCTTCTTTTTCTCGCTCGAAGCGTTTGACAACATCAGCTTGCAACCACCTTCGATTGCAATGCTATTGCATTCCACGGCCCACGGTTCGCCAGCTGCGAGCGCAGCCTTCAGCAAGTTGAGTGTCGTAACCTTGGTGACGTTACCGTTGACTGCTGCAAAGCTCGCAGCCTGCTCAACTGGCGACATCTGCACGATCTGGCATGGTACTGATTTGTAGCCGCACATCGCTGCGGCATGCGCTCGGTGCTGCCCGTCAATAATGGCAAACTGACCACCTTCAACGGGTGCGCAGAGAACTGGCGAAAATCGCGACCACTTGAAGCCGTCGGCAATCTGGCGAATGTTTTTCCAGTTGTGAGGCGAAAGTGGTCGTTGATAGTCATCGTCGATCACGAGCTGCCCGATTTCCACCCATTGCAGCATCGGCGCTGGGCCTGCATCTGCTGGTGAAATCTCAACTTTGGTTGAGGCGACTTTACGAAGATTGCTCATACTAGCCCCACAATCTGCGCACCAACTATGGTAACTACGCAAACGCTGGCGATAAGCGATGCGATTGCGATCATATGATCATGCTTGCGGTTGTGTGCCTGATAAGCGGCTGGAAGATTGAACCCGCAGTCAACCTCGGTTTTGAACTGGATTTCGTCATGCATGGTCATGCATCCTTGCCGGTTGTGATTGGCATTGGCCGCTCGCTCGCTTCGAAAAATCTGCACGATGATGCGTGGTGCGGTATGAGCCGTTTTGCCTTGTTGAGAATAGGTTTGAGGCAGTAAGCGTCCTTCGGCTTGCCGGGATGCTCTTTGTGCCGCTTGCTGTTTCGCTTCGGGTTTTCGATCTTCTCGACGACATTTCCATCGGCGTCTTTGAGGCGTTTTTTTTGCCCCATAGCTTGCACTCACGGCAGGTTGTCCCTTGCGGACCTGTCCCGGCGATGTGTGCTTGTCCGAGGAATGTATTGCTGATCGGGCAATCAAAGTCCGCAGCCGTTAAGTGCGGCGTGATTGAAAGATGCGCTGCCATTAAAACCTCCATCAACAAGAGGCCGGATCAAGTGATCAGGCAAGGCTCGCGATTTGCTTGATGGACAGGCGGCGGGCGAGTGCGACAGCACGTTCGCCAAACTTCTCCACGATGTCGTGGGTGAAGCCATAATGCGCCAATGTATCGGGGGAGACGTTTTCGCCTGAGAATGCCATTTCGCGCATCGCTTCAGCCATTCTGATGACAACGCTATCGCGGCAAGTCAGGGCAGGTTTTGAAATAGGCTTCTGTTTAAATTTAATCATGGCTTGCTCTCCATCGTGCATAAATTGGCAGAAGTGGATGCGCTGTAACTCAAAACTCAATCAGCGCATCCATCTGTTCGGGGCAAGTAAATAGATATCGGTAAAATAACCGATATGCAATAGTATCCGGTAAAAAAACCGAAACAGGAAAACAGAAAAGTGCGATGAAAATTTCTAAATGATTGTTCTGATTTGAAAATTCGGTCAAAAAAAACCCCGCCTTGGCGGGGCTTATGGGCTGTTGAAATCGATCACATATCAATAATCGATCTTTTTACTCGGCCTATTATTCGAATTGCACCTTCCAAGTATGGGGGCTCTATTTCTTCGTAGGAAGCAGGCTGAAACTGAGGATCTTCATTTGGGCGATATCGCTTATAAGTCGCTTTTCCGCTTTCATCGCAGATAACGTAGCACCCGTTAGCGACTAGCCGCTTGTCGTTCATGTTTACAAAAATTATGGAATCCGGTGGGCTGATCTTATTCATCGACGGCCCGTCAACGCGCAGCGCTATCCAGTCTCCTTCGGGCAAATTAACTGCGGGGATAGTTGGATGATCATCTAAACGCCCGACAGGATCTTGGTGAGTAAGCTCACCTGCGCTAATCCATGAAATCATCGGCACGTCTGAAATTGATGTCGGCTCAACCGAACCTTCTTCGTTGCCGGTTCCTTCTAACAACCAAGTTACGTTGGTTCCTAAGACGGGTGCTAGCTTCTCAAGCGTCTTGATGGAAGCGCCTCTGTCCTTACCAGCTTCGACGGCTCTGCGCATGTTGCGAATAGCTGAATCGCTTAGACCTGCAATCGTCGCGGCGCGTGATTCTTTTAGCCCGACGGCGTCGAGCCTTTTTTGGATGCGATTTAGAACTTCTGCTAACATAGTGGTAATATTACCGAAATTCAGATCCTGAGGGTATCGATAAAAAAACCGAATAGCTTGGTTGACATTATCGGTAAAATAACCGATTTTCTTTTCATGTTGGAAATCGAGCACCTTCTGATCCTCATTGATGGCTATAAGAACGCGATTGGCTTGCAGGACAAAACTGTCAGCAGTCGTATTTTTGGCGACAGCAAAAAAGTTACATCACTTCGCAGTGGTGGAGACCTTACGGTTTCACGACTTAATGCAGCGATGCGGTGGTTATCGACTAATTGGCCTGATGGTTTGGTTTGGCCGGTTGCGATTTTCCGACCTGAGTCTGTATCGCCTGATTACCTCCAATCAGGCGTTGCTGGGGCGCAGGACCTGCTGAACAAGGTGGAGGCGTAGTCATGGCCGAATATGATCCATGGAACGCTCAACCAGTTGATGGGCAAAGAGCACCGAGGAAAACCAAGGTCGAAAAGGCCAAAGAGGTTTCTTCTAACGTGATTGCCGTCGGGCAGCTCCGCGCTTTTATTGAGCGCATTGAACGGCTTGAGGAAGAAAAGAAAACTATCGGCGACGACATCAAGGATGTTTACGGCGAACTAAAAGGTTCCGGCTTCGACAGCAAAGTCGTCCGCACGATTATCCGTCTCCGTAAAAAAGAAGACCATGTGCGCCATGAAGAGGAAGCGCTGCTTCAGCTCTACATGGATGCTCTTGGCATGTCGTGAGGTGATGTCGATGAAAAACTTCATCCTTAAACATGACCTCTTTTTCTCACTTCTTCTCGCCGTGGTCTGTGTTTTGGCTGCGGCGTCTCTTTTTGTTGCTGTCGTCTGGCTCGCGGAGGCTCGCTGATATGGACAAGTCAAGCTTTAAACTCTCGGTTCGTATGAATGCCAAATCCTATGCCAGCCTTTCGGCAATGGCTGAACGCAAGGGCTATAAACCAAGTGTTTTTGCGCAGATGCTTTTTGATGCCGCATTTGCTGCTCGCGTCGGACAAGAGCGTGGTGCACCAACATCAGACCGTGAACTGGATCTGCATGTCCGCTTTGCCACTGCAATTACGGACGGTGTCGGGCCTGAGACCTTGGAAAGGGCGGTGCTTCTGCTTGAAAGCCATCGCGCCAAGGTTGCTGCATCTGCACGCAAGGCTCGGAAAAGTGAGGCGCGGACATGAGTTATCCAGCGCACCCCCTTGCTGACATGTTTCCGATGATCCCGGAAGCGGAACGGAAGTTGCTTGCCGACGATATTGTCACCTACGGACAGCGCGATCCAATCATCCTACTTGATGGCATGGTGTTGGATGGTCGCAATCGTCAGTGGGCCTGCGGGTTCGCTGAAATTGAGCCGATCTATGAGCAATATGCTGGCGGCGATCCGCTTAACTTTGTCCTCTCGAAAAACCTACATCGACGCCATTTGACTGAAAGTCAGCGCGCACTGATTGCTGCTGCAATTGTCGATTGGGAGCGTGGCGTCAATCAGACGACTGCCGGGCCTGCAAATTTGCAGACCCGCCGCGCCGCCGAAAAGCTATCGATCTCTGAACGCGCCGTTTATTCTGCTAAGCGCATCCATGAAAAGGGCGCGCCAGAGCTGCTCGACGCTATCCGCGCTGGCAAGGTGACAATCCATACCGGCGAGGCGATTTCTGAGCTGCAACATTCGGAGCAGGCCAAGGTCATTCGCGAGGAAAAGAAAGCGATTGTCGCTAAGGCCAAAGCAATCCGCTCCGATCAGCAAAAGGTCAAGCATGCTGTTCGCATGACGACCATGGGTTTGATTGCAGATCGTGGCGCGGCAACGGCACCGGCAGAGTTGGGCCGCGTCTATCCGGTCTATTATTTCGACGCGCCATGGCAATTCGGCGTTCATTCGGAAGTGACAGGGCGCGAAAAGAGCGCAGAAAATCATTATCCGACGATGCCGACAGACGACATTGTTACGCTTATGTCGAGGCTGATCGGCGGCACCAATCCTGCTGTTTGTTTCGCATGGGCAACCAATCCGATGCTGACAGATGCGCTGCGCGTGCTGGATGCATGCGGCTTTACCTACGTGCATCACTGGATCTGGGACAAGGAAGTCGCAGGGACTGGCTATTGGGGTCGCGACCGCCACGAGCTGTTGCTGATCGGTCGGCGCGGCGATGTCGCGGCACCTTTGCCGGGCACCCAGCCTGAGACCGTCCATCGCGAGCGCAAAGGCAAGCACTCAGCCAAGCCGGCATTCTTCGCGGAACAAATCGAGCGGCTTTATCCCGATTTACCGAAATTGGAATTGTTCTGCCGCGATCCTCGACCGGGCTGGGATTCATGGGGTTTTGAAGCTGCGGGGAGGGCTGCGGAATGACCGACACCATGTTGCCGATCCTTCGCGCCATGCACGACGCAGGTACCGACGCCGAACGCGCCGAAATTCTGTTGACGTGCCCGATTTCGATCATGTTGAAATATCGGCAGGTGCTGGAAAGCTCTTGCGAGCGGCATGGCTTTGACGCTGGCAGTGATTATCTGACCTGCTTTTACGCGGCCATGCACGAGACGCGCCATCGCGGCGCGATCAAGGGTGCCGCGCTCAAACACGCGCAGGGCCATTTGCTGTTGCTATGTGGCGCGGTGTCGCCATGAGCGCAGAGGGTATCGAACTTCGTCGCATCCGGGAAAAACTGGCAGCGCTGAATGGCGATGACTGGCAGCTGTGCTGCGAGGGCGATGTGTCGTTTGTCGAAGCAAAAACACGCCACGGCGAACTCAACAGGATCGCCACGTTTCATCCCGGCGCAACGCCTGATGAGATTGACATGGTCGTCAGTGGGCCACGCATGGCGGCATTTATGCTTGATCTGGTGGATCGCGCGATTGCCGCTGTGCGACAGGCCGCACCACGGCAGAACGCTCCGCGACAGGGCCGACAGCACAAGCGACGCGACTTTGCGGCTGAGGCTTCAATGAAGTGCAATGACGCTGTTTTCAAGGCGTTTCTCGAAGAACAGCACGGCCTTGAGCGGCCATTAACATCGGATCGTGCGGCGCAACGGCTGCGCTCGATCCTCAAGATTAAATCCAGAAAAGAACTGAACGAAAACAGCGCTGCCGCTGAACGCTGGCAGAATTTCCGCGCTGCTTTCGAAGCATGGAAGAGGGCGGGGCGATGAGCATCACCGTGATGTCGCAGATTTTCAAGAAACAGATGGGTTCGTCGAGCCGTAAAATGCTTGCTGTGCGTCTGGCGGACTTCGCAGACGACAACGGGCGCGGGATCTGGCCGTCTGTAAACACGCTGGCGCGTGAAACAGACCTGTCAGAGCGCACCGTGCAGCGGCTTTTGCGCGATTTTGTGGAAGAGGGGCTGCTTGTCGTGGTTTCCGCTGCCAGTGGCCGTCCGGGTGAGGCCACGCGCTATGATTTCAATATGCGCACGCTGATCGGGCTTCGCGATGCGAAAGCGCCAATCGACGGGTGTCATGGTGTCACCGGTGACACGGTGTCACCCGTGACATTGACGGCAGAGACGGGTGACATTGACGACGCAGACGGGTGTCATGGTGTCACCCGAACCGTCATAGAACCTTCAGATAAACCTTCATCTGAGAGAGAGCGCGAAAGCGAGCAGGAAGGGAAGGAAAACCGTAAGGCAATCGAGCGAGCTTTCAAAAAAGCTTTCCACACTTGGCCGACAGCAGTCACCGACAGCGAGCCAGATGCATTTCGGATCTGGAATACGCTCACCGCTGAGGAGCGCTTGGCAGCTTCGGAGGATGCCAGCCGATATGTCGAAGCCGCTAAGGCAACCGGTCGCAAGGTTGTTTGCTCCTATGCGGTCTATCTCCGTGAAAAGCGCTGGGAAAAGCTTCCGGCCAAAGCTGCGACGGCACATTCGATAGATTCACAATCGGCACCTGCTGCACCGCTAGGAAAGATATGGGGGGCGAGAGTTTATGAACTTTTGCTTGCCGGGCCTTCGCGCAGCGTCTCACTCAACGATATCGAGCGCAGCGTAGCAGAAAGCGGTCGTTTTACTGAAGATGAACTTCTTCTGGAAAAGCAGGCGCGCCAAGGGTTTCCATTAGTGAATGAGCTTTTTGAGCGCGCATCAAACCGACGTGGTGCTCTCGTTCCATCGCGACTCCAGGCAATCAAGGATTTGCTCGTGCAGGTTCGCATTGGTGGCGACGAATGGACAGCTTGGGAAGTGTTTCACAAACAGCGTGGTTGGCCTTGGTTATCGAACACTGGCACCGCTGAGTGGGCCTATTTCCCGGCTGGTGGCCCTGATGGATTAAACGGTTTCGAGATCGCTTTGAGGGGATTGGGTGAAAATGATGGCAATTGATCAACGTCAGATCGACACTGCAATAGCATCAACGCCTAGTGAGGCTCATTGCCGGGCGATTGATAAGGTGCTTGCAGAGCGTCGTCGCATCGCTCGTTTAAGGTCTGTGGCAGCGAATCGTTTGAGTGATGATTCTCCTTGGCTAGTGCTTCAAGTCGCATCAGGACGTGAATTTACGGTTCGTGATGCTCTATCAGATGAAAATATTGAGGTGCTTGTCCCCATGAAAATGGGGCCGAAAATTCGCAGGCAGGGGCGCGAGATACCGGCAAAACAGCAACCCGTAATGAATGGTTATGTGCTTGTTCGCTGCGCCATAAGCAATGAATGCATTGCTGGTTTATTGAGCTTTGATGGTGTGAGTTCTGTTCTTGGTGGATACGAATCGCCATTTCTTGTGAGCGCGGAAAAAGTCATTCTTTTCAAGGTGAAAGCCGAAGGAGGTAAATATGATCATGAACACTTCTACCGCAAGTTTGTAGGTGTGAAGTGGGTACGAATCGCAGATGGCCCGTTCGCAGGAACTCGTGCTGAACTGATCTCAGGCGGCTCCAAAGGTAATGGTCTGGTGGTTGTTGAGTTCGCCATCATGGGTAGGTCGGTCGCGATGACTTTGCCTATTGCAATCCTCGAACCGTTGTGAGTTTAATCCGGTCACTGGATGATCCGGTTTAGATAGTGATCCTCGATACACGGTAAAACGTGGGGACAAGTTCCTGAGGTGGCCACGCTCGGACCCAGCCCTGACAGTCTCAATAACGAGACACCGAGTCAGGGCCAGTGCGTAAGCTATGTCTGCAATTCTCTAATCACATTGAGCGCCCTTTGAGGCGCTCTTTCGATTTCTATAGAGGCCGATCATGACGACGATTACTGCACACTGGGCCGATAAGCACCTGTTGCTATTCAGCACTAAAGTTGACCAGCTCAATAGAGGATTTCCGAAAGTCCTTCCACGCATCGTCAATCAGGTCGGCAATCGAGCAAAGACGCAGGTTATCCGAGCGCTGACAAAGCAGACCGGATTGCAGCGCAAGGTCATCGTGAAGGCGATTGGCGATCCGGGTGTCGCAAGGCCGGGCAAACTTTCCTATGACATGGTCACACGAGGCGGTAACATTCGCCTCAAATACCTTTCACCTCGTGAAACCCGCAAGGGTGTATCGGCCAAACCATTCGGGCAGCGAAAGATTTTCGCCGGTTCATTTATGAAGGGCGGCAAGTTTCCAAACCGACAGGTTGTTCCAAAGTTCAACGGTCACGTGTTCCAGCGCATCGATAAGGCAGGCAAGCGTTTGACCTACACGCGCTCCGATGTTCGTATCCCTTGGGAAATGACAACAGGATCAACCAAAGCTGCATTCGAAAGAACGGCAGCACCTTTGCTTCAACAGCGTGTTGATGCAGCGATCAAGAAGCTGTTGCCATAGCGGAAACACAACAAGTTAATATAAACCATTGAAAACGTTGCGCTTTATTGGTCATTTGATCGAAAATGGCCTTGGATCCCGACCCCACCCCCTCCATTGGGTCCTTTTTCAGGTCTGGCAGGCTAGCGGGTGAGCGCGACTGCGGGATTTCGACCTGTGTAATATTTCATAGGGGGATTCCCCCGCCATTTGGATGGAATCGGAATCAGATGGCAAAAGGCTATTCAGACGAACTGCGGCAACAGGTGATAGTCTTCATCAATGAGGGCAACACGGTACGGCAGGCGGCAGAGAAATTCAGTGTCAGCCCCAGCTTTGCAGCGAAAGTGCATAAAAAGCATGCAGATCAGTCGGAAGCACCGTTGTTTATTGCTGATCCAGAGCCGGAAGCCGATGAAGCGGCGGTCGATGATGGCACGATAACTGCAATAGACCTTGCAGAACTGATCGGGGTTTCAAAGCGATCTGTATCCGATTTCGCTGATCGTGGAATCATCGTGAAGACAGGACGGAATCGCTACGACCTGCGCAAGTCAGTCCAGCTTTACTGCGAGCATCTCCGCGCTATGGCGGCGGGCCGTGGTGGCGAGAACGTAGACACGCTGGCGACAGAGCGAGCGCGTCTGGCACGCGAGCAGGCAGATCAGGCCGCGATGAAGAATGCAGCCATGCGCAAGGAACTCATCACCGTTGCGGAAGTGAGGCACGAATGGGTGTCCATTGCTCGCCGGATTCGAAACGTTGTCATGTCAGTACCGTCGCGATGCCGACAGATGCTGCCCCACCTCACAACATACGATGTTGATCTGATCGATACGGAAATTCGAGCAGCGTTAGCGGAGCTTGGCGATAAGGACGATGACAGCGGCGCTGATGACATTGCGACAGGCAGTTTGGGAGGCATTGACGCCTCCGCCGAAACTGAAGCTGTCGGACTGGATCGAGAAAACGGTTTACCTTCCTGAAGGTGTTTCGTCGCTTACGGGTCGGGTGCGCCTATGGCCTCCGCAGCGAGAGATTGCGGACACCATAGGCGATAGCGCAATTGAACGGGTGACACTGGTAAAGCCTGTTCGCGTCGGTTTCACCACGCTGCTCACCAGTGCCATGGCAAGTTTCTGTTCGAACGATCCTTCGCCAATCCTGTCCCTGTTGCCAACAGAGGCTGACTGCCGCGACTATATGGTTTCGGACGTTGAGCCGATCTTTGATGCGTCACCGGATCTGCAAGGTCTGCTGACTGGTGATGTCGATGAGGGCGGTCGAAACACTCTGCTTTCTCGGCGCTTTCCGGGTGGCTTTCTGAAAGTTATTGCTGCCAAGGCACCGCGCAATCTTCGTCGACATAATGTCCGCATCCTCTTTATCGACGAAGCGGACGGCATGTCGGCAACGAAGGAAGGTTCGCCGATCCTGCTCGCAGAGCGTCGAACCCTGTCATTTGCGGATCGCAAGATCGTAATGGGATCGACACCGGTCTACGAAGAAACCAGCCATGTGCTGCAAGCCTTCAAGGATTCGGACCAACGCATTTATGAGGTGCCTTGCCCAGAGTGCGGGCATTTCCATGAGATCCAGTGGTCAGACATTCACTGGCCGGAAGGCGAGCCGGAAAAAGCTTATTATGTCTGCCGCGAGTGCGGTTCGGTTGTCGACGAGCGCCATAAGCCGGGCATGGTTACGAATGGCCGATGGCGGTCGCTCAAGCCTGATGTGAAAGATCATGCCGGATTTCGCATGAATGCCCTGATTTCGCTTCTGCCGAATGCATCATGGGGGCGTCTGGCGAAGGAATTTGTTAGCGCGAAGAACGATCCTTCGAAGCTGCAAACCTTCATCAACACGATCCTCGCGCAAGGCTGGAAGGAAAACACCGACGAGCTGGACGACATCGAGCTTGCGAGCCGGGCGGAAGATTTCAGTCTGGTCGCGGAAGCGGCTGAAGATGAGAGTGAAACGGATACTACAGGTATCCCCATCCAAGTTCTCATCATCACGGCAGGTGTCGACGTGCAGGATGATCGTTTGGAAGTCACCTTCATTGGTTGGGATAAAGAGGGCATTCCTTACGCTCTCGGACACGAAGTGATCTGGGGTCGCTACGACGATCATACAACTTGGTCAGAACTGGATGTCGCTCTTGGTACGCAGTGGGATCATCCGCTTGGCGGCAAGATCAAGGTTGAAGCAACCTGCATCGACAGCTCGGACGGCGAGACGATGGAAACCGTCTATCGTTACGCATTCCCACGGTTCCGCAGGCGCGTGTTTGCGATCAAGGGTGTCGGAGGTAATAGGCCATGGATTGAGAAATCCAAATCGACGGTCAAGGGCGGCAAGCTGTTTATCGTCGGTGTCGACGGTATCAAAAGCCATATCTTCGGTCGCTTGGCGCGTACCAGCTCCATGCGTTTTTCGAAAGCTCTGCCGGATGTTTGGTTTGAGCAACTCGTGGGTGAGCAATTGGTTGTCAAGTATTCACGCGGACAGACGATACGGCAATTCGTTCCGGTGCCTGGACGGCGACACGAAGCGCTTGACTGCACAGTCTACGCCTTTGCAGCCCGGCAGATGGTCAATGCCAACTGGGCGCATCGCGAGGGCGAACTTTCCACACCACCAGAAACCAAACGGGTTTCAATCATACCAGAAATCGCGCCTTCCGAATGGCTTTAGCCGGGATGGCATTCTCGCGCGAGCGGGCAAAATATGGAGATAGACCATGTTCGGTAAACTCATGCGAGCCGCTTACGATACGGTGACGTTGCCCGTCGCAGTAGCGGCAGATCTTGTTACATGTGGCGGCGCCCTGAGTGACAGAGACGAGCCATACACCGTCGAAAAAGCTAAGCGGATTGTCGATGATGTACTGACCGCTGGCGACGATCTGGCGAAGTGAGGGCACGGCATTGGCAGCATCACTCGACGATCAGATTGCAGCGCTTGAAGATGCGATAGCAACGGGCGCGAAAAAAGTCATCTTCCATTCGGGCGGCACCCGCCGCGAGGTGGAATATCACTCCCTCAAAGATATGCGAGAGGCGCTTGCGGATCTCAGATCCCGCAGACAAGGCCGGTCGCGTATCATACTGGCGGCATTAGACTAATGGGCATCACCAATATTCTGGATAAAGCCATTGGCTACGTTTCACCCCAGTCCGGCTTGCGCCGTATTCAACAGCGTGCTGCAATGGAGATTGCGCAGCGTAGCTACAGTGGTGCGGAAACCAGCCGGCTAAAATCTGGCAGACGGGCGAAGTCCACGTCGGCTGATGCCGAGATAACGCGGGCGGGGCGCGTCCTTCGGGATCGTATGCGCGATCTTGTGCGCAACAATCCTTATGCCGCGAAAGCTGTTTCAGAACTTGTCAGTCATGCCATTGGTGACGGGATCATTCCCAGATCCAAGGATAAGGATCTGAACAAGCTCTTCCTTGAATGGGGCAAACATTGTGATGCTGATGGCGATCTTGATTTCAACGGCATCGTTGCGCTCGCGGTTCGTGAAATGTTTGAAAGCGGCGACGGTATCGTGCGCCGTCGTCGTCGCCGAATTGAGGATGGACTGCCAGTTCCATTGCAATTGCAGGTGCTGGAATCAGACCTGATAGACACCACGAAAGAGGGTGTACTGTCTGGCGGCGGCAAAACCATTCAAGGCATTGAGTTTGATGCCATCGGACGCAAACGCGCCTATTGGATGTTTGGTTCGCACCCCGGAAACAGCTTCTTTGATCCGCTGTCGACCATTGTTTCCAAGCCGGTGCCTGCGGCTGACATTGCGCATGTTTTTGAAAAGCAGCGCACGCAGGTGAGGGGTGTGCCATGGGGCACGCCTGCAATGTCAGACACGTTTGATCTGGCTGAATATGAGCAGGCCGAGTTAGTTCGAAAGAGGCTGGAAGCTTGTCTCGTCGGTGTCATGACGGGTGGCGATATTGACGACAATATCGGTATGCCCATGACAGGTGATGATGGGAAAGCACTTCAACCGGGCCTCTACAACGCTCGCGGGCAGAGGGTTGAAAAGGTTGAACCGGGCATGTTCCTCAATGCTGTCGGTGGCCGTGATATTAAGTTCTCGCAGCCTGCTGTCACTGACAGCTACGACCCTTACAAGACTTCTATGTTGCATACGGTGGCTGCGGGTTGGCGGGTTCCGTTCGCTCTGATGACCGGCAGGCTCGACAAGGTTAACTACTCGTCGAGCAAGATCGGACTGGAAGGCTTTCGCCGGATGATCTCAATGTTGCAATGGCAGGTGATTATTCCAATGCTGTTGCAGCCTTTGTGGGACTGGTTTTGCGAAGCCGCATATCTGGCTGGCGAGATCCAGACGCCGACCGTGGAAGTCGAGTGGTCGCCGCCTCGCTTCTATTCAGCAGATCCGCTGAAGGATGTGAAAGCGAGAGTTCTGGAAGTCCGCGCCGGTTTCCGCTCCCTTCCATCCGCAATTGCTGAGACGGGTGAAAATCCAGAAGACGTGATCGACGAGATTGAGGCGTTCAACAAAAAGCTGGATGACAAGGGTTTGATCTTTGACAGCGATCCGCGCCGCATCTCGCAGGCCGGGCAAACGCAACAAAACAGCGACTCTGATGATCCTCCCGACAAGGATGAAAACGATGACGAAACTTAATCTGCGCAAGATGCCGGATAGTCTGCCAATGCAGATGCAGGAAGTTCGCTTACTTCCCTCCGGCATTAATGCCGAAACACGTACGGTTGAACTCGTCTGGACAACGGGTGCCACAGTTCGGCGCCGTCGCTATGTTGGCTGGGATACGGTCGTTCCATTCGATGAGGTTCTCGTTGTCAGCGACAAAGCGATTGATCTCACGCGCATGAATGCGGGCGCTCCCGTTCTCGACAGTCATTCCGCATGGTCAACGTTTTCGCAGGTCGCTGTGGTTGAGCGCGCGTGGATTGATGGCGGTGAAGGTAAAGCGAGTATTCGCTTTCCCAAAGCTGGAATTGATGAGCGGGCAGATCGAATGTTCGGCCTTGTGTCCGATGGCATCATCAAGAATGTGTCGGTTGGATACTCTATCGACAAGATCCGCGTCGAGGAAGCTACTAAAAAGGGTGAGGTCGAAAAGGTTATTGTCGAGCGCTGGACGCCGAACGAAATTTCCTTTGTGACAATCCCCGCAGATCCTGATGCGCAGGTTCGCTCGCAGGCGGGCACATTCCCGCTCTCATACGAGGGTGCAAGCTTTTCGACCGCCGCAGCTGCTGCACGTATGAGAATGGCGGAAGCTGTTCGCCGCATCGGCTGACAATCACGACAATTTATCAGTTTGCCGCCTGCAACTCCGGGGTTGCAGGGCGACGGCGCTTGTTTTGCCCGGTACTTAGAAGGAAGCGCACACCATGAAAAAGGGTGCTCACATTTTCGCGACCGTCGCCGCAATCTTCTGCGTCGGTTTGGCATTTGCAATCTTTTCCGCAGATCCATCACATGCAGCAACCTTGGATTATGGCCTGCTTTCCAAGTCTGCGGGTCTGCATCATGTCTTTGAGGCAACCCCGGTGCTTTTGGGCCTGCGAGCGCAGCTTGCGGATATTACAACGCGGGCTGAAGCCAAGCGGGCTGAAATCACCGACGATATGGATGAAGCGGCAGTTCGCGCAATCGAAACCGCTCACGCTGCGATCTTGGCTGAAGCCGCTCCGGTACAAGCTGATATTGCCCGACTGGAAAACGAGCAGCGTAACGCGCCTCCTGCTCAAACAAACCAGCAGGCTGTCGCTGCTGAAGCTGTCCGCGCCGAACGCGAACGCTCAAACGCGATTGAAGAACTGGCAACCCGTTCCGGGTTCCCGGAACTCGGTCGAGAGCACATCCGCTCGGGCACGGAGGTTGTTGCATTCCGCAGTTTGCTGCTTGATCACATGGTCAACAATGAGCGGAACGCTCCGACTGACAGCCGTGTCAACGTAATTCGTGATGAAGGCGATACCCGTCGTTCTGCGCAGATTGAGGCTTTGGCTTATGGCCTCGGCGCACCGGAGCCGCAGGCCGGTCCATCGCAGGCCGCTCGCCAGTTCATGGGTATGGGCCTTGTCGATCTCGCTGCTGAAAGTGTGAACTATCGCGGTCGCCGTATGATGAATGCGCGCGACATTGATGATGTATTCACCCGCGCATCACATTCAACGTCAGACTTCCCTGTAATCTTCGAAGGCGCTGTGAACCGCACGCTTGAACAGCGATACGCATTGGCCCAGCCAACATTCAAGCGCTTTGCTCGTAAACGTAACTTCCGCGACTTCCGTCCAGACACCACCGTCAAGGTCGGTGATTTCCCACTTCTGAAAAAGGTGCTGGAAAATGGCGAGATCAAGTACGGCTCGTTCGGTGAGGGCAAAGAGCAGGTGCAGGCATTTAGCTATGCTATCGCGCTCAACATAAGCCGCCAGATGCTCATCAATGATGATCTTGGTGCGATCTCGGAATTGCTGACAAGTTATGGTGCTTCGGTGGCGTTGTTCGAAGAAGTCACCTTCTATGCCGGTGCGTTCAATGGCAAGCTTGCTGATGGCAAAGCCGTCTACGATGCCGAACACAAGAACCTTGCAGGAGCCGCATCAGCTATTACGGTCGACGCGGTTGGTGCTGGTCGCACCGCCATGAGTAAGCAGGAAAGCAAGGACGGAAATCCGCTACTTGCCAACAATCCGACGATCATGCTGGTTGGTCCAGATAAGTTGACGGAAGCTGAAAAGCTTCTGGCATCAATCACTCCTGCAACAGTCGCAAACGTCAATATTTTCTCCGGTCGTTTTGAGCTTCTGTCATCGTCGCAGATCAAGGGCAATGCATGGCATTTGCTTGGAGATCCCGCAGCGGGGTCAAACTACCGTTGGGGCTATCTGGAAGGCTATGAAGCGCCACGCGTTCGCATGGATGAGCCTTTCGGTCGACAGGGTTTCAGCATGTCGGTTGAACATGACTTCGGTTGTGGCGCTACCGATTATCGCTTCGGCTACAAGAACGCCGGTGCCTGATTGAAAAGCGGCGGATCTAATTGATCCGCCATACTTCCCGTTTCAATATTCAGAAGGGATAATCCCATGAAAAACTATATCCAGCCCGGCAAGACAATAACCGTTCCTGCGCCAGCTGATGTGAAGTCTGGTGATCTCGTTGTGGTCGGCGACCTGTTCGGTGTCGCTGAGTTTTCAGCCGCTGAAGGTGATCCGGTCGAGATTGCGACCGAAGGCGTCTTTGAGTTGCCAAAGGTGGCAGCACAAGCTTGGACCGTCGGCGCTAAGATTTATTACGTCGCCGCAGATAAACTTTTGTCGGCGACCGCCGGCAGTAATTTGCTTGTTGGTCACGCAACTGAGCCGGTTGCCAATCCTTCCGGATCTGGCGCTGTTCGCCTGTCGGTGTAATCGGACATGGTGAACTGGCGTAAACTTGAAGCGATGGTCGATCAAAAGATCGGCCAAAGCTACGGCGAGTCAGTTCGCCTGTCTTTTATGAAGGGGCAGGTTGCTGATCCAGCTAAGCCCATGATTGATGTCACTGCCGTTTTGCATGTCGGCGGTGACGATTCCCGTTCTCCCGGTCCTACGGGTACGTATCGGACGCGGCTGTCATTAAGTGAAGCCGAGTTGTTTTTAGATCGCTCAATCTATGACGGGCCAATCCCACAAGCTGGTGACAAGGTCCGTGCAAATGATCGCGATGGAAAGCCATGGTTTGAAGTAGCTGCGGTATCGGATCGCTACAGCAATCTCGTCGTTTTGAAGTTGGGGCATAACTAATGTCGATTGGCCGTATCGCACTGCGTATTGCTACCGTCGAAGCTTTGCGCGGCAACACTTCTGTTGAAGGTAATGTGCTCGATAGCGAGATCGGCTCAATTGATGTTGCGGCAGATGACAGTCTTCGCACCAATCAACAAAAGCCGTTTATATCTGTTTACACTGACGGCGCTAAAGCAGACGATCTCGGTAGTGGTCGCAGGCTTTGGGTAAACGGGTTAACCGAACTGCTGATCGAAACCGGCATCACAGCATCGATGACAGAAACCGATCAGGAAACCGGCGAAAGCACAATTATCGGATTTGGTATTCCCGCTGCGGATGCTGCCTTAGAGCTTTTCCTTGATGTGGTTGATAGACAGGTCGTTGCAGTGTTGATGGACCCGGACAACGTCTGGTCTGAGATCTGGCGCGGGCTGGTTAATAACATTGCAAAAGTCGAGCGCAGACGCACTGCGGATGCTGAAACAGGCACGCGCATGGCTGCACATCAGCAATGCATAGTCTGCGACATTCTGCCGGATCCTGTTTACGGCGCAGCGATTGCGCCGTCATCGCTTTGGCAAAAACTGCTCGATCAGATGGAACACATCGATCATCCATATTTGACAGCTCTGCGTGGTTTACTTGGCATTGATGCGGTGCAGTTGAAATCTTCCGAACAGCGTCGACGCTTCGGTCTGACGCTGGATGAGGCGAGGGCGCTTTGCGATATTGCTCCGCACGATCTCGAAGCTGTCGAACCGGATATTAAAATAGTTACTGTCGAGAGGTCGCATGGCTGACGATCTGGCGAGTATCCTTGTTGAAATGCAGCGGCGGATTTTTGAAGTGGAACGTCGCCTTGCCAATCAACGGCGCACTGGCGTGATTGATGAGATTGACCATGCTAAGGGCGTTGCTCGGGTCAAAATTCAAGGCGGCGATCAGCCGTTTCGTACTGGATGGATTCCGTGGAAAGAGATCGCCGCAGGCGGTATCTCAACCCACATTCCGCCGACTGTCGGCCAGCAAGTCGATGTTATGTCTGAAAGCGGTGATCTGACAGATGCTGTAATAGACTTCTCAACTCATTCGAACGCAAACCCGCGTCCCCACGATGGACCCGATGCGGTCATTACCAAGGGCGGCGTAAAGCTTTTCATCAGTGACGATACGGTCACGATTGATGCTGCCAATATCACTTTCACAGCCTCCAGCGGGAACTTGGCCTGATGCCTTTAATCGTTCGTCTTGGTGACTCATCCAGTCACGGCGGCACAGTGATTTCGTCAGCGGACAAATGGGCCTGCGAAGGCAAACTCATCGCCCGAAAGGGCGACCTGCATTCCTGCCCCATTCCCGGACACGGCGTCACGGCCATTGTGTCAGGTTCCTCAAAATTCATCTGTGAAGGCGATCCAGTGGCGCGAACGGGCGATACGACGGGTTGCGGCGCAACGTTGATTTCAGGCGCGGCTAAATGGTCGTGCGATTAACAGGAGAAATTTCAATGAAAGTCATCGTCAAGGAAAGCGGCTTTTACGGCGGTACCTATTATACCGCCAAGGCCGCAGAGCAAGAAATGCCGGACGCGGTCGCTAGGCAGTTTTTGGCTCCCTATGGTCATCAGCTGGAAAAGCCGGAAGATCGCCAGAAGGCTACGCGTCCAGCCAAGGATTAAGCCATGTCATCACTTGGATTTTCGAATGTGGATGGCGCGCTGAAAACAGGCTTTGACCACGTTCGGCAGTCCATTGAAGTCATATTGAATACGCCTATCGGTTCGCGTGTCATGCGCCGTGATTTCGGCTCTGAGCTTATGGCGCTGATTGACAGACCTGCGAATGATCAAACCATTCTTGGGATCTATTCGGCTTGCGCAATGGCAATTGCGAAGTGGGAACCACGCTTTGCACTCACCGGCATCAATATCAGCGATTTGACCGTCCAGGGTGCTGTCACTCTGCAAATCACCGGCGTTTACTATCCGAACGGTCACAAGGGCGATTTCTCAGTCACTGAGAATGAAACTTCCACGAACATCACTCTAGCAAGGACATTGTCATGAGCCGCTTTGTTGCGCCAAACCTGACTGACCTCGGCGATATTCCAAGCGTCGTTTCTGTGGATTTCGAAGAGATTAAGGCGTCACGCGATGAATATTTGATCGCGGCACTCGACCGTTTCGGCATCACATATGACGTTGCCAAGCTTGAAACCGATCCTATGGTCATCGCATTTTCGGAAGGTGGCGGATATCAGGAAATGAAGTTTCGGCAGCGGGTCAATGAAGCGATCCGCGCCTTGTCGTTAGCAACTGCAATTCGTGGCGATCTTGATCATATCGCCGCCACCTACGCTGGTATCTCGCGTCTTGTCTATGACAACGCCGCAGATGACCAGCCATTCAACTCGCAGTGGGATGATGTTCTCGGCAAGTGGGTGGAACTGGATGATATATTCCGTTCTCGTATCCTGCTTGCATTCGAAGCGTTTTCGACGGCTGGGCCGGAAGGCGCTTACACCTTCCACGCTCTTGAATTGGACGGCACTCGCGATATTGCCGATGTGGCTGTTTATTCCGAGGAAGATGCTGCGGTCTATACGGCTGGCCTTCATGCAGATGCCTACTCCATGGGGCTGATCCCTGCGCCGTTTACAGGCCGAAACACTGGTGATCTGGTTCTCGCTCCAGAGATATTGATCGTTGTCTTGCCTGTTATTGAATATGGCCCAGCCGATCAATTATTGCTGGATCGAACATTCACAGCGGTTACGCCAAAAGACGTTCGACCGATTGGCGACAATGTTCGCATCGAGCCTGCAACCGTGACCGCATATAACATCGAGGTCACGCTTTATTATGCACCGGGTGTTGATGTTTCGGCAATGGCTGCTGAAGCCAAACGGCGATTGACGGCTTACGCGCAATCCCGTCGACGCATTGGCCTTGCTGTGCAGCGTGAAATCATTGGCGGTCGCGCAGCGGTCGATGACAATGTGACGGTCGAGGTTACTTCACCTACCGCTGACATTGAACCCGGATCTAAAGGTGTTGGGCAGGTTGGTACGATCACCGTCAATACCGTCCAGACACAAGGATCGTGGCAATGACGGCAGCACAAGCAATTGATGCTGTCACTGACCTTGCCCGCTCTATCCTCCCCGCACGATCCTCGCCGCTCACAGTAGCGTTGCTTGCTGCGGAACTGGCAAGGATTGCGACGGTTGATCCAACGGTTATCGCGACGATATGGAATCCCGCTACCTGTCCGAAAGTTCTGCTGCCTTATCTCGCTATGGGCGTCTCGGTTGATGTCTGGTCGGCTGATTGGTCTGAGGAGCAACAGCGTCGTGTTATCGCCGCATCACCGATGGTTCACCGATTAAAGGGCACACGCGGTGCAGTCGAACGCGCTCTCGCGGCTTTCGATCTGGAGACCCGGATTGTTGAATGGTGGGAAGATGGATCTCGACGCGGAACTTTCCGTGTTGAAATCCTCTATCGCAATGGTAGCCCAGTATTCGATCTCGAAACACAATCAGCAGCAATCGCATCGGTTGATGCAGCAAAACCAAAGTCACGCGTGTTTACAACGCGTGCCATCTTGCAGGCACGAGGTGGTGTTTACCTCGGCGCAATCTCTCAGATTCATTTGGCTGCAATTGCCCATCCGTTCGCGTTTGACCCTCCCGTTTTACGCGCATCCAGCTACGTCGGCGGTGCGCCATGTGCGTTTACTTCTGCTACAGCTCATTACAAGGCTTAAGAGTATGGCTCAAAATTCATTCGCGTTGATGACAAACCTTGGGCGAGCCAAGGAAGCGGCGGCGCTCGCTAATGGCACAGCTATCGTTATCACACACATCGCAATCGGTGATGGCACAACGATTCCATCAGGCGGTGAAACTGCCCTTTATAATGAAATCGCACGAAAGGCGATTTCTGGTCATGGAACGGTAGTTGGTGCCTCGAACGTCGCCTATTTTGATATTTTTCTCGCAGCATCCGAAGGGCCGTACACTATTCGCGAAGCTGGTCTTTATGACAATGCTGGTGACCTCATCGCTATTGCACGTTACGACCCTCCGATAAACAAACCTGTGCCCGCAAGCGGACAGACAGTCGAAGGCACAGTTCGTCTTGAGGTGGCGTTTTCTAACGTCGCGAATATTACGATTGTTGTAGATCCTGCTTTTACCATTCCGCTTCAGCGCCTCTCACGCCTGCCGTGGATCTCAGTCTTATCTATGAGCATCACCGCTCCACCGGCAACGCCAGCATTGGGCGATGCTTATGTGGTGCCGGCAGGTGCAACAGGCGCATGGGCCGGACAGTCTGGGAAGGTTGCAGAATACACTACCGCTGGGTGGGGCATCATCACACCGCCGGATGGCCACGGCATCAGTTTGCCCGATGGACGCGTTTTCGAGAAAATCGCTGGAACCTATATCGAGAAACTTGCTCTCGATGCTCAATCAGGAAAGTGGAACTATGCAACCTCTGGCGGAACGGCTGCGGCATTAACAGCTGCATTGTCGCCTGCGCCTGTAAGCCTTTCCGATGGGTTGCCGGTTTTGCTGCGTCTCGCAGTTAAGCCGAATGCTGGCGCGACATTCAATCTGAATGGCTTGGGAGCAAGACCGTTAAAGGGTCCTGATGGCGAAGCAATTCGAGTAGGTGACACTGCCCTTAATGCTACCGTCCTCTTGGTTTATAGCGCCAATCTCACTTGTTGGGTTGTTTTGACACCGCCACAAATGCCAACGCAAGTCACAGGGTTCAAAGCGAACAACCTCGGCGTCATGGCAATCCCGGCCAATGTGAATACCGACGTCAAGTTCTCGAATACAATATTCGATACCTTAAGTGGATATTCGATTTCATCGGGGGTCTATACCGTCAAAAAAGCCGGTGTTTACCAGTTCAATGCGAATTTCTGGATGCCAGACGTAGATGCAATCTCAAAACTTTTCATTTCGAGAAATGGATTACTGGTTGCTGAAACATCGGCCAATACGCGAGGTCGAGTGCTGGCCGTTTCCACTTTGGAAACTTGTGCAATTAACGATCAGATAAAGGTAGTGGTCCGGCAGGAATCTGCGGGCACAGTATCGACATCGGCGGGCGGCGGCTTCGGTTTTTCCGGTTCGCTGATCGGAGGGATTTAAGATGAAATCATATAAGCTCTCAGCTGAAAATGTAACGCTTCTCGCAAAATTGCTGCCGGTTGTTTCTGAAACATGCAGTTACGACGGTGAAAGCCTTCACTGCCCGGACGATCTTAAAAACGAGATTGCCGCAATCATCTCCAGCGAAGGTTGGGACGCGTCAGGGTTGGGCTTCATCAAAGATGCGTTAAAAGCCACGGTGGATACTGCAGCTGAAGCTGAGCGGTTAAAATACATCACACCCGGCAACGGGCAGGCGATGACATATCAGCAGAAAGTGGCTGAAGCGCAGGCGTTCAAAGCAACAACCAATCAACTGGCTTCTGACTATCCGACGCTGTCATCGGAAGTCGGTATCACAGCTGAAACGATAGGTGAGGTTGCGGATGTAGTTCTCACCGCCTTCGCACAGTGGCAGCAAATCGGTGCGATGATTGAAAGTATCCGCCTTGGTGCCAAGCGTGACATTGATGCGGCAGAAGATGAAGCCGCAGCCCGTGCGATTGTTGATGCAATTGAGTGGCCGCAACCGGCGTTCTGAGTTCACCTGAACATTTAATCCCATAAAACCCGACCCTGTGAGGTCTTAATCGTAGGAGTGCCGCAATGGCATCTGTGTCCTTTCACCATGGCACGCGTGTATTCGAAAGTGCTGAAACCCCGCTTCTCGTTCGTATTGGTCGGACAGCTGTCATTGGTCTGATCGGCACAGCGCCTGATGCAGATGCGCTTGCCTTCCCACTAAATAAGCCGGTGCAGATCCTGCGGGCGCAGGATGCCAATGCGCTCGGCAATGATGGTACACTGAAATCAGCCATCGACAGCATCTTTGATCAGGTTGGCTGTCCGATTGTTGTTGTGCGTGTCGAGGCTGGACTTACGACCGCTGCGACTTGGGCGGCGTTGATCGGTGATCAGACTGCTTTCACCGGCGTTCATGCGTTCCGGCGTGCATCATCCGATGGTCTTTATAAGCCGAAGCTGCTTATCGCGCCGGGCTTTACGCAGACTTCGGCAGCTGACGGCATTGCATCAATCAATGTCACCGTCGGGGGTAGTGGCTACGATGCTGACACCACGACCGTTGCAATCACTGGCACCGGATCCGGCGCGGAAGCTGAAGCCATTGTTGTCGAAGGTGCAATCACGGGCATTATCGTTCGCAAAGCTGGCTACGGTTATACCGGCACTCCGACGGTCACTATCACCGGCAAGACTGGCGCAAAGGACGCGACTGCAACCGCTAATATCGGCTCTGTAATGAATCCGGTTGTCGCAGAACTTGCGGGAGTTGCAGAAAAGCTAAAAGCTGTTGCATATGTCGATGGGCCGGACACGACAGATCAGGCGGCGGTACAGTATCGAGGTTTGATCAATTCTGGGCGTATCGCTATCTGCGATCCGAAGGTTCTGAAATTCGACAATACGCAAGAGGCGAATGTACCGTCGCCTTCCTCGCCGATCTTTGCAGCACGACAGGCGAAGATGGATCTTGATCAAGGGTTCTGGTGGGCTGGTTCTAACGTCGCTGTTGCTGGTATCGTCGGTGTTAATCGACCTATCGAATATGGCGATCAGTCGAACTACCTCAACGAAAACCGGATCAACACGATTGTTAACATCGACAACACCGGATTCCGTCTTTGGGGTGTTTGGACTTGTGCCTCTGAATTACTCTGGCAGTTTATCCCGGTTCGCCGCACAGCCGATGCAATCAATGAGGCGCTGGAAAAGGCTTACCTCGAATTTGTCGACAAGCCGTTTACGATAGCCAATCTCAAATTCATGGTTGAAGGCGGTCGCGCTTTCTTGCGCCAGATGGAGCAAGAGGGCGCAATCCTTCCCGGTCACGATTGCTGGTTGCTTGATAGCAACACAGATGGTGACATGGCGCAGGGTATCATCAAGCTTGGCGTTAAGTTCGAACCGCCTGCACCGATGGTTGATATTCGCATTACCGCGCATCGTAACATCGCAAGCTATACGCTTCTGCTCAACAAAGTTGCGCAGCAGATTTCTTCTGGCACGGCTGGTTAAACTCCAGTCATTTCCCACTCACACTGTTTCAACGTCAATAAGGGGTTAGACTCATGTCTGACATGCCACGTTATATTCTGCGCAACTGCACGATCTTTGCAGACCGCGTATCCAAGATCGGGCAGGCAAGTGAAATCACTCTGCCTGTACCGACTGAAAAAGTCGAAGAGCTACGAAACGCCGGTATGGTTATGCCTATCGACGTGCCTATGGGCTTCGAGAAAATGGAAGCGAGCTTCAAGCTTTCCGGTTTCGATCCGCAGGTGATCAAGCTGTTCGGTCTCGAAGTTGGTGCCGAACGCGAGTTTATGGTGACAGGCGCGCTTGTTCATGAGGATGGCACGGTCATCAACGCCACCGCTTATATCCGTGGTCGCCTGATCAAGAATGATCATGGCGGTTGGAAGCCGGGCGATATGGCGGAAAACGATTTCCAGATCACGCTGCGTTACTACAAGCTCGAAGTCGAGGGCGCGACGCTTATCGAAATGACCCCGTTCGATGTTACCATCGGCGGCACTTCACGCACTTCTTCTATCCGCGCAGCGCTTCTCGTCTAAGCTTGCCAAAATCAAAGGCCATCTCAAATGTCTGATACCAAAACAATCAAGCTTTCCAAGGCTTACAAGCTTGGCGGTACTAATACCGACGAAATCACAATCCGCGAACCGAAGCTCTCCGACATGATCGTGGTCGAGAACGTCGCCAAGGATGCTGGCAACAATGCCGTTATGGCTCTGATGATCGCGCAGCTGTCTGACGCAACACAGCCGGAAATCATTGAATTTTCCATGGCTGATTATAAGAAGTGCGCAAAGGTGATTTCCCCTTTCTTGACGCAGGACAGTCCGGCTGGCGACGACTGACCGTCTGGCTCTGCCAGAAACTTCACACACCCTTGACGACGTTTCTGGAAATGTCACCGCATGACGCAATGCGGTGGCGCGATGAAATTATTGAGCTTGATAAATTGCAGGGACGATAATGGCTACTCTGACTTCAAAACTGGTTGTCTCTCTCGTCGATCAGATATCAGGTCCCGCTCGCGGTGCAGCTGCGGCCCTGCGAGGATTGACAGGTCACGCAAATAGAACCACCGCTGCCATCATGGGTGCTGGCGGTGGTTTCTCGGCTGGCGCATTGGCGCGCAATCTGCTGGCGATTGGTGCGGGTTATGTCGGTGTGCGTGAAGGCATCGGCGGCACGGTCGGCGCTGCTATGAAGTTCGAGGAAGCCTTTGCCGATGTGCGTAAGGTTGTCGACGGTACGCCTGCGCAGCTATCCGTTCTCAAAAACGAAATCCTTGAGATGTCGAAAGTCATCCCCACTTCGGCTCAAGGTATTGCTGAAATTGTTGCCGCTGCTGGACAGTCAAACATTCCTTATGAAGAGCTCGTCGACTTTTCTAAGATGGTAGCGCAGGTGTCAGTGGCTTGGGATACTTCCGAGCGCGATACATCTGACTCCCTTGCAAAGATTAAAACTCAGCTGAATATGACCACCAAGGAAACGGGTCTATATGCTGATGCGATCAACCACCTCAGCAATAACACGGCGTCGACAGCACCTAACCTTGTCGATTATTCAAAGCGTGTTGCCGCACAAGGTGACATGTTCGGTTTCGCTGCGACCGAAACGCTGGCCTTTGGTAGTGCCATGATCTCGGCAGGTGGTGAAACGGAAGTTGCTGCCACCTCATTTCGAAATATGGGCATGGGGCTGGCTACGGCTGCCAACGCACCCAAAAGAGCGCAGGCAGCGTTCAAGGTTATTGGCGTCAATTCGCAGAAAATTGGTAAGGCTTTTAATAAAAATTCTGCTCGCACTATGCTTGATGTGTTTGACCGCATTAGCAAACTGCCAGAACACAGACGCGTTGAGGTGGCGACAGACATCTTTGGACGCGAAGCTCGCGCTCTTATGCCCTTGATTAACGATTCACGCGAATTGCGTCGTCAGCTTGGGTTGGTCGCGACTGAAGCAAATTATACCGGATCTGCGTTTCAGGAGTTCATCATCCGCGCCGACACAACCGGCAATGTGCTTGACATGCTCGGTAATAAGCTTCGTGCACGTGGCATCAAGTATGGTGAAAGCTGGCTTCCTACACTGAAGGAATTTTCGCTCGGCGTAAGCGATGTCGTCGACACGCTTGATAAGCGCGTTGGCGTCATCGACAACATCCAGATGGCAGTCAATGGCCTGATGAGCGGTTTCGGCTATGGCGGAACAGGCGGCATGCGCGAGATGATTAATGATCTCGGCGATCTGCTATTCGGCAAAGCCTTTGAAGGCGATGGCACGCAAGTTGATCAGCGCATGATTGATCTTGCCAAGCTGTCGAACAATTTTCGAAAGATCGGCATCGACCTCAAAGCGTTTGCTGGCGATCTTAGGGAAGGTGATTTCTCCGGAGCTATGGGAAACCTTAGCGAGGCCATCAGTAAGATGTCGGGAACTGCCACCGTCATAAGTGCTATCGGTATTGCTGCCACCGGGGCTGCTATGATCACGATGGGCAGGGGTATTTCAAGACTGGTTATGTCGCCCTTTGGCAAAATTGGGCTGGTGGCAAGTGCAGCCATCACATTGATTGACGCGGTGAAGGGGGCAAATAGTATTGGTGAATTTGCCGACAATCTGGCTAAGCTTTCCATGGTCGAATGGGCGATGATCGCTGGCGGCTTGTTGGCTGTTTCTGGCCCGCTTTTGAAGTTAAGGAACCTCATAGCAGGCACTGCTGCCGCAACCGCCGTCACTACAGCGGCGGGCGTTGGGGGCGGTGCAGCAGCTGTATCAGGCAGTGCCGGTGCTGGCGCTGGCTTGTTGAGCCGATTTATGGGCTTTGGGGGAGGTGCTGGCGGTGTTATGGCGCGAGGCGGACTTTGGGGGATGATTGCTTACGGAATATACAAGGGACTTGAAGCGAAAGGCCCATCCGATCCTCGGTATATAGAGCCTGAGTTTTTTGTCGATAAATCCAATGAGCATAAAAACAAGCATGGCTCCGGTGCAGGGCAGGCTTTGCCAGCCGCACCACTTCCTGATCAACCAGCAAAGGCGACAACGCAACCTTTTAGCTTTGGTGCAATCTGGGATGCGCTGTCTGCGCCATCTCCCAGTGCTGGTGTGGCCGGGGCTAAGCAGCCAATAAACTGGAGTAGTTTACTATTTGGAAAGGCAGCTGACCCAAACTTCAACGCCAAAGATCACTTCGGAATACAAACAAGGGCGGCGAATTCCGGCCCGGCGGATGTATTGTTAGTCGGAACCCCTTCCGTCACCGTGGCATCTGCCGTCGAAACAAGACCTAGCGGTGTGCAGGATGTGCGTTTAACAAACCCGCCTGAGCGTCCATCAATCACGAACCACATTACAGTTCATATGACATCGAACGCGTCTCCAGATGCTACGGCCCGTGCAATCGCGGACAGGCTCGCCGCTGCTTCAAATGGCGCATTTTCTGACGGAGGAATGTAATGGCAATTCCTATGTGCCTCGGCCCATTCATGTTCCACTCGTTGAATTTTGGTTACAAAGGATTGCGGCGGGATCTTTCTACAAAGTGGGCAAGCATCAACACTGTAGGCGGATTGAACCGCCTACAGTGGACGGGTGGTGATGAGGATACGACTTCAATCGAAGGTGTGCTTTTTCCTCACGAGTTTGGCGGCTTAGCTGTTTTGGAAGGGCTACGCGGTGCCGCTTCATCGGGCACGGTGCTGCCACTCATAACACTGGCAGGCAACGTCTATGGCATGCACGTAGTCGAGGGGGTGAGTGAAGATCAGACTTATCACACCAGCCTTGGACAACCGCGCATGGACGTGTTCCGCATCCAACTCAAACGTTACGCAGGCGGCGGCTTCTCGCCGGTGTCTGTTATTCAATCATTGTTCGGGTGATCCTGATGAGCCGTATCTATACAACCATACAGGGTGAAATGCTCGATGCCGTTTGCCGCAAAGTTTACGGCGACGAAAGTGGCTATGTCGAGCAGGTCATGGAAGCGAACCCCGGGCTTGCTGGATTGCCTCATCGACTACCGATAGGAACAAAAATTCATCTGCCACAGTTGAGCCAAGCAGATGACAGTCAATCAGTGGTATCGCTATGGGATTAATCTAAAGACCTATGGCTGGCCTGCAAATAGCTCTGTCTGCGTCAGAATTGTCAGGAGTTGCTGTGTATGATGCTTGCTCTCCAGCAGTCTCGCCCGGCTGAAGATTGGTTATGTAAGCTTCAGCCACATCAACAAAATCTTTGCCCCTCATAATTCTACAAGACACTGTTACCCACCCGAATCCCAAATCACTCTCGTTTTTTATCTGAACCATCACACTGTGATTGCTACCAGACTTCTTTATTTCCTGGCTGATAACCTTAACGTGCCCCAGCGCCGCTAATAGATCTTGGCTTGTTGGCTTTGTCGTCTCAGATTGGGCTGAATTTCCAAAAACTAAAGCAGTTAAGCCAAGTGCAATACCAGTAATGTGACGCTTCATTTATTCTCCCTATCGTATTTTTCAGCAAACCCCGGTGCCAAATGAAGACTCCAGCCTTTGAAATAAAAGTCAACGGCAAAGCTGTCGCGTCCATAATGAATGAACGCCTCATTTCTTTGACGGTCACTGACAAAGAAGGTGTCGGGTCCGACTCCGTCGACTTCGAAATAAACGACGGCAATCCTTTTGCTGAGATCCCAAAGAAGGGTGATAAGCTGGAAGTTTCGCTCGGTTATCTTGAAACGGGCATTTTGGCTTTTGGCTCTTACACCGTCGATGATCCCGAAATCCGCTGCCTGCCATACGGCATGAATATTCGGGGCCGGGGTGCGAACGTTCGCGACAAGTTCAAGCAGAGCCGGTCTCGACACTGGGATGATAAGACTGTTGCAGACATTTTGCAGCAGATTGCTTCCGAAAATGGATTGCAGCCTGTCATCGATGACGAGATTTCAGCGCATAGGTACGAATGGTTCGGACAGCAAGACGAAAGCGACATGCATGTCTGCGAGCGTCTCGCCCGAATCCACGGCGCATTGTTCTCGGTCAAGGATGGCAAGCTTGTATTTGCGAAGCGCGGAAGCGGAAAGTCTGCGACCGGCAAAAATTTAACACCTGTCATTGTCGGCCCGCATGAGATCGTACAGGGAACGTGTCGCATTAACTTTGCCTATCGCAAGAAGATCAAGAAAGTTCGTGCGAAAACGCGCAATCGTGCCACCGCAGAGACTGTCGAAGTCGAGGAAGATAGCGACGATGAAGGCAGCGCCGATTACAACCTGAAGGAAAACTTCGCTACGGAAACGGAAGCAAAGAAAGCTGCGAAGTCTAAGGCTGAAAGCCTTAAGTCTGAAACAGTTAAAACGTTCGTGACAGTTTTCGGTGATCCATCAATTCGGGCAGGCGCGCCCTTTGGTTATAAAGACGTGCGGCCGGAAATTGACGGGATGGAATTTATCATCGAGACGGCAACGCATAAGATTTCTAAGTCTGGCTATACGACCGACATCGAGGCCAAACTTAAGCCGGTCGCGGACACATCGAAGTCGAAAGATAAGAAAAAGTCTTCGTCTCCAAAGACCAATAAAAACAGCCCGAAGACGCCTGAAGTTCCTACACCTAAGCCGCAGGCGCCAGCTGCTTCGACACCTGTTACGGGCGGCTCCCCTATGGGCTGGGGTATTGGTCGCGCCTGACCCGATTCCACAATTTTGAGAAACCGACAGATTGAACCGTTCCATTTGGCGCGGCGCTTTCTGCTGCCTTTAAGGATGAATTGTCATGAAAGCCAACTTCGCAAACTCATTCGCTTTCACTCTGAAATATGAGGGTGGCTATTCCAGCAACCGCAAAGATCCCGGCAATTGGACGGGCGGCAAAGTTGGCGTCGGCACGCTGAAAGGTACGAAGTACGGCATTGCCGCACACTCGTATCCCAACCTCGACATCAAAAATCTGACGTTAGATGACGTGAAGCCGATCTATGAAAAAAACTACTGGCGACCGATCCAAGGCGATAGCCTGCCACTCGGTATTGATCTGGCGACCTTTGACAGCGGCGTGATGTCGGGTCCTGCGCGTGGTGCGAAGTGGTTGCAGGCGGCGCTCGGCGTAAAGCAGGATGGCGTCGTCGGGCCTAACACACTGGCGAAAGCTCGCGTGTCCGATGCTCGATCCATTGTCAAAAAGATTTGCGCAAAGCGAACCGGGTTTGTGCAATCACTTAAAACCTTCGTCACCTTCGGCAAGGGTTGGACAACGCGCATTGCCGCTTGCGAAGCGCAGGCGCTCAAAATGATTGTCGCCACTGCGTCAACTGCTGCTGCTGCAACTGTGGCACTCCAGACCGAAGCAAAGGCTGCTGCATCTAAAGCAAAGCAACAGGCATCAGGCGCAGCTGCTACCGGGGCAGGTGGCACTGGCACTTATGCGGTATCCGATCAGGTGGCCCACTGGCTTACGGCTGGCTTGATCGTCGGCGCTGTTGCACTCGTCGTTTTTCTCGTCTGGCGCTCTCATGTAAATAAAACGCGCTCTGACGCTTTCACCAAGGAAGCAGAAGCATGAGCAATGCAATCTTAGAAACGATCCTGTCGTCTGCTGTGCGAACTGGGTCCGGCGTCATCAAAGACATTATTACAGCGCAGCTTGGCTCGACAATCGGTGGTCTGGCGGGAACAGTCGTAGACACGATTGCAGAAAGTCTTGGTGTAGATGCCGTTGCTATTCCGTCTGTTCCTGCTGAACAGATCGATGCCGCTGTCACGGTGGCTGACAATGATAAAGAGATCATCCAGCTTTACATTGAACAGCAGAAACTCACCAATAGCTTGCTGTTAGCAGAAATGAACAAGTCGGAAAGCCTTTGGACATGGGCTTGGCGTCCGGCATGGATGTGGTTTCTCATGCTGGCTTGGTTTTATGCGCTTATGGCCGCGCCAATTGTCAGCGGCATGACAGGCGTGGGCTTCGACATTCCCGATCTAAGCGTCCTCGTCAGCCTGACAATCACATTTCTAGCGCTCTACATGGGCGGACATACAGCGAAAGACATTTGGGGCAAAAAGTAATGGATGATCCATTCAGCGAATACGGCCTAAAAACATCGGTTCTGCTCGCTGGCTTTGCTGGGGGTATCTTGCGGGCATTGTCCCGCAAAAAATCATCCATGAAAGAGACAATAGCATCGCCCATCTGCGGTGCGTTGGCAGCAGGATATCTCACTGGCCCGATTGTCCATTATCTTCGGGCGGTCAATTTCCCGCTGCCTCCGGATGATGGCACGAATGTTGGCTTGCATGCCGCAGCATTTGTTGTTGGCGTCAGCGGCATGTGGATTAGTGATGCTTTGTTCGAAATAATCAGCACCCGGCTGCGCAAGCCATAATAAACAAGCCCCGTTTTAACGGGGCTTTTTGCGTTTTAGATTTGTTTTCATTCATCCGGTTCTGTGCCGGTGTAGCCGCGATACATGCCTGCCGAAACAACTTTGATTGCTGTTGCCGTTTCTTCGGCTGACCAGCCAGCTGCAACTGCATCATCAATGAGATCGCGTATGCCTGGTACGCCGGTATCAGCTATAGCGGCAGCGGCGTCGGCTTCTGATGTTCCGGACAATGCCGCTTGTTCGATCAAGTCTGAAATGCCCTCCGATACGGCTTCCTGACAATCTAGATCTCGATCTGGATAGTTACCGGCCTGCTTAGGTTTCAACATAGTGCTCTCCCTTTTAAGAAAGCAGTTAGCGCGTTTATTACCTTCGTCCAGCCAAAGCGTCTTCACCTTCCTGCTTATGTTCGTAGCAAAACCAAAGTTGGCCATATTTTGTTTTGTAACCATATGTGCCCCACGCTTTGCATCCGTCAGCATCGCACCAATGTTCCCACTTGCCTCCGGGCTTTGAAACACGGCCATTGTCCGTTCCGTATCCGCTCATGCTAAACCACCCACAAAACCGCTCATTTCTTTAAGGCGCACCATGGATAGGCGCATAGTGCCTTTACAGCCGCGTCCTTTGCAGCGTGCCATGCTCTCGATCTGATCAAGATAGAGCTGCGAACGATCAACCGTCTCGCAGAGCAATAATTTATCGGTGTAAGCCAGTCGGTTACATTTTCGGCAAATCAGCTCCAGCTTTTGATCGTCTGCCAGATCTCCGACTTTGATATGAGTTTTCCAGTTTCCTATCACCAGAAGTCCTCAGCTGATGGAATGCGGGTGTAACTGATCTTTCCGCCAACATGTCCGCCTGCCGGTGGCTTCCATTCTCCCATGCTAACGATTGTGCCGGAATACTTACTGTTGAGCTTGTCGACAGCCCCGTTTGCGCGTTCCCATTTCTGGCGCAGCTGATCGTCATTATTGAGCAGATCTATTTGACGCTCATCAGCTGGCGATAAGTCATACAGTGTGACGCCGACGCGGAAGATCGTCGTTCCTCGTGGAAACTCTCGGCGGACTCGGTTCCAGAGTGCATTGAGGCCAGCCAATATCGCTTGATCGTCATTCACGACGGATAGCCCTTGTTTGCCAAGCCATGAGCCTTCGTGGATTGATAGCCAGAGCCATAAGCCTCCAGCATAGAAGTTTTCCCGGCGCAGGCGGCGTGCAGCTTTTGTCAGCAAGAGGCGTGAGATTTCATAAGCGCCATCGATCTTACGCGACTCTGGCGGAAGCACGCGCCCATGGCCAAACATGCCGCGCTGTTGTTCTGGTGCTTGGATGTCATATCCATGCAAGGCATACCAAAGACGCTCACCGTTCACGTTGTTCCAAATCTTGCGCATATGCTTTGGTTGCAGTGCGTAGAGCTGTTCTGTGGTGTAGACGCGGTTTTTATAAAGGCGCTGCGCCAAACTCGATCCTATGCCGGGAATGTCTTCTAGTTGGATTTTCAGCAAAGGGGCTGGCATTGATGCCGGATGCCAGATCGCAAGGCCGTTGCCATAGCTGCCGTGGCGCTTGCTGTCGTCTTTACCCGCCTTGCAAGCAATCTTTGCCAACTGGCGGTTCGCAGCGAAACCAATGGAGCTGGTGATGTATGGCCCGATATTGTCAGCGATAGCGGACTTGATGCGCTTAGAAAGTAATTCAGG
Organism: Brucella sp. H1_1004; assembly: GCF_047308065.1. Lineage (NCBI taxonomy): Bacteria > Pseudomonadati > Pseudomonadota > Alphaproteobacteria > Hyphomicrobiales > Brucellaceae > Brucella > Brucella sp. H1_1004. Next base: position 1,460,512 of record NZ_JAYKZA010000002.1, read on the forward strand.
ATCCCGCTTGCCACTATCGTCCAGCACGCACGTCATCTCATCGATGCTCTTGGCCGTATCAATCGCGATGACGGTTTCAATCTCGCAGAGCAGCGCGTTATGCGCTCGTCGGTATAGATCTGGGTTCTGTGGCACGAGAATGAGATCCGGACAAACCCGAAGCGCGTCCTTGATTGGCATCACATTCTTCACGCCCATCGCTTTCGCCTCTTTTGAGCAGGCAATCACGGCGGTTCGATTGGTGCCTTCAAATGGAACAACACCGATTGGCCTGCCGCGCAGACGCTTGTCGCACTGTTGCTCGACTGACGCAAAGAAGCCATCAAAGTCGAGGTACAGCCGTTCTATCGTCTCAGGCAGGCGCATTTCAAACTCCAGAAAACAGGGCGCACGAAACCTGTCCCGAGTACGTAGGCACTAAGGAACATATTCCGCGCTATAGGGGAATGTTCCTAAAATGTTCTCATTTTGGGAAAGAGTCAATCCGAGTTCTTACCGTTGTGGAAATTTGAGGAAAACTCTTTCGAGTGATGTTTAACTAGAAAGGCCACCATGAAGGGGCGGAGTAAGTGCATGTCATTAGCTTTAATATTTTGATGATTGAAAACGCTCTATTTCAATACGATCTTGTCTTTTCGGCTTAGTGATTGTAGTAGGTGCGCCAACGTGTGATTTTGCAGCGCTCATGTGCGTCACGCAACGTGACACAAAATGGGATACAAGACTGCCGTTAAGGTGGATATTGTGTAACAAAATCAAGGTGGGGGGTTAGGTGCGGCTGCTCTCTATCCGCACCAACTGCCTCAAGGCAAAGAATTTCTCTCCCGCGACAAGGCAAAAGCGCCGGCAACGGCGGGACAATGATAGAAGTGAAGGTTTGAACATGCAGGTTACCGAAACGCTTAATGAAGGGCTGAAGCGCGAGATTAAAGTCGTGGTTCCTGCCGGAGATCTCGAAGCGAAGCTCTCTGAACGCCTAGAGACCGCGCGCGGTCGTGCTAAGATCAACGGTTTCCGTCCAGGTAAGGTGCCAACTGCGCACCTGCGCAAGACCTACGGTAAGTCCTTCATGGCAGAGATCGTGAACGAAATCCTCAATGATTCATCGCGCTCGATTCTTGCTGACCGCAACGAAAAGTCGGCAACCCAGCCAGTCGTTTCGATGTCGGAAGACGAAAAAGAAGCTGAAAAGGTTCTCGACGGCAAGGCCGATTTCGTTTTCTCGCTGACTTACGAAGTTCTGCCAAAGATCGAAGTCAAGGATTTCAGCAAGATAGCTGTAACCCGTGAAGTTGTCGACATTTCGGAAGAAGAAGTTGACGAACAGGTTAAGCGCATTGCTTCCTCGACCCGCACTTATGAAGCGAAGAAGGGCAAAGCTGAAAACGAAGATCGCGTAACGATCGACTATCTCGGCAAGCTCGACGGCGAAGCCTTTGAAGGCGGCGCAGACACCGACGCTCAGCTCGTTCTTGGTTCGAACCAGTTCATTCCTGGATTTGAAGAACAGCTCGTTGGCCTTAAGGCTGGCGATGAGAAGGTTATCAACGTAACTTTCCCTGCTGAATACGGCGCAGCACATCTTGCTGGCAAAGAAGCGACCTTCGATATCACTGTTAAGGGCGTTGAAAAGGCCGGAGAACTCGTTCTCGACGACGAAACTGCAAAGAAGCTCGGCATTGAGTCGCTTGAGCGTCTGCGTCAGGTTGTTCGTGAGCAGATCGAAAGCCAGTACGGCCAGATTACCCGTCAAAAGGTAAAGCGTCAGATTCTTGACGCGCTCGATGGCGATTACGCTTTTGAAACCCCTGAAAAGCTGGTTGAAGCCGAATTCAACAACATCTGGCAGCAGATCAACTTCGACCTGCAGCAGGCTGGTCGTACGTTTGAAGACGAAGAAACTACGGAAGAAGCTGCTCGCGAAGAATATCGCAAGCTTGCTGAACGCCGCGTTCGTCTCGGTCTGGTTCTCTCCGAAATCGGCGAAAAGGCTGGCGTAGAAGTGACCGAAGAAGAACTGCAGCGTGCGGTTTTTGATCAAGTTCGCCGCTACCCAGGTCAGGAAAAGGAAATCTACGAATTCCTGCGCAAGACGCCGGATGCAGTTGCTAACCTGCGCGCACCAATTTTCGAAGAAAAGGTCGTTGACCATCTGCTCGCAAACATCAACGTGACCGATAAGAAGGTTTCGAAGGAAGAGCTGACTGCAGAAGACGAAGATGGTGCTGAAGCAAAGCCAGCAAAGAAGGCTGCTCCTAAAAAGAAAGCAGCTCCTAAGAAGAAGACAGAAGAAAAGTCCGACGAGGCTTAATTCTTTCTTTGATATGAATATGGAATTGGCCGCGCATTGCGCGGCCTTATCTGTTTGACCACATCGAATTGACCGGCCGAAAAGCTTGCATCCTATGGGGGTTTGCTCTAGCCAGTAATCAATCAGTTTTTAGCTCAATCCGAATATTTGCGAGCCAGCATGACCCTTATTGATACGCGCACACCAGAACCGAAACGCTTCATCTCTGGCGCCACCGGCGACTGGGAAGTCGTCATTGGCATGGAAGTCCACGCACAGGTCACATCCGAATCGAAGCTCTTCTCCGGTTCGTCCACAGCGTTCGGCGCGGAGCCTAATGCGAATGTATCTCTGGTGGATGCTGCGATGCCGGGCATGTTGCCGGTGATCAATATTGAATGCGTAAAACAAGCGGTTCGTACCGGCATTGGCCTTAATGCTCAGGTCAACTTGAAGTCAGTTTTCGACCGCAAAAATTACTTTTACCCTGATTTGCCGCAGGGTTATCAGATTTCGCAGTTCAAGCAGCCGATCATTGGCGAAGGTAAGATCATGATTTCGGTCGGCCCCGACAATAAGGGCCAGTTCGAAGACGTTGAGATTGGTATTGAGCGTTTGCATCTGGAACAGGATGCGGGTAAGTCGATCCATGATCAGCATCCGACCATGTCCTATGTAGATCTGAATCGCTCTGGCGTGGCGCTGATGGAAATCGTTTCCAAGCCTGATCTGCGCTCATCGGATGAAGCGCGTGCTTATCTGACCAAGCTGCGCACGATTGTCCGCTATCTTGGCACTTGCGACGGCAACATGGATGAAGGCTCTATGCGTGCCGACGTGAACGTTTCCGTTCGTCGTCCGGGCGGTGAGTTCGGAACACGCTGCGAAATCAAGAATGTCAACTCGATCCGCTTTGTTGGTCAGGCAATTGAATATGAAGCACGTCGCCAGATTGCTATTCTGGAAGACGGCGGTTCTATCGATCAGGAAACACGTCTGTTTGATCCGGTGAAGGGTGAAACTCGTTCGATGCGCTCCAAGGAAGAAGCGCATGACTATCGCTATTTTCCAGATCCAGACTTGCTGCCGCTTGAATTTGATCAGGCATTTGTTGATGCACTTGCCGCCGATCTGCCAGAACTGCCAGACGTTAAGAAAGATCGTTTTGTCGAAAAGCTCGGCATTTCGGTTTATGACGCGTCGATTCTCGTCAGTGAAAAATCCATTGCCGATTATTACGAAGTCGTTTGTGATGGTCGTGATGGCAAACTGGCGGCAAACTGGGTCATCAACGATCTTCTTGGTGCGCTGAACAAGGCGGGCAAGGACATTGAAGAATCGCCTGTTACGCCTGCACAGCTCGGCGCGATTATTGATCTGATTAAGGACGGTACAATTTCCGGCAAAATCGCTAAGGAATTGTTTGAAATTGTCTGGAACGAAGGTGGCGAACCGAAGCAGATTGTCGAAGATCGCGGCATGAAGCAGGTGACTGATACCGGCGCGATCGAGAAGGCTGTTGACGACATCATTGCAGCCAACCCGGAAAAGGCTCAGCAGGCCAAGGAAAAGCCGAGCATGGCTGGCTGGTTTGTTGGTCAGGTCATGAAGGCAACGGGCGGCAAGGCTAACCCGCAGGCCGTTAACGATCTGGTTAAGTCCAAGCTCGGGATTGAAGAATAATGTGGGTTCGCAGCGCCAGTGAAGCCGATCTGAAGGCCGTGCACGAATTGCTGGTTTCAACTTGGCATGCGACTTTCGATGATATTCTTGGTCAGGAGACGGTGAATGCCGTCACTGGCCAGTGGCACTCCGTAGCTGCGCTTAAAGCCAATCTGAAGAAGCCATATTCGGAATTCATCGTTGCAGATAACGGCGAGGGCGGTATCGATGGCATGGCTTTTGCGAGCCAGACCGGAGAGGGCAAGGCCTCGCTGCATCAGCTTTATGTGCGCCCTGAAGCACAGGTTCAGGGCATCGGTACGATGCTGCTGGCGGAAATTGAAATGGCTTTTCCCGGCGTTAATACGATGCATCTTGAAGTCATCGAGCGCAACGTAAAGTCTGTTCGTTTTTACGAGCGTAAAGGCTATGCGCAGGTCGGCCGCAGCGAAGATTGGGGCGATCCCAATTGCAAAGAGCCTGTGCTGATTATGGAAAAGTCTCTTGAAGGCTGGAGCATGTAGCAACTCTTTGCTGCTGCATCATACTCTTGTGACAGCGGCAACTTGCCCCTTGCCTTGTGCCTTTGATAGGGCCATAAGCGTTCAAAACCCGGCAGTTATTCTGCCTGTGGCAATAACGGATCTGGATAGGTCATGAAAACATTTATTACGCAAGTCTTCACGTGGTGGAATAGCCAGACGCTTGGCACCCGCCTTCATACCTGGCGCAAAGGCGAACGGGTTGGCGAAGATGAGTTTGGTAATATCTACTATCAGGGTGGCAAAGACTCTGAAGGTCGTACCCGTCGCTGGGTGATTTTCAACGGTTATGCAGAAGCAAGCGCGATCCCTCCGGGCTGGCATGGGTGGATTCATCACCGCGTTGATACACCGCCAAGCAAGGAAGACTACAAGCCACGTGACTGGCAGAAGCCACATTTGCAGAACCTTACAGGTTCGCCACTCGCTTATCGTCCAAAGGGCGCGATTGCTATTCCGGGAACAACACCGGGCGAACGTCCGCGCGTTACGGGTGAATATGACGCCTGGACACCGGGTAACTAATTAAGCAGAAAATACGGCATGATTATTCATGCCGTATTTTATTGCGCGCGGTTTGCGTAAATGGGCTGAGGATATATGCCTCAGCTGTGTGACGATACGGCATTGTTGCTTGCGACTGGGCAACGAATCGTCACATTTAATCCCTAGGAATTATCCCGGCGCTATAATTAACCAGATTGATACGGATATCCGTTTTGACGAAGTATTCTCCCGGCACGGCTATAAACGGTAAAAACTGGTTCAAGCAGACATCTAAGGCTGCTTTGCTCGCGCTGTTGGTTGGTTCGTTCAGCTTCAATGCAGCTTATGCCGAGCGTATTTCTAATCCCGTTGCAGAGTTTTCGGGGCTGGATAAGATCACAGGCCGTATTACCAGCTTTGACGTTTATATTAATGAGACCGTGCAGTTCGGTGCGCTACAGGTAACGCCGAAGGTTTGCTATTCGCGTACCGAGAGCGAAACTCCGCGTACCGATAGTTTTGTCGAAGTTGATGAAATTACGCTTGATCGTAAGATTCGTCGCATCTTCACCGGCTGGATGTTTGCTGATAGCCCGGGTCTGAATGCCGTTGAGCATCCGATCTATGACGTATGGCTGAAAGACTGTAAACAGAAATCTGATGTTCCACCGCCGGATCAGCGTAAATAATCATTAGATTTAAAAAATGGCATTGCCTTGAAGCGCTTCATCAAGAAGCGCTTCATATTTTTTGCGCTTCACTTCGATTGCGCCAAAGCGCTCAAGGTGGGCTGTGGTAAATTGCGTATCCAGCAGCACAAATCCCTGTTTCTTCAGGTGCTCAACGAGATAAGCAAGGCAGACCTTTGATGCGTCGCGCTTGCGTGTGAACATGCTTTCACCGAAGAAAGCGCGGCCCAGCGTTACGCCATATAGCCCGCCAACCAGCTGACCGTCATGCCATGCTTCAACCGTGTGGCAATGACCAGCCTCAAAAAGCTTACCATAAGCCTCACGGATGGGAGCGTTGATCCATGTTCGCGCACGTTCGCCGGAGCCACTCGCGCAGCCGTCGATAACGCCCTCAAAATCACTGTCGAGCTTAATTTCAAAAACAGCTTGTCGGATGGTTTTTTGAAGGCTTTTCGGAACGTGAAAGCCATCAAGCGGGATGATGCCGCGCTTATCGGGACGTACCCAGAAAATCTCTGGATCGTCCGCCTCTTCTGCCATAGGGAAAACCCCGGTGGCATAGGCCCGCAGGAGCAATTCCGGGTCGATTGAATAGTCGTCCGGGGAAGCTCCTGCGGGCAATTTATTTATGCCCCTGATGTTTCTGACTGTTGAGCCAGATACTTCTCCAGCCAATGGATGTCATAGTCACCATTAGCAATGTCCTGATTGGAAATCAGGTCCTGGAACAGGGGCAGGGTCGTCTTGACGCCATCGACCACGAACTCATCAAGTGCGCGACGCAGACGCATCATGCATTCAACACGGTTGCGGCCATGGACGATCAGCTTGCCGATGAGGCTATCGTAATATGGCGGAATGCGGTAGCCGGAGTAAACGCCCGAATCCACACGGATACCAAGGCCACCCGGTGTATGGTAGTGGGTGATCAGGCCCGGTGAAGGCGTGAAGTTGCGCGGATCTTCAGCATTGATGCGGCATTCAATGGCATGGCCATGGAAGCGAACATCGCTCTGCTTGACGGAAAGGCCGAGACCAGCTGCTACGCGGATCTGCTCGTGAACGAGGTCGATGCCGGTAATAGCTTCAGTGACTGGATGCTCCACCTGAAGACGGGTGTTCATTTCGATGAAATAGAACTCGCCGTTTTCATAGAGAAATTCGATCGTGCCTGCGCCGCGATAGCCCATATCGGCCACAGCATTGGCACAGATCATGCCGATCTTGTCGCGTGCTTCCGCATTCAACGCTGGCGAATTGGCTTCTTCCCAGACCTTCTGGTGACGACGCTGCAACGAGCAGTCGCGTTCGCCAAGATGGATTGCATTGCCGGCACCATCGCCCATGACCTGTACTTCGATGTGACGTGGCTTTTCGAGATATTTCTCGATGTAAACTGCATCATCACCAAAAGCTGCACCCGCTTCGGTACGCGCTGTGGCAAGTGCTACGGCCAGATCATCTTCAGTGCGCGCGACCTTCATACCGCGGCCACCACCACCGGCAGATGCCTTGATGATGACTGGATAGCCGATTTCTTTTGCGATGCGCTTGGCTTCGCCTTCGTCGGTTACGCCACCATCTGAACCGGGAACGACTGGGATGCCGAGGCGCTTAGCGGTGCGCTTGGCTTCAATCTTGTCGCCCATGATACGGATATGCGAAGAAGTTGGTCCGATGAAGGTAATGCCATGTGCTTCAAGAATCTCAGCGAACTTGGCATTCTCGGAAAGGAAACCGTAGCCCGGATGGATTGCATCCGCGCCGGTGATTTCACAGGCGGCAACGATTTGATGAATATTCAGGTAGCTGTCGCGTGATGGAGGCGGTCCAATGCACACGCTTTCGTCAGCAAGACGAACATGCATCGCATCGGCGTCTGCCGTGGAATGAACTGCGACCGTCTTGATGCCCAGTTCTTTACAAGCCCTGAGCACACGAAGAGCGATTTCGCCACGATTGGCTATGAGTATCTTTTGAAACATTGCGCTTTGCTGCCCGTTCATTGAATAAGCCTGAATTCTAAAGCATGTCTCTCAAAAGTGGAAACCGGTTTTGAGATAAAGACATGCTTAAAAACAAAGAGATAGAGCGAGCGTTGAGGATACCATAGGGTGCGACACGCTCTAATGACCCAATGGGTCGTCTTATTCAATGACGACAAGTGGTTCGCCGAATTCAACAGGCGCTGCATCTTCAACCAGAATTGCCTTAACCGTGCCAGCACGTGGAGCGGCGATCTGGTTCATGGTCTTCATAGCTTCGATGATGAGAAGGGTCTGGCCTTCCTTAACCTGTGTGCCAACTTCGATGAAGTTGCGTGCGCCAGGAGCGGGCGCGAGATAGGCCGTGCCGACCATTGGTGAAGGAACCGCATTCTTGCTAAGTTCCGCTTTGGTCGGCTCTGTGGCTACAGCAGCAGTAGCAACAGGTGCAGCGGCAGCAACCGGTGCTGCCTGCATGACAGTTGCCGCTGCCTGAACCGTTACATTGCGCGAAACGCGAATGCGGAGTTCACCATGTTCGACTTCGATATCGGTGAGGTCGGTTTCATTGAGAATGTTCGCGAGATCGCGGATTGTATCTTTATCGATGACGGAAGTTTTGCTGGACATATCAGGCCCCTTTACGCTTACCCGTTGTTTTCTTCTTCTTTGGCAATTGCCGCGAGTGCGCGCAGGCCGAGCAGGTATCCTTCCGCGCCAAAGCCGCAGATAACGCCCTTGGCGACTGCGGAGACATAGGAATGATGCCGGAACGCTTCACGCGCATGAATATTCGACAGATGCACCTCAACAACCGTTACCTTGGCCGAGCGGATCGCATCGTGAATAGCAACCGAAGTATGACTGTAAGCAGCCGGGTTTATCAGGACATAGGCGTTTTTATCGCCTGCTTCCTGAATCCAGCTGACCAGATCACCTTCGTAATTCGTCTGACGAAAATCGACAGTAAGGCCCAGTTGTTCAGATTCGCGTTTGCAGCTCGCTTCGATATCATCGAGCGTTGCCACACCGTAGATGCCCGGCTCGCGCTTCCCAAGAAGATTGAGATTGGGGCCGTTCAGAACAAAAACCGTTTTTACCATGTTCATCCGTTATGGATTACGGGCCTATTACGAAATTTCGATTACACTTCGCATTCCATATAGAGAGGTTAGACGCAAGCTGAAACCCTCTAAATTAATGCTAATGTTACACCACAGCGTTTTTCCCGCTATTCTTTGTGGAATGAATGCAATTTGTGGCAAAAATAGTCACTTATTTGTTTTGGCGAGTGGATCGCGCCCTGAAGAAAAACTGCAGGGCGCGCTCCTAATCGGCTCAGCTTTTATCAGCTGTACGTGCAGCGGCGATTCTTTCGATCAGACCTTCGGCACCGATTGCACCCGGCACCAGATCGTTTCCGATGATGTAAGATGGCGTTCCGGTGATGTTAAGCTTTTGTGCGAGCTGATAGGTCTCCTGGAAAGATTTTGTGATCGCAGGGTCTTTCATCTTCTCGCGAAGCTGGGCTTCATCAGCACCCAGCTTGACTGCGTCAGCGATAGCTGAAGCTTCGGTCGCACGCTCCTGTGCGCCTAAAAGAACTTCATGATACTCGACATATTTTTCCGGCATCAAAGCTTTGAAAGCCTGCGCTACGACATGCGCACGCATCGAGTCTGGTCCGAGGATCGGAAATTCTTTCATCACGAAGCGAACATTCTTATCGTTTTTGAGGATCGCTTCCATGTCGGGCAGGGCGCGTTTGCAATAGCCGCAATTATAATCGAAAAACTCATAAACCGTGACGTCACCGTCTGGATTACCGAACACTGCGTCATGTGCTGGATTGAAAAGCTGATCCTGACTGGAAGCCAGAACCTGCTTCACCTGTTCTTGAGCAGCCTCTGCCTGCTTGCTTTCAAGTGCCGTTTGCACTTCGACCATGATTTCAGGATTCTGTAGCAGGTAATTGCGCACAATGCTTTCAATAGCCTGCTGGGTCATAGTAGGTGCCGCGGCCGCCTCAATCGGGGCAACTGGCGCTGGATGCTTTTCAGTTCCTGCATAATAGCCGAGAGCGAGGGCCCCGACACCAATGACGCCGCCAGTCAATGCGCCCCAAATTACATTCTTCATATAGACCACTTTCTTACGTTCTGAAAAACCGCTCAGACATTCTCAATTGGGATGTCTGGGGATTATTTTTTCTTCGCTTTGGCGTTGATGATGTCTTGCGCACGCAGCCAGTCGGGCGTTCCCCGTTTCATCTGCTTTTGAGCGCGAATAGCAAAAATCTGGGCCTGCTGTAGGTTGCCGGAATAGTAGTTCATGTCCGCTGTTGCAAGATCAGCACGCGCCATATCGCCAGACTGGCCATAAGCCTGTGCGAGATAACCATATCCTCCCGGAAACTCAGGGTCGGCTGCAATCCCTGCTTTTAGCTCCTTGATTGCATTCGGCATATTAGCTTTGGTGCCGGTCAGCATTAAAGCGCGGCCATAGCTCATCCGCAGCAATGGTGACTTACGCGTATCCAATGCAACAGCGCGCTGGAATGCTTTTGCTGCACCTTGAGCGTCGTTTGCCTTAATCAGCACTTCGCCCATCATTTCATGGAAATACGGATTTTTTGGCTGTTCTTTAATCAGCGCTTCGAACTTCGGAATTGCGGAACGCGCCGAGCCGTTCAGGTAAGTTGTGATTGCACTGCCGTAACGCGCAGGCAAGCCACCAGGATTGGCTTTGAACATGCGTTGCAATGCGCCCATATTGTTAGAATAGGCAGCGATCTTAGCACGCGCCATATCATGCCTGAGCTGGAGAGCAGCTGAGTCCGTCTTGTTGTAATTCGGACTCTTTTTTGCGAGTTCTTCCAGATTGGCTATGCGTTCGCGCGGCAAGGGATGGCTAATGCGATACTGATCGATCTGCGTGCCGGAAAGGGAAAGTGCAGAAGCAAAGCGCTGGAATGTATCGAGCATTCCTTTTGTCGATTGGCCAGTTGCATTGAGATAATTCACCGCCAGACGATCCGCAGTGATTTCTTCGGTGCGCTGATAGCTCAACAGGCTGCGCATTGCCATTTCGTTACTACCCATGGCAATGCCGCCGCCTGCACCCGCAGCGCCGCTACTGCCTGATGCAGCACCCGCAACACCGACACCAACGCCAAGCAACATGCCAATAACGGCCATGGTGCGGGCACGGCTTAATTGTTCACGCAAACGATCCTGATGGCCGCCTGCAATGTGACCTGCTTCATGCGCAATTACGCCGATAATTTCATTGGGCGTTTCGGACTGCATGATTGCGCCGGTATTGATGAAAATACGGCGCCCATCAACAAAAGCATTGAAGCTTTGGGAATTGACGAGAATGACGCGGACGCCGCGTCCACCCAAGTTCGCTGCTTTAAGGATTGGTCCAGCATAATCCGCAACAAGCGCTTCAATTTCAGCATCGCGTACAATCGGAACGCCACCACCACGTGACTGAGCTTGTGCAGGTAATACGCCTGTAACGCCGATAGCAAGAGCTGCAAATGCGGCTACGGAACGGCGGATGACGCGGCGGAAAGAAAACGCTTCCATTGGAAAAGTTGCAGACATGCTCCCCATTATGCCTCTCATCCTGCTTAAAAGAAAATGATGCGAATCTTAAAGGTCAAATCTACTTTAAGGGCTTTATCTCAATCTTCATCGCTGTTTTTACCAAAGCCGCTGTTGCTTTACCAATTCGGCGATTATAGGGCGAGGGAGTAACATTGCATTCCCTGCATCTTGGAGACTAAGTTGAATACTCTTTCAAACCGAAGCGCGGTCGAACCGTTTCACGCCATGGATGTTCTGGCGGAGGCCAATCGTCGTCGTGCGGCGGGCCATCCGATAATTTCGATGGCAGTAGGCCAACCAGCAGACCCTGCGCCGCAAATTGTGCGGCTGGCTGCGGAACGCGCCCTGAAAGATGGTCGCATCGGTTACACCGATGCACTTGGTCTTATCGAACTGCGTGAGGCGATTGCTGCACATTATGCGCAGAGCTATGGCGTATCCGTTTCGCCCCAGCGCATTGCGATTACCACAGGCTCGTCGGCTGCGTTTAATCTGGCATTTCTGGTCTATTTCGATCCGGGCGACCGTGTTGCAATCACGCGTCCGGGTTATCCGGCCTATCGCAACATTCTGACGGCGCTTGGCCTTGAAGTGGTTGAAATCGCCAATGAAGGCGGCGCATCGGGCGCGCTGACTGCTCAGGCACTGTCTGTTGCGCACGCCGAAAAGCCGTTGAAAGGCGTGCTTTTTGCAAGCCCGGCCAACCCAACGGGTGCCGTGATCGAAAAATCAGAACTCAAGGCAATCATTGAAACAGCGCAGGAACTCGGCATTCGCGTTATTTCGGATGAAATCTATCACCGCCTTTCTTATGAAGCGGAAGATGTAACTGCTTTGCAGATTTCAGATGACGTGACGATCATCAACTCGTTCTCAAAATATTATTGTATGACTGGTTGGCGCATTGGCTGGATGGTGTTGCCGGAAGCTGATGTGCGGGCAATCGAGTGCCTCGGTCAGAGCCTTTATATTTCGGCGCCTGAACTTTCGCAGCGCGCTGCAATCGAAGCATTCAATGCGACTGCGGAACTAGAGCGCGTGAAAGATCGCTATCGCCAGAACCGCAAAATCCTGCTCGATCACCTTCCAACAATGGGATTGAGCCTTGCAGCGCCAATGGATGGTGCTTTCTACGCCTATTGTGATGTTTCGCGCTTCACCAATGACAGTATGGAATTTGCACGTCAGATGATCGCTGAAACCAATATTGCAGCGACACCGGGACGGGACTTCGATCCGATCGATGGTCATCGAACCATGCGCTTTTCCTATGCGGGCAGCATTGAGGAAATAGAGGAAGTGGTTCGCCGTCTTGAAGCTTGGCTGCCACAGCAAAAGGCCTGACCATAAAACACCAGAGCGCTTCAAACTTTTCGGAGCGCGCTCTAAACTAAAAAGAAAACCGGCGTTTCCGCCGGTTTTCTTATATTCTACATCAGAGTTTGGCTGGGTTTAGAAAAAGCCCTTTTTCTGCCACCAGCCGCCGCGCTTTGGCTTCTGTTCCTCTGTTTCACTGGACGTAACCACAGGCTCGGTGACCTTTTCAGGTTCTGCAACCTTCTTTGGTTCCTCAACAACAGCGACTTCCGCTTCAACTGATACGTCTACCGCTTCTGTCTTAGCAGCTGCTTTACGGGTACGGCGCTTCGGCTTTGCCGCCTCAACCTCTTCCGTAACGACTGCGGCTTCCACCGTTACGTCCTCTTCAGAGGCCTTCTTGCGACCACGTGTCTTGCGCGCAGGCTTGGCTAGTTCTTCGACCGGATCTGCCGCAACAACATCGTCATTCGCAGCTTCTTCGCTCTTTGCAGCCTTGCGACCACGCGGCTTACGTGCTGGCTTTGCTGCTTTTTCGTCTGCTTCAACAACAGCAGTTGGTTCAACTGCAACTGGCGTTTCAACCGTCACGGTTTCGACCGCCACCACTTCGTTGACAACGACTTCAGCAGCCTTTTCCTCAACCCGTGAAGGAATGACTGGCGTATAGCCAACAAACTCTGGATCAGGAACTTTCTTAGCGTGAAAGTCATCCTCGCGACGATTTTTGCGACCACCGCGACGACCACGACGACGCTTCTTGCGACGATCTTCTTCGCTCAGCGAACCGTTGCTTGGCGATGATTTGTCTTCATCATCATCGTCGTCCGAGGCTTCCGAACCGGAATCCGCCTGTGCAGACTGCTCACCACCTTCACGATCGCGACCACCACGACGACGGCGACGCTTACGGCGCTTGCGATCACCTTCTTCGCTGCTTTCTTCGCGAGCAGGTGCCTCGGCGGCGATTTCTTCTTCGGCCTCATCCTCATCCAGCGGAATATCCGGATCGTTCAGATCATCTTCATAGATGATTGGTGCAGCAGGATGAATTGTGATTGGACGCGTCGATGGCGCACCCTTGTCGATGACAAAATGCTGATGGCCCACGCTATCGTCGGCATCAACGCTGATTGCAGCGCCGAAACGGCCTTCAAGCTCTGCCAGCAATTCGCGCTTATTGTTCAGTACGTAAAGCGCCGAAGCAACCGGAGTGCGAACAGTGATGTCATAGCCCGAATGGCGCAGAAGATAATCTTCAATGCCACGAATGATATGCAGCGCCATGGACGAGTCTGAGCGAACATGACCGGTTCCACCACAATGCTGGCACACCTGCATCGTGCTTTCGAGCACCGACGCACGAATGCGTTGACGCGACATTTCGAGAAGGCCGAAATGTGAAATGCGACCAACCTGAATGCGGGCGCGATCGTCTTTCAGACAATCCTTCATCTTCTTTTCGACAGCGCGGTTGTTGCGCTTTTCTTCCATGTCGATGAAGTCGACGACAATAAGACCGGCAAGATCGCGCAAGCGAAGCTGACGCGCGACTTCTTCGGCCGCTTCCAGATTGGTTTGGAGTGCGGTGTCTTCAATCGAATGCTCACGGGTCGAGCGACCCGAGTTGACGTCGATAGCAACCAGAGCCTCGGTCTGGTTGATAATCAGATAACCGCCAGATTTCAGCGTAACCTGCGGCACAAGCATGCGATCCAGCTGTGCTTCCAGACCATAGCGCGTGAAAATCGGAACCTGTTCGCGGTAGGGCTGAACAACCTTGGCATGCGTTGGCATCAGCATACGCATGAACTCTTTTGCTTCACGGTAGCCGGTTTCACCCGCAACGAGAATTTCCGAGATTTCCTTGTTGTAGAGATCACGGATCGAGCGCTTGATCAGACTGCCTTCTTCATAAACGAGCGAAGGAGCCGTTGATTGCAGCGTCAGCGTGCGAACATTTTCCCACATACGCATCAGGTATTCGTAGTCGCGCCTGACTTCCTGCTTTGTGCGATTGGCACCAGCGGTACGCAAGATCACGCCCATGCCCTGCGGCACTTCGAGTTCTTTGACGATATCCTTAAGACGCTTGCGATCCTGAATATTGGTGATTTTGCGCGAAATGCCTCCACCGCGCGCAGTGTTTGGCATCAGCACCGAATAACGACCTGCAAGTGACAAATAGGTCGTAAGAGCCGCGCCTTTATTGCCGCGCTCTTCCTTCACCACCTGAACCAGAATGATCTGGCGGCGCTTAATCACTTCCTGAATGTTGTACTGACGGCGATTGGTGCGAACATGTGATGGAAGCTCTTCCATGGCATCTTCGGAACCAACCGATTCAACCATATCTTCTTCGTTTTCGACTTCGTTGTCGTCACTGTCGCTATCGTTGGCTTCGATAGATTCTGAAACAACATCACCAGCCTGCTTCATCAAAGCGATGGCAGGTGTACCCGCGACGTAATTTACGAATGCCGGACCAACTGGCTCTGCGGCAGGCACTCCGTCTTTAGCAAAGTTACCATGCTGGCCATCGCGACGGCCACGACGACGATGACGGCGCGAACGATCACTGTTCTTTGCTTTTGGTTCGTCGTCTTCGTCCTCATCTTCGGCACGCGCGGCTTTCGCTTCTGCTTCAAGCAGAGCAAGGCGATCAGCAACCGGGATCTGATAATAATCAGGATGAATTTCAGAGAATGCAAGAAAGCCATGGCGATTGCCGCCATATTCCACGAATGCAGCCTGAAGGGATGGTTCGACGCGTGTAACGCGTGCGAGATAGATATTTCCCTTCAGTTGCTTCTTATGTTCCGACTCAAAGTCGAATTCTTCAATTTTGTTCCCGCGCGTCACGATAACGCGCGTCTCCTCCGGGTGGGAGGCATCGATAAGCATTTTGTTGGACATAATTGTCTTTCTTACCGGCGATAAGACGCAAGCCGCGTGCGCCGGACGAAACCCTGAAGGCTGTCGTCCTGGCTGGGGAGCATCTGCCGGATGATAATGGGTTCGTCGGAACAAAAGCTGCTGTGTTTGCGCGCGATGGCCAACTGGCGATCACGGTCTTCAGGCTTGCAATGGTCAGTCTTGCTTGACCCATAGCTGTTCCGTTCGAAACGACCTCATACATGGCCCGAAAAAGCCGGGCCGACCTGTTTGCTCTTTTCAGAGCGCTGGCGACAGCGCGTATCCATGCGCAGTCGGCCGATTAAAAAACGGAGGCGGCGGGGATGCCGTATTCCGCTGAATTCTGTGCGGGCTCGGGGGTAGTGAATACCATACATCACTGTTTTAGCTATCTTTCGTCGCGATCCGTATTGAAAACCGGCAAACGATTCTGACAGCTATTCCGAAGCCTATTTAAGCTTTTATGGCGTCGTTCGCGCTATGACAAGTATGAATATCAGTTGACACCGTGATCGCAATTTTGCCGAAAGGTGATTATAGAACGGGCAATGACCTGTGCTGTTGGTCAAAAGCCGGGATCAAAGCCTTTGTTAACCATAATTCGATACGGTTTGATTGATCAAATGTACGCATCCATATGCTTTGGCCAAAATGGCCAACTTTCGATAAATTCATAATGTTTAGATCGCGAACACCTATGCATTGTCTGAGCCTGCAAAATATTGTTAGAAATAAAATGAACGCGCGAAATATGTTCGTGCTTTTGGCGATGCTATGCGCTGCGTTGTTGCATATCAGTCAGGCGAAGGCCGCCAGCAATGCGCCGCTGTCCGCATTGACCTATCGCATGGCTGGCGATGATTTGCGTATGCGCGTTGTTGTGATGTTTGATCAGGAGCCGAAATTTTCGACACTCCTTTTGGCTAATCCTCATAGGCTGGTTTTTGACCTTCCTGAAACGCGCTTTGGTTTTGATGAAAACAGCCTGGCGGCGAGGGGGATTGTCTCGCGTGTGCGCTATGGTTCTATTGGCAAGAATCGCTCGCGCCTCATTCTGACATTGCGCGGTCCGTTTGATGTTGAAAACGTTCAGGTGATTAAAAACGAAACGACGTCAGGATATCGTCTTGTTGCAGACATCGTGGCGACGTCCGATCAGCAATTTGAAGCGAAGCGTGCGGCACCACACGATGTAACCGGATCGACGAGCCTAAAAGTTGCGTCACCTTCGATCGATAGTGAACCGCGTCCGTTTATCGTGATGATTGATCCTGGGCATGGCGGCATTGATAGCGGTGCAGAAAGCCTGAGCGGTATTAAAGAGAAGGATTTGACGCTCGCATTCGGTGAGGAGTTACGTGATCGTCTCGCTAAAGAAAGCAACATAAAGGTTTTAATGACCCGCGATGATGACACGTTCCTGCGTTTGTCAGAACGGGTGCGTCTTGCGCGACAATATTCAGCTGACCTTTTCATTTCTATCCACGCGGATACGATCAATCAGGGTGATATCCGGGGTGCTACTGTTTATACAATCTCTGACAAGGCATCTGACTCCGTCGCACGCGCGATGGCTGAGCGTGAAAATAAGTCGGATAGCATCGGTGGTGCTGCACCTGAAGAGCTGCCTGAAGTTGCTGATATTCTGCTCGATCTCACACGTCGCGAAACGCATACGTTTTCGCTGAGCTTTGCTGAGAAAGTGATCGGAGCCTTGCAAGGTGAAGTTAACCTGATCAACAATCCGCATCGGTTTGCTGGTTTTCAAGTGCTGCGTGCGCCGGATGTGCCGTCAGTGTTGATCGAGATCGGTTATCTTTCAAATGCGGAAGATGAGAAACTCATCAGTAATCCGCAATGGCGTCGCAAGCTGGCAGATCGCATTGCGACGGCAATAAAGGCGTTTGAATTGCAAAAGCACCCTGGGACTTTGTCGCGAGGTTAAAATAATGTAATGTTTAGTGGGGGTTGATATTTCTCCCCGCTTATAAGATGCATGCATGCAACAGTTTTACGTATTTTTATTGTCGGTACGCGTTTGTATGACTTTAAATCGGTAAAAACTTGGAAATGATCTTGCCTTTGACGCATTTGCTGGTCAGTAACCACCTATTGCCGAAATGGCGCTGATTAACGAGCATGATTGTTAGTTGCTCCCTAATTTTTCGAACGATCTGAAGGCAGGATTCCGCATCTATGGTAAGGCTTATCGGATATTTCTTCGGTATAGGTACAGTTTTCGCGCTCATTGTGGCTGGCGGAGTTGCTGTTTATATCGGGAGTGTAACCAAAGAGTTGCCTGACTACGAAGTGCTCGCAAAATACGAGCCTCCTGTCATGACGCGCGTTCACGCATCTGACGGTAGTCTGATGGCTGAATATGCACGGGAAAGGCGCATGTATCTGCCAATCCAGGCAGTGCCAAATCGTGTAAAAGCTGCCTTTATTTCTGCAGAAGATAAAACCTTCTATGAGCATCATGGTCTTGATTTTGGTGGCCTCGCTCGGGCGGTGGTGACCAATGTGAAGAATATGGGGTCCGGTCGCCGACCCGTTGGCGCTTCGACGATCACACAGCAGGTCGCGAAAAATTTCCTTTTGAGTTCAAATCAGACTTACGATCGCAAAATCAAAGAAGCGATTCTTGCGATGCGTATCGAGCAGGCCTACTCGAAAGACCGCATTTTAGAGCTTTACCTCAATGAAATTTTCTTTGGTCTTGGTTCCTATGGTATCGCTAGCGCTGCACTAACCTATTTCGACAAGTCAGTCGGTGAATTGAGCATTGCGGATGCCGCTTATCTGGCTGCGCTGCCAAAAGGCCCCAACAATTATCACCCATTCCGTTACCCGGATCGCGCGATGGAACGGCGCAACTGGGTTATCGATCGTATGGCTGAGAACGGCTATATTACGACGCAGGAAGCTGATGAAGCTAAGAAGCAGCCGCTTGGTGTAAACCCACGGACGGCAACTCATTATCTCTTTGCTTCTGAATATTTTAGTGAAGAAGTACGCCGTCAGATTATCCAGAAATACGGTGTTGATGCGCTGTATGAAGGTGGCCTGTCTGTTCGTACAACACTTAATCCTACGATGCAGACCGAAGCACGTAAGTCGCTGCAAACTGCTCTTCTGCGCTACGATGAAGCGCGTGGCTGGCGCGGCCCTCTGAAACATGCCGAGCTGGGCAGTGACTGGGCGGCGGCATTTGGCGATATGCAGTCATTTGAAGACGTGCCAGAATGGCAGTTGGCTGTTGTTCTAAATGTATCTGGTGCTGGCGCCGACATTGGTTTGCAGCCTGCTATTGACGGTTCTGGTTTCCGCGGAAAAGAGCGCAAGCGGGGGTTCATTGCTGCTGATGACATGAAGTGGGCGATGCGTGTTACCAATATCGACGGTAAGCGCGGTAGCGCCAAGTCTCCGGAAGGTGTCTTGAAAACCGGAGATATCGTCTATGTGTCCAAAGCTGGTGACGGTGAATCACGTTTCCGTCTGCAGCAGCCTCCAAAGCTTCAGGGCGCAATGGTTGCTATGGATCCGCACACTGGCCGCGTTCTTGCGATGGTTGGCGGATTCTCGTATGGGCAATCGGAGTTTAACCGTGCAACGCAGGCTTATCGTCAGCCTGGCTCTTCATTCAAGCCATTCGTTTATGCAGCGGCACTCGACAATGGCTATACGCCTGCGTCTGTTGTGCTTGATGGACCTCTTGAAGTTAATCAGGGCGGCGCGCTAGGGGTTTGGGCTCCGAAAAACTATTCTGGCAAATTTTCTGGTCCATCGACACTTCGCTACGGCATTGAACAATCGCGTAACGTTATGACCGTTCGTCTTGCGCAAGACATGGGCATGAAGACTGTTGCGGAATATGCTGAGCGGTTCGGTATCTATGACAAGATGTTACCAGTTTTGTCTATGTCGTTGGGTGCTGGTGAAACCACTGTGCTGAGAATGGTGACGGCTTATTCGGTCATCGCGAATGGCGGGCAGAGTATTACACCTTCAATGATTGATCGTATTCAGGATCGTTACGGCAAAACAGTCTTCAAACATGACGGGCGTCAGTGTGAAGGTTGTAATGCGCAGCAATGGTCGGGGCAGGAAGAGCCGACATTGATCGATAATCGTGATCAGGTTCTTGATCCGATGACCGCTTACCAGATTACATCAATGATGGAAGGCGTCGTTCAGCGCGGTACAGCACAGTTGCTAAAGAGCCTCGACCGTCCGCTGGCTGGTAAGACAGGTACGACAAACGACGAAAAAGATGCTTGGTTCGTTGGTTTTACTCCTGATCTCGTTGTTGGCGTCTTCATGGGCTATGACACGCCAACACCACTGGGTCGCGGTGGTACGGGTGGCGGTTTGGCTGCTCCGGTGTTCAAAGACTTTATGACTCAAGCTCTGGCCGGTACGCCAAAAGTCGATTTCCGCGTACCAGAAGGCATGACGTTGATCGCGATTAACCGTAAAACTGGTATGCGTACCAATCAGGGTGATCCAAACCTCATCATGGAGGCTTTTAAGCCGGGAACAGGTCCATCGGATAGCTATTCAGTCATTGGTATGGATCAGTATCGTGAAGGATCGCCGGTTCAGCCGCAATCGCCACAAGCTACTCGAGCAATCAATTCGGGTTCGGGTGGACTTTACTGACCTTGCCCTCTTTACACCGGGTCGCGTGCTAACTATGGTCCGCGGCGCTTGGATGGCTGTTTGCCAATCCTTTTAAAAGTGCGAGGCTTGCTCTGATCGAGCATATGTTCTCTCCACATATATGCAGAATAATTGAAGGAACGATTTGCCCATGCGCGCGGAAATCGAGACGCTGGTTGACGAAATCCAGCAGGCCATAAGCCTGCTGAGGAGGCATCTTTGACTGGGATCAGGCAATTAAACGTCTGGGCTATCTGAACCAGAGAGCTGAAGATCCTACCCTTTGGAATGATGCACAGGAAGCCCAGAAGCTGATGCGTGAGCGCCAGCAGCTGGAAGATAGCATCAACGGCATCAATACACTTAGGCAGACGCTCAATGACAGTATCGAACTCATCGCCATGGGCGAAGAGGAAGGCGATAAGTCGATCATTGCTGATGCCGAAAATACTATTCGTGATCTGAAGAAAGAAGTCGATAGTCGACAGATCGACATGCTACTTTCAGGCGAAGCGGATGCGAACGACACCTATCTTGAAGTCCATGCAGGCGCAGGCGGCACGGAAAGTCAGGATTGGGCCTCAATGCTCTTGCGTATGTATACGCGCTGGGCAGAGCGCAGCGGACGCAAAGTCGAAGTCATGGAAGTGCATTACGGCGAAGAAGCAGGCATCAAGTCGGCGTCGATCCTCATCAAGGGTCATAATTCCTATGGCATGGCAAAGACGGAATCCGGCGTTCATCGACTCGTCCGTATTTCGCCTTATGATTCGAATGCGCGTCGTCATACGTCCTTTGCAAGTATCTGGGTTTATCCGGTCATCGATGACAACATTGATGTGCAGGTAACAGAAGCAGATGTTCGCATCGATACCTATCGCGCCTCCGGTGCAGGCGGTCAGCACGTCAACACAACTGACTCGGCAGTCCGCATTACACACATTGCTTCAGGCATTGTCGTACAGTGTCAGGCAGAACGTTCGCAGCACAAAAACCGTGAAAAAGCCTGGGCTATGCTCCGTGCCCGTCTTTACGAGGAAGAGCTGAAGAAGCGCGAAGAAGCGACTGACGCCGCCAATGCCAGCAAAACTGATATTGGTTGGGGACATCAGATCCGCTCTTACGTCTTGCAACCTTATCAGCTCGTCAAGGACCTGCGTACCGGTGTTGAAAGCACCAACCCGCAGGAAGTGCTTGATGGTGCTGTTACCCCATTCATGGAAGCCGCTCTTGCGCACCGCATTCATGGTGGGGCTGAGCTAATCGAAGACATTGATTGATCTTCGTATTGATAAAGATGCTAAAAACCCGGCTATATGCCGGGTTTTTAATGCAGCTTATTCTCGGAACACTCAGGAGTCGTTTGATGCGGCGCGCTCTACAATCGGGCGGTTCTTGTGTGTGCGTGGGCCAGTGATGATCATGTCGATTTTCTGAATTGTCAGCGCATCTTCCGGCGTCAAACGGTCTGGCTGAACAGAGATACCCGGAAGAGGTTCGGTTGGCATCTCAGGTAATGGCTGCAATACCGCTTGTTTTTTGAATATCGATGCGAGCTTGCTATTTGATTGTTGTGACTTTTCAGTGAGCTTTTCGAACGTCGTATAAACTCCGCCCCCCACAGCAACAACGAAAGCTACCGCACCAAAAATTGACGTTCGTACCCATTTCGTGGACCAGGGCCAAGCGGCAGGATTATTCAGATGCCCATTGCATCCGTCGTTTCCTGGTTTGTTCCACTTTTTTATCATGCTGGTCGTCTTTGCATCCCAGATATTTGATTCTATTGCATCTTATCATGGTTAACAAAGCTTTTCCGAAGCTTTCGCAATGCCTGCTTAAACGAGAATGAAAAAGGGCAATCACATTACCGGTATTGCCCTTATTGTTTGATCAAAGTGCGCGTGCAGCCTCGAGTACGGCTTGCGCATGGCCATCGACTTTTACTTTTTCCCAGACCTTAGCAACACGACCTTCTGCATCGATCAGAAACGTAGTTCTTTCGACGCCCATATATTTGCGGCCATACATGCTCTTTTCGAGCCAGACACCGTAAGCTTCAAGCACTGTCTTGTCTTCATCTGCGGCCAGATCGACGGTCAACTCGTGCTTTTTGCGAAATTTCGCATGTTTATCCGCGCTATCCGGCGATAGACCAATGACACGTACATTCAGCTTGTCGAACTCAGGCTTGAGCTGAGAAAATGCTATGGCTTCTTTTGTGCAGCCAGAAGTATCATCCTTTGGGTAGAAATAAAGAACGACTGGGTTTCCTTTGAGAGACGACAGATTAATGCTGTCATTATCAGAGGGCAAAGTGAAGTCCGGTGCGAGATCTCCAACTTGGGGACGAGCCATATCTAAGCCTTTCTTTTGTGGATATACGGAGAAACTGCCTGTTACACTTAAAGCTATCGCATTCGTATCAGTCTTGTGCAACGTAGCGTAACTCAGGCAGCGAAGTGTGTATCTTCAGGGAGATGCTAAAGAAGCGCAACGTCGGTTTGCTGATCGAACTTAGGCTAACAAAAACAATATATTATCGAGTTCTCATGATTCATTTTATGAGATGGTTTAAATAGAGAAATCAGGTGGTCGGCTGGAATATTGACTGAGAAAGAGCACAAAATACGCTTTTCCAAGCGCGAGATGAAGAGAATCGAGCGCCTGGCGGCTGACGGAGATGATGGAGGCGTGTTCGTAATCGGGCGTCGTAAACGCTCATTTTTTTCGTTGTGCTCTCACGCTGTTCTGTCGCTATGTATCGCACTTGTTCTGATCGGCGGCGTTGGTTTTGTTATTTTGCGTGGTGGCGTGACCAGCAATATGCTCCGCGAAGAAGCTCAGAAAAATTTGACTCGTTTACTCGGTGATCGGGCATCTGCTTCAATTGGGAGTGCTGGACTTTCGCTAGATCAGAATAGTCTGGTGGCCTTAGAGGCCCTTGATGTGTCAATTTCTGATCCCGGGCAGCGCATCGAAATCCAGAATATTAAGTCGGTACGCTTGGGGCTTGCGCCGCTTCCGCTTTTGACCGGCAATGTGCGGGTTGCGGAATTGGAAATTGATGGCGCGGCGTTTGATTTGCCTGAACAGGAAGGCGCAGGGTTTTGGAAGTCTCTGCCTTATGACAAGCGCGGTTTTGTAGATTTTGACGCGCTTTCGGATGAACTTTTTTCTGCGATGCGCCGAAATCTTGAACTGTTACATGACCAGAATACAAAGGCTCTGAGCCTGATGAATACAACGGTGCGGTTTAAGGCTGGGGATGAGCAGCAGAGCATAGAAATCAGAAAGCTGCGACTGATTGAAGATGCAGGCCGCATCAAGCTGGATGGAACTGTTGTATGGAACGGCAAGATAATTGCTGTTGACGGGAACATCGATCGCAAGGGTGAAGATAACGAACTTGATGCATTCAAGGTCAATATCAGCAATATTCCTCTCGATCTGGGTTCGTCTGCTGCGGTCGCACCAATAATTGATGGCAATCGGGTTAATCCCGCCCATTTTGAACTCAAAGGTAATGCAAGTCTCACGCTCTCGGGAAAAACGGCTCATGCTGAAGAACCGGATACAATTGGCGCAGAGTTAGCCGTTGATGGCATCGACATGCAGCTTGGACGTGTTGAGGATGTGCGTGGATCGGCTGTGCTGAGGCTGGAGCATTCCGTTGGTAGTCAGAAGATTGAAGTGTTGCCGTCGCGTGTCCAGCTGGGTGGGTTACAGGCTCAGTTCAATGGTGCTTTTGGACCAGATTTTCAGGCTCAGGATGCAGTTTCTGATCCTAGTTACCGCTTTGAAATACTGACCACTTCTGCGACCAGCATGCCAGCCGAGTCGAGTGATCCACCAATTTCGTTTGGTGTGCGAATTGCTGGAAGTTTCCTATCAAAACAGCACCGAATCCAGTTCTCAAATCTCGATGTTCAAACCGCAAGCGGCGAACTCTATGGCCAGGGCAGTATTGGTTTCGGGAGCGGTTCGCCGGAAATGATTTTCATGCTGCGCATTCCGGAAATGCCTGTCGCCGATGCAAAGCATCTTTGGCCTATTGACGTTGCTGACGGCGCACGTGCCTGGGTATTGAAGAATCTTTTTGGTGGTCGCCTGACAGATAGCCGCATCGAAATTTCTTTGGCAGGTGGTCGCTTTAATGGGCCCGGGCTTCCTCCACCGCTGACGGACGAAGAAATAAAAGCTGATTTTAATGTCGAACAGACGCGTTTTGATGTTATTGGTGAATTGCCACCTGTTCGCGATGTCAACGGAACAGTGAGCGTTCGTGGTGCACATACGACCATCAAGCTTGATAAGGGCGTTGCTTACACGCCTGATAACCGACAGGCAGATGTTTCTGAAGGTACGTTGTTTATTCCTTGGGGACCGCAGCGTCCGGTTATTGCAAATCTTGATCTACTGGTGTCGGGACAAGCAGCCGCTATTGCAGAAATCGCGGGGAAAAAGCCGATTGATGTTCTTAAAAACGTGCCTTTCCTGCCGCAGGATGTCACTGGCGACGTTAAATCGCGCGTTAAAGTCAGTTTTGCAGTGTCGAAAGATCCGCCACCCGGAACTCTCAAGTGGGAAGCTGATATCGGCTTTAAAAACCTCTCTATAGGCAAACCTGTTGGTGGATCAAAGGTTACTGATGCTGATGGAAATATAAAGGTTGATCAGACAGCTGCGATAATTACTGCTGATGCAAAGCTTGATGGTATTCCTGCCAAAATCACAATGACCGAGCCTGTTGATCGTTCAGGGCCAGCAAAGCGCGACCAGCAAGTTCGACTCGAAATCGACGACAAGTCGCGTGATAAAGTGCTGCCGGGCTTGAAGGACGTCTTCTCAGGGCCAATTTCGATTGATCTTGGAATGGAAGAAAATGGCAAACGACATGTGGTGGCGAACCTTGACAAAACTCAGGTTGACTTACCTTGGCTCGGTTGGCGTAAGGGCAGCGGTATAGCGTCCAAAGCGGAGTTCGATCTCATTAAAAGCACTGGCAGTGATGGCAAGTTCGACATTCGCAACCTTGTGCTGACTGGTGATGCATTTGGCGCAAAGGGTAGCTTCTCTATCGCCGGTGGCGACCTACAGTCGGCAGATTTAACTGATGTGCGGCTTAATCGTTCTGATAGGCTCTCCATAAAGGCCACTAAGGGAACGGGTGGATACCGCGTGAATGTCAGCGGTTCTAAGTTTGATGCACGATCGCTGATCAAGCAATTTTCTGATGTAGGTAAGAAAACTGGTGGCTCCAAAGGCAACACTACACGCGTTGTTGTAAGCGCGCAGATTGATCAGGTTACAGGGTTTAATGACGAGACCCTGCGCAATGTTGCCGTTTCTTATGAAAGTGCTGGAAGCAAAATCTCTGGTGTGTCCGTAAACGCCCAGACGTCTTCCGGAGAGTCATTTGTCGCAACTAATAATGATCAGGGCGATGCGCGTTCTGTGTCTTTGCAGTCCAATGATGCTGGCGCGATCCTTCGTTTCTTCGATTTCTACGATAAGATGCGGGGCGGAAAAATTACAGTTGGCTTGGCGGGACAGGGCAATGGTCCGTTGAGCGGTCAGATTGATGCCAGAAACTTTTCGATCATCAACGAGCCTCGCCTTGCAAAAATTGTTTCTTCTTCGCCATCAACAGGTGGCACAAGCCTCAATCAGGCCGTTAAACGTGATATCGACGTATCCCGAGTTGATGTGGAGCGCGGCTTCTCTTTGATAGAAAAAGGCACAGGATATTTGAAGCTTTCGAAGGGCGTTCTTCGATCGCCAACCGTTGGGGCAACGTTTCAGGGCACTCTTTATGATCCGCAGGGAAATATGTCGATGACCGGCACATTCATGCCTGCTTATGGCGTGAACCGGATCTTCGGTGAAGTACCGATCTTTGGCGCGCTTTTGGGCAACGGACGTGATCGCGGTCTTTTGGGTATAACGTTCAAGCTTGAAGGTTCCGCTAAAGCGCCACAAGTAATTGTCAACCCGATTTCAATTATTGCTCCCGGTATTTTTCGTTCGATCTTTGAGTTTTGATGGATAACAAAAAAGCCCGGCTCAGCCGGGCTTTTTTTACGTGAATTTTATCCAATTAAGCAGGACGGATCAGCACGTGACGCTTCTTGCCAAGCGAAACTTTGATAACGCCTTGATCGTTAAGTGCTGATGCATTGATCGACAAACGAGGGTCGGTCACAACTTCATCATTAATGCGAACTGCGCCGCCTTCAATGTGACGACGTGCTTCGCCATTGGTGGCGCAAAGTTCAGCAAGCACCATCAATGCAAGCACACCGATGCCATCATTGAGTGTCGCTTTGTGCACGCCAACGGTCGGAAGATTTTCAGAAAGTTCACCGTCCTCAAACGTTTTGCGAGCGGTATCAGCGGCTTCTTCGGCTGTATCGCGACCATGTAGAATTGCGGTAATCTCGGTGGCGAGGATTTTCTTCGCCTCGTTGATTTCAGAGCCACCGAGAGCTGCCAGCTTAGCGATCTCATCCAGTGGCAGCGTTGTGTAGAGCTTCAGGAAGCGTTCGACGTCTGCATCTTCTGTATTGCGCCAATACTGCCAGAAGTCATAGGCACTGAGCATATCTGCGTTTAGCCAGATCGCACCGCCCAGCGACTTGCCCATCTTCTGGCCAGAAGCTGTGGTCAGCAATGGCGAGGTGAGGGCGTAGAGCTGTGGCGTACCCATACGGTGACCGAGATCGATACCGTTGATGATATTGCCCCACTGATCGGAGCCGCCCATCTGAAGGCGTACGCCATAACGTTTGTTAAGCTCAACGAAGTCATAGGCCTGAAGAATCATGTAGTTAAATTCGAGGAACGAAAGCGACTGTTCACGATCCAGGCGTGTTTTGACAGAATCAAACGACAACATGCGGTTAACCGAGAAATGACGGCCAACATCGCGCAGGAATTCGAGATAATTGATATCGCGCAGCCAGTCAGCATTGTTGACCATCAGCGCGTCTTTCGGACCGTTGCCGAAAGTCAGGTAGTTTGCGAAGACGCGTTTGATACCGGCGATATTATCGGCAATGGTATCTTCGGTCATAAGCTTGCGTGCTTCATCCTTGAAGGATGGATCGCCAACCATGCCTGTGCCGCCACCCATAAGGGCTACAGCGCGATGGCCTGTATGTTGCAGCCAATGCAGCATCATGATCTGAATCAGGCCGCCTGCATGCAGGCTTGGCGCTGTCGGATCAAAGCCGATATAGGCTGTCACGGTTTCCTTAACCAACAATTCGTCGAGGCCGCTTTCATCAGACATCTGATGAATAAAGCCGCGCTCGGAAAGCGTGCGAAGAAAATCGGATTTAAAACCGGACATGCCCTTTTCCTGACTGATTAGGCGAGAATGAAATTAACAGTAATCAAGTGCTTACTGCCTTATGATATTTTGCCTTTAGCATTATTCATGCAAAAATAACAAGGAAAGTCCGATATGGCCGATTTGAAACGCGCAATTGGGTTGATGAGCGGCACGTCGATGGATGGTATCGATATCGCGCTTGTCACCACCGATGGCGAGAGTTTGGTCGAACGCGGACCATCGAGTGCAGTTTCTTATTCTGATGGATTTCGCGCACGGTTGAAGGCAGCTCTTATTGATGCGCTTAGTATCAGTGATCGCAGTGAGCGTCCTGGCGTTCTCAGACAACTCGAACATGATCAAACCCTTCTTCATGCGATTGCCGTTCAGGATTTTCTCTATGAGAATTCATTGGACCCGAAAGATATTGATGTGATCGGGTTCCATGGTCAGACCGTACTGCATCGCCCGCGCGAGGCGCTCACCGTTCAGATCGGCGATGGAGCATTGCTTGCCGCAGAAACCGGCATTCCTGTTGTTTATGACATGCGCGCAGAGGACATGCGGAATAGTGGTGAGGGTGCCCCGTTGATCCCGGCCTATCATGCGGCTCTCGCTGCCAACTTGCCTTCAGGTCTTGAAGGGCCGGTCGTCTTCGTCAATATCGGCGGCATATCCAACCTCACTTATGTCGACGAAGCAGGCAGGCTGATGGCCTATGATAGCGGGCCGGGCAACATGCTGATTGATCAATGGATGGAACTGCATGAGCGGGGCAGCTATGACCCGGGCGGTATCACAGCAATGAGCGGTGTCGTTGATGATGCTCTGGCCGCTCGTTATCTCGATCACGCGTTTTTCAAAGGGAATCATCGCCGATCGCTGGATCGTGGCGATTTTATCGTTCCTGAAAAAGATACTGTGGATTTGGCAACAGGTGCGCGCACGCTCGCCTATGTGAGTGCTGCTGCTGTTCAGCGCTCGGTATCGCATTTGCCGTCGCAGCCCCGTACCTATGTGGTGAGTGGCGGCGGACGTAAGAATGCGGCCATTATGTCTGAGCTAAGTGCGTTGGCTGAACGCGAAGGCGCTCGTGTCGTTGACGCAGACAATGTTGGTATCGATGGCGATGCAATGGAAGCGGAAGCATGGGCCTATCTGGCTGTGCGATCCATGCGTGGGCTTCCATTGACATATCCAACCACAACGGGTTGCGATAAGCCTGTGTCGGGCGGGGTTCTGGTTATTCCGCCACAATAAAAGCCCGGCGATCAAACACACCGGGCTTTCATAAAGTCAAACTATAAAGCGTTTAACGCAGACGCTTCTGGCGGACTTCAACCAGTTCGCCAGCAAGGCGACGATCCAGATATTCCGAGCACTCATCGATCAGAAGATCACCCTGTCCGGTGAAGAAGTGGTTCGCACCCGGCATTGTGTTCTGGGTGATCGTGATCCCCTTCTGTGTCTTAAGCTTGTCGACAAGCACCTGCACGTCCTTTGGAGGTGCAACCTTGTCCTGATCACCGTGAATGATCAGACCCGATGAAGGGCAAGGTGCGAGGAACGCGAAGTCATAGGTGTTTGGCTGCGGAGCGACTGAGATGAAGCCCTCGATTTCCGGGCGGCGCATCAGAAGCTGCATACCGATCCATGAACCAAACGAATAACCGGCAACCCAGCAATTCTTGGAATCTGGATGCAAAGCCTGAACCCAGTCAAGGGCGCTTGCCGCATCTGACAGTTCGCCAGCGCCGTGGTCAAACTCCCCCTGACTGCGGCCAATGCCACGGAAATTGAAGCGAAGCGTCGTAAAACCGCGCTGCTGAAACATGTAGAACAGATCATAGACGATCTTGTTGTTCATGGTTCCACCGAACTGCGGGTGCGGATGCAGGATAAGCGCTATTGGTGCGTTCTTTTCGCGTGAAGGCTGATAACGGCCTTCAAGGCGTCCGGCTGGGCCGTTGAAAATGACTTCTGGCATGTGTACTCCGCTAGTGATCGGAAGATCGGCTCTCAAGTGGCGAACTTGACGTGGCAGTGCGCCGCTTCTAAAACCAATTTGAAATTTCGTTAGACTGGACCATAGTTCAGTACCTGATGTGGCTTAATAGGCTTTTCCTGACTGAAAATTCAAGAAAATTGCGCTTATCGCCACGTAAAGGCTTCGCTTAGGAGATAGTATCGGTGATCGGAACCGGCAAGAGGCTCTATCTGGACTATAATGCCAGTGCGCCATTGCTTGATGAAGCACGCAATGCGGTCATCGATGCATTAGGCATTACCGGCAACCCGTCATCAGTGCATCGTGAAGGACGAGCCGCACGTGCATTGGTCGAATCGGCGCGGCGCAGTGTGGCAGCGCTTGTAAATGCTAAGTCGGACCATGTATTTTTCACATCGGGCGCGACTGAAGCCGCATCCACACTCCTGACACCAGTTTATATGATGGGCCGCTCCCCCGTGCGTCTATCACATCTTTATATCAGCGCTACCGAGCATCCTTGCATGCTGGCCGGTGGGCAGTTCTTGCCAGAAAACATCTCCGTTATTTCCGTTGATGAAAACGGTATCCTGCGTCTTGAAGCTTTGGAACAGGCCTTAAAAGCTCACGACAAAAGCGCAGGCTTGCCGCTCGTTGCCGTTCAGGCAGCAAACAATGAAACTGGCGTGATCCAGCCAATCCGCGATATTGCAGCAATTGTCAAAGCGTCAGGCGGTATATTCGTCGTTGATGCTGTGCAGGCAGCAGGACGTATTAAATTAGATATTACAGATAATTGCGGTGATTACTTAATAATATCATCACACAAGATTGGTGGGCCGAAGGGTGTGGGTGCGGTTATCGTAATTTCTGATCTGATGATGCCAAAAGCACTGGTGCGCGGTGGCGGTCAGGAAAAGGGTCATCGGGCTGGCACCGAGGCGCTGCCACTTATTGCGGGCTTTGGGAGAGCAGCTGACGTTGCGGCGGAACGACTGAACGGCGATGGCTGGTCTTCGCAATTGCGTGACAGACTGGAAGCCGGGCTTATGGAAATAACACCCGATGCCACAATCCATGGCAAAGAAGTTGATCGTCTGCCAAACACGACGTTTTTCTCGCTCGACGGGCAAAAGGCTGAGACCGTCCAGATCGCATTTGATCTTGGCGGCATAGCTTTGTCGGCGGGCTCAGCGTGTTCGTCGGGCAAGGTGGGGCCGAGCCACGTGCTGGCCGCTATGGGGCATGAAGATGGTCCCGGCGCAATCCGCGTGTCACTTGAGCCAGAAGCCTCGGCAGAATCTGTTGATCAGTTCCTGGACGTTTTGCGCAAAATTGTCGCCCGTCACGAGCGTTCCAGACCCAGTTAAAAGCAGAATCAGGCGTAAGCTGTAAATTATTCTTGAATTTTACTGACAAATTTAAAGCTGGGCTTGAAATTGAGTTTAGAAAGGTTTTAAAGAAGCGTCACGCACACTATATTGTGGCGACGATAACGGCTATCATCGCCCTGACGTTTGCAACTGTCGAACCTTGAATTCGACGAGGATGGAGAACGCCAATGCCTGCAGTGCAGGAGACCATTGATCAGGTTCGCGGCTTGGACGTGGACCAGTATAAGTACGGATTTGAGACAACTATCGAATCCGAGAAGGCCCCGAAGGGTCTGAACGAAGACATCATTCGCTTCATTTCTGCTAAAAAAGACGAGCCGGAATGGATGCTGGAGTGGCGTCTAAAGGCCTATGAGCGTTGGCTCACCATGGAGGAGCCAACATGGGCACGCGTGGACTATCCAAAGATCGATTTTCAGGATGCGTATTATTACGCAGCCCCGAAGAATCAGACTGGTCCGAAATCGCTTGATGAAGTCGATCCAGAATTGCTCCGCACATATGAAAAGCTTGGTATTCCCCTGCGTGAGCAGGAAATCCTGGCTGGCGTGCGCAAGCAGGGCGATCCAAGCGAAATCGACGGCAATCCATCGGACAATGTCTATGCATCTGGCCGCGTGGCTGTTGATGCCGTTTTCGACAGTGTTTCGGTTGTCACGACCTTTAAGGCAGAGCTCGCCAAAGCTGGCGTGATCTTCTGCTCGATCTCGGAAGCCATTCGTGAGCATCCTGAACTGGTTCAGAAGTATCTCGCTTCGGTTGTTCCTGTTTCGGACAATTATTACGCGACACTGAATTCTGCTGTCTTCACCGATGGTTCGTTTGTCTATGTGCCAAAGGGCGTTCGCTGCCCGATGGAGCTTTCGACCTATTTCCGTATCAACGAAAAGAATACGGGTCAGTTTGAACGCACGCTGATCATCGCGGAAGAGGGCGCTTACGTCTCCTATCTCGAAGGCTGCACTGCACCACAGCGTGATGAAAATCAGCTCCATGCAGCTGTTGTTGAACTGGTTGCGCTTGAAAATGCTGAGATCAAGTACTCGACTGTTCAGAACTGGTATCCGGGTGACAGCAACGGCAAGGGCGGCATCTACAATTTCGTGACCAAGCGTGGCGATTGCCGTGGCGATAATTCCAAGATTTCATGGACGCAGGTTGAAACCGGCTCTGCGGTAACATGGAAATATCCGTCCTGCATTCTGCGTGGCGACAATTCGCGTGGTGAGTTCTACTCGATTGCCGTTTCCAACGGTTATCAGCAGATCGACAGTGGCACCAAGATGATTCACCTTGGCAAGAACACGTCGAGCCGCATCATCTCCAAGGGTATTTCGGCAGGCAACTCCAACAATACCTATCGCGGACAGGTTTCTGCGCATCGCAAGGCCGAGAATGCCCGTAACTTCACCCAGTGCGACTCGCTGCTGATCGGCAATGATTGCGGCGCGCATACTGTACCCTACATCGAGGCGAAAAACGCCACGGCACAGTTTGAGCACGAGGCAACCACCTCCAAGATTTCCGAAGATCAACTGTTCTACGTTATGCAGCGCGGTATCCCGGAAGAGGAGGCTATCGCCCTCATCGTCAATGGTTTTGTGAAGGAAGTCATTCAGGAACTGCCAATGGAATTTGCTGTCGAAGCACAGAAGCTTATTGGCATTTCGCTTGAAGGCAGCGTCGGTTAATCCGACGCGCTTTACTGCCTTACCGCATCCGATTTTCTGGCCAGCCCTTTAACTGGCATAAGCAGTCCCTCGCTGAGGCTGCGCTGAGAGACAAGGTTTATACCCATGCTTGAGATCATCAACCTTCATGCAAAGATCGCTGACACGGATACCGAAATCATCCGTGGCCTGAACCTCACCGTAAACAAAGGCGAAGTTGCCGCCATCATGGGCCCGAACGGTTCTGGCAAGTCGACGCTGTCCTATATCCTCGCAGGCCGCGACGATTACGAAGTGACTGAAGGCGACATTCTTTACAACGGTGAGTCGATCCTCGAACTCGATCCTGCTGAACGCGCTGCAAAGGGCATCTTCCTTGCGTTCCAGTATCCGATGGAAATCCCAGGCGTTGCCACCATGGAATTCCTGAAAGTTGCGATGAACAGCCAGCGCAAAGCGCGCGGCGAAGCAGAACTGAAGATTCCTGAATTCATCAAGCGCGTGAAGGATGCTGCTGGCGGCCTGAACATCGATATGAACATGCTCAAGCGTCCGCTGAATGTGGGCTTCTCAGGCGGCGAAAAGAAGCGTGCTGAAATTCTTCAGATGCAGCTGCTGGAGCCAAGCCTTTGCGTTCTCGACGAAACCGATTCCGGCCTCGACATCGATGCGCTGAAGATCGTTTCGGATGGCGTGAATGCGCTGCGTTCGCCAGACCGCGCCGTAATCGTGATTACTCACTATCAGCGTTTGCTTGATTATATCGTTCCAGACAGCGTGCATGTTCTTTACAAGGGACAGGTCATCAAGTCGGGCGATAAGACACTCGCAAATCACCTTGAAGAAAACGGCTATGCTGACATTATCGGCGAAGTAGCCTGAGGAGCGGATTATGAACATCCAGACCTCAAAACCAAGGACACCCGCTGAAAGCGCGCTGATCGACAGCTTCGCAACCCGTATGGGCGAGTTGCCGGGCAATGGCGATGTCGTGATTGCGCGTGACAATGCGCTGGAAGAACTGAAAATCAATGGTCTTCCGTCGCGTCGCATTGAAAGCTGGCACTACACGGATTTCCGCACGCTGCTGAAAAGCGTGCCGGATTTCAATCCGACTGCTGGAACGAACGCGCTTCCGACATTGCTTGCAGGCTCGACTCTTCTTGCTGCAAGCAATGGTGCCGCACTGAGCGCCAAGGCTCCCGAAGGCGTGACACTGACGGCTGTGCGTGATGCGCTTTCTGATGGATCGCTCGTTCCGCAGCTTAGCGTTCGTGGCACTGACGACACGATTGGCCAGATCAATGCTGCCTATGTCAGCGATGGTTGGGCTGTTTCGATTGCTGATGATGTTGAGCTTGAAGCCCCGCTTGAAATTCAGAACATCCAGAAGTCCGGGCAGGGGCATACACGCTTTCCGGTCGAAATTGGCTCGAATGCCAAGGCAACGATCATCGAGCGCCAGACAGGCGGCGAGGGCGATGCTTTCTCGACATCGGTAAGCCATGTGATTGTCGGCGATGGTGCCGATGTTATCTGGGTGATCCTGCGCGATTTCGGTCATTCGACGCAGCTTGCGCAGTTTAATGCAACGATTGGCGCAGGTTCGAAGCTCACGCTTTACATCGTCAATGCCGGTGGCAAGCTGATCCGTCAGGAAGTGCATCTGACTGTTGCAGGTGAGGATTCGGATTTTGAACTCCGTGGCCTCAATCTGTTGGCTGACGATTCCCACACCGACATCACCATGACGGTTGCTCATCTGGTTGAGAATACACGTTCGACCCAGATCATCCGCAATGTGGTCAAGGACCGCGCACGCGGCGTTTTCCAGGGCATGATCCGTGTCGCACAGATCGCTCAGAAAACCGATGCGCGCATGGCCTGCAATACGCTGCTGCTGTCTGATGATGGCGAGTTTGATGCAAAGCCTGAGCTTGAAATCTTTGCCGATGACGTGGCTTGCGGTCACGGCGCAACGGTGACTGAGCTTTCCAAGGACTATCTCTTCTATCTGATGGCACGCGGCGTTCCTGAAAACGAAGCCCGCGGCCTGCTGATCAAGGCTTTCATTGCCGAGATCATTGAAGAACTGGAAAATGAAGCTCTGGTTGAAGCACTGGAAGAAGTGCTCTCAAATTGGCTCTCAGCCCACGCTTGATTGAACAAGGCGGAGTAAAAATCTACTCCGCCTTTTCTGCCTCAATGGTAGAAGGAACGATCATGAATCAAAAGAATCCGCTTATAGCGCGCTATGACGTCGAGGCGATCCGCAGAGATTTCCCCATCCTGTCGCGGCAGGTTCATGGCAAGCCGCTCGTTTATCTCGATAATGGCGCGTCCGCGCAAAAGCCGCAAAGCGTCATTGATGCGATTACCCACGCATATTCGAATGAATATGCGAATGTGCATCGCGGTCTGCATTTTCTTTCCAATGCTGCGACCGACGCTTACGAAAAATCGCGCGAAACAGTCCGCCGCTTTCTGAATGCTGGTTCGATAGACGAAGTCGTCTTCACCAAAAATGCGACTGAAGCAATCAATACGGTTGCCTACGGCTATGGCATGCCACAGATTGGCGAGGGTGATGAAATCCTGCTGTCGATTATGGAGCATCATTCCAATATCGTGCCATGGCATTTTATTCGAGAACGTCAGGGCGCAAAGCTCGTCTTCACACCCGTTGATGACGAAGGCGTGTTCCATATCGAGGAATTTGAAAAGCGCCTGACCGAGCGTACTAAGCTTGTCGCCATTACCCATATGTCCAATGCGCTTGGCACAGTAACACCGATCAAAAAGATCGTCGAACTCGCCCATGCGCGTGGTATTCCGGTGCTGGTTGATGGCAGTCAGGGTGCGGTGCATATGCCTGTCGATGTGCAAGATCTTGGTTGTGACTGGTATGTCTTTACCGGACACAAGGTCTATGGTCCGTCCGGCATTGGCGTTCTTTATGGACGCGCAGAAATGCTCGAAAAGATGCGCCCATTTCAGGGCGGCGGCGAAATGATTGAGGAAGTGTCGGAAGAAGACGTCACTTATAATCATCCGCCACATCGTTTTGAAGCTGGAACACCGCCAATCGTTCAGGCGATTGGGCTTGGTGCGGCGCTTGAATATATGGAAAAAGTCGGTCGTCACGCGATTGCAGCGCACGAGGCAGACTTGCGGGACTATGCACATGAGCAGTTGGGCAAAATCAACAGCTTGCGCATTTACGGCAATGCGCCCGACAAGGGCGCTATTATTTCGTTTGCGCTGGAAGGTATTCACGCGCATGACGTTTCGATGGTGATTGACCGCGCAGGGGTTGCGGTGCGCGCAGGCACGCATTGCGCACAACCGCTCTTGAAACGTTTTGGCGTCACCTCTACATGCCGTGCATCCTTTGCGATGTACAACACACGCGCTGAAGTCGATGCATTGGCAGAAGCCTTGGAAAAGGCAAGGAAGTTTTTCGGATGACCGAGATCGAACAAAAAGTTCAGGAACAGACAGAAACCAAGACGGGCGATGCAGCTGCATCGGCAGGGGATAAGTCTGTGTTTTCCGCTTCTGCTATTCCGCAGGAAGAATTGCTTCGACTGACTGATGACATCATTAGCGCACTGAAGACAGTTTATGATCCTGAAATTCCAGCGGATATTTATGAGCTTGGCCTGATCTACAAGATCGACATCGAAGATGACCGCACTGTCAAAATCGAAATGACACTGACCGCGCCGGGTTGTCCAGTTGCTGGCGAAATGCCGGGCTGGGTTGAGAATGCTGTCGGTGCAGTTGAAGGCGTTTCGATGGTCGAAGTGACGATGACTTTTGATCCGCCATGGTCAGCTGATCGTATGTCGGAAGAGGCACAGGTTGCCGTCGGCTGGTATTAAAATAAAAGCCCCGCATTGCGGGGCTTTTATTTTAATGGCCGGTGGTATTGGCATAATGCATGGAATTTTTGCCAAAACAGCCTTGTAAAAGACCAACCAAACCGCCGAGTGCTGTTGCGGAGGAAACAAGGCCCTGACCGCCACGGAATGGAATGGAAAAGCTTGCGCCGATGAATTTAACCGCACGTCCTGCAATTTTCACAGGCAGCTTTTTCAGTGTTTTGCTCGGGTTCTCTCGATAGCGGGCACCAAACTCCGTGATGTTATGATCACGATTGCGGCGATAATGATAACTCAGCGTCAGGCGAGATGATGGCACTGTTTCATAGACGATAGCATCGCACGCCCAGCCTGTTTTGGCATGGAGTGATTTCGCTTTTGCCCACAGATTCCAGTCTTCCCCGCCTGTTAGTCCAAATTGGGAATCAAAGCGTAAACCAGTGGTTCGGAAGAAATCGAGCTTCCCCATCCAGCTACCGGTGGCAACTTTAATAGAGTCGCTACGCCCAGCCTCGCATTTTAATCGACACTTTCGCTCTGATTTATAGCCACTACGCTCAATCCCCGACCAAACAAGCTTTTGTAGAAGCGTCAGGTTTTCGTCAAAAGGCTTTGGTCTGACCGGAGAGCCAATAATATCAAGATCAAGACGATCCCGTTCAGCCAACAGATTAATCAACCAATCCTGCTCAACGAACTCATCGTCATCGACATAAACCAGAAAATCAAAGCCGTGCTCAATTGAATGGTTCAGCGCTCGATTACGTGCTGATGATATTCCCAATACCTCTTCGACAACATATTCAATATTATCGTTTGGCATATTTGTACGGAATTGATTGATAGTCGCTTCAAGTGTTGGCGAAGCGTTATTTTCGACAACTAAAAATGAAATATCAGCATTATTTGGCTTTTTAATCGCCGCAAGCGACGAGAACAACATGCAGAGCATGTTTGGCCTGTTGCGTGTAGCAACTGAAATGCAGATTCGCCGTTGTGACATGATAGATTTCGCCCCGAAATATATCTGAAATATTATGCAAGCTTATTATTTAATAATTATGAATGCAATAGTTGAAATATTTCAATGCCAATAAGTTGGTATCATTGTGAATGATAACATCTCATTTAAGTATGTAAAAGTCTGGGGTTTTTGTGCTGCGCACCAGATACAAATAGTGGTGCCCCCAGAGAGACTCGAACTCCCGACCCCCTGATTACAAATCAGGTGCTCTACCAACTGAGCTATAAGGGCAGCACAGGCGTGGAATTAGCATATTTTTCAGCTGTGTAAAGCGAAAATTCACATAAAACGGCAATGGTAAGCAAGTTTTGCATATGATAGCCATTTTGGCTGTGGAAACAGCACCGGCTGGTACATTGGAATGGAATAATATGGACGATAAATCCTTGGCGATTCACTTCCTTTCTTCTGGAACAGAGGAATCA
This sequence comes from Brucella sp. H1_1004, assembly GCF_047308065.1. Taxonomy (NCBI): domain Bacteria; kingdom Pseudomonadati; phylum Pseudomonadota; class Alphaproteobacteria; order Hyphomicrobiales; family Brucellaceae; genus Brucella; species Brucella sp. H1_1004. Next base: position 1,498,398 of record NZ_JAYKZA010000002.1, read on the forward strand.
CTCGCAGCTCAAAAAGAGTTGGTGAAGCGTTATGGTCATGTGGCAGCCGAAGACGCAGACGTTGTCGTCTCGCTTGGCGGTGATGGCACGATGCTGCAAGCGCTTCGTGATTTCATGAACAGCGGCGTCCCGGTTTATGGAATGAACCGTGGTTCGGTTGGCTTCCTTATGAATGAATTTAACCTTGATTATTTGCCTGCGAGAATTCGTGCTGCACAAAAAGAGGTAATACGTCCGCTAGAGATGATTGCTGAAACAGAACATATGGCCCCCTTCAAGGCGCTTGCGATCAATGAAGTGTCCCTTTTCAGGCAATCTTATCAAGCGGCCAAGGTTCGTATCACTATTGATGGTAAGGTGCGACTTGAAGAGCTGGTCTGCGATGGCTTAATGGTGGCAACACCCGCAGGGTCAACCGCCTATAATCTCTCAGCTCAAGGTCCGATTTTGCCACTAGAAGCGCCACTATTGGCGCTGACCCCAGTAAGCCCGTTTCGTCCAAGGCGCTGGGGTGGGGCTCTTTTGCCCAAACATGTGACTGTGCGCATGGATTTGCTTGAGATTGAGAAGCGGCCTGTAAACGCTGTTGCAGATAATAATGAAGTGAAATCTGTCCGGGCAGTGACAGTGCGTGAGGCTGTCGATAGTCAGGTAGCGATCTTGTTTGATCAAAATCATTCTTGGGATGAACGAATTTTGACAGAACAATTCAGACATTAGTTGGCTTTGCTTTTAGTAAATACTCACGTAAGATAGATGTAAAAGATAATAAAATACAAATAAATAGGCATTTTTATATCTCGCAACCGTATTTTAGTTGACTTTTGCTCCTTGTAGACGTAGGCGATGCTGCAAGAAAACGCTTTTTGCGTTGCAGACGCCTTTTCTGCCTTCGTTCCTGCGCCTGATGACGTGGCGGCAATGACAGGATGGGTGGAACTTATTTCCAAACAGAGAGCTGCGCCTCCATTGACAACATTTGCCGAACTCGGTCTTTCCCCGAAAGTGCTCGCCGCCGTTGAAGCTGCGGGATATACAGCACCTACGCCTATTCAGGCGGGAGCTATTCCTCCTGCACTCGAGCGCAAGGATGTGCTCGGTATCGCTCAGACCGGCACGGGTAAGACTGCATCCTTCGTTTTGCCGATGCTGCATCTTCTGGAAAAAGGTCGTGCACGTGCGCGTATGCCGCGCACACTTATTCTCGAACCAACGCGCGAACTCGCGGCGCAGGTCGAAGAAAATTTCGAAAAGTATGGCGTTAATCAGCGTCTCAACGTTGCGCTACTTATCGGTGGCGTCTCGTTTGAAGAGCAGGAGCGTAAGCTGGAGCGCGGTGCGGATGTGCTGATTGCGACACCTGGTCGTCTTCTCGATCATTTTGAACGTGGAAAGTTGCTTCTAACAGGTGTGGAAATTCTGGTTATCGATGAAGCTGACCGAATGCTGGACATGGGCTTCATTCCTGATATTGAGCGTATTTGCAAGCTAATCCCTTTCACACGCCAGACCCTGTTTTTCTCGGCAACTATGCCGCCGGAAATCACCAAACTCACAGAGCAGTTCCTGCATTCGCCAACGCGTATTGAAGTGGCGAAAGCGTCTTCGACTGCAAAAACTGTGACGCAGCGCCTAGTCAAGTCGGGCCGTAAGGACTGGGACAAGCGCGCAGCTTTGCGTGATTTGATCCGTTCGGAAGGTGATGCAATTAAAAATGCGATTATTTTCTGTAATCGCAAAAAAGATGTTTCGGAGCTTTTCCGCTCGCTGACACGCCACGAATTCAATGCGGGCGCTTTGCATGGCGACATGGACCAGCGCGCACGCATGATGATGCTGTCGAATTTCAAGGAAGGCAAACTGCAGTTGCTGGTTGCCTCCGATGTTGCAGCGCGCGGTCTCGATATTCCTGACGTCAGCCACGTGTTCAATTACGATATTCCGATCCACTCTGAAGATTATGTGCATCGTATCGGTCGTACTGGTCGTGCGGGCCGCTCCGGTAAAGCATTCACGCTGGTGACAACCGGCGACACAAAATATCTGACCGCGATTGAATCCATGATCGGCGAAAAGATTGAATGGCATGACGGTGATCTTTCAACCTTGCCAGCAGCTGACGAATCTGAAGATACGTCGCGTAAGGGCAGAAATGCCCGAGGCAAAGGCAAAGATGCCAAGGGTAAATCGAAAGATAAACAGAAGGTCGAGGCACCTGTGATCGTTCAGGCCGATGAACCGCAGCCCATTATTCACGAAATCAGAGAGCGCCGTGATGCGATTCGCACATCAAATGATGAGCGTCGCAACAAGCCGCAGCACGATCATCATAAGCGTCGTCGTGATCGCGATGATGATGATGGTCCGGCACCAGTCGGTTTCGGTAGCGAAATCCCAGCGTTTATGCTGATCCCAACAGGGGTTTTGGCATAGAACGAAAAAAGCCGGTCTGATTATTCAGACCGGCTTTCTAGTTTTTTGCCCCAGAGCGCAGACTTGCAGCAAATGCAAGTTTTGCCCAGTCTGTCATGATCTCAGGATCATCAAAAGCATCGTCCGGCACACTCCAATAGGGCATAGCAACCGGCTTTCCGCTCTTCTTGCTGTCATAGGCCCATTGGCGCGAACCAGCATCAATGAAAGCGGTCGCACTTTGCGCGTCAGCTTTCAAAAGTAACTCATCTCTAACGACGAGCGCTATGATCAGTCCCTGATGATAGACACCCTTGCCGCCAAACATGCGGCGAATGCTGATCGCACCTAAGCCCGTAAATAATTCTCGTAGGGTCTCGTCATCCATTGCTTAAAGCCACTTGGTTAAGCGGCGCCTTGCATCTGGCGGAGGCTCTCAGGTGAGACAGGTGTCAGTTCGACCGATTCACCGCAACCGCAAGCGGATGTCTGATTAGGATTGTTGAATACGAAACCTGTGCGCAGTGTTGTGACTTCAAAGTCCATCTGCGTACCAAGCAGAAACAGAACTGCTTCTGGCGCAATATAAACCTTAGCACCGTCTTTTTCGACGCAATCATCGCCAGCTTTAGGCTCGGTTACGAGGTCAATGGTGTATTCCATCCCAGCGCAGCCGCCTTTTTTAACGCCAACACGAATGCCGAGCGCACCTTCTCTGGATGCCATGATTTCACTCACACGCGCGGAGGCTGCATCGGTAAGCGTCAAGACTGAGAAACGGCCCATTTTCATCTCTTCCGGTGTTCTGCTGGTCAGAGACTGAAGAATCATTCAGTCTGTTCAAAGCAATCGCTTTTTCTGCGGGATTGCCACGTTTTTACTATAGTTAGTGTTGTAACATCATTACTGCAAGACACCAAATCGAGAGCACATCCAAAGGTGCGGTGCAGATTTCTAGGTTTTGCAAAAAAGAATTGCTGGAAGAGGAGATGCGAATGTCGATTGAGCGCATGAAGCCTTTGATGCTTGCCGGTGTTGCTGGTCTATTGAGTACAATGGTTTTGATTTCTGCCGCCGGTGCGCAAGACGTTCCGAAGAAGGCAGCGACAACACAAGAAGAGACAAAGCCTGTAGAGGAAACAAAACCTGCAGAGCAGACACAGGATGCTGCGGACGGTGTGATTGTTCCCGATTATCGCGATGATCGGTCCACACCGCAGGCGTTGATTGAATCCTATTACAACGCCATTAACCGCAAGGAATATGCCCGCGCTTATGGCTATTACTCGGAAGAGGGGCGCGAGCCCGATTTCAAGACTTTTGCCAAGGGTTATGACGGGACCAAGAGTGTGAAGGTGGCGGTACGCAAGACTGAACCTGATCCGGGGGCAGGGCAGATTTACTGGAGTTTGCCGATTGCTATTGAGTCAGAAGATAATGATGGCAAAACGCAGGTCTATACCGGCTGTTATACGCTGAGACTCACTAACCCGGCTATGCAGGAAGTGCCGCCCTACAAGCCAATCGAGATTATGACGGGTTCTCTGACAAAGTCGCCTTTGGATATCGAGAAAAGCATACCTGAAAGCTGCGATGCTCCTTAATACATAACATGCTTGACCTTACCACGATGGGAAGCTGTAAGGTCTTGGCAGAGTGTAGATAAGGAGTTGTTTGATTGGTTACTTTTTCAGTTCCGAAGATGAAATGCGGCGGTTGTGCTCAGAGTGTTACGAATGCACTCCACAAGATTGATGCCACGGCCGCTGTAGAGGTCGATCTCGATAAAAAAGAGGTCAAGTTTAATAGCTCTGCTTCTCAGGCCGATGCACTCAATGCTTTGGCGGCGGCGGGCTATCCTGCATCTATTGCGAAGTAATGCGAACAGTCCGCGCGGTCTTGTGATGGCGGTTGCCTTGCAAGATATTTTTTGAGAACTTAGTTGCCGGATGCAAATGCGTCCGGCATTTTTTGTGTTTACATAAGATGATGCGCGTATGCAGTGGCGACCAAGTGTTGCAGTTGGGCTCGCAATTCCTATGTCTGATTGACTGTAAGGTGGATTTTTGCCACATCAGCGGCAAAACTGGTTTATGGTGCCGAAAATGGCAGTGAACCGTGATTGTCACCGCTTTGTCGTGTAGTCATGGTTCGTGTTATCTAGGATGCCGAAAGCATAATAATCGCGCAGGCGCGATATAGAAGGATGTAGGGCATGGCTATGTCAGCCGATTATCAAGATCTTCGCACAAAGATGGTCGACAATCAGATCCGTACGACGGATGTAACAGACTTGAGCGTTATTGATGCTTTTCTGGCAGTCCCGCGCGAAGCTTTTGTTCCGGCAAGCCGTCAGGTTCTTGCTTATATTGATGAAGATCAGCTGCTTGAGGGCGAAGGCACTGCTCCGCGCTACATCATGGAGCCATCGCCTTTTGCAAAGCTTGTGCAGCTTGCAAAGGTGAAAAAGAGCGATGTCGTTCTCGATATTGGTTGCGGTACTGGTTATTCATCTGCAATCTTTTCGGAACTCGCAGGATCAGTCATTGGCCTTGAGAGTGATTCCGCATTGGCGGCTATTGCGACTGCTCGTTTGCAGGAGCTTGGCCATGACAATGTTGTGATCGTATCAGGCAATCTGAATACAGGCTATCCGTCTGAAGCACCTTACGATGTGATTTTCATTGAAGGCGCAGTTGATTTTGTTCCCGAAGTACTTTTCAATCAGCTCAAAGAAGGTGGCCGTCTGGTTGTCGTCGAAGGACGTGGAAATGCCGGAGTTGCGCGACTTTACGTAAAAGAAAATGGCACGGCTTCAGGTCGCAGCGTTTTCAATACGGCAGTTCGTCCGCTTCCTGGTTTTGAGAGTCTTGAGCAGTTTGAATTCTGATTTAGAGCGTGGGGCAATTCTGCAACCCTACTAAAATTGTTTGTGATAGTGGCTGCGGAAAGATGGAAATAACAAAATTTACAGGTTATTAAGTGCTTCCGAACTGATCGGTTCGATTAAAGATTCGTTTGTTCTTATATGAGGTATACGGTGTTCAAAGCGTGCAAAGGACTTATGGCGGCGGCAATACTCCTGTCTGGCACCGTTTTATCGGGTCAGGCTGCTTTGTCGGAAACGCTTAACGGCGCGCTCATCAAAGCCTATAAGAACAATTCAACGTTAAACTCCTCGCGTGCTGGTGTGCGCGTACAGGATGAAAACGTCGCAATTGCGAAGTCTGGGTATCGTCCACAGGTGACTGGTTCTTACAATGTTGGACGCAGTAAGTCGCCAACATCGGGCTACCGCACATCCGGGACTTACGGTATCGAACTCAATCAGATGCTGTTTGATGGTTTTCAGACCAAGAATAACGTCGCAGCCGCTGAAACAACCGTTTTCGCGCAGCGTGAGAATCTTCGCAACACGGAGCAAAATACGCTTTTTCAGGCTGTCCAGGCCTATATGAATGTCTATCAGTTCAGGCAGATCGCTGTTCTTCGTGAAAAGAACCTGGCTGCAATGAATGAGCAGGTTCGTGCTTCACGTGCACGCCTTGATGTTGGTGAAGGCACACGTACTGACGTTGCGCAGTCAGAAGCACAACGCTCGACCGCAATTGCAGCACTTAATTCCGCGCGCGCTGATGTGAAGTCGGCGGAAGCTGCCTTTGTTCAGGTTGTCGGAGTGCAGCCAGATAGGCTTGCGGTTGCGCCTGCCGCAAAGAACCTGCCCAAAAGCCCAGATGAGGCTTATGCGAATGCGTTGAATATTCATCCAGGCATTCTGGCGACACAATATGCAGTCAACGCGCAGGGGTATAACGTCAAGGCCAAGGAAGGCGCTTTGTTGCCAACTGTTGGCTTGACCGCGAGCGCGAGTCACCTCGATACGTATTCGGGTACGAATGTCGGTGACGGCAACTCGGCATCGGTCGGTGTCGGCGTAAGCATTCCGATTTATACGGGTGGCCGTTCCTCGGCTCAGGTGCGTCAGGCTAAAGAACAGCTTGGTCAGGCACGTATCGAAGTGGATGTCATTCAGGATCAGGTGCGTCAGGCAATCGGTTCGGCATGGTCGCAGCTCGAATCCGCTCGTGCTTCGGTCAAAGCGAACCGCGATGGCATCTCCGCATCGCAGTTGGCGCTGGATGGTGTCATTGAGGAACGTAAGGTCGGTCAGCGTACAACGCTTGATGTGTTGAATGCGCAGAACAGCTTGGTCGATATTCAGATTGCGCTTGTTCAGGCTGAAGCCAATTCAATCGTTGCGAGCTATGCGCTTCTTGCTGCAAGCGGTCGCATGACAGCGCGGGATTTGCAGTTGCAGGTTGCTCAATATAAGCCAGAAGAACACTACAATGCCGTCAAGGACAAGTGGTTTGGTCTTCGTACGCCAGATGGTCGTTAATTGATCACTTTGGAGTTTTTTGAACGGCGCCAATGGCGCCGTTTTTGCTCGATTCGTGCTTTGCTCATTAATTCTTAACAAAATGATAAAGCTGTGGGTTTGGAATACACTTGCCTGTGCAGGGATTCTCAAAGTGCCGCATGTCCGATACCCTTGATCCAATGATTCTCTGCCTGAGTATGTAATTGGCAATAAGGGAAAGACGGACAGCTATGGCACAAACATCGAGCGCAGCACGCGAACCGTCAATGGAAGAGATACTCGCCTCCATTCGCCGGATTATTGAAGACAGCGATGTGTCGCGTCATCCGATGCCAGCGGCGTCTGCTTTTCCAGCGCGTGGTGATGTAGCTAAGTTCCGGACACCTACACATATTCAGGATGCAGCTCCGACAGCAGAAGAAAAGCCCGCTTTGAAGTCTGTTGTCTTCAAGGAAGAACCAGTGTTGCGCGGAGCCGCCTCTGAGCCCGCACTTGATGTGCCGGTTGCGGATGCGGAAACTGAAGAAGACGATGAAGATTTTTTCGTTCTGAATGCTCAGAACGATGATAATTTCAGCGAAGTTTCGGAGCCTGTCGCTAAATTAGACGATGCTCCATCGCTTGAAACGCAGATTGCCAGCGAGTTGAATATAGCGCAGACTGAGCAAGTTACTGTTTTACCAGCAGAAGCACCGGTTATTGCGAAGGAAGAGCCTGTTAACTTGAAACCAAGTAGCACAGATCATATTTTGTCCGAGGATACAGAGCGTAAGGTATCAGCGGCGTTTCAGGACTTGAACCACGCCGTTCACTTGGAGCCGCGACGATCATTCGATGATATTGCTTCTGAGATTCTCCGCCCCATGCTGCAAAACTGGCTTGATACCAATTTGCCGCCGCTCGTCGAACGGCTTGTTCGTGAAGAAATCGAACGCGTGGTGCGTGGCGAACGCTGATAGACAAATACCAGATTGGACCATTTGACCCGTCTGTCTCACAGGCGGGTTTTCACTTTTAAGGTGATTTGTTGGCGGTTAGTTGCTATTCAGCCGTCAATCAATTCATTCCGTATTCAGACCGGATAGTTCTATGCTTGAAAAGACTTATGACGCCGCGGCTGTTGAGCCGAAAATCGCTGAACGCTGGGAAGAGGCTGGCGCATTTAAAGCGGGTGCAGGTGCAAAGCCTGGCGCTGATCCATTTGCCGTTGTCATTCCTCCGCCGAACGTGACCGGATCGCTGCATATGGGCCACGCGCTCAACAATACGATTCAGGACATTATGGTTCGTTTCGAGCGTATGCGCGGCAAGAATGTTCTTTGGCAACCGGGCATGGACCATGCGGGTATTGCGACGCAGATGGTAGTTGAGCGTCAGCTTGCGGAGCGTCAGGAACCAAACCGCCATGCTATGGGCCGTGAAAAATTCATTGAGCGTATCTGGCAGTGGAAGTCGGAATCGGGTGGCCTGATCTCCAATCAGCTCCGTCGCCTTGGTGCATCATGTGACTGGTCGCGTGAGCGTTTCACCATGGATGAAGGTCTGTCGCGTGCGGTTCTTGAAGTTTTTGTCTCGCTCTACAAGCAGGGTCTGATTTATCGCGACAAGCGTCTGGTCAACTGGGATCCGAAGCTGCTGACCGCGATTTCTGACATCGAAGTCGAATCCCGTGAGATCAAGGGGCATCTTTGGCATCTGCGTTATCCGCTGGAAAACGTGCCTTTCGACCCTGAGAACCCGCACACCTTTATCGTTGTCGCTACAACGCGTCCTGAAACGATGCTGGGTGACACCGGCGTGGCGGTCAATCCGAAAGATGAGCGTTATCATGCATCCATCGGCAATAATATCGTACTGCCGCTCGTTGGCCGCCGTATTCCGATTGTTGCCGATGATTATGCTGATCCAGAAGCGGGTTCGGGTGCGGTTAAAATCACACCTGCGCACGACTTCAACGATTTTGAAGTCGGTAAGCGCAACGATCTGCGTGTGATCAATATCCTTACGCCAGAAGCAGCGATCACGTTGAAAGACAACGTTGATTTCCTTGAAGGTCTGGAACTCACACACGAGCTCACTGCGCTAATCAAAGAGTTTGAAGGACTGGATCGTTTTGCAGCGCGCAAGCGTCTTATCGAAACGCTTGAAGAGCAGGGCTATCTGGAAAAGATCGAAGATCACACACATGCGGTTCCGCATGGTGATCGCGGCGGCGTGCCGATTGAGCCATATTTGACGGATCAGTGGTATGTGAATGCTGCCGAACTCGCAAAGCCAGCCATGGCTGCGGTTCGTGATGGTCGCACGCAGATCGTGCCAAAAAACTGGGAAAAGACCTATTTCGACTGGATGGAAAACATTCAGCCATGGTGCGTTTCGCGTCAGCTCTGGTGGGGCCACCAGATTCCGGCATGGTATGGACCTGACGGCAAGTGGTTTGTTGAGAAGAGCGAAGAAGAAGCAAAAGCTGCCGCTCTTGCGCATTACGGCGAAGAGGTTGCTCTGGAACGCGATACCGACGTTCTGGATACGTGGTTCTCGTCGGGTCTCTGGCCGTTTTCAACGCTCGGCTGGCCAGACAAGACACCAGAACTCGCAGCCTATTACCCAACCAGCGTTCTCGTTACTGGCTTTGATATCCTGTTCTTCTGGGTTGCCCGTATGATGATGATGGGCATGCATTTCATGAAAGAGATTCCGTTCCATACGGTTTATCTCCATGCGCTCGTGCGCGATAAGCACGGCGCGAAAATGTCGAAGTCTAAGGGCAACGTTATCGATCCGCTTGAACTGATGGACGAATATGGCGCAGATGCTCTGCGCTTTACGCTTGCCATCATGGCTGCTCAGGGGCGCGACGTGAAGCTCGATCCTGCACGTATCGCTGGTTATCGTAACTTTGGCACCAAACTCTGGAATGCGACACGTTTTGCCCAGATGAATGGTGTTAAGCTTGATCCGAACTTCAAGCCGGATGATGCGAGGCTTGCAGTCAATCGCTGGATTCTCACGGAACTGACCAAGGCAACCCGCGCAGTGACTGAAGGTATTGCGAACTACCGCTTTAACGAAGCGGCGGGTGCAGCCTATCGCTTTGTCTGGAACCAGTTCTGCGATTGGTATCTGGAACTGCTCAAGCCAATCTTTATGGGCGAAGACGAGGCGGCAAAGGCTGAGGCACAGGCAACGGCGGCTTATTGTCTGGATGAGATCTACAAGATGCTTCATCCATTCATGCCGTTCATGACGGAAGAGCTTTGGACGCTGACTGCAGGTGAGGGCACAAAGCGCGAAAGCGTTTTGGCGCTGGCAGATTGGCCGCAGCTCTCGTTCGAAGACGAAGAATCTGCGACTGACATTAATTGGTTGGTTGATCTCGTTATGGGCATTCGTTCCGTTCGTGCGGAAATGAACGTGCCTGCTGGTGCGGTGGCTCCAATTGTGGTTCTCGAAGCCAATGCTGCAACGCTTGACCGCTTCGCGCGACACGATGCGGCAATTAAGCGTCTGGCGCGTGTGGAGATGGTTTCCTTTGCTGAAGAGGCACCAAAGGGCTCAGCTCAGCTCGTTCATGGCGAAGCAACAATCTGCTTGCCTCTCGGCAGCCTGATTGACATCAAAGCGGAAGCTGCTCGTATGGCCAAGGAAGCAGGCAAAATCGCTGCTGAAATGGAAAAGATCGAGAAGAAGCTTTCCAATGAAAAGTTCGTAGCGAACGCAAAGGAAGAGGTCGTTCAGGCTGATCGTGAGCGTCTGGCCGAACTGAAAGAAGCAGCCGCCCGTGTCGCGACCGCTGAAGCACGCATTCGTGAAGCCGGGTAATTAAAAACCGTTTCAGGTTTTGTGCGAATCATAAGCATCCGCTGGTTTCATCAGCGGGTGCTTTATTTATTGGAGTTGTATTTGCATCGGGTTTTTTAGACTCCAGCGCTCATCGAACTCGCATTTCGATTGTTTTTTGATGTTGTTGCGCTTTGGCAACAAGGCGAAAAATGGGCGTAAAAAGGGCGAAAAACGGCATAAATGTCGTGGAGTCATCTTGAAAGTTTAGAGATTTTAGAAATTGTACCTATCATTTTGGGATTTTCGTCATATCCCTGTTTCGCTACCCATTCGCACATAAATTAAAGCACCTTGCGGGTTTAAACATTCCTGATTTACGTTTGCGTCAAAGTAAAAATATCGGGATCGCTACATTGTGTTTGGGAGGACATCTTATGAAGGTTAAGAACCTGACAGTTGCTGGTATAGCCACTGTTCTGCTGGGAAGCATCATTAGCGCGAATGCGGGTGGATTAGAGCGCAGTTCTCAGGATTTCGACATTCTGTTTGAACAAGGAACTGTCCTAGACACCACTGGTACGTTTGTATCGCCACAGAGAAAGCTGAAAAATATTCGTGGTTCACAGGTTGGTGCTTTGACGCCTAACGGAAACCCATTCAGTGGTGGGGCATATAAAACGGAAGTGGACGAGGCGAAAAGCTATTGGGTTCCCAAGTTTTCTGCCAAAGTTGACCTTACGGACGATCTTGCCTGTGCCGCCCAGTATCGTCAGCCATGGGGTATTCATACTGACGTTGGAACCGGGACTGTTCGTAGCTTCGTCGCGATTGAGCAGAAGATTTCGTCACACGACTATGGTTTGAACTGTTCCTATCGCTTCGCTGCCGGTGAAAAAGGATATTTCCGTATTCTTGGCGGCGTCAGCTATCAGGAGCTAAAGGGTGAACAGACGAAGCTCATTCCTCCATTTGGTCAGCCGTTTGGTGGAGATTGGCGCATTGCGTCTTTGGATGTTGAAGATAAGTCAGTAGGCTGGCGCATCGGTGCTGCTTACGAGCTTCCTGAATATGCGATTCGTGCAAGCGTTGTTTATCAGTCTGAAGTGAAGTATTCACTTGATGGAACTATTGGCAACCTGGCTATCAACCCATTCACGAATGCAAGCATACCAATTGCCGTTGAAGGCGATGTTTCTACGCCACAGTCGGTTGAGTTCAAATTTCAGACCGGTATCGCTCCAGATTGGTTGGCATTTGGTTCGGTGAAGTGGACCGATTGGTCAACTATCACTGATGTAAACTTCCTTGCGAAGGCCAATCAGGTTGTCCCTCAGGGGCAGAAAATTACAGGTCTCAATCTTTATTATCAGGATGGCTGGACTGTTAGCGGTGGCGTTGGACATAAGTTCAACGACCAGTGGTCTGCTGCGGCGACGGTGACATGGGATCGTGGAACCACGACTGGTCTTACGTCACAGACAGATATTTGGCTGTTTGGTTGGGTACAAATTACAAAGCGACAGATAATTTTGAAGTTCGACTCGCAGGTGCAGCGGGTTGGCTGACGTCTGGAGAGATCGACGATACCGTGGTGAATGGAGTACCTAGCGGTAGCGGATCAAAGGGCGATTTCGGCAATGACTTTGTTGGCGCTTTGTCCTTGACAGCTAAAGTCAAATTCTGATCTCTGCATCGTAAAAGAAAAGCCCGGCATTGCCGGGCTTTTTTGTTTTAATAGCCAATCACTTTTCAAGTCTTGCAAGCAGGGATGACGTATCCCATCGGCCGCCACCAAGCTTCTGGACTTCCTTGTAAAACTGGTCGACAAGAGCCGTTACTGGCAGCGATGCACCGTTTCGATCAGCTTCATCAAGGCAGATGCCAAGATCTTTGCGCATCCAGTCGACGGCAAAACCGAACTCATATTTGCCTTCGTTCATAGTGCCGTGGCGATTTTCCATCTGCCATGAGCCTGCAGCGCCCTTGGAAATAACGCCGATGAGTTTTTCGATATCAAGCCCAGCTTTCTTGCCAAAATGAATGCCTTCAGAAAGTCCCTGTACCAGACCGGCGATGCAGATTTGGTTGACCATTTTTGCAAGCTGGCCTGAACCGACAGGGCCCATCAGGCCTACCGTACGGGCGTAAGCTTCAATGATCGGCTTTGCGCGTTCAAAAATATCTTTGGATGCACCAACCATGACCGTGAGCACACCATTTTCGGCACCGGCTTGTCCGCCCGAAACCGGGGCATCGATGAAATGAAAGCCTCGCTTTTGAGCTTCCGCATCAAGTTCACGCGCAACTTCGGCTGAAGCCGTTGTGTTATCAATAAATACGGTATCTTTCTTCATTGTTGAGAAAGCACCATCCGGCCCCGTTGTCACCTGACGCAGATCGTCATCATTGCCTACGCAGCAGAAGATAAAGTCAGCATCACGCGCAGCTTCAGCGGGAGTGGTCGCATGTTTACCACTGAACTGTTCAGCCCATTTGATAGCTTTCGTACCCGTGCGATTGAAGACGGTGACATCATGGCCACCTTTTACTTTCAGATGGCCAGCCATTGGATAGCCCATCACGCCGAGGCCGAGAAAGGACACTTTAATTGCCGTCATTGTCGGATACCTCCAGAGAGAATTTTTGAATGCCTAGAAACAGGTAACGTTGCGTCATCACTAGTATGGCGAACCCGAAATTCGTTTCACCTTGAAGCAGCTCTCGGAGCGAATTTCGGGTTCTAAACCATACGAGTAAATTTTTGAATCTAGTGTGGTTTACGGATTTGAGGTTCCTAAACGTGATTGCAACAGAAATGATAGGAACTTCAAATCCACCACACTAGGTGAGGGGTGTCATGACGGCTTTACGATAGGCTTCGCGTTGCGTCAGGCGCTGATACCATTCCTCAAAATACGGCAAAGAAGGGCGCATCATCGGAAATTCGAACCATGCATAGGCATAGCAGCCCAGCGGTATATCACCGATGCCAAAGGCCTTGCCTGAGAGCCACGGTTGAGTGGAAAGCGTTTCTTCCGCAATTTGGAACGAGCGTGTAAGCCCATCAATGCCGCGCTGCAAAATCGCCGGATCACGCTTGTCTTCAGGCAAGCGGATCAGATGTATGATGATGTCACGAAAATCATTGTAAAGGGTCGTTGAAGCCCAATCCATCCACTTTTCGGCCTGTGCGCGCTGCGCTGGACTTTCGATCCACAACCCACCATTAGGGTTGCTTGCCGCCAGATAACGAACGATGACGTTTGATTCCCAGAGAGTGATCTCGCCATCTTCCAAAAGCGGAATAAGACCATTGGGATTGCGGGCTAGAAAATTAGTATTCTGCAACCCGCCAAACTGCCCGCCGACGTCGATCTGTTCATATTCCAGACCAAGTTCCTCGGCTGCCCAAAGCGCCTTTTTTACGTTGGTTGAATTAATTCGACCCCAGATTTTTAACATTTTTGGCCTGTCATCTTACTATAGAATTGCGTTCATCACGCTTTAAAGCATGTCGTTATCGGAAAAACCGGTTCCCACTTTTCCGCGACATGCTTTAGATCAGGCGTACATTTAAAGCAGATCGTCCCCGGTGGCTGCAAGGCTACCGGGGGCGATTAGTCTTCTTTTATTCTTTAATTTATCGGACCAAATGTCTGGTTAATCGTCTTTCGAGGAAATCCCAGATGTGTCGCAAACATTCGACGATAAGCAAGTAGATAACTGCTGCCCAGATATAGGTCTGGAAGTCGAAAGTCCGTGAATAAGCGCGGCGTGTTTCGCCCATCAGGTCAAGGACCGTGATGATTGCAACAATTGCCGATCCTTTGATCATCAAAATGATTTCATTGCCGTAAGGGCGAAGTGCAACAATCAAAGCTTGCGGCAGAATAACTTTCCAGAACGTGACACGCTTTGAAATGCCAAGCGCCGCTGCACCTTCCCATTGTCCAAGCGCCACACTTTGAATAGCGCCACGCAGGATTTCTGCCTGATAAGCAGCGGTGTTGAGCGAGAAAGCAAGTATAGCACAGTTCCAGGCATCACGGAAAAATATCCATAGGCCGATGCTTTCGAGGAAAGGCCTGAAAGTACCAAAGCCGTAATAGATCAGGAATGTTTGAGCCAGAAGTGGTGTGCCGCGGAAGAAATAGACATAACCAAATGCCAGACTGCGCAGGAAGCGGTTCTTTGACATTCGCGCGGCGGTGATGGGCAGTGACAGGATCGCGCCGATGACAATAGAAATTGCAACCAGTTGCAGTGTGACCAGAAGGCCAGACCAGTAACGCGGTCCGTAGGTCTCGAACAGATCGACACGCCACGTATTGTAGAGATAGATGGCAAGACCGGCAAAGAGAAGCGCCCACACCGCAACAATAATATGTCCGGCTATTCTCAGACGCGTCCACTTGCGTTCAACTGGTGGCGGAGCAAGAACCTCTGAAATGGTTTCACTCATAATCAGGCTCCTCGCGACGCGTTGTTACCAGCATCCGCCCAGCGAGCGATACGGTTGATAAAGTAGGAGGAGATGATCGCAAGAGCGAGATAGAGCAGACATGCGACACCAAAGAACAGGAATGGTTCTTTTGTAACGCGCGCCGCAATCGAGGTCTGACGCAGAATGTCCGAGAGCGTAATGACCGAGACCAGCGATGTGTCTTTCAGCAGTACAAGCCAGAGATTGGCGAGGCCCGGGAGTGCAATCTTGATGAGCTGAGGCAATATAACCTTGCGCATGGTCTGCAAATGCGAAAGACCAACCGCATAGCCGCCTTCATATTGTCCACGCGGAATGGCACGGAAGGCCGAAAGAAAGACTTCACTCGAATAGGACGAGAAAACAAAACCCAGCGCGATCATACCGGCGACAAAGGCATTAATCTCGATTTTCGCACTGATCTCGAAAAATGCGAGAGCCTGCTGGAGCAATAGCGATGCACCGAAATAGACCAGAAACAGTGTGAGAAGTTCGGGCAATCCACGAAAAATAGTCGTGTAAATATTGCTCGCAAGTCGCATGGAGGGTTCTGAGGATTGCTTTCCGATTGCGACCAGAAAACCCAAAATAAGTCCCAAAGGTAATGTAGCCAGAGCAAGTGAAATGGTGACAAGAAGTCCCCAGGCGATGCTTCGGCCCCATCCTTCTGGACCAAAGCTCAATAAGGTGGCGTAATGTTCCATGCGCCTAATCTCTTCCCTTGGATCTGTTTGCTACGCCTGTTTTAAAGTCGCGGCCTCGCGCCTTTTACAGATCTTGAAATTTATGAACAGTTCAAATAGTCGCGCCGGTTTACTTGGGAGTAAACCGGCGCATAAAAGTTAAATTATCTTAGTTTTCTGCACCATAGGCATCGAAATCAAAGTATTTGTCGTTGATTTCTTTGTACTTGCCGTTGTTACGGATTGCCTTGATTGCCTCGTTGAACTTTTCGATAAGCTCAGGACGGCCCTTCTTGAAAGCAACGCCTGCACCCGGACCGTGAATTTCAATCACAGGGGGGAAGGTGCCAACCATCTTACAGCAAGCGCCATCTGGCGACTTGAGCCATTCAGCCAAGGTCACGCTATCGTCGTTAACGGCATCAAGACGACCGTTTGCCAGATCAAGGCGATATTCTTCCGCAGTCGGATAGGCTTTAATCGTGCTGTCGGTGAAGGTCTTTTCAGAATAGTTGGAATGCGTGGTCGAAACCTGTACGCCAACTGTCTTGCCTGCGAGATCTTCCTTGGTCACGCCCTTGATGTCGGTGTCCTTAGGAGCTGCAACACCGGGAGGTGTGTTGTAATATTTGTTTGAGAAGTCGACCTGCTTCTTGCGCTCGTCAGTGATCGACATGGATGCGATGAAGGCATCGAACTTGCCGGACTGAAGGGCTGGGATTGCGCCGTCCCATTCCTGCGTAACGAATTCACATTCGGCTTTCATTTCGTCGCAAAGCGCCTTGGCGATATCAACGTCGAAGCCTGACAGTGTGCCATCCGGTTTGATGAAGTTGAATGGAGGGTAAGCGCCTTCCGTACCAATTTTAAGCTTTAGGGGTTCCTGAGCATTGGCGATACCGGCGGTCATGCTGCCGAGTGTGATTGCAAGTGCTGCTACGGATGTTGCTGCAGCGATACGCTGAATAACGCGCATTCCTAGTCCTCTCGTTTCGTTGTGGCTGGTTCCCTGATTCTTTTTCTGGTTCAGCCGCTTAAAAGGATGCTCTCGACGTGTTTTATAATTAGCAAGTCTGACAGCGTTCCTTCATTCACTACACATAGATGCTGGACACAACAACGCGCAATATTTTTTCTTGAACATGCCCAATCATCTACCCAGAAGCTGATAATCCCACCAATTCCGGGTGGATTGCAAGATGGTCCGCGTAATTTAATTGTGCACGCAATATGGCTATTTAAAAGGGATTTTTGCGTATTATGGCAATGTTTCCAATTTTAGCACTACCAGATGTGAAAAAATAAGAGAAATCCTCACAGCTTCATGACTTGCTGAACGAAGTCTGCAATATCCGCAATCGCGTCCAAATGAAACACGGGTAACTTCGCGCCGTGATTGATGTAATCGCTGGCGATGGCAACGATGGTTGGGTCGTCGTCCGAAAGTGCTGGCCCGGTGTGTCCATCCGTGCGTCGCAGCTCAATCTTGTAATGAGATTCGCGTTTATAGCCCTCTACGAGAATCAAATCGCAAGGTGATAGTTTTGCGACAATTTCTTCCAGTGAAGGTTCGTCTGCGCCCAAATTTTCATGCATGATCGCATAACGCGCAGATGAAACGATTGCCACTTCACCGGCACCAGCGTTTCTGTGGCGCCACGAATCTGTGCCGACGTGATCGATGTCAAAGTTGTGGTGGGCGTGTTTCACGGTCGAGACATTGAAGCCACGCTTGGTAAATTCCTGCACGAGCTTTTCAGTGAGCGTCGTTTTGCCTGAGTTTTTCCAGCCTGTGATGCCGAATATTTTCTTGGTACCAATGTTTGCTTCGGTCATTGCTGCGCCTCATAGAGCTTTCTCGCGTTGTTCAGGTCTTCGGCTGTGTTGATGTTGAAAAATGGATCATAGGTTTCGTTGGTCTTTGGCAATGCTTGGAGCGGAAAATCAACCGTCTCAAATCCGATGGTTCGTGCAAAAGCCAGTACACTCGCCTTTTCAGTATGTTCCAGCCACGCGTTTAGTGGCTGTAGGAGATCTGGCTTCCAAAGAGCGAAAATTGGATGAACCTGGCCCTTCGAACTTGCCATAACAATGCGCACACCGGTTTTTTGTTGGCGTTCATAGAGGCGGACCATCAGGTCGGACGGAATGAAAGGGCAGTCGCCAGTAACACTGAGCAAGAATGAAAATTTGTGCGCATACTCGAATGCAGTCTTAAGACCAATAAGCGGCCCGCCATAATGAGATTGAGCATCGACAATTATGGGTAAGCTCAAGTCAGGGAGGTCACTCTTGTTGGTGTTTGTATTAATAAACAGGTGATCGACCTGTGGTGAAAGTCGAGCGGCCACGTGGTCCAGAATTGATTTAGAACCAAGTAATTGCAGGAATTTATCGCCAGCAATACCATCTGCACGCATGCGGCTGGATTGCCCTCCAGCGATAATAGCGCCTGCGACGTGCATTGCTTTTGTCATTAAATAATTTCCAGTTTGCGCAATTTCTGTTCGCGTTTTTTGCGAATATTCTCGCGATAGACCATGTAAATTCCACTTCCTACGACAAGAACCGACCCGGCAATTGTATAGGAATCGGGTGCCTGATTGAAAACGACGGTGCTCAGCATTATCGCCCATAGCAAGCTTGAATAGCGGAATGGCGACACAAATGATATTTCGCCTTCCCGCATTGCCATGATGATAAAGTGATAGCCAATCAACAAAAGTCCTGCCGCTAAAGCCATGAAAAGAATTGGTTCTAGCCCTACGGGTTGCCAACCGCCCATGGGAACAGTCAGTGCGCCGCCCGTCAACGCGATTGCTCCGGCGGTTAGCGTTGAGAGATAGAGCGTTGGGACATGTGCTGGTACGCGACGCGTGGCGATATCACGCATCGCGGCAAAGCAAACACTGGACAGCAAAACGCCAACAGCAGCAAAACTCGTTGAGCTGTCGGCACCCGGCCGAATGATAATTATAACGCCAATCAGGCCTACTGAGATACACATCCAGCGTCGCCAGCCAACCTTCTCATTCAGAAATAGCACTGCGCCGAGGGTAACGACCAGCGGTGTTGCCTGAAAAACTGCTGAACAAAATGCCTGTGAAAGATGTCCGAGTGAATAAATATACGTAATCGTGGCTACAACTTCACCAATAACCCGAAGCAGCGTCATTCGGTCCATGGATAGACTACTTAATGCTCCGTTGCGCCACGCAAGCAAGCCAATAGCGATGGTCGCAAAAATTCCGCGAACGAACATGTATTGTCCGCTGTTCATCTGCTCAAGAAGGAACTTGGTTATCGTGTCGCCAATGGTGAAAGTACCCATTGCAAGGAGCATGAAAACGCTGGCACGGAAGTTCGCTGACTGCGGCACGATATGAAATCCGGTTTATGGTTTCATATCGCTAGCTTATCGTTTGGATTCGGTCCAATCGATACTTGTTGTGAACTTATTTAAATTATTTATCCGCCTGTGAGACTCATATGACGGGCAACTGCTGGACGGTTGTGTTCACGATCAATAATGAAATCATGGCCTTTGGGCTTGCGGGAGATAGCCTCATCAATCGCATCATTGAGCACGGTATCGCTTTCGCTCGCACGCACCGCCGCACGCAGATCAGCCTCATCATTTTGACCAAGGCACATATAAAGCATGCCGGTACATGTAAGACGCACGCGATTGCAGCTCTCGCAAAAATTATGCGTCAGCGGAGTAATGAAGCCAAGACGGCCACCCGTTTCCTTGATCGTGACATAGCGGGCAGGGCCACCAGTGCGATAAGACACATCAGTTAGCGTAAACTGTTGACTAAGGTCGGCGCGAAGCTTCGAGAGTGGAAGGTATTGATCTGTCCGATCCACTTCGATTTCGCCCATCGGCATTGTCTCAATGAGCGTCATATCCATGTCGCACGCATGCGCCCAGCGAATAAGCTCCGGGATTTCAAATTCATTGAATTCTTTAAGTGCGACCGCATTAATTTTTACACGGATACCAGCTTTTTGCGCGGCATCAATTCCTTCGATAACACGATGAACATCGCCCCAGCGGGTGATTGTGCGAAACTTATCCGGATCAAGCGTATCGATGGAAACATTAATACGCTTCACACCGCAATCAGCCAATTCATCTGCGTAGCGGACAAGCTGTGAACCGTTGGTGGTGAGTGTCAACTCATCCAGTGCGCCAGTTTCCAAATGCCTCGAAAGACCGCGAATGAGATGCATGATGTTTTTTCGGACCAGCGGTTCACCGCCAGTCAGCCGCAACTTGCGCACGCCCTTAGCAATAAATGCGCTGCAAATCCTGTCGAGTTCTTCGAGACTGAGCAGGTCTTTTTTCGGCAGAAAAGTCATATGCTCTGCCATGCAATAGGTGCAGCGGAAATCGCAACGATCGGTAACAGATACACGCAAATAGGTAACAGCACGTCCGAACGGATCGATCATCGGTCCATTCGGAGAAACATCAGGCCGTTGAAGGAGCTGTTGCGTAAGATTTGCCATATGTTCCCATGTGTCGCGAAGTTTGCTCGCTATTTATGAATAGAGATAGTTTTCCTCTTTCACTTTGTCCAGTACGTGCTCAATCAAACCACCTTCAACAAAATGCGAATAATAAGAATAGACGCTAATGAACGGCATGTTTATTGAAGAAATATACGCTTTCGAAGCGACGGAGAATGACTATGAGTGATGTCTGGCCCACTGAACTGCGTGTATCAAAGGATCGCAAGCTTTTGACGGTGGCTTTTGACGGTGGCGAACGCTTTGAACTGACGGCGGAATTGTTGCGTGTTTTATCACCATCTGCGGAAGTGCAGGGCCATTCGCCGGAACAACGAGTGACCGTTGGCGGCAAACGCAATGTCGAAATCATGCGTATGGACCCAGTCGGTAATTATGCCGTTCGCATCACCTTTGACGACATGCACGACACGGGCCTGTTCTCGTGGAACTATCTCCATAAGCTTGGCATAGAAAAAGAAACGCTCTGGCAGACCTATCTGGATGAGCTTGTCGAAAAAGGTCTGAAACGCGATCCAAGATAAAGATAAGGGCGATCTTGGTCAGATCGCCCTTTGTTTTTAGCCTAGATTGAGTTCTTTGAAGAAGTCATTGCCCTTGTCGTCAATGACGATGAAGGCAGGGAAATCAACCACTTCAATCCGCCAGATGGCTTCCATGCCGAGTTCTGGATATTCAACGACTTCAACTTTCTTGATGCAATCCTGAGCAAGGCGGGCTGCTGGACCACCAATTGATCCGAGATAAAAGCCGCCATGTTTGCCGCAGGCTTCGCGCACTTGTCGCGAGCGATTGCCTTTTGCGAGCATTACCATCGATCCACCAAACGACTGGAATTGATCGACATAAGAATCCATACGTCCTGCCGTGGTTGGGCCGAAGGAACCTGATGCATACCCTGTCGGTGTTTTGGCCGGGCCAGCATAATAGATGGGATGGTTCTTGAAATAATCTGGCATAGATTCGCCATTTTCCAGACGTTCGCGGATTTTCGCATGCGCCAGATCGCGTGCAACGATAATCGAACCTGTTAGAGAAAGCTGGGTTTTAACCGGATGTTTCGACAGTTCCTTCAGAATACCTTCCATCGGCTGATTGAGATCGATTTTGACCACGTGCGATGACAGTTTTTCCTCGTCAATCTCCGGCATATATTGCGCTGGATTGGTTTCGAGCTGTTCAAGGAAGATACCGTCTTTGGTGATCTTGCCCTTTGCCTGACGATCGGCGGAGCAGGAAACACCAAGACCAATTGGCAGCGACGCACCGTGACGGGGCAGGCGGATAACGCGCACGTCATGGCAGAAATATTTGCCACCAAACTGTGCGCCCACGCCCAGCGATTGTGTCAGTTTGTGAATTTCCGCTTCCATTTCAAGATCACGGAATGCATGGCCGGTTTCCGACCCTTTGGTGGGAAGTTCATCAAGATAACGGGTGGAAGCAAGCTTAACGGTTTTCAAATTCATTTCGGCAGATGTACCGCCGATAACGATTGCCAGATGATAAGGCGGGCAGGCGGCGGTACCGAGGCTCAGAATTTTGTCTTTCAGAAACTCGATCAGCCGATCATGCGTTAGCAGTGATGGCGTTCCCTGAAACAGGAACGTTTTGTTAGCAGAGCCACCACCCTTTGCAACGAATAGAAATTTGTAAGCGTCTTCGCCTTCCTCATAGATGTCGATCTGAGCAGGCAAATTGTTCTTGGTGTTTTTTTCCTCGAACATCGACAGAGGCGCAAGCTGTGAATAGCGCAGGTTTTTCTTGTTATAAGCATCAAGAACACCAGCGCCGAGCGCATCGGCATCGCCGCCTTCGGTCCAGACACGGCGGCCCTTTTTGCCCATAATGATCGCAGTGCCGGTATCCTGACACATAGGCAGCACGCCACCAGCAGCAATATTGGCGTTTTTTAGAAGATCATAAGCGACAAAGCGGTCGTTATCAGTGGCTTCAGGATCTTTCATGATATTTGCAAGCTGTTGCAAATGGCTGGGCCGCAGCAGATGATTAATGTCTGCAAAGGCAGCTTCCGACAGAATGCGTAGTCCTTCCGCATCGACGCTCAGAATTTCCTGCCCCTTAAATGTATCAACTGAAACATAGTCAGATGTCAGTTTGCGATAAGGGGTCTTGTCTTCGCCCAGCGGGAAAAGATCGGCGGCGCTTGCTTCTGCCATTATGGTACCTCGCTTGCTTGCCCGTAGTTAAACTGTCGGGTTTTTAACGCGATGCGGGATGAAATCCACTGCGGCACTTTGCGCAATCTTGCACAAAACAAAGGGCGAGGCTTTATCTAACAGTTAGCTTTTCAATAAAAATTGATGGAGCCTGGCAAAAAAAAATAGGAAGATGCGTTAACGTTAAAAGATTGTATACGAGATTCATCAATTCTGCGGGCAAAGATTGACGCGGCTTCGCTCAAAAGCGGTCGCACTGAATTGGCGGTTAGAATGCACTTCTCCAGACAGTTTTATCGCGACATGAATAGTCATCGCAAAAGCGGTTCTTATATTCGTAGTACATTGGCGGTTGCATTAGCAGCGTCGACACTCTTCTCGACCACGCAGGCACAGGCTGCAAATTCTTTGCTGGAATTGTTTCAGCAACGTCGTCAACAACAGGCTCAGCCAGTTCAGCCCCCTGTTCAGGCCGTGCCTGCGGCGCCTGTGCAGAACGACACAAAGACCGTTTCGGTGCCGCGAGCAGTCGTGCCTCCAGCACAGCGCGTGATGGTTAAAGGTCCGCAGATTTATAATTACAAGCCAGACGCGCTGATCAAAGTCGATTTCAGCGCTTTGGACATGCAGGTAACCGCTGCTGTTGAACCGTCTTCGGTTGATCCGCTGACATCGGGCATGTCGCCAATTGGGCCAGTTAAGAGAGTTGATGAAACACAGGGTGAGCTGGCCTTCGATGCGGCTTCGGATTATCTCAAGACGACGGATGTTCAGGCTGAGAAGCAAATTGCTGATGCGATCGTAAGCTTTTATTCACAACAGCGCAGTTTCATCTGGTCGGCTGATAACAAGGCGCTCGATAAGGCGCGTGATGTCGCCGCTTTCTTTGCCCAGTCTGATGAAGATGGTCTCAATCCGGAAGAATATGCAGTTGCTATTCCCGGCGATTATTTTGACGCGGCGCAGCTTGCAGAACGTCAGCAGAAGCTTGCTGATTTTGAAATCAAAATGTCGGCGCGCGCTTTGCGTTATGCAATCGATGCAGGCGAAGGGCGAATTGTTGCCGACAGGCTGAGTGGCTTTCATGATCTTCCGCGCAATCGTGTTGATCCAAAAGCCGTTCTTGAAAAACTTGCCGCTGAAAGCGACCCGGTCGCTTATCTAAAGGGTTTCCAGCCAAATAACGAAGCTTACGCCACGTTGAAGCGTGAACTTGCCAATACGCAGGCACCATCCAAAGCGCCAATCCGTATCTCGCTCGATAAGGCTATTCGTCCGGGTGATACCAACGATGAGCTTGGTAAAGTCATAGCCCTTATTACGCGTCACGCCCCTGAAAAATACATGAATGAGCATCGGGATGTGTTGCAGGCGCATGCCGATGCGAGCATCTATGATCCAGAGCTGGCGGCGGCCATTAAAGACTATCAGAAACTATCGGGTAGTACACCGGATGGTATCATCGGCAAGAACACGATTGCTGCCCTTCAGGGCGAGCAGAGTTCGGTGAAGCGTGATCGCATCCTCTATTCCATGGAGCGTCTACGCTGGCTGCCACATGATTTTGGTTCGCGTTATGTGATGGTCAATCAACCGTCTTATCGCGCCGAATATTTTGAAGACGGCAAAGAAAAATTGGCGATGAATGTAGTGATCGGTTCGCCGACACACCAGACCTATTTCTTTTATAACAAAGTCCAGACCGTCGTTTTCAATCCTTCATGGGGCGTGCCGCGTTCAATTATTCTGAATGAAATGCTGCCAAAGGTCATGCGAGATACCAGCTATCTCGACCGCAATGGGTATGAAGTCTATGTCGGCGGCAAGAAGGTTTCGGCGAGCGCTGTTAACTGGAATGCTGTTGCGGCAGGTAAGGCGCATGTCGGCATCCGCCAAAAGCCAAGCCTCGACAATGCATTGGGCGAATTGAAAATCCTGTTCCCGAATGCGCATGACATTTACATGCATGATACTCCGGCAAAGGCTTACTTCAGCCGTGACATGCGAGCGCTGAGCCATGGCTGTATTCGCCTTGAACGTCCGCGTGACATGGCAGCTGCTGTACTTGGCAAGCAAGTTGATGAACTTGGAAAATATTTTGGCAAGGGTGAACGCGGCATCAAGGTCGCCAATCCTGTGCCGGTCTACATCGCTTATTTCACCGCCTGGCCGGATGCGGGCGGCAAGGTACGTTTTTATAACGACGTTTATGATCGCGATTCAGGAATGCAGAAGGCATCTGACAAAACTGCTGAAGCGCGATTGGCCGCGCTTTAAATAGCTGTTGCATGCTATGCGATTTGTAAAAAAAGGCGGGCATTTTGCCCGCCTTTTTGTTTTAGTTCTGAATGTAACACGCTTTACCCTGACCTCGCGCCGGATCGCCGAAGGCACGGTTGTCGCAACGTACACCGTCACGGAATACGCGTTCTACGAAACGCCCTTTGGCTCCATAGCGAACCAATTTTCGACCATAGAAGTCACAGAAACCATTTTCTTTCGCGCATTGCTGCCATTGACTACGGCCACGATCATCACGACGGTTGCCACGCCAATCGTTTCGACGGTCATCACGTCGATCTTCGAAGCGGTCACGGACAACATACGAGCAGCTCTTTCCTCTGCCCGGCGCCGGGTCACCGAATACGCGATTGGAACAACGAACTTCCGGACGGTCAACAAAGCGCGATGTACCCTGTCCATCTGCACCGTAAATAACCTCGGTCGGGTAGGGCAGCTGACAAATGCCGTTTTCCGAAGCGCAGCGCTGCAAACGCGCTGCTTCGGCAGGCGCTGGAGCAAACATATACATGGATGCTAAGAATGCTGAAGCGCCAGCAATCAGGCTGACTTTGTGAGACAGAAAAGCTGTCATGGTGAACACCATTGTTTGAGCGTTAATATGATATTCTATAAGCCTCAGACATTGAATATAGAATGAACGGCGTTCCACGTCTCTAACGATCTTAATGTTATGCATTTGTGATTTATTTGAGCGGAAAGTTCATAAATTAGCGGTGTCGCAGTTTCCTTTTTCCAGTGAATCCGCAAGAGTGCGCCCTGATGTTTCTCGTCAGCAAGGTCGTATGAAAATGCATGGTGAATATAAGGTCCACGGTGGCAAGCTGGTTGTTATTGATCTGGAGGTTCAGGACGAAAAACTGAGCCAGGTTCAGGTCGCAGGCGACTTTTTCTTAGAGCCGGCAGAAGCACTTGACGATATTCGTAATGCTTTGAACGGATTGCCAGCAACCGCATCTGCCGAAGAAATCGCTGAGGCTGTACGCAAAGGACTGCATCCTGACGCTTTCATGATCGGCTTTAGTCCTGAAGCCGTTGCTATCGCAGTTCGCCGGGCGCTTGGTGTTGCACGAACATGGCGCGACTATGAATGGCAGATTATCGATATTCCACCGCTTACGCCCACAATGCATCTGGCTGTCGATGAGGTTCTGGCGCGTGAAGTTGCTGCTGGACGCCGTGCGCCCACTTTGCGTTTCTGGGAATGGGAGCGTCCATCGATCATTATTGGTGCTTTCCAGTCGCTGCGTAACGAAGTTGACATGGGGGCGACTGAAGAAATGGGCGTTGAGACAGTACGCCGCGTCACGGGTGGCGGTGCAATGTTTGTCGAGCCGGGCAACTCAATCACCTATTCGCTCTATGCGCCGGGTGAACTGGTTCGGGATATGAGTTTTGCTGACTCCTATGCATTTCTGGATGAATGGGTACTAAAAGCGCTTAATTCTCTGGGTATCGACGCCTTCTATAAGCCGCTTAACGATATTTCGAGCTCAAAAGGCAAGATTGGCGGAGCCGCACAAAAACGATACTCAGGCGGGACCGTCCTACACCATGTCACAATGGCTTACGACATGGATGCTGAGAAGATGCTCAAAGTGCTGCGTATTGGTCGCGAGAAGCTTTCCGACAAAGGGACTGCCAGTGCAGCCAAGCGCGTTGATCCGGTTCGCAGCCAGACCGGCTTGCCGCGCCGCGAAGTCATTGATCGCATGAAGGATATGTTTGTATCGCTGAACGGTGGTGTAAGCGGAGCGATCACTCCCGAGGAGCTTGCTGCCGCAGAAAAGCTTGTCGAAGAAAAATTCGCAACCAAAGAATGGCTGTACCATATTCCGTAATGGATCTAATTGCCATTGTGTCCGTGACAGCGCGGGCAAGCCGTGTCATAGGGAGGCCAAGTTTTCACAAGGCCTCCCTCGACCATGATCCGCATCGATAATATCAGCAAGTCTAACAGCCATCGCATTCTCTTCATCGAATCCTCTGCTGCGTTGAATCGCGGCGAGAAGATCGGTCTCGTTGGGCCAAATGGTGCGGGTAAAACTACGCTTTTTCGTATGATTACCGGCGAAGAACTGCCTGATGAAGGGCAGGTCAATGTCGAAAAAGGCGTGACAATCGGCTATTTCAACCAGAATGTTGGTGAAATGGGCGGACGTTCTGCTGTTGCCGAAGTTATGGACGGGGCAGGGCCAGTCAGTGCTGTTGCAGCCGAACTGCGCGAACTCGAAAGCGCCATGTGCGATCCTGAACGTCTCGATGAGATGGATGCAATTATCGAGCGCTATGGCGAGGTACAGGCGCGTTACGAAGAACTTGATGGCTATGGTTTGGACGGTCGTGCACGTGAAGTGCTTGCTGGTCTTAGTTTCAGTCAGGAAATGATGGACGGCGATGTCGGCAAACTGTCCGGCGGCTGGAAAATGCGTGTGGCGCTTGCCCGTATTCTTCTGATGCGTCCTGACGTTATGCTGCTTGACGAACCAAGCAACCACCTTGATCTCGAAAGCCTGATCTGGCTCGAATCCTTCCTCAAAAACTACGACGGCGCATTGCTGATGACCTCGCATGATCGCGAGTTCATGAATCGTATTGTGACCAAAATTATTGAAATCGACGGCGGCTCACTCACAAGCTACTCCGGCGATTATGCTTTCTATGAAGGCCAGCGTGCGCTCAATGAAAAGCAGCAGCAGGCGCAGTTTGAACGCCAACAAGCCATGCTTGCCAAGGAAATCAAATTCATCGAACGCTTCAAAGCACGCGCATCCCATGCATCGCAGGTGCAGAGCCGTGTGAAAAAGCTTGAGAAAATCGACCGCGTGGAGGCGCCACGTCGCCGTCAGACGGTGGCTTTCGACTTTTTGCCTGCGCCACGATCGGGCGAAGATGTTGTTAGTCTTAAGGGCGTGAACAAGTCTTACGGCAGCCGCACGATTTATGACGGTCTGGACTTTATGGTCCGCCGCCGTGAACGCTGGTGCATCATGGGCGTCAATGGCGCTGGTAAGTCAACGCTTCTTAAGCTGGTTACTGGTACAACGGAGCCTGATCAGGGTGTAGTCAATCTTGGTGCCAGCGTAAAACTTGGCTATTTCGCGCAGCACGCCATGGATATTCTGGATGGTGAGAGCACCATTCTCGAATGGCTGGAGCAGCGTTTCCCGAAAGCGGGGCAGGCACCTTTGCGCGCACTTGCTGGCTGCTTTGGTTTTTCTGGCGATGACATTGAAAAGAAATGCCGGGTTCTCTCCGGTGGTGAGAAAGCCCGTCTGGTGATGGCTGCAATGTTGTTTGACCCGCCGAATTTCCTCGTACTTGATGAGCCGACGAACCATTTGGATCTCGATACCAAGGAAATGTTGATCAAGGCGCTTTCAGCTTATGAAGGCACCATGCTTTTTGTATCACATGATCGCCGGTTTTTGTCCGCACTTTCCAATCGCGTGCTCGAACTCACGCCCGATGGCATTCACCAATATGGTGGCGGCTATACAGAATATGTTGAAAGCACCGGCCAGGAAGCTCCTGGTTTGCATGTTGGATAAAAAAAGGCGGGAGTTTCCCGCCTTTTTTGTCATCTGCTTAGCGGTAAACAATGCCGCCATCGGTCAGGATAGCCTGTCCGGTGATGTAGTCTGAATCCGGGCTCGACAGGAAGGACACCAGCGACGCAACGTCTTCCGGTGTTTGTGCGCGGCCAAGAGCAATGCCCTCGACATATTTCTTGTAGGTCTCACCCTTTGGTGCTCCCGTGATTTCTGAGAAGCGCTCATCGATTTCGACCCACATGTCAGTGCCGACAATGCCAGGGCAGTAGGCATTAACGGTGATGCCGGCGCTTGCATATTCCTTGGCGGCTGCTTGGGTCAGGGCGCGCACGGCAAATTTGGTTGCCGAATAAACGCCGAGCATTGCAAAACCATCATGGCCAGCGATTGAGGAGGCGTTGATAATTTTACCTTTATGTCCACGTGCCTTGAACTTGGCCGCTGCCGCTTGAATACCCCACAAAACGCCTTCAATATTGATTTTTAGGATGCGGTCGACTTCTTCTGGCTTCACATCAGAAATTGGCTGTACCTGCGCAATGCCTGCATTGTTGACGATAACATCAAAACCGCCGAGTTCTTTTTCGGCATGATCAATTGCAGCATAGACGTCATCGCGCCTGCTAACGTCGGCGGAGAAGGTTGAAGCTTTGCGCCCAAGCCCTTCAACTTCTTTTTTCACTGCTTCTAACTTGTCTGCCTTCAGATCGACCAGTGCAATATCAAAGCCATCTTTTGCGAGACGCAAAGCAATACCGCGACCGATGCCCTGTGCTGCACCCGTTACTAATGCGACTTTAGCTGGATTTGCCATGATGTATCCTTTTTTTTTTGATAAGCGGGGACGATTCTGAGGCCATCGACGACCCTCGTGATCACGTTCACATGGTCTGATGACGCTGCAAAGACAGTTAGGAGCAGCTGATGTTGATTTCATTGATCGTGATCAACTTCTCACTCATTATCTTTAGCGATAGATTTAGCTTCTTAAATCTAAGGTCAAGCTATATACTGGATTAAAATTATCAATTTTTAGGCGTGTCATGACCATTTTATCGAAGTCGTTTAGCTCAAACGGTTTGGGCACAGTGCATCGCAGGGGCTTTTTCGCCTTGGCAGCCGTGGCGCTTGTTGCTTTTTCAAACCCAGTATCGCTGCATGCTGAGGACAGACCAGTGCTGCGCGTTGCGCTTGCAACGAGCATTTCCAATCAGGCTGCGGAAGTTGCAGCTGCGGAGGCGAAAGAGCAGGGATTGGATGTCGAACTGGTGGAGTTCAGTGACTGGAATACGCCGAATACGGCCGTTGCAGACAAGACCGCAGATGCAAATCTTTTCCAGCATATTCCGTATCTGGAATACACCAACGCCAATACCGGCAACGGACTTGTTCCAGTTGCTCCTGCGTTTAGCACCCCTTTCGGTCTTTACTCCAAAAAGTATGCAAAACTCGAAGATCTGCCTGACAACGCGCAGATTGGGTTTTCAGGAGATGTAATCAATACGGGCCGTTCACTGTTGCTCTTGCAACAGGCGGGCTTTCTTGAGCTGAAGCCCGGCAAAGACCAGCGCGCCAGCCTTGAAGACGTGGTGAAATGGAAGAAACCGCTTAAGATTGTACAGCTTGATGGTCCGCAAATTGCGCGTTCGCTGGATGATGTCGACGCCGCGGCTACCTATCCTACGTTCGCCAAACTTGCAGGATTAGAAGCATCATCTGGTCTGATTTTCGAGAACGAACCGATCTATGCATTTCAGTTCGTTACGCGGCCGGAACTGCGTGATGATGCACGGCTGAAGAAGTTCATTGAAGTTTACCAGAACTCTCCAGCTGTTAAGGCAAAGCTGCACGAACTCTATGGTGAAATGGTTTCATTCCCGCGTTAGAGGGGATTAGGCCATGCACTCTTTGAATCAGTTTTCTATAAGTATGCGCTGGAGAGTTTTAGCGTCTATTTTGCCAAATTTCTGTCTGTTGTTTAAATAGGGCATTGAAGCCGGGATGTGGTTCAGCTAGAAACGCCTCAAATGAGGCTTTCGCGCCTCCCGGCGATGCACCCGTAGCTCAGCTGGATAGAGTGCTGCCCTCCGAAGGCAGAGGTCACTGGTTCGAATCCAGTCGGGTGCGCCATAAAATCAATGGTTTAGAGCTATTTTAGGCGGCGATCACAGGTTCAAATGAACCTAGAACTCCAGTGAAGATGCCGCCTTTCGCAGATACTCAGGCGAGAATCGTGCATAGACCTTAAATGTAATAGCGGGCGTCGAATGTCCAAGGTACTGCGCAATTTCGTCCATTGATACGCCAGCCTCTGCCATCCATACGGCGGCACTGTGACGAAGGTCGTGAGGGACAACGTCAGCTAATCCAGATCTACGAACTGCTGCAGCAAACCCCTTCTTAATATCTAGGACACGATCTCCGCCGTATTCTACGACATAAGGAGACTGTCTAGCTGCATAAGCTTCCTGCAAAGCTTTAAATGAGCTTTCAGTCATAGGAACGATAGCGCGCCCTTTGCGATTCTTATCTCCTGGAATACCAAGCTTTATCAACTTACGATCGAAGTCGACTCTATCCCATGTGAGCTCCAAAATAGCACTTTTCCGCGCTGCTGTCGTTAAAGCTAAGATGCAAAAAAGCTGCATGTGCGGCGTCGCGCATCCGCTAAGTAATTTTCTGTATTCCTCTTTTGTTAGGTGCCGATCACGTGGGGGTGGGGCTGCAGGAGCTTCAAACTTTGCTCCGCTAGCGCCATGCCAGTTTAAAGCCTGACGAATAACGTTTATTTCCTTCAACACAGTGGCTTCCTTTCTGCCCGCAAGGTATCGAGTTTCAGCATATGCTGAGCAGATATCTTCCGTAATTTGATCTGGGCGAAGATGCGCAAAATGACTTTCGGCTTGTTTCCACGCAAACCTTAAACGTGCAGGGTCTGCTATCTTGCCCTGACGCGCATCCAGATATGCACGAACGATATCTCCTACTAGTGATCCGATCGGTGCTTTAAAATCCCTCTTGAAATCCTCTAAACGGCGTGCGGCCTCATCACTATCTGTGGTGCGGAGGCTCCTACGCTTTGTTTCGACGCCGTCATGCCAGACTGCGTACCATTTTCCTCTGAATAATTTCTGTCTGATTTCGTAGGGCATTCATAATCCAATACAGCGCTATAAGGAATCCTGTACAATCGACCGACGCGAAATGACGGGATTGCCTTCTTGTTCACCAAATCGCGTATGTGTTGCGCGCTGCATTGCCAGCGTTCAGCTAATGTGTCCGGTGTAAAAGCGATGTGTTCATCTGGTGTAATGTTACTCACTCTCTCCCCCTTTCTTGCAGTGCGGTGCGGTCTGGGTTCTTGCGAATGGCGTTGCGGCTGGTGACCATGCAGTAGCCGTCATCGAATTTAACGAGGCATGAATTCATGGCCTTGGCGCGAACAACGACTTCACACGGTTGTCCTTTGCGGCCTTGCCGGTCCCAATAGTAAATGTACGGCAGTGCGCTCATCACTCCCCGCCTTTCAGGGCTTGGCGACCGGCAACCTCGTCAATGAGCATGATGGTCTGTCGAAGGCTGTCTTCTCCGGGAATGCCGACATTGGTTTTTGATCCTGCGTGATATCCGGTTAACCAGCATCGAACCTTCGTCAATTCCGAACGAAGCGAGTGCATCTTATCAATCTGCTGTTTTGTCAGCTTCATTCGCTCTGCTCCCCTAGTGGGCTTGTCGGGAATATCTCCAACATGCGCTCGTACATGGCTTTTGGAAGGTGAATAACGGGCTTTGACCACCCAATGTCATTCGGGATGACTGTGATCTGGCCAGTTGCAGCAATCATTCCGATAGCCTGCAAGAGATTATCGTTTGCCGTTTTCATCTTGTCGGCAGCAGCCATCATGTTCTGTAAGATTTCAGCATGTTCCTTACTCGCCATGGCTGGCCTCGCTTCTCAATAGTTTCAGACGCTGCTTGATGGATGAATTTACGGTCCATAAGCGCTCTTTCGGCCAATCGGCATTTTTAGGTAAAGCGTGCCAAGCCAGCAAAACAAACAGTCTAGCAATGGCATACCGCGCTTCTGGAAATTTGCTTTCGGGCTTCATAGCTCGCTGGCCTCCTTTGCGCGCAAGAGGGCGATGCATATTGCTATCGGTAGCGAATTGACATGCTCGCCGTGAAAGCCGCCGAACTCGCCGTTCATCTCGATTGTCACGCGAACGATGTTGTACAGATTGGTGAACTCGTATTCCGTGCCGGGAAAAAGGCGAGCAGCCAGAGCGATAGCCGCGTCTACAGAGGCGGTGTAGGCTGGAACGGTGACGGCAGAGACATAAGGCCCATCCTTCGGCCACCAACCAACCATTCCATTGGCGTAATCAATTCTGCCTGCGCGTTCTGTCGGGATATTAAACAGGATGTAGATTTGAGCATCCACTTCCCTATCAGGCCCGTCCAGCTTGGATAGTCTGTCAATGAGGGTCATGGGCGAGCCTCCGAAAGACCAGACTTAATCTTTTCCAAGTCGTAAACGATTAGGGAAACTGTAGGTATTTTGTAATCTTGCTCTGTTAGCCTATTTAGGCAGGCGTCAATTTCCCGTATCGCATATCCATAGTCCGCTTCACCTTTAGGAAGCCTTCCGCCAGCAAACAGGGATGCCCGCATCATTGGGTCAACTGGTCTACGTGGAACACGCTTTCTATTGTACCAAAGAGGCGACCCTAGAAACTTGGAAACATTTTCCATTTCTGATTTGTAGATTTCGTATTCTTTTGCATCGAACTTTACCGCCTCCTCAATTCTCGCTTCGTGATTATCAGCAGCGTCGGCTCGGTTTGCCAATTCAGGTGAAATAAAACGTGCTACTTTTTCACGTAAATTCATGGCTTGACCTCCAAGGCAGCACGGGCTTTCGGATTGTGCTTTGCGTAAGGGCTGATTGCGCGGTCTCGTTCGATTATCCGCAAAGCCTTCATGTCGAACTCGGATAACTTCATGGCTTTGACTTCGGCCTTTGTGACGCCAAGCTCTGCCAATGCATCATGCGCTATTGTAGGTTCATCGTGCTGATGAACGACATTGCAGCAGGCAAGCACATATCCCGCCTTGAAAGCCTTCTTTTCACGCTCCTCTGCCGCCGCGAGTTGGGTTTCGAGGGCTTTGGTGTGCAGCAAATAAGTTTTCCGGCTGGATTTCTCCTGCTCCATAATCGACTTCCATTTGTCGCGGTATTCATCACGCTGCTGTTCTCGCTCCTTAACCCGCGCAGTCAGCGCCGCGTTGTCGGCTTCGAGTTCGGATACGCGCAACTTTCGGTCATATGACACAACTGCCTCACCGTAGTATTCGTCTGCCTTAGCCCTTTCCACCGCAATGATGGCCTCGGCCTGATCGAAGCGGACGTATTCGCCTACTGGATCAGTCTCAATATAAGAATGGTGGGTAGGTTCTTCGCTCCAAGCAGCCAAGCTAAACCGCTCCAACCCATCCACAGGCGCGTCGGGGCGGGTGTTCAAGGCTGCGTTATGCGCGTCCATTAGCGATTTACGGTCATCGTCCGTTACAGGACGGCTGAAACGAAGCTCTAAGGCATTGCCGTTTTGCGTAGTTTCGACCTGAATAACGTCTGTGAGAAATGTCATTTCAACACCCATACGGCAAGCACCGTCCACCACACCTTACAGGCGATGTGTAGTGCTTGATCCTGATTGAATGAAATCTTGCCGGCGCATTTGTAGTCATCAATCCGGCAGTGCAGAATGAATTCGCAGAGGGCGAGAAACAGACTGCCAGTGATGACGCCAACGAAACCGGCGTGAATGGCCGAGTGTGCGCCAAGTGCCTGATACCATGGCGTTCCAGCAAAAGGCGCGAAACGGTTCTTCGCCTTGGCGAGAAAGTCACCCTGCAAAGGATAATCTGCCAGCACATGGCCGAATACGAGAAGGCCGAACAGCTCAAGCGTCTGCATCGCTGCCTCCTGTCGGGCGGGTGGACGACGCTCCCGGTGAGGCTGGGAGGGCGTCAGGCTCGTTCTCGTAAGGAACTCGGCTGGCGAATGCCTCAAGCGCCGTATCAAGCCTTTTAAATTCTTCTTCCGGTAACTGCCAAGTTTCCCAAGCCTCACGCGCAGCTAGGACAAGATTGATCACGTCCTGCGGCAAGGCGTTCGCTACAGGCTGAGACGAGAGGGCGCGGATGGCCTCGTAAACCTCAAATGCGCCTTGCTGATAGATTGAGCTTGTGCTGTCTACAGATGCTTCACCGTGGTATTCGCCATTCTCGGAAACATCTAAGGCAATCTTCGCCGCTTCCTCCAACGCCTGCGCACGCGGCGATGGGGCCAGTGCGGACACCTCAGCCATTGACCAAAAACGAGCCTCATAGTCGGCCTGTGCTGCGGCTTTGGCGGCTTCGAGGGTTTCGAATTTTGCTGAAAACAGACCATGAATTTCAAGAGACCAAGAAAATTCACCTTTGCCATTATGCGTTTTAGTCGCACAGTAGCGAGGCTGATTATTATGTGCAGTTGAGATCCCTGGAACGTCGAACCACTCCAGCTTCTTGACCGTAACGCCAGTGAGAAAGGGGAGAGCGGCTGTGAGGGCGGCGAGTGCCAACTCTTTTGCGTCAGCGGTATCACTTGCGCAGTGGATTGCGATTTCTGCCGCCTGTACTGCTTCATCTGGGATTGTCATGGGCGTGTCCTTGCAATCCCTGACTGCATCAGCCGGGACAATGGCAATGGGGGAAGGGCGGATTTGTCGATGTGACCGGACTTTTCGAACTTCGGGAAGCCGGCGCTTTTAATCGTGCCTTTCGGGCGCTTAATGCCGAGGTGCTTTTCCTCGCGGCGCTTAGCTTCGGAAATGACTGCCACGTCCTGACGGGTCTTTTCCTTATGGCAGCATTCGACGCCGAGAAGCTGGCCGTCCTTTGCAGTAAGCTTTGCGCTCTTATCGATCTCAAGAGCATCTGCTTTGATATGATCGATGTGATACTTGCGCTTACCAAGGATAAGGCCGCAACCTTCGCAGGCGATATCACCGTTAGGCTGCATCGCACGCTTGACGATTTCGGCATATACCGACTTTGAGAATTCACGCCTCGCCATCACTGCCCCCAATCAAGAGAGCCGTTGCGATACGACACGCCACGTTCAACTGCGAGGATTTCAGCAGTCTTGCGCACATAATCGCGCTCGATGTGCTTGTAAGCCTTCTTCTGGCGCTTGGCCTTTTCAAGATCGGCTTTAAGCTTGTTTGCTTCCCGGTGAAGGCGCGGCAGCGGATCAGCGAAGCGCTCCCAGAGATTGCGAAACTTGGATGCTATGAAAGAGACAATCATGCGGCACTCCTTCCAAGTTCCTCATGAAGGAGACCTTCGGGGTCGGTTAAGACGACACCTTGTTCGGAAAAATGACGCTGTACAGCATCAAGATAACGGGTCTGCTGTTTGACGGTCATCAGTCTGGTGACGCCAAAATCAAACGGTACCATCATCAGCTTGATCTTGTGCTCATAAGGAAGAGGCCTGACAAGCGCATCGTATTCTCGGCAGAACTCCTCATCCTCATTGCGCAAGATGGGAATGCCGAAATGCAGCTTGCAATATCCGCGAGCATATTCCGTGCTCCATCCATCTACCTGATCAGCAATGTCGAGCATCCACTTTCTGTTGAGCCGATTTTGTTTGCTGCTTCGCTTTCCTGACGCGGTTACATTGATTGTTATTGGGAGCTTTTGCACTTCAATGAATTTTACAGCCTGTCGAAGCTCAAATTCAGTCTCAATGAAACGGGTCGCCATCATTCTGACCCTCCACTGGAGTTGATCTGAGCAAGACGCCGCGCTTTTATTTTGTGCGCTATTTCAAGATTAAGGTCGTCACCATCGAAGGTTCCTTCGGGATCTAGTTCCGTCCAAATTTCTTCGACGGTTTCAATGTCGTTCGCGGTGGAAAGCTGCGTTTCTAGGTCGGTGAAAAAAGCAGCTGTATCAAAAGGCTCAACAGTTTCGGCTTCAACTACAGCTTCTTGTTCGTGAGCGATCTGCTTGACCTGCTGACTTTCAACAGGCGGCGGCGCCACAACAGTTGCGTGGGTGATAACTTCGGGGCTGCGTTCTGCTTCATCGGGGTCAATGATGCCAGCAAAGCCGAAGGCATAACGTGCACACTGAATTGCCGCCTTGTGGCGCAACATGCGCTTTGGCCATTTCTGCCAAGGCTCACTCGTGCGTTTGCACTCGTCCATGTATTCAGTGACAACAGTAGGGCGGTTTCTATCTTTGCGATAGATCGAGCATTTCACTGATACGAGGTTCTTCTTCTCGTCAAATTCGTCAATGAAATCTATGCCATCACACTGTGGGTGTGAGTTGATAAGATTGAACCAGCCATCGACGCCTACAATAGGCTGAATGCCACCACCTTTTTTAGGAAAAGCGTAGATTTCGCGAGTGATCGGGTTAAGGCCGTATTCTTTGGCAACCATCAGAAAGGCTGCAAATTCTTCATTGCTGGCGGTGTTTGGCAAGCATGTTGCGCGAACCGTATCAGCAAAAGCTTTCGGCTCCATATTATATGCTGACGCCATTGTACCGATAAGGGTAGGGCGCGGCTGTTCGATTTTTGCTACCTTATTCATGCTGCTTTCTCCGGCCATTTCTCGGTTCGATGCCAAGTTTCGTAATCAGCGTAGGGGATTGGATATTTCGCGACGTATGGCCAAGCGGTGTCTATCTCGACGGGTTGCCCGGCTATTTCCGCCCGAAGCTCTCCAGCTTCGGTTCTCCAGATTGCAGCTGCGACCCAAGGGCGCTTGATGGGCGCAAGGTTCTTGTTTAGCCCGCGACGGTCACGAAGCTTGAAGTACCCACATTGCGGTTCGCTTTCATGGATCGGCGGCGACTTCCCGTCGAGAGTGGCGCGCCACCAGTCATACGATTGAGAACTCACGCTACTTTCCTTTCCTGAATGCATGAAATCGGGTCGATTTCTTCGAGAATTTCATGGAGGATTGGGCGAACGTCTGACGGCAAGTAGCCCCCCAGCAAATCGAAAATCGCTTCCTTGCGCTCATCGATCGATTTGCATGTGCTGATAGCAACCAGAAATAAATCCACTTTCGCGAGGGTTAGGTGATCGGTCATCAAATCCCCCATCCGAGCGCGATATACGGCGCTGCAAAAGCGATTAAGATTGCGGTGATTGCTTCAAGGCGGGTGAGTTCACGCATCAACTTCACTCCGAGCGATTTCCGCCATTGTTTCGGCATGGCAGAGCATGAGAAACGTTGCTACTATGGCGATGATTAAAAGGGTGAGGGCGAGGGCGGCGTAGGTCATGATGCGCTGCCTTCGCGGGCTGCGATCATGGCGTCGGCGGCTTGATAAGCTCGCTTTGCAATCCCTTCATTCATATCTACCGCTGTCCATGTCCCGGAGCTATCGTGCGCTGAAATCAATCCCTGCATCGCCTTCGCTGCGAAGTAATCTCGGAGCGTCATGCCTGGATCGGCATACAGTCCGCTCTCTGAACCTCCTTCGCATGGGAAAGCTGGACCGCCTGTTTTAATCTCGGCCATCGTCTTACCTCCACCGGCTGTCTGAGCCGATCAGCAGGCACTCTTCGAGTGACACTGTGCGGACGGCTGGTGTTTCTGTGTTTTCAAAACGGATTGCTGCGTAAGCAGCCTTGAGGTGTCCGCTCATCATGTAACGGCGCTCAGAAGCGGTAGGCTTCCAGTTGCGCATTGAAGGGCGTGAACGATTGAAAGCGATGTGAGCAGCAAGCTTCTCATGAGCGCGCCTGAAGGCTTCAGCCTGTAGCGAATAATCGCGAACCTTTTTCGCTGGCTTAACAGCCGACTTCGCCATGCGTGCGAGAGCGCCAGTAAGAAGGTTTGTGTTGATCTGGTATGTGGAGTGCATTTCGTTGCTCCCAACTCGTTTGTTGAGATCAAACTATGAGAAACTCATACTTATGTCAAATAGAAATATGGAAAAGTCATAATAATTTTTGACGTAACGCAAACTGTGCTAGAATCACGATGCAAAGAAGCTCCGGGTTTAACCGAAGCTTCAATGCCGTTAGATGATTATGAGAATGATGAACGGCAGAACTACCTTGAGGATAGCCGCCACATCGATTTTCACATCGACGGTGACCGTAAGGGTTTTCTTCATAAGAAAGCCTCCGGTCCGTGCGCACGAACCTAAAAGGGTTTCGTGTTACATGGTCATCGAACGAATAAGCCGTCGTTCATAACTGCACCGGCCCACCTCTGGATAAGCGCTTATCTTTTGGTGGCCCCAATTGGTCCTCGGTACTCGAGTTGGTTTGGTCTAAGCAAAGTGTGCCATAGGCTTCCAAAACAGAGCGAGATTGGGCTGCTAAGTAGCCTCCAGCATAACCCCCGGTTACCAGCCGGGTGCGAGGAGGGGTCAGCAGCCCAATGTATCTCTATTGATCTCTAAGAGTCGAGTCCGTGATGTGAGCTTAGAACGGTTTCCGGGGAATTTTATAAATTGGAGATAAGGTCTTCTTATTTTCATCAAAATACAAATCGCGAAGATGTTTGAGTTGTAAATTGCAAGACACTACTTGCCATGTAGCGTGGTTTATTTCTTGCGGTGTCCTCACCTTTTCCTTTGTAAATTTTGCGAGATTTAGCTTTTTATCAATATCCGGACGAAATTCTATTGAGCTAATTTCTTCGTTATCGTTTATCCAGAAGTCATGTGCCATACGATTTCTGAACTCCCGCAATCTCCCGGTTATAATTCCGCCGATGTCGCGCATAACTTCTCGCCAATCCTGCGTTGGCGCACCGACATGGGATAAAGCTACTAGAGCTCGCGTCTTTTGATAAAGATCAAGCTGCCCGCCAAGGGCAAGGAAGTGATCTGCTCGCACAGATTGGCAAACTTCTCTCAGGAACGCCTGAACACCTAATTCGAGTTGCCCCCAAGCGATGAAGAAATTTCCTAACGACGTTGCCAAGCCTTCGGGATTTTTCGCTTCCCAAGTGGCGAGGGCTCGTTGAGCTTCTGCTTCATTCAGCTCATCCCAAATGTATTTTTTCTTCTCGGCCATGTTTTCTCACTTCTCGCTATTAGGATTTTAGAGACATACTACATTTTGCAATGCTCCGACTTGCCAATTTATAATTTAGAATGTTCTTGATTTGTTCTCAATCCTGAGTCATCCTGCCGCACATAAAAAGCGTACAGGGAGTATGGGTAATGGGCATACAGACTAATTTCATCGTGCAGAGCTACAGCAAGGGCCAGCGGGGCAAGCTGGTAGCTGACACACCTTTCATTGCAAAGGATGTAGCGCACGCACGACGCACCGCCGAGAGAATGGCTAAAAGCAGCCCGATGGTGATTGCCTTCACGAATACCGGCGATGCTGAAACAGGCGATTTCGAGCCGCCTAAGCTTATATATGCTCATGGCGATCAGTTGCCGCCAGAAGTCGATGAGATGGAAAAGGTCTAACTTCGGGGGCGTAAATGATCAGGTATAAGCCGCGCAAGAAATCCAAGAGGGATGAAACCCTTACGGAGTTGCGGGGAATTGCTGGCGGCTTATCTCTGTTGGAGATGCGCAGAATCATTGAACGCGATGCTACTCTGAAGATGATTTTGCTTTTACCTGAGCCTGTTCTTGACGAGGCTCTTCTGGTTGGTAAGGCGCTGCAAGCTTGCGCAAGACATCGGCATAGCTCTCCTGAAGATCTGGAGGAAGGCTATCATAAGCCATAAGTATCTCACGATACTTCGACGCGAGATCGACCATAGGGCCGGTCCCGCGCATCAGCCATTCAAAGCGCACTTTGAACCGCTTGGCATACATTTCACCCTTATCCGCACGGAAGCCTGAGCTTCCATTCTCATGCCCTGCATAAGTTGGGTACGGCACGCCAAGAGCTTCGGCAGCGTCGGACGCTTTATCGAAGCCTGCCTGCTTGCGAGCGGCTGCTAATCTTTCATGAAGTTCCATGATTGTGATTATGTCATAACTCACTATGAGAAACTCATTGACAAATAACTATGAGTTTTCCATAGTCTGTGTATGGAACAAGCAATCAATGTCAAAGACCTCCGCGCCACATTGAAGATGACCCAAGCTGAGCTTGGGGCGGCAATCGGCGTTGACCAAAGCACAGTTTCACTCTGGGAAGCTGGCATGAAGCCACGTGGACCGGCGATGAAGCTGCTTTCGTTGCTGGCGCAGAATGGCAAAGTTCCGTCTGCCAAGCGCTCCCGTACGAGGGCGAACGCATGACGAACTCGCGGCTTAAACCTTTCATCGACCGTGTTCTTCGCCTCAAAGAGGAAGAAGACACAATCAAAGCTGACATTCGCGAAGTCTACGCGG
Source organism: Brucella sp. H1_1004 (assembly GCF_047308065.1). Lineage (NCBI taxonomy): Bacteria > Pseudomonadati > Pseudomonadota > Alphaproteobacteria > Hyphomicrobiales > Brucellaceae > Brucella > Brucella sp. H1_1004. The sequence goes on from NZ_JAYKZA010000002.1 coordinate 1,539,103, forward strand.
AAATGAAAGGCGAGGGGTACGACAAGACCGCCGCCGGTCAGCTCGTCGCCTATCTGCGCAAGGTCGAGAAAAAAGGCCGCGAAGAAATTGAAGCCGCCAACACTGTTTTCGATTTGTATTTGAATGAGTATGAAAATGGCACGGCGCTTGCTACGCACACGCATGAGCAGAAATCTCCAGAGAATGAATATGCAAACGCTAAGCTGATTGAGACTGTCGCAGCAGGTATGCAGACAGAAGTCGGTCGCAAGGCGCTCATTACCGCTCTCGATATCATGGTCGATAACGAAGAAATTTCAGTTTCGTCTGCCGCCTCCCAAGCCCCCCGCCCAAAGGCAGACGATAAAGGCCGGTCCGCCGAGGAATGTGCGGACCGGCCTACAGAACAGGGTGGCGGCGATGATTAGGCCCTGCTCAATCTCAAATTCAAGAACCCGTCGAGCGTCCTTTGTGTCGCGTTCTTTTCCGGTCGCCCGGATATTCGACGGTAGCGGATGCGTCCGGGCGGCGCGTGGTGTCGAATGTTTCAGCGAAAGCGCGTTCAAGGCGCTTTTCTGCGGACTTCGCTTCTTGAACTCCTCTCTTGCTACGCATTCCAGCATCCGCGTCATTTCTTCGGGCTATCGCGGCCTTTCGTGCGTTCTGCAAAACGCGCCATGCGCAATGCCCGATGTGTTCCATGTCCGTCCTTCTGTTGTGTCCCTGTCGTCTCTGATCAGGAACATAGCGAGAGGCTTTCTGCATGACGGACTCAAAATTTCAGTCACAGCAACATCAATTGGTTTCGGAGCACGACATGAGTAGCTGCGAGATGGCGGGTCGTTATGTCCGCGAAATGACGGACAGAGAGGCGAAAGGGTGGGGCGACCATAGCAACGCCCTTAAGCGCCTGAGCCGTCGATATGGAATGTCTTACTGGACGTTGAACAATCTGCGTATTGGCCGGTCAAAGACGGTTGAAGCCTCAATCTTCAAGCGCGTTCAGTCCGCATATTTCGACTACTGCGAGCGCCAGATAGCGCAACTTCAACATGATCTTGAACTCGAAAAAGCGGTGAGCGGCGATGCTGATATGGAAGATCTGGTCGGCGAGGCTTCGCAGCTTCTGGCGTCTCTTCGTGAAGCGAAAGAAGCGAAGAAAACAAATCTTCGAGCGAATGGAGGCCGATAAGAAATGATCGATCTCCGCTCCATTCTGATTGCCTTCTCCTGCGCGCTTATCCCGCTCGCTGTCGCGCTCGCTTATCCCAGAAGTTGCCGAGGCTGCAAAGGTTTACCGCCAAATTGATGATGCGATGAAGCGAGCTGCTATCGAAGCGCGGTTGTTGCCGGAAGATATCGCCGTTGAGGCTGACGTTTCTCACCTGTTTCGCATGTATAACAAGGATAAGATCGCCGCGTATCGCTCAGACTTTGGCCGAATCCTGCACGACTATTTCATAACTAAGCGCGATGCAGCGGCCAAGATCGGTGATGCTGAAAATGTTGCGCGACAGGCAGATGCAAAGGCTAGCGCCGCAGCGCAGAAGGCGGAAGAATTTTCGCGCCTCTCCGATCAGGAAGTAAGCGAACTGGTCGAGGAAACGATTGATACAATCCTCGGAAATGTAGACGGCCGCATTCCATATGACAGCATTGTTTCCGGACCACGCGGTCCGTTGAAAGAGCGTCTTCTCCGCATCGAGAGCAAGAAGATTCAGGAATTTCTCAATACCGATATCGAAGAAGTGCTTCACGCTCAGGTGCGCACGATGTCTGCTGATGTTGAGCTCGCCAAGAAATTCGGTTCTGTCGATATGTCTGAGCAGATTGCAAAAATCAATGACGAAGCAAATCGCAAGATTGCCGCCGTTGACCGCATGACCGATAAAGACGGTAAGGCAGCATCCACCGAAGCTAAGGCGAAAGAGCGTGCACGCCTTGACCGCTCACGAAAAAGCGCCGTTCGCGACATTGAGGCGATGCGCGACCGATTGCGAGGGCAGTATGCTTTGCCGTCGAATCCAGACGGAATCGTACTGCGGGCAGGACGAGTGGCGCGCAACCTTAACTACTTGCGATTGCTCGGAGGCATGACACTTTCAGCATTTCCAGATATGGCGGGTATCCTTCTTAAGCATGGCCTCACGTCAACATTCCGAGACGGCTTTGCGCCTTTGGTGTCGAACATGAAGGCTGTGAGGCTCGCAGGCGCTGAAGTGAAAGCCGCAGGCACTGCGCTTGATATGATCCTCGATAGCCGTGCCATGTCTCTTGCTGAGATTGGCGACGACTTCGGGCGTGGTAGCAAATTCGAGCGCGCCATAAAATCAGCGGGATCCCGCTTTGGCGTCGTCTCTCTTATGGCGCCTTGGAATGCTTCGATGAAGCAATTCAGCGGTATGGTTGTTATGACAAACTTACTCCGTGCTTCTGAAAAAGTCGCAAAGGGCGGCGCAAGCCCAAAGGAAATTCGAAAGCTTGCCGCAGCTGGCATCGATGCAAATATGGCTGAACGCATCACTGCACAGTTCTCAAAGCATGGTGAAACGCAGAGCGGCGTTCTCTTGGCAAAAGCTGGCACATGGAATGATCGTCTTGCACGTGAGGCTTTCCGAACCGCAGTTGTTCGGGACGTGGATCGCATCATTGTTACACCTGGACAGGATAAGCCGCTCTGGATGAGTACCGAACTCGGAAAAACAGTGGGGCAGTTCAAAAGCTTTCAGATTTCCGCCATGCAGCGGATTGCTCTCGCTGGGCTACAGCAAAGAGATGCGGAAACGCTATCAGGTGTCATGGTAGCGCTAGGGCTTGGTGCCTTCGCTTATGCTGCAAAGCAAATTACAGCGGGGCGTGAAGTTTCGGACAGCCCTTCTGTTTGGGCGGTAGAAGCGATTGATAAGTCAGGTTTAACCGGCTGGCTCATGGAAGCAAATGGCATAATGGAAAAGGCTACTCGCGGGAGGGTAGGAGCCTCAGCATTCACCGGTGAACAAGTGTCGAGGTTCGCAAGCCGAAATGTTGTGGGCGCATTCCTTGGTCCAACACCGGGGGCTGTATCTGACATTTTTCAAACAAGCGGATCAGTTTTTGCGGGTGATACGACAAAATCAGACTTGAGGAAAATGCGGCAATTGCTGCCCTTTCAGAATATTTTCTATATTCGCAGCCTTCTTGATAAGGTAGAATCTGCAACAGGCGATGCGATGAATTTACCAGAGACAAGGAAAGACTGAGTTCTAATGCAATTCCTTTTAGTCATCGGAGCCGTCGCCGGTTTCATTTTCGCGTGGACAGGGTTCGATCAGGCCAAGGGCTGGAAGGTGTTAACTGGCGGAGTAATTGCTCTCGCCTTGTTCGCCACCTCATGCTCAATAAGTCCGAAAAATCGCTTCTCTGGCGAATGCAGGGATTACGGGCGTTTCGCCTCTGACTGCTAACTGATCCCCACAATCTGAATATCCGGCCTCGTTCACGCGGGGCCTTTTTCGTTTCAAGCCGCCCTTTCGCAGGGCGGCTTTTTTTATGGAGCCTCGCATGACTGTTCCTGTTGAAACCCGCGTTAAGGCTGATCTTTGGTTGGCCGAACAGATTGCTCCTTCACTGTCTTCATCAGATATTCGCTCAGAACGTGCATCGCTTCCGCCATCTGGTGGTTTCCACTCTTGCGATGCTCTGCTGCGGTTCCTTGGATGTTTTCGGTCAAAGCGCCCAGATCAATAAGCCCAGATTATGAAAGCTCAGAAACTACAGAGCTTAAAACGCTGATAGTTGCCTTCTGCAAATCTAATGGATCGATACTCATAGCCCCTCCAACTTTTGCCCGTGGCTAGAGCATCACGAAATTCAAGAAGAGTCGAATCTTTTGCCGCCCATTGAGGCGGCTTTTTTCGTTGAGGAACGAACAAATGACAGTGCCTGTGCCAGACCAACTGGAATACATCTCTGACGCTAACGGCGTGACGAAGGACTTCCCTTATCCAAAGCGGTTTTTGCAAAAGGATGAGGTCGTCGTCGCGCTGCGTAATGTTGATGGTATCGACACACCGCAAATCCTCGGCACGCATTACACCATAGCTGGCAGTTCATGGCCGAATGGCGGAACGGTGTCGTTCATCAACGCGCCACAAGCTCCTAACAAAGTCGTGCGCTATCGCATGACACAGGCAAAGCAGACAGTTGGCCTTGCGAACAATCAGCGCAACGACGCGCCCAGTGTAGAGTTGCAGCTTGATCGCCTCACCATGGCTATCCAAGATCGTGGCGCACTCACAGAGGCAGCATGGTGGGGGCTTCTCGCTGAAATTGCGGCTAGAGTTCAGGGCGATAAGCTGCTTAACGCTCGTGTCGATAAAGAAGTAATAGACCGTGAGAACGGTGATGACGCACTTGCCTCTCTCATCGCTCAGGCTGGTCCCATTGAGGTTCCGGTCTATGACACGCGACTGGCTGTTACGTTTGCAACGATTAAGGCAACGATTAATTCAATCCGTACGGCGGGATATGCAGCGGCGGGTGACGGCGGCGATGCGCTTTACAAACGTGTGGCAAGCGAGCCATCTCACGCCGGCAAAGTGCAATCGGCTGATGGCGCTTGGTGGGAGATTGCCGAGAAAGTGATTTCATTTGATCACTTCGGTATCGACAAATCCGGCACTACGGTTGCCGATCAGGGGATCAAGGATTGCTTTGACTGTGCGTACGCTATTGGTGCGAAGGTTGCGCAGAACTCCGGTACTTATCTCTGGCGTCATCAACAGATCGACGTTCTTGTAGATGCTGATCTGCGTGGGGCCACTATCCTGCTTGACGACGAGAGCGGCGTAAAGCCTTCTACGTGGGCGGTGGAAACTGTATTTCTCATTAAAAACAACGTGGAGAAATTTGATCTGTCACCCGTTGAGTTAGCCGACCTGAACGATAATTATCGTTCTGGAATGCGCGCCAACTCCTACCAGTTAAATCATCCTGTGTTAGCAAATCATAGAGATGCTTACGTTCAGTTTTATACTGATACAGTGGATATTTTACGCGGTGATGGTACTGATCGGAAAATATTCGATCACGTTATCACAGGTGCTGCGGGTATGCTTACCGTTGGTTTTGACAGATCGTTCAATAACGCACCTGTTACAAGATGCGTAGTTTACCCAAGAGAACTACAACGTAGATATTTCTATCTTCCACTCTTTGAGGCTTACAATCCCGGTTCTTTACGATGCGTTCGCGCAGAGAGAAGTAATACGTATGTAGGTAAGTTTGAGTGGGTCGAAAAAGACGGCCCTAGTGAGTACATGGTAAGAAGCTTGGTAGAAGCTTCCGATTGCGTGAATGTACTATTTGATGGGGGATCATCCGAAGGTCAGCGTATGGGCGGCGCGGCATACACTATCGGAGGCGGTCGATGCATAGGAGTTACTTGGAGAGATTACGATGCTTTCGACGGATGGGGTACAGTAGGCACAAACGAGATCAAAGATACGCAGTGGATTGATTGCGGACTGTCAAGAATTGATGCTCATTGGGGTGCACGTGGTAGCAACCGCGCCATCAGATGCACTATGAAACAAGGGGCTTCAACTATTGGAGGATCGGGTAAATTCTCTATGGTCGACTGTACTTACATCATTGGGCCAGCTGCAAGCACTGCTGATAATGCAACCGGTGCAATGCTAGCGGCTCGCGCAGACTATGGAAACGAGTTCTTCGGACTGTTTGAAGTAATTAGACCTCGAATTGTCATAGCACGAGAAGTATCAGAAACAGTTTTCACTAGAATAGCTGTAGTGCGAGCTGGTGGTTTAGTTACTCACGACCCAGGAAGAGACGTTTCTTTACCGAATGTTACAGTTGAAGACCCCATGATTGTAGGGTCAGATGTACACGGATTGTCAACTAACGGACTTGTTATAGTCGCGTGTGATCTTACAGATGCAAGATTTTCTGTCGGTAACAGAAAGATGATATTTCCGAGTAGCATTCGCCTTACTGGTGGTTCATTCCATGGATTTACAAGTAACGCTCGCGTGACATTAGAGGCGGTGAAGTGTAATACCCATGCTCTAAGTAGCACTACGGCAAGATATCCAAGAAGCCTACCGGCCAGCTCGAATTGTGAGATAATCATCGATGGGGTCAACCAGTTAGTACCCGATAATGTCTCGCCAAAAACGAACTCTAGCCCGCATCTATTGGACTTTAAACTTTCGATCTCCAATTGGTCGCAAGAGTACGTTGATAGTGGCCCCAATATTTGGTTTCCTCGTATTGTTATTTCAAACAGTCTGAAATGCTCCCTATTGGTTCCACTCAAAGCGTTTATCTCAGTTGTAAACTCAGAGATAATTATGCTTGATGACGATTACGGGGGGCGTGCGAATACACCTGTATCTATAGTTGGGGGAACGATACGACCATATATTGACACTCCAACCAGTGAAAATGAGTATATGCGGGCCAATACCTTCATGTCGGGCGTGACAATGTACATCTCTCGGAAGCCCAATGGAGATCCCGGAGTGACAAATTTATATGGCGCAAAGGGAGCTGGAAACTTTGTCATAGATGGTGGTCACGTTTCCCCCAACGCACATTATTATGGGTGGGACGCAAACTGCCTAAACTTCTGGGCGTTATAAGGAAGAGTTGACAACCTCAAGCCCCCGGAATATCCCAAATATTCATTTTGGATAGGTCATGAATATGTACAGCATTTCCGGGGCAGTTCGACGTTTCGTACCAGAAAAAGTCAAATCAAATATAAGAAAAAGAGTTCTCTCTTTGGCTGGCACATACCCTTCTGCTATGCCGAAAAATTTGGTGCGCTTTGCTAGACCGGCACTAATCGATGGGAAAGTTGTATTCGAATTTTCTACGTCCGGGATGCGTGACACAATATTTTTCAAGGTTCCTGACGGGTTTCACTTCCATAATGATCTTGCTGCAACGAGTTTGATAAGCATATTCGGGAAAAAATTTCCAAACGTATATTTTGATTTCGAGGTATCTGAAAAGTGTCTTGCTGATTTGCAACGCATTATACCTGTAAAAATGGAAGCAAAAGGGCACATTGATCCTCGCAGGGTTGGCTCAAAAGCTGTGCTTGCGTTTAGTGGTGGGTTTGACTCATTGGCAGGCTATCTGCTTTGCCCCGAAATTTACGATCATCTGGCTTCAATTGATTTTGGACCGCTTTGGAAACGAGAGCGCTCTTTTTATGAGACGTTCGACACAACAATCATCGAGACAGATTTCCGAGCAAAACGCTACGATCGGTATCATTGGATGATGATGGCCGCTCCGATAATACTATACGCTGATTATCTTGACCTTGATGGGATAGGTTTTGGAACAATATTCGAGGCGACGCCTGATCATCTTATAAGCCCTCACGTACGTCATAGGGTCCCAGATGATTTCAGAGTGGCTGTTGGCCTTCGTGATTATACACTGACGCGTGGTCTTACAGAGTTTACAACAGCGAAAATTATTGACAGGCTTGCTCCTAATCGAGCTGAAGCTTCTTTAAAATCTCTTGCAAATGAGGGAACAGAAAAGCTATTCCGAAAGAATATACTACTTCGCATGGTTAGAAATGGAGGAATACTAAAAACGGATGATGTCTCAGATTTGGTGATACCAAAAGATCGAGTAACAGTCGGAAAATCGTTCGTAATGGATTACCTCTACCTATCATTTGCGAGCCTCATTCCCCCTGGTATCGTAGATCGTATCGTCGATAATCCTGAAATTCTTAGTGAATTTAGGAATACTGGCATAGATATGTCTTGGGCTTGGAAATACAATCCAATATTCATAGACGATATTCCATACTCAAGAGTGGGTGAAGTCATTAGCAAAATGACCTCTCTAGGTATTGATTTTTTTGATAGTCGCGACTTTCAAAATTTCGAAGCGTTTACAAATTTTTGGTTAGCTTTGTCTCGTCGCAAATAAACTTAATCTCGCAAAGTCATAGGCTGCCCATGCCCAGTATGCTGGCCAAGCCACTCCTGCTGCCATTCCTTCAGAAAGAAGGCACGCTCCCAACATCCGTCCATCATAATCCGGGTTTCGACAATCTGTATTCAGAGGCACAGACACTAACCCGGTGAACGCGGCAATAGCTAAATAGCCCCAAAGAACTGTAGCAGGTTCAAGTTTAAGCACAGGTACATCCAGATATGGTCACTCGGTTCAGCTTGGATTAATTGACTATATGGCAGATTTAAGATGCCATCTTGCTGTATCGAGCAAAAACGACAACAGCACCTAATATTGCACTGATGGCCAACGCCACAGGGATAAAGCAATAATCCAACTAAAGACGATGCCACCGCCGCAAGGCGGTTTTTTATTGCCGAAAGGAAACACAATGGCACGACGCATCAACGCGGCGGGGCTTTCGCTTATCCAGCAATGGGAAGGGCTTAAGCTGACTGCATATAAAGACGTGGCTGGTATCTGGACAATTGGCTACGGGCATACGTCCGCAGCAGGATCGCCAGCAGTTACGCCGGGAATGACGATCACGAAGGCGGAAGCTTCGCGCATTCTGCAGAACGATCTAGCGAAGTTTGAAGCGCGGGTTGACAGGCTGGTCACGGTATCGCTGACTGATAACCAGTTCGCGGCCTTGGTTTCTTTCGACTTCAACACTGGCGCACTGCACAAGTCGACGTTGCTCAAAAAGCTGAACAAAGGCGATTACGATGCAGTACCGGGCGAGCTTGCCAAGTGGGTGAACGCTGGCGGCAAGAAAGTGCAGGGGCTTGTGAACCGCCGTGCTGCGGAAGCTGGCCTATGGGCTAAGGGTGCATTCGTATCGTCAAACACAGTCACAGCGACCACGAAGGCAAACAAAACAGACGTTGCGACTATCGGCGGCGCCGGCGCTGCTGGTGCGGCTGCAACTGTCGGGCCTGTCATTCCAGAGATTGTAAGCACGATTTCAAATCAGCAGGATGAGCTTTCGAGCGGTCAGTGGGTACGTGTTGCAATTGCGGCCGTCATCATCGGCCTCACTCTCTGGGGCATATATCGAAAGTTCAAATCATGATCTGGGCGCTAATCCCGAACTGGTTGAAAATCGTCGCCGCCGCTGTTCTGGCGGCATTTTTGTGTCTGGCTGCTGGATATGCGGCCGGAACAATCAAAGAGCGTCAGCGGTCGGCATTGGCCGCAGCAGAAGCAACGGCAAAGGCAATCCAAAAGAGGGCGGATATAGATGAGGAAGTTTTCAACATGGATGCTGTTGCTTTGTGCAAGCGGCTTGGCGGCGGGTTGCAGTGCGACCAGCTCACCGTGCGCGGGTTGGAAGCAGATAAGCCTTAAGCCTGACACCGCGGTATATCTTGCAGGCAATGACCTAAGCGCGGGACGGGGTATCGCATCGCATAACAAGTTTGGACAATCGCGGGGGTGTTGGAAGTGAGTTCACCAATGCCAGATACAGAAGCAGATCTTCGCGCTCGTGTCGTTGGACTGGAACAAGCGACGCAGACGAATAATCAGCGGCTTGCTACTTTGGAGACGTGGCAACGTCAGCGAGAGATAGAAAGCGCTCGTAATGATGAGAGATGGGTGGCGATGGAAGCCCGGATTGATACGCGATTCTCAGGACTGGAAAACTCCGTCAAAAGCATCCAGTCTTCGCTTTCACGTATCAACTGGATGATTATCGGCGGACTGGTTGCAGCCTTTGTAGCCTTCGTAGTTGGGGGCGGCTTGAAGTCGCTTTGAGAAGATCGAGGCAGACGAGAAGAAGGGGCGTTAACTTATTCGTCCGGGTCGGTTCCGCTCTCACCGATGTAAACGCCATGAGCCGCTTGAAGCATGGCTTTAGCTGCTTCCAATCGGCCCCACCCTGCGGCCTCGGCTTCGTCTAAGGCATCGACAACCTTTGCCGCCATTTCTGCCTCACATTCGAGATTACGATCCGGATATTTGCCTTCGCGCCTTGGTCTGTTCATTGCATCCTCCTGTTTTCCAAGAAGGTAGGGCAACTACGGATTTAGGCTATATCTGCGAGAGACCGGCGTTGAGGCGGTTCGGGATGAAACTCGAGCTTTCCTTGTTCCTGCAAGGTTTCAAACATGAGGACAATTGTGTCAATGGCCTCTTGTCTACTGTCACATAAGCCGTAGGGTAGTTTGGAAAATGGGTTTCGGCTAGCGCTCAGATACCACCCCCACATGCCCGCACTAGGTCCATGTTCATTTCTCAAAAGTCGGGCAAAAGTTCCTCGTTCGCAATAGGCGATAAAATCTCCCGGGGCTGTTTGTCCGCCAATAACGGTGCGCTTCCATTCTAGTTTAATCATCGTTCCGGGTTCCCATAGCTTATGAAGTTTCCGGTTCTATTGCCGCATTTGCTGCATACGATTCGTTTTTCCAGTTCTTCCAGCGTCTGCCATTCACCAAAACGCACGGCCATTAACGGCGCTGTCTTCTCGTAGTGGTGATTGCATTTCGCACAGGTGAACCGGACGACATTGGTGTGTCTCAGGTTCTTAAGGACGGTTTTCATTTAATGACGGTTGGTTTCCAGCCGCGAGCAAAGCCCATCGACATTGCAAGGCTGGCATACTCGATCTCTTTGACGAGGAAGTCTCGGTCTTTTAGAAGCGCTTCAATTGCTGCCCGCACATCGCCCTTGTGATAGGCAAGGACGAGCTCGATTTCGTTGTCATAGCTTTCAGCTAGGCCATTCATGGCGACCTCCATTGCTTATCCACTTCGAACGTGTTCTCTTTATGTTCTCTTGGAGGCGTAGAGTCAATAACAACTGAGCGGGACAGGGGGCATAGGTTCAATTGCACGATAAAAATAGAACATAATATAAACATTTAGGGTATTTTGAGTACATTGTGATAAATAAAACATATATAAAACAATAAGTTGACTGCAATCCTGCGCCCTCCGAAGGCAGAGGTCACTGGTTCGAATCCAGTCGGGTGCGCCATAAAATCAATGACTTAGCAGTGATTGACATCTCCCTCCAAAATTGCAACTCACCAAATAATCACCAACTGAAAATACATAGTGATTAGTGATCAAGAATGAAAAATGCCCAGTTCAGGAGACTGACGATTCGTTTATTAAAATGCTTTCAAGGCTCTGAGATTATCCTGTCCGCTGGAAATGATTCCTGTTGGGCCCACATAACCGATCAGCTTCATTGTACAGCGGTGAGATCACTGATATTGAATAAATAATCCGTTGCCACTTGTTGGCGGTTTCCCGGGCGCAGACACTGCAATCTATATGCTCATGCCGCCAATTATTGTGCGGTTAAAAACCTAAGAAATACAGCAAACATTTATCTGCTTTTGCTATGTAAATCTTATTTTATGGAAGATTGTCACTAATCATTCCTTTGAAAGGAATGGCGCGAGTGACGGGGCTCGAACCCGCGACCTCCGGCGTGACAGGCCGGCACTCTAACCAACTGAGCTACACCCGCGCATTGTTCCGATGCTTTCGCTTGGGAACGATGCTCATGTATGCGGGAACGCAGCCAGCGTCAATCGTTTCTATGCGTAAGACCATAAAAAAATGAGATAATTTGAATTTAAGCCCGACCTTGTGGATAAACTTGGCGTTTTTTGCTCGTGAAAAGGGAAAACCAGGGCAACATAGGAGTTATAAATGGAAAACGGCAGCTCGAATATGAGTGCCGCTCCCTTCAGAGATTCGTTTAGCGAACGGTTTCGCCGGTCTTTGGATCAATCTTAATCTCGACCTTCGCGCCATTTTTCATGAAATATTCTATTTCATAATAGCCGCGATCATTCCAATCGACTTCATCGATATATTGAACATCCGCTTGCTGCTCGATCTTGGAAATAATTTCAGAGAGTTTTGCGCCTTCAGGAGCGGCTGCAAAAGCTGATGCGGATGTTGCCGTAAGAAGAATGGCGGCGATCATGGTGCGCATTTAGAACTCCTTTGATTGATACAACCTTTAGGTAAGGCTGCAAAACGTCTAATCAAGGAGCGGTATCGCCAGATACCTTATTGCCACGAGCCAAAATGTGTCTGCACAAAGCAGCCGAACACAAGGAATGTTAATATGGCGAGGGCGATCAAGAGTATTTTCATTATATGATCATCCTCATTGTTCAGATCACATACAAGAAAACTGTATGTGATCTGAAATTGTCAGGTCGATCAATGAAAGGAACTGATTTCGATCAACGGTTACGATTGTCGACTGAAAATGCACCTGCACCCGTTGCTACGAGGGTGAGGAACACAAAGCAGAACAAAATGGAGGCATCGCCGCCGTTTGCGACAGGGAAGAAGCTTTTTGGGGCGTGCGCCAAAAAATAGGCGAATGCCATGTGGCCCGAAAGGATGAAGGCAACCGGTCTTGTAAACCAGCCAAAGAAAATGAGCGCGCCACCAATGATTTCCAGCAAGGCCGAGGCAAGCTGCAACGCCGAGAGGCTATCAGGGCCAGCAATTGGAAAGCTGAAAGCTTTCTGTGTGCCGTGCTCAAAATAGAGAAGTGCAGTTACAATACGAAGAATGCCGATTGCGTAAGGCTGGTATTTGTTGAGCGAGCTGTTTTCTGCCACGAGTTTTTCCAAACATGAGATTTAAAGTCAATAAATCCATGAAGCCAAAAACCACCATAAATGCAAGTATTTGCTAATTAAAAATGCCGTTGAATGTCAGCGGCAACGTGTTTGTCCGAGCTTTACGTCAAACTGACGTGGACCAACCATTCCGTTTTTCATCGGCTTAGAGACGATTGTTGCTCTAAGAGAGCAGGGACCAGCAATCACTTGGTACTTGTCGTCGTTTTGATAGATTACCTTGTCTATCGGGTATTGAGGCACAGCTTGGGCGGCTGCTTCAATAACGGCATTGAGTTCTTTTGCGCGTTGATAATTTGGGGCCAGTGCAGCCTCAGCAGCGCTTGCAACAACAAATAGTGAAACAGTGCCAAATATGATTGCCAGACGATCCATACTGATCTCCATCCAGTTTAATATTCAATAAAATTAAGCGGGCAGAAAAATAGGGCCCGCCTGTTGCCTCCCAAAGGTATCATCACAGTCATGCGATAAGATAGTGAAATCGGACGCAGGCTTTTCTTCACACCGCTCATCGCTGTTCAATCATTAAAAACCGTAAGAAGATTTCATCACGCGTCCCATTGATATCCCAAAATCTATCGCCATTTCCGATATTCGATAAACTTGAATAGCCAATGGATAATTGATGGCCATAGCCCCACAGCGCCGAGCACTGCTAATCGTCAATCCGAAAGCCAGGAATGGCAAAGGGTTCAATGCAGACATGCGCGCAATACTCGAACGCGGTGGCATATCTCTTGTTGAAAAAACAGCCAAGGGAGATGAGTCGATCTCCGATGTCATACGTGGCAATAGTGATGTTGATTTGGTCATCGTTGGCGGCGGCGACGGCACGCTGAATGCTGCAGCCCAAGGCCTTATGGAAACGAAGTTGCCATTGGCCATCCTGCCGTTGGGAACCGCAAATGATTTTGCGCGCACAATTGGCATTCCGGCTGATCCAACAGAAGCGACACGGCAATTGCTTACCTATCAGCAACACCCCATCGATCTGGGGGAGGTCAATGGTCATCTCTATTTCAATGTGGCAAGCATTGGTTTTAGTGCTGAGCTGGCCCAGAAACTCAGTGCCGATGCGAAGAAAAAATGGGGCAAGCTCGGCTATGCAATTGCAGCGGCCAGAATTTTGGCGCGATCGGAGCTGTTTACGGCCTATCTTGAACATGATGGAATAACTGAGCAGATAAAAACGCTTCAGGTCTCGGTCGGAAATGGCAAGTTTTACGGCGGCGGAATGGCTGTTCAAAAAGATGCGACCATTGATGATGGTAAATTGGATTTCTACAGTCTCGAAGTCGATCACTGGTGGAAGCTTTTGCGCCTGTTGCCAAGCTTACGCCAGGGCACGCAATCGAAGTGGAACGATGTACGTGCGTTTCCAACGACTGAAGTCATTATACGCACCAAAAAGCCACGCCCTGTGAATACGGATGGTGAGCTTTCAACGTGGACGCCTGCGCATTTTAAGCTGCATCGTAAAGCAATCAACGCTTTCAGGCCCGCATAAAAAAAGGCCCGCTCTGATAAGAACGGGCCAAAATCATGACGTTAGGTGATTGGCTCGGAGGTCATAAGAGCCGTATAAGTAACGGCTGAACACCTCGATTGTTCCTTAATCAGAAGAAAAAGTACCAGATAAACAGCACTGCAATAAAGGGTACGCCGAGAAGCCATAGGATAAGTGCACGGAACATTTTTTCTCTCCTTCGTGTTGAAAAAAACAACGTGGTAGGGGCGTTTTGGTTCCCGTACAGATGCGATGAAAATTTGTTAACCTTAACCGACTCAAGCGTCCGATTTGCAAATTCGTTAATGATCCGTCAATAATTCGGTGACATCACTATTTGCTTAAAGATGTTTTTGATCTTTCAGGTTGCGTAAGAGTTGCGGGTGTGTGGCGTATGAGTTCGAACGGATGGCAAAGCCGGGATGGAAGCGTAAGGCTATCGATCAAGCGTGAAAAACGCGGATCCACTGCTATGTTGACATTCGTGGCGTTAGCTCTCGCTTTGGCAGGCTGCGCAAGCGCTTCGCAGCCGAAGTCATCAAAGAAAAAACACCCAAAAGAATATTTCGCTGAATCCAAATATGGTGTCAAAGCCAGTCCGCGGGTGACGAATGTGCAGGGAAAGCCTCTGCCGCGTGGTGGTGGGCGTGATCAGACGGGCAAGCCTTATCAGGTCAAGGGCCGTTGGTATTATCCGAAAGAAAATAAGAACTATGCTTCGCGAGGCCGCGCTTCCTGGTATGGCAGTGCTTTCCATGGACGCCTGACAGCTAACGGCGAAATCTACGATATGACGCATTTGACGGCGGCACATCCGACGATGCCGTTGCCAAGTTATGCGCGCGTTACCAATATGTATAATGGCAGTTCTGTGATCGTGCGTGTGAATGATCGCGGACCGTTTGAGCGCGATCGCGTGATCGATCTGTCGCAGAAGGCTGCTGAAATGCTGGATTATCAGCATCACGGTACTGCTGATGTGAAGGTGGAATATGTAGGGCGTGCGCCGCTGGACGGGCAGGATGATGCATATCTGCTGGCCTCATACCGTTCGGGTGATGCTGATCCGATCGGACAACCTGCAACGGGTGTTATGATGGCGATGAATGCGCCAACGCCAACACCTGCAGGTATCGCCGCTATGCCAGTTCCGCAATCATCACCGTTTGAAGTAAATCCTGCATATGGTGACGGCGAAGCGCCTGTGTTGCCAGCCAGTGTTCCAATCCCATCACCAAAACCAGCAATTGGTTTTGGTGTCGCCAATGCATCTCAGCTAGGAACTTTGGGCTATGCGTCCGACAGTATGACCGTTTCTGCATATGCAGAAGAAAAAACATATGGCAGCATTCTGACTGCTAGCGCTGTTTCTGATGCGTGGAAGCGCAGAAATTCGGAAGAGCAGCGTGAGTATGTTGAGTTGGGCACGTTTGGCTCGCTTGAAGACGCCATAAAGCTTGAAAAATTGCTGCCGCGTTCCGCACGCATTACGCGCATGAAAACGCCGACGGAAAATGGCGATATGTATGAGCTGACGGCCTTTTCGCAAAAAGGCAATAATGACGATTTGCTTCGCGCTGCTTGGAAGGCTGGAGCGACCGACGCCTTTGTCGTTCGTGCTGACTGAACCGAGCAAAAGCCGCAACGCAAGCTTGTCAAAGCATGACAGGTGTATCATGGGGCACTCTTCGATCGGCATGAAGTTTGCAATGGCGGCGGCTGTCGCTCTTACATTGTCGTCTCCGTGCTATGCGCAGCCTGTTGAAACGACATTTGCAACCAAAGCCCCACAAGTTCTGTTACTCGACGATAAGAGCGGCACGGTTCTCCTTTCTAAGAATCCAGACCTGAAAATTCCACCTGCGTCACTTGCTAAGCTGATGACGGCAGAAGTGGTTTTCGAGGCGCTTCAAAAAGGCGAAACAACGCTTGAGACGACCTATCCGGTAACGGAATATGCATGGCGCACGGGTGGCGCGCCTTCTGGCACATCAACAATGTTTGCTGCTTTGAAGTCGACGCCAACAGTAGCGGACCTGCTGCAAGGTATGATCGTGCAGGCTGCAAATGACGGGGCCATTATTCTGGCTGAAGGACTTTCCGGCAGCGAATCTGCATTTGCCGAGAAAATGAATGCTCGTGCGAAAGAACTGGGGCTGATCGGCTCCAATTTCGTGAACGCAACCGGATTGCCAGCGTATGGACAAACGGTGACGTTGTCTGATCTCATGAAGCTTGCGCGGCACATCCACAGCGCGCATCCAGAGCCTTATCGGTACTATGCGCAGGACGCCTTCACTTGGAACAAGATTTTCCAACGCAACAGAAACCCGCTGCTGCGGCTCGATATTGGCGCGGACGGCATGGGCACCGGTTATACTGAAGCATCTGGCTATGCGCTTGTTGGTTCCGCTGAGCAGAATGGCC
Source organism: Brucella sp. H1_1004 (assembly GCF_047308065.1). Lineage (NCBI taxonomy): Bacteria > Pseudomonadati > Pseudomonadota > Alphaproteobacteria > Hyphomicrobiales > Brucellaceae > Brucella > Brucella sp. H1_1004. The sequence goes on from NZ_JAYKZA010000002.1 coordinate 1,555,623, forward strand.
GCAGGCTTTTTCTTGCGATGAGTGGCCTTTCCAGCATCAAGGAACGCGAAGAGGAAGCCAAAAAGCTTATTCAATGGGGCATGACGTCTTTTGATGCCGTCAATATTTATGCGGCTAATGAAGAGGTAAGCACGGCACAGGTGTTTGGCGGTGCTGCTTCTAGTGTTCCACTGAAAGTCAAAGATGCTGTCGAATTACTGTTGCCCAAAGAGGGCCGCGATAAGCTTCAAGCACGCGTTTCCTATGAAGGTCCGCTCAATGCGCCGGTCACAGCGGATACGCAGATCGGGACAATTGCATTTGAACTGAACGGCAATGTGGTTCAGCAAATGCCGCTTTACACAGCGCAAGCGGTGCCTGTCGGCACACTTTCTCAGCGCGCAATGGGCGCTGCACTCGAGCTTTCCACTGGATGGCTGCGTAAGTATCTCTAAAGCGCATCCCGAAAAGTGGGAACCGGTTTTCGGACGAGATGCGCGTTCAAAAAATATCTGGGGCGCCAATCTGATGTAATCAGATTAAAGGCACACGGGATACTCGACCTGACAGTGAAACCTCATTAAACAAGATCAAGCTTGTTTTGAGAGAAACTCAATTTTGCGGAAGTCAGTTTGACCGGATTGTTTATTACATTCGAGGGTGGGGAAGGTGCTGGGAAGTCGACCCAGATAGCCTTGCTGGCAGAGCATCTGCGCGCTCTTGGCCTTGATCCGCTGATAACGCGCGAACCGGGTGGTTCTGCGGGTGCCGAAGCTGTTCGCCATGTGATTCTAAGCGGTAATGCCGAAAGCTATGGCCCCGCGATGGAAGCATTGCTGTTCGCTGCCGCCCGCGCCGATCATGTTGATCAGCTGATCCGTCCGGCGCTTGCTGAAAGCCGCATTGTGCTTTGCGACCGATTTATCGATTCGAGCCGCGCCTATCAGGGCGTAACCGGCAATCTCGACGCCATCTATATGGCAGCCATTGAACGCATTGCGATTGATGGCGCGATGCCTGATCTCACAATCATTCTCGATATTCCTGCCGAAAAAGGGCTTTCGCGCGCCAATAAGCGCCGCGGGAGCGATGTGGCAGATCGTTTCGAGAAAGAGGCGATAGCTGTGCATGAGGCGCGCAGACAGGCATTTCTCGCTATCGCTAAAGCCGAACCTGATCGCTGCAAAGTGATAAACGCGGATCGCGATCTACGCGCTATTTCAGCTGATATTATTGCTGTTACTGATGAAATTCTGAAGAAAAGGGGACTTCTGTGATCGAAGAACTCGACGTCCCCAAAACCCATGATTCAATCGAAGGCGTGGCTGAGCCATCCGCCAGCGATTACCTGACTGGTCACGATGACATTACTTCGTTTCTTGCACAAGCCTATCGCGAAGGCCGTATGCATCATGCGCTGTTGTTTGAGGGCGAGCAGGGCATCGGTAAGGCGACGCTGGCGTTCCATCTTGCAGGCCACATGCTTGCGCATGGTGATCATGCATCTGCGCCCGAAGCCATTGAAACACCTGATTTCAGCAAACCGCTCTGGCGACAGATTGCCGGTGGAATGCATCCGGCGGTGCTGCATATCAACCGGCCTTTTGACCAAAAGACGGGTAAGTTCAAAACCGGTATTCCCGTTGAGGAAATTCGCCGTATTACCCATTTTCTGACCCGCACAGCATCAGACGGCGCATGGCGCATTGTGATAGTCGATCCGGCGGACGACATGAACCGAAATGCTGCCAATGCGTTGCTTAAAACGCTGGAAGAGCCACCTGCGCGGGCGATGTTTATTCTGATCTCGCATTCGTCGGGCAGGCTTTTACCGACAATCCGCTCGCGCTGTCAAAGCATCCAGTTCAAGCCGTTGGCGGATGCGCCACTCACCGATGCATTGACGCATAGCGGACCGAGCGTTGGACTTGATGCGGGCAATATCACGCCAGCGCTACTAACGCGGTCCGAGGGCAGCGTGCGCAAAGCGCTGCTTTTGGTTGCCCATGGTGGTCTGGAAATCTCCGACACGGTCGATGCAATCCTGCGGGCACAGAGTTTTGATCTGCCAAAAGCACAGGCGCTTTCAAATGTTCTCAATGGCCGCGAGGCCGAAATCCAGTATGAACTGTTTCGCGATTATCTGATGAGCCTGATCGCTGATGAAGCGCGTCGCTATGCCGATTCGGGGCAATTGCAGAAAGCAGATCAATGGTCCCGCTATTGGAGCGAGTTGACCCGTGAAATTACCAATGCTGAGACCTATAATCTCGACCGCAAGCAGGCTGTTATGATCCTTTTGGAAAAAACGCATCGCGCTTTTCGATCTGGCGTGCCGCCGCTTACGTGACATGCCGTCTGACTTGCGTTATGTCACCGCTAACGTTTTTGAACATCACACTTGAAGAAGCCGGATTTTAGATGAGCCGCGAAAAATTCTATATTACCACTGCGATTGCTTACCCGAATGGCAAGCCGCACATCGGTCATGCTTATGAGTTGATTGCGACCGATGCTATGGCGCGTTTTCAGCGTCTCGATGGCAAGGATGTTCACTTCCTAACCGGCTCGGATGAACACGGCATCAAGATGTTGCAGAGCGCGCGTAAGGAAGGCATCACGCCCCGCGAACTCGCAGATCGCAACACGGCTGCTTTCCAGCGCATGGGTGAGTTTCTGAACAGCTCACACGATGATTATATCCGCACCTCGGAAGGACGCCACTACAAGGCCAGCCAGGCAATCTGGCAGGCAATGTCTGCCAATGGCGATATTTATAAGGGCGGTTATGCGGGCTGGTATTCGGTTCGCGACGAAGCCTATTATGGCGAAGACGAAACCGAAGTCCGAGCAGACAATGTTCGCTACGGTCCACAGGGCACGCCGGTCGAATGGGTTGAAGAAGAAAGCTATTTCTTCCGCCTGTCCAATTATCAGGACAAGCTCCTCGAACTATATGAAAACAATCCCGGCTTCATCATGCCTGCGGAGCGTCGCAACGAGATCGTTAGCTTCGTAAAGTCGGGCCTGAAAGATTTGTCGATTTCTCGCACGACGTTCGACTGGGGTATTCCTGTACCTGGCGATGAAAAGCACGTCATGTATGTGTGGGTCGATGCGCTGACCAACTATATTACTGCGCTCGGCTACCCGGATACCACGGACGAGAAGTGGGCTTACTGGCCAGCCGATGCACATATCATTGGCAAGGACATTTCGCGTTTCCACGCGGTTTACTGGCCAGCATTCCTGATGTCGGCAGGGATCCCGCTGCCAAAGCGCGTCTTCGCACATGGCTTCCTGTTCAACCGCGGTGAAAAAATGTCGAAGTCACTCGGCAACGTCATCGATCCGTTTGAACTGGTTGAACGCTATGGACTTGATCAGCTGCGTTACTTCCTGATGCGCGAAGTGCCCTTTGGTCAGGACGGCAGCTACAGCCACGATGCAATCGTCAATCGCACCAATGCTGATCTCGCCAATGATCTTGGCAATCTCGCACAGCGTTCGCTGTCGATGATTGCAAAGAACTGTGAAGGCAAAGTGCCCGTTCCGGGCGCGTTCTCGGAGGCAGATAAGGCCATTCTCGATCAGGCTGATGCAGCGCTGGAAACAGCGCGCAAGGCTGTTGGTGATCAGGCATTGCACATCGCACTTGGCAGCATTTTTGCAGTTGTTGCAGAAGCAAACCGCTATTTTGCAGGGCAGGAGCCTTGGGCGCTGCGCAAGACCGATCTGGAACGCATGGGCACGGTGCTTTATGTAACGGCAGAAGTGATCCGTCGCGTCGGTATCATGGTTCAGCCCTTCATTCCGCAGTCGGCAGAAAAACTTCTCGATATTCTGGCAATCCCGGCAGATCAGCGTCAGTTCTCTGACGTGAGCGCGCATCCGCTTGTCGGCGGTGCAGAGCTGCCAGCGCCAGAGCCGGTTTTCCCGCGCTATATGGAACCAGAAGAGCCGAACTGAGCCGAATATGCTTGTTGATAGTCATTGCCATCTAGACTTTGCAGATTTCGAGCCGGAGCGCGATGCGATTGTGCAACGCGCGCTTGATGCTGGCATCAAACGCATGGTCACGATTTCAACGCGTGTGCGCAAGTTCGATACGATCCGCGCACTCACGGAGAAATACGAAAGCGTCTATTGTTCGGTTGGCACCCATCCGAACAATGCGCATGAAGAACTTGATGTTACTGCCGACGATCTCGTGCGGCTGGCAGAGCATCCGAAAGTTGTCGCCATAGGCGAGGCGGGGCTTGATTATCATTATGATTATGCGCCGCCAGAAGCCCAACGTCAGGGCTTCCTCGTGCATATTGAAGCCGCTCGTCGTACGCAGTTACCGCTTGTGATCCACGCACGCAGTGCGGATCAGGAAATGGCCGATATTCTGGAAGCTGAGACGGCTAAGGGTGCATTTCCTTTCATCCTGCATTGCTTCTCATCAGGCAAAGCTTTGGCTGAAAAAGGCGTTGAACTGGGTGGTTATGTGTCGTTCTCCGGCATTCTGACCTTCAAGAACTCAGCTGACATTCGCGAAATAGCGCAGATCGTTCCGCGTGATCGTCTGCTGGTTGAGACAGATGCACCTTATCTCGCGCCGATGCCGCATCGCGGAAGCCGCAATGAACCATCCTTTGTTGCGCACACAGCAGCCGTGCTGGCTGAAACCATTGGCGTAAACCGCGATGAAATCGCAGACATTACCAGCGAAAACGTGTTCCGGCTTTTCTCCAAAATGCCAAAGCCTGCCGGGGAATAGTCATCGTGGTATCGCCTCGCAATTGTCTGCGTTTCACAATTCTCGGGTGCGGTTCGTCTCCCGGTGTGCCACGCATCAATGGCGATTGGGGCAATTGCGACCCTCAAAATCCAAAGAATAAGCGTCGCCGTGCTGCTTTACTCGTTGAACGCTTCAATGCGGAGGGGAAAAGCACGGTCATTGTTATCGACACTGGCCCGGACTTTCGCGACCAGATGATAGATGCCAAGGTGGCGTCGCTCGATGCCGCCATCTATACGCATCCGCATGCTGACCATATCCACGGCATTGATGATTTACGGACCTATGTCGTTGAAAACAGGCGATTGATGGATGTTTATGCCAACCGGCTGACCCGCAACCGTCTTTTCGAGGCTTTCGGTTATTGTTTTGAGACACCAGTGGGATCGAGCTATCCGCCGATCTTGTCAATGCACGACATTATGGCTGAAACAGCGTTCTCGATCACAGGGGCGGGCGGGCCGATCCGCTTCGAGCCATTCAGTCAAGTGCATGGTGATATTGAATCACTGGGCTTCCGTGTTGGCAATGTCGTTTATTGCACCGATGTCAGCGCGTTCCCGGATGAAAGCCTGAAATATATCCGCCATGCCGATGTGCTGATTATTGGTGCGTTGCAATATCGCCCGCATCCAAGCCATTTCTCGCTGGAACAGGCACTGGAATGGATTGCGTTCTTCGGACCGAAACGCGCAATCCTGACGCACATGCATGTGCCGCTCGATTACGACACGGTCATGCGCGAGACGCCTGATTATGTCGAGCCCGGCTATGACGGGTTAAGCTTTGAAGTTCCAATGACATAAAAAAAGGCCCGCAACGGGCCTTTTTCTTTGATATTTTAGCTTTATCAGGCAACAGAACCCTTAACCGGGAACTGCATGACATTGCTCACTTCAGCTTCTTCTTCGTGAGCTTTTGCTGATTTGTCTTCAAGCTGCAAACCGCCAGCCCGAAGCAGATCAGAGAAGCGTCCACCACGCGCAGCCAGTTCATCGAAACTGCCGCGTTCGACCAGATGGCCCTTGTCCATGAACAGAACAATATCGGCAGAGCGAACCGTTGAAAGACGGTGTGCAATGATAAAGGTCGTGCGGTTCTGGCTCAGATCATCAACGGCCTGCTTGACCTTTTCTTCGGTTTCGACGTCGAGCGCACTGGTGGCTTCATCAAGCACGAGGATTGGTGAATCCTTCAGGATAGCGCGGGCAATAGCCAGACGCTGACGTTCACCACCCGAAAGCTGCGAACCGCGTTCACCCACAATCGTGTCATAACCATTTCCCTTTGCGAGAATGAAGTCGTGCGCAGCAGCAGCTTTCGCGGCAGCATGAACCATGTCAGCAGAAGCATTCTCATTACCGACGCGGATGTTTTCTTCCACCGAACGGTTAAACAAACCGGCATCCTGAAACACAGTCGCAATCGCGTGACGCAGCGAACGACGGCTGACAGTACGTGTGTCTGTACCATCTATCAGAATGCGACCGGCGGCGGGGTCAAACACACGCTGAAGAATATTGATCAGCGTCGTCTTGCCAGCACCCGTTGGACCAACGATAGCGACTGTTTGACCGGGCTTTACTTCAAATGACACATCATAGACGCCCTGACCCGAATTCGGGAATTCAAATGTCACATTGTCGAAAACAATGTCACCCTTAACGTTTTCAAGATCTGTCGCGTCCTGTGATTCCTGACGATCAGCGGTCGCGTCTTCCATTTCGAAGAATTCTTCAAGCTTGGCACGCGCTGTTACCGTCTGGTTGATGAAGGCGCTGATCTGGTCGAGGCGGCCGATCATCAGCTGTGCGAAGCCAATAAAGGCAATTACGTCACCCACGCGCATCTGCCCCTTGGTCACGAAATATGCACCAAGCAGCAGCACGATAACCATCGAGAGTGTCGAAGCCATGCGGTTCAAACCGCTCGCAAGAGCCCACCAGTTAAGAACCGGAAACTGAACGTTTTCCAGGTTCTTTGCATATTCGCGGAGCGACTTCGTTTCCGAAGAAATGCGATTATAGCTCTGCACAACCGAAACGTTGCTGATTGTATCGCTCACATGCTCAAACAATTTGTGGTGATGCTTTTCAACCGCTGCCTGGCCGTCCTTGGTTTTGCGCATAACGAGCTGGCCTATCATGACATAAATGACACCAAGCACGACCAGCACCATGGACATGCGCATATCCATTGTCATGGCGACAGGAACGAGTGCTACCAGAGCCACAACAGTGGTCAGGTGCTGGCGCATAAATTCAAGCCAGAGCGTAAAGAGCGAATCCGTTGCGCGGATCAGGGTGTGTAGCGCGTTCGACGTGCCGCGCTTCTGATGCCATGATAAAGGCATGGTGATTATGCGCTCATACGAGTCGATCATCACTCCCAAACGGCGGCGATGGGCGAGGCGGTCAGCCCCGCGCGCCACAAATACGGCTGCGATGATGTTAAACGCACCAAGTGCGGCCCACATGGCGAGCTGCGTAAAAATATCGCCCTTATCGGAGATAGCCTGAATGACCTGACCGAAAAGGATCGGTTCAGCCAGCATGACAAGGGCAACCAATACGCTTGCAATACACATGGTGATCGTTGCAGCTTTCTCCGCCGCAAGATATTCCATGGCTCGCCAGTAGATTTTGAGCAATGACACCTTAGCACTCCCGCTCGTTCTATTTCAGAGGACTACATGGTGCAGTCGCCCTATTCTATCAATATGCAATGATGGCAAGAAGTGGCGAATAGGTGACAAGGTTGACCATAAATTAAAAACACATGTAACCGAGCGTGAAGACTCTGAAGCTCATTTGTGGCGATGGCAAATGCTTTTATGCCTAGCAATCTGCCCTTTGCACGTCTATTGACAGTCATAAAAGAGCGGCACGCAAGGCTTGTGCCCCAAAGAAGTATTGATCGGGTTTTCTCCATGGCAGGCGTTGAACAAAAAACTGTGGCTACAGACGAGGCTGGTATGCGCCTTGATCGCTGGTTCAAGGTCCACTTTCCGGGGCTCGGCTTTGGACACCTGCAAAAGCTGCTGCGCTCCGGTCAGGTTCGCGTTGATGGTGGGCGCGCAAAGTCAGACACACGTTTGCAGGCTGGCCAGTCGGTCCGCATTCCGCCGATTGGTGGCGATGAAACGCCAACTGGCCCCGTGACAGCGCGCACTATCCGCTCGCAGGATGATGGCGATGTTCTGAAGCAAATGCTGATTTACGAAGATCCGAAGGTCTATGTCTTCAACAAGCCTGCGGGTCTGGCAGTGCAGGGCGGTTCCGGCCTTGTTCGTCATGTTGATGGCATGCTGGAGGCATGGCGCAACAAGAAAGGCGAAAAGCCTCGTTTGGTACATCGTATCGATCGCGACACCTCAGGCTGTCTTGTTGTTGCAAAAACGCGTGGTGCTGCACAGGCGCTGACCGCTGCATTTCGTGAGCGCGACACCAAGAAAACCTACTGGGCGTTGGTTAAGGGCGTTCCGCGCAAGCGCGAAGACAAGATTTCGACCTGGCTTGTCAAAGAGCAGACGCCAGATGGCGACAAGATGCGGGTTTGCCAGCATGGTGAGCCGGATTCCGATCATGCGGTGTCTTATTACCGGATCATCGAGAAGGTCGGCAACAATCTGACTTGGCTGGAAATGGAGCCTTATACGGGCCGTACCCATCAGCTGCGCGTTCATGCGGCGCATATTGGTCATCCGATTATTGGCGACCCTAAATATTTTGAGGCTGACCAAAACTGGGAATTTCCCGGCGGCATTCAGAAGAAACTCCATCTTCATGCACGACGCATTCGCATTCCAAACCCGTCTGGTGGCATGATTGACGTCACAGCTCCACTGCCACCGCATATGGTGCAATCGTGGAATTTGCTGGGCTTTGATGAGGCAGATACGGAAGAGTAAACATGTCGGGTGCTGGAGGGGGATCTGCAGCGGGAACAGTTCCGGGCAAGGCGGCATTTGACGGGCTGGCCATAGCGCTTGTCATGTTCATCATGTTCACATGGGGACTTAATCAGGTTGCCATCAAGATCGGCAATCGCGGTTTTAATCCCATGCTTATGGCCGCCGGACGTTCTGCATTGGGCGGGGTTTGTGTCTTCCTTTGGTGTTATTGGAAGCATATCCCGCTTTTCAGGCGCGACGGAACATTAAAATCCGGCATTCTGGCTGGGCTTTTGTTTGGCGTTGAATTCGTTCTGATCTTTCTGGCGATGGAGCTGACAAGCGTTGGGCGTGTCGCCCTTTTGATGAATGTCATGCCATTCTGGGTGGCAATCGGCAGTCATTTTCTGTTGGGCGAAAAGATGTCGATGCGCGCCTTTATCGGCATGTGCGTGGCATTCTTCGGTGTCGTGATCGTATTCGCCGACAATAGCAGTCGGCCCGGACCTTATGCGCTCTATGGTGATATTCTGGCACTGATATCTGGTATGTTATGGGGGATGACGACGATTGTCATCAAACGTTCGAAGCTCGCAAGTGCCGCACCTGAAAAGACCTTGCTTTATCAGCTGGCTGTCGCAGCAATTGTGCCGCTGCCATTCATGTTTCTAAGCGGCCCCTTGATCCGCGAGCCTGATTTGCTTTCGGTTCTGTCATTTCTGTTTCAATCGATGTTCGTGGTGGCCGTTACCTATCCTCTGTGGTTCTGGATGATAAGTCGTTATCCCGCTTCCAAATTGTCAAACTTTGCATTTCTGACGCCTGCGTTTGGCGTGTTGTTAAGCGGATTGCTACTCAATGAGACACTTGGCTGGAAAATCTTTGCAGCACTGGCTCTGATCGGACTTGGCCTCATTATTATCAACCGACGCGGAAAAGCCGGAGCAACTTCATGAAACTCGTTCTCTTTGATTGCGACGGAACACTTGTCGATAGTGGCGACACTATCCACCATTGCATGGCTGCAAGTTTTAAAGATGCAGGACTGACGCCGCCGGAAATTGAGCAAACCCATTCGATCATTGGTCTTTCATTGCCAATTGCTATTGCGCAATTGCTTGGCCGCGAAGTTGACGAACAGGCATATTGGCTCACGCAGCGTTACAAGGAAAATTTTGTAAAGTACCGTCAGAATCCTGATTTCGCAGAGCCGCTTTATGACGGTATTCTGCCACTTCTGACTGAGCTTGGTAGTCGCGATGATCTGTTGCTAGGCATTGTCACCGGCAAGTCGCAGCGTGGCGTGCGTTCGATTTTTGAACGACATGGCATTGGACATCATTTCGTGACTGTTCGTACTGCCGATAATTGCCCGTCCAAGCCTCATCCGGCTATGGTGCTTGAATCCTGTGCCGAAATGGGGATAGAACCAGAGCGAACAATCGTGATCGGTGATGCGATTTACGATATGCAAATGGCTCGTTCAGCGGGTGCGCGTGCCGCTGGTGTTTCTTGGGGCTACCATAAGCCTGATGCACTGAAAGATGCAGGCGCCCACCATGTCATGAACAAGCCTGAAGAACTCCATGCAATTTTGCATGAAATGGATGCCTTCGCATCCTGACCAACAACAATTGGATAGTATTATGCGCGACACTCTGAGCGATCCCCAAGCTGAAATGCCGATCTCGCAAACCGACCCGGTAAAGCGCTCGCAGGAACTGATGCGCACACCTTTGCCAAAACGGTTTTATGAAAAGGCGGAAGTGGCTGAAACCGAAGGCGGTTTCACGGTGCATCTGGATGGTCGCCCGGTTAAAACACCTGCGCGTGCAGTTTTGCTTTTGCCAACAGCGCAAGCGGCAGAAATCATTGCAGAAGAGTTTCGCGCACAGGTAGAAGTTATCGATCCTTCCAAGATGCCTGCAACGCGTCTGGTGAACACAGCAATCGACGGCATTGCGCAAGACCCGCAGGCGGTTTTCGAAGATATTCTGCGCTTTGCTGGCACCGACATGATCTGTTACCGCGCCGCGAGCCCGAAAGAGCTTGTTGCTCGCCAGACCGAACAATGGGATCCGCTGATCGACTGGGCCGAAAGCCTCGGCGCACGTTTTGCACTGGCCGAAGGCGTGATGCATGTTGAACAGTCCCGCGAAGCAATTGCAGCTTTTGGCGTTCATCTGACAGAATTTAGAAATCCGATTGCGCTGGCTTCGCTCCACACCATGACCACACTGACGGGCTCCGCACTCATTGCATTGGCAATTGCTAAGGGCGAATTGTCTGTAGAAGACGGCTGGAAGCGTGCGCATCTCGATGAAGACTGGACTGTCGAGCATTGGGGTGAAGACGCAGAAGCACAAGCGCGTCGCAAGACCCGTCACGGAGAAATGCTGGTTGCAGCCCGCGTGTTGCAGGCGCTCTAGTTATTATTTAGCTAATAAGCGTAGTTTATTGATAGAAATAGAAAACCCGGCTTGCGCCGGGTTTTCTTTCGCGTGCATTTTGCACGTCGTTCCCCTCGGTAACCGTCTTAATCGATGCGGGCCGTTGCCGACCCGCAGTAGCGATTAAACCGAGTAGTACATGTCGAACTCGACTGGATGCGGCGTTGTTTCATAACGCAGCACTTCAGCCATTTTGAGTTCGATGAAGCTGTCGATCTGATCGTCTTCAAACACGCCGCCAGCCTTGAGGAACTCGCGATCCTTGTCGAGTGCCTGCAGAGCTTCACGAAGCGAACCGCAAACCGTTGGGATCTTCTTGAGTTCCTTTGCAGGCAGATCGTAAAGATCCTTGTCCATAGCCTGACCTGGATGAATCTTGTTCTTGATACCGTCAAGACCAGCCATCAGCAGAGCTGCAAAGCACAGATATGGGTTTGCCGATGGATCAGGGAAACGAACTTCAAGGCGCTTTGACTTCGGCGACGAGCCGAAAGGAATGCGGCAGGAAGCCGAGCGGTTGCGAGCCGAGTAAGCCAGCAGAACTGGAGCTTCATAACCTGGAACCAGGCGCTTGTAGGAGTTGGTTGATGGGTTCGTGAATGCGTTCACAGCCTTAGCGTGCTTTATAACGCCGCCGATGAAGAACAGGCAGTTTTCCGACAGGCCAGCATATTCATTGCCAGCGAAAGTTGGCTTGCCATCTTTCCAGATCGAGAAGTGAACGTGCATACCAGAGCCGTTGTCACCGAAAACTGGCTTTGGCATGAAGGTTGCAGTTTTGCCATAGGCATTAGCGACCTGATGCACGACATATTTCTGGATCTGCATCTTGTCGGCATTGCGTACCAGCGTGTCGAATTTCGTGCCAAGTTCGTGCTGTGCAGAAGCGACTTCGTGGTGATGCTTTTCAACGGTTACGCCCATTTCCGTCAGAACGGTGAGCATTTCGGAGCGCATATCCTGAAGGCTGTCCACTGGTGGAACCGGGAAATAGCCACCCTTAACGCGTGGACGATGACCCATATTGCCAGTTTCGTAATCGGTATCGTCGTTCGAAGGCAGTTCGGTCGAGTCGAGCTTGAAGCCGGTGTTGAATGGATCAACCTTAAACTTCACATCATCGAAGACGAAGAATTCAGCTTCCGGGCCAACATAAACGGTATCGCCGATGTTGAGCGACTTCATGTAGGATTCCGCCTTCTTTGCAGTCCCGCGTGGATCGCGGCCATAAGCTTCACCCGAAATCGGATCAAGAATGTCGCAGAGAATAACCAGCGTGGACTGTGCGAAGAATGGATCAATGTGGGCTGTTTCTGGATCTGGCTTCAGAACCATGTCGGATTCGTTGATAGCCTTCCAGCCGCCAATCGAAGAGCCGTCGAACATAACGCCGTCTTCAAACATTTCTTCGTCGACGAGGCCAACATCCATCGTGACGTGATGCAGCTTGCCCTTTGGGTCGGTGAAGCGAAGGTCAACAAACTTTACGTCGTTGTCTTTGATCTGTTTCAGAATGTCATTGGCAGTCGTCATTTTGGTATCCTGTTTGCACGGCTGTGTTCGGTAGACTTGGGTCGGAAGACTTCGGTCGATAGTTTGATTGGGTTAAATCGCGTCCACGCCGGATTCGCCGGTACGGATACGAATAACTTCTTCGATATTGGAAACGAAAATCTTACCGTCGCCAATACGGCCTGTCTGGGCCGCTTTGCGAATAGCTTCAATAGCGCCATCAACAGTTTCGTCAGCGACGATGACTTCGACTTTTACCTTGGGAAGAAAATCAACGACATATTCTGCACCGCGATAAAGTTCAGTATGGCCTTTCTGACGGCCGAAACCCTTGGCTTCAATGACCGTAATACCCTGCAAGCCGACTTCCTGAAGGGCTTCCTTCACTTCATCGAGTTTGAAAGGTTTAATAATGGCTTCGATCTTTTTCATCAGAGAATTGTCTCCGCTCTTGTTCGGAAATGGACATTGTGCCCGTTTCGCTGAAATAGAAGCATGAACTGTGCCAACTTATTTGTCGTTTGTCGAATTTTTAAAAACATGCGCTGATTTGGGAGGTTTTTCCCATATTTCTGCATCTAAACCGCTAGAAATGCGGCTAAACGCGAGGCTAGCGCATTTTTTAAATTTCAAAAGTTCAAGTTCTTCGTCGCAGACTGGCATTATTATGAGCATCTACACAAGCTGCTCTGCGAGAAAGATTTTTAACAAGGTTTCAATCTCGTTAGCGGTGATTAAAAAACAGGCGAAATGCAATAAACTTCATCAGGCTTGCGCAAATTCGTCTGCCGCGTAATTAATCAAGTTCATCGCAGAGGAAGGTGCCGCTTATGTTTGAACTCTTGACGCCGGAGCAAATGTCGCGTGCAGATGCTATAACCATCGATAGCGGCAAGCGAGACGGTTTTTCTCTCATGCTTGCGGCTGGCCATGCAATTGCTGACGTGGCGCGGAATATGTTTCCCGCACAAGGACCAATCGCAATTCTATGCGGGCCGGGGAACAACGGCGGTGATGGCTATGTTGCAGCGCAGTTCCTTATAGAGGCGGGACGCGAAGTCATTTGTTTTGGAACGAAGCAGCCGCGTGAGGGAAGTAATGCAATGCGCGCCCTTCATTTTTACAAAGGAGAAGTTCACCGCCTAAGCGCGATGGTGCCGACTGATTTCGTCGGCATTATAGATGCGCTCTATGGTGCGGGCTTGTCACGTCCGGTCGATGGCGTTGAGGCGCGTATTATCGACGGGGTGAATGCATCAGATATTCCGGTTCTTGCTGTCGATTTGCCAAGCGGTATTTCGGGCTTTAACGGGCGGGTGCTTGGTAATGCCATCAACGCACGCGCAACTGTAACCTTTTTCCGCAAAAAGCCCGGACATCTTTTACAACCCGGTCGCACGCATTGTGGTGTGCTTCATGTTGCAGACATTGGCATCTTGGATAATGTGCTCGACAAGATTGCGCCAAATACATTTGAAAACGTGGCGGAACTCTGGCGGGATCAATTACCAACACTGTCAATCAATGCGCATAAATATAGTCGCGGCCATGTCGTTGTCTTTTCTGGCCCGGCGCATTCAACAGGAGCGGCGCGACTGTCTGCCATGGCTGCTGCACGAAGTGGTGCAGGGGCCGTTACTCTTTTATCGCCACCCGACGCGCTAGCGACAAATGCCGTTCATCTGACGAGCATAATGGTGCGCGAGACGCGCAGTATCAAAGATGTTGAAGCATTCCTGATTGATCGCAAGGTTGCAGCCTGTGTTCTCGGCCCAGGCTATGGCAGTGCCAAGTTTGCGCGCGATCACGCTCTGTTGCTTCTGTCAGCAGCGAATAATCGCGCGGAACATTTAAAGGGATTGGTACTTGATGCGGACGGCATAACCGCTTTCGAGGAGAGGCCTGAACAACTTGTCAACGCAAAACGCAGCGATCACACAGCGCTCGTACTCACTCCGCATGAAGGTGAGTTTCGACGTTTATTTCCCGATATTGCTGCGGATTCCGAAACATCAAAACCGGATAAGGCACGCCAGGCAGCCAAACGTGCCAATGCTATGGTGATTTATAAAGGACCAGATACAGTCATCGCAGCACCAGATGGACGTGCGGCAATCAATGCCAATGGCACGCCGCTCTTGGCGACTGCCGGATCTGGCGATGCGCTTGCTGGCATCATATGCGGATTGCTCTCACAAGGAATGCCAGCGTTTGAAGCCGCATGCGCTGCGGTCTGGATGCACGCCGATGCTGCACGTCGTTTCGGTCATGGCCTTATTGCCGAGGATTTACCGCTACAACTGCCGGCCGTCTGGTCAGCTCTTGAGCGATCAGCGTCCTGAAATGCGGCTGTTTCCGCTGCCAACGTCAACTGTGATGCTACCAGAAACCGACACATCAGTATTACCGACACGGAAGTTTTTCCATGTTCCGCCTTGCTGATTATCTGGTTCAGGCGCAGGCGGTGGTGCTGATACGATGGGCGTTTGCGGCTTTACTCCGGGCAGGCCAGTTGGCGCCGGTTCATTTGCAAAAGCAAATGCTGATATTGTTGTCGAGAAAACAGCAGTAAGTATAAGTATTTTATTCATAATCATACTCCCTTACACCTTATCTGCGACGGCTTCTAAAAGCTGGTCCGCCATTTCGAGCGTAAATTCATCATAATGCGAAATGACGCGGCTCGGTTCGTAATGCTGAACTGGCAAATCAGTATATCCGAAATCGACCGCGACGACAGGAATGCCTGCTGCCTTCGCAGTATCAATATCGGTACGGCTATCACCAACCATGATAGCGAGGTCGCGATTACCGCCTGCAAGAGCGATGGTTTCCGTCAAATGACGAGGGTCAGGCTTGCGGAATGCGAATGTATCTGCGCCGCAAATAGCAGCGAAACGATGCGCTTCACCCATTGCCTTCAGCAACTTTACTGCCAGCGCTTCAAACTTATTTGTACAAACTGCCAGCGTATAGCCATTCGCACTGAAGCGATCCATGGCTTCAAGCACGCCCGGATAGAACGATGAATGTCCCGGCATATTTGCGCTATAATGCGCGCGAAATTCTTCAACCAACTCATCCAGCTTCGCGTCATCGACCTGCTTTTGCTGGGCTGCAAAAGCGCGTTCAATCATAACGCGTCCACCCTGGCCGACAAAGCGGCGAAGTGCGTCATTATCCGCTGTCTTCAAACCGGAAATTGAAAGGCAATGATTTAAGCTATCCAGAAGGTCTGGCGCAGTTTCAACCAATGTTCCGTCGAGATCGAACACAATGATTGGTTTGGAATTAGCAGCGGCCATAATGTTTCCTTCTGGAATTGATCTTCTCATTGCTAGCTGATCTTTCAGATAGGCTCAAGTTTGTGTCTTCTCAAGACAACGCTGAAACAAGAGTTCATCGCAAAAATAACGATAAATTGTATTGAGAGCTTTGTTGCGTTGGCCACGCATGCTAGAGGCGTTGCCGGAGAAGGATGAAAATCCGCTGGGAAGACAGGAATTCTGAGCATGGATGAAGCACGCAAGCTGAAAATCGCCGCCGCTGCCGAGGCATTGACGCACGTCAAAGACGGAATGCGTCTTGGAATTGGCACCGGCTCTACCGCAGAAGAATTTGTGCGCCTGCTGGCTGAAAAGGTGAAAAGCGGTTTCAAGGTTATTGGCGTGCCGACATCGGAGCGCACCGCAGAACTCTGTGCTGACCTTGGTATTGCGCTGACAACGCTTGAAGAAACGCCACATCTTGATCTGACAATTGATGGCGCTGATGAGGTTGATCCAAACCTGTCGCTTATCAAAGGCGGCGGTGGCGCTTTGCTTCGCGAGAAGATCGTAGCAACTGCGTCTGATTCGATGATCGTTATTGCCGACGGATCGAAAGTTGTTGAAACACTCGGCCGTTTTCCTTTGCCAATCGAAGTCAATCGCTTTGGCCTTAAAGCGACTTTGCTCGGTATTGAGGCTGCCGCAGCGCAATGTGGTCTTGCAGGTCCACTCGTCCTGCGGTTAAAAGATGGCGCGCCATTTGTAACGGATGGTGGACATTATATCGTGGATGCATCTTTTGGCCGCATTCCCGATCCAAAGATTCTTTCTGACGCTCTCTTCGCCATACCGGGTGTTGTTGAGCACGGACTTTTTATCGGACTGGCACGCGCCGCAATCATCGCTGGCGCTGACGGTATCCGAACCATGAACCGGCCTTGAGGGGCCGATACGAATTGTTTGAACGGAGTACCGACCATATGATCCCGGCAACTGGCTTCCGCCGTCTGATTGCACCGTTTTCCGCACTTGTCCTGATGTCAGGCATCCATGCGGCATCTGCGCAGGAAATTTCTGCCTCGCATCTCGATGCTGCCCGCGCGGCAATCGCTTCGATTCAGGCAACTGAGCAGTTCGACGAAATTCTGCCAAGCGCTGCACGCGCTCTGAAGGGTGAGTTGATCCAGAAGGATCCTAACCTTGAAGCCCTCATCACCAAGACGGTTGATGACAAGGCTATTGCTTTGGCTGCACGCCGCGCTGATCTCGAAACCGAATCTGCCCGCGCTTATGCCAATGCGTTCAGCGAAGATGAACTCAAGGCAATCGCTGCGTTCTACACATCGGATGCAGGCAAGAAGCTTCTTGCAGAAGGCCCGATTGTAACCCGTGAAGTCGTGAAAGCTGCAAATATCTGGCAGAACGGCATTGCCCGCGATCTCGCGACCTCTGTTGCAGAAGTTCTTGCAGCACAGGCCGGTGCAGCCGCTGCTCCCGAGCAGCCAGCTCAGTGATATTTTGCGATAGTCACGTAGAATTTAAAAGCCCGGCGACTTGGCCGGGCTTTTTCTTTTGCTTACATAAGTCGAAGAAACAGATTTGAATGGAGAATCCCATGGCCGGTTATGATTATGATCTTTTTGTTATCGGCGGTGGCTCCGGTGGTGTACGGGCAGGGCGACTAGCCGGTGCCATGGGCAAAAAGGTTGGTCTGGCCGAAGAATATCGCATGGGTGGAACCTGCGTCATTCGTGGTTGTGTTCCTAAAAAGCTGTTTGTCTATGCCTCGCAATTTCCAGAGCATTTTGAAGATGCAGCTGGCTATGGCTGGGATGTCGGCAAATCAAGCTTTGACTGGAAGAAGCTTATTGAAGCCAAAGACAAAGAAATTGACCGGCTTGAAGGCCTTTATCGCAAAGGTCTGGAAAACTCGAAGGTCGAGATTTTTGCAAGCCGTGCAGAACTGATTGATGCTCATACGATTGAACTGAAAGCTGATGGTCGCCGTGTCACTGCCGATCAGATTCTGATTGCAACTGGTGGCTTTGCCAGTGTGCATGAATCCCTGCCGGGCGCAGAATATTGCATCACCTCCAATG
Source organism: Brucella sp. H1_1004 (assembly GCF_047308065.1). Classification (NCBI taxonomy): domain Bacteria; kingdom Pseudomonadati; phylum Pseudomonadota; class Alphaproteobacteria; order Hyphomicrobiales; family Brucellaceae; genus Brucella; species Brucella sp. H1_1004. The sequence goes on from NZ_JAYKZA010000002.1 coordinate 1,573,610, forward strand.
AAGCGTTTCATCTCGAAAAATTGCCAAAGGCCATCGTTATTGCTGGCGGTGGCTATATTGCTGTCGAGTTTGCCAATATTTTTCATGGGCTTGGCGTTGAAACCACAATTGTCTATCGCGGCAAAGAAATCCTGTCGCGCTTTGATCATGATCTGCGTCATCTGCTGCATGAAACCATGGAAGCCAAGGGCATCCGCATTATATGCGGGGCGGTGTTCGAGAAGGTTGAAAAACAGGCTAATGGCGAGCTGAAAGTTTTGCTGACCAATGGTGAAACACTGAATGTCGGTCAGGTGATGATGGCAATTGGGCGTAAGCCCAACACAAAGGGTCTCGGCCTCGAAAAAGCTGGCGTTAAAACAGACGCGCTCGGCGCAATCGAAGTGGATGACTATTCACGCACCAGTGCGTCAAACATCTGGGCCGTGGGTGACGTCATCAATCGCGTTCAGCTGACCCCGGTGGCCATCCATGAAGCCATGTGCTTCCTTGAAACCGCGTTTAAAAACAATCCGACCAAGCCTGATCACGACCTGATTGCTACAGCAGTGTTCTCGCAGCCTGAAATCGGCACCGTCGGCTTGCCGGAAGATGAAGCCGCCAAGAAATATGCTGAGCTGGAAATCTATCGCGCACTTTTCCGCCCGATGAAGAACACGCTTTCGGGCCGCAATGAAAAGATGCTGATGAAGCTCATTGTGGATGCTGAAAGCCGCAAGGTTGTCGGTGCTCACATCATGGGGCCGGATGCAGGCGAAATGGCGCAATTGCTGGGAATTTCTTTGAAGGCTGGTGCAACCAAAGATGACTTCGACCGCACCATGGCCGTGCATCCGACAGCAGCGGAAGAGCTGGTCACCATGTATAAGCCGACTTACCGTGTCGTGAACGGCAAGAAGGTCGAAAACTGAACTTTCGTATCCTTCCAATCCTGTTAACGATTCTCGCTGGTATAAAGTGAGCGTCTGCATTATATCAACGCGATCACGCGTGCTGGTTTGCGTGCAAAGATATTTAATTGTCTTGCTCAAGCGCATTCCAGCTTTCGTGCAAGGAGGACAAAATCCGAGAGAAATCGCGCGGATAATTAAACAGGTGTGAAATGACGAAGAACTGGACCCCGAATTCCTGGAGAGACAAACCGATCAAGCAAGTGCCGTTTTATCCAGACGCACAGGCTTTGACCGATGTTGAGGCTCGCCTTCGTACCTATCCACCGCTCGTTTTTGCCGGCGAGGCACGTAAGCTGAAAACACAGCTTGCAGCCGTTGCCGAAGGAAAAGCATTTCTGCTTCAGGGCGGCGATTGTGCGGAGAGTTTCGCAGAACATGGCGCGGATAATATTCGCGACTTTTTCCGCGTCTTTTTGCAGATGGCCGTTGTACTGACTTTTGGTGCTTCGAAGCCCGTTGTTAAGGTTGGCCGTATTGCCGGTCAGTTCGCGAAGCCGCGCTCGTCGGATATGGAAACGCTCAATGGCGTTGAGCTGCCTTCATACCGCGGTGACATCATCAACGGCATCGATTTCGATGAAGCTTCGCGTATCCCTGATCCGCAGCGTCAGGACATGGCTTACCGCCAGTCTGCTGCGACGTTGAACCTGCTGCGAGCCTTCGCACAGGGCGGCTACGCAAACCTTGAGAACGTGCATCAGTGGATGCTCGGCTTTGTTGGCAAAAGCCCGCAGGCAGAGCGCTATGCCGCTCTCGCACAGCGTATTTCGGAAACGATGAACTTCATGCGCGCCATCGGGATTACTTCCGATAGCAATCATTCTTTGCGTGAAACCGATTTCTACACCAGCCATGAAGCTTTGCTGCTTGGCTATGAAGAAGCGCTCACACGCGTTGATTCGACCTCTGGCGACTGGTACGGCACTTCGGGTCACATGATCTGGATTGGCGACCGCACACGTCAGGCTGATCATGCGCATATTGAATATTGCCGTGGCATCAAGAACCCGCTCGGCCTGAAATGTGGCCCGTCGTTGCAGCCGGATGATCTCATTCGTCTGATCGATCTTCTCAACCCTGAAAACGAAGCAGGTCGTCTGACGCTCATCGCTCGTTTCGGTTACGACAAGGTTGGCGATCATTTGCCACAGCTCATTCGTGCTGTTGAACGTGAAGGCCGTAAGGTCGTCTGGTCTTGTGATCCGATGCACGGCAACACGATCACCGCTGGCGGCTACAAGACGCGTCCATTCGACCGTATCCTCAAGGAAGTGGAATCCTTCTTCGCGATCCATCGCGCTGAAGGTTCGCATCCGGGCGGTATCCATGTTGAAATGACCGGCAAGAATGTTACCGAATGCACGGGCGGCGCTCGCGCAATTTCGGCAGAAGATCTGCACGATCGTTACCACACGCACTGCGATCCACGCCTGAATGCCGATCAGGCGCTTGAGTTGGCTTTCCTTTTGGCGGAACTGCTCAAGAAGGAACGCGATGCCGGGACAGAAAAGCAGGCTGTTAACGCCTGATTGGAAAGTCACTTTTTAAATAAGGTCAGGGCGGAGAATTCATTCTCCGCCCTGTTGATTTTTATATGAAGACACTTATTGATCTTTGCATAATTTTTCGGGGGCATCCATGAAGCGGATTTTTCTGGCGTTTCTTAATTCAATGCGTGCTCTCAAGCACTTGGCGAAGCATGAAAAGGCCGTTCAGCAGGAGCTTGTCCTGTTTCTCCTGTCGCTCCCAATCGCATCCTTCATTGCTCCAACTTGGCTGACATTTCTGCTGATGACAGGATCGATCCTGTTTCTCATTCTGGTTGAAGTACTCAACACCGGCATCGAAGCGACCTGCGATGCCGTTTCGCGTGATTTTCATAAAGAAATTCAGATTGCTAAAGACTGTGGCTCGCTCGCAGTGCTGATCGCCATCGTTTTTGTAACGGTCACATGGGGCTATATTCTTTTTACAACCTATCTCATCTGACAAAGAACAACCGTTCTTCAACGCAATCCGTTGCAATCAATCACACAAGCGCGCTAAAGCTTGCGCATGACCAGCGTTAGCGAGAATCTCGATATGCTTCGTATTGCCGTTGCACAGCTCAATCCTGTAATGGGCGACATCGCCGGAAATCTTGAGAAAGCGCGCGCAGCACGCGCGCAAGCGGCCCAAATGAGCGCTGATCTCGTAATGTTCACGGAGCTGTTCATCGCCGGCTATCCCCCAGAAGATCTGGTTCTGAAAACGGCCTTTGTTGCAGCCTGTGAAAAAGCAGTGAAAGAACTGGCTAAAGACACTGCTGATGGTGGCCCCGGCGTAATTATCGGCACACCTTTGCAGCGCGATAGCGGCCTGCATAATTCGATTGCAGTTTTGGATGGCGGCGAAATCATCGCTGAGCGTTTCAAGGTTGATCTGCCGAACTATGGCGAGTTTGACGAAAAGCGCGTTTTCCAACCCGGCCCGATGCCGGGACCAGTCAATTTCCGTGGTGTACGCATTGGAATTCCGATCTGCGAAGACATCTGGGGCGATTTGGGTGTTGCGGAAACGCTGGCAGAGAGCGGCGCAGAGTTGCTGCTGGTGCCAAATGGTTCGCCTTATCACCGTGCCAAGATCGAGCGTCGTTATCAGGTTGTGCTCAAGCAGGTTATCGAAACAGAGCTCCCCATGCTCTATGCCAATCAGATGGGCGGGCAGGACGAACTGGTTTTCGACGGCGGCTCGTTTGCCTTCAATACGGATAAGAGCCTTTGCCTGCAAATGCCGCAGTTCGCAGAAGCCATCACTTTGACTATCTGGAAGCGCGAGGCTGATGGCTGGCGCTGTGAAGATGCTGAAAAGGCAAAATTGCCCGAGGGTCTCGAAGCCGATTATGCGGCTTGCATGTTGGGCCTGCGAGATTACGTCAATAAGAACGGCTTCAAGGATGTTGTGCTTGGCTTGTCAGGTGGTATCGACTCAGCGATCTGCACCGCGTTAGGCGTCGATGCATTGGGCAAAGATCGCGTGCGCTGTGTGATGCTGCCTTATCGTTATACATCGGAGGAATCGTTGAAAGACGCCGCTGATTGCGCAAAGGCGCTCGGCGTGCGTTACGATATTGTGCCGATTGCAGAGCCGGTTGAAGGTTTCCTTTCTGCGCTCAAACCAATGTTTGAAGGCACTGAAAGCGGTGTAACCGAGGAAAACCTGCAAAGCCGTGCGCGCGGCACTATTCTTATGGCCATCTCCAACAAGTTTGGCTCAATGGTTGTGACTACCGGCAACAAGTCGGAAATGTCGGTGGGCTATGCGACGCTATATGGCGACATGAATGGCGGCTTCAACCCCATCAAGGACGTCTACAAGATGCAGGTTTATGCGTTGTCCGAGTGGCGCAACAACAATGTTCCAATAGGTAGTCTTGGTCCTTTAGGCGAAGTGATCCCGCAGAACATCATTTCAAAAGCACCATCTGCGGAATTGCGTGAAAACCAAACCGATCAGGACAGTCTTCCACCTTATCCGGTGCTGGACGACATTCTCGAATGCCTCGTTGAAAACGAGATGAGCAATGCCGAGATTGTTGCGCGCGGTCATTCGCTTGAGACCGTCCAAAGGATCGAGCATCTGCTCAATCTGGCCGAATATAAGCGCCGACAATCGGCACCCGGTGTCAAAATTACCAAGAAGAATTTCGGACGTGATCGTCGTTATCCAATAACGAACCGCTTCCGCGACCGCTGAAAGATTTAGTCATGACCGTAACTGTTCGTTTTGCACCGTCGCCGACGGGCTATATTCATATTGGCAATACACGCACCGCACTTTCAAATTGGCTGTATGCCAAGAAGAATGGCGGCAATTTCATCCTGCGTTATGATGATACCGACATTGAGCGTTCTAAACAGGAATATGCGGACGCAATTGCTGTCGATCTAGCCTGGCTTGGTGTCACGCCTGACCGTGTCGAATATCAGTCAAAGCGCTTTGACGTTTATGCTAAGGCCGTTGAAAAGCTGAAAGCGGCGGGTCTTCTCTATGCCTGTTATGAAACGGCAGAAGATCTGGAGCGCCGTCGTCGTTTGCGCTTAGCACGTAAGCTTCCTCCCGTTTATGGCCGTGAAGCACTGAAACTAACCGACGAAGAGAAAGCGGCCTTTGAAGCGGAAGGCCGCAAGCCGCATTGGCGTTTTCTTCTGCCGAACTTTGAAAACGATCCTTTCAACACCACACGCACTGAAGTGCATTGGGATGATCTGGTTCGTGGACCACAGACCGTTGATCTGGCTTCGATGTCTGATCCGGTGCTGGTACGTGAAGACGGAACATATCTCTACACGCTGCCATCTGTTGTCGATGATATTGATCTAGGGATCTCACATATCATTCGCGGCGATGACCATGTCACCAATTCCGGCGTGCAGATTGCCATCTTCAAAGCGCTTGGTGCAGAGCCGCCGGTCTTTGGCCATCACAATCTGCTGACCACAGTTTCAGGCGAGGGACTTTCAAAGCGTTCTGGTGCTTTATCTGTCGGCTCTTTGCGTGAAAGTGGTTATGAGCCGATGTCAGTTGCTTCACTTGCGATCCTGATCGGCACTTCAGAAACCGTGTCCGCTGCATCCGATATGGATATGCTCGCAGAGCGATTTGATCTGGCGGCAATTTCAAAGTCATCGGCAAAATTCGATCCGGCAGAGCTTGATACGCTCAACCGTGCACTGCTGCATGAAATGCCATTTGATAAGGCGAAAGATCGCCTCGAAGCATTGGGTATTTCGGGTGAAAAGGTAGAGCCATTCTGGATGACTGTGCGCGGCAATCTCGAACGCTTCAACGATGCTGCCGATTGGTGGCAGATCATCACCGGCGACTTGCCCGATAAGCCGGAACTATCTGAAGAGGATCAGGCTTTTGTGAAGGAAGCCTTCACGCTGCTTCCCGCAGAGCCGTGGGACAAACAGACCTGGAAGGTATGGACCGACGCTGTAAAAGCAGCAACGGGACGCAAGGGCAAGACATTATTCATGCCCTTGCGTATCGCTCTCACGGGGCAGCCGCATGGGCCGGAGCTGGCGGACCTATTAGTTTTGATTGGTCCGGAAAGAACGAAGAGCCGACTACTCTGACTTTTTCGTTGTCGGAATAAGCACGTTCTGTCGGCGGCGCTATTGCTGCCGGCGCGACATGGGTCGGCGATTGGGACAAAGGGTGCGCAGACGGCGTGTAAGCGACTGACTCTGTTTTACGAGTTTTTTGAGGAGAATATGCTGGAACAACATAGTCCTCGATAAATGCTGGCTGGACCTTAGATACTTTTTCGATCTTAACAGTCTTTGTAACTTGTCGTTTGGGCGTGCGTGCCTTCACCTCAATATTTTTCCGCGTACTTTTTCTAATTGTTTGCTCAGGTTGCCAACTGGCTACGCAAGATTTTACTTGTTTGCCGGCATGTGGTTGGCCTGCGATAGCTGCATTTAAGTCGGTCAAACGTTCTGCAAATGAACGACTTTCTGAAGACAAATTTCCTTCCTGTCTTTTCAAACGTTCGCATCTGACTGAAATATTTTCGGGTGTGAAAATGCTCCCCACACAGCGCTCTTTGGCGATTTCTGCACGAACAACTGAGAGGCGTTTGTGAATAGCATTCAGTTTTAACTTTGTTGGATCAATCTGTTTACTGAGTTTGGTAATCTGCTGAGTGGTACATGGCTGAATTGGCTGTGCAGTTGTTGTACAGCCACTCAGAATGCCAATTGCAGCGAAAGCAAATATCGCTGACTGAAAATTCCAAAAATTCTTATCAACAATCATCATAGAACAAGCCCATCCCGTTGTCCGTATGCCTGAATGTTTGATCTTTATAGTTAAAAAAACATAAACGCCAAGTATTATTTAAATACTTGGCGTTTTATATAAGTATATATAATTTATTAGATTGTATTAAACTAAATCTTCTTGTTGATTTCGTTGGATTTTTGCAGTGCTTCAACTGCTGCTAATGCAGTCATGTTAACAACGCCGCGTGAAGTTACTGAAGGCGTCAAGATGTGAGCAGGGCGCGCAGCACCAAGTAGAATTGGTCCGACATGCAATGCGTCCGTTACTGTCTTTACGACGTTCAGCGTGATGTTTGCCGCATCGAGATTAGGGAAAACCAGCAAATTTGCTTCGCCCTTCAGTCGCGAATTCGGGAACACGCGATCACGCAATGCCTGCGAGAGTGCGGAATCACCGTGCATTTCGCCATCGGATTCAAGTTCCGGCGCTTTTTCAGCAAGAATCGCGGCGGCGCGACGCATCCTTTCAGCACTAGCCGACTCTTTTGAACCGAAATTGGAATGCGAAACAAGCGCAGCTTTTGGCTCAATGCCAAAACGACGGATTTCTTTCGCGGCCAGAATTGCCATTTCAGCAATTTCTTCTGCTTCTGGCTCAACTGTCACGTAAGTGTCGGTCAGGAACAATGCGCCGCGCTGTGAGATCAAAAGGCTCAATGCCGAATAATCACTGATGCCTGGCAGCTTACCGATGATCTGTTTTACAACGCGGGTATGGCGCTCAAAACGACCTTCAAGGCCACAGATCATCGCATCCGCTTCATCACGCATGACAGCAAGAGCCGCAATGGCAGTCGAGTTCGTACGAACGATCGTGCGTGCTGCTTCTGGGGTTACGCCCTGACGGCCTGTATAAGAGAGATACAGATCAACATAATCACGGTAGCGTGGATCATCTTCCGGGTTAATTAGTTCGAAATCTGTTCCTGCGCGGATTTTGAGACCGTAGCGATTTAAGCGTGCTTCAATTACACTTGGACGACCGACGAGGATAGGCGAAGCAATACGTTCTTCAATGACAACCTGGGCAGCGCGCAATACGCGTTCATCTTCACCATCGGCATAGATCACGCGCATTGGTTTGCTCTGCGCCCGGGCCGCCGCGAAGACCGGCTTCATAATAAGGCCGGAGCGGAAAACAAAACGTGTCAGGCGATCGGTATAAGCTTCCCAGTCTTCGATCGGGCGTGTCGCAACACCGCTATCCATCGCAGCCTTTGCAACGGCAGGTGCGATACGCAGAATGAGGCGCTGATCGAACGGCGATGGAATGATATAATTTGGGCCGAATGTCGGTGTGTCGCCAGAATAGGCGCGGGCCGCAACATCTGAAGGTTCTTCACGGGCAAGCGATGCAATCGCGCGCACCGCAGCAAGCTTCATTTCCTCGTTGATTGCCGTTGCGCCAACATCAAGTGCGCCGCGAAAAATATAAGGGAAGCATAGTACGTTATTCACCTGGTTTGGATAGTCAGAACGGCCGGTGCAGATCATCGCATCCGAACGCGCTTCGCGTGCTGCTTCTGGCATAATTTCAGGGTTTGGATTTGCCAGTGCCATAATCAGTGGCTTTTCAGCCATTTGCTTAAGCAGTTCAGGCTTGAGAACACCAGCAGCGGAAAGACCGAGGAATACATCTGCGCCACCAATAACATCGGCCAGAACACGCGCGTCGGTTTTTTGCGCATACACGTCTTTCCAACGGTCCATTAGCTTCTCTCGGCCTTGGTAAACTACGCCTTCAAGATCGCAGACAAAAATATTTTCGCGCTTAGCCCCGAGTTTAACGAGCAAATTTAAGCAAGCGAGCGCAGCGGCACCCGCGCCTGACGTTACAATCTTGGCGTTTGTAATATCCTTTCCTGCCAATTCCAGACCATTCAGAACAGCGGCTGCAACAATAATCGCGGTTCCATGCTGATCGTCATGGAATACTGGTATATTCATCTTGGCGCGAAGCTGTTCTTCAACTTCGAAACATTCTGGAGCTTTGATATCTTCAAGATTGATACCGCCAAAAGTGGGCTCAAGCGCAGAAACCACATCAACCATGCGGTCGATTTCCAGTGCGTCGATTTCAATGTCGAAAACATCAATATCTGCGAATTTCTTGAAAAGAACTGCCTTGCCTTCCATCACCGGCTTGGATGCAAGCGCGCCGATATTACCGAGGCCGAGTACCGCAGTGCCATTTGAAACAACTGCTACCAGATTACCACGCGACGTATATTCGGCAGCGGTGGATGGATCTTCGTGAATTGCAAGGCAGGGTGCCGCAACGCCCGGGGAATAAGCAAGCGCTAGATCGCGTTGATTGCCAAGCGGCTTGGTCGCTTGGATCTCAAGCTTACCGGGTTTCGGATAGCGGTGGAAGAAAAGTGCCGCTTCATCAAAATCCGAACGCGTGGACGTGGAGGGGGTCTTTTTATTCGTCATGATCGCATCACTTTCCGGTTCATGCTTGCAATAGGGGAGTTGCGCTGATGGGAACTAGCACCCTTTGAGCCAACGTCGCTTTTATCTCAACTTTTCAAAACAATGTAGGCCCGATTCTGAAAAGCAGTTATTACGCTAAGGCTTTAAAATCAAATCAACAGCTTGTTTGAGCGCCATGTGCATGACATGTGGGGTCGGCATTTAACCATATTCTGGTTTACATTTTAAATCTCATTTAAAAGGCCTGATAATTTTTTATAAGAAGTGCAAATCGTTTCCATTGTATTTTTTATTCACCAATAAGACGCGTCGTGTTTATTATAATCAATTAATATTGCTAACGATATTTATCGGTTTCGGTCAATTATTATTGAAATATAATAGCTATTTTAAAGGGGATTATTGTCATGAAGAATTCAATTCCAAATATATTCGTTTCTCAAACATCTATTTCCGATGTTAATTTTGTCGAAGGTACATTCACTTTACGCGGTGTGCCTATCAAAGAATTGTGCATTGATACAAGATTGGAAAGCGTAATTGAGCTGTTGTGGAAAGACTTGTTTCCAAATTTTCCTACAGGCTCTGACCTGCAGTCAGCATTAGGCCAGGCGCGCGAGCAGATTTTTCTTTATACCGAAGATATAGATGACGAATTGTTTGATATGAAACCTGTCGACGCTGTTCGTACTTTAATGACTAAAATTCCAGATGTGACGGACTTGACTACGGCGCTTCATTTGATTGCGGCACCAGCTGTTTTTGCACCCGCATTCATACGTATGAAGCGAGGCAAGCATTCCGTTCGCCCGGATGCATCAATGCCCCACAGCGTTGATATTTTACGTATGATGAATCTCTCGTTACCAAGTGATCAGGAGGTTTCAGCACTCGATACGTATCTGATATCCTGCGTAGACTATGGTTTGACACCCCCGACATTAGCGGCCCGAATAGCGGCGTCAGTCAATGCTGGAATGACATCATCGATTCTGGCAGCCCTGTCGGTATTTAGCGGATCGTCGCATGATAGTAAGTCGGACGGGATTCTGGATATTCTCGACGCGTTTCAATCCAATCAGACATCCAGGAGCCACGTCGACTTCGCGGTATCGGAGAGGCGGAACGTTTGGGTGAAAAATAATGATCCCAGGACAGAAATCATTAAAGACGCACTTTTAAACGTCGAGAATAGTGGATCTTCGGGATTTCAGAGTAGATTGTCATTAGTTGAACAGCTCTTTGCTAATCAAAATCATAAAGAATTATCAAATACTGTTGGAGCAGGCGAAACGACAGAGTTGAAAGTTTATTCCGCATTGCTGCTTCAGCAACTTGGCTTTGCTCGAGAAGTTTTTAGTTGTGTGCTCTCCATGGGGCGATCCATTGGCTGGATTGCGCATTCTCGCGAACAGGTGAATAAACCTTGGCTTGTCCGCCCGCAGTTAGAATACATCAAACCATAAATTTAAGCTTTAAATTGGTAATATTTGAGTTCGAAAGTTCTCTCGACTTTTAAAGCCGCGCCATGCATTTGCAGCCGTCATATCCCTGTGACGTGAATCGGTTTTTCTTCGTTCAAATTCAGGTTGCCAGATGGAAGGACAACCACATGAGCGAAGATCAGATTGAACCAAAAAAATTTCGCACTTTGTTTATTTCAGACGTGCATCTCGGATCGAAAGCAGCTCAGGCTGAATTGCTTTTAGATTTTCTGCGTGTTCACGAAGCAGATACCATTTATTTGGTTGGTGATATTGTTGATGGCTGGCGTCTGCGACGCAATTGGCACTGGCCGCAGGAACATAACGATGTTGTTCAGAAACTTTTGCGCAAGAGTCGCAAAGGCACGTCAATTATTTACATCGCCGGCAATCATGATGAGTTTCTGAGAAATTTTCAGGGAACGCATTTCGGCGGCATTGAGGTCATGAATCGCGCGATTCATGAAACCGCGGATGGCCGCAAATTTTTGGTTATCCATGGCGACCAGTTTGATGTCGTCGTGCGTAATGCGCGTTTTATCGCCTATCTCGGTGATTGGGCCTATGACACGGCAATCTGGATTAATACTGTTATGAGCCGGGTGCGCGCAAAGTTCGGATTGCGTTATTGGTCATTTTCCGCATGGGCAAAGTTTCGCGTTAAGAAGGCCGTTAACTTCATCGGAAATTTTGAAGACGTGGTTTCAGAAGAAGCGCAGCGCATTGGCGTCGACGGTGTTATTTGCGGTCACATCCATCATGCAACAATCAGCAGAATGAATGGTGTTGAATATATCAACACGGGCGATTGGGTTGAAAGCTGCACTGCTGTCGTTGAACATTTTGATGGTCGTATGGAGTTGTTGGAATGGACCGACCGTCTCGGTCAGCGATCGTCGCTTCTTTCCGCTCACGATGGCAATAAGGTGATTAGGTTGCCGCACGTAGCTCGCAAAACTGCGAACGGCAGCAAATGAAGAAGCTGGTGATCGTTTCGGATGCTTGGCACCCACAGGTAAATGGCGTTGTGAGAACACTGACCAAATGCTGTGAACTGATGGCCGAGCGCGGTTACGAAGTTATCGTTATCTCACCGCAGGACTATCGCTCCTTCCCATGCCCGACCTATCCTGAAATCCGGTTGGCAATGACAACACCATCGGCGCTTCGGCAAAAATTGGTCGGCTTGCAACCCGATTATGTGCATATCGCAACCGAAGGTCCGCTTGGAATTATGGCGCGGCGTGCATGTATCAAAATGGGCTGGAGCTTTACCACCAGCTTTCATACCCGCTTTGCAGAATATGTCAGGGAGCGGTTTCCAATTCCGCTGAGCTGGACCTATTCGTTTTTGCGTAAATTCCATAATGCCGCATCACATACGCTTGTCCCAACACAGTCTATTCTCACCGACTTGCATTCGCGTGGGTTTACGGGGCTCGAATTGTGGACGCGGGGCGTGGACCGTCATCTGTTTCATTCGCGAAACGATGTAACGAAAGATTTGCCGCACCCCGTATTCATCTGTGTGGGTCGCGTGGCAACAGAAAAAAACCTGCCGGCATTCCTTGACCTCGACTTGCCCGGGACCAAGCTTATCGTCGGAGACGGACCGGCCCTTGAAGACTTTAAAGCTCGTTTTCCGAATGTCGTATTCATTGGCAAAAAAGAAGGCCATGAGTTGGCTAAAGCTTATGCATCAGCTGACGTATTCGTGTTTCCGAGCAGAACTGACACATTTGGCTTGGTTCTGCTTGAAGCGATTTCATCTGGTTTACCTGTAGCAGCTTTTCCGGTTCCGGGGTCTTCTGATGTTGTCGGAGCCACCGGCGCTGGAGTTTTATCTGAGGACCTCCGCGCCGCTTGTCTGGCGGCGCTCGAGATGCCCGCATTCGATCCTGCTGAGGTGCTAAAACCTTTCACATGGGATGCCTGCGCGGATATTTTCGAAAATGTGCTTGCAGCAACCAACAGTGTCAATCAGCGATCAAACCACACATATAATCAGCCCCAGAGCGTGGCTTCCGGCGGATAAACGAGTGCACCTTCATATTTGAGACCCGGAGCGCGGTCCTTTGCAAGAAGCAATGGTCCGTCAAGATCGACAACATTGGCCTTCTGCGCGAGCAAAACTGCCGGTGCCATTCCAAGTGACGTGCCGACCATGCAACCAACCATCACTTTTAAACCAAGCGATATGGCCTTCTCACGCATGATCAGTCCTTCGGTGAGCCCGCCCGCCTTATCGAGCTTGATGTTAACCGCATCATAACGGGTCGCCAACTCTTCGAGTCCAACAGATGTATGCACGCTCTCATCTGCGCAGATAATCACTGGTCGATCTATGCGGCTTAGAATTTCGTCTTTACCCGCAGGTAAAGGCTGTTCAATCAAAACTACGCCAGCCTTAGCTGCCGCAGCCATGTTTTCTTCGATGTTATCGTCGGTCCAGCCTTCATTGGCATCAATGATTATTTGGCTGTTTGGAGCAGCACTTGTAACGGCATGAATGCGCTCAATATCATTGTCGCCGCCCATTTTTACTTTAATCAATGGATAATGAGCAACTTTAGCGGTCGATACTGCCATCTCTTCAGGCGTACCAAGCGATACGGTGATCGCAGTTTCAAGAGGATGGGGCAGGGTTCCAAGCGTGTCTGCAACACTCTTGCCCGATAGCTTTGCTTCCAGATCCCAGAAAGCACAATCAACTGCATTTCTTGCTGCGCCTGCGGGCATGAGCGTTTGAATAGTCAGACGATCCGCACCGCTTTCGATCGCGCTCCGGACAGCTTCAATCTGTTCGCTAACGCTCGCGATTGATTCTCCATATCGTGCATAAGGAACACATTCACCGCGCCCCAATTTTCCATTGTGACTTATTTCACAAACTATGACCAAAGCTTCGGTCTTTGAGCCGCGAGAGATTGTGAATTTTCCGGCAATGGGATAGCGTTCTTGGATGATTTTCAAACTATTGTGCATGGATATGCCCTTTAGGACGCAGTATTTCGGTCGTGAACCGACTCGTATAAGAGGTTAGGCCATGTTGACCGACACTGCCGACAAAGCAAGTGCTGCTTCTGATGTCGCGCCAAAGATTGATTTGGCCGAGCATGAAGGCGCACGCCTCGTAAATCTTAGCGGACGCTGGGTTTCGCAAACTGTTGGCATTGTCGACAAGAAGATGCGTGAGCTGGAGAATGTTGGCGGCTCGCATTCAATTATCATCGATGCAACGAATGTTGCGGGACTTGATACTGCTGGCGCTTGGCTGATTGAACGCCTGCGCCAGAGGCTGGTGTCTCAAAATATCGATGTTCATTTGGAAGGTGTTAGGCCTGCGTGGCTACCGCTCGTTGAGGAAGTGGGCAATTCGGTTGAGCGCACCCTTGATGTAAAGCCGGCGAAAAAGCCTTTTTTTCTTATCAAAATGCTGGACTCTCTCGGACGGGGTGTCGCCTCAGTTTATGAAGATTTCCTGATGGCGATGCACATTCTGGGGGCAACCATTCGTGGCGCACAGCTTAAAGCCGGGCGCGGCAGCGGCATCCCATTTCCAGCGATTGTAAAGCAGATTGATCGGATGGGTGTCGGTGCAATTCCGATCATCGTCCTCATGTCCACGATTGTTGGCGCAATCATTGCGCAGCAGGGCGCTTTTCAGTTGCGCTACTTCGGCGCAGAAATTTTCGTCGTCGATCTGGTTGGTATTCTCGTTCTGCGTGAGTTAGGCGTGCTCTTGACTGCAATTATGATCGCCGGTCGCTCGGGCAGTGCGATCACTGCTGAAATAGGCTCGATGAAGATGCGGGAGGAAACCGACGCACTCACAGTAATCGGGCTTAATCCTGTGGGCGTTCTAGTCTTTCCAAGGCTTGTCGCCTTGGTGGTGATTCTGCCTCTTCTGACGATCATCGCTGATTTGTCGGCATTGGTGGGTGCAGCCGCAGTTACTTACTTTTACTCAAATATTTCGCCGGAAGCTTTTATCAGTCGCTTACATGATGCCGTTGCACTCAACACATATTTCGCGGGTTTGATCAAAGCTCCCTTCATGGCACTCATAATCGGCATACTTGCTTCTGTGGAAGGAATGAAAGTCGGCGGAAGTGCAGAATCACTGGGTAGCCGCGTGACGGCCTCGGTCGTTAAATCGATCTTCGTTGTCATTGTCGTAGACGGCATGTTTGCGATGTTCTATGCCGCAATTGACTTCTAACCGTTTAGTTTTGCAACTTTATAGGGTCTTTCAGACACAGTAAGGGATAAAACTGAAGAAAGCCGTTTCTCGCGGTTCAGTCTCGTAATAAGCTCGGATAAAGAATATTCATGGAGAAGAGTATCGATAATCAGCCGCATTTGCAGGACGTTGGCAACAACGATCAGCCAGTACCGATCATTTCGGTACGAGATGTTACCGTTGGTTTCGGCGGTCGCGCACCTGTGCTCGATAATCTTTCACTCGACATTTATAAAGGCGAGGTTCTCGGCTTTATCGGGCCTTCTGGCTCAGGTAAATCTGTGCTGACCCGAACTATTCTGGGCTTGAATAAAAAGCAGGCAGGACAGATTGAGATATTAGGAAATAATATCGATAAGCTGACCGATGTTGAGAAAATGGCCATCGATATGCGTATGGGGGTGCTGTTTCAGCACGGCGCTTTGTTTTCAGCTCTTAGCGTCCTTGAGAATATCCAGGTCCCGATGCGTGAATACCTGGATCTTTCGCCCAAATTGATGGATGAGCTCGCACGCCTTAAAATTGATCTGGTTGGACTCAGCCCTGATGCGGCGGAAAAATTCCCATCTGAATTATCAGGCGGTATGATCAAGCGTGCGGCTTTAGCGCGAGCGCTGGCTCTTGATCCCGACATCGTGTTTCTTGATGAGCCTACATCTGGGCTTGATCCGATTGGTGCGGCAGACTTTGATGAATTAATTGCCAATCTGCGCGATACAATGGGCCTCACGGTCTTTATGGTAACGCATGATCTCGATAGCCTTTTTGCGATTTGTGACCGCATTGCCGTGCTGGGTAATAAAAAAATTCTGGTGAGCGGTTCCATTGAAGACATGCTGACTGTAGATGATCCATGGGTTAAATCCTATTTTCGAGGAAAGCGCGCACGTCAGATTGACACATCCGCGCCGAGCAGACGTCGGCCTAACAGCCAAATGCAGACGGGATAAGATATGGAAACGAAGGCCAATTACGTTGTGGTGGGAGTTTTCACGCTGATCGTCAGCCTGCTGGCTTTCGGTTTCGTGTATTGGATTGCGCGTTACGGCGAGGCGCGGGATTCTGTTGGTCTTGATGTTCGCATACCGGGCTCTGTGACCGGCCTTGGCATCGGCAGTCAGGTTCTGTTCAATGGTATCAAGGTGGGTGATGTTCGTCGGTTGCATTTGGATGAATCCAATCCCAGCATGGTTATTGTGCAAACGCGCGTGAATGCCACGACTCCGATTACACGCTCGACAAAGGCTTCACTTGGCTTTCAGGGATTGACTGGTCAGGCTTACATTGAACTGAATGGTGGCAGCCTCGACGAGCCTAATCTTCTTACAGAAGCAGCCAAAGAAGACACGATTGCGCGTATTGATGCTGATCCTTCATCGATCAACAATCTGCTTGCAACCGCGCAGGACATTTTTGGACGCGCAAATTCCGTCCTCGGCGAACTCGAGGGCTTTGCTAAAGAAGCACGCGGCCCGCTGATCGATACGATCAATAATACAAAGACCTTCACAGACGCTTTGGCTAAGAATGCCGACGTGATTGATGAATTGGGTTCGAACGCGGGCAACATCAATCAGATCGTCTCGGAAGCGAAGCAGATGATGGAGCGCCTGAACGCTGCGTCTGCACGTGTTGAAAACGTTATTGCCAAGGCAGACCAGTTGCTTTCTAGTGACGACAAGGATGGTCTTGTTGCACAAGCTAAGTCTACACTTGAATCGATCCGTCAGTTATCGAACAATCTCGATAAGCGCATTACACCGATTGCCAGCAATCTTGAGCGCTTCTCCGGTTCAGGTCTGAGCGATGTACAGGCATTGATCGGTGACAGCCGTCGCGCAGTACAGCGCGTAGAGCAGGCGATTACAGAACTAGAGCGTAACCCACAGCGTTTGATTTTTGGTGGTTCCGGCAGTGTACCGCAGTATAACGGAAGGACGCGTCATTAATGTCCATTACAGGTTCTATCGTGACAAAATCCCATCGTAAGCTGATCGTTCCACTTCTTTTGACAACCATGCTTTCCGGTTGCGGAACCACGACGCCACTCGACACATTCAGCCTGTCAGCGCCGCAGCAGCTGCAGGGCACATCAGTCAGCCGTAAGAACCTCCAGATACTCGTGCCATCGCCCAATGCGTTGAAGGCGCTTGATAGCGAAAATATCGTTGTCAACACTGCGCCCGGCGCGATTGAGTACCTCAAAGGTGCTCAATGGGGTGACAGACTGCCAAATCTCGTTCAGTCTCGTCTTGTGCAGGCCTATGAAAACGTTGGCGTATTCGGTGGCGTAGGCCGTCCGGGTGACGGTCTGGCGATCAATTATCAGATACTGAGCGATCTGCGAGTATTCAGCATTCAGGCCTATGGCTCTCAGCGTGCAGCGGTCGTAGAGATCGCTGTTAGGCTGATGAATGACAAGAATGGTGAAGTTCGCTCCACACGTGTTTTCCGCGCCTCTACGCCAGTTCACGGCACCACAAACAGCGAATATGTACGCGCGCTGGACAAGGCGTTCGATCAGGTCGCAAGTGAGATCGTCAGCTGGACAATCTCTTCGCTTTGATCCTACAAAACACTAAAATATTAATGGCAGCCCGGATAAATCGAGCTGCTTTTTTGTCGGCGTGAACTCTTAAGATCTGTTTGGTCATCAGTTTGGCATAAGATTGACACTCAAAAACAGAACAAATCATAAAATGAAAATAAAAAAACGCAGCCTTTTGGCTGCGTTTTTCTTATTTATGTCCGTTTTTCTTAACGCAGACGTCCACTTGCATGAGCCAGCATCGTGTAAACTTTGCCGGTGTCCGACGTCAGGTAAGTCTGAGTTACCATGTTGTCGCGGTCGTTACGTGCAACGTCTTCGAGCAAGCGCTGGAAGTCGTCCATGTAGCGATCAACCGCGCGGCGGAACTCACCATCGGTCTGATATTTACGCTTGATGTCATCGAACGTCTGCTGACCCTTGAGGGTATAAAGACGACGCGTGAAGACATTGCGCTCACCGCGGCGGTAACGATCCCACAATTCAACCGATGCTTCATGATCAATTGCGCGTGTGATGTCCACCGAGAGCGAGTTGAGCGATTCAACAACATGGCTCGGCGAACGTGGCGTCTGTGTTGGCTGTGCCTGAGAAGGAGCAGAAACTTCGTCTTCAACCGATGCACGAGCAAGAAGGTCAGAAACCCAACCGCGTGGCTTTTCGGAAGACTGTACTGGTTGCGCAACCTTTGGAGTCTCAACTGGACGGCTGCGAACTGCTCCGTCTGCCTGCTGTGTGCGCGCTGCTGCTACAGGCGCCTGAACAGGAGCAGGCGCTGCACGCTGGGTCTGTACTGGACGCGAAACCCGACGATCTGCACGGCTTTCGCCAACATCGACCAGACGGCCCGACTTATTGACGATTTCAGCCAGCTCTTTCAGAGCATTGATCTGCTCGCCAACTGCCTTACGCATTGCGCTCGTCGTTTCCTTGGCTTCCGCGGGCATATCGAGAACGCCGCGCTTGAGTTCGCCGCGGGTCGTGTCGAGTTCGCTGCGAATTTCCGTTGCAGTGCGACGAATATCGTCGGTAGCAGCAGAGAACTTCTGCGAAGCCTGTTCAACGATCTCAGCGACGCTTTCGCGCATCTTTTCAGCCGATGTGCGTGTCTGGCCTTCGGCGCGCTGGAATGCGAGCGTGACGGCAGATTCAAACGACTGCATCAATTTTTCGATGCCTTCCGATTTTTCAACCAGGCCAGCAGCCAGCTTGTCGAGTGCAAGATGACGATCTTCAAGTGTACCAGCAAGACCGTTCTGTGCTGAGTTAATCATATCGGACGCGGTCGCGAGAACCTTTCCATGATCTTCAAAACGCTCGGCAATATCTGCAATCTGCGACAAAGTTCCATCGGAGAGTGCGCGAAGGGTGCCGATATTTGTATCAATGAGACCAGTCGAAGCCTGGAACATCTGCGCTGCACGGTTTGCATTCTCAACAAAGTTACTTGTTGTTTCGACAAGGCGGCCATCAATGCTATTAAGGTTGTTTGCGGCCGCATCGATCAACTTGCCAAGTTCGCCATTCGACGCCGAGAGGCGTTCAATCAGCTCACTGACATTTTCCGAAAGACCGGATTTTGCCTGCTGAACCGCAGCAATGGTTTCAGCTGTACGGTTAGCCAGTGCGTTGACGAGGGCAGCATTTTCCGCACGCAGACGATCGGTTGCTGCATGGGTTGCCTGTTCGAGCTGTTCTGCAAGGCCGCGACCGCTGTCAGCCAGACGCTGAACCAAAGGTTCCGCAGTATCGTTGAGGATCTGCGTAATCTCCTGCGAACGAGCGGAGAGAACCGCATTGAGTTCGCGGGTACGTTCTTCAAGGGTAACAGCAGTTGTATCCGTTACCTGAGCGATACGCGCTTCAACAGAACCGAGTTCCATAGTGATACGCGAACCAATGTCTCCCAGACGTGTCGCAATAGCATCTGCGCGCTCGGTAAGACGAGCTTCGGTCCCCGACAGATTCTCAGTAACGCTAGTTGAGAAGGCTTCACTATGGCCAGCCAGCGTTTCACTGGTCTTGGTTGCAGTATCAGCGATACGTGCTTCAATTGCTGAAAGTTCGCCGGTGAGGCGGCTTTCAATGGCTTCAAGGCCAACAGCAATCGCGCTTGCACGCTCGTTAAGACGCGCTTCGGTGCCTGCGAGATTGTCGGCAACGCTCGACGAGAAGGCTTCGCTGTGGCCAGCCAGTGTTTCACTTGTCTTGCTTGCAGTATCAGCAATACGGGCTTCAATCGCCGAAAGCTCGCCGGTGAGGCGGCTTTCAATGGCTTCAAGGCCGCCGGCAATGGTGCTTGCACGCTCATTCAAACGAGCTTCTGTGCCTGCCAGATTTTCAGCAACGCTTGCAGCAAAGGCTTCACCGTGTCCGGCCAGCGTCTCGCTGGTTTTGGCAGCGGTCTCTGCAATGCTGTATTCAATCTCGGACATACGGGATGCAATTGCATTTGCGCGTTCGCTGAGGCGTTGTTCTGTGGCGGCGAGATTATTGCTGAGATCAGCAGTGAAGCTCTGTCCAAATCCATCAAGCGACTGACCAGCTTTCGCAGCTTCTGCGGAAAGAATGCTTGCTGCTTCTGTGATCTTGTCACGCAGCGAACCTGCAACCGTGCCAGCACTCTGCTCAAGAGCACGACGAACATTATCGACGCCAATCGCAAGCGCCTTTTCCATTGTCTGCGTGCGTTCTTCGATAATACCAGTCTGGCCTTCAAAGACGCGGCTGATGCTATCGCTGCTGTTTTCAATCGCATTGTGCAGGTTGTCTGTTCGCTGCGAAAGAATATCTCCGTGATCTTGTAGTGCCTGGCTCAGCGAAGCTGTGCTTTCAGTCAATGTTTCACGAATTGCAGCCGTGCGACCTTCAATGGTCTGTTCATGACCATCAAGAATTTGGGCAAGGGCACTATTGTGATCGTTCAGGACCGAACGAAGACCGCTTGTGCGTTCTTCAACGCGCTGTACGTGATCGGTAAATGTCGCCTCGAATGCATCGCGGCTGGCACCGATCGTTTGGCTGATTGCATGCGAACGCTCGTCAAACACGCGAGCAAGCTCCTGCTGATTTCCAGCAATGAGCGCCTCTAGCGATGCAACACGTTCATCGAAAGTGCGCGCCAAAACTTCGCGATTTTCATTGAAGTTATCGCGTAATGCTGTTGTGCGTTCGTCCATCAACTGAGCAAGCATAGCCTGATTGCCGGCAATGACACCGCTAAGGGAAGCAGCGCGTTCATCCAGTGAACGGGCGTGATCAGCAAATGTCGCATCAAGACGCGAAGCATTGTTTGCCATTTCTTCCTGAAGAACGTTGGTTCTGTCAGCGAGAATTGCTGCATGATGTTCCGCAACCGAATTGAGAGTCGAAGCGCTTTTGTTGATAGCGCTTTCGATGTCGTTCGTGCGGGCAGCAAGTGTATCGGCATGACCGCGAATAACAGCTGAAACGCGCTCGGTCTCACCTTCAAGCGACGCTGCAAGAACATCACGGCTTTCCGACAACTTACCGGCAAATGCTGTGGCATTTTCATTGAGAACATTACCGACGCTGACGCTGATCGAGGTCAGATCATCACTGATCTTTGCCTTTGTCTCATCGATCATCGTGCTCAGTGCATTGCGGCCACCTGAGAAGGTTTCCGCAATCTCACGGGTACGTGCAATGAGGTTTTCATTAATCTGACGCGAGCGGGTTTCAAGAGCCGCGTTAAGTTTCTCTGTGCTGCTATCGAGCGCATGAGCACGCGTTTCAAACTCAGTGAGAAGCGAGCGACCACGTTCATTAAGCGTTGTGTCGAGCTGGGTCAGGCGTGCATCAAACTCACTGACCATCGACTGCGTTGCTCCACCAAGAAGTGTCGCAATGCCAGCGGTACGCTCATCAAGTGCCGCGCTAACGCGTTCTGAAATCTCACGTGATTGCTGGTCGAGTGTTGTAATACGAGAGTCCAGCTGGCTTGAGAAAGCTTCGCCAGAAGTTGTGATGCGAGTTGCAATGTCACCGGTACGCGTTTCAATTGCATCAGCAATTGCACCGCCGCTTTCATTAATGCTGCTGATCAGACGCTCACCAGAATCGCCCAAGAGCGAGCTAAGCTGTTCAGATGCAGATGCAACATTATCACGTATGATATTGGCAGCGCTCGACAATTCTTCCTTGAGCTGCTCATGCGCACCCGTAATGGAAGAGCGTACGCGCTCCGCATGGCTGACCACGGCTTCGCGTTCATTGCCAAGATCACTGACGAGCGAACGAATACGAACTTCGTTATCGGTGTAAGCACGTTCAAGCTGATTAACCTCAGACTGAACAAGCGTTTCAAGCTCAACAGCGCGTGCGAGTGTACGTTCAATGCCTTCATTCATCGCAGCAACTTCGCGACGAACGGCCTGGCTGAGCGTCGATACGCGATCACCGGCTGCTGCTTCAGGCTGCAAGAGCTTGAGTGCTGCTTCCGACATGCTGCGTGCAGCAACATGCATTTCCTGGGCGCGTTTGACGATGTGTGCAAAGCCCCAGAACATAGCAATAGGTAATGCTACACCGGCAATCACACCGATACCTGAAGCTGAGGTGAAGAAATTTGTTGTTGCCTGAAGGCTCGAAAATACGTCGGGGCTGATTGCCTTGCTGATAGCGACACCGCCGGCGGCCCAAAGCACACTCATGGCAGTCGTTGTCCAGTAAAGCTTGGAGGAACGCTGAGTCACACGGCGAGGCGCAGCAATAATTGTACGGCTGCTACGTGTATCATCATTGGCCGGCGTAAGAGCTGCGGCAGGCGTTGCAGCTACAACAGAGGCAGGCGAAGCGGCGGGCTTCGGAGCTGCTTCCTGAGCGGCAGGCTTTGCTTTGTTGGCTGGCTTTGACGAAACATTGGCAGCTTCTGGCTTAGCAGTTGGGAAGGCAGCATTAACAACTGGCGGCATGGGTGGCGCGGCAGGGCTGGCAATGACGGAAACGGTTGCAATCGCTTCAGCCTTCGCAGTTCCTTCGGTAGTAATGTCTATAGGAGAAACAGTCGCAGCATCGACCACTTTCGTGTTCTGCTCAGCAACCAGCTCTTCGGCTGCGCGCGAAATCTGCTCTTCGAGGTCATCGACAGAGAACTCTTCGTCAAGCGCACTCAAATCCATATCAATGTCAAAGTCGTCACCGAATTCGATGTCGAGTGCATGTTCAAGTGCCTGTTCAACCTCGTGGTCGAGCTTTTGCGCCTTGGATTTAGAAGCCATAGCCTTGCCTACCTCGTACTCTTTACTGCGACGGCCGGATCAACTGAGAGCCGTTACAAAACTTACTCCGCCATTTTTCATCGTATCGGCTCGGGCTTGTTAAGGAAATAGGCGCCCAAGCTTGATCTGTAAAACTTTAAATACAAGGTTAACAGAAATGACCTGAGTTGCATAAAACCCCGGAAATCTGGCGTTTCATAGTTAATGATCATTCTGTGGAAATCGCACTCGCTTATCCTATAACCAAAATATCTATTCTTCAATTCGTTAACAAAAATACACGTAAAAAGTGAACTGGCAATATTTTGCACTTTTGGGTTTGATTCAACTTTGCTGCATCGTGCCCGTATCGAATAGGCTTATTGACGCCGATATTAATGTTTTCATCGTGGTCCCGACAAGGGGTGGGATGCTAATGGCAGCGTTTAACCCCAGAAGATGTGATCATAACGGCATATTGGCGCAGTTGGCTTAAACAACAGGTTATGGCGGTTGAAACTCTTTGAATAAGGCCGTATTTGCGTCTGCAAGATATTAATAGAACTCACAGCGATCACTTTGCATCGCATGAGCTTATCAAACACGCAGAACGCGCGTGTTCAGGAACTTAAAATGACAAAGATTATCTTCGTATCCGCCGATGGCGCTTCACGCATTGAAGTTGAGGCTGATAACGGATCAAGTGTGATGGAAGCGGCTGTTCGCAATGGCGTGCCGGGGATTGATGCCGAATGCGGCGGTGCTTGTGCCTGTGCAACCTGTCACGTTTATATTGACGAAGAGTGGACCGAGGTTGTTGGCGGACCAGATGCCATGGAAGAAGACATGCTGGATTTCGCTTACGAGCCGCAGCCCAACTCGCGTCTTTCCTGCCAGGTCCGTGTAAGCGACGAGCTCAATGGTGTTGTGATCAGAGTGCCAGATCGCCAGAACTAAGATTGCATTATACAAAGATGCCGCTGAAATGTGTTGATGCAACTCAGCGGCATTTGTAAATTTCGGTTATTGAACCATCTTTTCGAGCTTATAAGTCAGTAAGCGCTCAAAACGGCGTTCGAAATTGATCGTTTCAACACGGTCAAATCTTTCCTGCGCTTTATCATGTGCTGCCATCAGCTTTTCCGTTACTTTATCAATGTCAGCGCGGAGCGAAGCGCAATCTTTGCGGCTGCGTAAGGACCGTATTTGACGTTCCATTTCGCTTGCATGGCTGCGGGCAATCACGATATGACTTTCTTCGTGGCGGCGAATATCCTGATAAAGTGTATCCCAGATCAGTGCGATTTCCGGTTCAGCTTTGCGGCGCTGCTTCCAGCGCGGCAGCATGACCTTGGCATGAACGTTCACATAAACATCCTGCACCTTGCAGGCTTTCTGACCTGTGGCGCGGCCATAACGGACCTTGGCATCAAAACGTATCTCGGCGGCACCCGGATGGTGCTGGCCGGTCTTTTTCAGAAAAGGCCCGCTTCGTGACAAAGCCTTATCGAGATCTTCTGCAGTTTTTCCATTCACATTATAATAGCTGAAGGTTCGGAAAATCGAAGCTGCCTGCGCCTGTGGAGCAATGATGGCAAAAGCCAGTCCCAATGCCAGAACTCGTTTTTTCAAAGACATGTTCCGGCACCTCTTCATAAACCAGAAAGAAAATTGCAAATTCATTGATGAGCAACATGGCATGCAATCGTCAAGAGAACTATAACGCATTCATAAAATGGCACTCTCGTTAGAGAGTTGTGTCGGCAGCGTTAATAAACAATTGGAATATCATTGAATGATCAAACAATGGCAGCTCGCTCATGGCCGTAGCCTCCAATTGGGTTCAAAATCGGTCATCATGGGTATTTTGAACGTTACACCAGATTCTTTCTCCGATGGTGGCAAGCATATTGAGCTGGATAATGCGGTGGCTGCTGCAAAAACAATGCTTGATGAAGGCGCTACGATAATCGACGTGGGTGGTGAATCAACCCGTCCGGGTGCGGCCAAAGTCGACGCAGAAAAAGAAGCTGCGCGCGTTGTGCCAATCATTCGTGCACTGACCGAGCAATTTGGCTGTATCATTTCTATTGATACCTACCGCGCTTCAACCGCGCGGCTTGCGGTGGAAGCGGGTGCACATATCGTCAATGACGTCTGGGGACTGCAAAAAGAACCGGAAATTGCACAAGTTGCGAAAGAGACGGGTGCGGGGCTTGTCATTATGCATACAAGCCGGGACCGGGAGACCGATGCAGACGTGATCGCCGATCAATTTGCATTTCTGGATAGGTCACTCGAAATAGCGGGCAGGGCAGGCATCAACGCTTCGAATATTACGCTTGATCCGGGTTTTGGCTTTGGCAAAAGTCAGGATGAGGACATTGCGCTGATGGCGCACATGGAAGAATTGCAGCGTTTCGGTTATCCTCTGTTGGTCGGGACTTCGCGGAAGCGCTTTATCGGTGCGATGACCGGACAGGCTGAGCCTTTGCAGCGCGATATAGGAACTGCTGCGACATCGGTAGCGCTACGCTTGGCAGGAGCCGGCATTTTCCGCGTTCATAATGTCGCGTTTAACAGAGACGCCCTTGCAGTTGCTGATGCTATCCTGCAAAGCAGAGCACGTTCACAATAGGAAAAGAGCCGTGTATACCATCCGCATTATGAATTGCGCTTTCTTCGCGCATCACGGCGTCTTTGACGAAGAGAATAAGCTCGGGCAGCGCTTCTATGTCGATGCAATACTTGATGTTGATGCCGGTTCATCCCTGGAAAATGACGATATTGAAGGCACTGTTCATTATGGCATCGCCTTTACCGTTATTCAGGACATTATTACTGGTCGTCAGCGTTATCTGATCGAAACACTTGCGCTGGACGTCGGCAAAGCTTTGACTGAACGTTTCCCGCAGATCAAACGCGCCGAAATCACCATTCGCAAGCCAAATGCGCCGGTTCCGGGTGTACTTGACCATGTTGAAGTTACGGTGGTTTATCCGCGCTGATGAACAATGAATTGCCTTATCGCGCCTGGCTTGGTCTTGGCGGCAATATTGATGATCCAATTGCGTCTATCGCAAAAGCCTTAAGACTGCTTGATGCCCGGCACGACACAGAAGTCGTCTCAGTATCGAAGGTCTATCGCACACCGCCCTGGGGCAAGACGGATCAGGCTTGGTTTCATAATGCCTGTGCGGAAATCAAAACCACGCTTGCACCGCTTCAATTGATTGAGATCTGCCTTGATGTGGAGCGTTCATTGAAGCGCGTTCGCCTTGAGCGTTGGGGACCGCGTATCATTGATATTGATATTCTTGCGATGCAAACAAAAGCAGGAGAGGCGATCATCATGAATGATGCGACGCTCGAACTGCCGCATCCGCGCATTCAGGAACGCGCTTTCGTGCTGGTTCCACTCAATGATATTGCACCAGAACTTAATATTACTGGCAAAAGTGTTTCCGAATGGAACGGTGCCTGCTCAAGTTCAGACATAGAAAAAGCCCGCACGGATGCGGGCTGGTGGCTTGAAAAATAGAGAGCTTTAGTTTTTCGCGATGCTGCCAACAGCGATATTGTCAACGCGCTTGAGGCTCATACCGATCACCGGAACCAGTTCCTTCTCAACGCGCACAGATACTGTAACATTCATCGTGTTCTTGTCAGCGACACGCGCAAGCATCGCACCGTTCAATTCTTTGCGGTTAAGACCAAGAACAACCTTGTTGCCTGAGACCGTGCCGGAGGTGACGTTCAGGCCTTTGCCTTCTGCGCCATCGTTAAACTTACCGGAATAGGTAGAGCCATCGCGTGTGATTGTCGCTTTCATCGCCTGTGAGAAAACACCAACGCGGCATGTACCATCAAGTGTCATGCCGACTGCGGCATCCGGCGTTGTGCCAGCGAGATTGCAGACGAATTTGGTGCCTTTGTATTTACCAGCAACAATTTCACCCGGACCGGACCACTGGCCTTCGATTGTCTGGAAAAACTGTTCATCCTTATCTGCGGCCAGAGATGGCGCAACGAAAAGCGATGCGGGCAGGAGCGTGAGGCATGCAGCGATGGTGTTTTTCATAGTCAGCTCTGTCCCGGAATTTTGGCCTGAAGGGCACAGTTCCAATAGATTATTTGTAAACACGCCGCAACCGAAGGGCAGAGTGTTTTATGGCGCAAGGATCAAAGATTCGAACACCCTAAATTCATCTCTCATAATCGTCGTGAATGGTTAATGCTTTATTGTCATCGCTATTAAAGCTGGCAAATTTAGCGAGAATAAAAAGCTTTCTAGCTACGATCCTTTAACTTTACAGCCTTATCGCCATTTAATCGAGCGATATCGCCAATAAAGTCGCCAACACCGGGGCGTTTTTCTGCATTAAACGGGAAGGGTCGAACCACATCCATAGCGGCAATGCCGATCCGCGCGGTCATCAGACCGTTGACCACGCCTTCGCCGAGCTTTGCCGAAAGGCGCGACGCAAGCCCATGTCCGATGAGTTGCTGAATAACGCTATCGCCCATGGCAATCGTGCCTGTGACTGCCAGATGTGCCACAACGCGACGAGCCAACTTGAGAAAGCCAAGCGTTCCCGGTCGCCCACCATAGAGCTGTGAAAGCCGGCGTATGAGACGCGCTGATTCAAAAATTACATAGCCAATATCAACAAGCGCACGCGGGCTGATAGCCGTGACAATCGAAACGCGCTTCGACGCATTGAGGATCAGCGCACGTGCTTCACGGTCCAGCGGTCGCAGGATTTCCGTTTCGGCAAGGCGAATGAGATTCCGCCCGTCAATGATTTCTTCCGTGAGACCATCCAGCATTTGCCGACCGCGTGCGGTTTCCGGCAAGCTTGCCGCGATGCCGCGCAACTCATCGACCGCTTTTCGCGCTGCTGCCATATCATCGCGATCAGCTGCATCTGCTGCATGTTTTCGCAAGTGCTGCACCGAAGCCAGTCGCCGAAGAGCCATCAACTCGCGCGCAATAATTGCCACAAATGCTGCAAGCGCCACCATCGCCACGCCAAGCGCTGTCCAACCAAGCCAATCAGCGCGTGAGAACAGCGCCTGGATGAGATCTTCAATCCAAATACCAATGGCAAAGGACGTGAGAACACCCAGCGCACCGAACAAGACCTTGCTCAAAGACCAGCGACTTCGTGGTGGCGCTTCAAAGGCCGGATCCAGAATCTCAAGCTCGTCAGCTTCTTCTTCACTCAGCGCAAAAACGTCAACGTCTGGTACGACTTTCTCAAGATCAGTAACGGCGCGCGGGCGGCGCGGTGTTTCTGCTGCGACACCCTTTTCCGCAGGCTGCTGAACGCTAAAGGCCGCTGGTTTACGTGGAGGTTGCTCACTCATGCCAGACGATCTCCAATCAGAAACTGCAATGCACGATCAAGCCGGATATACGGCAGCGAAAGCGTGATACCTTCCGCCGTGCGTTCAAGGCGCGGCGGGCGAAAACGGACGAAGCGAATTGCAGGATCATCACTCGAAAGCGATGGTTCGAATATTACATTAGGATTTTTTGGTAAATCACCGGGAAATATAGCAGTTTCTGTTTCACCATCAAAGATTTCACCATCGATCCGCTCCCCCTTGAGTGGCGTTCCGATGATAACTGGCAGCGTGTCCTTGCCTTCTTTAACCGTTGCTTCGCGAGTGGCGCGAACAGCAGCCATAGCCAGAACCTCAATGTCGGCACCAGAAAAATCTGCTCGCTCAATCGCGCGTTCGACCAGGCGCCGAACAATGGCTTGCAAGCGGTCATGGCTTTCGTGATGCAGATGATCGGCCTTCGTGGCGGCCACCAGAATACGACCAATGCGGCGCTGAATAACCCCCGTCAGCAAATTCGCACGACCGGGGCGGAAGCAGGACATGATGTCGGTCAGTGCTCGTTCAAGATCGGCAACAACAGCGCCACCAGCATTCATAGCTTGCATGGCGTCAATCAGGATGATCTGGCGATCAAGACGCGCGATATGCTCGCGAAAAAACGGCTTTACGATATGTGTTTTATAGGACTCATAACGGCGTTCCATCATTGCAGCCAGACTGCCGTTTTTGAAATCTTCCAGCTGCAGATCAGGCAATGGCGCGAATGTGAGGGCAGGTGAACCATCCATATCACCCGGCATCAGGAAACGCCCCGGAGGAAGCGTCGATAATGCCCGCTCATCAGCCTTACCGGCACGCAAATAGGCAGTAAAACTCTTCGCGAGGCGCTGTGCAGTGAGTTCATCAGCATTATCGGAAGGTGTGACAGTGTGGGCTTCAGCAATCCACTCCTGAGCCAGATCCTTATGCGTTGGTTCATTTGCGAGCGCAAAGGAATCGGCGCTGAACTCACGATAGGTCTTGCCGAGTAAAGGCAGGTCGAGCAGCCATTCACCCGGATAGTCGACAATATCGACAGAAAGTTTTCCCGGTGAAAGCCAGCGCCCCCATGCCGATGCAGTTTCGTATTCAATTGTCAGGCGAAGCTGCGATATGGCACGCGTAGAATCCGGCCAGATGCGATCATCAAGTAGCGCTGAAAGATGTTCTTCATACTGAAAACGCGGCACAGCGTCATCTGGTTGTGGCTCAAGCTGCGAGCGCGATATGCGGCCTGACTTATAAGCTTCGAATAGCGGCAGACGACCGCCATGCACCATGTTATGCACAAGAGCCGTGATGAAAACGGTTTTGCCCGCGCGGGACAGACCAGTGACACCAAGCCTAAGCGAAGGAGACATCAGGCCGGTTGCCCGATCGGTCAACGTGTCGAGTGCGATCCGTGCTTCATCGCCGAGACTGGTCAGTTTTACCAATTGTGCCCTCGTAAAAATTGCGCCATGTCAAATCCATAGATAGGAACTTGTGAGGCATATCAACAAGGCGTCAGCAATATCGTTGTGCTATGCATTCAGCGTGGAACTAGAAAACTTTCCAGGAAACCCTGCTTCTGCGCAATCTCTGACAATGGTCCATCAAATGTGAATGTTGCGAGTGCAGCTCTGGGAAAGCCTGCCTCAAGCCTTGCCACGCTATGCGGATCACCATCACCTGTCAGCGCCAGTGCAAGATCCTCGATACTCGGATTGTGCCCGACCAGCATTAATTTGTTGGAACTCGAATTATTCATTATAGCCTGCAAATATTCACCAGCCCCACCGCTATAAATGGTCTGATCAATGACCGTCTCAACATCAATACCAAGTCGCTCGACTAATCCAAACGCCGTTTCGCGGGTTCTGGAAGAAGCGGATAAAATAATCCTGTCTGGAAGCGATCCAGATGATTTCATCACATTTGCGAGCCCGTCCAATGAAGCTATGCCTTCTTCATCCAGCGATCTGTCAAAGTCCTTCATGGCTGGTTTTGGCCAGATTGCTTTGGCATGTCGAAGAAGAAAGAGGCGACTCATTATGGAATCCCGTGCAAACTTTGAGGAGGATCGAACACATTTCATGCCACAATTGCTTCGAAATAGGGATAGGATTTCCAATTTCAGCCAATTTTTATATTAAGAGAATTAATATGCACAGGTAGTTTTGCTTCAATATTGGGCATAAGATTGATCAAGGATTGTCCTGTTGCGGTAATTATGTTTCGTAAAGAGTTCTAAGACTGCTGTTTTGAAGCGTTTTACAAAAATAAATGCGAATTTTTTACATTTTTAATTTTAGTCGCTTATAAATTCATCACAATCACATAATTTTGATGAACTAAAAAATAGCTCGCAGCGTGTGTTTAATGTTGTGTCATCGATGTGATCGACTTATATACCGCACGCGTCTCCTAGATGTGGGGTAATTCAGAATGAGTGAATTGATCGACCTTGACTATAGGCCCACTGAAGACGAGCCGTTCATGAATGAACGGCAGAAGTCTTACTTCCGTGGAAAGCTTATTGCATGGAGGAATGATATTCTGCGCGAAGCGCGCGAAACTCTCGACGCGTTACAGCAGGAAAATGCAAACCACCCGGACCTGGCGGATAGGGCATCCTCCGAAACGGATCGGGCCATTGAACTTCGCGCACGTGACAGACAGCGCAAACTGATTTCCAAAATCGATTCAGCCATTGGCCGTATTGACGAGGGGACCTACGGTTTTTGTGAGGAGACCGGCGATCCAATCAGTTTGAAACGTTTGGATGCACGACCAATCGCAACGCTTTCCATTGAAGCACAAGAGCGCCACGAGCGCCGCGAAAAGGTTTATCGCGACGATTGATTTATTTCAGTCGAACAGAAATTTTTAAGGCTGCGTTTTCGCAGCCTTTTTTCTTTGGCTTATAGGTCAAACGCAAAGGGCGTCAGCATTTCTGCCGACGCCCTTTTTCAGATCACGTATTTAATCAGAACTTACGGGTTTCATCGCTGGTGAGTTCACCGAGCAGTTTTTCCATTTCGTCCTCAATGCTGTCATCCGGCTTGTTGCCATTTGGAGAAATGTCGAGCGAGCCAAGTAACTCTTCCTCGAAAATATCGATTTCAAGCATTTCCGGTTCTTTGTTACCTGCAATATCGCCGCCATCTGTCGCAAGATCAGCCATAATGGCGTCGTGCAGCGCGCCACCAATATCCCCCAGGTCGTCTTCAAACTGCGGTTCTGGCTCTGAAGCAATGACGACAAATGGTTCTTCTTTAGCTGTTGAGACAATTGGCTCTGGTTCAGTTTTGAACGCCGGCGCAATTGTTGCAGCCGGGCTAACCTCAGGTGCAGCAACCAGTGGAATCGTCGCCTGTTCATTGGCTGGCGTGACGTTACCAAGGTTGGCAGCTGCAACGCTCGCAGCAGCGGCAGCACTGGCTGCGGACGTTGAACTAAGAACGCCGCGGGAAACCTGACTGAGTGGATAGGCCGGGTGCAGACGCGGCGACTGCGGCTGCTCAGACGGACGTGCGGCTGGAAGAACAGTGCGCGGCTGCGGCGGATAATTAGGAGCTGGGCGAGGCGGCTGTGGACGCGCTGGAGCTTCAACCTTTTGCGGAGCGTGTGGGGCAACTGGGGTTACAGGCGGTGCTACCGGAAGACGCGGAGGTGCACGAAACTGCTGGGCTTCAGGAGCAATCTGCTGAACTGGTTCAGGTTTGCGCTGGGTAACCGGTTCAATTGGAGAATTGAGCTGAATGGCTTCGTCTTTTTCAACAACTTGAGCAACAGGTTGAGCAAGTGCTGGACGCTCGGCCACGTCCGATGTAACGCTCGCTTCGTGTTGACGGAAGCGCTCAATGTGTTCAGGCTCGATACGGGATGATTGCAAACGCGGATTTGCACGGGCTTCCATGACAATGTTTTGCTCAACAACAACATCATTTGGGCCACCGATCAGCAGAAGGTGCTCGACATCATCGCGGCGGATCAGAACCAGCTTACGGCGCCCATCAACAGCTGCTGCATCCATCACCGAGAGCCTTGGCTGGCGACCTGTTCGTCCGCTCGTGGAAAAACCACTGCCACTGAAGCGCCGGATAATGCTCAGAACAACGAAAATTCCGCCAAGAATGATCGCAAAAATGAGGATGAAGCCGATAATATTTGCAGCACTTTCCCCAACAAGACCGCTGAGCCATTCTTTCATGCGGGTAACCCTCTCATACTAAAACCAATACTATCCGTGACGGAAACCACAATTCCCCGCGCCTAAACCCCAAGCCACAAATCACGGACAACGCATTTCTTATGCAACACTAATTCAATTTATCTCACTTGGGAATGTTCCATCCATTTGGCTGAAACATATGATCCCCAGCCAAAACAGTGCAAAACGCGCCATTCCACGCTGATTTAAGGTCTGCAAGCTTGTGCTACCGGGCGATTAACGCATTCTGCGAATCGTATATACCCTGCAATATGCGTCAAAATCTGGCACAAGATATAAAGCTGGAAAATGAAGCAGGGAACGTGATTGGTTTTGCTTGATGAATAAGATAGCGCTTAAGCTGAAACAAAAAGCAGCGGGACGATTTGCGGCCCTTGTAGTTCAGCTAAACAGCATGAAAGGGCAGTGGGCCTGATGTCGCGACCGACGGACAATAATTATCCGAAACCGCTCGTCATGCCGAAGCGTGGCTCAAGTTCAGCTTTGCGGCTCCTGATCATCGGCATTGTGCTGACGGTTGCAGCAATCGTCTATTTCGTGTTTCGCGATAAACTTGGCGATGGATTTGCTATCGTATTGATGGGCATTCTGTCGATGATCGGCGTGTTCTATCTTTTTGGCGCTGCAACCGGATTGATCGAGTTCAGTCAACGCCATGGCCAGCGGGATCTTGAGCATCGTTTTATGGATACAATGCCGGAAGGTACCGTCATTTCAGATGCGCGTGGCCAGATCGTCTATGCAAACAACGCTTATGCCGGAATGACAGGTGTAGCGGAGGCCGACGGCGTGCGCTCGCTCGATAATATTCTGACAAGCGAACCGGCCGCGTCTGACGCAATCTATCGTCTGACAAATGCCGTCCGCGATGGATTGTCAGCGCAAGAAGAAGTACGCATTTCTGGTGGTCTTTCGCGGGATGGTCAAGGATCCGCATCGCCGGTCTGGTATCGTATCAAAGCACGTCCGGTTGACGGCGGACAGGACTATAAAGGTCAGCTCGTCGCCTGGCAGATTGCTGACATTTCGGATGAACGCGCAGAACAAGAGCGTTTCTTTCAGGAACTGCAGGAAGCGATCAATCACCTCGATCATGCTCCTGCGGGATTTTTCTCGGCTGACCCTTCAGGCCGCATCATCTATCTCAATGCGACGCTTGCTGAATGGCTTGGCGTTGATCTAACACAATTCACGCCGGGCTCGCTTACGTTGAAAGACATTGTCGCGGGCAGCGGCATGGCGCTCATCAAGGCCGTCAAGGCAGAGCCGGGCACCAGTCGCAACACCGTGATTGATCTTGATCTTATCAAGCGCAACGGTCAGAGCCTTGCGGTGCGTTTTTATCACCGTGTTCAGGCTGCACGAGATGGCACGCGTGGCACAAGCCGCACAATTGTTCTGGATCGCGCCGAGGGCGAAGATTCATCCGCCGCACTTCGTTCTGCCGAAGTGCGCTTCACGCGCTTTTTCAACTCGGCTCCAATGGCCATTGCTGCCGTTGATGCGCAAGGCCATACGCTGCGCACCAATGCACGCTTCCTCGATATTTTTGCGCCTGTGGTTGATCGCGATGCGGTCGATAACCGTGTGAAGCTTGAAAATGTCGTGCATGAGCGTGACCGCGAAACCTTCAATAAGGCGCTTGCGGCGGCTTTCGCTGGGCAGGCTAGTATTTCGCCCGTTGATACAGTGCTTCCGGGCAATGAAGATCGTCACATCCGCTTTTACCTCAGCGCTGTTACCGATCTTGGCGAAACCAGCGAAGAAGCAGCGATTATTTCTGCCGTGGAAACCACCGAGCAGAAAGCGCTCGAAAATCAGATGGCACAAAGCCAGAAGATGCAGGCAGTCGGCCAGTTGGCTGGCGGTATCGCGCACGATTTCAACAACGTGTTGACTGCGATCATCATGTCGTCAGATCTGCTGTTGAGCAATTATCGCGCGTCTGATCCGTCCTTCCCGGATGTTATGAACATCAAGCAGAATGCCAACCGTGCTGCATCACTTGTACGGCAGTTGCTGGCTTTCTCACGTCGCCAGACGCTACGTCCAGAGGTTCTCGATCTGACCGATGTGTTGGCTGATTTGCGTATGCTGTTGGCCCGTCTGGTGGGCAAGGATATTGCACTTAAGATCGAGCATGGACGCGATGTCTGGCCAGTGAAGGCTGACCTTGGTCAGTTCGAGCAGGTTGCAGTCAATCTGGCTGTTAACGCGCGTGACGCAATGCCAGAGGGTGGCGAAATCACGCTGCGCACACGCAACGTCACAGCGTCGGAATCAGCTAAACTCAATTATCGCGAATTGCCCGAAGCCGATTATGTTGTTTTTGAAGTGGAGGACAGCGGAACCGGTATTCCAGCCGATGTGCTCGAAAAAATCTTCGAGCCGTTCTTCACCACCAAGGAAGTCGGCAAGGGCACAGGTCTTGGCCTTTCAATGGTCTATGGCATCATCAAGCAGACTGGCGGCTTCATCTATTGCGATTCAGAAGTCGGCAAAGGCACAACCTTCAAAATCTTCCTGCCACGCCATATCGAAGAAAAAGGCGCAGACAATGCGCCTGTCGCGGTCAAGGAAAAGAAGGTCGAAAAGGCTGCAGATCTTTCCGGCTCCGCAACGGTACTTCTGGTTGAAGACGAAGATGCGGTGCGTATGGGCGGCGTGCGTGCGTTGCAATCGCGTGGCTATACCGTGCACGAAGCAGCATCCGGCGTTGAAGCGCTTGAAGTGCTGGAAGAACTCAATGGCCAAGTCGATATTGTTGTCTCTGACGTTGTAATGCCAGAAATGGACGGACCAACACTCTTGCGTGAACTGCGCAAGACGCATCCGGACATCAAGTTCATCTTCGTTTCGGGTTATGCAGAAGATGCATTTGCGCGCAATCTTCCAGCGGATGCCAAGTTCGGTTTTCTGCCAAAACCATTCTCTCTCAAACAGTTAGCAACTACTGTTAAAGAAATGCTGGAAAAAGAGGATTGATGACAAAACGCCGTGCAGACAGCAATGCGTGAGCGCGAGATTGCAATTTTCGGCGGCGGTCCAGCAGGGCTGTTTGCCGCCGAACATTTGTCTAAACTTGGGCATTCCGTTACTGTATATGAGCAGATGCCAACCGTCGGGCGCAAGTTTCTGCTCGCTGGAAAATCCGGCCTCAACATCACCCATTCCGAAGATTTTGCTCAATTTGCACAGCGCTATGGTGCGAGCAATGAGCGCCTCCGGTCAGCTCTGGAACAGTTCACGCCGCAGAATTTGCGCGACTGGGCAGATGCGCTGGGTGCGGAAACCTTTGTTGGTTCATCCGGTCGTGTGTTTCCAAAAGCCATGAAAGCATCGCCGCTTTTACGCGCATGGATAAAGCGACTGGAAGCACAGGGCGTCAAAATTCTCACCCGCCATAAGTGGGCAGGTTTTGAGAATGGAAAGCCAGTCATCGAAACACCGACAGGTACAGAGGTCATAAGCTTTGACGCAGCACTGTTTGCCTTTGGCGGTGCAAGTTGGCCGAAACTTGGCTCTAATGGCGCTTGGGTTGAACTATTTGCGGAGCAGGGCATTCTGTCTGCTCCAATGCGCCCAGCCAATTGCGGCTTTGATGTAAACTGGAGCGTTTTTTTCGCCGAGCGTTTCGCAGGCGAGCCGCTTAAGTCTGTGACCATCACCAGCGATGCGGGTGTTACACAGGGTGAATTCGTGATCACACGCGGCGGCGTCGAAGGCAGTCTTGTCTATCCACATTCAAGCGCTTTGCGCGATGCGCTTGAACGCAAGGGCCATGTAAATCTCGTTCTCGATCTTGCGCCGGGTCGCACACTTGAACGCCTAACGCATGATCTATCGCGTCAGGATAAGAAGCTAAGTATTAGTAATCTATTGCGAAAGGGTGCGGGACTTACGGGCGTAAAAGCAGCCCTTGTTCTCGAGTTTCAGCGCGAAAAAGATCCGGTCAAGCTTGCGCAGTCCATTAAAGCACTTGCAATTCCGCTCGTTCGTCCGCGCCCGATTGATGAAGCCATATCCTCGGCTGGTGGCATAGAATGGAGTGAGATTGACGAGCATTATATGCTCACCAAATTGCCGGGCACGTTTGTCGCTGGCGAGATGATTGACTGGGAAGCGCCGACTGGCGGCTATCTTCTGACCGCGTGTTTTGCAACGGGCTTAGCGGCGGCGAACGGCATAGATAACTGGCTCGCGAAAGGCAGTTGATGAATCTCTTATGAAGAAG
Source organism: Brucella sp. H1_1004 (assembly GCF_047308065.1). Lineage (NCBI taxonomy): Bacteria > Pseudomonadati > Pseudomonadota > Alphaproteobacteria > Hyphomicrobiales > Brucellaceae > Brucella > Brucella sp. H1_1004. The sequence continues at coordinate 1,610,165 of NZ_JAYKZA010000002.1, forward strand.
AAAATGCGATGCGCTTTTTGAAAGTTACGGGTTCCATTCTCCTTCTTGCTATTCTGGCCGTCATTCTATGGCTTGGTTTTCGCCCGCCTGAACTTCTTAAAGTTGGTACCGGCTATGCTGCCAAGATCGTCTGCTCGAATGTGTTTCTGGCCCATCGTGATCCGCAAGAAGTGCTGGCGCTTGATGTTCAGGCTCCCGGTCATCCTTTACTGAAATTTGTCGATGTTTCAGTCGATAATGCCACCGAGACAGTTACCTCCCATATTTTCGGTTTCTTTGCACCAAGCAAGGCCGTTTATCGTCCGGGACTTGGTTGCGCCAATGTGCACGACGTTGATCTGCGTCCTTCATTGAACCAGTCTATGGATGCGGCAGCCGCCATTGCAGATCTAAATATCAATCCGGCAATACAGAGTATTATTGAAAATCCAGCATTGGCCGGGCCGGGGATGCGCGCGATTGCCGTGTTGAAAGACGGCCAGATTATCGCCGAAACTTATGGGTCAGGCTTTGATGTCAACACGCCTTTGCTTGGCTGGTCGATGACGAAATCTGTTATGGCAACGCTGATTGGCATGCGCATTGCTGAAGGCAAAATGGATCTGCAGCGCGATCATCTTTTGCCAGAATGGAATGGTGACGACCGATCAAAAATCAGGCTTGCAGATTTGCTGGCAATGGAAAGCGGCCTCAAATTTGATGAGGATTATGGTAACGTAACCGACGTAACGCGGATGCTATTCCTCGAAAATAATATGACAGAATTTGCAGCGTCATTGCCGCTGGAAGCGCAGCCCGGCTCCAAATTCAACTATTCCAGCGGTACGGCCAACATTCTATCAAAGCTTTACATGGAAAGCTTCGATGCGCCCGAACAGGCGCTGACCTATGCGCAGACGACGCTTTTTGAACCATTAGGCATTGCAAGCGCCACGCTGGAGGCTGATGTCAGTGGCGTTCCTGTTGGCTCATCTTATCTTTATGCCAATGCGCAAGATTGGCTGTCTATCGCCCGTCTTCTGCTCGATAGCGGCAAAGTGGGCGACAAACAGCTTCTAAGCGAAGATTTCATTCGCCTGATGCAAACGCCATCCCAAGCCTCTGATGGACGCTACGGATCAGCGCAGACATGGTTGCACATGGCAGGCGTTAAAGCTGGAACAGAAGGCATTCCGGCAGATTCCTTCTGGATGTCGGGCCATGACGGTCAAAGCCTGATCATTGTTCCATCCATGAACCTCGCCATTGTTCGCCTTGGGCTCACGCCATCACGTACTGGATATAAGGTTCCTGAACTTCAGGCATCTATCATCAAGGCTTTGCAGAAGGCGGAGTGAGGTCCACAAGATTGAGCTTGCGGAAATCGCCGCCGCTTGGGTTCTGGAATGGATAAAGACCAAATTCCGGCATAACCGCATAAAGATGATCGAAAATATCGGACTGGATCTGCTCATAAGATGCCCAGACGGTCGTGTTGGTGAAGCAATAAACTTCAAGCGGTAAACCATCCGGTGTCGGGTCCATCTGGCGCACAAGCAGTGTCATGCCCTTGTGAACGTTAGGGTGATTCCGCAGATAGGTTTCGACATAGGCACGGAACGTGCCGATATTCGTAAACCGGCGCGTATTGACCGGATTTTTTGCCTTATCGCCAAGCTTGGCATTCCAAACAGCGATTTCTTTTTCTTTCTTTGACAGATAGCCCGTAAGTTGATCGATGGAAGCCAGATTATGAAGTTCATCTTCGCTCAAAAAGCGGATGGTTGCCTGATCAATGAAAAGCGCGCGTTTAATGCGGCGGCCACCCGATTGCTGCATTCCCCGATAGTTTTTCATCGGCTCGGTTATGAGCTTGCGGATCGGAATTGTCGTGATCGTTTTATCGAAATTCTGAACCTTGACCGTATAAAGCGCAATCTCCACCACGTCGCCATTGGCATCAAGATTCTTCATCTCGATCCAGTCGCCGACCCGCACCATGTTCGACGAGGCAATCTGCATACTGGCGACGAGTGAGAGCAGTGTATCCTGAAAAACCAGAATAAGCACCGCAGCCATTGCACCTACACCTGACAGCAAGATCACAGGCGAGCGATCCAGCAGCGTTGCAATGATCAGCACCACCGCGATGAGGTAAATCACCAGCTTGCTGACCTGTACATAGCCCTTGATCGGTCGATCTTTTGACTCTTCACGGCGGCTATACAGCGTGTCGACGACGCTCAGCGCCGCACTAACGGTAAAGGCCAGCGTCAGGATGATGAAGGCAATGGCAACATTGCTGATTACTTTTAGTGCAGTCGGGGGAAGCTCTGGCACAGCCGCAACCCCCGTTGCAATAATCAGCGCGGGAACAATGTTGGCCAAATGCGCAATGACGCCGTGTTGTTTGAGTTCCTCATCCTGACCAAAAGCAGTTTTCTGAACAATCCGGTCGAGAACTTTAAGCAATATCGCTTTGATAAGAAAATTTGCCACAAAGGCTGCCAGGAAAAGACCTGTAAGGGCTGCAAGAGTCTGCGCCCATGGGTGGGCAATAAAAAATTCCGACAATCGATTTTCCCGAATAGCTTGGTGATTTTTACGAGTCCTACGTGTGCGTTCCGCTGAAATCAACCTTTCGGCCTCATTTCAAAGAAAATCCCGGCCAGTGGCCGGGACTTTTGGTCGCCGTGCAAGCAATATTTCTCTTTATTGCGCTGGCGCAGCAGGGGCAGCTGGTGCCGGAGCAGGATCAGCCATGGGAGCCGGGGAGGCTGGATCGGCTGCTGGTGTATTTGTTGCTCCCGCTGCTGCTGGATCAGCGACGCCGTCAACAAACAACACAGAGCGATCAAAGGCAGGGGCCTCAGTTAATTGATCCTTGGTGGCCTTGATCACCAGCCATTTTTTACCGTCACTCCGTGTTGCAAGCTGCAATTGGTCTGGGCTTACGGCCACATCCTTTTGACCAACGCCCAGGAAGCCACCAACACCGATCACTGCGGCCTGAACTTCACCATCGGGACTCACGATCAGATCATTGAGATTACCTACTGAGGCTGCATCGGCTGCGTCACTTTCATAGACGGTCTGTCCAATGAAGGTTGACACAAGCAACTGACCATCCTTCGCTTCAACAAACCCAATCTTTTCAGATTCTGCAGCGGGCGGACTACCAAACATATTCTGGGAAGAAACCGGAAGCTCTGCTGAAGCAGGCGCCGATTCAGTTGGTGCTGGAGACGCTGTCTGGGCAAAAGCCGAACCACTAATTAGCAGCGCACATGTCGTTGTCAGCAGTGTTGTTCTAAGCATAATCATCTCCTTTGTTCAATTTGTTCCATTAGTTGAACGTAGAGATGCGAATAGGGTTCCAATTTTTAATATGATTTTTTTCAGAGTTGTGTCGGTTAAGAAAAACAATTCAAATGTACCAAAACAAAACAGGCCGGAATTATCCGGCCTGTTATTTATATTCAATTGAACTTCAGATTAACTGCAACCGCTCGTAGAGCCACAGGTGTCACATTTCAAGCAAGTGCCATTGCGAACCATGGTAAAGTTCTGACATTCGGAGCAGCTATCCCCCGTATAACCCTGCATCATCGACTTGATACGACGGTCGGCCTCAAGCTTTTTAGCTGCACTGTTTGTCTCAGCTCGCGCAGATGCTGCATCAGCCGCTGCCTTGTCGGAGAACAATTCCGTTGCCGCGACATTATCCTGCTGCGGTGCAGTTGCTGGCTGTTGTTCAAACTCACGTTTCAGCGCAGTCGCCCCATCCGTTGCCAGGCCAACAGTTGCCGAGCGCGTCGCAGACGCTTTCAGCGTGGTAACATTGGAGCCCTGCGGTGCCGATGTGACCGAACCCTTTGACTCAATGCCGGTCTGTGTGTTCGACACGAGCGTTGGCTTGTAGCCGCGGGTCCAGCCTGTAGAAACGAGATTGGTCTTGCCTTCCTGAATACCCTTGCCAAGTGCGGTGTTCGAGAAATCACTCGTATCGACATGCGCAAGGTCGTTGCGGCCAAGATAAGACACAGCCAGTTCACGGAACACATAGTCGATGATCGATGTTGCTGTCTTGATTGCATCGTTACCGATGACCATGCCAGCAGGCTCGAACTTGGTGAAAGTGAAAGCTTCGACATATTCTTCGAGCGGTACGCCATATTGCAGACCAAGCGACACGGCGATGGCGAAGTTGTTCATCATCGCACGGAAAGCGGCGCCTTCCTTGTGCATATCGATGAAGATTTCGCCCAAGCGACCATTACCAAATTCACCTGTACGCAGGTAAACCTTGTGGCCGCCAACAACAGCCTTCTGCGTGTAGCCCTGGCGACGATTCGGCAGTTTTTCACGCTCATGAACGATCTTTTCGATGACCTTCTCGACAACGCGTTCTGTGATCTGAACAGCGCGTGCAGCAGCAGGCGCTTCGATCAAAGCTTCAACTGCATCATCTTCGTCTTCATCATCGGAGATCAGTGATGCATTGAGCGGCTGCGAAAGCTTGGAGCCGTCGCGATAAAGCGCATTGGCTTTCAGTGCCAGCTTCCAGGAAAGCAAGTAAGCACTCTTACAATCTTCAACAGTTGCTTCGTTTGGCATGTTGATGGTTTTCGAGATCGCACCCGAAATAAACGGCTGTGCCGCTGCCATCATCCAAATATGGCTTTCTACCGATAGATAACGCTTGCCGATCTTGCCACAAGGATTGGCGCAATCAAACACGGCATAATGCTCTTCTTTAAGGAAAGGAGCACCTTCAAGGGTCATCGCACCGCAAACATGAACATTTGCTGCTTCGATTTCCTTTTTGCCAAAGCCAATTGCTGGCAGCATTTCAAACGAGAAGTCGTTGAGCTGCTCATCGGTCAGCTTCAAGACGTCTTTGCAGAAATCTTCGCCGAGTGTCCACTTATTGAAAGCAAACTTGATGTCGAAAGCGCTTTTGAGAGCAGCATTCAGTGCTTCAATCTTCTCATCTGTAAGGCCCTTAGCTTTCAGTGTCGAAGGATTGACGCCCGGTGCCTGATTAAGGTTGCCATGACCGACAGCATAGGCTTCGATTTCAGCAATCTGGCTTTCAGAATAGCCGAGGGTGCGCAGCGCTTCAGGAACGGCACGGTTGATGATTTTGAAATAGCCGCCGCCAGCAAGTTTCTTGAACTTTACCAGTGCGAAATCAGGCTCAATACCTGTGGTATCGCAATCCATGACGAGGCCAATCGTGCCAGTCGGCGCGATAACGGTTGCCTGTGCATTGCGGTAGCCGTGTTTTTCACCAAGTTCCAGCGCCTTGTCCCATACAGCACGTGCGCGGATGATCATGTTCTGATCAGGGCAATCTTCAGCAATCAGACCAACCGGATTAACGGCCAGGCCTTCATAACCGTCATTTTCGCCATAAGCGGCGCGACGATGATTGCGAATAACGCGCAGCATGCTTTGAGCATTTGGTTCATAACTTGGGAATGCGCCAAGTTCCTTGGCCATTTCCGCAGATGTGGCATAGGAAACGCCGGTCATGATTGCAGTTAACGCACCGCAGATCGCACGACCTTCGTCGGAGTCATATGGGATACCGGATGTCATCAGCAGGCCGCCAATATTGGCGAAGCCCAAACCAAGCGTGCGATATTCATAGGAGAGGCGGGCGATTTCCTTGGAAGGGAACTGCGCCATCATCACCGAAATTTCGAGAACCATCGTCCAAAGACGTGCTGTGTGCTCGTAAGCTTCAATGTCGAACGAGCCCTCCTTGTTGCGATAAGTCAGCAGGTTTATCGATGCCAGATTACAAGCTGTGTCATCAAGGAACATATATTCCGAACACGGATTGGACGCGCGAATTGGACCAGCTGCAGGGCAGGTGTGCCAATCATTCATTGTGGTGTTGAAATGGAGACCCGGATCAGCCGATGCCCATGCCGCATAACCAATTTTTTCCCAAAGATCGCGGGCCTTGAGCGTCTTCATCACGCTTCCATCACGACGCGCGGTCAGGTTCCAGTCGCCGTCATTTTCAACAGCGCGCAGGAACTCATCCTTGAGCGACACGGAGTTGTTGGAGTTCTGACCGGAAACAGTCAGGTAGGCTTCTGAGTCCCAATCGGTGTCATAGGTCTTGAATTCAATGTCCGTATAACCCTGACGCGCAAACTGAATAACGCGCTTGACGTAATTTTCAGGAACCTGGTTTTTCTTAGCAGCTTTGATTTCGCGCTTGAGAACAGGGTTTTTCGATGCATCGAAGCAGTCATCATTATCGGCTTCGCAATTGACGCAAGCCTTCATGATTGCAGTTAGATGCTGCTTGACGATCTTGGAGCCGGTGACGAGAGCGGCAACTTTCTGCTCTTCCTTCACCTTCCAGTCGATATATTCTTCAATATCCGGGTGATCGACATCAACAACCACCATCTTGGCGGCCCGTCGTGTTGTGCCACCCGACTTAATCGCGCCCGCTGCACGGTCGCCGATCTTGAGAAAGCTCATCAGGCCGGAAGACTTACCGCCGCCAGACAATTTTTCGCCAGCGCCACGCAGATGAGAGAAGTTAGAGCCAGTGCCGGAACCATATTTGAACAGACGTGCTTCACGAACCCAAAGGTCCATGATGCCGCCTTCGTTTACCAGATCGTCGCCAACCGACTGAATGAAACAGGCATGTGGCTGTGGATGCTCGTAAGCGGACTTGGATTTGGTCAGCTTGCCGGTCTGCCAGTCGACATAGAAATGACCCTGACCCGGACCGTCGATGCCATAGGCCCAATGAAGACCCGTGTTGAACCATTGCGGGCTGTTCGGTGCCACGCGTTGCGTCGCCAGCATATAAGCCAGTTCATCGCGGAAAGCGCGCGCGTCTTCTTCAGAATTGAAATAGCCGCCTTTCCAGCCCCAATAGGTCCATGTTCCTGCGAGGCGATCGAAAACCTGACAGCCGTCCATCTCGGAGCCATAACGCTCTTCTTCTGGTAGCTTTGCAAGAGCATCTTCATCCGGGATAGAACGCCAGAGCCACGATGGGACATCGTTCTCTTCAACTTTTTTCAAGCGGGCAGGGACACCGGCTTTGCGGAAATATTTCTGCGCGAGAATATCGGCTGCTACCTGGCTGAACTGTGCCGGAACATTGATGCCTTCAAGGCGAAACACCACCGAACCATCGGGATTCTTGATCTCGCTCGTCGCTGTGCGAAATTCAATCTCCGCATAAGCTGACTGGTTTTCTTTCGTAAAACGGCGTTCGATCTTCATCTGTCCCATCCAAACGTTCTATATATAGTGTCAGAGCTGATCACTTTCAGCCCTGGTTCAGCCTTGGCACACCTGCCGCAACTAGCGTCTTGCATATTCGTTCCGAAGGTCCTCCCAGTGCGGGAGGGCAATCTTATCGAGGAGCAAGCTCCTCAAGAATTCTCTCAATCAAATGCCCTAGTCAGCGCACTATCATCGTTCCAGCCATGGGGCCAGTTTTACGTAGATTCATACATGCTCTCGGATAAGAATTTGCTTATCTGGTATGTTATCATGATTGAAAATACTAAATCTAGTATTAATCTAACATCGACACCAATAAACCGGAATCTTCCCGCCAAGCTAAGTATTTGAAATTTAGACGCAAAAAATTTCGTTCGATAAACGTATTTTCAACGCTACGCCCGTAATTCGACCGACTAAATTGAAGAAAAGACCGACATAATTTTACACTCGGCCACGCTACTCACGCAACGACAGTTTCATAAAAAACGACTCGGACATGAGCGTCAAGCATTGGTTTACCATAAGGCTTACGCCGCTAGATATTGTGATCGAGCGTTGGGGGAGAATGTGGATAACGGGGAGAATGACAGATATATGAAGGTCAGCTCAAATAATGGTGTGACACATGCCAATTAGCAACACTGGCCATTGTATTGATGGACGATCTGACAAAACAGCGGCTTATCGCGCTGTTGCAGCCATCATTCCGCAGCAATAGTCGTGAGCGCTCCATCAAAACCCAAAAGAATGCGCTTAAGGTCGACTTCATCCACACGTTCCGCTGCTTGACGTGGGGAAACCCACTCACAGATACGCTGCTCACGCTCCGGCCAGTCCTTCGCACGTTCAACAAGGTGCAAAGCATAAACTGCAACCGTAAACTGATTGATGCATTCAGGCGGAAGATCGTTTTTACAATAGTCAAAGCTGCCAATCGGATGAGATGATATCTCCCCACGCACGCCAGCCTCTTCATAAGCTTCACGTGCAGCCGTCTCGGCAAGTGTACGACCCACTTGGGGCCAGCCCTTAGGGATGACCCAGCGACCGGTTCCACGACTGGTGATAACAAGAACTTGCCGTTCCTCTGCTTCATAGCGGTAAACAAGAGCCGCAACTTGCTGCAAACGGCCAGAAGGCGTCAAAATACGCTTTTCCGTCGCAACAAATTTTTTAGCCTGTGTTTTCACCGCGAAAGTCCCACCATTTTCAAAACAGAATGGATTGATTCGCCAAAATGACAATGGATTTGTTTAACAGGGGTCCACGATAAGAAGCATAAAATGCTTTTATTTTTAAGACCTTGCTGAAATTAGTAAACGTAACACTGTAGCTAAATAGCTTGAAGTCACGCCTCCATCCAATTTTGGCAGACTTTCAATATAGTGCGATTGCGGTTGTTTTACCACCGCAATCGACTTTCATTTATTTTCGTTTAGCCTCGTTTGGCGCCAGCAATTGGTTCCTGATAGGTGAATCCCATATCCCATGGGAAATAGATCCACGTATCCTGCGAGACTTCTGTCACGAAAGTATCGACCAGCGGACGACCTTTCGGCTTTGCGTAAACGGTTGCAAAATGTGCCTTCGGCATCATTTCGCGCACGATGGCTGCGGTTTTGCCAGTGTCCGTCAGGTCATCAACGACAATTACGCCTTCTCCGCCATTTTCAAGAAGCGGAGTGCTTATCCCTTTGAGAATCTCCATTTCACCCTGCGATGTATAATCGTGATAGGATGCAACGCAGACCGTTTCGATCAAGCGAATGCCAAGTTCGCGACAAACAATAGCTGCAGGAACCAAACCGCCCCGCGTAATAGCGACGATAGCGCGCCATTCCTGATTCATATCGGCGATACGCCAGGCGAGCGCACGGGCATCACGGTGGAACTGATCCCAGGAAACGGGAAAGGCTTTATCAGGCAACGACATCGGAACGCTCCATGGAAAATCCGCGAGTTTCACTCCGGATTTGTCAAACCAAAAATGCGCGATGACGGGTGCCACTCGCGCTGAACTGTTTGGATCTGCTGCTTTCCCTGATGCGCGCACAGCATTTCATATGCATGCTGCCCAAGAAGAAAAGGCTCTCCGCCCGGCACAGTCAGCGCCGGGTGATGCTGATAACCGCAAAATGACCTTTTACGCAAGAGCGGCGTGAGGTCGAACGTTCTCCCAATATTAAAAATATAGCGCCAGACTGCATGAAGCAGCCCGACGCTATGGATATTTTTAACGTGAGAACAGCGTTAAGATGGGTAGGTCGTTTAACATTGAACGGGTAACACCACCAAAAACCAGTTCGCGCAATCGCGAATGGCTATATGCACCCATCACCAAAAGATCGGTGCGGTGCGCGATAATATGCTCCCGAAGCACGTCCTGCGCATTGCGGCTGTTGGATACGAGCGGTGTAAGGGTAACATCGACCGCATGACGCGACAAGGCTTCGGCCAGTTCACTCCCAGCAAGGGCGTCGTCTTCACCCTCGCGCTCTGGTGGATCAATCCAAACCAGCTCTGTTCGGCTTGCTTGTTTCATTAAAGGCAAAGCGTCAAAAGCAGCGCGTGCTGCTTCACGCTTGCCGTTGAATGCAACCACGATGCGATCAATGGCCTCCATCGCAACAACGGGCGCATGAGGCACCAACAGCACAGGACAGCTGGAATTAAACACGAGCGTATCGGCTGTTTCATCATTGGTCGCCGGATCATCTGGATCTGGCTGACCTGCCACCAACAATTCTGCACCGAGACATGATGTCAATACACCGTCTGCAGCCGTTCCTGTTTCAGAGCGTGTGATGCGAAACTCATGATTGCTTCCCTGACGACGCATTTCTTCTTCGAACTGCGTTTTCAGACTCTCTGATATTTCTTTGTGCTGCTTATCATGCAGCTCAAACATGCCCGGATCGATAAAACCATTTGGGTCGGCATAAACGACCGGCGAGGGAACAGAATAAAGGCCGATAACATGAATATCTGGCGTTCTGCGCGTCAGAAGAGCAACTGCGGATAACACCCGCTTCAGTTCGGCTTCGCTGCGGGAATAGGCTACGACCGTTTTGTAGGACATATCAGATCTCCTTCCGGCTATACTCTTATTTTAACATATGGCGCAGTGTAAGCTTAGGTAAAGTTTGAACCTTTACGCTGCACCTTGTTCTTGCAGTGTCGCAATCATTGCTTCGATTGCAGCAACCGCCACGTCTATTTTTGCTTCATCACTGCCACGAACCACCAGTTCAGTGCTGAAACGACCGTTTTCAAATTTTGGATATGATCCGATTATTGTTTCCGGGTTTTCTTTCTGAATTGCGGTCAGGGGTGTGCCGATCACACCTTCACCAAATGGACAGCGCACTGCTTTGGATAAAAGCTTACGGCCCGTTTTCAGCGTGGGCAAAACATTGTCGAGCATTGCTTGAAACACTGACGGCACACCTGCCATCACGTAAACATTGCCGATATGAAAGCCGGGCGCAGCAGATATCGGGTTATCGATATGTTCTGATCCCTGCGGCATACGCGCCATGCGTTTACGCGAATCCGTGAATTCAAGTTCGCGCCTCGCGTAATTGTCAGCCAGCAGCTTCATGGCCTTATCGTCATAGATGCACGGCACTTCAAAAGCGCGGGATACGGCATCGGCAGTAATATCGTCATGGGTCGGTCCAATGCCGCCCGAGGTGAAAACATAGTCATAACCGGGGCGTAAAGCATTGAGCGCTGTAACGATGGCGTCTTCATCATCAGGAACGATACGAACCTCTTTGAGATCAATGCCGGCAGCCGTCATCACATCGGCCAGATGGCCGATATTTTTATCTTTGGTGCGCCCTGAGAGAAGTTCATCGCCAATAGCAAGCATTGCAGCCGTTACGGCCTGCTGCGGGGTATTCGTCATGCCCAGACTCCATTCTGTATCGACATAGTTAATCCCTGGCAGACGAAAGCTGCAACTGATTTTCTGTGTTTTTCAAATTGGAGACCCCGCATACGATTGATTGTTATCAATATCGCTTTTATTCAACAGAATCGTTGCGGGCTATTTTCTAAATTTTTTCCACTGTTATCAAAACCAGTTGTTACAACCGCTCAAAACCGCTTGAATTTGCTTCACAAATCATGACATAGAAGGTCTCAGCTGCGGTCGTGGCGAAATTGGTATACGCAACGGACTTAAAATCCGTCGCCTTTTAGGCTTGCGGGTTCAAGTCCCGCCGACCGCACCATCTGCCCCTTGGTAAAATATAACTACTATACTCATGTTTCGTGTTTCAAGCTTGTTTGCGGCACGAAAGGCATGTAGCCATGCGCAAATATCTTTATGGATGCAGAAAGCCGACCAATGAACGCCTTCGTTAAAGCCGTAGCTCAAGCTGAAACTGCCATGCGTGCGCTCTTTCCAGAGACACCGTTGCAGCTCAATGACTATCTTTCACGTAAATATGGCGCAGAGATTTGGCTCAAGCGTGAAGATTTGACGCCGGTACGCTCTTATAAAATACGCGGTGCTTTCAATTTCATTTCGCGCGCAGTGAAGACAACGAACGAAAATGCAGTTTTTGTCTGTGCTTCGGCTGGCAATCACGCACAGGGCTTTGCCTTCGCCTGTCGGCATTTTGGCCGTAAGGGCGTTGTGTTCATGCCCGTGACGACGCCGCAGCAGAAAATCGACAAGACACGCGCTTTTGGTGCGGAATTTATCGAAATCAAACTCGTCGGCGATATTTTCGACGTCTGCTATGCCGCTTCACAGGAATATGCAGCAGAAAACAGCGGCGTTATGGTGCCGCCATTTGATCATCAGGGCATCATAGAAGGGCAGGCGACTGTTGCGCTCGAAATCGAACGTCAATTGCCTGATGGCAAGAAGCCAGATTTCGTATTTCTGCCAGTTGGCGGTGGTGGCTTGTCTGCAGGTGTGACGCAGTATTTCGATGGGATTGGCCGGAAAGCGTCTTATCGCTTTGTTGAACCACAAGGTGCTTCAAGCCTTAAAGGTAGCCTTGAAGCAGGCAAGCGGATTAAACTTTCACAGGTTGATAATTTCGTCGATGGCGCAGCCGTTGCTGAAATTGGCAAAGAAAACTTCAAGCTTCTCAAAGGCTTCGATAAGGGGGCTGTGATCACGGTTCCAGAAAACCGCCTGTGCTCCACAATGGTTGAAATGCTCAATATTGAAGGCGTTGTGCTTGAGCCGGCCGGGGCGCTCGGGATTGATGCGCTCAAGGATTTTAAGAAAAGCGAGCTTAAAGGCAAGCGTATTGTTATCGTCGTATCGGGCGGCAATTTCGATTTTGAACGCCTGCCGGACGTCAAAGAACGTGCGCTCCGCTATGAAGGCTTGAAGAAATATTTCATTTTCCGCTTCCCGCAGCGTCCCGGTGCGCTGCGTTCGTTCCTCGACCTGCTTGGACCAGAAGACGACGTTGCCCGCTTCGAATATCTGAAGAAATCTGCGCGTAATTTTGGTTCTGTGCTGATTGGCATTGAAACTAAGAATGCTGGAAATTTCAAAATTCTTGAAAAGAAGTTTGCGGAAGCGGGCTGGGCTTATCAGGATATTACAGACAATCAGGTGCTTGCAGATTTCATCATCTGATAGAGCTAAAGATAAAATTCATTTGCTTTTTGGGGCATAATACCCCATATGGCGGCTCAGGCGCATGGGCTGAACAATTTCAGCCTTCCCGGAATTGGACTTGTTGCGTCTCGCCTCTTGCAGTCAGAATGGTCTGATAGCAGGGGAGACCCGGCTTGTTTCGGGCACGGCAGCGCAAGTCGACCGGATTGTTTCCGGCGTCCCGTCGTACATCCATGAAATTCCCGTTCGGCAAGTTGCGCTTGTCCGAAATTTTAAAGCGGACCGCAACTTTGCGGTGCCGCCGAAAGAGTTTAAATTGACGACTGAAAATATTGCTGAAAGCACCAGCGGCTTTGCCGCTCTGGGTATTACTGGCGTTCTGCTTAAAGGCGTTGAAGCTGCTGGTATGACCGAGCCAAAGCCGATCCAGACGCAGGCCATTCCGTATCAGCTGGAAGGTCGCGACATTCTGGGCATCGCACAAACAGGTTCGGGCAAGACTGCTGCATTCAGCCTGCCGATCCTTCAGAAAATAATTGCACTTGGCGACAAGCGTAAAGGCAAGACTGCACGTGCGCTGATCCTCGCACCAACCCGCGAACTGGCTGTGCAGATCGAAGAAACAATCCGCACTGTTGCCAAGCAGGCCCATATCTCCACCGCGCTTATTCTCGGCGGTGTGTCGCGTCTGAGCCAGATCAAGCGCATGCAGGGCGGCGTGGACGTTCTGATCGCAACCCCGGGTCGGCTCACCGATCTGGTCCGCGAAAATTGCGTTGATCTGTCGGAAACCCGTTGGCTGGTTCTCGATGAAGCTGACCGTATGCTCGACATGGGCTTCATCAATGATGTGAAGCGTATTGCCAAGGGCACACATAAGAACCGCCAGACAGCGCTTTTCTCGGCAACAATGCCAAAGGAAATCGCAGAACTCGCACAGAGCCTGCTACGAACCCCAGTACGCGTTGAAGTTGCACCGCAGGGCACAACGGCCGCTGAAATCACACAGGTTGTGCATCCGGTTCCAACCAGAGATAAGCGCCGTCTGCTCTCTGGTCTTCTTGGCGATAAGGGCATGAAGTCGGTTATCGTCTTCACCCGTACCAAGCATGGTGCAGATGCCGTTGTTCGCCATCTCGAACGCGATGGTTTTGATGTTGCAGCAATTCACGGCAACAAGTCGCAGAACGCCCGCCAGCGCGCGCTGAACGGTTTCCGCGATGGTACATTGCGCATTCTGGTTGCGACCGACATTGCTGCACGCGGCATTGACGTTCCGGGCATCAGCCATGTCGTCAATTACGACCTGCCCGATGAGCCTGAAACCTATGTGCACCGTATTGGCCGTACCGGTCGTAACGGCGCAAGCGGTGCTTCGATCACGCTCTATGATGCAGCAACGGAAGACACAAAGCTGCGCGCCGTTGAGCGTGTGACGCGTAACAAGCTGACCATTAAGGAAGCGCCTGTTAAGCTGGCACCTGCACCAGTCGCAAAGTTCGACGATGGAGAAGACAAGCCACGTTCGGACCGCAAGCCCGGTTCGCACGGCGTTCCACAGAAGCATCGTCGTCCAGCTCACAAAATGGCAAAGTCTGGTGAACACCGTGCAACCCCGGCTGCAAAACCTGCAAGTGGTGAAGCCGCTGCAAAGCCAAAGCGTCCATTCCATCGCAAGCGCCGTCCTGGTGCCGGCGGTGGCGGTCAGCGCGCTGCTTAATCTGCCAGAATGACATTTACTTTAAACCGCCCTCAACAGGGCGGTTTTTTCGTTTCATTGATACTAACCAGTTTGCAATTGCGCTTTCACACGGAAAATTATTTCGCGCTTGCTTGAAGAAAGCCATGCTTCAACATAGTTTCCTCTCAACAGAAGGAACAGAAGCCATGCTCAATTCCGCACTTGATGCTATCGGCAACACCCCACTGATCCGCTTGAAAAAGGCTTCTGAAATCACAGGTTGTGAAATCTACGGCAAGGCTGAGTTTCTCAATCCCGGCCAGTCGGTTAAGGACCGCGCAGCACTCTATATTATCCGTGATGCTGAAAAGCGCGGCCTGCTAAAGCCCGGTGGCGTTATTGTTGAAGGTACAGCTGGAAATACCGGCATTGGCCTCACATTTGTTGCGAAGGCACTTGGCTATCGCACTGTGATTGTTATCCCTGAAACACAAAGTCAGGAAAAGAAGGACGCGCTGCGCCTGTTGGGAGCTGAGCTGATTGAGGTTCCTGCCGCGCCTTACCGCAATCCGAACAATTATGTGCGGCTGTCCGGTCGTCTCGCCGAGCAGCTTGCGAAGACCGAACCCAATGGCGCAATCTGGGCCAATCAGTTCGACAATGTTGCCAATCGCATCGCACATATTGAAACCACTGCGCAGGAAATCTGGCGCGATAGCAATGGCAAGGTCGATGGTTTTGTCTCGGCTGTGGGCTCAGGTGGGACACTTGCAGGCACTGCCTTTGGCCTCAAGGATAAGAACGCCGATATCAAGATCGCTCTCGCTGATCCGCATGGCGCAGCGCTTCATTCCTTCTACACGAAGGGCGAATTGAAATCAGAAGGTGATTCGATCACAGAAGGCATCGGGCAGGGGCGCATCACGGCCAATCTCGAAGGTTTCAAACCCGATTTTTCCTACCGTGTTGGCGATGCGGACGCGCTCGATATTCTGTTTGATTTGGTGCAGGAGGAGGGGCTTTGCCTCGGCGGTTCTTCAGGCATCAATATTGCCGGTGCAATCCGCCTTGCAAAAGATCTCGGGCCGGGGCACACCATTGTGACCGTGCTTTGCGACTATGGTAATCGTTACCAGTCCAAGCTGTTTAATCCGGCCTTCCTGCGCGGCAAAAACTTGCCAGTGCCGGGTTGGCTGGAAACGGAGACTGAAATTGACATCCCCTACGAGGACTGACCATGGCATATGAGACTGAAGCTTTGTTCCGCGAAGATGCATATCTTAAAAGCGCGGAGGGCTCTGTCTTGGCTGTGACAGACACCGGCGGCATTATTCTTGATCAGACCAATTTTTATGCCACTTCCGGCGGACAGCCGGGAGATACTGGCTTTTTTGAACGTGCTGATGGATCGCGCATTGAAATTGCTGCAACTGTTACCGGCGAAAACAAAAGCGAAATCGTCCATGTGCCAGCCGAAGGGCAGGCGTTTCCCGCGATTGGCGAGAAGCTGGTTCTGCATATCAATTGGGAGCGCCGCTACAAGCTGATGCGTATGCACACGGCCTGTCATCTACTTTCTGTCGCGTGCCCGTTTCCAATCACCGGTGCTGCGGTTGGTGAAGAGGAAAGTCGCGTCGATTTTGATTTACCTGACGCGAGCTACACCAAGGAATTCGTCACTGAAAAGCTGATGGAGATGGTGAAGGCCAATGATCCAGTCATGCTGAACTGGATTACCGATGAAGAGTTTCTGGCCAATCCAGATATTGTGAAGTCAAAGAATGTACGCCCGCCCGTTGGCGCAGGGCATCTTCGTCTGGTGGTCATTGGTGAAAATGGTTCGGTGGATTCGCAACCTTGCGGCGGAACACACGTTTCTACCACGCAAGAAGTGGGTGAAATCCACATCGGCAAAATCGAAAAGAAGGGCAAGGAAAACCGCCGCTTCCGCATTCGATTTGGCAATGCACCACTAGTGTAAGCTCAGGAGCAATCATGTCCGACAAAAGCGCATTTGTTATCTCCCGCGATGATCTGAAAGCTCGTCTGGGCGAGCCGGGTCTCGCAATCGTGGATGCATCCTGGTATTTGCCAGCAGCCGGTCGCAATGGTCGTGACGAATATGATGCAGCGCACATTCCGGGCGCAGTCTTCTTCGATCAGGATCTGATTGCCGACAAAGAATCTGGCCTCCCCCACACCTTGCCATCGCCAGAGCTTTTTGCCCGTCATGTTGGTGCGATGGGCATTACGGCGGATGAGACTGTTGTTGTCTATGATGGCCCCGGCATGTTTTCCGCGCCGCGTGTCTGGTGGATGTTCCGCTTAATGGGCGTAAAAAATGTTTTGGTGCTTGATGGTGGTTTAGATGGCTGGAAGGCGGCAGGATTTCCAGTCACCAATGAAGTTACAAAAATCGCCGCAACGCTTTTCACACCTTCATTCAACGAAGCCAAAGTTGTTAGCTTCGAAGAGATGAGCAAAATCGTGGACAAACGCAGCTCTCAGATTGCTGATGCGCGGGCTGCCGGACGTTTCACGGGTCGCGATGCCGAACCACGTAAAGGCATGCGATCAGGCCATATGCCGGGCGCACGAAACGTTCCTGTTGGTACTCTGTCTGAAAATGGTGAACTGAAAAGCCTTGATAGCCTTCGCAAAATCTTTGCTGATGCCGGTGTTGACCTCAACAAGCCGGTCGTCACCAGCTGCGGCTCCGGCGTAACCGCTGCCGTTATCACACTCGCATTGACCTCATTGGGCCATGAAGACAACCGGCTTTATGATGGTTCGTGGAGCGAATGGGGTAGCAGGCAGGATACGCCTGTGGTGACCGGCGAAGCAGACTAAGCATGGCTGAAAAATTGATAGCCAGAGTGACCCATCTGGAAATGACAGCGCGTCCTGCGCTTTCGGTTCCAGTGCCATCTGGCCTGCGCCTTGCACTGATGCGTTCGACACAAACACCGGTGCATTTCTACCGTTATCTTTATGAACAGGTCGGACGCCAGCATCATTGGATGATGCGCCGCGTGCAAACCGACGCGGAAGTGGCTGCCGCGATCCATGCGGAAACCGCCGAAATCCACGTTCTCTACGTCGATGGCAACCCAGCAGGGCTTTTAGAGCTTGATTTGTCGGCGTTGCCAGAAACGGCTGAGATACTTTATTTCGGTCTCATGCCAGACTATCAGGGGCGGGGGCTTGGAAAGTTTTTCCTGAATGAAGCCATTTCAACCGCATGGTCACACGGACCGCAGAAAGTGGCTATTCATACGAATACGCTTGATAACCCGCGTGCGCTGCAACTGTATCAGAGAATGGGTTTTGTGCCCGTCGGCTGGTCGGAGGAAGAAGTCACTCCGTGGGAATGATTTAACCGCGTGCGATTTCGCGTCCGTTAGTAATAGAAACAACAGATGCGCCCGTAATGCGACCGCTTTCTTCATCGAAAACAACACAATTGCGACCGCGCTGCTTAGCCATGTAAAGGCAGCGATCAGCACGGCTTAGCACTTGAGAATTGGTTTCGTTCTTTGGGGCCGATGCAACACCGATACTGATCGTCAACGGATATATCTGATATTCCGTGGCGTGGAATGGTGTGTTTTCCACTTCAGCACGGATGCGCTGCGCAACGCGAACACCAGTTTCGCCTGTGGCTCCCGGAAGAAAAACGCAGAATTCTTCGCCACCGATGCGCCCAACCAGATCACCTTTGCGGGTCACATTCTGCAGTGCAAAAGCAATCAGCTTGAGTGCGCGATCACCAACACTATGTCCGAACGTATCATTGATTGCTTTGAAGTGGTCAGCATCGATAACCAGCAGGGTTCCACTTTCAATGCGCGAACGGCTAATTTTCATCGCATCAAACAATGCTTCTCGATTAAGCAAGCCAGTCATATGATCAACGCGTGAGCGCGCCTGCAATTCGCTATGAGCCTTTTCAAGCTGAACATACGCTTCGGCTAGCTTGTTATGCTGAAGAAAAATATAGAAGAGAGATGGGAATGCCGTCACCGATGGAATGCCAGCGCTGAGACTAATTGTGACAATACTCGGCTTCCCACCAGAGAAGTAGCCGACGGCCATACTCGTTCCCACAGAAAACAACACGACAGACAACGTGATTAACGCTGCCTTCCAAATAGCCGACTTCATGCCTATCCCCCCAAGCCCAACGACGATCTTTTAGGTGTCTGCTTCTGAACCCTCTGTGAACAGACCTAATTATTGTGGGTCTTATAAGAGGAGCGCTTTGGTGGGAAAAGTTAAGTCTCGCCACCGATGCAATTTTAATTACATGCGTGCCAATAAAGACACAATCTATGGTAGAGCACAGTTCTATATTACCTATAGTTTATCCGCACAACAACTACCTTTAAAAAAATAACAGGGAATGAAATTTTTAACATGTTACTAATCTATAATTCTCTAAAATCTATTCACAGAAATGCTAAGGGCACCCAAATGGGCGCCCTTAGCACTAAACTCTTATATCGCCAACTATCTAGAAGACTGCCAAATACTTAAGCAGCGATATTATACCGATAATGATTACAATAATCTGAGCGATTTGTTTTACCTTACCATCCAGCGGCAACATATTGATAAGATAAAGAACGAGAAAGATAACCAGAACCGTTATCAGAAGGCTGATTAGGATTGACATAGGCAGTCGGGCCTTTCCCGGAACGTCTGTTTAAAACTCAGTCAGTGGCTGTTCCATTGCCAAACCGAAGAGTGAACTAGCGAATGAGGTGCCTTACTTATTTTTTAAGTTGCATAGTCTCACTCGGCATCACCTAATTGAAGAAATGATGTGCCAGTTAACGTTCCAATCAGAATAAGGTTCCCATAATTTTGATCATAAATCGGCGACTTACGTCGCCGATAATTTTCTATCGACAACTATTTTAACATACTGCCAGTCGTTTGACGTTGGCTATGCCAGCTGAAAGCTTCCTCAAGCAGGTGAGGGGTATGCCCGCCGCGTTGGCACGCACGATCAAAATAGTCGTGTAACTGGTCACGATAATCAGGATGAGCGCAATTATTAATGATAAGCTCTGCGCGTTCACGCGGTGCTAAACCACGCAGATCCGCCAGCCCCTGTTCGGTAACAAGGATATCCACATCGTGCTCGGTATGGTCAACATGGGTCACCATCGGAACAATTGAAGATATGGCTCCATTCTTCGCTTCAGACTTGCTGACGAAAATCGAAATATAGGCGTTGCGCGCAAAGTCACCCGAACCGCCAATACCATTCATCATATGCGTTCCATCCACATGCGTGGAATTTACATTGCCGTAAATATCAAACTCAAGTGCCGTGTTGATGCCGATAATGCCAAGACGACGAATAACTTCCGGATGATTGCTGATTTCCTGCGGGCGCAGGATCAGCTTATCGCGATAACGATCAATATTGTTGAATACGCGCTCACCACATTCCGGGCTTAGCGTGATCGATGAACCCGACGCATAATCAAGTTTGCCTGCGTCAAACAGGTCGAAAGTGCTATCCTGTAACACCTCGCTATACATCCGCAAATTATGGAAAGGGCTTTCAGAAAATCCATTCAGAACCGCATTAGCAATCGTCCCAATACCAGCCTGCAGCGGGTTAAGCGTCAGATCGAGACGACCGGCGTCAACCTCGCTCAATAGAAATTTGATCAGGTGTGAAGCAATCGCAACGGTTTCGACATCAGCGGGCTCAACAGTAGATGCGCTATCGTTTTCTTGGGTTATAACGATACCAGCGATTTTCTCGGGCGGAATTGGAATATAGGGCAAACCAACGCGACTATCACAAGCAGTCACAGGGATAGGGTCGCGGGAAGGGCGCTTGGTTGGAATATAAATGTCGTGAAGCCCTTCCAGCGCCAATGGCTGATTGAGGTTAACCTCAACAATCACTTTCTCAGCAAGGATTGCAAAACTTGCAGAGTTGCCAATGGAAGTTGTGGGGATAATCCCGCCATTCTCGGTAATTGCCAGAGCCTCAACAACGGCGTAATCAATCGGGCCAATCTGGTTGGAACGCAGCTGCTCGACGGTTTCGGACAGGTGCTGATCGATAAACATGACTTCACCGCGATTGATGGCTGAACGCAAAGTCCGGTCGACCTGAAACGGCATACGGCGTGCAAGAACATGAGCCTCTGTCAATAGCTTGTCGACATCGTGACCAAGCGAAGCGCCGGTAATCAGCGTAATCTGAAACGGATCATCCTTCGCACGCGCTGCCATTGCGAGAGGAACCGCCTTCGCATCACCTGCGCGGGTAAAGCCACTCATGCCGACAATCATGCCATCTTTTATCAGGCTTGCTGCTTCTTCCGCAGTGATGATCTTGTCACGCAGAGATATGTTCCTGATACGAGCTTCCAACATGTAATTTACCTTCCTTGCAGACCAGCCAAAAAAGCTGGAAACAACGCTCTCCGTGCAGGGATACTCACACTGGCATTCGGAGTCGGCGCATAGAGGTAATAGCCTAAACAGCCGACTATTACACGCATGCTTTCGTCTTAGATCAACTCCCAGCAGCTATATCAAAATACGTCTGCCGAAAAATGATCTTAATCAACACAGACGAGTTCCAAAGCAACTGAAAACAAAGTAGGAATAGGGCGTTGGCACCGTCCTTCTCATAAAAACAATGAAGCGCATTTCTTTCAACAGCACCGTCTGTCTGGAGGCTAGGCCTTCGCAAACAGAGGTTACGCGATGAACAATGTCGCTAATCAGAATGTCGGTTTCGGACGAATTGCAGTTATGATTCCCGTTAAAGATATGGACCGGGCCTGCAGTTTTTACATGAATGTACTGGGCTTTGAAAAAGTCTTTGAGAACGGAAATCCGGTGGGTTTCATGATCCTGCGCCGCGAGAACGGCGAATTGCATTTATCGCTGCAAAAAGAGCATAAGGCTGCAAATTTCAACATTGCTCATATGCTGGTTGATGATGTCGACGCTCTGCACACACTATGCAAGCAGAACGGACTGCGGATCATAAAAGGTTTACAAGATAAGGACTATGGATTGCGGGCTTTTGTCTTTGAAGACCCGGATGGAAATCGCATTGATGTCGGCCAAAAAATCTAAATTCTAGTCAACTTGAAAATTGAAAACGAGACAAAGTGACGCGAACTCGCTTTTGTCATTATGTTTGAAAATTTAAAATGGGGCAGGGCTTATGGCCCTGCCTCACATTCTTAGCGGCAACGAGCAGTATAGATTTTGCCGCGGCTATTTCTATATTCGCAATTTCCGTTGCGGAGATTACGAACCAAAAGACCGCCAAGAGCTCCCGCGCCAGCACCGATCAACGCGCCACGTCCACCACCAGCAATACCGCCAATAGCCGCACCAGCGACTGTGCCAATGCTGACGTCTTTTTCAGTGCTTGTGCAACCCGAAATAATAAGCAGCGCAACCAAGGCTGCTGTTATTTTAACCATGAACCCGTCCTCTCCTAAAGCCAATCAAAGCGCCAACATCAGTCTAAATCTTTGAAATCATATGTGCTTATGCGTATATTATATAAGTCGATTTTAAATATATATGCCAACATCTTTTTTTAAACGCGCCGTGATCGTTAAAGTTCCGACGGCTTCGCTTTTATCTCTAAACCGAGAAATGCTCACATCCTGCCAGAACTCAACTCAACGTCGAAAATCCCGATTATTATGCGTATAGGTGCGGTCCATGACGAGTTCCTTGCATTGGATAACTCATTGTTATCATTTGCAAGTCGCACTTCAAATTAGAACCCACCCCGGCCACAATCGATGATCGCATAAGCTATATTATGGAACTAAATTGTGCTGGCCGTTCTAAGATCAGTGGCGTTTGGCGATGTAAAGATGTCCAGATACTGGCGAACCTTGCTCACTGCGAACAACAATGTCTTCGCAGCGGATGCATTCCATACCATGCTTAAATAGAAGCGAACGTACATATGTCTGAGCATGTGCAAAGCGCTGATAATCGCCGACCATGAAATTACGCCCAGTAAATCGCTCGTCAGGCTGTGTTTCGCTTGAGAAACTAAAATAGCCGCCAGATGTCAAATGCGCCGCCACTCCAGCGAAGAATTGCTCAAGAGCCCCCATGTAAGGCAGCACGTCTGTGGCGACGATCAGATCCCAAGCGTCCTCCTTTGTCTCTTCAAGGAAGCGCACCGCTTCACCTACAAACAGCGCATCATAATCACCTTTTTCATAGGCGACTTCGATCATGTTTTCGGAGATATCAACGCCAGTTTTGTGGTCAGCCATATCATCCAGCGCGTCGGCTGAAAGTCCGGTTCCGCAGCCGAGATCAAGCATTCTCTCAGCCCGAAACTCTTCGTCCATTTCGAGAAGCATTTCGCGCAATTGCAACGGCACATCATAGCCAAGCTGATCGACAAGAATTGTATCAAACATTTCAGCATGTTGATCAAACAACGTCGATACATAGGCATCTGGTGCTTTGGGCGGGACAGCGCCACGTCCCATGCTCGCAAGACGCACAGCAGCGCCTCCGTGATCCTCGGGATCTATTTCAAGAACAGCCTGATAGGCCAGCGCGGCAGCATCCAAATCGCCAGCTTTTTCCAGCGCAAGTGCCTGATTGTAAGCTTCTGCTAAAGCTTCCTGATCAAATGACTCTGTATCAGTGGATTTGCCGTTCTGCTCGGACATATGCATTGCCTTTTCTTGAGACCTCCTGCCCTCCTAACCTTATAACGCTTTGACAGCAAGAACAGTTCTATTCTGCTGCCGACGTTACCGTGTTGGATGTGGGTTTATGATCAGCAAGTTTTCGCGCAATAACGGCACAAGCCATAAGCTGTATTTGATGAAACAGCATCAGCGGCAATACGATACTGCCCACATCAGCACCGATGAAAATAGCGCTCGCCATCGGCGCACCACTGGCAAGGCTTTTCTTGGAGCCGCAGAACATGATCGTAATCCGGTCGGCGCGATTGAATCCAAGCCATTTACTTCCATACCAGGTGGCGAGCATTACAATCACCAGAAGCAGGATATTGACGCCGATCATTACACTCAGATCGTTCCACGAAACCTTGTGCCACAAGCCTTCAACTACCGCTTCACTGAACGCAAGATAGACCACCATCAGGATCGAACCGCGATCAACAAGACCCAACGACTTGCCGTGACGACGCATAAAATTGCCGATCCATGGCTGAAGAATCTGGCCAAGCAAAAACGGCGCGAGCAATTGCAGCAAGATAGATTCAAGTGCATCGACGGAAATTCCACCGCCGCCCTTAACAGCGAACAATAGGCCCACGAGCAACGGCGTTAAAAACATACCGAAAATGTTGGAAGCGGATGCTGAAACAATTGCGGCGGACACATTGCCACCCGCCATCGACGTGAAAGCAATCGACGATTGCACAGTCGAAGGCAGAACACAGAGATAAAGAATACCGAGATAAAATGGCGATTGCGATAGTCCCGGAATGGTCCAGCCGGCAACCAAGCCGAGGATAGGAAACAGAATGAATGTGGAGCTTGCGACAGCAAGATGCAGACGCCAATGCGTGACGCCAGCAACGACTGCTTCACGCGATAAACGAGCACCATGAAGGAAGAACAGAAGCCCAACAGCGATTTTGGTCGCTATTCCAAACCACTCGGCAAAATCACCTTGCACTGGAAGAAATGACGCAAGCACAATAGTTGCAATCAACATACAGGTGAATTTGTCCGGTATAAAACGCATTATCTCGATAGTCCTTATAAGCCCGCGTAAACCCTTCAGGCCGCAAACTGGGCAGCCCTTTCCCTTGTTGTAATAGTCCAATCAGACTTTGGTACAATACTAAAGGATAGGCAAAGCAGCTTATCAGTTCACATTTGCGGGAAGCTGGGCATCATCAGTCAGGTTCGTATCCATTCGGATTTTTGGACTGCCAGTTCCACATATCCCTGCACATTTCGCGCAAATCCTTCTGCGCAGTCCAGCCTAGAAAATCGCGTGCAAATGCCGGATCGGCATAGCATTCGGCCACATCGCCTGGACGACGAGGGGCAATTTCATATTTGATTTCACGATTAGAGACATGCTCGAAAGCCTTAACAACATCGAACACGCTATAGCCCTGCCCGGTTCCCAAATTGACTGAGAAGCACTGTGGTTCTTCAAGCTTTTTCAGTGCTTTGAGATGACCGGCTGCAAGGTCAACGACATGGATATAATCGCGAACGCCTGTTCCGTCTGGCGTCGGGTAATCATTGCCCCAGACATTGAGTTTTTCACGACGCCCGGTCGCGACTTGCGCAATAATCGGCATCAGATTGTTGGGAATACCCTTTGGGTCTTCACCAATCAGACCACTTTCATGCGCACCAACAGGGTTGAAATAACGCAGAATCGCGATTTTCCAGCTGCTATCACTGTTATAGAGATCGCGCAGCATATCTTCGACCACAAGTTTCGTGCGACCATAAGGGTTTGTTGCAGAAAGCGACTGATCTTCGGTGATCGGCAGCTTTTGCGGGTCACCATAGACTGTCGCTGACGAACTGAACACGAGAGTCTTTACGCCGGTCGATTCCATTGCCTGCAACAGACGCAACGTGCCCAGCACGTTACAGTCATAATAATGCAACGGCTTTTCACCCGACTCACCAACGGCTTTCAATCCAGCAAAATGGATGACTGCCGAGCATTTGTGCCGTGTGATGATCTTTTCCAGCAAGGCACGATCACGGATATCTCCCGGCTCGCGGATCGGCGCGCGTCCAGTGATTTTCTCCACCCGATGAAGCGATTCAGGGCTACTGTTTTCGAAGTTATCGACCACAACAACTTCATGACCAGCTTCAATCAACTGAACGCATGTGTGCGAACCGATATATCCGGCACCACCTGTGACAAGAATCGTCATTATTTAAATACCTGTTTGTTGAACATGGCACACCAATGTGCGATCCCATGGGCGTTTAGCTTTGGACTATGCAAAAATACGATTTACCGCAACCTAAACCATTTGATTCTTGCAGCTTGTACCAACAATGCGACATCAATTCTTACGGAGTGAAGATGGAACCCTCGCAAAATATCGACCGTCTTCTCGAAATCATGGTTGCGCTGCGTGATCCGAAAACTGGCTGCCCTTGGGATGTAGAGCAGACATCACAATCTATTGCACCCTATACGCTCGAAGAAGTCTATGAAGTGCTGGATGCCATTGAGCGCGATGATATGGATGATTTTCGCGAAGAACTGGGTGATCTGCTGTTACAGGTCGTTTTCCATGCACGTATGGCAGAAGAAGACGGCAAATTCGGTTTTGGCGATGTTGTGGAGGCCATTACTCGCAAAATGATCCGGCGCCACCCGCATGTTTTTGGTGATGCAGAAGCCAGAAGTGCTGGCATGGCAAAGGGATCATGGAACCGCATCAAGGCAGAAGAAAAAGCAGAGCGGGCCGAGCGTCGTGCGAAGCTTGGTTTGGAAACAGTTGAGAAAACGCGTTATCTTGACGATATTCCAAATGCTTTCCCTGCCCTGCTCCGTGCTCTTAAACTCCAGCAAAAAGCCGCCAAAGTAGGCTTTGACTGGTCAGAGGCAGAACCGATCTTCGACAAAATCGCAGAAGAAACAGCTGAACTTAAAGAAGCGATGCAAGCTAAGGACAAGGCACATATCGCAGAAGAATATGGCGATCTGCTTTTCGCAATGGTCAATCTTGGCCGACACCTCGAAATTGATGCGGAAACTGCGCTGATTGCAGCGAACGACAAATTCAAGCGCCGCTTCGATTTTATCGAAAAATCATTGAAGGAATCGGGCAGCAGCCTTGAAGCGGCCCAACTCGACGACATGGAAGCGATTTGGGGCGAGGCAAAGAAAAAGGGGCTGTAAAAGCCCCTTCCCTCAAATCTTATCGTCCCATTTCGGACGACACATCTGATAAACCTCATCCGTCGTCGCAAAGTCCATATAGCCAAGGCGCGTCACCGGCTTGGCTTTTTTGATGTCAAACATCCCATCGGTCAGCACGCTTTCATCGATGTGAACACCAACGACTTCGCCAATCACCATGTAATTGTCGGTCGGCCTGCCCTCTTTGTCCTGCAAGCGCTTGATCTCGACGAGAACGCATTCCAGTGCCGCATAAGCCTCTTTGACAAAAGGTGCCGCAATTAGTTTGCTATGCGCAACAGTCAAACCGGCATAGTCGAATTCACTCACGCCGCGCGGCGCACTTACTGAAGACGCATTCATCTGCTCTTTGAGATGATCACTGACCAGACTGGCCGTAAACTCGCCCGTCTCTTCGATGAATGAAACACTGTCTTTGAAACCGCTGGACGAAAACATAATCATCGGCGGTGTATCACTGACCACATTGAAGAATGAGTATGGTGAAAGGTTCACCGCACCGTCTTTCGACCGGGTACCTATCCAACCGATAGGGCGCGGTGCCACGATTGCCTTGAATGGATTATGAGGAAGATTATGACCAGATGAGGGTTCATAAAACATCAGCTTTTTCCGTTAGTTATAACTTATTTTACAGAAGAGCGATTAAGATACCCATGGACCTGAGTAATCAGAAACAATCTTATCCATATCCGCACGCGGACGTTCTGGCATTTTGTTTGCAGCCGTACCGATGTGGATAAATCCGGCAACACGCTCTTCTGGTGCAAGTCCCAGATAGGTACGGGCTGGCGCATCATCGGAATACCAGTTGGTAATCCAGTTGGTTGCATAACCAAGCGCATTCGCTGCGGTGCAAAGATTCATGGCGACAGCACCTGCCGACAAAAACTGCTCCCATTCAGGGATGCGTTCATGAGCGACTGGTGAAGAGACGACGCCTATGACCAGTGGTGCACGCGCAAAACGCGCCCTCTCCTGATCCTTGCGACTTTCATTGAGCGGCCCTTCCCGCTCCTCGGCGCGCGTGGCCAGATATTCACCAACCTTATGACGTACATCACCGCGATAAAGAATGAAGCGCCATGGCGTCAGACGGCCATGATCAGGCACACGCGCGGCAACTTTCAGCAACTCTTCCAGTTCAGCACCTTGTGGAGCCGGTTCTGAAATTGCGGAAATAGGCGTGGAGCTGCGCTGCGCCAGAAACTCAAAAACCGGATGCGTCACGGGGGAAACCTCATCGCTGAAATCTGTATATGTCACTCCAGTTTAATGTGGAGGCGGTTCCTTCTCGCCCGACAAGATCAGGGAGTAAAGTCAAAAATCTATTTCGTGTTTTTGCATAAACGTAAATTTGCGAAGGTGTCCGCCAATTTAGCCTTGAATTCGCCACCCGCTTCGGTTCAAAACAACATCATGTCAGATAGTCTGGGTCCGTTTCGGGCAAACAGTGCAAAATCATCGCGCCGCAAGACACTTGTAGCGACACTTTCGTTTGCCCTAATCGCATCATCTGCTTTAGCGCAGGGGCCAGGTGGCCCCGGCGGTGGACAGAGTGGTGGACCGGGTGGGCCCGGCGGTGGATTTGGTGGTGGTCCGCAAGGTGGTCCTGGTGGCAGTGGTTTCAAATTACCGAGCTTTCAGCTCGAGTTACCCGCAACGGCAGCAGCACCAGCAATGCAATCCCCTTCGGGAAACACTGGACCAACGCAGTCTAACAATGCGATTGGCTTGCCGAATTTCCCGGATCCCAAACTGAATTTACCATCAATCAGCCCCTATGCCGACCCGACAAGTCCAGAGAACAATCCGCTGATTAAAACGAGCGAGCTCGATCTGAAGGCTCGTCTCAATCAGGATGGACCGGATATTTCTTCGGGAATCGTTTGGCGCGTATTTGCGCCGGAGGTTGGCGCAGACGGACAACTGGCACTGATTGCATCAGCAAAGGGTGGCAGCACAGTTTTTAACTTGCCGGAAGGCAGTTATCTTGTTCACGCTGCCTATGGGCGCGCTGGTGCGACTAAGCGCATTACACTCAATAAAAATACGCGTCATGAGGTTATGACGCTCGACGCTGGCGGAATGAAACTGAGCGCCGTTTTACCCGACGAGGGCAAAATCAAAAGTGATCTCGTGCGTTTCTCAATTTATGCCGATGAAGACAACAGCGACCGTTCGCTCATCGTGCCAGATGTAAAGCCAGACACGATCATCCGGTTGAATAGCGGCACCTATCACGTTGTTTCCAACTATGGCACAGCGAATGCCATTATCCGTGCAGATATTCGTGTGGAAGCAGGCAAGCTGACAGAAGCGACGGTTCAGCATCGGGCAGCCGAGGTCGTTCTTAAGCTTGTGGCGAAAAAAGGCGGCGAAGCCCTCGCCGACACTTCATGGTCGATCCTAAATGCCTCTGGCGACGTTGTTCGTGAAAGTGCTGGTGCTTATTCATCCATGGTTTTGATCGAGGGCGACTATGTTGCCGTCGCAAAAAACAAGGATCGTATTTATCAGCGCGATTTCAAAGTCACCTCTGGCGCCAATGAAGAAGTTGAGGTGATCGCAAACCGCGAATCCGAAGCGCTGACGGACGATGATGCCGCGCAAGACTAATTAAATTATATCTGAAATGAAAAGGCCCGCTTTAAGCGGGCCTTTTGCTATTATGCATTGCGCAGACGCAGCAAATCTGGCGGCGTTGCTTCCTCTATGAGACGCGCAATTGCCTGATCCAGTGTCATCGATTCCTGATCGCGTGACCCCAGACGACGCATATTGACCGTCTTTTCTTCCGCTTCACGCATACCGCAAACGAGAATGACCGGAACCTTCTGAACCGAATGCTCACGGACCTTGTAGTTGATCTTCTCGTTGCGAACGTCAGTCACGACCTGCAAGCCAGCAGCCTTAAGCTTAGCTGCAACTTCAGCAGCATAACCGTCAGCGTCGGATGTAATGGTTGCTACAACGACCTGAATTGGCGCGAACCAAAGCGGCATATGACCAGCAAAGTTTTCGATCAGAATCCCGAGGAAACGTTCCATCGAACCGCAGATTGCGCGATGGATCATAACCGGCTGAGTCTTTTCCGAATTGCTATCGATATAGAATGCGCCGAAACGCTCCGGTAGGTTGAAGTCAACCTGAGTTGTTCCGCACTGCCATTCACGACCGATCGCGTCTTTCAGCGTATATTCGAACTTCGGACCGTAGAAGGCACCTTCGCCCGGCAAAATGCCGGTCTTGATGTCGTCCGACTGTTCCTTGATCTGCTCAAGAACCGTCATCATCACGCTTTCGGCGCGATCCCACAATTCGTCCGAACCGACGCGCTTTTCAGGGCGTGTCGAGAGCTTGATCGTGATCTCCTTGAAGCCGAAATCCTTGTAGACCGACAAGATAAGATCGTTGATACGCAGGCATTCCGCAGCCATCTGTTCTTCGGTGCAGAACACATGCGCGTCGTCCTGTGTGAAGCCGCGAACGCGCATCAGACCATGCAGAGCACCCGAAGGTTCATAACGATGCACATTACCAAATTCTGCAAGCTTTATAGGCAGATCGCGATAAGACTTAAGGCCATGCTTAAATATCTGAACGTGACCCGGGCAATTCATTGGCTTTAGTGCAAACACGCGGTCATCGTCGGTATCATCACCGGCAACTGTGACCTTGAACATGTTGTCGCGATACCAACCCCAATGGCCAGATGTTTCCCAGAGCGACTTGTCGAGCACCTGTGGCGCATTGACTTCCTGATAGCCATGGCTATCAAGACGACGACGCATATAGGCCACAAGCGTCTGGAACATGCGCCAGCCCTTGGCGTGCCAGAACACAACGCCCGGACCTTCTTCCTGAAAATGGAACAGGTCCATTTCACGACCCAAACGGCGGTGATCGCGCTTCTCAGCTTCTTCAAGCATATGGAGATAAGCATTGAGATCTGCATCATTGGCAAATGCTGTTCCGTAAATGCGGGTCAGCATTGGATTGTTTGAATCGCCGCGCCAATAAGCGCCAGCAACCTTCATCAACTTGAATGAATTGCCGATCTGACCTGTGGACGCCATATGCGGGCCACGGCAAAGATCGAACCATTCGCCCTGATTGTAGATCTTGAGATCCTGACCTTCAGCGATCGCATCAACGAGTTCGACCTTATAGCTCTCGCCCTTATCGGCAAAAACCTGCTTGGCCTTTTCGCGTGACCAGATCTGCTTGGTGAACGGCTTGTTGCGCTGAATGATTTCGCGCATTTTCTTTTCGATCACCGGCAGATCATCGGGTGTGAACGGTTCATTACGCGCAAAGTCGTAATAAAAACCATTCTCGATAACCGGACCAATTGTAACCTGTGTGCCCGGGAAAAGCTCCTGCACGGCTTCTGCAAGAACGTGTGCCGTATCATGACGGATCAATTCAAGCGCGCGCGGGTCTTCGCGGGTCAGAATTTCAATTGCACCGGAAGCGCCAAGCGGATCAGACAGATCGCGCACGGTGCCATCTACGGCGTAAGCCACGGCTTTTTTGGCAAGTGATTTGGAGATTGATTCAGCTAACTCGAAACCGGTTGTTGCGGCATCATATTCGCGCACCGATCCATCGGGAAACTGCATGGAAACATTCGACATCGTATTGTCCTTATCCAGTCCCGCCAACGATTGCGGGTGGTTAGTCATGAAACGATCCTGCTTTGAATTGGCAGAACCATCTATATGTTGCTTGCACAACAGGAAATGAAGACCGGCTAATAATCTTTTTTGGCCATTACGTAAAGCAAAAGCACCGTGGCAAACTGCATCACGGTGCTTTCAGGACGTCTCAAATCTGGATGAAATCAGTTGCGAATAGCCAAACACGGAACACCCTGCAATTTGAGCTGGGTACAGGTCCTTTGCGCAGCATCTGAATCTTTAAAGCCGGTAAAGCGAACGCGATAAAGCTTGCGACCACGCGGCGCGGTCGAAATCTCAGCTTTGGTGCCCGGCACCAACCGGTCTACGACTGGCAAATATTTCGCCTGCAACTCGTCCGCACCTTTGCGCGATGGCGTCATACCGACCTGAACACGCCATGGTGACGCTGCAGGATTAACCAGAAAACCACCATCGCCCTGCTCTATCTTGGAATCATCTATCATATCCGAGACGGCATCTTCTTTTGGCTCAGGCGTCTTAATCTGCGTGACGATAGGTAGAGCATTTTCAATTGGCGCAGCAAAGGCGGTCAACTCACGTCCTGCAAACCCGGCACCTTCTGTGCCAAAGCGCGTGAGGAGCTTCGACATGCGATCATCGCGCTCACGTGACGATCCGGCTCCGAGAACAACGCCAACAAGATGCTTGTTATTGATGATTGCAGATGAAACCAGATTATAGCCCGAGACATCGGTATATCCGGTCTTAATGCCGTCAACGCCTTGATAACGATACATCAGATTGTTATGGCCGTTAAATGGACGGCCTTTATATTCAAACGAACGCTGTGAAAATAACGCATATTCCTGAGGAAAATCACGGCGAAGCGACATTCCAAGCACCGCCATATCGCGGGCAGTTGTCAGCTGTGGCAAATGCCCTGTCAAACCCGATGGATTGACGAAATAAGTGCTTTTCATACCAAGATTTCGGGCTTTCTGCGTCATCAAACGACCGAAACCTGCTTCCGAACCGCCAAGATACTCGCCCATAACTGTCGCTGCATCATTGGCCGATACGATGATCATGCCATTGATAGCGTCACGAACAGAAATCGTCTCACCGGGCTTAAGATAAAGCTTCATGCGGACTTTCGCCGAAGCATTCTTTGTCACCGGCATTTCGTCGTCCCAATGGATACGACCTGTCTTCAACGCTTCAAATGCCAGATACAGCGTCATCATTTTGGCCAGCGATGCTGGCGCGTGTTGCTCAGTTGCTCCGTCCTGCCCCACCACTACACCCGTATCCGCATCAAATACGACCCAAGAAACATTGGCCATGGCGCTGGTTGCACAGAAAACACTGGCAGAAAGCGCAACACCGGCAACAAGCTGGGCGATGCGGGAAGACGATTTATGCATGATGGCTCGCAAGACTAGAAAACACGATGCAAATGCAGCTGAAATGCGGCGTCAAAAAGACGTTGGTTAAAACTGATTTGCGTTTCCTGATAAAACAGAATTATCATTAACGAATTCTAATCAACGCGAAATTCATCAACAGATTTTATTAAAGAAATTAATTTTTCGGTGACGAAACGCGCCAATAGCGCCATGGCAAATACCACTTGAAATAAGGGGCTAATTCTCTCGGCACTGGATCAAAGCCGTGGGTACCCATTGGTCCACAACGCATGATCCGGAAAAGCCCCATCCAGCTCCCACTCCACAAGCCATATCGTGCTACAGATTCGTAGGTATATTCAGAACAGGTTGGCATATGGCGGCACGAATTGCCGATGAAGGAGGAAAGTGTGAGCTGATATAATCGTATCAAACTCGTACCAAGCACCCTGCCCGGCGTTTTGCGCCATGGATCGGTGAAGTTGCGGGTCTGGCGCTTTTTGCGCGTCTCGACATCACCCGTGTGATCTTGCCCGCAACCACACATCACGCGACTTGCACCTTTTCTTCGATTTGGCGAATGCAATCGACAACAGCATCAAATGTCAGAAGCGTCGAAGCGTGACGCGCCTTATATTCGCACACTGGCGCAAAATATTTTAAATCCTCAAATCGGCCTTCCGGTGCAGGACCGTTTTCCTTCAGCATTGCATACATTGAATCGCGTACTGCCCGTAATTCTTCGGACGTACAGCCAATAACATGCCGTGCCATAACCGACGATGACGCCTGCCCCAATGCGCAGGCTTTTACCTCATGCGCAAAGTCAGTAACTACGCCATCATGCATCTTAAGATAGACCGTGAGGGTGGAACCGCACAATTTTGAGTGAACGGTCGCAACGGCATCCGGGTCAGCAATGCGGCCAAGCTTTTCAATATTCCCTGCAAATTCAAGGATACGTTTATTATAAACATCGTCGATCATTGAGACGAACCTTCTGCCTTGCCGGATAAATACGTAAAATTGTCGCCCGGTTACGGTTTGAAGTTGCATTTTGCGCTCTATATAATAGGCAAGTCGCGACTGCACCATGGTCAGATTATCACATGGTTATGAAGTCGCATAAATTCCTGTCCGGCAACTTGGTGTTGTCGGATCAATACACCGCACGCTCAGACCTCTCATAACTGAGCGCATCGTTGTATTGTCCGTTTAACTCGTCTCCTCTTTGAAGGAGGCTACTGGAGAATAACGATGGACGCGCGCATCAAAAAAATCCGTGACGAATCTATTGTATCAGCACAATTGCAAAAGCCAACGCAGGCTGAAGCAGAGGCCGCTGTGCGCACCCTCCTTCTCTGGGCAGGAGATAATCCTGATCGTGAAGGTTTGCTCGATACGCCAAAGCGTGTAGCGAAGTCCTATAGTGAGCTTTTTGGCGGTTATGCCGAAAGCCCTGAAGAGGTGCTTGGCACCACCTTTGAAGAAGTATCCGGCTATGACGATATGGTGCTGGTGAAGGATATTTCTTTCTTCTCACATTGCGAACACCATATGGTGCCGATCATTGGGAAGGCACATGTCGCTTATCTGCCAGATGGAAAAGTGCTTGGTCTGTCTAAAATTGCCCGTGTTGTTGATATTTTTGCGCGTCGCCTGCAAACGCAGGAAAGCATTACGGCTCAGATCGCTGACAGCATTCAGCGTATATTGAAGCCACGCGGCGTTGCCGTATTGATTGACGCTGAACATATGTGCATGGCGATGCGTGGCATTCGTAAACAAGGGGCAAGCACGATTACCACGACCTTTACCGGCGATTATAAGACAGACGTAAACGAACAGGTTCGTTTCATGACTCTTATTCGTAAGTAAGTATATTATCAGGCGCAAAAATGAGTAGTTTTCCAGCACAACCTTCCGACAAGAAGGCAATTGAAGAAGGCGCGGTTTTCATGCCGCGCTTTGACGCTTCCGGCCTTATCACGGCGGTCGTCACTGACGCGCAAGATGGCGAGTTGCTCATGGTCGCTCATATGAACGACGAAGCGTTGCGCCTGACGCTTGAAACTGGCATCGCGCATTATTGGTCGCGCTCGCGATCCAAGCTTTGGAAGAAAGGCGAAACGTCTGGCAATCTTCAAAGCGTTATTGAACTGCGTACTGATTGCGATCAGGACGCGTTGTGGCTGAAAGTCCGCGTAGCTGGCGATGGCCCAACCTGTCACACGGGTCGCCGCTCGTGTTTTTACCGACAGGTTCAGTCCGAAAATGGTCAGGTTAGCCTTTCAATTGCGGGCTCCTGCGATCACGACCACTAGAGCGCGCCCAGAAAACCATTTCGCACCTTTCGTAATGCGCTTTAATTTTTCCGAGCTGTTATTTTTAACATTTATTGTTTCGCTACAGTGTTTTGATAAACTCGCCGAAACAAGAGGTGTTGATCGATATGTTCCCTTGGGGTCAAAAGCGTAAAGCAGCCAGTTCGCAGCCTTCGAACATCGAAGGTGCCGAAATTGCCAAGCCTCAAGCCCGACCTGAGCCACGACGAATCGCACTCGCATTAGGCGGCGGCGCGGCGCGCGGCTGGGCTCATATCGGCGTGCTTCGCGCTCTTGATGAAGCGGGTATCGAAATCGAAATGATCGCCGGTACATCAATCGGCGCACTGGTTGGTGGTTGCTATCTTGCAGGCAAGCTCGATCAGCTGGAAGAGTTTGCACGTAGCTTAACACGACGGCGCATGTTCAATCTTCTGGACATAACCTTGCGCGGCAGCGGACTTTTCGGTGGCATGAAGCTTGATAGTCGTATGCGCGAACACCTTGATGGTCTGCGTCTCGAAGATCTCGACCGGCCTTTTGTTTCCGTCTGCACCGAATTGCGCACAGGTCATGAAATCTGGCTCTCTACAGGCCCGCTGGTCGAAGCCATGCGCGCATCCTATGCCTTGCCCGGTATATTCGAGCCAGTTCGCTGGCAGGAACGCATTCTTGTTGATGGAACCCTCGTCAATCCTGTGCCCGTCTCTGTCTGTCGCGCTTACGAGCAGCGGTTGGTGTTGGCCGTCAACCTGCATTACGATCAGTTCGGACGTGCTGCAGTCATCAAACATGCGCAATCGCATCCAGATACGTTAAGCGAGATGATTCATGGCGGAAACGAAGGCCGCCTTGGTATTACTGGCGTTATGATGGAAGCTTTCAACATCATTCAGGACCGCATTTCCCGCGCCCGTATGGCTGGCGATCCACCTGATGTCTCCTTGATGCCAACTGTTGGACAAATCGGCCTTGCGGACTTTCACCGCGCCTCGGAAGCAATCGATATTGGTTATGCAGAAACGATGAAACGATTGGAAGATATCAGGCGCCTACAGAGCATAAGTGCTTAATAACGCGATATTTCAAAAAAGATTGAAACTAACTAAAGAATAAGCTTGTGCCTCTCTGATCGATTTGCTAGACGGCTCATCGCTGACAGTGTTCAGCTTCTACCACACAGTGCGGTCGTGGCGGAATTGGTAGACGCGCAGCGTTGAGGTCGCTGTGGGGCAACCCGTGGAAGTTCGAGTCTTCTCGACCGCACCATTCTCTTCCAAAATATTTTATCTGCTCTTGTTGAAGCTTTGCTATCTGGTTTACTTCAGATGATGCGAAGCTTTTTGCATTTTAAAATCATGTATTTAAGAGTTTTATGAATTAATTTCATTCAATTGTTATGAACTTGAAGAATGGCCTTGTGCAGTCGAAATTGTTTTGCTAAATGCCCTCTCGCTGACATTGTTCAGCTTCTACCACACAGTGCGGTCGTGGCGGAATTGGTAGACGCGCAGCGTTGAGGTCGCTGTGGGGCAACCCGTGGAAGTTCGAGTCTTCTCGACCGCACCATCCTATTCAAAAATAATAGTTTGTTTAGCGCTTTTTTCAGCTGCATCAAACCATCTCAACTACCTAAACAAAACCCCGCCTAAAGCGGGGTTTTCTATTATTTATCGATGCTATGTTCACCCAGTTTTGGCGAGCGCTTATCCAATTTCAGTTCGGCGTCCGAGAATCGGATTGGCGTACGCAAGCCCGGAACACCATCGGGATCGATTCTCATCTGGCGCGCGATGAATTGCGGATCAGCAAACACGTCTTCAACCGTGTTGATCGGCCCGGCGGGCACCCCTGCCTTAGCAAGCGCTTCCAGAATATCATCCCGTAACCATTGCGTTGTACGCTCTTCAAGCATTGCCGTCAGTGCATCACGATTGGCG
This sequence comes from Brucella sp. H1_1004, assembly GCF_047308065.1. Classification (NCBI taxonomy): domain Bacteria; kingdom Pseudomonadati; phylum Pseudomonadota; class Alphaproteobacteria; order Hyphomicrobiales; family Brucellaceae; genus Brucella; species Brucella sp. H1_1004. The sequence continues at coordinate 1,646,934 of NZ_JAYKZA010000002.1, forward strand.
ACGCGCGATGCATTGGTGAGGAAGCGCGAATCGCGCGCAAGTTCACCGATTCCCAGCAAAGCCGTCAGTTTTGCAAACTGCCCGTCATTGCCACAGGCGATAATGAAATAACCGTCCGATACAGGCAGCGTCTGATAAGGGGCGATATTGGGATGCGCATTGCCCATACGCTTGGGCGAAACGCCGGATGCCAGATAATTCATCGCCTGATTGGCAAGAACCGCTGACATGCAATCAAACAGCGCCATATCGATATGCTGACTCTTGCCCGTGCGCTCACGCATGATGAGAGCTGACTGGATAGCGATGACGCTGTACAGCCCAGTAAAAATGTCTGCGAAAGCCACACCAATTTTCTGCGGTTGCCCGTCCGGCTCGCCAGTCAGATCCATGATGCCGCCCATGCCCTGGATCATGAAATCATAACCCGCACGTTGTGCATAAGGCCCGGTGTGACCAAACCCCGTGATTGAGCAATAAATCAGCCGCGGATTGATTGCTTTCAGGCTTTCATAGTCGAGGCCGTATTTATCAAGACCTCCGAGCTTGAAATTCTCAATCACCACATCCGCATCGGCAACCAGCTTGCGCACAAGCTCCCTGCCCTCATCAGAGCGAAAATCAGCAATAATCGATTGCTTGCCACGATTACAGGCGTGGAAATAGGCTGCCGACTTTTCGCCTTCAACCTCGATAAATGGCGGCCCCCATGTGCGGGTGTCGTCACCTTCAGGGCTTTCGACCTTGATGACGTTGGCACCAAGGTCGGACAGTGTCTGTCCGACCCATGGACCTGCCAGAATGCGGGCCAGCTCAATGACTTTAAGACCCGCAAGCGGTGTATTCTGCATTTCTCAAAACCTTTCCGGCGATCAGAAGAAGGCCTGAATTCCGGTCTGCGCACGTCCGAGAATCAGCGCATGAACATCATGCGTACCCTCATAGGTGTTGACGGTTTCAAGATTCTGAGCGTGGCGCATGACGTGATATTCGATCTGAATACCGTTGCCGCCATGCATGTCGCGAGCCTGACGCGCAATATCGAGCGCCTTGCCGCAATTGTTGCGCTTAACGATGGAAATCATTTCGGGCGCCATTTTGCCTTCGTCAAACAGACGGCCAACGCGAAGCGATGCCTGCAAGCCGAGCGTAATTTCAGTCAGCATATCGGCAAGCTTTTTCTGATAAAGCTGCGTTCCAGCCAGCGGCTTGTCGAACTGCTTGCGATCGAGACCATACTGACGCGCGCGGAACCAGCAATCCTCTGCCGCGCCCAGCACACCCCATGAAATTCCATAGCGCGCACGGTTGAGACACCCGAACGGACCCTTAAGGCCCGATACATTCGGCAACAATGCATCTTCCGATACTTCCACGCCATCCATAACGATTTCGCCAGTGATCGACGCACGCAACGAAAGCTTTCCGTCAATCTTGGGGGCAGAAAGACCCTTCATGCCCTTTTCAAGCACAAAACCACGGATCGCACCGTCATGGGCAGTCGACTTGGCCCAGACCACGAAAACGTCGGCAATCGGCGAATTGGAAATCCACATTTTTGAACCGCTGATGCGATAGCCGCCATCGATCTTGTCGGCGCGGGTTTTCATGCCAGCAGGATCGGAACCGGCATCAGGCTCAGTGAGACCAAAGCAACCGATCAATTCGCCGGAAACCAGACCCGGCAGATATTTTTTGCGCTGTTCGTCCGAGCCATAAGCATAGATTGGATACATGACGAGCGACGACTGAACGCTCATCATCGAACGATAGCCGGAATCGATGCGCTCGACTTCGCGTGCCACCAGACCATAGGAAACATAGCCAGCATTGGCTGCGCCGTATTCTTCGGGAAGCGTTACACCAAGAAGGCCAGCCTGCCCCATCAGCCGAAACAGGTCCGGATCAGTCGTTTCATCAAGATAAGCTTTTTCAATGCGCGGCAGCAGAACATCGCTCGCAAAAGCCTGCGCCGAGTCGCGGATCATCCGCTCGTCTTCGGTCAGCTGCTCATCAAGCAGAAATGGATCTTCCCAGTTAAATGCGGCACGCGACATGAATAATCTCCTCAAATTCAGGTGCCCAAATGTCACCGGAAAAGCGGAATCATGCAATGAACGTTTACTCATCGATCTATTCCGTTTAGTAATAGATGATGACATCACTATCGAGACGCCTGCTTCCTTCGACAAGCGCGCTTGCTGCCTTTGACGCAGTGGCGCGACACGAGAGCTTTTCGAGTGCGGCGGAAGAGCTGTCTCTGACGCAAGGGGCTGTCAGCCGTCAAATAGCAGCATTGGAAGAACAGCTTGGCGCTGCTCTGTTTGACCGCACCAGCCGCCATGTTTTGCTGACCGATGCCGGACGTGCCTATCTGAGTGGGATAAGCCCTGCCCTTGCCTCTATTCGCGCGGCCTCATTGCAAGTCATGTCGCAAATGCGTGGGACAACGCTCAATCTTGCATTTCTACCGACCTTCGGCACCCGCTGGCTGATCCCGAGAATCCCGCGTTTCGTCGCGCAATATCCGGATATTATTCTGAATTTTGCCACCCGCATTGGCCAGTTCGACTTTGAACGCGAGGGCCTTGATGCGGCAATCCATATTGGCCAACCGGACTGGCCGAATGCCGATTGCACATTTCTGATGGAGGAAACGGTTGCGCCTGTTTGCAGTCCAGCTTTTCTGAAACAGCACGCCATCACCGAGCCGAATGACCTGTTGCGCCTGCCGCTTTTCAACATGGCATCACGCCCTGGAGCATGGAGCCACTGGTTCAAAAGCCTCGACATTGCAGCACCGGTTGCGGGCGGAATGCGCTTTGAGCAGTTTTCAAATGTTTCTCAGGCTTGTGTCGCAGGCCTTGGGATTGCACTGATGCCGCTATTTTTGATCAGTGCCGAAATTGAAAGCGGGCAGCTTGTCGTGGCCTATCAGCACACAATCAAAAGCCCGAGCAGCTATTACTTTGTGACACCGCAGGCGCGTGCAAACACGCCTGCGGTCAAAGCTTTTCGCGATTGGCTTCTTACTGAGGTCAATCGCGAGTTCGATCCTCACGCCATCGAGTTGCTGACGATCTCATAAGAGCGAAGACGCTTCTGATGGTCATAGATCATGCCCGTCACCATCAATTCGTCCGCACCAGTGCGTTCGGCAAATTCGCGAATGCCCTTGTCGACGGTTTCAGGGCCGCCCACCACACGACATGAGAGCATCTGGCGAACGAGTGCCTGTGCGGAAGGATCAAGCTGCTCCTGATAGCCCACAACGGGCGCTGGCAACTTGCCCGGACGGCCGCTGCGCAAGTTCACAAATGCCTGCAATTGCGACGTGAACAGATGATGTGCTTCTTCATCGGTATCCGCTGCAATGACATTAAGCCCAAGCATGACATAAGGCTTCTGCAGATATTCGGACGGCTCAAATCGTTCGCGATAAAGCTCTACAGCGCGTTCCATGTCAGCCGGTGCAAAATGGGAGGCGAAGCCATAAGGCAGTCCCAGCATCGCGGCCAGTTGCGCACCAAACAGGCTCGAACCGAGAATCCAGACAGGGACATTCAGTCCCGCGCCCGGCACAGCCTGAACGCGCTGTGCGGGATCGGCGGGCTTGAAATAATTGAGAAGCTCTACGACATCGCGCGGAAAATCATTGGCGCTGCTTTCAAGATTCCGGCGAAGCGCATGTGCCGTCAGCTGATCGGTGCCGGGCGCACGACCAAGGCCCAGATCGATACGCCCCGGAAACAACGAAGCCAGTGTGCCGAACTGTTCGGCGATTACCAATGGCGAATGGTTCGGCAACATGATGCCGCCTGCACCAACGCGAATGGTGGACGTGCCCGCTGCCACATGGCCGATAACGACTGAGGTAGCCGCACTGGCAATACCGGGCATGTTGTGATGCTCGGCCAACCAATAGCGTGTGAAGCCCAGTTTTTCGGCCTGCTGAGCAAGCTCCAGCGTATTGCGTAGAGACTGTCCGGCATCGCTGCCTTCAGGGACGGGTGAAAGATCGAGTACGGATAAAGGTATCATACCTGCTCATATGGTGTGGAACGGCTGGAATGCAACAAAGCGTAATCCGACCAGAGTGGAACGAGGATCGACAAGATTATGCTGGAAAAAAATCAGAGCGCCGATCCGATAAAATCAAATCGAACAGCGCTCGACTCCCAACAAAAAGGGCGACCCACATGTGGCCGCCCTTAAACTGTTTATTCAATACAAGTTTCAGTGATGAGAAGCAGGGTTTGGCTGCGAACCATCCTCATGCTCTGGAATAAACTCACCGACCACGTCTTTTTCGGCGATGAACGTATAAAACATCGGAACCACAAACAGCGTGAAGATCGTACCGATGGTGATGCCAGTGAAGATCACCAGACCCATTGAATAACGGGCAGCAGCACCCGCGCCGCTAGCAAGAATCAGTGGCACAACACCAAGCGCCATAGCAGCCGTGGTCATCAAGATCGGGCGAAGCCGCGTTTCAGCAGCTAGGATAATCGCCTCACGACGCGAATGCCCATGCAAACGCCGTTGCTGATTGGCGAACTCCACCATCAGAATTCCATGCTTGGTTATCAACCCCACCAGCGTGATCATGCCAACCTGCGTGTAGATATTGATCGTACCCAACCCAAGATTAAGCGGAACAATAGCGCCGAAGATCGAAAGCGGAACCGACATCATGATGATGAAAGGATCGCGAAAGCTTTCAAACTGCGCTGCCAACACAAGATAAATCACAACAACGGCAAGGCCGAATGCAATTAGAATCGTATTGCCCTGCTCGACTTCCAGACGTGACTGGCCGGAATAATCCAGGAAGAAGCCTTCCGGCATTTTCGAACGTGTCAAATCAACAAGTGTTTGCAGGCCTTGTCCCGTCGTTACCCCCGGCAGAGGCAAAGCGGAAATTGTTGCAGAATTTAGCTGATTAAACTGCTCAATTGCTGCCGGAGCACCAGCCTGTGTAATCTTAATAAGAGCCGAAAGCGGCACCATTTCACCTGAAAGGCTGCGAACATAGAAGTCGCCCAGCTTTTCCGGGTTTGAACGATATTCATCTGGTACCTGTGTGATGATATCGTAACTGTTTGAATCGCGGTCAAACTTAGCAACCGAAGCACCACCCGTCAGAAGCCCAAGCGTCGAACCAATGTCGCTGACCTGAACGCCCAGTGTCGCTGCGCGATCACGATCAATTGAAATTCGCGTTTGCGGTGAATTAAAAGATAGCGAATTCTGGACCACAATATACTGACCAGTTGCCTGCGCTTCGTTCTTAATTTGCTCTGCAAGTTCAAAAACCTGATTGGCAGGGCCAGTCGATTGAAGAGCAATCGAAATCGGCAAGCCACCACCTGTACCCGGCAAGGAAGGAGGCGCAAAGATGAAGGACTGAACACCAGCCACTTTCGTGAGGCGCTCGGTCAGCTCCTGCTGAATTTGCTTTTGTGTGCGACTACGATCGTTCCAGTCATTGAGAACCCATAGCGCAATACCAGAATTGGTACCGCCATCCATACCGACAATCTGGAATCGCGTTTTAAGATCAGGTGTATCTTTCGTCAGCTCATCAATTTCCCGCGCATACAAATCTGTATAGGCGGACGTCGCATATTGTGGCGCATTTATAAGGGCAAACAGCGCACCCGAATCTTCTTCTGGAGCCAGCTCGCTTGATGTCTTCAAAAAGAGAAATCCGGTAAGTGCCACAAGTGCAGCAACAATCAGGAGCGTTACCGGCCGGTAATTGAGAGATCCGGAAACCAGACGATGGTAGAATTTTTCAAGTTTGCCAAACGTCTTATCGATGAACTTTTGAAACCGTGTTGCCTCACCATGTTTGAGCAATCGAGCGCACATCATCGGCGATACTGTGAGAGCAGCAATGCCGGAAATGATAACTGCGCCCGCAAGCGTAAATGCAAACTCCCGGAACAGCGAGCCAGTCAAACCACCCGTGAAACCGAGTGGTGCAAACACCGCAGCCAACGTGATCGTCATCGCAATAATGGAACCGGTAATTTCCTTCATACCTTTGAAGGCGGCATCCATCGGACGCAGTCCCTCTTCAATATGCCGGTGGATATTCTCAAGCACCACGATCGCATCATCGACCACCAGACCAATCGCCAGAACCATCGCGAGCAGCGAAAGAAGATTGATCGAAAAGCCCAGAATATAGAGGAAGAAACAAACCCCAATCAGTGAAATCGGAATGGTAACGATTGGAATAAGAACCGACCGGAACGATCCAAGGAACACGATGATAACCAAAATAACGATAGCAACAGCTTCGCCAATGGTTGTGAAAACTTCGTTGATCGACGAACTAATTTGCTCGGTTGCATCATACACCAGAACAATCGTCATACCTTCCGGCAACGAGCTCTGAATTGATGGCAATTCCTTGCGCACTGCGTTTGCCATATCAATTGGATTGGCGGCAGGCGTTGGAGATACACCTAAGAACGTGCCCGCAGAACCATTGAAAGAGACAATCGTGTCAGTGCTTTCAGCACCAAGTTCAACGCGTGCAACATCGCGCAATCTTACGATTTCATCACCAGAAGACTTAACCGGCATAGCACCGAAAGCCTCAGGCGTTTGCAACGTCGATTCAAGTGTAATCGAAGAAGCCACATACTCGTTTTTCGTCTTTCCAGGGGCTGAAAGGAAGTTAGACGCCTTGATTGCAGCCAACACTTCGGACGCTGTTATCTGTCGCGCAGCAAGTTGAATAGGATCAAGCCAGATACGCATCGAATAGACCTGACCACCGAGAATTGCGGCACTTGCCACACCCTGAATTGTGGACATGCGCGGCTGGATAACCCGTTCTAGATATTCGGTGATCTGCTCATTGGTCATATTCGGATTCTGAGCTGCGAGATACATCGTCGCAAAGCTCTGGCCCGTACCTTTGGAAATCACCGGATCATCAGATTCATCTGGCAACTTACCGCGAACCTGATTGACCTTGGCGATAACTTCCGTAAGTGCCGCGTCGGGATTTGCACCCAGCTTCATCTGAACCGTAACGGTGCTGGACGATGGGCGGCTCGATGAGGTTACATAATCAATGTTTTCGGTCGTCGCGACTGCTTCCGCGATTGGAGCGGTGATAAAGCCTTGAATAAGCTCGGCGCTCGCGCCTGCATAAGTCGTCGAAACCGTGATGACGGTTTCGTCTACCTTCGGATATTCACGCACTGAAAGCTGAGCAATCCCCTGTAACCCCAGAAGAATGATCATAAGCGCGACAACAGTGGCAAGTACGGGGCGCCGGATGAAGATATCTGAAAAGCTCATCTCTCGCGCCTATTTCTTATCTGCTGCTGGGATCGGGTTCACAGCATTGTCGATTTTGACCGACATGCCAGCAGAAAGCCTGTTCTGACCAGCTGTGATAATAACATCGCCGTCTTTAACACCACTGATGATTTCTACAACCTCACCAAAACGGCGTCCAAGTTTAACGAACACCTGCTGAGCGGTCAGATTGTCACCGTCGTCGGATTTCTCGTCTTCCTTCTTTTCGGCAGGGCGAACGGCAAAAACATAATCACCGTAAAGGCTGGTTACGATTGTCGTCTGTGGCAAAGTAATGATGTTATCTTCTGTTGGCAGTTCAACACGAACCTGTAGAAACTGGCCGGGCGTCAACTTATGGTTCGGGTTTTCAACCTCAGCACGCACAGAAACCAGACGTGTTGACGGATCGATTTTAGGATCAATACCCGTAATTACACCTGAAAAATCAAGAGCGGCCATGCTCTGGCCCATCTTGATTGTCTGACCCAATTTGATCATCGGCAGCGACAATTCAGGGATTGTGAAATCAACCCGCATTGTATCGACCTGCTGCAGTGTCGCAATCACTGTGCCCGGCGTGAGATACTGACCAAGATCGACCTTGTTGATACCGATAATGCCGGAAAACGGCGCAACAACAAATTTCTGATCAAGAACGGCTTGCGCTTTTACAACTGCAGCCTTGTTGGCACTTGCGGTCGCTTCGGTGGTGTCTGCATCGGATACTGTACCGAAACCGCTCTTACGCAGACTCTGTGCACGCTTAAGGTTCTGATCGGCGAGAACAGACTGAGCTTCCGCCGCTGCAACATCTGCTTTCTCGATGCTGTTTTCCATTTCAAGCAGCAAATCACCCTGCTTAACGTCCTGATTGGCCTTAAATGCTATCTTTTGAACGATACCATTGAGCTGGACAGTCAAGTCTACGCCGTTTTTTGCATTTGCAGTTCCGATTGCCTCAATACCGGGCGTCCAACTTGAAGGTGAGACTGTAATGGTCGAAACAGTCTGCGCCGGCTGTTTCATGTTCGCAAAATAGTCCTTAATGGCTTTCTCCCTGAACAGGTTGAAGCCAACGAGCCCCCCCACGACGATCACGAGAAAGATTATTGCCAGAATAAGGCGTTTGATCATTGCGGCTGCACTCCAGGGCGGCTCAAGCGCGTTTCTGCCTCAGCAAAAAATCGCGCGTATTTTACTTGAATGTTTGGATCAAATAACTGTACCGTCTAGACGGTATTGTCAACTATTGAACTGTCAGGAGCCTCACAGAATTGTCCACGAAGAAGAAGGTCTCTTCGCGCGAACGTATCCTTAAAGCGGCTGTTGAACTCGCTCAGGAAGTCGGCCCCGCACATATTTCACTCGACGCAGTGGCTGCTCGTGCAGGGCTTTCAAAAGGTGGATTGCTCTATTCTTTTCCGACCAAAGCCAAACTTTTGGAAGGCGTGGTCGAAGAATATATGAAGGTGCATGAACACGCGATGGAGGTTCAGGAGAAACTTCAAAGTGGCGGAAAGAATCAAGTTGCGCGTGCGTTTTTTGATGTTTTTCGCGTTCAGGCAGATGATGAACCACCAGCAAGCGGTATTCTGGCTGCTCTGGTCGAAAACCCGGATTTTATGATCCCGGTCAGACATTACCACCGCGCGCTGCTCGACCGCATGCTCGAAGATGCGTCGGATCGTAATCTTGTGTTGATTACCTATCTGGCGGTTTCCGGCCTCGAATGTGGTCGGCTGCTTGATTGCGATATTGTCAGTGACGAAGAGCGACATTCATTGATTTGCCGATTAGAAACGCTTCTCGAAGCTGGCTAATCGCTTCGTATAAAAAACGCGCCTCAGAAGGCGCGTTTTTTATAGATTAAAGAGCGGGGATGTCGCCCCTCTCCCATCCGGCTGTCGTTTCAGCCGCGAAATCCTCAAAACGGCCTTCGGCAATCGCTGCACGAATGCCCTGCATGAGATACTGGTAATAGGCCAGATTGTTCCAAGTCAGCAGCATTCCGCCCAGCGCTTCACCGGATTTGACCAGATGATGCAAATAAGCGCGGCTGTAATCACGCGTTGCCGGGCAGTTTGATTCTGGATCAAGCGGACGATGATCATCGGCATGACGCGCATTGCGCAGGTTCACCTTGCCAAAGCGTGTGAACGCCAGACCATGACGACCGGCACGCGTTGGCATCACGCAATCAAACATGTCGATGCCACGAGCAACCGATTTCAAAATATCATCCGGCGTACCAACGCCCATGAGATAGCGTGGCTTTTCCGCAGGCAGGATCGGGCAAACGACTTCAAGCATATCGAGCATAACACTCTGCGGCTCACCAACGGCCAGACCACCAACGGAATAGCCTTTGAGATCCATAGCTTTCAGCGCTTCTGCCGAGCGTTCACGCAGACGCGCATTGTCACCGCCCTGCACGATGCCAAACATCGCCTTCCCTGGCTGTGTTCCGAAGGCAACCTTGCAGCGTTCAGCCCAGCGCAACGACATTTCCATGGCGCGCTCGGTGTTCTTTTCAGGCGATGGCAGCGCCACGCATTCATCAAGCTGCATCTGAATATCGCTATCAAGCAGCCCCTGAATTTCAATAGAGCGCTCGGGTGTCATTTCATAGGCTTTGCCATCGATATGCGAACGGAAAGTCACGCCTGTTTCATCGATCTTGCGCAATTGCGCGAGCGACATAACCTGGAAACCACCGGAATCTGTAAGGATCGGGCCTTTCCAACCACCAAACTCGTGCAGACCACCAAGACGAGCCACACGTTCCGCACCGGGGCGCAGCATCAGATGATACGTATTGCCGAGAATAATATCGGCTCCAAGATCCCTCACCTGATCCATATACATGGCTTTGACGGTTCCGGCTGTGCCAACTGGCATGAAGGCGGGTGTGCGCACCACGCCGCGTGGCATGGAGATTTCGCCCTGACGCGCTGCGCCATCACGCGCAAGCACTTTGAATTCAAAATTTTCGCTGGTCATGCCGTGTCTCTAAATAATTTTGACTGAAAAGGAAACCGTTTCGGCTAACCTCGTTCGAGCAAGCTTGAATCTCCATAGGAATAGAAGCGATAGCCTGTCTCAATTGCGCGCTTATAAGCTTCATGCATGACCTCGAAACCACTGAAGGCCGAAACAAGCATAAACAATGTTGAGCGTGGCAGATGGAAATTGGTCATCAGCAGATCAACAGCCCGGAATTTATAGCCCGGCGTGATGAAAATATCGGTCGGGCCTGCCCATGAGCGAATGATACCGTCTTCGCCGGCAGCACTCTCAATGAGGCGCAGCGATGTGGTACCAACGCATATCACGCGACCGCCACGTGCATGAACGGCATTGAGCGCATCAGCCGTTTCCTTTGAGACATAACCAATCTCCGAATGCATCTTGTGGTCTGTCGTATCGTCGGCTTTGACGGGCAAAAATGTGCCAGCCCCCACATGAAGCGTCACGAAATGCTCTTCAATGCCGCGTTCGCGGATTTTTGCGAGCAGTTCCGGCGTGAAGTGCAGACCAGCCGTTGGCGCCGCAACAGCGCCCTCTTCCCGAGCATAAACCGTCTGATAATCGCTGCGGTCGCGCTCATCTTCAGCGCGCTTGGATGCAATATAAGGCGGCAAAGGAATATGGCCTACGGCAGCAATGGCTTCATCAAGAGCTGCGCCATAAAGGTCAAACACCAGCAGCACTTCGCCTGCATCGCCTTTTTCCGCAACGGTTGCATCAAGCGTGCCCGTAAAGCAGCTTGAACCGGAGTGACCAAAACGAATGCGGTCGCCTTCTTTAACGCGCTTGGCAGGACGCAGGAATGCTTTCCAGCGATCAGCGCCAGTGCGCATGTGAAGCGTCGCACTCACTTGCGAAATATTGCCTTCGCGATCGCGCATGCCTTCAAGCTGCGCGGGAATAACTTTTGTATCGTTGAAAACGAGCGCATCACCCGGCTGTAACAGATCAGGCAACTCAAACACCTGTCGATCTTCAAAAGGCTGACCGGGACGAACACGCAACAGCTTGGCATGGTCACGCGGCTCTGCTGGGCGCAAAGCAATGCTCTTATCCGGCAAATCGAAATCGAAAAGATCAACACGCATTGTAAAACCTCAAACCAAGAGCGGCCCCGGCGAAACCGGAGCCGCTATATTTCTATAGAAACGACAGAATTAGATGTCAGCAGCGATGCGTGCAGTGACGATCATGTCTGGATCGGTAACAGGTTCACCACGCTTAATCTGGTCAACGTTTTCCATGCCTTCGATAACCTGACCCCAAACGGAGTACTGGCGGTCAAGGAATGAAGCATCGCCAAAGCAGATAAAGAACTGGGAGTTAGCCGAATTCGGGTTCTGTGCACGCGCCATCGAAGCTGTACCGCGCTTATGCGAAACGTTCGAGAACTCAGCCTTCAGATCAGGCTTGTCCGAACCGCCCATGCCAGCGCGCGAGCCGTTGAAATGTGCGCCGCCGGTCTTGCCGAACTTGACGTCACCGGTCTGTGCCATAAAGCCGTCGATCACGCGGTGGAACACAACGCCGTCATAAGCGCCTTCGCGTGCCAGTTCTTTGATGCGTTCAACGTGGCCAGGAGCCAGTTCGTTAAAGAGTTCGATAACAACATTGCCCTTGGTGGTTTCAAGAACGAGTGTATTTTCCGGGTCTTTATAAGCCATCGGGCCTCTCCTATTGAGCGTATCCGCAAAAGTTTAAATGATTTTTGGGACAGGGATACGCGTTGAATCTATTTTTATTTAGTGATCGTGGCTTTGACGATTTTGTCAGGGTTTTCAACCGAACCATTGTCGGATTCGCTACCCTTTTTGATCTTATCAACCACGTCCATGCCACTGACAACCTTGCCAACGACAGTGTACTGGCCGTTCAGGAATGCGCCATCATTGAACATAATGAAGAACTGCGAGTTGGCCGAATCTGGCGACTGACTGCGAGCCATACCAACCGTACCGCGAACGAATGGTTCCTTAGAAAACTCAGCCGGAATGTTCGGCATGTCCGAACCGCCGGTGCCAACGCGCGAAGCGTTATAGCCCTTATCAACGTTACCAAACTTCACATCACCAGTCTGCGCCATAAAGCCCGGAATCACGCGATGGAATGCAACGCCATCATAAGCGCCTTCCTTTACCAGCTTTTCAATCTGGGCAACGTGCTTTGGCGCAAGGTTCGGCGCGAGTTCAATAGCAACATTGCCGTCCTTGAGCTGCAAATTGAGGGTGTCAGCAGCAAAAGCCGCTCCCTGAGAAAGTGCAACAATGGTGGCAGCGGCGAAAGCCGAACGAATAAAGGACATAATCGAGAAACTCCCTGAATCAGGATTTGAATTTTGCTTCCAGAGCGGAAGCAACAGAGGCGGGAACGAAGGGCTTTATATCGCCACCCATTGAGGCAATCTGGCGAACCAATGTGGCAGTAATTGTGCGCACAGCCGGATCAGCGGGCAGAAAGACGGTTTGCAATTCCGGTGCCATAGTTCCGTTCATGCCTGCCATCTGCATTTCATAGTCGAGATCAGTACCATCGCGCAGACCACGAACCATCAGCTTGGCGCCATGTTCGCGCGCAGCATCAATCACAAGCGCATCAAACGATATCACAGAAACGCGCTTTGCATCTTTGCCAAGCAAAGCCTCCGCACTGGCATTGATAAGCGCGACGCGGTCTTCAAAGCTGAACAGCGGCTTTTTACCGGGATGCACGCCAATCGCGACAATAACCTTGTCGGCAAGGCAAAGCGCGCCTTTGAGCACATTCATATGGCCGTTTGTGACCGGGTCGAAAGAACCCGCATAAATCGCGATCGTCATTTCTTCCAGCTAGCCTTTTCTCATCAGATTTTCAACAACAACCACAATTGAAAGAAATCAGAAACCAAGAAAACAAATTGAATGAGCAATGAAACACGATTTCACGTGGTATTCACAACCAGTTTACCAGCATGGACGCAGGTTCGGTGCAACCTTTTTGCTTCTCAAGCGTATCTATAATGAAAGGATACAGCGATGATGATATTTCTTCTGGCATTATCCATGATGGTAGCAATGGCTGCATCGGCAATTATTCTGCTTCTGGAAGAGAATGAAGCAAAGCGTAACCGAGTTCGTCCCGCAGCATTCAGTTTGAGTACCATGCGTAAATTGCGTTCACATTAATTGCTTATTTTAAAGATCGTCAGTTCCCTCCAGTCCTGACATCTCAAAAAGGCCGATGGCTTCCGCCATCGGCCTTTTCTATTGCAGAAATGTCCCTCATCGAGACTTTTTCTTATTCTTCGCCGCCAGCTACAGGCGCTTCACCTTCAGAAGCTAAACCCTCAGCTTCCACAGTGCCATTCTCTTCATCGCTTTCGGTTTCCGAAATGCGCTCGACCGAAACGACCTTTTCGCCGTCAGCCGTATTGAAGATTGTGACACCCATTGTAGAACGTCCGGCGATGCGAATGCCACCAACCGGAACGCGGATCAACTGACCTTTGTCGGAAACCAACAAAATCTGATCGCTTGCTTCGACTGGGAACAGAGCAACCAGCTTACCAATTTCTTCGGTCTTGGAGGTATCCGTTGCACGAATGCCCTTACCGCCACGACCAGAAACACGGAACTCATAGGACGAAGAGCGCTTGCCGTAGCCATATTCACTAACGGTTAGAACGGTCTGCTCGCGGGCTTTCAGTTCCTGATAGCGTTCATCATTGAGTTCAGCTTCGTTTTCAACGTCTTCGCCAACAACAACAATGTCGTCTGCATCGTCGGCACCCTGCGCGCGACGCTCTGCAATCGAACGCTTGAGATAGGCAGCACGTTCGGGTGCATCCGCATCGACGTGATGCAGAATTGCCATCGAAATAACCTTGTCGCCGTCTGCGAGGTTAATACCGCGCACACCAATCGAGTTACGACCAGCAAAGACGCGAACATCCGTGACAGGGAAGCGAATGCACTGGCCACCGGCGCAAGTCAGAAGTACGTCGTCGAATTCCGTACAGGTATCGACCGAGAGGATTTCATCGCCCTCGTCTTCGAGCTTCATCGCGATCTTACCGTTACGGTTGACCTGAACGAAGTCCGAAAGCTTGTTACGGCGCACCGTGCCGCGCGTGGTCGAGAACATAACGTCTAGGTTTGCCCAGGATTCTTCATCCTCTGGCAGCGGCATGATCGTGGTAATGCGCTCACCCTGCTGCAAGGGCAGCATATTAATAAGCGCCTTGCCGCGCGATTGCGGATTACCGACTGGCAGACGCCAGACTTTTTCTTTGTAAACGATGCCGCGCGAAGAGAAGAACAGCACCGGCGTATGCGTATTGGCAACAAACAGACGAGTTACGAAATCCTCGTCCTTCGTAGCCATACCGGAGCGGCCCTTACCGCCGCGACGCTGCGCACGATACGTCGCAAGTGGTACACGCTTGATGTAACCCGCATGGCTGACGGTGACGACCATGTCTTCGCGAGCGATGAGGTCTTCATCGTCCATTTCAGCGCCGCCGAGACCAAACTCGGTACGGCGTGGCGTGGCAAACTCGTCACGAACGGCAATCATCTCTTCTTTGACGATTGTCATCACGCGAATGCGCGAGCCAAGAATATCGAGATAATCGCGAATTTCTTCGCCGATCTTATTCAGCTCATCCGCAACTTCATCGCGACCAAGTGCAGTCAAACGCTGCAAGCGCAATTCAAGAATCGCACGTGCCTGCTCTTCAGACAGATTATAGGTATTGTCTGCATTGATCGCATGACGTGGATCATCGATCAGGCGAATGAGTGGCGCGACATCGGCTGCAGGCCAGCGACGTTCCATCAACTGCTCGCGCGCGGTTGCCGGATCTGGCGCACGACGAATGAGCGCGATGATCTCGTCAATATTGGCAACAGCAATGGCCAGACCAACCAATACATGCGCGCGGTCGCGTGCTTTGTTGAGAAGGAACTTGGTACGGCGTGTGACGACTTCCTCACGGAAGGCCACGAATGCACGCAGCATATCGAGCAAAACCATCTGCTCTGGCTTGCCGCCATTCAGTGCAACCATGTTGCAACCAAACGAAGTCTGCAAAGGCGTGTAACGATAAAGCTGGTTCAGCACGACATCTGCAACCGCATCGCGTTTAAGCTCGACCACAACGCGATAACCGTCGCGGTCGGATTCGTCGCGCAGATCGGAAATGCCTTCGATACGCTTGTCGCGCACCAGTTCAGCCATTTTTTCGATCATCGAAGCCTTGTTCACCTGATAAGGAATCTCGGTAATAACAATGGCTTCACGGTCGCCGCGCATTGGCTCAATCGCCACGCGACCACGCATAATCACAGAACCACGACCCGTGCTGTATGCCGAGTTGATGCCCGCGCGTCCAAGGATGATACCTCCGGTCGGAAAATCCGGGCCGGGAATGATTTCCATGATTTCTTCCAGCTCAATAGCTGGGTTTTCGATGAGCGCTACGCAACCATCGATGACTTCGCCAAGATTATGCGGCGGAATATTGGTGGCCATACCCACCGCAATACCGCCCGAACCATTGACGAGAAGATTTGGGAAGCGCGCCGGCAGAACCATTGGTTCGCGCTCGCGACCATCATAGTTATCCTGGAAATCAACGGTGTCCTTGTCGATATCCGACAGAAGTGATTCCGTGACCTTTTCCAGACGGCATTCAGTATAACGCATTGCCGCTGGCGGATCGCCATCGATCGAACCAAAATTGCCCTGCCCGTCCACGAGCGGATCGCGCAGCGAAAAGTCCTGCGCCATACGCACGAGGGCGTCATAAATTGATGCATCGCCATGCGGATGGTATTTACCCATCACTTCACCGATCACACCTGCCGATTTACGGTAGGGGCGATTGTAAGCGAGGCTCATCTCGTTCATGGCGTGGAGAATACGGCGATGCACTGGCTTCAAGCCGTCGCGCACATCGGGCAGCGCGCGACTCACGATAACGCTCATCGCGTAATCGAGATAGGAGCGCTGCATCTCCTCAATAATAGAGATCGGCTCAATACCTGTCGGGCCGCTCGGGCCGCCATTCATATCTTCGGAACCGGGTGGTGGCGTTAGATCTGACACTATTCAGATATCTTTCTCAACAGAATCGATAAAGTCACTTTATAGAACAAAACAGCACAAAAGGCCAATTTGGTGACCATTTCACTGAGCGAAATTTCCTCGCCTTATCAATACCTTGAAAGATATTCACATAAACATCGCGCAATGATGTTGTGTGAGGACACGCTTTGCGTCGACCATACGTCATTGATCGGCTACAATCCGTTACACAAATCAAACAATAATTGCCAATAAAAGGGGCGCGATTAGCATGGGGTTCTACGATACGGTTTTCAGTGCCTTCGTCACCCTGCTCGTCACCATTGATCCGCCCGGCCTTGCGCCGCTGTTTCTGGCACTCACTCCCGGTATGGATCGCAGCCATCGCAGTCAGGTTGCACTGCGTGCTTCTATAATTGGCTTCATTGTCATGGCGCTCTTTGCGATTGCTGGCGCGCAGATACTCGGCATGTTTGGCATCAGCATCGGTGCGTTCCGCGTCGCAGGTGGCCTGCTTCTGTTCTGGATCGCTTTCGAGATGATTTTCGAAAAGCGAACCGAGCGGAAGGAAAAAAGCGCCGAAGTTGCCATTACCAAGGACCACATCCGTAATATCGCGGCATTCCCGCTGGCCATTCCGCTGATCGCGGGCCCCGGTGCGATCTCAGCAATAGTGTTGACGTCCGATTCTTTTAACGGCATCGGTCCGCGCGCTGCCTTGCTTGGCGTGATCGCTGTATGTTTGCTTATTACCTATGTCGTGTTGCTGCTTGCAGAACGCGTCGACCGGTTTCTGGGTGAAACAGGCCGCTCTATTCTCACACGTCTTCTCGGCGTTATCCTTGCAGCACTTGCAGTTCAGTTTGTAGCAGACGGCGTAAGGTCGCTAATTAATAGCTAGATCATAAAAGCAGTCAACCCGTATTCAAATATAGAAAAAACAATCTCAGAAAAGAAAAAAGTTTCGTTAGGATATTAATTTAAATAATTGACTTAGATATATTTTTTAGATTTCTTATAAAAATATCCTTAGCAATAGTGACATCTCCCGAATTATCGATGATTAAAACATCGTCAGCACCGTCATCAAAGTAGACCTCACGGGAAAGTCGTTTGATAATTTCTTCCCGGCTCTCGCGACCGCGGGCAGTCAACCGCTCTGCCAAGACCTCTGGCTTAGCAGAAATGACAACTATGCACCGTACGGCGTAAAGACTGCGGATTTCACCCAACACGCTGCGGGAGACATTGGCAATGACCACGGCACCTTTTGCAATTTCATGGTTGAGAGATTTTGGCAGACCATAGCTTAACCCATGCGCCTGCCAATGAAGAGCAAAAGCACCATCGTCAGCAGCCTTCGAAAAAGCCTCTTCGCTGAGACTGTCATGATATTCCGTGCCCGGCACTTGCAAACGGGTAATTGTGCGGCGAACGAAATGAAATTTTGGATCAGCAGCGAGTGCTGCACGCGCTGCGTCCATGATTGTGTCTTTACCGGCGCCGCTGGGGCCGACAACGGCCACAAAGCAACCTTTTGGAGCCGAGCTCCGACAAACATCTCTCATATCCGCACTCGATGCATTTCTAAACGATGTGCCAAAAGGAACGCAGTCGATAAGCCGCCTCACGAACAGTTCCTAATGCTTCATATGCTAGCTCACTCGCATGTACTTCATAAGCCTTGCGGATATGAAGTTCAACGATCAGATACATGAAATTATAATCCAAAGACAGGCATGTTTGAATGTCCGACACTAAGCAACGAACGTAAAAGCGATTTCTTCAACAAAAACTGACTGCTTTTCAAAAGAAAAATGGTTGAAATTTCGAGCAGGAAACCAAAACAGAGCGTTGAATGCGCACGTTATATTTCATAAAAAAATGAATTAAAACAGCAACCTATTCGTATATCTAAATTATTCAGCTTAACTAAAAAACGGGCGCTTAATGCGCCCGCTTTTTTCATCAAAATGGAATTTCGTCGTCGAGATCACGGGAGAAACCTCCACCGCCTTGATTAGACGGGCCAGACGAACCAAAATCATTACCGCCGCCGGAGTAATCTGACATCTGGTTGCGATTGCCGCCGCCACCGCCACCAAAGGAGCGACCTTCACCACCGCCTTCTCCGCGGCTATCAAGCATCTGAAGTTCACCACGGAACTTCTGCAACACGATTTCGGTGCTGTAGCGGTCGTTGCCGTTTTGATCCTGCCATTTACGTGTTTGAAGCGCGCCTTCGATATAAACCTTAGAACCCTTCTTCAGGTACTGTTCGGCCACCTTTGCAAGATTTTCATTGAAAATGACTACGCTGTGCCACTCGGTGCGATCCTTGCGTTCGCCGGTCTGGCGGTCACGCCAGCTTTCCGAGGTCGCAATACGCAGATTAGCAATCTGGTCACCCGAATTGAGGCGACGAATTTCAGGATCGGCACCAAGATTGCCGACCAGAATGACTTTGTTGACGCTACCAGCCATCGAAAACTTACTCCGGGTCTCGCAAGCACAGCCTAACTTACAGTTTCATCCGAATTGGATCGGACTAATCTGGCATGACGTGCTTTCCACAATAAAGATCAGGCGCAAATATGCGCCATCACATGAAACTCTGAACACACACTACAACAGTCACTCTCGAAGCGCGCTGATTGCAGAGGTTATTTTAAGAATGTTCCACAGATGATTGTGTTCTTGTTTTGTTCAAAATGCAATTAATATTCGTAAATTATGAGTGCGTTGACGCATTTAAAAGTGATATTCCAAGGCTATATAGCAATCTTATGATTTGATAAATGAATGCAAAATTAAGCCCTGCCGCTCACTGTTTCTTAGGCGCGCAGGGCTTGGATTTGAGCAACGCTCTTATATCGACAATGCTTCGCCGATAAATGTTTTCGGAAATCTACTGCATTAAAGCGGACGATCTCCGCGCATATTCCTGATTTTCTGCAATCAACTAACACGAACAATTATGCGTTAATCCCAAAAGATAATGCAGAACGACGTGAAGTGATTGTGCTTTCACAATCGTGAAAGCGAGGCAACTTAGTCAGGTGGACTCATGCTCCATTTCCTCCTGTTGCATTGACTCGCCTATCTGGACCTCTTGTCGATATCGAGCAACCATCCCGACGTCTCTCCATCCAGCGAGTAATCACAGTCTGCGCCTGTCAGGAGTAACAGTCAATGCTCTTGCGTTCACATTTCGTATCGCATATCAGAGGTCGAGTTGTTCGATCTTTGTTCCGGTGATATTTAAGCTGTAAATGATCGAACGCCCCTTTCCTTGGAAGGGGTCCATACACATATTATGGAGCGGCGCGACGTTAAGCTCGACGCCCAACACTCCATGACAGGACCAAACAGGCAGGACGCGGAATGAGCGATCAGAAATTCATTTCCATACGTGGCGCGCGTGAACACAATCTAAAAAATGTTGACCTTGATCTGCCGCGCGACAAGCTGATCGTAATGACCGGCCTTTCAGGTTCCGGTAAATCATCGCTGGCATTTGATACAATTTATGCAGAAGGCCAGCGGCGCTACGTCGAAAGCCTTTCGGCCTATGCGCGCCAGTTTCTGGAAATGATGCAAAAGCCGGATGTGGATCAGATTGATGGTCTTTCCCCTGCTATTTCCATTGAGCAGAAGACCACGAGCCGCAATCCGCGCTCGACTGTCGGTACTGTAACCGAAATCTACGATTATATGCGCCTGCTTTTCGCACGCGTGGGTGTACCTTATTCGCCTGCAACGGGCTTACCGATTGAAAGCCAGACTGTCAGCCAGATGGTTGATCGCGTTCTCTCATTTGAAGAAGGCACCCGTCTTTATATTCTGGCTCCGATCGTTCGTGGTCGTAAGGGCGAATATAAAAAGGAACTGGCAGAACTTCAGAAGAAGGGTTTTCAGCGCGTAAAGGTCGATGGCACCTTCTACGAAATCGCTGATGTCCCTACCCTCGATAAAAAATATAAGCACGACATTGATGTGGTCGTGGACCGTGTTGTGGTGCGTGGTGATCTTGCAACCCGTTTGGCTGACAGTCTTGAAACCTGTCTCAAACTGGCCGAAGGTCTGGCAATTGCCGAATTTGCAGACAAGCCTTTACCAGCAGAAGAGACAGCCTCTGGAGGGGCGGCGAATAAATCGGCGAATGAAACGCATGAACGCGTCATGTTCTCAGAAAAATTTGCCTGTCCTGTTTCGGGTTTTACAATTCCGGAAATCGAACCGCGTTTGTTCTCGTTCAACAACCCTTTCGGTGCCTGCCCCACCTGCGATGGCCTCGGCACACAACAGGCAATCGATCCCAATCTCATCATTCCCGATGCATCTGTCTCACTCAAAGACGGTGCGGTCGCGCCATGGGCTCGGTCGTCTTCTCCTTATTATAATCAGACACTTGAAGCGCTCGGAAAAGCCTATGGCTTTAAGGTGAGCGCTAAGTGGGCAGATCTTTCAAATGAGTCCCAGCAGGCCATTCTTCACGGCACAAAGGGCAAGGAAATTGCCTTTAATTATGATGATGGCTTACGCGCTTATCAGACCACTAAGGCATTTGAAGGTGTTATTCCCAACCTCGAACGCCGCTGGAGGGAAACCGATTCAGCCTGGTCGCGCGAGGAAATTGAGCGCTTCATGTCGTCAACGCCCTGCCCGGCATGCCGCGGCTATCGTTTGAAGCCTGAAGCACTGGCCGTCAAAGTTGGCATGAAACATATCGGTGAAATCACCAATATGTCGATCCGCAACGCTGACCAATGGTTCCGCGATATCGATGGCACATTCAACGAAAAGCAACGCGAAATTGCAGCGCGCATTCTCAAGGAAATTCGTGAACGTCTGGACTTCCTCAATGATGTTGGTCTCGACTACCTGACGCTCGCGCGTAATTCCGGCACGCTTTCAGGGGGCGAAAGCCAGCGTATTCGTCTCGCTTCGCAGATCGGTTCGGGTCTGACGGGCGTTCTTTACGTGTTGGACGAACCATCTATCGGCTTGCATCAGCGCGATAATGCGCGCCTTCTGGACACGCTGCGTCATCTTCGCGATCTCGGTAATACAGTCATCGTCGTTGAGCACGATGAAGATGCAATCCTGACAGCGGACTATGTAGTCGACATTGGACCTGCAGCGGGAATTCATGGCGGCCATATTATTGCACAAGGCTCACCTGATGACGTGATGTCGAACGCAAACTCGCTCACCGGCAAATATTTGTCAGGAGCGCTTGAAGTTGCAGTACCTGCTGAGCGTCGCGAAATCTCAAAGGCAAAGCGCATCAAAGTTGTTGGCGCACGCGGCAACAATTTGAAAAATGTCTCGGCGGATATTCCGCTTGGTACATTTACAGCCGTTACTGGCGTGTCGGGCGGCGGCAAGTCCACCTTCCTGATCGAAACACTGTTCAAGGCAGCGTCGCGCCGCATCATGGGCTCCCGCGAACATCCCGCGGAACATGACCGTATTGAAGGCCTTGAATTTCTGGATAAGGTCATCGACATCGACCAATCACCAATTGGCCGCACACCGCGTTCCAACCCTGCAACCTACACTGGCGCTTTCACGCCGATCCGCGACTGGTTCGCAGGTCTGCCGGAAGCCAAGGCGCGCGGATATCAAGCCGGACGTTTCTCGTTTAACGTCAAAGGTGGTCGCTGTGAGGCTTGTCAGGGCGATGGCGTCATCAAGATTGAAATGCACTTCTTGCCAGATGTTTATGTGACCTGCGACGTCTGCCATGGCAAGCGCTACAACCGCGAAACGCTGGAAGTACAATTTAAAGGCAAATCGATTGCCGACGTGCTGGATATGACTGTTGAAGAAGGTGCTGAATTCTTCACAGCCGTTCCTGCTGTGCGTGACAAACTCGAAACGCTTGTCAAAGTCGGTCTGGGCTATGTAAAGGTCGGCCAGCAAGCCACAACGCTCTCAGGCGGCGAAGCGCAACGCGTGAAGCTCGCTAAGGAACTGTCGCGTAAAGCTACAGGCCGCACGCTCTATATTCTTGATGAGCCAACGACAGGCCTGCATTTCCATGACGTCGCCAAGCTTCTAGAAGTGCTGCACGAACTGGTTGAGCAGGGAAATACGGTTGTGGTGATCGAGCACAATCTCGAAGTCATCAAGACTGCTGATTGGGTAATCGATCTCGGTCCAGAAGGCGGCGATGGCGGCGGCGAAATCGTTGCTGTTGGTCGTCCTGAAGATATCGCCAAGGAAAAACGTTCTTATACAGGCCAATTCCTCCGGGAACTGCTTGAACGCCGTCCAAGACGCAAAGCAGAAGCTGCTGAATAATTATAAAGCCGGGCAACGCCCGGCTTTTTTATTCTACAAGCCCGACAATTGGCCCGTATCCACCGTGCCATGAAATGTCATTTCGATCCATGTTGGGACTATAAATCCCCGCTCCGCCGCCACCATCGAGGAACAGTGCATTGGGGCATTTAAGCTCATTACGAAAAAGCGTCGCGAAGTCATAGAAATTCACAGCGTCTTCGCTAATCGCAAATCGGATCGATTTATCAGAACAAACACCGACGCCGCTTCTGCGCGTGCGGTCTGTTGATCCTTTGATAAGAATGGGATTGAGCTTGTTATCAATAACCAGCATTGGCCCAGATTGGGTTGCAAAGCTCGGTCGAAGCTTAAGCTTCAAGAACTTGTCAGTCGAGACAATACTGGCGCTGTCATCATCGAAATAAAAAATGCCATTTGGCTTTTTATAGAAATTGGGAATCGGACCAGAGACGCGCTGAGGTGCTTTCGTATCAGCAGGCACAAGCTCCTGCCCATTCTCGACATATAGCCCCATCGGCGTAAAATCGACCTGATACATTCCAGCATTCAAGGCAAATGTTAATGTTTTGCCGTCTCCAGCTATAGCATCTGCCACTTTCGAGAAATTACGATACGACTCACCATCTGTATTCTTCCAGAATAGCCGCAGTTTGACTTTGTTCTTCACCGTGCAGACAATGAATGTCGTATCTTGAAAAATTTGCTGTTCACACGCTTCGGCTCGCGCTGATGGCATTGCAAAATAAAGACCGGTACAACCTATAGCTGCGAGTGCGATCATTAATTTATACAAGCGCAAAGCAAAACCTCTCTCCAAAAATAAAAAAGCCCGGCTAGACCGGGCCTTCTCGAAGCACTGTCCGCGACTATCGCGACAGTTATAGCACCAACCCACAAATCGAAAATCGATTTTAGAAAGCACGATGCTCGAGCTAGAAGTCAAAACATACCTCGTGCGCCAAACGTGACGCACAGCCTCTGACATTTAGCCGTTTACGGCATCCTTGAGGCCTTTACCGGCCGAGAACTTCGGCACGTTGCGGGCTGGAATTGCAACTTCTGCGCCAGTCGACGGGTTGCGGCCTGTCGAAGCTGCGCGATGCGATACGGAGAAAACACCAAAGCCTGGCAGACGTACTTCTTCGCCAGCCTGAAGTGCACCGGTGACAGCTGCGAGGACTGCGTCAACTGCAGTTCCTGCGTCGGCCTTTGTCAAACCGCCCTTTTCCGCAACTGCGGCGACCAATTCGTTCTTGTTCATAGGCATTTCCTTTCTTTATCTACCGGCGCGATTGACGCGAACGGATTGCGTGCAGTTTATTCAAATTGATTGACAAACCAAGCCTGTCAACACGAAAAAAGCCCGGAAAACCGGGGTTAAACACAGAAATGCCGGGCTTTTAGCCCGGCATTGTCAGCTTATTAGCACCCAACGATGATCAATGAGCCGTCGAGACGCCCGCATCGTCATCGACCTTAGTCGACGCGACAGGTGTTTCAGGCTCTGTCCATTCTATCGGTTGTGGCTCACGAACCAGTGAATGTCTCAAGACTTCACCAACGCGAGACACCGGAACGATCTCAAGATTGTTCTTCACATTGTCCGGAATATCCGCCAGATCCTTGGCGTTTTCTTCTGGGATCAGAACTTTCGTGATGCCGCCACGCAATGCAGCAAGCAGCTTTTCCTTGAGGCCACCAATAGGCAGAACACGACCACGCAGCGTCACCTCGCCTGTCATTGCAATGTCCTTACGAACCGGAATACCGGTCATAACAGAGACGATTGCCGTAACCATGGCGATACCAGCCGACGGACCATCCTTTGGCGTCGCACCTTCCGGTACGTGCACGTGGATGTCGCGCTTATCGAACAGCGGAGGCTCAATGCCGAAATCAACCGCACGCGAACGAACATAGGATGCCGCCGCAGAAATCGATTCCTTCATCACATCACGGAGGTTACCCGTAACAGTCATGCGGCCCTTGCCGGGCATCATGACACCTTCGATGGTCAACAGTTCGCCGCCCACTTCAGTCCACGCAAGACCAGTGACAACACCGACCTGATCTTCACCGTCGATCTGACCAAAACGATAACGCTCAACACCGAGATAATCGGAGAGGTTTTTATCGGTGATCTTCACCGACTTCTTCTTCGCCTTCAAAATCTCGGTCACGGCCTTACGTGCCAACGTCATCATTTCACGTTCAAGGCTACGCACACCGGCTTCACGCGTGTAAAGACGGATAACGTTGCGCAGCGCATCGTCTGTGACCGAAAACTCTTTAGGCTGCAGAGCATGATCCTTGATCGCCTTTGGCAGCAAATGCCGTTTGGCAATCTCGAGCTTTTCGTCTTCGGTGTAACCGGCAATACGGATGACTTCCATACGGTCCAGAAGAGGACCCGGAATGTTCAACGTATTGGCAGTCGTGACGAACATGACATTCGACAAATCATATTCAACCTCAAGGTAATGATCCATGAAGGTCGAGTTCTGTTCCGGATCCAACACCTCAAGCATTGCCGACGACGGATCGCCACGGAAGTCCTGACCCATTTTGTCGATTTCATCGAGCAGGAAGAGCGGGTTGGACTTCTTTGCCTTCTTCATCGACTGGATGACCTTGCCGGGCATCGAACCAATGTAAGTGCGGCGGTGACCACGGATTTCAGCCTCGTCACGCACGCCGCCAAGCGACATACGGACATATTCACGGCCGGTAGCCTTTGCGATCGAGCGGGCAAGAGAGGTCTTACCAACGCCGGGAGGTCCAACGAGGCAGAGGATCGGGCCTTTGATCTTGGTCGAGCGAGCCTGCACTGCGAGATATTCGACAATGCGTTCTTTAACTTTGTCGAGACCGAAATGCTCATCATCAAGCACTTCCTCGGCAAAGTTCAGATCCTGCTTGACCTTAGACTTCTTGCCCCAAGGAATGGAAAGCAGCCAGTCGAGATAATTGCGAACAACCGTCGCTTCTGCCGACATTGGGCTCATGCTGCGCAGCTTTTTCAGCTCAGCTTGTGCCTTTTCGCGTGCTTCCTTAGAAAGCTTGGTCTTGTTGATGCGTTCTTCGAGTTCAGCCGTTTCGTCACGACCGTCCTCGCCGTCACCAAGCTCCTTCTGGATCGCCTTCATCTGCTCATTGAGGTAATATTCGCGCTGGGTCTTTTCCATCTGGCGCTTGACGCGGCCACGGATGCGCTTTTCTACCTGCAGAACAGAAATCTCGGATTCCATAAAGGCAAGTGCCTTCTCAAGACGCTCACGCACCGAGAGAATTGACAGCATTTCTTGCTTTTCAGGAATCTTGATCGCGAGATGCGAAGCAACCGTATCAGCAAGCTTGGAATAGTCTTCAATCTGGGTGGCTGCACCAACCACTTCGGGCGAAATCTTCTTGTTCAGCTTGACGTAGTTTTCAAAGTCAGAGACCACAGAGCGAGCAAGCGCTTCGACTTCAACAGCATCTTCTTCAGGTTCAGGAAGAACCGTAGCAAATGCCTCATGATAATCTTCGCGATCAGTAAACTTGGAAACCTTGGCGCGTGCAGTGCCTTCGACGAGAACCTTTACGGTGCCGTCTGGCAGCTTGAGAAGCTGCAATACATTTGCGATCGTGCCGATTTCATAAATAGCATCAGGTGCAGGATCGTCGTCTGCTGCATTCTTCTGCGTTGCGAGCAGAATCTGCTTATCAACACCCATCACTTCTTCAAGTGCTTTGATCGACTTTTCACGTCCAACAAACAGCGGAACGATCATATGGGGGAAGACTACAATATCGCGCAACGGCAAAACGGCATAAAGCCCGTCTTGGCCACCCGCTTCTGTCTTCTGTTCAATATCCGTCATGTCAGTCCTTTCTCAGGTCGTTCGACCCGACTGCCAAAGGCTGTGGCCCCTTTCATGATGAGGCAGTCCACAACCAGTGCTTCGGTCCATAATTGGAGTGTCGAACTCCTAAATTCAAGCTGCTTTAATGGCAGCATTCATAGAATCGTCATCTATCCTGCGCCGTCACAGAAATTTGTACAATAACAACTACGCGATGTATCCAGACTGTTCCTAAAGATAGACAAGAAAAAGGCCGCTTTCGCGGCCTTATCTCTTTTTCTTCGACAGCCATTAAGCTGATGCATTGCCTTTTTCGTCCTGACGATCGGCGTAGATATAAAGAGGACGGGCGCTACCATCTACAACATCACCGGAAATAGCCACTTCCTGAACACCTTCAAGCGTTGGCAGCTCGAACATTGTATCCAGCAGGATCTTTTCCATGATCGAGCGCAAACCACGCGCACCCGTTTTGCGTTCAACTGCCTTGTTCGCAATCGCGCGCAGCGCGTCGTCATGGAAGCTCAGTTCAACATTTTCCATGTCGAACAAACGCTGATACTGCTTCACGAGCGCATTCTTTGGCTCCGTCAGAATCTGCACAAGTGCGTCAACGTCCAGATCTTCCAGAGTGGCGATCACAGGCAGACGACCAACAAATTCCGGAATAAGACCGAACTTCAGCAAATCTTCTGGTTCCAGCTCCTTGAAAACATCACCGATACGACGTTCATCAACTGACTTCACGTTTGCACCGAAACCAATTGATGTCTTTTCACCACGTGCCGAAATGATCTTGTCGAGACCGGCAAAGGCACCGCCACAAATAAACAGAATGTTCGTTGTGTCGACCTGCAGAAATTCCTGCTGCGGATGCTTACGGCCACCCTGCGGCGGCACGGACGCAACAGTGCCTTCCATGATCTTAAGGAGCGCTTGCTGAACGCCTTCACCCGAGACGTCACGGGTGATTGAAGGATTGTCCGACTTGCGGCTGATCTTATCCACTTCGTCGATGTAAACGATGCCGCGCTGCGCACGTTCAACGTTGTAATCGGCCGACTGGAGCAGCTTCAAAATGATGTTTTCAACGTCTTCGCCGACATAACCAGCTTCAGTGAGTGTCGTAGCATCAGCCATGGTGAACGGAACATCGATGATGCGCGCGAGTGTCTGGGCAAGATAGGTCTTGCCGCAACCCGTTGGGCCAACCAGCAGAATGTTGGACTTCGCAAGTTCGATGTCGTTGCTCTTCGACTGATGGGCAAGACGCTTATAGTGATTGTGTACCGCAACCGAGAGAACGCGCTTGGCGTCTTTCTGACCGATGACGTAGTCATCAAGTACGTCTTTGATTTCCTGCGGCGTAGGCACACCTTCGCGCGACTTCACCATCGAGGTTTTGTTTTCCTCGCGAATGATGTCCATGCAAAGTTCGACGCACTCGTCGCAGATAAATACGGTCGGGCCTGCAATCAGCTTACGTACTTCATGCTGGCTTTTGCCACAGAACGAGCAATAAAGCGTATTCTTTGAATCGCCGCCGCTGTTGCTGACTTTGCTCATTGCAGTTTCCTTTCAATAAACCGAAATGAACAGCAGCCGTCTGTGTCCATCTCGATCGTTTCTTCCGGTTCGGACCCTTTGAAGAAGCAAAACAACACTTCTTCCCGGCTCCATCGGCAGTTTTTACGCACTGCCAGTCATTTTGGATCTCGCGTACCGAAGGCTTTCCGACCGAATAAGCCTTAAGTGGCGACTTTTGCAGAACCTAAAGCGGGGAACAATTGAAAAATCATGTTCCCCAGCGAGATTCGGCATAATCTGAACTATTTTAACGCCGTGAACCCCAACAGATGCTTAACGCGATGCGTTAACCTTTACGTAGGACCACGAAATAAGCCGCTTTTGTGGCAAAAGATGCTAAAATATGAAGAGGCAGACGAACTACCTCCCCGGATTACTTAGTTTCTTCAACAGCCACTTCACGCGATTCGATGACCTTATCGATCAAACCGAACTCAAGAGCTTCCTGCGCTGTCATGAAGTGATCACGATCAAGCGTACGTTCAATAGTCTCGTAATCGCGACCTGTATGCTTGACGTAAATCTCATTCAGGCGGCGCTTCATCTTGATGATGTCCTGCGCATGACGTTCAATATCGGATGCCTGTCCCTGGAAACCACCCGAAGGCTGGTGAACCATGATGCGGGCATTTGGCAGCGCATAACGCTGGCCAGTTGCACCGGCCGTTAACAGCAGCGAACCCATCGAAGCAGCCTGCCCCATACAAAGTGTCGAGACTGGCGGCTTGATGAACTGCATCGTGTCATAAATCGCCATGCCGGACGTAACAACGCCGCCGGGCGAATTTATGTACATGTTGATCTCTTTCTTCGGGTTCTCAGACTCGAGGAAGAGCAACTGCGCGCAGATCAGCATCGACATGCCGTCTTCGACAGGACCGTTGACGAAGATGATACGTTCTTTCAGCAAACGTGAAAAAATATCATAGGCCCGCTCGCCACGGTTGGTCTGCTCGACAACCATCGGCACGAGGTTCATGACGGTTTCAATTGGATCTCTCATTATGGGCCTCTGCATATTTATAACGAATATGAATCGTATGGATGTTCCATACATAGGGCTTTGCAGCCCTGTTCCGCAAGATGCCGATCAATCCCAATCGGAATCCTGCTCGACAGGCTTAATGCCGCGTTTCTCGTCAAGCATTTTGCGTGCTGTTTCTGTCAGTCGAGCCTGAACGCGAACCGATCCATCCTCAAGGTCTTCACGCTTCACATCGCTGCCATGCTGGTAAATCCAGTCAAGAATACGGAGCTCTGATGGCGGAAGAACTACATTTACTGAGCCAAGCGCGCCAGCGATGCGGCTTTCGATCAGCGACAGCAACTTCTCAACACCTTCACCTGTCCATGCTGAAAGCGGGATAGGTCTACCCTCGTCGCCGCCAGCCGCAGCCAGACGCAGGGCAGCCTCACGGCCAGCTTCGTCCAAATTATCGACCTTGTTCCAAATCTGGATCACGCGTTTATGATCATGGGGATCGACATCAAGACCCGTCAGAATACTTTCGACGTCTTCAGCTTGTGCCGCATTATCCGGATCGGAAATGTCGCGCACATGCAGAATCAGATCAGCTTCGACAACTTCTTCAAGCGTCGCGCGGAATGCTGCAACGAGATGATGCGGAAGGTTCGAAATGAAGCCCACAGTGTCTGAAAGAATAACTGTTTCACCATGCGGCAGGCGAATACGGCGCAATGTCGGATCAAGCGTTGCGAACAGCATGTCTTCAGCCAGCACATCGGCGCCCGTCATGCGGTTAAACAACGTCGACTTGCCCGCATTGGTGTAGCCAACCAATGCGATAACAGGATGCGGTACTTTGCGGCGCTTTTGACGATGCAACGTGCGAGTACGGACAACCGTTTCCAGCTCGCGCTTAATCTTCAGGATTTTTTCCTGAAGCATACGCCGATCGGCTTCAATCTGTGTTTCACCCGGACCACCAAGGAAGCCGCCGCCGCCGCGCTGACGTTCCAAGTGCGTCCAGCTTCGGACCAGACGGCCCTTCTGGTAGTTGAGATGCGCGAGTTCAACCTGCAACGCACCTTCCTTGGTACGCGCTCTCTCGCCAAAGATTTCCAGAATAAGGCCAGTACGGTCGATAACCTTAACGTGCAATTCTTTTTCGAGGTTACGTTGCTGCACCGGCGTCAAGGCGTGATCGACGATCACGAGACCGATTGACTTTTCTTCCAAAATTTCAGCGATTGACTCAATCTTACCCGTACCCAACAGTGTCGCGGGTCGCGGTTGGCTGACAGTCACATTTTCAGCATGGGCAATGTCAAGATTGATTGCGCGGGCAAGACCAATTGCCTCTTCCAGCCGTGCTTCATTGGAACGCTGAAACTGCGTCCGTTCGCCTTCTTCACTTGCTGTACTGTTATTATAACGTTCCGGCAGAATGGGAACGATCACCGCTGCTCTGGTGGGTTCTGGCTCAGACAGGCCAAACCCCTTCTTTTCATCGGCAGGCGAAACATTCACGTCTTTGAATTTCGACAAATAAACTTACTCCGGGATACGGCCCCAACTGCTTTAGCAGATAGGTCATCGCATAAGCGGTTTCAAATAGAAGACGCCCCGGCCAATCAAATCATGATCCATAAACCCGCCATGCGGGATCAAAATCGAAAAAGCTGGAGCAGAGTGACAATTCAACAGATCACCACGCTCCAGCATAAAACTGGTCAGTTATAAACTGAGAAGCGTCAGACTTCCTCACCCTCAAACATCTGTACCGGCTGGCTCGGCATGATGGTCGAAATTGCATGCTTGTAAACAAGCTGCGAATGACCATCGCGACGCAGCAAAACACAGAAATTGTCAAATGACGTAACAATACCTGTGAGTTTCACACCATTGATAAGGAAAATGGTCAGTGAAATTTTCTGCTTGCGTACAGAATTGAGAAAAAGGTCTTGAAGATTTTGCGATCGTTCAGCCATTGTTTTTATTCCTTTAATCGATCAGCAGTTTGTTCGCTTATGCCAGACGAACACGCGCAAACACATAAATCAAGCTCCCGGGTTGCGCAAAACCAGTCGCTAAAAGCAATTGCTGTGGAAAGACAACTGCTTCGCTCTTAATCTTCGGTTAACAGGATGGGAATCTTTCCGCAACCAACAAATTCAAAACCCGACATGCAAATCTTTGCAGGTATAAATACACAAACCTTATTTGATGTCATTCGAAAGTGGTTCACCAAGCATTGGTCTAACCCGATCAATCGCCCACATATAGAAACTTCCAGGCTGCATAGAAACAACTTCTTTATGTTTCTTATGGATATGAAAACCAATAAAATCAGGGTGTTTGGTCGGCTCTAAGCCATAGATCGGATCATAAATCCGCGTCGCCTCTTTCCCTACCCAGTAGTAGAAATTCTCCTGCGGGGCCGCATTCTTAAAGATGCCATACTTGCGTGCAAGCCGCGATATGCCGTCATTTCCGAAAATTGTAATCCCGATAGCAGCAGGCGTAACTTCTTTACCCGTAAGACGATAGTATAATGGCCGCAGTTTGCCGCGACGCACTCCCAGCCAGCGCGGCAGCGGATCTCTAGAAGCGACATAATCCTCAAATTCGCGAATGATCGGGTGGTCATACGGCAGATAAAGAGCCGACACCCCGACACGAAAATGATTCTCTCGTGCCAAGTATGGCTTCGTGGGATCGGGATGAAATTGCTTTAGCAAATAAACATCCGTATCAAGCCATACGCCCTGCTTATGCTTCATCAGCATGATACGGAAAATATCACTGAACTGAACGATTGTCGTTCGGCTGCGCAAATTTGGATAATGGGGATCCAACCGCTTAAATACCTGCTCAGGCAGGATAGTACTGGCATCGTGAATTTCGACGCCCTCAGGGACATTCTCGATTGGCGCATATGAAAAAAGCTTCACACGCTGGCCTGTCATCACCATTGATGCCAGACAGATGCGATCAACATCGCGCAGCCGTGGCCCATACCAGAAAGTGCAGATATCCATCAGAGATACCGGAGAATAGAGGTTGGCATTTTTCAAAAGCTCAGAAAAATTCGAGGCTCACGCGGAACATCTGTTCCACGTGCTTAATAGCATCTGCAGTTGCGAATATTACAACACGATCTTTCGGCTTAATACGGACGTCACCATTTGGCTGAATGACCTGCCCTGCTCGGTAAATCGCGCCAATGCGCAAGCCTTCCGGCAAATCGAGATCACGCAATGGAGCGCCGACCAGCGATGACGTCTCAAGCGCTTCCGCCTCAATGATTTCCGCCATGTCCCGATAGACGCTATAGACAGCACGAATACGACCGCGTCGCACATGCTGCAATATCTTCGATACTGTCACAGCCTTCGGATCAATATAGGCATCGATCCCCACCATATGGGTAAAATCCTGATAGCCAGTCGTATTGATTAACGCCATATTGGCCTTACACCCAAGCCGCTTGGCCATAATGCTAGAAAGAATATTCACCTGATCCTGATTTGTCAGAGCGACAAAAAGATCAGCACCCTCAATATCTGCTTCCTGTAAAAGCGCCTGATCCAAAGCGCTGCCATGCAAAACCATGGTGCGTTTCAGCTGGTCAGCGATCATGAAAGCGCGCTCATGCTCACTTTCGATCATCTTTATACGCGTCTGCCATTTGCGTTCTTCAATGGCTTTCGCAACATATAGGCCAATATTGCCGCCACCCGCGATAACAATGCGATGCGCCTCAGGCTTTTCGTGCCCAAACAATGACAGCGTTCTGCGAACCTGTTCACGCGTCGTCACAACATAAGCGAGATCACCGGCATTGAGCTGATCGGTCGAGCGCGGAATAAATAGACTTCCCTTGCGTACAACGCCCACGACCGTTGCCGCAAGATCAGGGAACAGGTCGGAGAGCTGTTTGAGTGGTGTATTGATAACCGGGCACTCTTCCAGACACTCAATGGCAAGCCCGATGACCTTGTCATCCGCAAACCGCAAAACATCGGTGGCGCCCTGCAAGGCAATACGCCGCAAAACCACTTCACCCACCTCAAGCTCGGGTGAAATAATCACGTCAATCGGCAGATTTTCGCGCAGGAACAAGTCCTGATATTCCGCTTTCAAATAAGACTGCGCGCGAATACGTGCGATCTTCGTCGGTACGTTGAAAACCGAATGAGCAACCTGACAAGCCACCATATTGACTTCGTCAGACAGCGTCACCGCGATAATCATGTCGGCTTCGTTAGCACCAGCAGCGGCCAGAACATCCGGCTGTGAACCATGACCAACGAACCCGCGCACATCCAAAGTATCGCGCACGATTTCGATATGGCGCGCAGATGTATCAATGACGGAGACGTCATTTTGTTCGGCAGCAAGCCGCTCCGCAATGCCGTAGCCGACTTGCCCCGCTCCGCATACAATTACACGCATATCATCCCGCCCACTTGAATATTAAACGCCAAGCGACTTTAGCTTGCGATGCAATGCCGAACGTTCCATCCCAACAAACTCCGCTGTCCGCGAGATATTGCCGCCAAACCGATTGATCTGTGCAATGAGATATTCTTTTTCAAATCGCTCACGTGCTTCACGCAAAGGAAGCGCCATGATGTGCTGATCGGATTCGGTCGGCGCACGTGGCAGCGTGTCGCCAATTTCTGCTGGCAGAAGATCGGCTGTCACCGGCGCGTCCGGGTCATCGCCGCGTGCCAGAATCATCAGGCGTTCCACATTGTTTCGCAGCTGGCGGATATTTCCCGGCCAGCTATGTGACTGCAACACTGCCATTGCATCAGAGCCGATTTTACGCGGCTTGATACCCGCCTGCTCGGCAATCTGCGTCATGAAATATTCAACCAGCGATGGAATATCCTCACGACGCGAGGCAAGCGCCGGCACATGCACAGGCACAACAGACAGGCGATGGAAAAGATCCTCTCGGAACGTACCTTCGGCAATCATGCCTTCAAGGTTCTGTGCAGTCGATGAAATAATACGGACATCAACCTTCACACGCTTGGTTCCACCCACACGCTCAAATTGCTGATCAACCAGCACACGCAAAATCTTGTTCTGCGTCTCACGCGGCATATCGGCTATTTCATCAAGATAAAGGATGCCACCATGCGCTTCTTCCAGCGCACCAACCTTACGCTCGCCGCCATCCATTTCCGTGCCGAAAAGTTCGATCTCCATACGCTCTGGCGTAATCGTTGCGGCGTTGACCGTCACGAACGGACCATTGGCCCGGCCTGACTGCGCATGGATAGCACGAGCTGCCAGTTCCTTTCCTGCGCCCGAAGGGCCCGTAATCATGATACGGCTGTTGGTTGGTGCAACACGCTCAATCGTCTGGCGTAGCTGGTTGATCGCAAGCGAAGCGCCAATCAGTTCCATGCTGTTACCACCACGCTTGCGCAGGTTGGAAACTTCGCGTTTCAGCTTGGATGTTTCCAGCGCACGTTCAGCAACCAAAATCAGACGATCGGCCTTAAACGGCTTTTCGATAAAATCATAGGCACCGCGACGGATTGCCGAAACAGCCGTTTCAACATTGCCGTGACCTGAGATCATCACAACGGGCAGATCAGGATGCTGCTTCTTGATTTCATCAAGCAGTGCAAGACCATCAAGTCGGCTGCCTTGCAACCAGATATCAAGAAAGACAAGGCGTGGCACGCGATCATCAATCGCGGCGAGCGCGCTGTCAGCATCAAAGGCCGTGCGCGTCTCGTACCCTTCGTCACTCAGGATACCTGCAACAAGTTCCCGGATATCCACTTCGTCATCAACAACAAGAATATCGGCTGCCATATCAGTTCACCTGTCCAACTATCTCGTTTCCGGGATTTCCCTCTTCCGCACCAGCAGAGCCGGTGGAAACCTCAGGAAAGATCATACGTATCATTGCGCCACGTCCACCGTGGAAATCTGCTGGCGCATCGTGCAATTCCAACTGTCCGCCATGATCTTCCACGATTTTGCGGACTATCGCGAGGCCAAGGCCAGTGCCCTTTTCGCGCGTCGTCATATAGGGCTCCAGGAGCTTCTGACGATCATCGCCCGGCAGGCCTTTGCCGTTATCAATCACTTCGACCAGCAGATTTCCGTCCTCTTTGCGAGCGCGAACAAGAATATGTCCTTCACCACGCTCTTCCTTTGGCACCGCATCAATCGCCTCGCTGGCATTTTTGATGATATTGCCAAAAGCCTGACCGAGCAGACGACTGTCAAAAGATCCAATCAGCTTTTCAGAGCCGTATTCATTGGTGAATTTTATATCCTGTCGGCTGACTTCAATGAGGAATGAGGCCTCGCGCAGCGCCTCACGCATATCCATCGCCTTCATCTCCGGCTTTGGCATACGTGCAAAAGCTGAGAACTCATCGACCATACGACCAATATCACCCACCTGACGAATAATCGTATCGGTACACTGATCGAACACCTCGCGATCTTCAACAATTACCTTGCCATAGCGACGACGAATGCGTTCCGCAGAAAGCTGGATTGGTGTCAGCGGGTTCTTGATCTCGTGCGCAATACGGCGCGCAACATCGGCCCACGCCGAAGAACGCTGCGCCTGAACCAGATCAGTAATATCATCAACGGTCACGACATAGGAGTGATCGTCAGATTCCGAATCTTCGACCGTCACCTGCACATTAAAGGTTCGTGCAACACCATTTCGCGTCATATTGACTTGTTCACGATGCATCGCACGATCCGTTGTACGCGCAACTTCAAACGCCTGTCCGATTTCAGGCGCAATATTGCTCAAGCTTTTGCCGATTGCATCGTGTGAACTGACACCGAACATATGTTCAGCCGAGCGATTAAGAATCGTTATTGAACCATCCGTCTCAATGCCGATAACTCCCGCATTAACGCCAGAAAGAACCGCCTCCGAGAAGCGGCGGCGTTCATCAATCTGATCTTTGGCAGACAAAAGCTCGTTGCGTTGGCTATTCAACTCAGCAACCATATTGTTGAACGTATCCGACAAAGCGCCAACGTCGCCGTCTGATGCGCGTACCGGCACGGAAATATTGAGATTACCGGCAGCAACATCGTCAGCCGCGCCGATCAAAAGCCGGATTGGGCGAACGAGACGGTCAGCCACTGCTATACCTGTCCATATGGCAGACAGGAGAACAATTAGCGTCAGACCGAAATAGAGCAGCGCAAAAGCAATCTGTGTTGGTATGCGATTTGCATCCATCTCCTGATAGCGCTGTGTATTGGCCTCCATCAGGCGCATTGATTCCAATATCTGCGGATCAACCTGCCTTACCGTGTAAAGATAAAGGTTCGGTATCTCGCGCATCTTGATAACAGCACCAACAAAATTACTATTGCCAGGAGGAATAATAACTGGCCTTCCATCGAC
Source organism: Brucella sp. H1_1004 (assembly GCF_047308065.1). Taxonomy (NCBI): domain Bacteria; kingdom Pseudomonadati; phylum Pseudomonadota; class Alphaproteobacteria; order Hyphomicrobiales; family Brucellaceae; genus Brucella; species Brucella sp. H1_1004. The sequence continues at coordinate 1,683,475 of NZ_JAYKZA010000002.1, forward strand.
GGCTGTTTTCAAGGCATCTTCGGTTGGAGGAGGAAGTCGCGCTTCAACGCCCGTTTCGCTTTTAACAACCACATCGCCATTTTCACGCACTAGAAATGCGCCCAACAAACCGCGACCGCCAGCCTGAAGTGTCATGTAGCGAATAAAGCCCCCCCTATCGAGACTGTAAACAGTGCGCTGCGCATCCAGTTCCTGAAGCATTGAAAATGAAGTGCTTTGTAGATTTAGCGCTGTCTCTTTAATGTAGGCAGTCGTCAGACTCTGTGAAGAACTCACAATATCGCGTGTATTGGTATCAAACCACCGATCTAGCCCGAGATTAAGTGTGACTGACGCGACGATAGCCACCACAATCGCAGGCACGGCAGCAATCAATGAAAACAGTGCAACAATACGCACATGCAGTCGTGATGCCGCTTTTCCGGATCTTCGCGCCGATATAATGCGATAAATCTCGCGGCAAATGAGCAGGATCAGAAAAACAATAAGCGCGACATTGATAATGACCAGCGCAAGAGTCACTGCCCGATCAGGCGTGATCGGTGTTATGCCAATCAGAATGCAAAACGACAGTGATGCAGTAATTAGCGCCAGAACAACGGTAATAATACCCGGCAAAGCAAGAAGCCTGCGCCCCTCACCGCTGTGCGATGGTCGCCCTACCTTATCCATATCAGTCGTCAGATTCGCTGTATTCATGTTAACCATGTTACCCAATAGCGTTGCATCTATGCAACGCATTGTGGCGAAAATGCAACGATTGTTTACAGCTTAAATAGGGTTTCGCGAAACTGTGAGCGGCTTTCTACGCATTTTCTACTGCTTGGCGCCCCGATAGATATTCACACCAAGTTCTCTGATCTTTTTACGCAGCGTATTGCGGTTAAGACCCAGAATTTCTGCGGCCTTGATTTGATTACCGCGCGTAGCCGTCAGACATGCGAGGATAAGCGGATATTCAAGTTCTGCCAGAACGCGGTGATAAAGGCCAGGCGGCGGTAAGTCAGAGCCGAACGAGCCGAAATAACGCTGCATATTCTGCTCCACCACCTGCGAAATGGTGATATTCTCCAGATCGCCCGTCACAACCACAGGTGCATCAGGCTTCGATAGTTCTGATTTCAGCTCAGCTTCAATGATCTCAGGCGAAATCTCGTCTTGCGGGTAAAGTGCGGAAAGCCTGCGCACAAGGTTTTCGAGCTCACGCACATTGCCCGGCCACGGATAACGGCGCATCATATCAAAGCCCGTGGCCGTGATGCGTTTTTCAGGCAGCCCCTCTTCCGCTGCGCGCTTGAAGAAGTGACGAACCAGATCCGGTACGTCTTCACTGCGTTCGCGAAGCGGCGGCAGTCGTAGAGGAACAACATTCAGACGATAATACAGGTCTTCGCGGAACAGGCCCTGCGCGATGAGCTGGCGCAAATCCTTATTGGTTGCAGCCACGATACGCACATCTGTCTTAATCGGTGTACGTCCACCGACCGTCATATATTCACCCTGCTGTAACACGCGCAGTAGACGCGTCTGCGCTTCCATCGGCATATCGCCAATTTCGTCGAGGAAAAGCGTTCCGCCATTGGCCTGTTCGAAACGTCCGCTGGACCGGTTCTGTGCACCGGTAAAGGCACCCTTTTCATGGCCAAACAATTCAGACTCAATCAGATCACGCGGAATAGCTGCCATATTAATAGCGACAAACGGCCCTTTGCGGCGGCGACCATATTCATGCAATGCGCGCGCTACGAGTTCCTTACCCGTTCCCGACTCACCCGTGACCATCATGGTGAGATCTGTCTGCATCATACGGGCCAAGACGCGATAGATTTCCTGCATGGCAGGCGAACGGCCGACCAGCGGCATATTCTCAGCCTGCTCATCCGGCAGAACCGCAGCGGGCTTATGTTTTGGTTCAGACAGGGCACGACCAACAATATTGATCAGCTCTGTCAGATCGAAAGGCTTTGGCAAATATTCATAAGCACCGGCTTCCGAAGCGCGGATAGCGGTCATGAATGTATTCTGCGCGCTCATCACCACAATTGGCAGATCAGGACGCATCTTCTTAATGCGCGGAAGCAGATCAAATGCATTCTCGTCCGGCATATTCACGTCGGTAATCACCAGATCACCATCGCCAGCAGCGATCCAACGCCAAAGAGATGCACCATTGGATGTAACCCGCACATCATAACCTGCTCGCGACAATGCCTGATTAAGCACCGTGCGAATTGCAGCATCATCATCGGCAACGAGAATCGTACCTGTAGGACGTCCGGCAATCATGCGTTATCTCCTGTCTTTGCAGACATACTTTCAGCTGAACTCTTCCACTGCGGCATCAGAATGCGGAATGTGGTGCGCGATGGGTGACTGTCGCATTCGATAACGCCGCCATGATCACCGATAATCTTGGCAACCAGCGCCAGTCCGAGGCCCGACCCATTGGTCTTGGTCGTCACAAACGGATCAAACAGATGTGGCAGCATATCTTCGGGCACGCCCGGACCATTATCATGCACGCAGAATTCAAGCGGAAGAGCGACGCGGTCGCTTGCACCTGGAACCTGTAGGCGGATACCCGGACGATAAGCGGTTGAGAGCGTTATCTCAGCACCTTCACGGTCGCCGATGGCTTCGGCGGCATTCTTCACCAGATTAAGGAAGACCTGAACAAGCTGATCGCGATTGGCATAAACCGGCGGTAGCGATGGGTCGTATTCCTCAACAAAGCGGATATTCCGCGCAAAACCGTTTCGCGCTAACGTCTTCACATGATCAAGTACCGAATAAATATTCACTGCTGTGCGCTCAATCGGACGCTCATCGGAAAATACTTCCATGCGATCAACGAGCTTTACGATGCGGTCGGTTTCATCGGTAATCAACCGTGCCAATGCGCGGTCTTCATCGCCAACCACCTGTTCAAGCAATTGGGCAGCACCGCGAATACCGGAAAGCGGATTCTTGATTTCATGCGCAAGCATTGAGGCAAGTCCCGTCACCGAACGCGCAGCGCCACGATGGGTCATCTGGCGGTCGATCTTCTCCGCCATGGTCTTTTCTTTAAACAGAATAACCACGGCGCCCGGCGTTTCAATTACAGGTGCTACATAGAGATCGACAATGCGCTCAGCACCAAGTTTCGGTGATGAAATATCAACGCGATATTCATTAACCGGCACCTGAGCCGTGCGAACCTGATCGACCAGAGCCAGCAATGGGCTGCCGAAAGGCAGAAACGATTCAAGACGATTACGCGCCAGAATAGACGAGCCAGAGCGAAAAAACTGCTCGGCGTCCATATTCGCATAAACGATGTGATTATCGGCACTCACCATAATCACAGGCTGATTGATCGCATCCAGTATGATTGCTGGAATGCCGTTCGTTTCACCTCTACCGCCCATCATGCGACCTTTCTGTCTGCATCACGCAGAAAAACGCGGGTTAGCGCCGCGATAACCGCTTCGGGATCAGTGAGCGTCATGATTTCAGCCTTATCTGCCTGCGAGAATGCTTCGCCCGCATGACGATCCAGATACCAGCGTAGATGCTTTCTCGAGTGGCGGATACCTGTCTTGTTGCCATAGTGCTCGAGCATATCTTCGTAATGTGTTATAATATAAGAAAGAATACCTTCAGAGGATCGCGGTGCGAAATCGCTTCCCGCAATAAAGCCCGCAAGCCAAGGCTGACCATAGGAAGCACGACCAACCATCACGGCATCAGCACCAGACCGACGCAGCAATTCTTCCGCATCTTCGCGTGACAACACATCGCCATTAGCCACCAGTGGAATTTTCACGGCATCGCGCACCGCATGAATGGCATCCCAGTCGGCTTTGCCTTCATAAAACTGACAGCGCGTGCGTCCATGAACCGTCACCATTGCAATACCTGCATCTTCGGCGCGTTTAGCAAGCTCCGGCGCGTTAATGCTGTTTTCATCCCAGCCAAGACGCATTTTCAGCGTAACGGGCACTTTCACGGCATTAACGGTTGCTTCAACCAACGTCATGGCATGATCAAGATCCCGCATCAGCGCGGAACCCGAATAGCCGCCCGTCACTTTCTTGGCAGGGCAGCCCATATTGATATCGATAATATCCGCGCCTTCACCCTCGGCGATGATGGCTGCTTCACCCATCCAGTGCGCTTCGCGGCCTGCAAGCTGCACAACATGCGTGCCAAGCCCTTCGCCGGATAAGCGCAACATGCTTTCCTTATGGCGATTACAAAGCTCGGCACTTGCCACCATTTCAGAAACAACCATGCCCGCACCGGCCGCGGCGGCGCGCCTGCGAAACGGAAGGTCGGAAACACCCGACATAGGAGCAAGAAAGACGCGGTTTGGAACGACCACGTTGCGTATGTTTAAAGGCTGCTCAAGATTGGTGACCAAAAGATGCTCATTTGATGTGCATGATGCAATTAGCACACACTTTAATCATTCAATGCTGTGAAAGCAAGGAAAAGCACCTAGCTGCGATGATAAATCGATTGCCGTCTGGCAATTATTTGCGCAAGGCATTATTCCGCATGTAACTAGATGAATCTTTTGGCGAAGGCGACCAACATTTTCCGGGCAGCAGCAGTCATCGTAGCCGCAGGACGTGGCGAACGTGCAGGACAAAGCATCGAAGGTCCGAAGCAATATCGGCGAATCGGCGGCGAAGCCGTGCTTTCACGCACGCTGAGGGCCTTTGCGCAGTGTCCTGAAGTTGTCGAGATCATCGTGGTCATCCATGCCGATGATACAGTGCTTTATGAGAAAGCCATCATGGAACGCTACGACAATGTGCGCGTCGTCACTGGCGGTCCGACACGGCAAGAGTCCACACGGCTTGGATTGCTGGCGCTCAACGAAGACGCTCCTGACTATGTGCTTATCCATGATGGCGTGCGTCCGTTTATCGAGCAGGAACTGCTTGCACGCATATTCGATAATTTGACGCCGCAGGAAGGTGTTTTGCCTGCCCTTGCCGTGTCCGACACGCTGAAACAATCAGCCAGTGACGGTACAGTCAAAATGACGGTCCCGCGCGCTGGTCTTTTTGCAGCGCAAACACCGCAGGCTTTTCCTTTCTTACAAATCCTCGATGCGCACGAAAAGGCATATCTCAGCGGACGTTCGGATTTCACCGATGATGCGTCGATTGCAGAAGCCTATGGACTTGCAGTGCAAATCATCGAAGGTTCAGCAGATAACACCAAACTGACATGGGCCAAAGATATCGAAATGGCCGACAAACGCTTGAGGCATGGCATGACTTCTTTTCCAGATATTCGGACTGGCAATGGCTATGACGTTCACAGTTTCGAGCCGGGTGATCACGTTACGCTTTGCGGCGTCGCCATTCCGCATAATAAAAAGCTCAACGGTCACTCGGACGCCGACGTGGCCCTCCACGCACTGACCGATGCCCTGCTCGCCACACGCGGCGCAGGCGATATTGGCACGCATTTCCCGCCATCCGATCCGCAGTGGAAGGGTGCAGCATCACATATCTTCGTTGAACATGCGGTCAAGATAGTGCGCGAAGCCGGTGGCCGCATCGCCAACGTGGACGTAACTATCATAGCTGAAGAGCCAAAGATTGGTCCGCACCGCCCTGTAATGACGGAAACCATGGCCAATATGCTTGGCATTTCGCAAGACCGCGTTTCCGTCAAAGCCACCACCAATGAAAAGATAGGGTTTGTTGGCCGTGGCGAAGGTATTGCTGCTATTGTAACGGCAACCGTGATCTATCCCGGCGAGGTTCCTGAATGACACTCATTGCCGAAGCTCAAGCCATCAACGTCCTGAATGGATGTCGCAAACACAGCATCATGATTGTGACGGCAGAATCCTGCACAGGTGGGCTGATCGCGGCAGCACTCACAGATATTGCCGGTTCTTCCGATGTAGTGGACCGAGGCTTTGTCACCTATTCCAATGAAGCCAAAAATGAGATGATCCGTGTTCCGATGGAATTGATAAACCAAGTGGGTGCGGTTTCAAAAGAAGTGGCGATAGCCATGGCAGAAGGTGCACTTGCCAACTCACGTGCAGGCATCAGCATTGCCGTGACAGGTATTGCGGGACCCGGTGGCGGATCAGTAGAAAAGCCGGTCGGCCTTGTGCACATCGCCAGTTCGCGCAAAGGTTTTGCCACGAAGCACAAAGAATGCCGCTTTGGTGAAAAGTCACGCGAAGACATTCGTCACGAAACAGTGATTTCTGCGCTGGCTCTGGTACTCGAGGCGCTTAATTCTTAACCGTATATCTGATCGGCGCGTTTCTCAAAGGCTTCCGAGAATTTGCGAAACGCCAGATCGAACATCGATCCCATTAGCAGGCCAAGCGTGCGGCTTTTGAATTCATAATCGATAAAGAACTCAACATCGCATTCCGAACCATCCCCCACCGGCTTGAAAGTCCAGCGATTGTCGAGATAGCGGAACGGGCCATCGACATATTTCACGTCGATGACATTTTCTTCCGGCTTCAGAAGCACCTGGCTCGTAAATGTCTCGCGGATCAGCTTATAGCCAACTGACATATCCGCGATTAGCAGTGTCTTTCCGTCCCGTTCCTTAGCAGAACGAATGGAGAGTGTTTCGCACATTGGCAAAAATTGCGGATATTTTTCCACGTCCGACACCAGAGAAAACATCTGGTCTGCCCTGTGATGAACGCGTCTGACATTCGTAAACTGAGGCATACGAATTTAAGCCTGCGCTGCAATCTGCGCTTCGCGAGCGGCCTTGAGCTTTGCGAAATCGTCACCGGCATGGTGCGATGAACGCGTCAGCGGGCTGGACGCAACGAGCGCAAAGCCTTTGGTCCGACCAATCGTCTCGAAAGACTTAAATTCGTCTGGGGTAACGAAACGGATGACCGGATGGTGCTTACGGGTTGGCTGGAGATACTGGCCGATGGTCATGAAATCCACATCAGCAGAACGAAGATCGTCCATTAACTGCAAGATTTCATTCCGCTCTTCACCAAGGCCAACCATGATGCCGGATTTTGTGAAAATTGTCGGATCGAGTTCCTTCACGCGCTGCAGCAAGCGGATCGAATGGAAATAGCGCGCGCCCGGACGAACCTTGAGATACTTCGACGGAACTGTTTCCAGATTGTGATTGAACACATCAGGACGTGCCTTAACAACGATCTCAAGCGCGCCTTCCTTGCGAAGAAAATCTGGCGTGAGAATTTCAATCGTTGTCTTTGGTGTTGCAGCACGGATTGCACGAATAACGTCGGCAAAATGCTGCGCGCCACCATCGGCCAGATCATCGCGGTCAACGGATGTAATAACGACGTGGGTCAGGCCCATCTGCTTGATTGCGCGTGCAACACTTTCCGGCTCATTTGGATCGAGAGCCTTCGGAATACCGGTCGAAACATTACAGAACGCACAAGCACGGGTGCAGATTTCACCCATGATCATGAATGTCGCGTGCTTCTTTTCCCAGCACTCGCCAATATTCGGACAGCCTGCTTCTTCGCAAACGGTAACAAGCTTGTTCGAGCGGACGATCTCACGCGTTTCATTATAGCCACGCGAAACGGGAGCCTTAACGCGGATCCACTCCGGCTTTTTCAGGATTTCATTGTCCGGACGATGTGCCTTCTCCGGATGACGAAGACGTCTCTGGTTCACCGTGTCGAGAACTGTAACCATGCTGTTTCCTGCCTATCCGAAGTTTTCACGAACTTGAAACACTTCTAAATTGGGTCCGGTTCGTAGTCTTTGGCCCGTACTCTGTCAACTTGGCACGCCCAAAGACAACGTCAATATGCTGCGGCTTACCGTCTCGCCGCCATTCCTAATGCCCTGAAAACCAGTGCCCAGATAAGGCCAAACAATAGCCCGCCAAATCCAAGGGCAAAAACCAATGTCCAAACGCCATACCAGCCAGCAATCGCCATTCCATTGACCGATATGGTGTTTCCGCCGATCAGGCTCAAGCTTCCGGCCATAAAGCCGAGCGCAAGACCGCTAACGGTACACCATTTAATCATGGGCCATGCGGCGCGCCGCCATGGCCCTCCATTATCGATCAGCGGAATGTGCCCACCTCTTGGTTATGCATTTAGAACGCGGCCATAGGCATCCAGAACGCTTTCCTTCATCATTTCGGAAAGGGTCGGATGCGGGAAGACCGAATGCATCAGTTCTTCTTCAGTGGTTTCAAGGTTCATCGCAACGACAAAGCCCTGAATAAGCTCAGTGACTTCTGCGCCAACCATGTGAGCGCCAAGTAGCTGTCCGGTCTTCTTGTCAAAGATCGTCTTGACCAGACCCTGGTCTTCGCCAAGCGCAATGGCCTTGCCATTTGCCGAGAAGGAATAACGACCGACACGAATGTCAAAGCCCTGTTCCTTCGCCTTAGCTTCAGTCAAACCAACGGACGCAACTTGCGGATTGCAATAGGTGCAGCCTGGGATCATGCTCTTGTCGAGCGAATGAACATTGGGCAGACCGGCAATCTTTTCGACGCAGATCGTGCCTTCATGCTCGGCCTTATGAGCCAGCATTGGAGGACCGGCAACGTCGCCAATGGCGTAAATGCCTTCGACATTGGTCTTCCCATAGCCGTCGATCACAACGCAACCACGATCAGTCTTCACGCCAAGCGCTTCAAGACCGAGGTTTTCGATGTTGCCCTGAACGCCAACAGCCGAAATAAGACGATCAACGGTTAGCTTTTCAACCTTGCCGTCCTTGGTTTCGATATGAGCAGTGACAGAGTCTGCGCCCTTCTCAACCTTGGTAACTTTCGCTTCGGTGATGATCTTGAGGCCGAGCTTTTCCAGACGCTTGCGGGCGAAAGTGGAAATTTCCACATCTTCAACCGGCATGATGTTTGGCATCAGCTCAACAACGGTCACATCAACGCCCATGGCATTGTAGAAGGATGCAAATTCAATACCGATAGCACCGGAGCCCATGACAACCATCGACTTTGGAAGCGCCTGTGGAACCATGGCTTCAAAGTAGGTCCAGATCAGCTTGCCATCCGGCTCAATGCCCGGCAGCGAACGCGGACGTGCGCCGGTCGCAACGATCACATGCTTGGCCTTGTAGCTGCCCTCGCCCAGAACGCCCTTCGGCACTGGGTTCTGCGGCAGCATAGGCTGCTTCGACGATTTACCGACCGAAATCTCCGCAGGCGTATTGCCGGAAGCGCCCTTAACGAGCTTGGCTTCGCCCCATATCACATCAATCTTGTTCTTCTTCATCAGGTAGGCAACGCCGCCATTCAGCCGCGCCGACACACCACGCGAACGCGCAACAACCGCATCCACATCAGCTGTGATCGAACCTTCAAGCTTGAGGCCGTAATCCTTGGCATGTTCGCCAAGATGCAGCACTTCCGCCGAACGCAGCAGCGCCTTGGTCGGAATACACCCCCAGTTGAGGCAAATGCCACCGAGATGCTCGCGCTCGACAATCGCAGTCTTGAGGCCAAGCTGAGCTGCGCGGATAGCGGTGACATAACCGCCCGGTCCCGATCCAATGATAATAACGTCGTAGATGTCGGCCATAGTTTCCTGCCCTTAAAACATCGCAAATACGGGAAACGGCATCTTACGCAGTTTCTTGCGGCGCGCATTCCCGAATTGCCGACTTTCTGTCGGCTTACAAATAGGAAACGCCGCATGTGTTGTCCACACGCGGCGTATAACCATATCAGACTAGCATACCCATCGGGTTTTCGATGTGACGCTTGAAGGCCTGTGCAAGTTCAGCAGCCAGAGCGCCATCGACCGCCCGGTGATCGGTGGAAAGCGTGACAGACATTACTGTCGCAACCTTCACTTCACCGTTCTTGACCACTGCGCGCTGTTCACCCGCACCAATTGCGAAGATCGTCGCATGTGGCGGGTTGATGATCGCAGCAAAGTCCTTCACGCCGAACATACCGAGGTTGGACACAGAGGTCGAACCACCCTGATATTCATCAGGCTTCAGCTTGCGATCACGCGCACGCTTGGCAAGATCCTTCATCTCGTTGGAGATGGCGGACAGCGTTTTGGATTCCGACTGACGCACGATTGGCGTAATCAGACCGCCCGGGATCGACACAGCAACGCCGACATCCGCACGCTTGTGCTTAATCATGCCGCCTTCAGTCCAGGAGACGTTGGCTTCAGGAATGTCACGCAGCGCAAGAGCAACAGCCTTGATCACCAGATCGTTGACAGAAAGCTTGTAGGCCGGAACCTCGCCCTTCTCCGTCTTGGTCAGCGGTGCAGCCGAATTGATCTGCGAACGCAGAGCCAGAAGTGCATCGAGTTCGCAATCAATCGTCAGATAGAAATGCGGGACAGTCTGCTTCGATTCAACCAAGCGGCGGGCAATGGTCTTGCGCATACCGTCATGAGGAACGATTTCGTATGTGCCTTCTTCAAAGAGCTTGAGGATGGCATCATCCGACTGGGGCTTCGGAGCCGATGCAGCTGCCTGCGGTGCAGCGGATGCTGCTTTCGCTCCGCCGGACTTGATTGCAGCTTCAACGTCACGCTGAACGACACGGCCATGAGGACCAGTGCCTTTTACAGCGGAAACATCAACGCCTGCATCCTTGGCGATGCGACGAGCAAGCGGCGATGCAAAAACGCGGTCGCCCTTGTTTTCGGCACCCTTGATCTCAGCACTCTTGTTTGCTGCAGGAGCAGCCGCTGGGGCTTCAGCTTTTGCAGGAGCCGGGGCTGCTGCGGGTGCAGCTTCCTTCTTTGGCTCTTCCTTAGGCGTTTCAGCCTTAGCTTCCGCCTTTGATGCAGGAGCGGCATCGCCGCCTTTGGCTGCTTCTGCAACATCCTCGCCGTCTTCGGCGAGGATTGCAATCAGCGCGTTGACCTTCACGCCTTCGGTCCCGGCAGGAACGACCAGCTTGGCAACAACACCTTCATCGACAGCTTCGACTTCCATCGTCGCTTTGTCAGTTTCGATCTCAGCGATCACATCGCCGGACGTAACCTTGTCGCCTTCTTTAACCAGCCACTTGGAAAGATTGCCTTCTTCCATGGTTGGTGAAAGTGCTGGCATGGTGATTTTAATCGGCATGTCCAGTAACTCCTCAGGCGGTGTAGGTCACGGCTTTCACCGCTTCCACCACTTCAGCTACAGTCGGCAGAGCCAGCTTTTCGAGGTTGGCCGCATATGGCATCGGAACGTCCTTGCCAGCGATCGTCAGGATCGGCGCATCGAGATAATCGAAAGCCTGCTGCATGACGCGGGTAGCAATTTCAGTACCAACGGAAGACTGTGGGTAGCCTTCTTCAACGGTGACAAGGCGCCCGGTCTTCTTGACCGATTCAACGACCGTTGGAATATCCATTGGACGGATGGTGCGCAGATCGATGATTTCAACATCAATGCCCTGTGCAGCCAGTTCTTCCGCAGCCTTCACCGCATAGGTCATGCCGATACCGAACGAAACGATGGTCGCGTCCTTGCCCTGTTTATGAATGCGGGCCTTGCCGATTGGCAGAACGAAATCGTCAAGCTTCGGCACATCGAAATGATGACCGTAGAGAATTTCGTTTTCAAGGAAGATAACCGGATTTGGATCGCGGATAGCAGCCTTGAGAAGACCCTTCGCATCAGCAGCCGAATAAGGCATGACAACCTTGAGGCCCGGGATCTGGCTGTACCATGCTGCATAGCACTGGGAGTGCTGAGCAGCAACGCGAGCAGCAGCGCCCGAAGGACCACGGAACACCATCGGCGCACCCATCTGGCCACCCGACATATAAAGCGTCTTCGCAGCAGAATTGATGATCTGGTCAATCGCCTGCATGGCGAAGTTGAAGGTCATGAATTCGACGATTGGCTTAAGACCAGCCATAGCGGCACCAACACCAACACCAGCAAAGCCATGCTCGGTGATCGGGGTATCGACAACGCGGCGCGGGCCGAATTCATCCAAAAGACCCTGCGTGATCTTGTAAGCGCCCTGATATTCGGCAACTTCTTCACCCATGATGAAGACATTGTCGTCGCGGCGCATTTCTTCAGCCATGGCGTCGCGCAGTGCTTCACGCACAGTCATCGAAACCATTTCTGTACCGGCTGGAATGTCTGGATCGGAAGCAACTTCAACTTTCGGAGCAGCAGGCACGCTGTCGGCCTTCTTTTCTTCAGCCTTTGGCGCTTCTTTCGCTTCTTCCTTCGGTGCTTCTGCTTTTGCAGCAGGAGCAGAGCCGATGTCGGAGGCGCTTTCGCCATCACCGAGCAGAACAGCAATCGGCGTGTTGACCTTCACACCCTCGGTGCCTTCTGCGATGAGAATTTTACCGACGGTGCCTTCATCAACGGCTTCAACTTCCATCGTCGCCTTATCGGTTTCGATTTCAGCGATCACGTCACCGGACGTAACCTTGTCGCCTTCTTTTTTCAGCCACTTGGACAGTTTGCCTTCTTCCATCGTCGGGGAAAGGGCAGGCATGAGAATTTCTACGGGCATGACAATACCTTTCCTGAATTAGAGCAGAATATCCGTGTAGAGCTCGGAAACATCCGGCTCCGGATCGTTTTGAGCGAATTCGGCAGAATCAGCGACGATGTCGCGAACTTCCTTGTCGATTTCTTTCAGCTCTTCTTCAGTGGCCCAGTTATTTTCGATCAGGCGCAGTTTGACCTGCTCAATCGGGTCGTGCTCGGAGCGCATTTTTTGCACTTCGTCCTTCGAGCGATACTTCGCCGGATCGGACATGGAGTGACCGCGATAACGGTAGGTTTCCATTTCGAGAATCAATGGACCCTTGCCCGAACGCGCCCAATCGGCAGCAAATTCAGCAGCAGCCGCTACAGCACGAACATCCATGCCGTCGACCTTGATGCCCGGTACGTTGAACGAAACGCCGCGCTTGGAGAAATCTGTTTCAGCGGAAGAACGCGAAACCGATGTACCCATTGCATAGCGGTTGTTTTCGATCACATAGATCACCGGCAGCTTCCATAGCGACGCCATGTTGAAGGCTTCATAGACCTGGCCCTGATTGGCAGCGCCGTCGCCGAAATAGGTAACAGAGATATTATCATTGCCGCGATACTTGTTTGCAAAGGCAAGACCAGTGCCAAGAGGAACCTGAGCGCCGACGATACCATGACCGCCGTAAAAGCCCTTTTCCTTCGAGAACATGTGCATGGAGCCACCCTTGCCCTTGGAGTAACCTCCACGGCGGCCGGTCAGCTCGGCCATAACGCCACGTGCTTCCATGCCGGTTGCCAGCATGTGACCATGGTCACGATAGGAGGTGATGATCTGATCACCTTCCTTGAGCGCTGTCTGCATACCGACGACAACGGCTTCTTGACCGATATAAAGGTGACAGAAGCCACCGATGAAACCCATACCGTAAAGCTGTCCGGCCTTTTCTTCGAAACGGCGGATCAAAAGCATTTCACGGTAAGCACTCAGTTCCTGCTCTTTATTAAACTTTGCAGGCGCTGGCGTCTTGGGGGTGGTGACAGAAGACGTCTGCGTTTTTCCAGCAGGCGCCTTATTAGCCCTCGGTGCCATATCTCGCTCCCTATAGCATAAACCCAAAATCAGAGGTGATTTTGAAAGCAACATGCGACGATTCAAATTATCAGAGCACCTTTCACGCACACGAAGGACGCGCGGCGCTCTACGATTGTCGTTCTATTGTGACGTTATACGGGCAATTTACAAGATACAATATGCACGCAAAGCATAGCTGCTATGCCGCCAAGCCTTTAAAAACATATCACAAAAAGACAATTAACCTGAATTTGGTTAATTAGACCGATCTTCGCGAGAAATGATTATTGTCATTTCATCGGAATGGGAGAGATTAAGCGCTCTGCGAGCCTGCTCGTCAAGCATGTCCTTTTCAATCGAACCATCGCGCAGAAGCGTGACTCGCTTCTCAAGTGCAGCTCTGTCGGCAGTCACTTGTGCAAGCTGTTCGGTCAGCAGGCTTTTCTGCTGTTCCAGCTGGAGACGCGAATAAAGACCAAATTCGCCATGATAGGCGTGAAAACCAAAATAGCTCAGAAACGCAGCTGTCAAAACAGGCAGCACAAAACGGCCACGAATAGATTTACGTTTCTGCTTGGTCCACATTTCGGCTTCCTTCCCGGACACTCACGAGGGCTCCGATGCTGATTTGAAGCCGTCAATCCGATTTCCACCATAAAACATAATTCTGCTTAACAGAGATTTACCGCAACGCGAGGAGAGAGGGTCCAGTGTCAGTTTTTTTGAAACCGCCCCGCGAAGTGATAGGAATGGCGACGAGAGCCGCCATCCCATTAATAAATACTGGGCAAGTTACACATCAACAATGGTAGAGAACCCACCCATGATCATGCGTTTACCGTCAAAAGGCATGGTTTCACCCATTTGCTTCATGCGCGGATCACTCATCATTTTCTCATTGGCAGCGTCGCGTGTGGCTTTGTCAGGATATTCAAACCACGAGAAGACCACCTCTTCATCGTCTTTTGCCTGAACTGCGCGGCGGAAATCTGTGACTTTGCCATCGGGGACATCATCGCCCCAGGCTTCGACCATTCGCGTTACGCCAAACTCTTTGAACAATTCCGCAGCTTTAGCGGCATGTTGCCGATAAACCTCTTTATTGGCTTTCGGAACTGCGACGACAAATCCTTCTATGTAAGCCATTTTTCTCTCCCAATTGTTTGCCCTCCACCAAGTGATGGTATTTTTTTTATTATTCGCGTGAGGCATAGGAAATTACAAATAGGTTGCGAGAGCGTGAAAGCAATAGCGCCATCAGACCCTCACCTATATTCAATACTTCCAGTTTATCTTTTAAATAAAAATCAACAATAACTCAGTAAAAATTGAATATTTATAATAATTAGATAGGATCATAAATCATGAATGAGAAAATAGTAAAAAGAATTTCGTGCATTGTTATGGCATTATTCCCCGCTTTGTGGGGTTTATTCAGTTTTTTGAATAATACTTCCGATTTCTCAGGCACTGCTCAACATGCGGTCGCACCGCTTTTGTCAATGACTGACACATACGGAAACCCGGCTTTAACCTGGCGCGCTATTACAGCAAGTTGGTCCCCTTACGTCGGACTTGCTGGAATCACAGCGATGGAAACGCTGGCAGGTATCCTCGCCACAATCGGCGTTATCAAGATGATCACAAACATTGGAAAAGACTACACCGCTTTCGCAAACGGCAAAGCATGGGCGATGCTCGGAGGCCTGTGCGCTATCGCAGTCTGGGGGCTTGGCTTCATGGTCGTTGCAGGTGATTGGTTCATGGCGTGGCAAGCCGAGGAAAATCCGCTCAATACCCAACTAGGGGCGCTATTATACGCTCTACCGAGCATGATGGCCGTTGTGATTATGATGCTTCACAAAGAGGAAGCATGAAAGCAATAAAAAACGGCGGCCTTTGAGCCGCCGTCTTTCATTTAACCAACCACTAAAAGGTCTTAGAGGAACTTCAGAGCGCTGCGGCCTGCATAGCGAGCCTGCTTGCCAAGTTCTTCTTCGATGCGGATGAGCTGGTTGTACTTTGCAGTACGGTCTGAACGGGCCAGCGAACCGGTCTTGATCTGTCCGCAATTGGTTGCGACTGCGAGATCTGCAATGGTCGAGTCTTCAGTTTCGCCCGAACGGTGCGACATGACAGAGGTGTAACCTGCCTTGTGAGCGGTTTCGACAGCGTCCAGCGTTTCGCTAAGCGAGCCAATCTGGTTGACCTTGACGAGGATCGAGTTGGCAACGCCCATCTTGATGCCATCGCGCAGGCGTGCCGAGTTAGTCACGAACAGATCGTCACCAACGAGCTGGCACTTGTCACCGATCAGGTCGGTCAGGTATTTCCAGCCTTCCCAGTCGTCTTCAGCCATACCGTCTTCAATCGAAACGATTGGGTAATCAGCAGCAAGCTTTGCGAGATACTCAGCCTGCGCTTTTGGATCGCGAGTCTTGTTTTCGCCTTCATAGACGTAGTTACCGTCCTTGAAGAATTCAGTTGCCGCGCAATCAAGACCGATTGCGATGTCTACGCCTGGCTTGAAGCCAGCTTTTTCGATCGATTCAACAACGAAATCGAGCGCTGCTTCTGCACTGAGCAGGTTCGGCGCAAAGCCACCTTCGTCACCAACATTGGTGTTGTGGCCAGCATCTTTCAAACGCTTCTTGAGCGTGTGGAAAACTTCCGCACCATAACGAACAGCTTCGCGGAACGACGGAGCGCCGACCGGAATGATCATGAATTCCTGAAAATCGATTGGATTGTCAGCATGTGCGCCGCCATTGATGATGTTCATCATTGGAACTGGCAGAACATGGGCATTTGCACCGCCAACATAGCGGTAGAGTGGCAGGCCAGCAGCCTGTGCCGCAGCCTTGGCAACAGCAAGCGAAACGCCGAGAATTGCGTTTGCACCAAGGTTGCCCTTGTTTGGTGTGCCATCAAGTTCGATGAGTGTCTGATCGATGAGCAGCTGATTTTCAGCATCAAGACCAGCGATTGCATCAAAAATCTTGCCATTGACTGCTTCAACAGCCTTTTCAACGCCCTTGCCGAGATAGCGGCTGCCGCCGTCGCGAAGCTCTACAGCTTCATGCGCGCCAGTCGATGCGCCCGATGGCACAGCGGCGCGGCCAAAAGAGCCGTCTTCAAGGTAAACGTCGACTTCGACGGTTGGATTACCGCGGCTGTCGAGAATTTCGCGACCAACGATGTCGATGATTGCAGTCATAGGGGCAAGTCCTTCCCTGTAGATAGCCCCGCTTTGTTGCAAGGCACATTGAAGAAATTCAATTTCAGGTCTTCATTACAGACATTTAAGGCGGAGGAAAATCCCCCGCCTGTGAATTCTTGATGAATTTTAAATCGATTTAGCAATCTTGTCGAATGCCATGAGCTTCTCAAGCAGTGCAGGCATTTTATCGATAGGCACCATGTTCGGGCCATCGGACGGTGCATTGTCAGGATCCTGATGGGTTTCAATGAACACACCAGCCACACCAACAGCCACAGCAGCGCTTGCAAGCGTTTCAACAAACTCACGCTGACCACCTGAAGAGCCACCCTGCCCGCCCGGCTGCTGCACAGAGTGAGTCGCATCAAAAATCACTGGCGAGCCAAAACCAGCCATGATCGGCAGCGAACGCATGTCTGACACCAGTGTGTTGTAGCCAAAGGATGCACCGCGCTCGGTAGCCATGACATTTGGATTGCCATTTTCGGTGATCTTCGCCAGCACGTTCTTCATGTCCCAAGGCGCCAGAAACTGGCCCTTCTTCACGTTGATCGCGCGGCCCGTCTTGGCTGCCGCAACCAGAAGATCAGTCTGACGGCAAAGAAATGCCGGGATTTGCAGAACATCGACAACTTCAGCAACTTCCGCACACTGATGTTCATTGTGAATGTCTGTCAGCACCGGAAAGCCGTATTCTTTCTTAAGGTCCGAAAAGACCTCCAATGCCTTTTCCAGACCAATGCCGCGTTGTGCGCTCAGCGACGTGCGGTTGGCTTTGTCAAAGCTCGATTTGTAAACGAGGCCAACGCCAAGCTTGCTGGTGATTTCAACCAGACGGCCAGCCATCTCAAAAGCATGTTCACGCGTTTCCATCTGACAAGGCCCGGCAATCAATGCCAGCGGTGCAGTGTTGGAGAACGTTACATTGCCGATTTTTACAGCAGTATTGGCCGTCGTCATAATTTGGAACCTTCAAATATTACAAGTGCCTGAGAGGCACCTTATCTGGCGTGCGAATTGAACGAAAACAAGGCGCACAAATGAAACGCGCCCCAACAAGCATGTCTCCAAAAAGTGGGAACCGGTTTTTGGATAAAGACATGCGAAAAACAAAGGCGTATCTCGCGTAAAGTAAAACGCGCCCCAGAAGGGCGCGTAAGAGATTTAAACCAGTCTGCCCTGCTCCATCGCGGCTGCGATGAAGGAGGCGAAGAGTGGGTGTGGTTCAAACGGACGGGATTTCAGTTCCGGGTGGTACTGAACGCCGATGAACCAAGGATGATCGGCATATTCGACTGTTTCCGGCAGGACACCATCAGGCGACATGCCTGAGAAGATCAGGCCGCTTTCTTCAAGGCGATCCTTATAGTCAACATTCACCTCATAACGGTGACGATGACGTTCGGAAATCTCAGTCGAACCGTAAATGTCGGCAATACGCGTTCCAGCCTTTAGCGTGGAATCATATGCACCAAGACGCATCGTTCCGCCGAGATCACCAGACTTCGTGCGCTTTTCGAGCATATTGCCCTTAAGCCACTCAGTCATCAAACCAACAACTGGTTCTTTGGTCGGACCAAACTCGGTCGAAGATGCATTCTCGATACCAGCGAGATTACGCGCTGCTTCCAGACATGCCATCTGCATACCAAAGCAGATGCCGAAATAAGGCACCTTATGTTCGCGTGCGAACTTGGCAGCAAGTATCTTGCCTTCCGCGCCGCGTTCACCAAAGCCGCCCGGCACCAGAATGCCGTGCACTTTTTCGAGATATGGTGACGGATCTTCGCTTTCAAACACTTCCGCTTCGATCCAGTCGAGATTGACCTTCACCTTGTTGGCGATGCCGCCATGCTGAAGGGCTTCGATCAGCGACTTATAAGCGTCTTTCAACTCAGTATATTTACCGACAACGGCAATGGTAACTTCGCCTTCAGGATTGTGAAGAAGGTCAGAAATGCCTTCCCAGCGCTCCATGCGTGGCTTCGGTGCAGGCTCAATGCCGAATGCTGCAAGCACTTCGTTGTCGAGACCTTCCTTATGATAAGCAATCGGCACATCATAAATGGTAGAAACGTCGAGCGCCTGAATAACCGCGCTTTCACGCACATTGCAGAACAGCGACAGCTTGCGGCGTTCAGAAGCCGGAATTTCGCGATCCGCACGCACCAGAAGAATATCCGGAGCAATACCGATTGAGCGCAGTTCCTTGACCGAATGCTGTGTTGGCTTGGTCTTAAGTTCACCCGCCGCAGGAATATACGGCATCAATGTCAGATGGATATAGACCGCGCTATTGCGTGGCAGTTCGTTGCCAAGCTGACGAATCGCTTCAAGGAACGGCATAGCTTCGATATCGCCAACCGTGCCCCCGATTTCGCACAGCACGAAATCGTAGTCGTCATTGCCTTCAAGGATGAAGTTTTTGATTTCATCCGTAACGTGAGGAATGACCTGTACCGTCGCACCAAGATAATCGCCGCGGCGTTCTTTTTCGATGATGTTGCGATAGATACGACCCGTCGTAATATTATCCCGCTGATTTGCAGGACGACCGGTGAACCGCTCGTAATGGCCCAGATCAAGGTCTGTTTCGGCACCATCGTCAGTGACGAACACCTCACCATGCTGGTAAGGCGACATCGTGCCGGGGTCGACGTTCAGATAAGGGTCGAGTTTACGGATACGCACGCGGTAACCACGTGCCTGAAGGAGTGCAGCCAATGCTGCTGCGGCAATGCCTTTTCCGAGGGAAGAAACCACGCCGCCTGTGATGAATACATATCGCGCCATGGGCTTATGTCGTTAGACCCTTCTGATTGATTCCGCCACTAAAAAAAATGGGAATCAATGTTTTTTCCATCAAAATCGCGCCCAAACTGCATTGCATGCGAGAAAATCGGACGCTTCCACCAAGTTCGTTCTGTTCATAACATATAACTTGAATTGTTATGTACGCACGAAAAAAGGCCGGGGAACCCCCGGCCTTTCGGGTAGTTTATAAAAAAATCAGAGAACGACGACTTTTGCGCCCATACCAACGCGGTCATAAAGATCCATGACGTCTTCGTTGGTCATACGGAAACAACCGTTTGAAGCAGGGCTACCGATTGTCCATGGCTGAGTCGTGCCGTGAATGCGGATATATGTGTCTTTGTTGCCCTGGAACAGATACATGGCGCGTGAACCGAGCGGGTTGCCCGGGCCGCCATCCATGCCATTTTTATAACGACCATACTGCGCTGGATTGCGCTCGATCATTTCCTTGGTCGGAATCCAGCGTGGCCATTCGCGCTTGGCGTTAACAGTAGCAGTTCCTTTGAACTCCAGACCGACTTTACCAACAGCGATACCATAACGGCGCGCGCTGCCCGAGCTTTCAACGAGGTAAAGGAAATATTTCGACGGATCGATCACGATTGTTCCTGGCTCGTAGCCAGTGAACGAAACGGTCTGAGCCTGATAACGTGGATCGATGTTGTAGCGATTAAGGCCAACCTTCTTCGCAGCACCTGCATTAGAAGCGCTTTTCTTTTTCTTCTTGGCAGGCTTTGCAGTTGTATCGCTTGCCACAGCTACCTGCTGAACAGCAGTCGCGGCAGCATCAAGCTCAGCTTCTGCGCCAGCAGCACCGGCGGCAAAGCTCTGGCCTGAAAGACCGATGCAGAGGCTTGCGATGCCAGCCATCAAAATAAAACGTGAAGACATGATCAGTTCCCGAAACCAGACGTAAGCGGAAAATACCTGTCGCAACATTGCGTTCAGGTTTTGCAACTCAATACGTTAATCAGCAAAATTACTCAATTATCGGAACGGTCAATACATCACGATTCGATGATCGCTATTGCCTGCATGCAACACTTTGGGTGCTTATTACCAAAATAGAAAGGCCGATCTGAAAACAGACCGGCCTTTTAGAAAATCTATGAGCTCTAATAATCTTACTGTGAGCTTGGAACCTGTGGAGCCTGTGGCTGCGTGCTTTCTGGCTGTGCAGGAGCTGGAACCTCACCCGAAGCAGGTGTTTCAGCTTCGTTGGTGCGCGAAGATTCGCCACCGAGCTGATTAAGGATGCCGCCGCCTGCATCAGTTCCACCAGCAGGCGTATTTTGCGTGCTACCAGCGGCAGGGATACGGTTCAGAATGTCGGTCGGCTTTTCGCCATAACGCGCCATGATGCCGAGAGCCAGCGAAGTCGCGAAAAAGCCAATCGCGAGAATGGCTGTTGTACGGGTCAGCGCATTTGCCGCGCCGCGAGCCGTCATAAAGCCCGAACCACCGCCGATACCAAGGCCACCGCCTTCGGAACGCTGGATGAGCACAACGCCAACAAGCGCCAAAACGATCAACAAATGAATGACAATGACTATGGTCTGCATAGGTTAAGGTCTTTATATCTCTGGACTTATGCTCAACCGAGACAGCACTAAAACATGCGCCCGGTTAGCGATGATACAAATAGATAGAGCGGCTCTTTACACGCTATTGCGTCATAAACCAAGCCCCGCGCCCGATATTGATTAAAGGACGCAATCACTTGTCACAAATTGCGATAGGTTTCGCATATGGCGAGGAAGTCCGTTGCTTTCAAGCTGGCGCCGCCAACCAAAGCACCATCAACATCCGGGACACTCAGCAATTCCATTGCATTCGACGCCTTCACCGAACCGCCATAGAGAAGACGGAGATGCGCGCCATTGGCACCAAATCGCTCAGTCAGCTTTTTACGCATGAATGCATGGGCTGTCCGAACATCCTGAACCGTAGGCGTCAAACCTGTGCCGATAGCCCATACAGGCTCATAGGCAACAATCGTGTTTTCAGCCTTAACACCTTCAGGAAGAGACGCTGCGAGCTGCTCGCCGATAATATCAAGCGTACGCTCCGCCTTGCGCTCATCTGCCGTTTCACCGACACAGACAATCGCAACAAGACCGGCTACCCATGCGGCTTCCGTTTTGCTGCGCACCAGTTCACTGGCTTCACGATGATCGGTCCGGCGCTCTGAATGACCAAGAATGACATGGCTTGCACCCGCTTCTTTGAGCATTTGTGCCGAAACATCGCCTGTGTGCGCGCCCGATACTTTTGGATGACAATCCTGTCCTCCAAGCCCGACAGTCTCGCCTTCCAGCGTTTCGGCTGCGCGTGAAAGCAATGTTGCCGGAACACAGATCACGGCATCAAGTTTACGGCCAAGATCAGAACTCAGACCCGCCGCGATTGCGCGCAGTTCGGTTAGAGATTCTCCCGTACCATTCATTTTCCAGTTGCCAGCAACCAGCGGACGGATTCCCGGAGTCATGTCATTCTCCTCGCCTTGAACGACAGCAAACCGCTCAACAATTTCCAAGCAGCGCCAAATTTTGCCACTGACTAAGCGTATTCGCACAGCAATGCAACGTTCTTGGTGATCTGCACACAATGAGAACTTGCATCGGAACCTTTGTTAAGGTTATCCCCTCACAAGGCTTATCTTAACGGATAGCCGGGCTTTGTTTTGTTCTTAAAGGGTTTCCAATGCTCGACAGTATGCGTGATGCCGCCAAATCCTGGGTTGCTAAGCTTCTTCTTAGCCTGCTCGTCCTCAGCTTTGCGGCTTGGGGTATTACGGATGCTTTCCAGGGCGAAATGGAAGTTGATTCAGCCATTAGCGCTGGCAGTTCAAAAGTCAGCACGACTGACTATCGTTTTGCCTATGAGCAGCAACTGATGCGCCTTTCGCAGCAATTCCGCCAGCGGCTCAATCGTGAACAGGCCCAGCAGCTTGGTGTGGACCAGCAGGTTCTGGCACAGCTCGCAGCCGGTGTGGTTCTGGATGAACAGGCTCGTAACATGCAGCTTGGCCTTTCCAAGGACGGCATTGCGCGTCTGACCGGCGAAGACCCATCATTTCAGGATGCAAGCGGCAATTTCAGCCGCGCCCAGTTTGATGCCGTTCTGCGCCAGTCAAACATCCGCCCACAGGATTACCTCGATAATCGTGCAAAAGTTGCGCGTCGCCAGCAAATCGTTGAAGCATCAACCGATGGTTTGAAAATGCCAGCCACGATGCTGAAAGCATTGGCTCTATATCAGGGTGAAAGCCGCAGCGCCGATTACATTACAATTCCGGCTGAAAAAGCTGATGCGGTCCCTACCCCTTCGGATGAAGCGCTCAAGACTTATTTTGATGCGCACAAAGACGAATATAAAGCACCAGAATACCGCAAGATTACCTATGTGAAGCTTGAGCCTTCGGACATTGCCGACCCGGCCGCTGTCACACAAGACGAAATTAAAGACTATTACCAAAAGAACAAAAGCCGTTTCAGCACCACTGAAACCCGCACAATCGAACAGCTTAACTTTGCCGACGAAGCAGCCGCAAAGGCCGCGCGCGAAAAAATCGCAGCTGGCACCAGCTTCGTTGATATTGGCAAGGAACAGGGCAAGAGCGAAACCGATCTCGTTCTCGGCACCTTTGAAAAGACTGCTCTTCCTGATTCCGTCATTGCAGATGCAGCATTTGCACTTAACGAAGGTGGCGTCAGTGATGTCGTAAAGGGTGCATTCGGCCCTGTCATTCTGCGCGTTACGACGGTTAATCCTGCAAGCGTCAAAGAACTCTCGGAAGTCGAAAAAGAAATTCGCGACACCGTAGCGACCAATATCGCGATCAGCAGCATTAACGGCATTCACGACTCCTATGAACAGCAGCGTGCCGAAGGTGGCAGTATGGCAGACGTTGCCAAAGGTCTGAGCCTCAAGGCTGTGTCGATCGAAGCTGTTGACGATGAAGGCAATGATCCAGCTGGCAAAGCCCTTGAGTTGCCAAACTCGGAAGCACTTCTTGCCGCCGCATTTCAGGCCGATCAGGGTTTTGACAATGACGCTTTGACGCTCGGAAACTCTGGTTATCTGTGGTATCAGGTGGACGGAACGACCCCCGCGCGCGATCGCACACTTGATGAAGTCAAGGACAAGGTTACAGCGGCATGGAAGGGCGAAGAAGCAGTCAAGCGTCTCAATGATCGCATGGCTGAATTGAAAAAGCGTCTTGATGGCGGTGAAACGCTCGACGCAATCGCAGCAAGTGCAGGCGTCGAAAAGCAGACCAAGCGCGGCATCACCCGTAACACCAATGATGCAGATTTCGGCTCTGCCGCAACCGCACAGGTATTCCGTGGTCCGCTTAACCACACCGGCACTGCTGGCGCTGTTTCCAATGACGGACAGCTTCTCTTCAAAGTGATTGAAGTGACCGAGCCAACTGCCACTGGTCCAGAAGCTATTCCAGAACAGCAGCAGACCTATCTCGCATCAACACTCACCGATGACGTGCTTGAACAGCTGGTCGGTGAGTTGCAGAAGCAATACCCGGTCAAGATTAACCAGACTGCCATCAACAACGCACTGGCATTCTGATAAGCGGCGGACATAAGAGAATGGCTGACTTAAAACCCTATATCGCCAAGGCTGCCACCGGCACACCACTGTCGTTCGAGGATTCTAAAGCAGCCTTCGACATTATGATGTCCGGTCAGGCCACCCCTTCGCAGATCGGTGGCTTCCTGATGGCTCTGCGTGTTCGTGGAGAAACAGTGCCGGAGATTGCTGGTGCTGTTGCTTCCATGCGTTCCCGCATGCTGCCTGTTGCAGGATCAGAAGATGCTGTCGATATTGTTGGCACCGGCGGCGACCAGTCCGGCTCCTACAATGTTTCAACCTGCTCTGCCATCGTCGTTGCTGGCGCAGGCGTGCCGGTTGCAAAACACGGCAATCGAGCGCTCTCGTCAAAATCGGGCGCTGCTGATGCTTTGGCAGCGCTGGGCGTCAACATCGAGGCCGATGCCAATACAATTGGCCGCAGCATCACAGAAGCTGGTCTTGGCTTCATGTTCGCGCCGATGCACCATTCGGCAATGCGCCATGTGGGCCCATCACGCGTCGAGCTTGGCACCCGCACAATCTTCAACCTTCTTGGACCGCTTTCCAATCCGGCTGGCGTCAAGCGTCAGCTCGTCGGCGTTTTCTCAGCAGAATGGGTAGAGCCACTAGCGGAAGTTCTTAAAACTCTGGGTTCAGAAACCGCATGGGTCGTCTATGGCGACGGCCTTGACGAAATGACCACGTCCGGCACCACCAAAGTTGCAGCACTCGAAAACGGCACCATCCGCACATTTGAAATTCAGCCGGAAGACGTCGGCCTTCGCCGCGTCGATATGTCTGAACTCAAAGGTGGCGATGCCGAAGTTAATGCCAAAGCACTGCTTGCCGTGCTTGAAGGCGCTCACAATGCCTATCGTGACATTGTACTGCTGAATTCTGGTGCAGCTCTGGTGATTTCCGGTAAGGCAAAAGACCTTAAAGACGGCATTGCGCTCGCGGCGCAATCAATCGATAGCGGTGCGGCGCTGGCCGTTTTGCAAAAAGTTATCGCTGTATCAAACGACAAGCCGCTCTGACGGAAAGGATCACATTATGTCCACCGACATTCTGCGGAAAATTGAAGCTTATAAACGCGAAGAAATCGCTGCTGCAAAGGCAAGCCTGCCTCTCAACGAAGTAAAGGCACTGGCCAAAGATCAGCCAGCAACGCGCGGTTTTCTCAAAGCGCTCGAAGCAAAGCGTGCGGCCAAAAAGTTTGCTCTCATTGCGGAGATCAAGAAGGCGAGTCCATCCAAAGGTCTTATCCGCCCGGATTTCGATCCTCCAGCGTTGGCGAAAGCCTATGAAGATGGTGGCGCTGCCTGTCTTTCGGTTCTGACCGATACGCCATCCTTTCAGGGCGCGCCGGAGTTTCTGACTGCTGCGCGCAATGCATGCTCATTGCCTGCGCTGCGCAAGGATTTTCTTTTCGACACTTACCAAGTGTATGAAGCCCGCAGCTGGGGAGCAGATTGCATTCTGATCATTATGGCAAGCGTTGATGATGATCTGGCAAAAGCTCTTGAAGAAACCGCTTTTGAGCTTGGTATGGATGCGCTGATTGAAGTGCATGACGAAGAAGAGACCGAACGCGCATTGAAACTTTCGTCGCGACTCGTCGGCGTTAACAATCGTAATCTCCGTACCTTTGACGTTGATCTTGCCGTTTCCGAGCGCCTCGCAAAAATGGTGCCGTCAGACCGCCTTCTGGTGGGCGAGAGTGGCATCTTCACGCATGATGATTGCCTGCGTCTTGAAAAATCCGATATTGGCACATTCCTGATTGGCGAAAGCCTGATGCGCAAGGATGACGTGGCAAGCGCCACCCGCGAACTTCTAACCGGCAAGGTGTGAGCCATGACGGCCAAGCTGACCCATATCGACCAGACAGGTTCCGCCCATATGGTCGATGTCGGCGACAAGGCCGAAACGGATCGCGTGGCGACCGCTGAAGGCGCGGTCAGGATGAAGCCAGAAACGCTGGCACTCATTCTGGAAGGCAATGCAGCCAAAGGCGATGTCATTGGCACAGCGCGGCTTGCTGGCATTATGGCGGCGAAAAAGGCCGCTGATCTTATTCCGCTCTGTCATCCACTGATGTTGACCAAAGTGTCCGTCGAAATAGAACCCGACCAAGCTCTGCCCGGCTTGCGCGTTTCGGCAACCGCAAAACTCAAAGGCCGTACTGGCGTTGAGATGGAAGCGCTGACTGCCGTTTCTGTTACCTGCCTGACGATTTATGACATGGCTAAAGCAGTTGATCGTCATATGGAAATTACCGATATCCGCGTTTGTGCGAAAAGTGGCGGCAAGTCAGGCGATTGGAAAGCCTGATCTTTCAGACGAGAGGAAAACCGATGTCCCTGTTTCCAGTCGATGAAGCGCTTGCGCGTATTCTGAATAGTGCGCAACCGCATGGTACAGAGACAATTTCGCTTTCTGAAGCAGGCGGACGTGTCGTTGCAGAACCTGTTCAGGCCAAACTACAACAGCCTCCTTTTGATTGCTCGGCTATGGATGGCTATGCGCTGATTGCCCCTGCCAGCATTAACTATCCGCTCGAATTCACAGTTATTGGCGAATCAGTTGCAGGAAAACGCTTCGAAGGTGAGCTCAAACAAGGCGAAGCCGTACGCATCTTCACCGGCGCACCAATGCCCGCGGGTGCCGATAGCATCGCTATTCAGGAAGATACGGAACGCTCGGGTGAAACTCTCACCATCCTCAACGGACTAGACAAGGGGCGGCATATCCGACGTGCGGGGCTAGATTTCGCTCCCAGCAATGTTGTACTGCCAATCGGTCGTTCTCTTGATGCGCCTGCGCTTTCGCTTGCAGCAGCGAGCGGCAATGCAACAATTTCAGTGTTCTGCAAGCCGCGCGTCGCGATACTCGCTACAGGCGACGAACTTGTTCCGCCCGGAATAATTCCCGGCCCTGACCAGATCGTCGCTTCCAACAGTGTTGGCATCGCCGAAATCGTCCGCCGTGCAGGTGGTGAGCCAGAAGATTTAGGCATCATCACTGATAATCCGGCAAAAATAGAAACAGCAATCAGCGACGCTTTTTCAGATGGTATCGACATTCTGGTGACAATTGGTGGCGCATCCGTTGGAGATCGCGATTACGTTCACGGTGCGTTGCAGAATTGTGGCGTTTATCTCGACTTTTGGAAAATCGCCATGCGTCCGGGTAAGCCGCTAATGTACGGACGCAAAGCCACTTCTGGCAAAACTATTCACGTCATCGGGCTGCCGGGTAACCCGGTTTCAAGTCTCGTATGCAGTCTTGTTTTTTTGCGCCCTCTCGTCGCCAAACTCTCTGGCAAAGAGTTAAATGCAGATATTCGCCCAGCCAAGCTTGGTGAAGCGATAAAAGCCAATGATCACCGGCGCGACTATGTACGCTCGACTGTCACTCAGGCATCTGACGGCACACTGATTGCAACACCCTTCCCGGTTCAAGACTCATCGATGCTTTCAGCGCTGGTTCGCTCTCAGGCATTGCTGATCAGAGATGAGCATGCCCCTGCTGCCTCCACGGGTGACGCTTGTACGATATTAATGCTGTAAAGAACGCCCCCTCCGCACAACCATTAATCATTTTAAAACCATTGCGGAACAAGACTGGAACATATAGTGTTCGTTCTGGTTTTGTTTTTATTTGATTCTGGTCCGGAGGGTATGGCGCATGTTGACCCGTAAACAGCACGAGCTTCTGCTGTTCATTCATGAACGTCTTAAAGAGACGGGCATCCCTCCGTCGTTTGACGAAATGAAAGAAGCTCTCGATTTGGCTTCCAAATCGGGCATTCATCGCCTTATCACAGCGCTGGAAGAACGCGGTTTTATCCGCAGGCTTCCCAATCGTGCCCGTGCGTTGGAAGTTCTTCGCCTGCCTGACTCCATTGCACCAGGCTTGAACTCACAAAAGAAGTTCGCTCCGAGTGTCATCGAAGGAAGCCTTGGAAAAGCGCCACCTCCACCAGCTCGCCCTGCCCCTGTTACGGCAAATGACGATTCTCCGGCGACGGTTTCTGTGCCGATGATGGGACGTATCGCAGCTGGTGTACCGATATCAGCAATTCAGAATCAGACACATTCGATCAGTATGCCACTAGAAATGCTCGGCGCGGGCGAGCATTACGCGCTCGAAGTAAAAGGCGACTCGATGATAGAAGCCGGAATTTTTGATGGTGATACCGTCATCATTAAGCGCGGCGAGACGGCCAATCCAGGCGAAATTGTTGTTGCACTGGTCGATGACGAAGAAGCAACTCTGAAACGCTTCCGCCGTAAGGGTGCGTCAATTGCGCTTGAAGCTGCAAACCCGGCTTATGAAACCCGTATTTTTGGGCCAGATCGTGTGCGTGTTCAGGGCAAGTTAATCGGCCTCATCCGACGCTATTAAAATGACTGCTTAAGAGGAAACATGCACCTGACTTTGTTTCCTCTTAAGCAGTGCGATAGATCAAAGCGGCTCCCAGAGTTCCGTAGGGCTTCGTGTCCGCTCGAAAGATCTATTTTTATTGGTGCCAGTTCTCTTTTGATATTCGCGATCAGGAAGTCCCCTCGCCGCTCGTGAATAGAGACGATGCAAATGCCACGGGCGTATTGGCGCATCGACTGAAAAGGTCAGTTTATCAGCGTAGTCGGCTAAGTTGGTCGTTTTGGTCGGTGCGAAACGGTAAATTTTATTCTCCTGCGCAATACCGTTTTCGTCTGAGTTGATTGTAGAAGCGCTTACACGTGGCAGTTTAGGCCCCAGTCTGAGTTCAAGAGTACCTTTTAAGGCTAGTTCCTGTCGGTCGATCATCAAGACGCTAGAACGCTTACAGCTCAACTCTTTGCCAGCTATAGCGAGAATCACAATGTCGCCAATATTGCAGGCTGCGTCTTTCATTGCTTCATCTGCCGTGTAGGATAGCATTCTACCGTCCCGCAGCGGAATGGCGCACACCCCATCTTCGCAAACAAAGGCTTCTTCAGCTGATACCATTCGCTGTTTTTTTACCACCTGCGGCGGAATAAACTCATTAATCAGATAGGCTGTCTGCCAGTTCTGCGCGGTAAATTTTGGAGGCCTGCTGCGATTAATAGCAAAATTCCCATCTGGAAGACGCACAGCGACGAATTTCGCATCTTCACTCACAAGAATATCAGGCAACGGTGTTCTTATAAAAACGGCAAGCCCGATAATTACGAAGGGGAGTGCCAGCCATCGCATTCGTGTTGTAAACACAACCGCTATAACAAGCGCCAGCGTCCAGAGAACAAGCGTGCTAGCTGGCATGACCCCTGGATTACCATCAGGCGAAAAGCTGGCGACAAAACTTGCAATATGTCTGACCAGTAAGACGCCGAACCCCATAATCTGCAATGGCAACCAATCCAGATGCAGCGGCATCAATAACAAGCTGAGCACTGCGAAGGGCATAACCAATATAGAAATAACGGGTAGTGCCAATACGTTGCCAACAAGACCAAACGGCGCCGTATTGTTAAAATGATAGGCTGCGAAAATTCCACTGGCCACGCCAGCAACAATAGACGTAGCGCCCGTCGCAACCGTTGGTAATAGAATTTTTGAAATAATCCCGCGTGGCTTTGCGCGACGATCTTCAATAGCTGTTTGCTTGCGAGATTTCTTATCGCTCCACCACGCAAAAGCTGCAATGAGACCCGCAGTGGCTGAGAACGACATTTGAAAGCTTGGCCCCACAATTTCATGCGGGGAAATCGCAATCATTGCCACTGAGGCGATAGCGAGATTGCGCATACTGATCGCTGCGCGATCGACCAGCAATGCACAAAGCATCACAACGATCATCACATAGCTTCGTTGCGCAGCGACGTCAGCACCGGACATAGCCAGATAGAACGTGCAACTTAGAAGTGAAAGACATGCAGCAATTTTTTTGACCGGATATCTGGCGCTAAACGCTGGTGCGAGTGCGAATAAAGATCGCAATGACATCATCACAACCCCTGCAGCCAACACCATGTGCAAACCAGAAATAGACAAGATATGCGCGAGACCCGCTTTGCGCAGATCCTCATTTGTTTCTTCACTTATCCCCGCTCGTTCTCCAGCGATGAGTGCGGCTGCGACACTCCCATCCTCGCCTGAAAGCACTTCAGCGATACGTTCAGAAACATGTACCCGTAATTGAGCGATAGCGCCGGAAATTTTGGCAAAAACCTCACTTGGTGCAGGCACATCAGCTATTTTTGGAGTGCCCAAGAAAAAGCCATTTGCACCTATCCCGCCGAAATAGGCGTGAAACGCAAAGTCGTAGTTTCCCGGTCGAACAGGACCAGAGGGCACACGTAACCGCGCGAAACCAGTCAAGCCGCTGCCAATTTCTGTTTTGGCTGGTATATCACGCGCTGTAATTCGGATGCGTTGCGGCGCATAGCGAAGTTTGGGGCGTTGCGTTTCAAGCAAATCAAGCGTCACACGCCAACTGCCATTGTCGCGATATTCTAAGCCAACAACTCTACCGGTAACGCGTGTTGTGACCTCCGAACCTAACAATTGTGTGCTTCTTCGTTCAGTCTCAAACTTTCCCGCAACTATTCCCAATAACACCGCCAACACGAGTGTCACTGCTTGTGATACGAGGAAGTGTTTTCGGAATAAAAAACGTATTAAACAAACAGCTACAACAACAGACAGAATGGGCAACCATTCAGGTTCATAAGAAAGCGTGAAATAAACAACGGCTCCCAACCCCATAAAAACGGGAAAAAGAAGAAAAAATATTCCGCGCCCTATTTCACGATCAAGCGCCGCAATCAAAAGCTGCCGTGAACTACTCAGCAGTTCCCGCGCACGCTCGGAAGGTGTCAGTTTCCTTTCCGGTAAAGCGACGGGCTGAATATCAGCTCGTTCTTTTGGTAACCACGGTTCAGGAAGCAAGGCACGAGCAAGACCTTCAGGCATGTCTTTGACAAATGCCCGCTCGCTCACCTCTTGTCTTTCCCTTATGCCCGTCATGCCCCCGCCTGACTGCAAAAGTGCCCGCGCTTAATCTAAAGAAGCACGTCCCGACGGTCCGAAAGAATTGGGAAACGCTTGCACACCGTGCTGCCTATGCTACATGAACCACAGTCAAAATCGAGAGGGTTCTCGCAATGAGAATCCTTATCGCCCGTGGACTGTGAGAAAACGGGCGCTACATATTCAAAATTCTGCCTCGCGCTCGGCTTCCTGCCGCAACTCAACGAGGCTTTGACACAGTGGAGCTGTTATGTCGAAACCGGTCGTCACCCGTTTTGCCCCTTCGCCCACGGGTTATCTGCATATTGGCGGAGCCCGCACGGCTCTTTTCAACTGGCTTTATGCAAAGCATACGGGCGGCAAGATGCTGCTGCGCATCGAAGATACAGATCGTGAGCGTTCTTCCGAAGCTGCAACGGCCGCTATTCTTGATGGCTTGACCTGGCTTGGCCTCGATTGGGACGGTGAACCAATTTCACAGTTCGAACGTGCACCGCGTCACCGGGAAGTAGCAGAAGAACTCGTTGCGAAAGGCAAAGCCTATTATTGCTACGCAACACCTGAAGAACTCGAAGAAATGCGCGAGAAAGCACGCGCTGAAGGCCGTCCGCCACGTTATGATGGCCGCTGGCGCGATCGTGATCCATCCGAAGCGCCTGCAGGCGTGAAACCTGTTATCCGCATTAAAGCGCCACGCGATGGCGAAACCGTTGTTCGCGATGCTGTGCAGGGCGATGTCCGCTTTCCGAACAAGGATCTCGACGATTTCATCATTCTTCGTTCCGATGGTAATCCAACCTATATGCACGCGGTTGTCGTTGACGATCACGATATGGGCGTTACGCATATCATCCGCGGCGATGACCACCTGACAAATGCTGCCCGCCAGACCGTTATTTATGACGGAATGGGCTGGGAAGTCCCGCAGATGTCTCATATTCCGCTGATCCATGGTGCGGATGGCGCTAAGCTTTCAAAGCGTCACGGCGCGCTTGGTGTCGATGCTTATCGGGCGATGGGTTATCTGCCTGAAGCACTGCGCAACTATCTCGTCCGCCTTGGCTGGAGCCATGGTGACGATGAAATCATGTCGACCGAGCAGATGATTGAATGGTTTGACGTGACCGACATCAACAAGGGTGCAGCACGTTTTGACTTCCAGAAACTGGAAGCCATCAACGGCGTTTATATGCGCGCCAGCGATGACAAAGCTTTGTTCGACGCATTGATCGCCGTATTGCCGGAAATCGATGGCGGTAAAGAGCTGGAAGCGTCGCTTGACGAAAAGGGACGTGCACAGCTTCTGACAGCAATGCCCGGTCTGAAAGATCGTGCGAAGACACTGGTCGAGCTCGCAGATGGTGCGAAGTTTATTTTCGCCAAACGTCCGCTCGCTTTTGATGAAAAAGCAGCTTCCCTTCTCAGTGACGAAGGCCGTGAAATCCTTAAAGGCGTTCTGCCGCATTTAGAATCAGTTGGCGAATGGACTGTTGACGCACTTGATGCAGCTGTTCGTGCGCACGCGGAAACGATTGGCCTCAAACTTGGTAAGGTTGCGCAACCATTGCGCGCAGCACTCACCGGTCGTGCGACATCACCGGGTGTATTCGACGTTCTGTTCGTGCTTGGTCGCGAAGAGTCGCTTGCACGGGTAAAAGATCAAATCGTTTGAACTGTTAGCATTCACGCTGACGTGACAAAACTGGCTTAATTAGACCAAAATACGCATTGCATCGCGAAATCATTGGGATAGTTTGGCGGTCGAAATCGTTTGGATAATGCGTTGAAAAATCGGTTTCGCGCGAAAGTGCGAAACCTGTAGAAGTTGAGAAGACAAGTTATAGAGACGATTAAAATTTCAGCTGCCATGGGCAGCAAAAGTGGACACGAAAGGAAACACGATGTCAGATAAGACAGCTAGCTTTACCCTCGACGGCAAAACGTTCGACCTGCCTGTACGACAAGGCACTGTCGGGCCGGACGTTGTCGACATCGGTCCACTTTACAAAAACGCCCATGCTTTCACCTATGACCCAGGGTTCACCTCGACCGCTTCGTGCGAATCCAAAATCACCTATATTGATGGTGATGAAGGCGTGCTGCTTTATCGTGGCTATCCGATTGATCAGCTTGCTGAACATGGCGACTTCCTCGAAACTTGCTATCTGCTACTTTACGGCGAACTGCCAACAGCGACCCAGAAGGCCGATTTTGATCATCGTGTGACACGTCACACTATGATCCACGAGCAGATGACAAAGTTCTTTAGCGGCTTCCGCCGTGACGCGCACCCAATGGCCGTTATCGTGGGCTGCGTAGGCGCTATGTCGGCTTTCTACCACGACTCGACCGATATTACCGATCCGCATCAGCGCATGGTTGCTTCGATCCGCCTGATCGCCAAGGTGCCAACCCTTGCTGCAATGGCTTATAAGTACCACATCGGCCAGCCATTCATGTACCCGAAGAACGACCTCGATTTTGCGTCGAACTTCCTGTACATGTGCTTTGGCGTTCCGTGTGAAGATTACAAGGTCAATCCTGTTCTCGCTCGCGCTATGGACCGCATTTTCATCCTGCATGCTGATCACGAACAGAATGCTTCGACATCGACCGTTCGTCTCGCCGGTTCGTCGGGCGCAAATCCATTTGCATGTATCGCTGCTGGTGTTGCTTGCCTTTGGGGCCCTGCGCATGGCGGTGCGAATGAAGCAGCGCTCAATATGCTTGCTGAAATCGGCTCTGTTGACCGCATTCCAGAATTCATCGCACGTGCGAAAGACAAAAACGATCCATTCCGTCTGATGGGCTTTGGTCATCGCGTTTACAAGAACTACGATCCACGCGCGAAGATCATGCAGAAGACCTGCCATGAAGTTCTCGGCGAACTCGGCATCAAGGATGATCCGCTTCTCGATGTTGCATTGGAACTGGAACGCATTGCTCTGACCGATGAATATTTCATCGAGAAGAAGCTCTATCCAAACATCGACTTCTACTCGGGCATTACGCTGAAGGCTCTCGGCTTCCCAACCGAAATGTTCACCGTTCTGTTCGCACTCGCACGCA
Source organism: Brucella sp. H1_1004 (assembly GCF_047308065.1). Lineage (NCBI taxonomy): Bacteria > Pseudomonadati > Pseudomonadota > Alphaproteobacteria > Hyphomicrobiales > Brucellaceae > Brucella > Brucella sp. H1_1004. The sequence goes on from NZ_JAYKZA010000002.1 coordinate 1,717,688, forward strand.
CCGTCGGCTGGGTCGCACAGTGGAAGGAAATGATTGAAGACCCCCAGCAGAAGATCGGCCGTCCGCGTCAGCTTTACACTGGTGCGCCAGAACGCGATTATGTGCCAACTGCGAAGCGCAAATAGTCATTGAATAAAAGAAAACCCCGGCAAATCGCCGGGGTTTTTGTTTGCCCAAATTTTCTAACTCTTAACGTTTCCTGCCGTTCTCAGCCAGATCAAGCAGCACTCCCGCTCCGATTTCACCAGAAGGCCGATCAGTTGCCATAATCTTCGTGACCTTATCAAATCCATCAATCTGAGCCTGTCGAGATGCACTCTTCAGCAAAAGCTGTTCGATATAACGCGCCAGATTGCCGGGCCGTACGGATTCATTGAAGAACTCCGGTACTACGGGCTGATCAGCAATAATATTCGGTAGAGCTGCGCTCCAGATCGTAATTCTGGAAATCAGAAACTGACGTGCGAACCAGTCAGCCTTATAGGAAAGAACCGTTGGAATATGCGACAAGGCCAGTTCCAGCGAAACAGTACCCGAAGCAGCTAAGGCTGCATCCGCGCGCGCAAAAGCATCCCACTTGGCTTCATAGCCCGTTACGATAAGCGGTTTAACAGCCCAATCCTTCGAAAGCTCCCGGACCATTTCCTCGATACGCGGCAATGTGGGCAGAATAATTTCGAGTTTTTCAAACCGCGCGGAAAGCTCTGCAACGGCTCTACCGAATGGCTCCATGAGCATTTCGACTTCAACACGGCGCGAACCAGGCATCACCAACAAACAACGTGAATCATCACTCCAGCGTGTCAACTCAAGCGCACGCTGCGCCTCTTGAACCTTTAAAATAGGCTCATAGCTGCTCAAACGATGACCAACATAAGTCGATTGCGGGCCATTCAATCGCTGCATCACCTCAACTTCAAATGGCAATACCGTCAAGACATGATCGACATAGGCACGCATGGCTTTGGCACGCTGTGGACGCCATGCCCACACGCTCGGCGCAATGTATTTTACGATTGGAATCGATGGATCGGCAGCACGAATTTTCTTCGCAACGCGATGTGTAAATTCGGGGCTATCAATCAACAACACGCAATCCGGCTTCTCAGCAACAATGCGCTTTGCCGTCTGTCGAATACGTAAAATCAGGCCGGGAAGGTTTTTTAAAATCGCACCAAGGCCCATAAGTGCAATCTCATGCGGGTCGAAAAACGTCTTCAGTCCGCGCTCACTTAGATGCGCACCGCCGACGCCAATAATATCGACAAGCCGCTCTGTCTGACCACGAAGCGCATCAATCAGATCAGCACCAAGAAGATCACCAGACTCTTCTCCGGCCACGATTGCTATTTTTAATGGCCGGTTTGTTTTGCTCACCCTGTCCTATCCTTTTTGCTTCGACTGATTGTTTCAATAAAGAGGCCCTTTTCATTGGCTGCGGCAATGGTTTCCCCAAGACCCAAAATGAAAGTTCGGCCTGCTTCAATCGCAATTCCCGAAAGTCCTGCTCGTGCAGCATTCTCCACCGTTGATATCCCGATAGCAGGCAAATCAGCGCGCTCATCTTGACGTGGCTTCGCCATTTTAACAAGCACACCACCGAGTTTGGAGATGCGACCGGCCTGACGAAGCTCGTGTACACGCTCGATCATCTGGTCGGTGCCTTCGGCACCTTCGAGAGCCACAACGCGCCCACCAGCAGCGATTGCGCCTTGCCCGACATCGAGCTCTCCGAGCCGAAGCGCTGCTTCCATTGCAAGCGCTATATTTCGTCGCTCGCGAGCGTCGGGCGTCCTACGCGTTATGTTGCGCGGAGGTGTCGGCGATAACAATTCTGGCACAACCTCGTGGGCGCCAATCATGCTAAAACCATAACGCTCAAGCAACCGCATGAAAGCGCGCAGCAGAGCATCATCGCCCTGCCCCAGTGCGGTCAGAACGTAGCGCGCGGCCCTCAAAGTCGGAACATTGAGCTTCAAATCACTAAGATGCGGACGATTACGAAGTCCACCGGCAAGAACAACCTGGCTAACGCCAGCGGAACGCATGGCACGAATCAACATGCCAAAATCAATCGCCGCGATTTCCTGATGTTCGTACTCGTAAAGCGAAGCATCTGCTTCGCCCCGCAATGGAAGTACAAAAGGCGGATTTCCATCCGCCTTTAAAGCTTCAGCCACTTTGATTGGCAAAAGACCGTTACCAGCAATGATTGCAGTACGCTTGCTCGTTACAGGACCAGCCCCGCTATCAATCGTCGTCACCGTCATTCATCGCTCCACCTACGGATGAACCAAGCGGTGGCGTGCAATAAGCGCGCTTATTTTCCACCATAATGAACGAAATAAGATCAGCTACACCATCCGAACCCGGAAATGCGTCCAGTACATCCTGCGCGCGCTCACGCACCGGCTTGCTGCGATCAAACAGCATATGCACGGCATGGCGCAGATTATGGATATCTTTGCGCTGCATGCCGGAGCGTTTCATACCGATAATATTCAAGCCGCCAAGATAAGCGTGATTTCCGATTGCGCTTCCGTAAGGAATAAGATCGTGCGCGAGAGCAGCCATGCCACCAACAAAGGCATGATGACCAACCCGCGTAAACTGGTGAACAGCGGAACCGCCACCCAGAATAGCGTGATGACCGATTTCGACGTGACCGCCGATCATGACGTTGTTTGCAAAGGTAACGTGATCGCCCACATCGCAATCATGTGCGACATGCGCATAAGCGAGAAACTGACAGTTATTGCCGACGCTTGTGTAGCCGCGACTGCTATCAGACCCACGGTGCATGGTGACACCTTCTCGAATGAGACAATTATCACCAACTGAAAGAGTGGTGGGACCACCCTTATGCTTGCCATTTTGCGGATCGCAACCAAGGACCGCATGCGGATAGACCTTAGCTTTCGCACCAAGACGAACAGCATCGCTGATCACGACATGGCTCATCAGCTCAGAATTATCGCCAATGACGGCGCCAGACTGAACATGACAAAAAGGACCGACGGAAACGCCCTGTCCAAGTTCCACACCCTGCTCCACAAGAGCGGTAGGGTGGATAAAAGTTTCCTTCATTGAGGTACTCACGCCTTTTCTTCGGCTACGCCAACCATAGCGGCGACTTCAGCCTCGGCTACCTTTACGCCATCAACTTCCGCTACGCATTCATATTTAGAAATATTTCCGCGCTGTTTAACCTTCTTCACGTGAAGGTGAAGCTGATCACCTGGAACCACCGGACGGCGGAACTTGGCTTTGTCGATTGTCATGAAATAAACAAGGCTCGGTGCGTCAGAACCTTTGTTAAGAACGGTGATAGCGCCAGCAGTCTGTGCCATCGCTTCAATGATCAGAACGCCCGGCATAATCGGCTTTTCCGGGAAATGACCGGTAAAATGCGGTTCGTTGATCGTAACGTTCTTAATGCCAGTAGCTGATTGATCACCATCAATATTAATGATGCGGTCGATCAACAAAAACGGATAACGATGCGGGAGCGCTCGCAAAACAGCCTGAATGTCTGCGGTTTCCAGCTTCTGATTAGCTTCACTCATCAGAGGATTGCTCCTTTCTTGGTTTCCCGATGCTCCGAATATTTGCGATATCGCGGAACCATTGTTTAATAGGTCGAGCAGGGACGCCCCCCCAACGCTCACCATCGGGTATGTCATTCATTACGCCGCTTCCAGCAGCAATCTGCACACGTGAACCGATAACCACATGATCGGCAAGCCCAACGCTACCACCAATCATCGTCTGATCACCAATTACAACACTTCCTGAAATGCCGCAAAGAGCGGCAACAACACAAAAGCGGCCAAAGCGTACATTATGTGCGATCTGAACAAGATTATCGATCTTGGTGCCTTCACCGATGAAAGTGTCGCTTAAAGCACCACGATCAATCGTGGTGTTTGCACCAATTTCCACATCATCCTGAATGATAACGCGACCAAGCTGCGGCACTTTTTCAAGACCACGCGGACCCGGCACATAGCCAAATCCATCCTGCCCAATGCGTACACCCGGGTGCAAAGATACACGGTTTCCGATCATGGCAAACTGAACGGTTACGCCTGGCGCTATATAGCTATCGCGACCAATCTGACAGCCAGCACCAATAACAGCTGTTGCCGCGATTAGCGTGCCAGAGCCGATGGTTACATCTTTACCAATCGAAGCGCCTGCTTCGATCGTAGCACCATCTTCAATCTTAGCTGTCGGATGAATGAAAGCAGCGGGTGAAACACCCGTTTCACCAAGCCAGCTTTGCGGACGTACCGAAATAGGAAACAGCATCCGGCCAACGGATGAGAAATCACGCTGAGGATATCGTGTAACGAGAACAGCAACATCGGAAGGAACGCTATCAGCGACATCTTCCGAGCATAAAACGGCGGCGGCTTTTTTGCCTGCCAGTGTTGCTGCATTCTTCTTGCCATCAACAAAAACAAGCGCATCAGCACTCGCATCATTGACAGAAGACAAACGCGCAACAGCACGCGGTGCAAGCTTCGGGTTGCGAAGGCTTGCACCGGTGAAATCTGCTATATCGCCGATCGTGAGTTCACGAGAAGGCTTGAAGAAATTTGGATCTGCCATCTAAGCACTTTCTTGCCCGGGGCATGCCTGCCCCGGGAAAAGGCAAATCTATTAGAACTTGGTCGAAACGCCGAAGTTGAAATTCTGAACCTTATCGGAATCAGCCTTCGAAACAGGAAGCGCATAGTCGAAACGCAGAGGACCAAATGGCGACGCCCACATCAGGCTGACACCGACAGAAGAACGAATCTTCTTGTCGTCGCCCGAAATATTGGGCGTGTTGTTACCATAAAGCGTTGCAGCGTCTGCAAAGAATGCACCACGAATGCCGAGACTATCCGGAACCAATGGCATCGGGAACTGCACTTCAGCAGTTGCATTCATATAAGTCGTACCACCGAGCCAGTAGCGATTGCCGTTTCCAGCATCTTGGTATGGACCAATGCCGTTGAACTTGAAGCCACGGATCATGTCCGAATTATTCTTGAACAAATCGAAGATACGGACGCCATCATTACCGAATTCGTGGATATAGCCACCACCTATACCCAGCATACCGACGATATCTGCTTCCTGAGCAAGAGTCTGGTAGTAATTACCTTTGAAGGTCGTCTTGATGTACTTCGCATCACCGCCAAGACCAGCAAATTCCTGATTGAACTTCGCATAAATACCATCATGCGGATTTTTCATATCATCAATGGAGTTATAGGTCAGCGAATAGCTGATCGACGAACGCAACCATGGGCTGTTCTCAGCAGCTTCGATAAGAGCTGGCGCATAATAATCAGAGCCAACGTTATCGTACAGCTTATACTTTTCCTGCACGAGGTTGTATGCAACACCAGCGGAGAAGTTATCGGTGATTGGAAGGCCGAAACGAATCGTTCCACCCGTCTGTTCAACATCATAGCGACCGCCACTGCTGACGCGGTATGAACGACGGAACACATCGAAACCGGCCGACATGCGATAGCCGAGGAAGTAAGGCTCAGTGAAAGACAGCGCGTAGTTACGCATTGCATCCTGACCAGCACCAGCACTGATACGAATAAATTGACCACGGCCGAGGAAGTTACGCTCGGTGATCGCAGCTTCAACCTGCGCGCCCGGAGAATCACCACCTGTCGTATAGCCACCACCGATCGAGAATTCACCGGTCGACTTTTCGACCACATCAACAATCAGAATAACCTGATCAGGCTCTGCACCCGGAGCGGTTGAAACATTGACAGTCTGGAAGAAATCAAGCGCTTCAAGACGACGCTTTGCGCGCTGAACCATGACCTGATTGAAGGCATCACCTTCGTTCATATCGAATTCGCGACGGATGACGTAATCACGGGTCTTGTCGTTGCCACGGATTTCAATGCGCTCAACATAAGCGCGCGGACCCTGATCAACACTATAAACGACCGAGATCGTGTTGTTTTCGAAGTTACGATCGCCGCGTGGTTCAACTTTCGCAAAAGCATAACCGCTGCCAGCTACACTTTCGGTGATCGCAGTAACCGAGTCTTCAACTTCCTTAGCGCTGTAAGCCTTGCCTGAGCGGGTCTTTACGAGGCCATTGAGCGCCTGCGTATCAACACCGTCAACGGTGCTTTCAACCGAAACATCGCCGAAGTTGTAGCGATTGCCTTCATCAACATTGATGGTGATCGTATATTCGTTGGTCGAAGGATCAAGCGTCGCGTTTGAAGACAAGACGCGGAAATCTGCATAACCGCGATTGTAGTAGAAACGACGCAGCGCTTCTTCGTCAGCCTGCAAACGGCCTTCATCGTAAACGTCATTACGGGTCAACCACGACAGCGGGTTCGAACGCTTGGTGGAGATGACATCGCGCAGACGGCGCGAACCGTAAGCATTGTTACCGACAAAGTTAATATCAGCTATCTTTGTGCGGCCGCCTTCCGTGATCTCATAGACCACATTGACGCGCCCCTGACCGAGATCAACGGTACGTGCATTCACGATCGCATCGCTGCGTCCGATATGCGCGTAAGCACCCTTGATGGCTTCCTTATCGGCTTCCATGGTTGCAGCATCATAAGGCGAACGCGCCTTGAGCTGAACAGCACGTGCCAGATCAGGATCTTTAATCTTCTTGTTGCCCTGAAACAGGACGTTATTAACAACGGAACGCTCATTGACATGAACAACAAGCGTGCTGCCGGACTGGTTGATGCGGACATCAGAGAACAGGCCCATAGCGTAAAGACGCTTTACAGCTTCATCGATGTCATTAGCGTTGAAAGCTTTGCCCGGCTGAATGCCGATATTATCACGGACCGTCTGCGCGTCAACACGCGCGTTGCCACGCACTTCAATGCGATTGACAACAGCAGCATGAGCAGCAGTGACCGATGCAAGAGAAAGCGCAGCCGAACCTGAAGCTACCAGAGCAACTGACATGGCGAGCGCTGAAGCGGCACCAAAGAATTTAGAACTTGCCGTCATGGGCTTTCCGAACCTTCGTTTTTTCTGTCCCCGGGGCGAATTTCCCAGAAATGCACGTACAGATACAACCGTAATAGCCGGTTTTTCTATACAAGCAAGCGTCGCGGTTAAAATCTGTTTACTTAAGCAACCAGCGTGGCATCCGTGCCACGCGATTTAATACTTATGGTAAACAAAACACTACGCTTTTCCAGTCCTCACTCCAAAACTTCATTTCTGATTAACACCTCTACACAGCTTTTGGCCAGAGAGGCGCTCATGCGGATTAGAGTCTCGCCAAGTTGATAGCGAGACCCGATTTCCCGTCAATATCCGGGAAGTGATCTAGCAGGCAAAAAGGTCGTTGAAAAGTACAAACCCCATGAAACCCATAACTACGAGAAAGCCTACGCGATAAAAAAGCTCCTGCGCACGAACCGACACCGGACTACCCTTAATCGCTTCCACAGCATAGAAAACCAGATGCCCCCCATCGAGCGGCGGCAGCGGGAACAAGTTCAAAAGCCCGATACCAATGGAGAGCATGGCAGTCAGCTGGATAAGCCAGTCAAAGCCCTGACTAGCAGCCTTACCAGCCATATTAGCAATCTTCACCGGACCACCAAGCTGACACTTGTCTTCACGGCCAACTGCGAACCGCTTAAAAAATTCACCCGTGCGGCTAATAATGTGACCAGTTTCTATAATGGCCTGCCCCACTGATTCGAGCGGTCCATACTCAATACGTCGAAAATTACCGACCGCTTGCGTCGTTTCAACGCCGATAGCGCCCATTTTAATTTTGTTGCCAAGTGGGTCTGTGCGTTCGACAAGAGATGGCGTTGCCTTAAGGTCGACCATGTTACCATCACGCTCAACGGTAAAGTGCAACTCATCACCCGAGCGACCAGACACAATCCGCTGCACGTCTGAAAATGTCGTAACTTTCTGACCTTCCACGCTGATAAAACGGTCGCCCGGCTCAAAACCTGCTGCAGCCGCAGGGCTATTCGGCTGTACGCCAGCAACAAGCGGATCAGCAATCTGCCGACCATACATTGCGAAAAATATGCTGAAGATGACGACAGTAAGAATAATGTTGAATGCAGGGCCTGCAAAAACGGTCGCCGCACGCTTCCAGACGGGCTGTCCCGGGAACGCTCTGCTCTGCTCATCAGCAGAGAGCTTTGAAACATCAACGCCGACCGGCGAGCTTGTGGCGTCTTCATCGCCGATGAACTTCACGTAGCCACCAAGTGGAATCGCCGAAAGTTTCCAGCGCGTACCATGTTTATCGGTAAAGCCAATCAGCTCTGGGCCGAAACCAATGGAAAAAGCGCTTGCGCCAATGCCGCACCATCTACCAACCAGATAATGCCCCATTTCATGCACAAAGACGACAACTGTCAGAACAAACAGAAATGGAATTATGGTTCCCACAAGCAGACTTTCGCTGCCGATAAAAAAGGCGAGAGCCTCCTGCAAATTACCACTCCTCCAAATTTACGCGCGGTCAAAAACTAAAGAAGATAGCTGATGGCACATCGGGTTCTGCCATAACTGCACCGAATAGATATAAAAGAGCTGCTGCTGCCACCAGCCCATCAACGCGATCCAGCACTCCGCCATGTCCCGGCAGGAGACGGCCCGAATCTTTTGCACCAAACTGTCGCTTTACCCACGATTCCGCCAAATCGCCGATCTGAGAAATGATGGACAACAACAATGCCAATAATGGCACAATCCAACTACCTGGCGCAGCAACAAGCGATGCAACCAGAATACCACCGGCAACTGCTGCAGCTGCTCCGCCAAGCGCACCGGACCATGTCTTATTCGGCGAAAAGCGTGGTGCAAGCTTAGGGCCACCTAAAGCGCGCCCATTGAAATAGGCTGCAATGTCGGTCGACCAGACAACGGCGAAAAGAAAACAGATAGCTGTAAAGCCAAACGGCTCATCGCCACGCAACAGCGAAAGCGAAATTGCAGAGAAACCCGCGTAGAAAAGACCTGTTGCAGGCCATCCGCGGCCATTCTTCCACTGTGTAACCAGGAGGACAATCGTACCTACGGTCAACACGCCAATCGTAAGCAAGGCACCGCGATCAAGAATCAGAAGAATAGATGTTAGGATTAACCAGCCCCAGCCAAACAGGCGGGAAAATGTCGTCTGTTTCGTCCCAGTCAGCTCCGTCCACTCGTAAAACATCGCAAAACCGATAGCGATTGCAAACAAGGTGAAACCCAGCCCGCCAACCCAAGTGAGCCACAGAGCAACAGTTCCAAGAACAATCGCGGTCAGAATACGAGTTTGCAGATTTGACATTGATACCTTTCGATAAAGCGGTCGAGCCGCATCAAACAGCTGCACCATTGTTCGAAGGGCATGCATATTCTTCGGATTGTTCAAGGATGTCTACGCCACCAAAACGACGTTCGCGCTGGCGAAAGACTTCATAGGCGCCTTCAAGATCAGCTGGCCTGAAGTCGGGCCAATGTCCTGGAACAAAGAGAAACTCGGCATAAGCCGCCTGCCAGAGCAAAAAATTCGATAACCGCATTTCACCGCTGGTGCGGATGATCAAATCAGGATCGGGAATGCCAGCCGTATCAAGATTGGCGGAAATCAAATCAGCCGAAATAGATGATGGGTCGAGCAAGCCCGCAGCGACATCGCGCGCCAGACTTTTGACGGCTCGTGTAATCTCATCACGCGAACCATAATTGAAGGCGATGATCAGGTTTAGTCCGGTGTTCTGCCGCGTGAGTGACTCGGCCTCACCAAGCAAGCCACAAATATCTTCCGCTAATCCATCGCGCTCACCAATAATCCGCACACGGACATTGTTGCGATGAAGTTCAGCAAGGTCGCGCCGTATGAAGAGCTTCAGCAATCCCATGAGATCGCCAACTTCACCGCTGGGGCGTGACCAATTTTCGGAAGAGAATGCAAAGAGAGTGAGATAGCCAAGGCCGCGATCACCCGCGCCCCTCACCGTCTCACGCAAAGCTTCGACGCCGGCCCTATGGCCGGCGCTACGCGGCAAACCACGCGCCTTAGCCCAACGGCCATTACCATCCATGATAATGGCTATGTGGCGCGGATCAGACATGTCGAAGCTCCCCTTGATGGAAAATCACGTCAGGCCTAAACCTGCATGATTTCTCCTTCTTTGACCGAAACGATCTTGTCCATTTCTGCAATGGTATCGTCAGTCAGCTTCTGTACTTTTTCCGAAAGGCCACGGCTGTCATCCTGGCTGATATCGCCGTCTTTTTCGAGTTTTTTCAACGTATCCATGCCATCGCGACGAACGTGACGCGCAGAAATACGGCCCTGCTCTGCATATTGATGAGCAATCTTGACCAGCTCTTTACGGCGCTGTTCATTCAGCTCAGGAAGCGGAATACGCAGCGTCATACCATCGGTAATTGGGTTAAGACCAAGACCAGAATCACGAATCGCGCGTTCAACCGCACCAACCATTGTCTTGTCCCACACAGAGACTGACAGCATGCGCGCTTCAGGCACTGTAATATTGGCAACCTGATTGATCGGCATTTCTGAACCATAGGCCGTAATCGTGATTGGTTCGAGCAAGCTTGCAGAAGCGCGGCCCGTACGCAGACCACCAAGGTCGTGCTTAAGGGAATTGATCGCGCCTTCCATGCGTCGCTTCAGGTCGTTGATGTCAAAAACATCGCTCATGCAGATTCTCCTTCAGTGCTTGGCAAAAACAACGATCATTTATCGGAAACGATCGTGCAGCGTCCCTTACCTTGCAGAATTTCGGCCAAACCGCCGCTTTCATGGATAGAATAAACTATTATCGGAATGTTGTTCTCACGCGCAAGGGCAACTGCCGTCGTATCCATGACAGCCAGTCCGCGATCCAGAACTTCCTTATGGCTAAGCGCATCGAAACGCGTCGCTGTCGGGTCTTTCTTCGGATCGGCAGTGTAAATACCGTCAACCTGCGTACCCTTCAACAGCGCATCTGCGCCAACTTCGGCCGCGCGCAGTGCAGCAGCAGAATCGGTCGTAAAGAACGGGTTGCCCGTGCCGCCTGCAAAGATCACAACCTTTCCCTCATCCATATAGGCAGTTGCCTGCCGTTGTGAGAAGCTCTCGCAGATTTCAGGCATCGCTATGGCAGAGAGAACAACAGCGTCCACGCCAATCTTGTGCAATGAGGTACGTAGCGCCAGCGAATTGATCACTGTTGCGAGCATCCCCATATGGTCGCCTGTCACGCGGTCACCGCCCTTGGAAGCCACCGCCACACCGCGGAAAATATTACCGCCACCGATGACAACGCCGACTTCAACCCCCAGTGCACGCGCCTGCTTAATATCATTGGCAATGCGGTCGGCAACGGAGACGTCGATACCAAACCCCTGATTGCCCATTAATGCCTCACCCGAGGCTTTTAGCAGAACGCGTTTATAGGCGACCTTAACGGACATGGAGAGTTCTCCGCAGATAGTGATCAATGAATAATAGAGGTTGCGATACACGAAGGGCACCGCGTTGTCACGCGATGCCCTTCATAATCAAAGCATTTTCAGATGAAAAGACGAATTAGCCCTTGGCAGCAGCAGCAACTTCAGCAGCGAAGTCACTTTCTTCTTTTTCGATGCCTTCACCGAGAGCGATACGTGCAAAGCCAGTGATCTTTGCAGGCGCGCCAATCGACTTTTCTGCTTCTTTAAGAGCAGCTTCAACAGTGAGATCTGGGTTAATGACAAAAGCCTGCGAAAGAAGAACAACTTCTTCGTAGAACTTGCGCATACGGCCTTCGATCATCTTTTCGATGATTGCATCTGGCTTGCCCGATTCACGAGCCTGCTCGATGAAGATCGCCTTTTCGCGTTCTGCAGCAGCTGGATCAACGTCAGCAGCAGTCAGAGCGAGCGGGTTGATAGCCGCAACGTGCATTGCAACCTGACGGCCGAATGCGCTTGCAGCTTCTGCGTCACCGTCAGTTTCGATAGCAACGAGAACGCCGAGCTTGCCGAGGCCGTCAGCAACGCCGTTATGAACATAAGTAGCAACTGCACCCTTGGAAACTTCAAGAGCTGCCGAACGACGGAAGCTGATGTTTTCACCAATGGTTGCAACTGCGTCTTTTGCAGCCTGCGTAACGGTCTTGCCGTCAATGTCTGCTTCAGCAACTGCTTCGGACGAACCGTCAGTCTTGACAGCTGCGTTTGCGATCTGACGAACGAGTTCCTGAAACGCGTCGTTACGTGCAACGAAATCGGTTTCGGAGTTGACTTCAACAACAACAGCCTTGTTGCCGGAAGCTGCAACGCCAACCAGACCTTCAGCAGCCGTACGGCCCGCCTTCTTGTCAGCCTTTGCCATGCCCTTAGCGCGCAGATAATCAACAGCGGCTTCGATGTCGCCATTGGTTTCAGCAAGCGCTGCCTTGCAGTCCATCATGCCTGCGCCAGTCAGTTCGCGGAGTTCTTTAACCTGTGATGCGGAAATGCTCATTGTGTCGCCTTTCACGAAAGCGAAGGCACACCGGATGGGTGTGCCAACTTTTAACCGACGCTGATTGCATCGGAATGAATGAAGTTATCCACCCGTCATGTGACGGATGGATGAAAATCATAAGCGCTGATTATGCGCCTGCAGCCGGAGCTTCGAGAGCTGGCTCAACAGGAGCTTCAACCTGCGCACCAACGTCGATACCCATAGCGCCCTGCTGACGTGCAATGCCGTCAAGAGCAGCACGAGCAATCAGATCGCAATAAAGCGAAATAGCGCGAGCAGCATCGTCATTGCCTGGAATTGGGTAGTCGATCTGGTCTGGGTTACAGTTCGAATCGATAATCGCAACAACTGGAATGCCGAGACGCTTGGCTTCCTGGATAGCAATTGCTTCCTTGTTGGTATCAACGATGAACATAAGGTCAGGAACCGAGCCCATGTCCTTGATGCCGCCGAGAGCGCGGTCAAGCTTTTCGCGTTCGCGTTCGAGGTTCAGGCGTTCCTTCTTCGAGTAACCCTGAGCGTCGCCAGCGAGAATTTCGTCGAGCTTGCGCAGACGCTGGATCGAGTTCGAAATCGTCTTCCAGTTGGTCATCATGCCGCCGAGCCAGCGTGCATTGACATAATACTGAGCCGAACGTGTTGCAGCATCAGCAATGATGTCAGAAGCCTGACGCTTCGTGCCAACGAACAGAACGCGACCACCGCGAGCAACAGTGTCTGAAACGAGCTTCAGAGCATTGTGCAGCAGAGGAACGGTCTGCGACAGATCGAGAATGTGGATATTGTTGCGGTCGCCATAGATGTATGGAGCCATCTTTGGGTTCCAGCGGTGAGTCTGGTGACCGAAGTGAACACCAGCTTCAAGAAGCTGACGCATACTGAATTCAGGCAATGCCATCTGTATTTTCCTTTTCCGGTTTAACCTCCACGGGCTGAGGCGATTGCTCGCCACCGGAGGCTGAGGCCGGATTTCTCCCGGCAAAAGCCCAATCCCGTGTGTGGAATAGGCGCGCTGTTAAACCAACACGCCGATAAATGCAAGTCTTTCGCTAATTATAACGCATTTGGCTCTGGCTAGTGCATCACTTGCAATCTGCATTTGTGGCATTGTCATCATAAAGATCAAGTTTAACCAGCTTGCCGCGCATCGAGAAGTCGCCATAGTCCATGGTCAGATCACGGGTGATGCCATTTTTGTAAAGCTTGAAGTTGATACGATAAATCGGCAGGCCATCCTGCTTTTCCTTGTCGTCGAAGTATGAAATCGTCACCGGCCAGACATTGTCCTTTGTGAACTTGCCCATTGCCTTGGTTTCGTCGTTCTTGGCTTCCTGCTCTTTACCGACAACAACAGTGGTCGCAACAACACGATCTGCATCTTCGGAAGCATCATAGAGAGTCGTCTGGTAGAATTTCTCACCAGCCAACGCCTTAGCGATTAACTCTTCCATATGCGTTGTAGGGAACTGCGTGGCTTTTAGATCAAGCTTGTCGTCTTTGGGCTTTGACAATGCGACAACGGTTTTCCCGCCTTCAACCTTGGCATCACCACGCACTTCCTTAACCAGCTCCTTGTCAACAAAAGTCTTATTGGCAAAGCGGAAGTCTTTCCCATCAGCGCTCTCAAAGCTCGTCGTCTGCTGATCGGTCACACGCTGTGGCTGCTCATCCATATCGATACGCGTTACAAAACGGAAATTCGTCGTATAACCTTCACATGCAGAACCATTGAACTCATAGACCATGCGCCCCGTCAGCCCACTGATCCCAGACTTCTCATCGGCACGATCCAATGTGAGATCGTAAACGGCGCGATGCGGAATTAGCGACACAGTCGAAGCAGCATTGGCAACGCCACCCCAAACAAAAACTGTCGCTCCACTTGCCACAAACGCCATTCTCAAAAAATGCATATAAGAATCTCCCGAACTGTTGAGCAGCATGATAAAAAAACTCGTGGCGGAAGCGAGGCAAAAAACGCACCTTTCCCAAAAGCTTCACCGATTCTATCTATTACGGCACTAAGTTAGCAAGGATTAATGGAATGACCGACACCATCGACAGCCGCCTGCAAAATTTGGGTATAACTTTGCCGGAAGCTGCGGCACCGGCTGCGAACTACGTACCTTTCGCACAAACAGGCTCGCTGCTGCTGACTTCAGGTCAGCTTCCATTGGAAAATGGCAAGCTTGTTCATACCGGCCAGATCGGCGATGCGCTTACGGTCGCCCATGGTCAGGCTGCTGCACGCGCCTGCGCAGTCAACATTCTCGCACAAGCGAAAGCAGCGCTTGGTGATCTGAACAAGATCAAGCGCATCGTAAAGATCACCGTTTTCGTTTCCTCGACAGCTGATTTCGTTGAACAGCATCTGGTTGCCAATGGCGCATCTGACCTGCTCGTTGCCGTTCTTGGCGATGCTGGCAAGCACGCACGTTCGGCGGTCGGCGTCGCAAGCTTGCCGCTCAATGCCCCAGTTGAGATCGAAGCCATCATCGAGGTTGCATAATGTCATCCCCTGAATGGCTCAAAAAACAGCCGATTGCACATCGCGGCCTCCACGACCTCAACAATACACGCTGGGAAAACACGCTTGCTGCATTTGCAGCAGCTGCAAAGGCGGGCTTTGCCATTGAGTGTGATGTTCACCTGACCAAAGACGGCGGCGTGATCGTTTTTCACGATGACGATCTTGAACGCCTCACAGGTCAGAAGGGCCGCATCAGCGATCTGACGCTTGCAGAAGCAACCGCTCTGAAAATTGGCGGTACAAATGACCACGCGCCATCGTTGCGCGAAATGCTTGATCTGGTTGCCGGTCGTGTTCCGGTTGTGATCGAGCTAAAAGGCATCGAAGGTCGCGATGACGGTCTTGTCGCAGCAGTTGCCAATGAATTAGCCGGTTACAAGGGCGAAGCTGCAATCATGTCATTCGACCATCATCTGGTTCGACTGTTTGCAAGCGATGCACCGGGTATTCCGGGCGGACTGACAGCCGAAGGCACACAGATGAAGCACTTCGAAGCGCATTTCTCAATGCTCGCGCATCAAATTGCATTCGTATCCTATAATGTGCATCACCTGCCAAACCCATTCGTCAGTTTTGTGCGCGAAAAGCTCAATCTTCCGGTCATCAGCTGGACAGTACGCAATCCTGAAATGAAAACGCATAGCGATCAGAACGTGGATCAGATCACCTTCGAAGGCTTTGATCCACGCACATTGGTCTCCTAGCAGGATACTTCGCCATGAATGACGACGAAAGGCAGACTGAACAAAGCTTCGCTCTCCGGGTTGTCGAAAGCGTTGGCGATTTTTCTGAAGACGAATGGAACCATCTTGCCGGCACATCCCGGCAGGATGGCAATTATAACCCGTTTATTTCCCGCGCATTTCTTCTGGCTCTGGAACAATCAGGCTCTGTGTCACAACAAGCTGGCTGGCTGCCTCATTATCTCCGCCTCGAGGACGATCAGGGGTATCTTATCGGGGCAATTCCCAATTACCTGAAAGGCCATAGTCAGGGCGAATATGTATTCGACCACGGCTGGGCAGATGCTTTTGAACGCGCAGGCGGGCGTTACTACCCCAAGTTTCAGGCATCAGTTCCGTTCACACCCGCAACTGGCCCGCGCCTGCTTCACCATCGGGAGTTTGAACCCGAAGCCATCCAGGTTGCTCTCGCGACGGGGCTACGGCAACTCACTGATCAAACAGGCGCTTCTTCTGCTCACGTTACATTCGCGCCTCAGACCGAGATTTCATCGCTCGAAGCAGCCGGATATCTGCATCGAACGGATCAGCAGTTTCATTTTATAAACAATGGCTTTTCCAATTATGATGATTTTCTAAATGAGCTTGTGTCAAGAAAACGCAAAGCTCTCAAAAAAGAACGCCGAGAGGCGCTTTCAGAAGGCATCGAAATCGACTGGCTGACCGGCAAGGAGTTGACGGAAGCGGTCTGGGATGACTTTTATGAATTCTATATAGATACAGGGAGCCGCAAGTGGGGCCGCCCCTATCTCAACCGCAAGTTTTTCTCGCTGATTGGCGAGAGCATGGCCGACGATATTCTGCTGGTCATGGCGAAGCGTAATGGTCGTTACATTGCAGGCGCGATCAACTTCATCGGCAGTGACACGCTTTACGGTCGTCACTGGGGCTGTATTGAAGATCACCCCTATCTGCATTTCGAGGTTTGCTACCACCAAGCAATCGATTTTGCGATTGATCGCAAACTGAGTGTTGTCGAAGCCGGAGCGCAAGGTGAACACAAACTTGCGCGTGGCTATGTGCCTGTTACGACCCATTCCGCGCATTACATTGCGCATGAAGGTTTCCGCCGCGCTGTCAGCGAATATCTCGTACGTGAGCGACGAGAGGTCGATTATATCCATGCAGCACTCGAAGAGCACTCGCCTTTCAAGCACACATGAATACCCTGATAATTGATTGAAATGGAGAACAGCATGTCCGCCACCTATGATGACAACAACATCTTCGCAAAAATCCTGCGCGGCGAGATTCCTTCAACGCGCGTCTATGAAACGGATGATGTTGTGGCATTCATGGATGTCATGCCGCAAGGAACCGGCCATACGCTTGTTGTTCCAAAAGCACCGTCACGCAACCTACTTGATGCAAAGCCGGAAGCGCTCGCAGAAGCCATCAAAGCCGTGCAGAAAATAGCCAATGCCGTCAAGAAGGCTTTTGACGCGGATGGCGTCACTGTCATTCAGTTCAATGAACCGGCAGCAGGACAAACCGTTTACCACCTGCATTTCCACGTCATTCCGCGTTTTGAAGGCGTGGAACTGAAACCGCACACCGGAAAAATGGAAGACGCCGCTGTTCTTACAGCAAATGCTGAGAAAATCCGCGCAGCACTTTGATAAGAAACCGCTTTATAAGCTTATAAGCCCTGTGACAAGCAGGGCTTCAGTCACGACAATTCCGACAAGCAAACGCTTTCCAGCAATGAGATAAGCAAAAAAGCCCGCCGCTGCCGATCCGACACGCAGCCACATGGGCGAGTTGGCAAGCTCCCCGTTCGGATAAAGAATGAGCTGCGCAATAACGCCCGCAACAAGTGCCGTAGCGACACAGCGCACGAATACCAGCGCTTCAGAATCTTCGCGGACCCTGCCCCCGACAATCACGCCCATCACGCGGAAAACATATGTTGGAAGAGCGCCTGCAAGCAGGATAAACAGAAGCGGCCACCACCAATCGGAGTAACTATCCCAATTCATAGAACAGGCTCCTTTGGATTGCGCGTACGGTGAAAGGCAAATGCGATTACGCCCCCCACAACGCCAGTCATCAGAAGGTCATAGCCCGGCGCAAACTGGTGGAAGATCGGGAAAAGCACGATGCCCGAAACCATGGCAATCTGCCCTGCCCGCTCACGCGCCGAACGCCAAAGTGAAGTGAGAAAATACATCGGCGTGAGCATGAAAAGAGCCGCAAACACCACCGGTGGAAATGACGCCGACAGCGTATATACCAAGGCGACCACAAGCGCGTTCGTACCGACGAGTACTGTGCCAATTCCTGCAAAATAGCTGGTTCGCATATTGCGCGGCACATTACGCAGCTCTTCCATTGCCATAACCCAGGCCGTCACCGCCACAAAATGACAAAGGGCAGCAAGTGTCAGCTTGCGTGTTTTGGGGCCTTTTAACTCCGGTAAGAGCGCCACCACCATTGGCATCAGACGAACAGACGACAATCCGACAGCCAAGGCCGCTGCGGGGATTGATGCCCCGGCACTGATCGCGCCAATGAATACCACCTTGGCGGGTAGAGCCCAGATGGTCAGGGTCATGAAGACAGCCTCTCCAACCGTTATGCCGCTTTCAATCGCCAGGCCGGAAAAGCCGATAAACGAACTCATCAGCAAAATGGCAGGAACGCTCACAATCCGGCGTGTACCACGCAAAAACCAGCCAAGATGGCCAGACTGTTCAGGCGATGATGATCCGGAAATAGATGAGCGACTCGAAGACATGATTGAGATTAGGCCATTTGCACGCAAACTTGCACCATGAAAAAGGCCCTTCTTGCGAAGGGCCTTTTGCAGTCCTTATTTTTTCCGCGGCACTTTAGGAACCGACGATTTCGCCGTCGAAGCCTTGGCGGCAGGCTTTGGCGCGGCCTCGTCCTTGCCAGCCAGAACCTTTTCCTTTTCAGCCTTCTTCGGTGCTGCCTTCTTGCGCACAGGCTGCTTCTTCTCAGCCGGAATATCCTTCTTAGGCGTAACCGGCTTGTCGGAAACAGTCTCGAGAGCAAGATCGGTCTTGCCGTCATCCTTCGTAATCACATCGACGCGAACCGTGCCGCCATGCTTGAGCTTGCCGAACAATACTTCATTGGCCAATGGCTTCTTGATGTGCTCCTGAATGACGCGAGCCAGCGGACGCGCGCCCATGCGCTCATCATAACCCTTGTCAGCAAGCCATGCGATAGCAGGCTCAGTCAGTTCGAATGTCACGCCACGTTCTGCCAGCTGTGCTTCGAGCTGCAGCACGAACTTCTGGACGACCTGATGAATGACCGGAACCGGCAGTGGTCCGAATGGAACGATCGCATCGAGACGGTTACGGAATTCCGGCGTGAACAGCCGGTTGATCGCTTCCATATCGTCGCCTTCGCGCCGGGTCGAACCGAAACCAATCGCGGCCTTTGCCATATCGGCAGCACCGGCATTGGTGGTCATGATCAAAATCACGTTGCGGAAATCGATCTTCTTCCCGTTGTGATCGGTAAGCGAGCCATGATCCATAACCTGCAACAGAATGTTGTAGAGGTCTGGATGCGCCTTTTCGATTTCGTCAAGCAACAGCACGCAATGCGGATGCTGATCAACTCCATCGGTCAGAAGGCCACCCTGATCAAAGCCGACATATCCTGGAGGGGCACCGATCAAACGCGATACCGTATGGCGCTCCATGTATTCTGACATATCGAAACGAAGCAGTTCAACGCCCAGCGAAGAAGCAAGTTGCTTGGCAACTTCCGTTTTACCGACACCTGTTGGGCCGGAGAACAGATAGGAGCCGATTGGCTTGTCTGCTTCACGAAGGCCAGCACGCGCGAGTTTGATTGCAGACGAAAGCGCTTCAATCGCCAAGTCCTGACCATAGACCACACGCTTCAACTCGGCATCAAGATGTGCAAGCACCTGCTCGTCATCCTTCGAAACCGATTTCGGCGGAATCCGTGCCATGGTGGCGATGGTTGCTTCGATTTCCTTGACGCCAATGGTCTTCTTGCGCTTGTTCTCCGGCAGAAGCATCTGGCTCGCACCAGTTTCATCGATCACATCGATGGCTTTATCAGGCAACTTGCGGTCAGAGATATAGCGTGCGGAAAGCTCTACAGCCGACTTGATGGCATCAACAGTATATTTGACTTTATGGAAGTCTTCAAAATACGGCTTCAGACCCTTCATGATCTCAATCGCATCCGGGATCGATGGCTCATTGACATCAATCTTCTGGAAACGACGCACCAGAGCGCGGTCCTTCTCGAAGAACTGACGATACTCCTTATAGGTCGTCGAACCAATGCAACGGATCGCACCCGAAGAAAGCGCTGGCTTCAACAGGTTCGATGCGTCCATCGCACCGCCCGAAGTGGCACCTGCACCGATGACCGTGTGAATTTCATCGATGAACAGAACCGCACCCGGATATTCTTCGAGTTCTTTCACAACCTGTTTCAGGCGCTCTTCAAAATCACCGCGATAACGGGTGCCTGCAAGCAGTGTACCCATATCGAGCGAAAAGATCGTCGCGTCAGCAAGCGCTTCCGGCACATCGCCTTCCACGATTCGCTTTGCCAAACCTTCAGCAATCGCCGTTTTACCAACACCCGGATCACCCACATAAAGCGGATTGTTCTTGGAGCGCCGGCAAAGAACCTGAATCGTGCGACTGATCTCAGTGTCGCGTCCGATCAACGGATCAATACGACCCGCTTTGGCCTTTTCATTCAGATTGACGCAATAAGCAGTCAATGCATCCTGCTTTTTCTTTGCGCCTTCTTCCGGCTCCACGCTGGTGCGTTCTTCGCTCGCACTTTCAGCACCACGCGGCGTGCGCGGTTCGCTGCCCTGCGTGCGCTTGGAAATGCCATGCGAAATATAGTTCACAGCATCATAACGCGTCATCTGCTGCTCTTGCAGGAAGTAGGCAGCATGGCTTTCGCGTTCAGCGAAAATGGCAA
The DNA here is from genome assembly GCF_047308065.1 of Brucella sp. H1_1004. Taxonomy (NCBI): domain Bacteria; kingdom Pseudomonadati; phylum Pseudomonadota; class Alphaproteobacteria; order Hyphomicrobiales; family Brucellaceae; genus Brucella; species Brucella sp. H1_1004. The sequence continues at coordinate 1,738,416 of NZ_JAYKZA010000002.1, forward strand.
CCAGAACATTGGCGCCGGTCACTTCTTCTCGATTTGACGACTGAACATGAATGACAGCGCGCTGAATCACGCGCTGGAAAGCCGCCGTCGGCTTCGAATCTTCATCATAGCCAGTGACGAGATTGTCCAGTTCACGGTCAATATAATCGGTAACGATCTTCTTAAGATGCTCAAGATCGACGTTACAGGCGCGCATCACTGCGCCCGCATCCTGATCGTCGATCAGGGCAAGTAAAAGATGTTCGAGCGTGGCATATTCGTGATGCCGCTCGTTCGCGATGGTAAGCGCCTGATGCAGCGCCCTTTCAAGGCTGGGAGAAAACGATGGCATATGACCTCACTTTTTCTCCATTACACATTGTAATGGATGCTGGTTTTGGCGGGCAAAATCCATGACCTGACTAACCTTAGTCTCAGCAACTTCGTATGTGAATACGCCGCACTCACCGACACCATGATTATGGACATGCAACATGATACGCGTCGCGTCGTCCATGTCTTTTTGGAAAAAACGTTGCAGGACATGAATGACAAACTCCATAGGAGTATAGTCATCATTGAGAAGCAAAACGCGATAGAGACTTGGCTTCTTGGTTTTGGTCTGCGTGCGCGTGACCACAACGGTCCCATTATCGGGTCCGTTCCCGCCATTTGCCTTGCTTTGCATGACTGGATTTAAATGCCGCATGTAACCTATCACCCGATGCCCAACTCTATCGCCTGCTTGCCCCTTTATGTAGGGCGTCATACGGTGATTTTAAGCCCTTCCTTGCGACTTGCAACCGAGACTTCTTGCAAGTTGGCGCATTGACACATTTATCCGGGTCACTTCGTCGGAGTAACGAAAATTTGCCCCCCGCGCTTACATGAGGCCTTACTCACAGAATTACGTATTTCTTGCGCACAACTTCACAGCTTGCCCATCAACTTTTTTTTAGAAATTATGAATAATGCGGTTACCATAAACGGATTGGTAACGCTGATGACATTAAGGTTCCCGAATTAGATTGCTGTGTGCCGTTTGTGCCGCAGCTCAAAAACCGGGATACAGGCAGGTCATTATCGTGCGTATAGCATTCAGTAACGTAGCATATGCCTTGAAAAGAGCGGCGCAAGCCACACTTCTTCTAGCTGTTGTAACAGGCTGCTCTACGGCCTCAACGACCGTTCCAGCTGTAGCCAATGACAGATATGCTGCCATTGTTGTCGATGCCAACACAGGTAAAACGCTGTTTGCATCAAACCCGGATGCAAAACGCTACCCTGCGTCGTTAACAAAGATGATGACGATCTATATGCTGCTTGAAGCTATTCAGACCGGTCGCATCAATAAAGATACACGTATTCCAGTCTCAGCCTATGCCGCAGCTCGCCCGCCGACAAAAATAGGCTTCAAAAAAGGCCAGACTATTCGCGTTGAAGATGCAATTCTTGCAATGGTGACAAAATCTGCCAATGACGTTGCAGCAGCATCGGGCGAATTCCTCGGTGGCTCAGAAGAGCGTTTTGCCCAGATGATGACGGCAAAAGCCCGTCGCCTTGGCATGAGCAACACCACATTCCGCAATGCATCCGGTCTACCAAACATGCAGCAGGTCACAACTGCGCGTGACATGGCGATTCTCAGTATCGCTCTTCGTCAGCATTTCCCACGCGACTTTGCATATTTTTCGCGTAGCAGCTTCGATTATCGCGGTCAGACCATTCGCGGTCACAACCGTCTTCTTGGCCGCATTGAAGGCGTTGATGGAATCAAGACCGGTTATACCAATGCATCCGGCTATAACCTTGCTTCGTCAGTCAATCTCGATGGACGTCGTATCGTAGCAGTCGTTATGGGTGGCAATACTGGCGCGAGCCGCGATGCACACATGGCGCAGCTCATTAAGAAGTACTTGCCAGCAGCAACGCGTGGCCGTGTATCTGAACCGCTTATTGCAATGCGTAGCGAAGTGCCTCAGGTCGTCGCCTCTGCGGCATTGCCAAAGGCTCGCAACGCGCCAGTTCCGGTTGCTCGTCAAGTTGTTGAGGTTGCGGACGTCATCAACAATGAATCCGGCGAAGGCGACGTCGAGCAGCCACAGGTGCTGGCGCTTGCAGCCCCTACCCAGCGTCCGGCAGCAATGGCCGCACAGGCAGCGGTTCGCCCAACGCCAAAGGCAGTAGTTCCTTCCGCACCAGTGCCACATGAAATTGACCCGGTCACAACAGCATCTGCACCAGCAGCATCTGGTGGCTGGGCCATTCAGGTCGGATCGCTGCCCAGCGAAGGTCAGGCCCGCGATATGCTGACCAAGGTTTCGTCGTCCGTTGGCGCTCCTCTGCGTTCGGCATCCCCCTACACCGAGACATTTGTGAAGGGTAACGCGACTTTCTACCGTGCCCGCTTTGTTGGCTTTTCTTCAAAGCAAGCCGCATGGGATGCATGCGCATCACTGAAAAAGAAGAACTTTGGCTGTTACGCGGTCGCAAACTAATGAACGCGGGAGAGTTCGCTCTCCCGCATAGCTTTAAACCCGAAATTTGTATTGCGTAGAGGGTTTCGAGATGTCGAATATGAACGAGACACTGACACAACATGCTTTGGCACCCAACCTGTGGACAGATGAGGCACACCGCCCGTCGGCACTCGGATCGCTGTTTTCAGTGCAAGCCTTGAAGCAAGCTGCACTTCGTATTGCCGACGTGCGCCACGGCAAGGCGTTTCATACGCGTGATCTGGTGGGCGTGCTGGTTAGCCACGCTGCACGCAACCGCCGCATGGTTAAGCCACGCACGATGATGCGCATGACCTTACCCGTGACGGCTGATAAGGTGGCCGTTCGCCTCATAATCGAAAATTGACTTTAAAAACTTTCATCAAAAAAGCCTGCCAGTTCGGCAGGCTTTTTTATTTGGTCAGAGCAAACCCAAGGCCGCTAGTTCTTGTCGCAATTCGGATGGCAAAGCAGCCCTTCCCGACTTGCCTGCCGCTTCATCGAGCGGAACCTCATTTTCGTTAAGGTAGCGCCAGCCCTGAAAAGCGCGGCGCGGCTGCCAATCCGTCGGATGGATTTTAGGTTCCAGCACCAAATGACAGCGATTGATGCCCTGCTCATCCGTAAACGGTCGTATATCCAGAAGACGCTGGCGGCATTGCACATTGCCTTTGATAACCCAATAGAGCGAACCGCCGTCGAGCAACTCTTCAGCGCGCTTGGGAACCATGCGTGTTGTGTGAAACTGTTCCGGGACCAGCCCAGCAGCACGCTGCTCCGCGAGCCGGAAATCGATCCAGGCTGCGAGATCTTCGATACTGTCGCAACCGACGCAAAGTTTTACGAGATTGAGTGCCATGGCGATGATTTAGCCAAGCAGAATGCAGTCTTCAAGTCATAAGAATTTTATCTTCAGCAGGCGACCACATTCACGGCCAAGCCACCCTGACTGGTTTCCTTATAACGCTCGCTCATATCGTGTCCGGTCTGGCGCATGGTTTCGATACAGGCGTCGAGCGGCACGAAATGTTGCCCATCGCCCTTTACGGCAAGCGAGGCAGCGGTGACGGCCTTCACGGCGCCTAGTGCATTGCGTTCAATACATGGCACCTGCACAAGACCAGCAACCGGATCGCATGTCATTCCAAGATGATGCTCTAGGGCGATTTCAGCTGCATTCTCGATTTGCTCAGGTGTGCCGCCCATAACAGCCGCAAGGCCTGCTGCTGCCATAGCAGAAGCAGAACCGACCTCACCCTGGCAACCAACTTCGGCACCCGAAATTGATGCATTGTGTTTGATCACGCCACCAATAGCGGCAGATGTCAGCAGAAAATCGCGAATACCCTTCGCGTCTGCATCATCATGAAAATGCAGATAATAGCGCAAAACGGCAGGCACGACGCCAGCAGCGCCGTTGGTGGGAGCAGTTACGACGCGTCCACCCGATGCATTTTCTTCATTGACCGCCATGGCATAGACAGACAACCAGTCATTAGCGAGAAGCGGGTTAAGCTTGTTGTTGCGCCAATCGTCTTCAAGACGCTCAAAAAGCTGACGCGCACGACGACGCACTTTCAGGCCACCCGGCATAATACCATCGCGGCTTAAACCGCGGTCGATACAGCCCCGCATAGCGCCCCAGATGCGATCCAAACCTTCATCAAGATCAAGGCACGACATATGGCATTCTTCGTTGGCGCGTTTCATATCTGCAATCGAGAGGCCGCTTTTTCGTGCCATTGTCAGCATTTCGGCAGCATTGTTAAACGGATAAGGCACATCGGCCTTTTCCTCACGCTTGCCGCCGCTGGTCTGAACGCGACTTAATTCCTCGGCAGTAACGACGAAGCCGCCACCAATCGAGAAGTAAACGCGACGCAGCAACAGCCGATCACTTTTATCGTAAGCTTCAAAGGCCATACCATTGGCGTGGCCCGGCAACGGCGTCTTACGATCCAGAACCAGATCGGTCTTGGGATCAAATTGATAAGCAGGATGACCAGCGGGCTGCACGGTTCTTGCGCGAGAAACCTTTTCGACTTCAGAATCCATAATGTCAGGATCAATCGAATCAGGCGTGAAGCCACAAAGGCCGAGAATCACTGCGCGATCTGTGGCGTGCCCTATACCGGTATAGGCCAGCGAGCCATGAAGGCTTGCTTTCAGTCGATAAACTTTAGCATTGGCAGGTTTGGGCCAATCGCCACCGATAAGTTCTTTAAGGAACATATGCGCGGCAGTCATCGGGCCCATCGTGTGTGAACTCGAAGGACCAATGCCAATTTTATACAGATCGAATACCGACAGAAACATTCTACACCTATCCAACCCAAATCGGGCTGTGCAACTCCATATGCCAACCACGCAAAGCAGGCAGTAAAATGATATTACACCATTATAGATAGTTTAAGTGCCGAACAACGCAAACAGATTGCCGAAATGCGGCATCAAGTTTCCGCTTTACGCATCCCTCTCGGCATCAGACCGAGAAGAGATAAGCCATAAGAATGATTGTAGCGAGGCCAACGACTGCCCAGAGCGTAACGCCCCAGCAGGATTTTTGAACGGTTTCGTCCATGGAGATTTTTTTACAACCTTGTTGTGCAACTTTTATAAACAGCGTCCTTCACGACGCTGTTAACTGAGATATAGCCCTGACACATATGAAACGCAACTGTGAAAAATGGCAGAAATACGGCACGTAATTCGACCTCATCGCAGTACGTTTCAAAAATCCATTTAGTATCAAAACGTTAATAAGGCGTATGTTTAACAAAAGCTTTAAAGTCACGGCAGAATTGGGGCATCAGGGTTGTGGAAGGAGCATATCTGTCTTGCCCGTCAGCCAGTAAGCGGTAAGGCCAACCCATTCCCGCATGGCGACGCTGAAGCGTGACAGACCTTCATTGGGCGATTCAAAGTAAAATGAGAAACTCTGTTTGGCTGGCGTTTTATAATCTACCGGCCAGGCAACGACATCGAATCCGGCCTTACGGAAGCAGCCGATTGATCGCGGCATATGATAGGCGGATGTGACAAGCAGCCATGTCTCACCCGGTTTCGGTTGAGCCAGCTCTTTCGAAAACTCGGCATTTTCGACTGTGTTGCGCGACTTATTCTCAAAAATGAAACGATCACCGGAAAAGCCAAGATCAGCAAGCATCATGCGTGTGCTCTCAGCTTCGGGTACAGCTTCTTCAAAAAAAGCACCATCACCGCCGGATACAATCACTTTTGCGTCTGGGTAAAGCTTAGCAAGCCGCATGGTTTCAAAGATACGATCTGCGGCGCTGTTTAGCTCAAAACCCGGCCTTCCCGCATTAATATCGCCATTCATATAGCCGCCAAGCACCACAATACCGTCGACGTGGGCCGGCAGTTCCGCCTGTTTCGGAAAGCGATCCTCCAGCGGCACCAAAAGCAAGCTTCCAAGTGTTGTATAAGCACTGAAAAACAGAACAATCGCAGCGCTTATCATCGCGGCAAGACCGAGCTTTCGGAAACCAGTCCATACCAATATCAGTGCGAGTAGCAGAAATACAAAGATGATCGTCAGCGGCTGAAAAAACAGCCAGAAAAGTTTTGAAACACTGAAAAACAAACTGATCTCCAAGAAGGGCTGCCGATTTCACACAGACCGGACGAATCCGGTTCTGTGACATACTATAGCCATGCAATGGCATGTGATAAGAATCTTCGCGACTCTCACTGTCAAAGCCTAGGACGCATTATGCAGACCAATGCCGAAATTAACCTGACGCCACCAAGCCGCCCGCGCCTCGAACGCATCGACATAGCGCGCGGTTTGGCGTTGGTCGCCATGGCGATTTATCATTTCGGCTGGGATCTCGAGTTTTTTGGCTACATGGCAGCCGGCACCACCGGCCACGGCGGCTGGAAGCTCTTCGCGCGCTGCATCGCGTCGAGCTTCCTGTTTCTGGTCGGTTTCAGTTTGGTTCTGGCGCATGGCCGCGCTATTCGCTGGAATGCGGTGGGAAAACGCTTTCTACAGATAGCCGCTGCTGCCGCTGCGATTTCCGCCGTCACCTATTACATGTCGCCGGATAACTTCATTTTCTTTGGTATTCTGCACCAAATCGCGCTGGCGAGTTTGCTCGGCCTTTTATTCCTGCGCGTCCCGCCAGTGATCACGCTGATCGTGGCGGCATTCGTCATCACCGCACCGCTTTATGCACAGGCCGATATTTTCAATCAGATGTGGCTCGCCTGGGTTGGACTTTCAACAATCCCGCCGCGCTCCAATGATTATGTTCCATTGTTTCCGTGGTTTGGCGCAGTGCTCATTGGCATTGCAACAGCCCGTATCTTTGAGCGATTCAACTGGATGCCAATACTTGCAGGCGGCATTCAACCGCGTCTACTGCAAAAGCCATTAACCTTCATTGGACGCCGTAGTCTGGCATTCTATCTAATCCACCAGCCTGTGTTGATTGCGCTTGTTTATTGCTTTGCACAAATCTCGCCGCCCGACCAGCGCCCCGTCTTTACACAATCGTGCGTCGCATCATGCCTGCCAAGCGGCAGCGAGACGCTGTGCCAGGCATTCTGCGGCTGCGTGGTCAGTGAGCTTGATAAAGCCAAACTGTTTGATGATGTCTTTAGCGGCAAGGCTGATCAGAAAAACAACAGTACGGTTCAGCAGATCGCGCAGATGTGCTCACCCGTACCGGATAATCAATAAAATCAGGTAGAAACGCCGAGTTCCGCTAGACGTTCGATGCAAGCTTCTTCCACCTGATCAAGCTCAGTCAGTGTTTCATCAATGTCACGGCGCTTCTGACGAAGATCGGCGCGCTTTTCTTCCACGCGCTTCATCAAAAGCTTGAGCTGCCCGGTTTCACCCGGAGGCTCACGATACATCTGCACGATCTCATGAATTTCTGCGATTGAGAACCCAAGGCGCTTGCCACGCATGATTTGCTTGAGGAGATGCCTGTCGGAAGGCCTGAACAAGCGTGTGCGACCACGCCTTACAGGCGCAATCAAACCCTCATCCTCGTAGAAACGCAAAGTCCGGGTAGAAATCCCGAATTCCCGTGTCAGCTCTGTGATCGTATAATATTCGCGCACAACTATATCCCTGCCTTGCAGTATGCAGGCGATTGTTGTGCAGCCGGACTTACGTAAAAGTCAATATTAAACCGTCACAATTAGTCATAATGATTATAAGTTGCAGGTACTTTTGGTGATGCACTTGCCATTATCGTGCCGCTCATGCGTTATAAAATGATAACAGTATCAATAATTGACAGCGATTCATGCGGCGTTCCATTAAATTTACGATCATCGGACTGGTCATTATTGCACTTGGCGGTGCTGCACCTTTTGCGATTGAGCCAATTGTTAAAAAGATCGGCGAAGGTTCGATACGCCAATTGGCGAAAGACGGCAATTTCTGCACAACGGATGATTGCGAAGAAGGCATAACTTATGCGATTGGCTTCCTCGAAACCAATTACGGCCTCTCTCCAGACAATGTGAAATGGTGCATGGGTGTCGATGTTATCGCGAATTATGAATTGCCATTTGGCAATGCACTCAAAAAGTCGATAACCGACCAGATGTATTCTCGTTGTGGCGATCCGGCTCAGGATGAACCTGTCGGCAACTATACGGCAGAATAAAAGGTCATACCGAATGAAACGACTTTTTCGTCTTGCCGCATGGCTGGTATTGGCCTTCATCTTCATCGTAACCATCAGCCCGATACAGTTTCGTCCAATAACGGGTGAACCCGCCGATCTTGAGCGCTTTGCAGCCTTCTTCCTCGTGGGGTTTCTATTTGCACTTGCTTATCCCCGGTACTGGATCGCTGTGTTGCTGCTTACAATCGGATGCGCTGGCATGTTTGAACTGATGCAACGGCTGGCACCCGGACGGCATGGCGAATTTGCCGATTTTGTCTTCAAAGCAGTAGGCGCGATGGCGGGCGTGTGTATCGGGCGCGGCCTCAGCTTACTTCCCATCTTTACAGAAAAGTCGAAATAAAAACTTTTACTCCAACGGAACCAAAAGGTTGCATTATCGTTTTACGTTCATCAATTCCAATGGAGGTTTGAAATGGCCGATAACAAGACAGCTAATGACGTTCAGCAGGCTTTGGAACAGCAGGTTGCTGATTTGCGCGGTGAGCTGAAGCGCCTGTCTAAGTCTTTGGCTTCCCGCTCGAACGATCTGCGTGATAGTGCAGAAGATGCATTTGATGATGCATCGGGTCGTTTCCGTCATGCGGCACAGATTGTTCGCGAGCGCGGACAGGCCGTAGCCGAAACCGTGAAAGAAAATCCTGGCACAGCCACCACTCTGTTTGGCACAGCCGGTCTTATCGGCATTGCGATTGGCGTAGCGATTGGCTGTGTGTTGTCAGACCGCCGCTAACAGTTTTAGCGTTACGAAAAACCCGCGCCCTCCCAGCGCGGGTTTTTCTATGGGGTTTACCTGTTTTGTTAAGACTGCTACTCGGAGCTATTGGCAATCTGCCACCGGTCGCAGCCTACCCGGTCAAAACAAGGACAAGCGCTTAATAGTTAGGCGTTAAGACTGCACCGTGGCTTTAAATAAAGGCACGTAAATGTCTGAAAAGACGATATATTCTGATCTTAAACAACTCGGTTCAAACACCGCCGCCCCGCAATCTCCTGAAGAGGCCGTTCTTGAGAGGGTGGAAAACCCGCAAGCAGGAACGCCTTACTGCGTCCGCTTCACCGCACCCGAATTCACTTCTCTTTGCCCAATGACCGGACAGCCGGACTTCGCCCATCTGATGATCGATTATGTGCCAGGCAAATGGCTGGTGGAAAGCAAGTCGCTCAAACTCTTCCTGTTTTCATTCCGCAATCATGGCGCATTCCATGAAGATTGCACCGTCACCATCGCTAAGCGGCTTGTTGAACTGCTTGAGCCAGAATGGTTGCGTATTGGCGGCTATTGGTATCCGCGTGGCGGCATTCCTATTGATGTATTTTACCAGACAGGTGAAACGCCCAAAAATGTCTGGATCCCTGAACAGTCTGTACCCAATTATCGCGGTCGCGGCTGATTGCAAAAACCGCTATCTATTGCCGCACAAATCACATTGCCTATATCCAAACCACACACCCAACAGGAAACCCAGATGAACAAAGTTATCCTACTTATATCGCTGGCCATTCTTTCGGGTTGCGGAGCAGGCAAAGCGGCGATGGATGCAGGCAAAGGCTTTGACCGATTTGGCTGCATGTCACGCAATATGAAAGGCGAAACGCCCTGCCTTTCACCAGACAATCCGAACCAGACCCCGTAAACAAAGCGAGCCGCTATGACCATTCAACCAAAAGACGTCCTTGATTTCTGGTTTTCAGCAAAAATGCGCGAAAACTGGTTCACCAAGAACGATGAAATTGATGCGGAAATTCGCGACAAGTTTCTGGCAGCCTATGAAGATGCGCGTGCCGACAAATTTGAAGATTGGAAGCAGCAGCCAGAAACCGCACTCGCGCTGACGATTCTGTTTGACCAGTTTCCGCGCAACATGTTCCGTGGCTCGCCACGTTCATTTGAAAGCGACGCTCTTGCCCGTGATGTGGCAACACGGGCGCTGGATCACGACTTTGATCGCAATTTGTCTGCTGATGAGCGACAATTTTTCTATCTGCCTTTCATGCACAGCGAAAATCTGAGCGATCAGAAGCGCTGCCTTGATCTTTATGAAAAACTCGGCAACGAGTTTTCATTAGGCTTTGCGCGACAGCACCACGATATTGTTGAGCGTTTTGGTCGCTTCCCGCACCGCAACAAGGTTTTGGGCCGCGAAACAACAGCGGAAGAAGCCGAATTTCTCAAAGAGCATTCCGGCTTCTAATTTTTAAAGAAGTTTATATGGCAGGATTCCACGGCGGTCGTGATCGACCGCCAGCCTACTTTTCAGCGGCGGCACGGCGCGCTGAACGCATTCAGCCCGCTCGCAAATTCGGCAGGAAACACCAATTGGGTCGAATGCTGAACGTGTGGCAATATCAAGCCCATCCGCATAGACAAAATCCTGCGCATGCGTGACTTCACAGCCAAGAGCAATCGCATAGCGGCGCTGCGGCGCGTGGAAACCACCCTCGCTCTTGGTGAGCTCAGTTGCAACGCAGAGATAGCGCGCACCATCCGGCGTTTCGGCAAGCTGGCGGATAATCCGCCCCGGCGTCTCAAACGCCTGATGCACATTCCACAACGGACAGGCAGCACCATAACGCGCAAATTGCAGCTTGGCGGCACTATGCCGCTTGGTGATGTTCCCAGCACGATCAATACGCGCAAAAAACACCGGAACACCGCGCTGACCGGAGCGCTGTAATGTGCTCAAACGATGCGCGACCTGCTCCAGACTGGCCCCAAAGCGCGATGCCAGCAATTCCAGATCATGCCGCAACTCTTTGGCAGCAGACAGAAATGTCTGATAGGGCAAGACCAGCGCACCCGCGAAATAATTGCGCAGGCCGATTTTGCAAATCTCGACCGCCTCGGCTGAACGAAAATCGGCACGCTTTGCAATTACTGTGACAAGCTCCTCCATCTCGAGTTCAGCAATCTGAAACGCAATCTGGAAATTGCGCGTCGAAGCTGGTGAATATGGATTGAGATAAAGCACCCGCGCAACAGGATCGAATCGCCGCAGAATGGCTTCATCCGGATCAGCACGTGCCACGCGGACGCGATAGCGTTCTTCCATATATTGCGGCAGCGCCACGCCGATGTCGCGAAATGGAATCCTCAGCTCGTCTGCAAGTTTTTCAGCTGCAATATCAAGCTCGTGCACATAATTGTCGATAAAATGAAAAAAGTCGCGCACTTCTTCATAAGGCGCTGGTTCTGCAACCGAAGGCGCGCGCCCAAGCTGGTGATCGAGGCTCGCGAGCTGTTCACTGTTCCGTCGATAAGCCTGATGACAGGCAATCAAAGCATGAGCCAGCCCAGGCGCATTCTGCGTGATCAGCTTTAATTCCTGCAAATTCGGTTTGTAATTATCGAACACTGGATCGGCCAGTGCTTCCGATACTGCTGATAACAGCCGATCATCATCGCCCAGCGAAATGGCACCAATATCAATATGATAATTTTCAGCCAATGCCAGCAGTACAGCGGCAGATACGGGGCGCTGATTGTTCTCGATCTGATTGAGATAACTCGTTGAAATACCTAACCGTTCAGCAAAACCAGACTGGGTTGCCTTGTGCTGCTCGCGTATGTCGCGGATCTTCCTGCCAACATAGAGTTTTTTGGGTGCCATAACAGAGTGCCATATTTGCAAATTTGCATTTCACAATTTGCAAATTTATAAATTACACAATTGCACCTTTTCAAGCTTTCATAATGCGGCATACTGGCTCTAAGCATTGAGACAATAATTCCGTAATTTCTTAGCTTTCTAAGGTCATAGCGAATGCAGGAACTTCTCGATCAGCTTGAAGCCCGTCGTGCCGAAGCACGTCTTGGCGGCGGACAGAAGCGCATCGATGCGCAACACGGCAAGGGCAAGCTCACCGCCCGTGAAAGAATAGATGTGCTTCTCGACGAGGGATCGTTCGAAGAGTTCGATATGTATGTCACACACCGCTGCACCGACTTCGGCATGGAAAAGCAGAAGATCGCAGGCGATGGCGTGGTGACGGGCTGGGGCACAATCAATGGCCGGCATGTCTATGTGTTCAGTCAGGATTTTACTGTTCTTGGCGGCTCGCTTTCAGAAACCCACGCACAGAAAATCTGCAAGATCATGGATATGGCGATGCAAAATGGCGCGCCAGTCATTGGGCTAAATGATTCTGGCGGCGCACGCATTCAGGAAGGCGTCGCGTCCCTTGCAGGCTATGCCGATGTTTTCAAACGTAATGCCGATGCTTCCGGCGTCATTCCGCAGATTTCCGTCATCATGGGCCCCTGTGCGGGCGGCGCGGTCTACTCGCCAGCCATGACCGATTTCATCTTCATGGTGCGCGACAGTTCATACATGTTCGTGACCGGCCCCGACGTGGTGAAAACCGTCACCAATGAAATTGTTACAGCAGAAGAACTGGGCGGTGCGTCAACCCATACGAAGAAATCATCGGTTGCCGATGGCGCCTATGAGAACGACATCGAAACGTTAGAGCAGGTTCGCATCCTTTTCGACTTCCTCCCGCTGAACAATCGCGAGAAAGCACCGACCCGTCCTTTCCATGACGACCCGGCTCGCCTTGAAATGCGGCTTGATACGCTGATCCCGGACAGCGCCAACAAGCCTTACGACATGAAAGAGCTGATTCTTGCTCTGGCTGATGAAGGCGAATTCTTTGAAATTCAGGAAGCATTTGCCAAAAACATCATCACCGGCTTCATCCGTATGGAAGGCCAGACAATCGGCGTGGTCGCCAATCAGCCGATGGTGCTGGCTGGTTGTCTCGATATAGACTCGTCGCGCAAGGCAGCACGCTTCGTTCGCTTCTGCGACGCTTTCAGCATTCCGATCCTGACACTTGTGGATGTTCCGGGCTTCTTGCCGGGAACAGCACAGGAATACGGCGGCGTGATCAAACATGGTGCCAAGCTGCTTTTCGCCTATTCGCAATCAACCGTTCCCATGGTGACACTCATCACCCGCAAGGCCTATGGCGGCGCTTATGACGTGATGGCGTCAAAGCACATCGGCGCTGACATCAACTATGCATGGCCGACTGCTGAAATCGCCGTGATGGGTGCCAAAGGCGCAACCGAAATCCTCTATCGCTCGGAACTTGGCGACCCGGAAAAAATTGCGGCCCGCACGCAAGAATATGAAGAGCGCTTTGCCAATCCATTTGTTGCTGCCGAACGCGGCTTTATTGACGAAGTGATCATGCCGCACTCTTCCCGCCGCCGTATCGCCCGTGCGTTCTCTGCGCTTCGCAATAAGAGCCAGAACACGCCCTGGAAGAAACACGACACTATACCGCTCTGATAGCCACGGGTACGATACAGATGATCAAGAAAATCCTCATTGCCAATCGCGGCGAAATCGCATGCCGGGTTATCAAAACGGCGAAGAAAATGGGCATTGCCACCGTCGCAGTCTACTCAGATGCGGACCGCAATGCGCTGCATGTCAAAATGGCTGACGAAGCTGTCCATATCGGACCAGCGCCCTCGAACCAGTCCTATATCGTCATCGATAAAATTCTCGCAGCGATCGAAGAGACTGGTGCTGACGCGGTGCATCCTGGCTACGGTTTCTTGTCTGAGAACCCACGCTTTGCCGAAGCGCTGAAAGCCGCCAATGTGACCTTTATTGGCCCGCCAGTGAATGCCATTGAAGCCATGGGCGACAAGATCACCTCCAAGAAGCTGGCAAGCGAAGCCGGTGTCTCGACCGTTCCCGGCCATATGGGGCTGATCGAGAATGCAGACGAGGCAGTCCGCATTTCCACATCTATCGGCTATCCGGTGATGATCAAGGCTTCCGCAGGTGGCGGCGGCAAGGGAATGCGCATTGCATGGAATGATGATGAAGCCCGCGAAGGTTTTCAGCTTTCCCGCAATGAAGCGAAATCCTCCTTCGGTGATGATCGCATCTTTATCGAAAAATTCGTCACCCAACCGCGCCATATTGAAATTCAGGTTCTGGGCGATCAACACGGCAATGTCATCTATCTGGGCGAACGTGAATGCTCGATTCAGCGCCGCAATCAGAAAGTGATTGAGGAAGCGCCCTCGCCGTTTCTGGATGAAGCAACGCGCAAAGCCATGGGCGAACAGGCTGTCGCGCTTTCCAAAGCCGTAGGCTATTTCTCCGCAGGTACTGTCGAATTCATCGTTGATGGTGATCGCAATTTCTACTTCCTCGAAATGAACACGCGTTTGCAGGTTGAGCATCCGGTAACGGAACTCATCACCGGCATTGATCTGGTCGAGGAAATGATCCGCGTGGCTGCTGGTGAAAAGCTGCGCCTTAGCCAAGCCGATGTAAAACTCAACGGCTGGGCTATCGAAAGCCGCCTTTATGCCGAAGACCCCTATCGCAACTTCCTGCCATCCATTGGCAGGCTAACGCGCTATCGCCCTCCGGTCGAAGGGCACAATGCTAACGGCACCATCGTCCGCAATGATACCGGTGTCTTTGAGGGCGGTGAAATCTCGATGTATTATGATCCGATGATTGCAAAATTGTGCACATGGGGCCCGGATCGGACCAGCGCAATTATTGAGATGAGCAGAGCTCTCGATGCATTTGAAGTGGAAGGAATCGGCCACAATCTGCCATTCCTTTCCGCCGTAATGGAGCATCCTCGTTTTCGCGCGGGCGCGCTGACCACAGCTTTCATAGCCGAAGAATATCCCGATGGCTTTGCAGGCGTTTCCGTTTCGGAAGATGATGCACATGTACTCGCCACTGTCGTCGCACAGATCAACATGGTTGTCGAACAACGCAACGCCCAAATTTCTGGTCGGATTTCATCACAGACACAATCGGTTGCGACCGAATGGGTAGTGACGCTTGGCGGCCACAGCCTGCCGATCAAAATCTCAGAAGGCGAAGGCGGCACCGTCATCAACTTTGCCGATGGTAAAAGCCTGTCTGTTGCCAGCGACTGGCACCCCGGCAATCAGCTTGGCTCGTTCACGGTTGACGGCAAGTCAATCGCCGTCAAGGTTTTGCGCTCAGGGACAGGCTGGCGACTGCGCTGGCGCGGCATTGATACAATCGCTCATGTCCGCCGACCACGTGTAGCGGAATTGGCAAAGCTCATGCCGGTTAAGCTGCCACCAGACACATCAAAAATGCTGCTCTGCCCTATGCCTGGCGTGATTACATCCGTTCTCGTGAAAGATGGCGATACGGTCGAGGCTGGTCAGCCATTAGCAACCGTAGAAGCCATGAAAATGGAAAATGTTTTGCGCGCCGAGCGTCGTTCGACAGTGAAGCGCATCGCTGCGGAAGAAGGTGCAAGCCTCGCGGTTGATGAACTTATCATGGAATTTGAGTGAGGACGGATATGAGCGAGCGCCCCACAAAAAACGATTGGTCGAAACTGGCCGAAAAGGAACTGAAGCGCCCTGCCGATAGCCTTGTCTGGCACACACCCGAAGGCATTGACGTGAAGCCGCTTTACACGGCTGACGATTTGGCTCCAATCGATCATCTCGACACCCTGCCCGGTTTTGAACCGTTCCTGCGCGGTCCGCGTGCAACCATGTATGCCGGTCGCCCATGGACCATCCGGCAATATGCAGGATTTTCGACAGCCGAAGAATCGAACAACTTCTACCGCAAAGCACTTGCAGCCGGTCAGCAAGGCGTATCGGTTGCTTTTGATCTTGCGACGCATCGCGGCTATGACAGCGATCATCCGCGCGTTGAAGGCGATGTGGGTAAGGCAGGTGTGGCGATTGATTCTGTCGAGGATATGAAAATCCTCTTTGATGGCATCCCGCTTGACAAGATCTCTGTCTCCATGACGATGAATGGCGCCGTAATCCCGATCCTCGCCAATTTTATCGTGGCTGGTGAAGAACAGGGCGTTTCGCGCGACCTGCTTTCCGGCACTATTCAGAATGATATTCTCAAAGAGTTTATGGTCCGCAACACCTATATCTATCCGCCGGAACCCTCCATGCGGATTATTGCGGACATCATCGCCTATACCGCAACGGAAATGCCGAAATTCAATTCGATTTCTATCTCCGGCTATCACATGCAGGAAGCTGGTGCGACGCTGGTGCAGGAACTGGCTTTCACGCTGGCCGATGGTCGCGAATATGTGCGCGCGGCGCTCAAAAAGGGCCTCAATGTCGATGAATTTGCTGGGCGTCTGTCGTTCTTCTTCGCCATTGGCATGAACTTCTTCATGGAAATCGCCAAGCTGCGCGCAGCCCGCATGCTCTGGTCACGCATCATGAAGGAATTCGACCCAAAGAAGCCGGGCTCGCTGATGCTGCGCACCCATTGCCAAACATCCGGCGTGTCTTTGCAGGAACAAGACCCTTACAATAACATCGTACGAACGGCCTTTGAGGCTATGTCGGCGGCGCTTGGCGGCACGCAATCGCTGCACACCAATTCTTTTGACGAAGCTATTGCTTTGCCGACAGAATTTTCTGCCCGTATTGCCCGCAACACGCAGCTTATTCTGCAAAACGAAACCGGCGTTACCAAAGTTGTCGATCCGCTGGCGGGCTCCTACTACATTGAAAGCCTGACCAACGAACTCGCGGGAAAAGCTTGGGCGCTGATTGAAGAAGTCGAAGGCTTAGGCGGCATGACCAAGGCCGTTGAAAGCGGCCTGCCAAAACGATTGATCGAAGAAGCCGCCACACGCCGACAGGCTGCCGTCGACAAGGGCGAAGAGGTGATTGTCGGCGTCAACAAGTTCCGTCTGGAGCAGGAAGACAATATCGACATTCTCGAAATCGATAATACTGCCGTGCGTAATTCGCAGATCGCACGCCTCAACCGCATCAAAGAAACCCGCAACAAGGCCAAAGTGGAAGCAGCTCTCTCAGAACTGGAAAAGGTCGCAAAGACTGGTAAAGGCAATATTCTGGCCGCAGCCGTCGAGGCTTCGCGTGCACGCGCAACGGTCGGTGAAATCTCGGACGCGATGCGCAGCGCTTTCGGTGATCATGCGGCAGTGCCGAAAGTCGTCAAAGACGTCTATGGCACAGCCTATGAAAATGAGCCGGAATATCTTACCCTTGTAGAACGCCTGAAAGAGTTTTCCAAAAACACAGGCGACAAACCGCGTCTGATGGTGGCAAAGCTCGGTCAGGATGGACACGACCGCGGCGCAAAAATTATTGCATCGGCCTTTGGTGATATTGGCTTTGAAGTGCTCGCCGGGCCTTTGTTTCAGACGCCCGATGAAGCGGCTGATATGGCAATTAAGGCAAAGGTGCATGTGCTCGGGGTCTCGTCCCTTGCAGCCGGGCATAAAACTCTTCTGCCGCAGCTTGTCGAAACTCTACGCAAAAAAGGTGCTGAAAATATCATCGTCGTTTGCGGTGGTGTGGTCCCGCGTCAGGACTACCAATATCTGTTCGATCATGGCGTCTCGGCAGTCTTCGGCCCCGGAACAAATGTGCTTGATTGCGCGCGTGCAGTGCTTGATCTGATGGAAGGAAAACGTCGTAATCTCTGAATAAGATCAGACGGATACGATGCAAACAAGACTCATTTTATCAACGACTTGAGAAGCCGGACGAACTGTCCGGCTTCAATGTTTCGAGACCAGTCAGTTCTTTGGCCCTGCAAACCCCGCAATGGTGGAAGATGTTACCGAAACCGGATCACTAGCCGGAAAACTATCTTCCAGTCCTTCATTAAGCTGCCGCTCTAATTCAGACCGATCACCGGCGCGACGCGCACTTGGAATAGTGATTTGGCTTGCCGGTTCTATACCACATTCAATGCAGGCAACGCTTAGCGCCTCACCGAGCTTCAAAGCCGCCTTACGTATTACCGCATCACGTGGAAGCTCAGCTCCTGTATCATTCTCAACCTTAACAGTAATACGCTCTTCGCCTTCGGTTACAAACTCCACCAGATAGGTGGCAAATCCACCAAGCGAACTGATGCGGGTTTCAATAATATCCATGATTTCATCTCCGCTTTTATCACTATGAAAACGGAACTTTGCATGGATGGTTCCGTCTAAAACTGCGGTATCTGCCTTTTCCTGCAACTTCTGATGCCTATATCCAAAAGTGTAGAAATTCATCAGAACCAGAAAGGACATCTCATGGCCATCACACGAAAGGAAGAAGCCCGTGCGCTGAATGCAGAAGAACGCGAACTGGTAGAAAAATCCCACCACCCAATTCTTCAGGAAGTTCCCGATGCCGAACTTTCGCAGCTTGCAAAGCTTTTGCGCGACCGCCGCAGCAAAGCTCGCGATCAGGCCCATCAGCGCCGCCGCGAAATGCGCGGAAAAGGAGCCGCACGAGGCGCATCGGCATCAAAAGCTGACGAAGGCTCGCATCTTAAAGTTTCAGTTCTGGCCATGGCCATGCGCCGCATCAATGCAGAAGTAGATCGCCGCCGCAGTATGTCGGCAAGCAACGATCTGGTTACAAATGCAAAAAAGGCATTGGCAACGAAAAAAGCCAATGAAAAGCCGGACAACACTTTTAACACCCGACATGCGCGCCACGGAATGCGCAATATTCCCAATGAAAAAGCAGACAGCCTCATCCGGCCAATGGAGCGTGGACGCTTGAAAAAAGCTGCTAGTGTCGCACAGGCAAAACGCGATACACGACAGGAAGCAGCAAGCTAATCAGCTTGTACCATCACCCGGAAATGAATTTCATTTTCGGGTGATTCCTATTCAAAAACAATACGTTAAATTATTTTATTAAACAATTGAGTTATAATTGTTATTCCGAGAAATGTAATCCAAAACCCTGCATTAGACGACGAATGGCATAATCCGGCTTATTCGATGTGAAGACAGCACGATCATCATGATGATGAAGTCTCTCATCAAGCTCGCGTGGCTGCAAAAGCGAAACCGTACGTCGTGCTATCGCCTCGGCAGGATCGAGCCAATCGACCGGCCAAGGTGCAAGTCGGCGAAACACATTGGCAAGGAACGGGTAATGCGTGCAGGCCAGCACGACAATGTCCGTGCGCTCACCGTCCTTTTCCACAAAGCACGGCATGATCTGCTCAACGACCAGCGCCTCATCGATTTTCTCGCCGCGAATATGTGCTTCCGCTACACCTGCAAGCTGGTCAGCTCCAACGAGCCGCACATGGCATTGCGTCGCGAAAGACTGGATAAGATCACGCGTATAAGCACGCTTAACCGTGCCAGGCGTTGCCAACACGGAGACTAGGCCCGAGGATGTGCGTTCGGCAGCTGGCTTGATCGCCGGAACAGTTCCGACAAAAGGCACCGAACGATAAGCCCGGCGGAGATCATCCAGCACAAGTGTCGAGGCCGTGTTGCACGCGATCACCGCAATCTCAGGATCATACACGGTGATAAATTTGCCAAATAGTTCGACGATGCGTGCGCGCAGCGCTTCCTCTTCCCAGTCCCCATAGGGAAAGCCGGCATCATCGGCGATATATACAAACCGCCGATCTGGCATCATAACCCGCAACTCGCGCAAAACCGTCAGACCGCCGATACCGCTGTCGAAAACCAGAACTGGTCTTTCAATCGCGATAGAAGAGTTACCGAAACGCTCTGCTGCGGATGCTGGTTTCATTCAGCCTTGTCCTCTGTTGCCGGTTTGCGCGCACGGCTTTCTGGTGCACCCGAACCACGCGGCTTCTTGGGTGTAAACACATCAAGCGATGTGATCACGCCGCGCAGAAGCTTGAGTTCTGCCGATGCAAAACCCGCGCGCGTCAACACCGACCGCAGATTATTGACCATGATTTCTTTTTTGGCCTCAGGGCGGAAATAACCCCGAATATCAAGCGCCTCTTCCAGATGGTTGAAAAGACTCTGCAATTCCTGCTTGGGCGCTGCTTCCATTTCTGGACCACGGAATACCGTATCCGTCTCGCTCTCAAGGCCTGACTTCATCCACTCGTAGGACATGAGCAGAACAGCCTGCGCGATATTGAGCGATGCAAAGGCTGGATTAACCGGGAACGTCACCAGTTCATCCGCAAGACCAACTTCCTCATTGCTAAGGCCAAAACGCTCGCGACCGAACATAATGCCAGTCTTCTCACCGGCCCTGAAACGACGACGCAATTCGCCATTAGCTTCCACCGGGCTACGCACCTGTTTGAAGCCATCACGCTCACGCGCTGTGGTGGCATAAACGAAATTGAGATCGGCAAGCGCTGATGGGAGATCATCATAAACAACCGCATTATCGATGATATGATCCGCCTTGCTTGCAGCAGCGCGGGCTTTCTCGCTTGGAAACTCTTCACGCGGCTGCACAAGACGCAATTCGGCAAGACCAAAATTTGCCATGGCGCGCGCCACCATGCCGATGTTCTCCGGCAATTGCGGATTAACCAGAATGATCGCCGGACCTTCGGTGATCAAAGGGCGCTGTTTGTCTGTACCTGCCATGATAATTTCCGTCACTACTATATCAACACGGCGCTTCCCTGACATGTTTGACAGAGAATCGCAAAGATTCCCCTTACAAACAGGATCGAAAAATCACGTGTAGTAGCGGAATAACACCAGTCTTCGGCCCTTCCATGGCAGACTGCGCCAACCGACATCGAGTTTAACAGGGAGGAAAATCATGTCCGGCAAAAAGATTCTCATGATCTGCGGTGATTTCTGCGAAGATTACGAAACCATGGTGCCGTTCCAGACGCTTCTCGCCGTTGGGCACAAGGTCCATGCGGTTTGCCCCGGTAAAAAGGCGGGCGACACCATTGCAACCGCTATTCACGACTTCGAAGGGCACCAGACCTATACTGAAAAGCCCGGCCATAATTTCACGCTCAATGCGACATTTGCCGATGTGAGGGCCGAGAGCTACGACGCGCTGGTTATTCCCGGCGGACGTGGACCAGAATATCTGCGCCTTGATGACAAAGTTATTGCAATCGTTGAGCATTTCTTTGAAGCCAACAAGCCAGTTGCAGCTGTCTGCCATGGCGCACAACTACTCGCCGCCGCGCGTGTTCTCGAAGGCCGCACCTGCTCCGCTTATCCGGCCTGCCGCCCTGAAGTTGAGCTCGCAGGCGGAACCTACGCCGATATCCCAGTCGATCAG
Source organism: Brucella sp. H1_1004 (assembly GCF_047308065.1). Classification (NCBI taxonomy): domain Bacteria; kingdom Pseudomonadati; phylum Pseudomonadota; class Alphaproteobacteria; order Hyphomicrobiales; family Brucellaceae; genus Brucella; species Brucella sp. H1_1004. The sequence continues at coordinate 1,759,598 of NZ_JAYKZA010000002.1, forward strand.
GCAGTGACTGACGGAAACCTTGTGACGGCTCCCGCATGGCCTGCCCATCCGGCATGGCTTTCGCAGTTCCTCGCAGTTCTCGGCACAAAAATCACGCATAGCTGAGGGAAGGCTTACACCGCAGCTTTCATCATGCATGGCATTTCATTAAAAATGCCAAATCAGAGCCTTTCCGGTAAATATGCTGGAAAGGCTTTCTTGAAATGAGATGGAAGACCACATGAAACCCGCCAAAACTGTCGCTCTCTCGTTTGCTGTAAGCATCAGCGCAATTCTCTTCGGCCCAGCAAATCTCGCCAATGCGCAGGAAGCCGCTAGCGCAGAAGTGGGGGTCATTTCAGAGCAATATCCGGCGCCGTCGCCGGACACCTTCGGCCAGACGCAGTTCGTGCTGTCCGGCAATCCTATTGTTCCGCCGCGCGACTACAGCAAAGGGACCATGCTTCCGTCCAAAGACGATTACCAGGCCAATGAAAGCGGACGTATCTATGATGTTGTCTTTGCCGGTATTGAAGCAGGCAAGATGCAATTTGAAGTCAGAGGTTATTCAATTGATAGCTTGGATTTTCCGGCGAGTGGCCAGACCATAGAATTTCCCGCTGATCAACGGCAGGTAACAATCCTCGACCTCACCTTCAATATTGATGAAGTGGCAGCCGGAAGCATCACTTATACGGTTCAACCACTCAAGTAAGTTGCAGCCAACAGCAATCTGCGCGACACTGACCTTCGGGAAAAACGGGAGAAAGTCATGTGCAGATTGTTCATAGGCGCGGAGCAGCAACTCTGGCAAAGCGTAACGCGTTCACTGCGCATTGATGGCGTCGTGACAAGTGTACGGCTGGAGAACTTTTTCTGGTCGGCGCTTGAAGATATTGCCGGACGCGATGACATGAGCGTCAGCCGTCTGCTCGGCAAACTCTATGAGGAATCACGCGCAGACGGTCACGACCTTGATAATTTTGCATCATTTCTGCGCGTATGCTGCGGGCGCTATCTTGCGCTTCAGGTCAATGGATTGATCCCGTCCGACAGAAAAACTGCAATCTCCACACTTGATGCAGAAGAAATCTTGCGGCGCGAAAAAGAAACTTATCGTGATCCGCACTCCGCGTGGCAAAAATCTGCGCATCACGCGGCCTGAAAAATCGCCTATAGGCCAAAGAATAAGCCTCTGACACTTTGCCTTAGCGCTTACCGATGCTATACGGGCGCAACGCATTCAATGAGAGGCATTATCAATGGCAAAAATCAAGGTTGCAAACCCGGTCGTTGAACTTGACGGCGATGAGATGACCCGCATCATCTGGCAGTTCATCAAGGACAAGCTGATCCATCCTTACCTCGACATCGATCTGAAATATTACGATCTTTCGGTCGAGCACCGCGATGCGACCAACGATCAGGTCACCATTGACGCAGCAAACGCCATCAAAGAACACGGCGTTGGCGTAAAGTGCGCAACCATCACGCCGGACGAAGCCCGCGTTGAAGAATTCAAGCTTAAGAAGATGTGGAAGTCGCCAAACGGCACCATCCGTAACATCCTCGGCGGCGTTATTTTCCGCGAACCAATCATTTGCAAAAACGTCCCTCGCCTGGTTCCAGGCTGGACACAGCCAATCATCGTTGGCCGTCATGCTTTCGGTGACCAGTACCGCGCGACCGATTTCAAATTCCCGGGCAAAGGCACGCTGTCGATCAAATTCGTCGGTGAAGATGGCGAAACCATCGAGCACGAAGTCTATCAGGCCCCCGCTGCTGGCGTGGCAATGGCCATGTACAACCTCGACGAATCGATCCGTGAATTTGCGCGCGCTTCGCTGAACTACGGCTTGCAGCGCAACTATCCGGTTTATCTCTCGACCAAGAACACCATTCTCAAGGCTTATGACGGTCGCTTCAAGGACATCTTTGAAGAAGTCTATCAGACCGAATTTGCTGAAAAGTTCAAGGCAGCGAAGATCTGGTACGAACATCGCCTGATCGACGACATGGTTGCATCGGCTCTCAAGTGGTCGGGCGGTTATGTCTGGGCTTGTAAGAACTACGACGGCGACGTGCAGTCCGACATCGTAGCACAGGGCTTCGGCTCACTCGGCCTGATGACCTCGGTTCTGATGACGCCAGATGGCAAGACCGTTGAAGCAGAAGCTGCACACGGCACAGTGACCCGTCACTATCGCCAGCATCAGAAGGGCGAGGAAACATCGACCAATTCCATCGCTTCGATTTTCGCATGGACCCGCGGCCTCGCACATCGTGCAAAGCTCGACGACAATGCAGAACTGAAGCGCTTTGCTGACACGCTGGAAAAGGTCTGCGTGGACACTGTCGAAAGCGGCTACATGACCAAGGATCTGGCGCTGCTTATCGGTCCAGATCAGCCATGGCTCTCGACCACTGGCTTCCTCGACAAGATAGATGAAAACCTTCAGAAGGCAATGGCTGCTTAAGCCGTCCCGAATGAACAAAAAAAGCGGCGGGAATTTCCCGCCGTTTTTTATTTGTGCGTCACTATTTATCCCTCGCAAGCACAATTAGTCCTCGATAATCTGTTGTTACAGAAACAGGGAGGATTGATATGTCGACAATTCGGGCATTAACGCCGCAAGACCGCGCTGCATGGGAACCTTTATGGAAAGCCTATCAGGTCTTTTACGAAGTCGATATTCCTGCTGAAACCACCGACATTACATGGCAACGCTTCCACGATGCATCAGAAGCCATGCACGCTTTGGGCGCTTTCGATGACGACGGACACCTCGTTGGTATCGTGCATGTGATTTTTCATCGCTCGTGCTGGCTGCGAAAATGGACGTGCTATCTGCAAGACCTCTATGTTGAAAACAGTCAGCGCGGAAAAGGTACAGGCGCTGCTCTGATTGAAGCTGTGGCTGATCTCGCTCGGGCCGAGGGTGCAGGCCGCCTCTATTGGCTCACACATGAAAGCAACGCCACCGCACGTCGTCTATACGATAACATCGCGCAGGCATCCGGCTTCATCCAGTATCGAAAAGCGCTTTAACGCCGAGAGACCTTCACATCAAAGCTGAAAAGCCTTTGCAAAAGCCTGCGCGCCACTGGGCGAGAAGGCGATAACTCGGCCCTCTTCCCGGCGCGCCCAGCCACTATCGATGAAGTTTTTGAGAATTGCTGCACCAAGCGCACCGCCTAAGTGATTGCGTCTCTCGCTCCAGTCGAGACAATGGCGGCAGAGCGGTCGCTTGCCTTTCTGCAGCGCATCCACATCAATGCCAAGGCACGAGAAGAATGTCTTTCCTTCATCAGTAAGGAGTGGCTCGTTAGCGTCGCCCATAAGACCAAGCCTGTAAGAGGCGTCCAGCATTTCCACGCCGCGCTCGCCCGCCAGATGATCATAACAAATGCGTGCCTTACGCAGTGCATGATCTTTCGGACCTGTGCGAACACGCACGGCCCCGGTGCGCTGTGCAAGCCCCATCAGCCCTTCTAGCACCTGCGCCACATCCGTACCTGATAGCCTGAAATAACGATGTCTGCCCTGCTTCTCAGCCACCAGCAAATTGGCAGAATCAAGTTTTGAGAGATGTCCGCTCGCAGTCTGGATCGTCACACCTGCGGCAGCGGCAAGTTCACTTACCGTCAGAGCACGCCCATCCATCAGCGCCGTCAACATATTTGCACGTGCCGGATCGCCCAATAGGGCTGCAACAGAAGCTATGATTGGTCCGTCTTTCATACTTCGATGCTAACCGAAGCATGAACAACATTCAATAAGCTAAAACCATCTCCAGAAACTTCAAAAATCAGGAGATAAAATGATTACCTGTTTCATCCGCTATCAAATTGATCCATTCAAAGCCGATGCCTTCGCTGAATATGCGCGCAATTGGGGACAAGCAAGCCCACGTTGCGGCGCAAACCTCATCGGCTATTTCGGTCCGCATGAAGGCTCGACCACGACCGCTTATGGCGTTTACTCCGTCGAAAATCTCGCCGCCTACGAACAGTTTCGCGCTCGTCTGGCCGCCGACCCAGTCGGCCGGGCTAACTATGAATTCGCAAAACGCGAACAGTTTATCCGCTCCGAAGAACGTATCTTTCTGAAACTGCAATCAGCACCACATGCGGAGTTTATCAAGCTATGATCGCGGTCATCTTTGAAGTCTGGCCTGCAGATGATGAAAGGCGCGACCAATATCTCGATATTGCTTCTAGCCTGCGCGCTGATCTGGCACAAATTGATGGCTTCATATCCATAGAACGTTTTCAAAGTCTGGTTGAGCCAGAAAAGCTGCTGTCTCTCTCCTTCTGGCGCGACGAAGAGGCTGTAAAACAGTGGCGTAATCTGCCAACCCATCGGATTGCACAGACGAAGGGACGCGGTGGTGTTTTTGAAAACTACCGCCTGCGTGTTGCGAATGTCGCTCGCGATTACGGATTGGATCAACGGGACGAAGCACCTGACGATAGCCGCAAGATGCATGCAGCATAAAAAAGGCCGGGAAGATCCCGGCCTTTTCATTCTTATATGTAATTTATCAGACGATCAGCGCTTTAACCGCTGCGACTGCATCATTTGCCTTGGTGCCATCGGGACCACCCGCCTGTGCCATATCAGGGCGACCGCCGCCACCTGCGCCACCAAGAGCGCTGGATGCCACACGCACCAGATCAACCGCACTGAAGCGACCAACCAGATCCTCGGTCACAGCAACAACAGCACTTGCCTTGCCGTCTTCACCAACGCCGATGAAGAGGACAACACCAGAGCCAACCTGCTTCTTGCCTTCGTCGGCAAGTGGCTTGAGATCACGTGGCGAAACGCCAGTTACAACCTTGCCGAGGAAATTGACTCCATTGACTGTTTCAACTGCGCTGCCACCATCGGAAGAACCGCCACTTAGCGCTAGCTGTCTGCGTGCTTCGGTGAGTTCGCGTTCCAGTTTCTTGCGTTCGTCAATAAGTGCGTTCACGCGATCCAGAGCTTCCGATGGCGAGGTTTTCAACACACCAGCGATTGCCTTGACGCGCTCGTCCTGTTCTTCAAGGTAAAGGCGAGCCGCCTCACCCGTTAGCGCTTCCATACGACGAACACCGGCAGCAACACCGCTGTCGGACAGAATGCGGACGAGACCAATATCACCGGTCTGGCGCACATGCGTACCACCGCAAAGTTCAACCGAATAAGCCTTACCAGCCTTTTCGCCGTGCTTGGCTGTCCCCATCGAAACAACACGGACTTCATCGCCGTATTTTTCGCCAAACAGCGCCATTGCACCTTCAGCAATCGCATCATCCACCGCCATCAAGCGTGTGGTAACTTGCGCATTCTGCAGAATGATTTCGTTGGCGAGATTTTCAACAGCAGTCAGTTCCTCAGCCGAAATCGGCTTTGGATGCGAGAAGTCGAAACGCAAACGATCAGGTGCAACGAGCGAACCCTTCTGCGCAACATGCGAGCCGAGCGTTTCACGCAGCGCTTCATGCAGCAGATGGGTTGCGGAGTGGTTGGAACGAATGCGTGTACGGCGCTCACCATCGACCTTCAGCTCAACCGCATCGCCAACCTTAGCCGAACCCTTGGTGACTTCGCCAATATGGACTAAGAGGCCTTCGCCTTTTTTGAGCGTTTCGCGAACAGCAATGACAAAACCTTCGCCGGAGATCGTACCCGTATCGCCCTGCTGACCACCGGATTCGCCATAGAATGGCGTCTGGTTGACAACGACGGATACGGTTTCACCTTCAGCAGCCGATGATACTTCTGCACCATCGCGCACGAGAGCGGAAATAACGCCTTCAGCACTTTCGGTTTCATAGCCGAGGAATTCAGTCGCGCCGACCTTATCCTTGATACCAAACCAGATGGTTTCGGCTGCAGCTTCGCCCGAACCCGTCCAATTGGCGCGTGCTTCCGCCTTCTGGCGCTGCATAGCAGTGTTGAAGCCATCGGTGTCAACGGTTACACCGCGCTGGCGCAAAGCGTCCTGCGTCAGATCAAGTGGGAAACCGTAAGTATCATAAAGCTTGAACGCGGTTTCGCCATCGAGACGATCACCTTCAACCAGATTTTCCGAAGCATCAGAAAGCAGGCCGAGACCGCGTTCCAATGTCTTGCGGAAACGGGTTTCTTCCAGCTTAAGCGTTTCTGAAATCAGCGCTTCTGCGCGGATGAGTTCCGGATAAGCCTGACCCATTTCACGGATCAGCGCTGGCAGCAGACGCCACATCAATGGCTGGCTGGCACCGAGCAGTTGCGCATGACGCATGGCGCGGCGCATAATGCGGCGCAGCACATAACCGCGACCTTCATTCGACGGCAAAACACCATCGGCAATCAGGAAGCTTGATGCACGCAGATGGTCTGCAATCACGCGATGGCTGGCGCGGAAATCACCTTCAGCCTTAACGCCTGTTGCTTCTTCGGAAGCACGGATCAGCGCCTTGAAAAGATCAATGTCGTAATTGTCGTGTACGCCCTGAAGTACGGCCGCAACACGCTCAAGACCCATGCCCGTATCAATCGACGGACGTGGCAAATCAATGCGCTGATCAGGTGTAACCTGCTCAAACTGCATGAAAACGAGGTTCCAGATTTCAATGAAACGATCGCCATCTTCATCAGCCGATCCTGGAGGTCCACCCCAGATATGATCCCCATGATCGTAGAAAATTTCCGAGCAAGGACCGCAAGGGCCGGTATCGCCCATCGCCCAGAAATTATCATTCGTGGCAATGCGGATGATACGATCATCCGAAAGACCGGCAATCTTCTTCCAGAAATTCGCAGCGTCATCATCCGTATGATAAACTGTGACCAGCAGTTTGTCCTTGTTAAGGCCAAACTCCTTAGTGATCAGATTCCATGCATGAGTGATCGCCTCTTCCTTGAAGTAATCGCCGAAAGAAAAGTTACCCAGCATTTCAAAGAATGTGTGGTGGCGTGCTGTGTAGCCCACATTATCCAGATCGTTATGCTTGCCGCCAGCACGCACACATTTCTGCGACGTAGTTGCGCGGCTGTAAGGGCGCTGTTCAAGACCAGTGAAAACATTCTTGAACTGCACCATGCCCGCATTGGTGAACATCAGCGTCGGGTCGTTTCGAGGAACGAGCGGACTTGATGAAACGACTTCATGTCCGTTCTTACGGAAATAGTCGAGGAATGTGGACCTTATCTCGTTGACGCCAGCCATAATTCACCCTTGGACATTTTCTGCCCTGCATGAGATGCGCAATCGAAAACGCATCAATTATATAATCCCCACCCGCAGGAATGCCGCATTTAACGGCTTGATCTGCCGCCACGCTTCGACTGCCCGATAATGGAAAGTCCTTGAGGTGGAATTTCGGTTGTCCGCTTTTAACGGGGCACTGCTTTTCTGTCCAGATAAGCAGTGTGCGCTATAAAAGCAATTTCTGCCGCAAATGCAGAAAACGGCAACTATGCAACAGTATTGGGCTTAAAAAGCAAAAGCCCCACACTTTCGTGCAGGGCTTTCTCTATTTCATATCAACGCAAAGCTTATGCTTCAGCTGCATCCGGACCATCATCAGATTCCGGACCACCATCTTCAATAAACTTCTCAGCGATGAGACCTGCATTTTGACGAAGTGTCGTTTCAATCTCTTTTGCGACTTCCGGATTGTCTTTCAAATATTGCTTGGCGTTTTCACGGCCCTGCCCCAGACGCTGCGAATTATAAGAGAACCAAGCGCCCGACTTTTCGACAATACCAGCCTTCACACCAAGATCGACCAATTCGCCTGTCTTAGAAACACCGGCACCATACATGATGTCGAACTCTACCTGCTTGAAAGGAGGGGCAAGCTTGTTCTTGACCACCTTGACGCGGGTTTGGTTGCCAACAACTTCATCACGCTCCTTGATAGAACCGATGCGCCGAATATCAAGACGCACCGAAGCATAGAACTTGAGCGCATTACCGCCGGTTGTCGTTTCAGGCGATCCGAACATCACGCCGATCTTCATGCGAATCTGATTGATGAAGATGACCATGCAATTCGAACGCGAGATCGAAGCTGTGAGCTTACGCAGTGCCTGACTCATCAGGCGGGCCTGAAGCCCTGGCAGAGAATCACCCATTTCGCCTTCAATTTCAGCGCGTGGTGTAAGAGCCGCAACGGAGTCGACGACGAGAACGTCAATCGCACCAGAACGCACAAGCGTATCAGTGATTTCAAGCGCCTGCTCACCCGTATCGGGCTGCGAGATCAGGAGGTTTTCTAGATCAACGCCGAGCTTACGCGCATAGACAGGATCAAGCGCATGTTCCGCGTCAACAAATGCGCAGATGCCGCCTTTTCTCTGTGCTTCTGCAATCGTATGCAGTGCTAGCGTCGTCTTACCCGAGCTTTCAGGGCCATAAATTTCTACGATACGTCCCTTGGGCAGACCGCCGACGCCCAATGCAATATCCAAAGAAAGCGAGCCGGTTGGCACAGTCTCAATATCAACGACCTCGTTCTGACCGAGCCGCATGATAGAGCCCTTGCCGAACGCACGTTCAATTTGCGACAACGCCGCATCCAGAGCCTTAGTCTTATCCACTGAATTATCCTCAACGAGTCGCAATGATTTCTGAGACATCTTACACCATCCTCTTGTCTCGCTAGAAGCCCATCGGGCTTATCGCCAATATCTATTTGTATCTGTTTTGTTCTCATTTGGCAATAAGCTCAAGTTATTGTTTTTAAACAAATAAGATTTTTTGTTCTTTTATTGTTCTTATATATTAGAAAGCTATAATCTTAAAAACTGTCCACGCTTTAGTTGCAAAAAGCATGGAAATTTACCGCTCGATTCGCTGCTAACAAATGAAAACGCAGCCCTTCTTTCGAAAGACTGCGTCAAATCGCCTAAAAATACTAACTTCGAATTACTGCTGTACGCCGCGCAGCGGAGAAATCTGAATTTCCACACGACGATTCTGTGCACGGCCTTCCGGTGTTGCATTGCTGGCAACTGGCTGACTTGCGCCATAGCCGATAACTGCAAAGCGGCGAGGATCAATGCCCTGCGAGCCGAGATAGCTTGCAACGGAGGCTGCACGGCGCTGCGACAGACCCTGATTGTAGCTCGCGCTACCGGTCGAGTCGGTAAAGCCATATACATCAACCAGTGTCTGATTGAATTTGCGCAAGACAATCGCAACCGAGTTCAGAGTTGGATAAAACTGGCTTTTCACCTGATCCTGATCGGTATCAAACGTAATCGCCGAAGGCATGTTGAGGATAATCTGATCGCCATTACGGGTGACTGAGACGCCGGTTCCCTGCAACTGATTCCGGAGTTCAGATTCCTGACGATCCATGTAATTGCCGATAGCACCGCCACCAAGCGCACCAATACCCGCACCGATCAGAACAGCATTACGCTGTGCGCGGCTGGAACCACCGACCATCAGACCGCCGAGTGCACCAACGGCTGCGCCAATAGCGGCACCACCTGCGGTGTTCGACATCTTTTCCTGGCCCGTATATGGGTCAGTCGATGTACAGCCTGCCAGAAATGTGGCCCCGATAAAGACAATTCCAAGTTTCTTCAGCATAAAAAACGTCATCCTCAATGTTCGATTCGCCGCGAATGATAACTTCGAATACGGCTGGATGGTGGCCTTAAATCCCTTTATCGCCAATTTTACAGCACATTCCAAGCCATTTTAGCCCATACGCCCACAAGAACGCAGCTGGGTTGCATAGCGGCTGGCCATGTTCTGAGCGCGTTTGGCTCCGTTCAGGGCTGTCGAGTTATTACGCCAGACACCGCGGGCATAACCGCCATGGCCCGAATAATAGGCGAGATAGAGCCTGTAAGCATCATTACGGTTAATGCCATTTCTCCGGCTACTTTCATTATGATACCAGCCGATGAAATGAATAGCGTCACCAAAATTGCTGCGCGATGCAGTCCAGCGCCCTGTTTCGCGCTTGTAGCGGTCCCACGTTCCATTAAGTGCCTGCGAATAGCCATAAGCACTTGATGCACGCTTCCATGGAATAAAGCCGAGCAGCTTCGTGCGCGGCGGGCGGGCGTATGGACGGAAACCAGATTCTGCATAAATCGTCGCCATGAGAATATGAACAGGTACGCCATACTCACGAGAGACGCGTGTGGCGTCCTTCTGCCAGTTATTTATCCAGCCATCGCGCTGATCGAAAACTGCGCATACATTGCTGATCTGCCGTGGGGCGGTCGCGCAGCCACCAAGAAGTACGAGCGCAACGAGCATCAATACGCGCGTCATGGACAAACCTCGTAGAAATTATAAATTTTGATGAATTTTAAACATTAAGTACAACTTAAGCTAAGTGTCTGATCTGTATATGGTTACCAGATTGTTTAAGCATACCGCTTTGAGTTGCCGGATCGTTGTATTTATTGGAAAATAAATGAAGGACGCGACCTGTGGAATAAAGCTATAGGTCGCAATCTTCTTCGCTCTAAGCTGATAGATGAAGGCCGAAATGTGACTATAAGGCCGCGCGAATAGTTTTAAATGTAGCGGTCGGCGTTCATCTGCGCCCCTGACGCTCAGCTCTTAAACGCGACCAGTAATCGAGACGCTTACGAATTTCTCTTTCAAAACCACGCTCTGGTGGATCGTAGAAAACCTGTCGACCCATGGCCTCGGGGAAATAGTCCTGCCCCGAAAAAGCGTCTGGCTGGTCATGATCATAGGCATAACCATCACCATAGCCTTCGCTCTTCATAAGCTTGGTCGGCGCATTAAGAATGTGCTTTGGTGGTAAGAGAGAACCATTCTCCTTTGCCGCACGCATCGAAGCTTTATAGGCCATATAAACGGCGTTGGATTTTGGAGCGGTTGCCAGATAAACGCAGGCCTGTGCCAAGGCCAGCTCGCCTTCCGGAGAGCCGAGATAATCGTAAGCATCCTTCGCCGCATTGCAGATCGCAAGCGCTTGCGGATCGGCAAGACCGATGTCCTCCACTGCCATGCGAACCAGCCGACGCCCCAGATAAAGCGGATCTTCTCCTGCATCAAACATGCGGCAGAGATAATAGAGTGCTGCGTCAGGGTCAGACCCACGCACGGATTTATGCAGCGCGGAAATAAGGTTGTAATGGCCGTCCTGTCCTTTGTCATAAACGGGCGCACGGCGCTGCACGACATCCTGCAACTTTTCCGCATCAAATATCTCGCCCGGTCGGGCAGCCCGCCATACTTCTTCTGCAAGTGTTAAAGATGCGCGGCCATCGCCATCCGCCATGCGAATAAGGCTAGCGCGTGCTTCTTCATCAAGCGGTAAGGGACGCTCTTCCTGCTCTTCAGCGCGTGTCAGAAGTGTCGCAATACTCAATGCGTCATGCGGATGAAAAGTTAGCACCCTCGCCCGAGACAGCAAAGCGGCGTTGAGTTCAAAGGATGGATTTTCTGTCGTCGCACCAATCAGAATAACGGTGCCATCTTCCATCACAGGAAGAAAACTATCCTGTTGCGCACGATTGAAACGATGAATCTCGTCCACAAACAACAGAGTTTGGCGACCAGACATGCGGCGCGCACGCGCAGCCTCAAAGACTTTCTTAAGATCAGCTACACCGGAAAAAATCGCTGAAATCTGCTCGAACGCAAGCTCGGTTTCGCCTGCGAGCAATCGTGCAACAGTGGTTTTGCCAGTTCCAGGAGGGCCCCAGAAAATCATAGAACCAAGCGAGCCAGAGGCGATCATCCGTGTGAGAATGCCTTCTGGACCAGTTAGATGTTCCTGCCCCGTTACTTCCGACAGTTCGCGCGGACGAAGGCGATCGGCAAGCGGCCTGTTACGGTCGGCATTCGGATCAGCCGCAGTGGAAAATAGATCGCTCATTTCGCTTCGCTCGATGCCATAAAAACAAATGTCGTTTCAGGCATAGTCCCGCCTGAAACGACATGCAACTTTAAATGCTTAGCGATGAGGTCAGCGAACGAACTGGCGGATCAAAGCACCATTGCGCTCAACTTCAAGCCGCCATGCCAGACCCCGTCCGCCATTAAGCGCCGAGGTCAAATCATTGATCGTACGGATCGGATTGCCATTGATTCCGCGAATAATATCGCGCTGGCGCAAACCAAGCTGAGCTGCTTGCGAATTAACAATCACATCAGTGACGATTACACCGCGCGAACCGTCACGCAGTCGCATCTTCGAGGCCATTGTGGGAGTGATTTCCTCAACGACTGCTCCTTCAAACGGATTATCGCCCTTAATTGTCTGCTTCTGCTGTGGCTTGGCTTCTGGCTCTTTTGCCAGTTTTACAGGCAGCTTGCTGTCCTTTCCATTACGCACAATATCAAGCATAACCGTATTGCCAATGCCTGCGGTTGAGAGGCGATAACCGAGAACGTCGATGTTGTCGGCACGCACATCCTGGACGGAAAGAACAACGTCACCGACTTTCAATCCTGCCTTTTCTGCTGGTCCGCCCTTGGTAACAGCCGTCACCAGCACACCAAACGACTTATCCATACCAAGACTTTCAGCGACATCAGGTGTGATGTTCTGGAAAGTCGCACCAATGAAAGGACGCTCAAAACTGGTGCTGCCGCTCAACGCAGCATCAACAACTGCGCGAACCATATTCGATGGAATTGCAAACCCGATACCCACCGAACCGCCAGAGCGTGAATAAATAGCTGTGTTGATACCGATAAGGCGACCGCGCATATCGATCAGACCACCACCCGAATTACCCGGATTGATGGCGGCGTCTGTCTGAATGAAGAAGTCGAAATCAGAGACGCCGACCTGTGTGCGTGACTGCGCTGACACGATACCGCTCGTGACAGTTTGCCCGACAGCAAATGGATTGCCGATCGCGAGAACCAGATCGCCAACTTCAACATCGTCAGAGTTACCAAGCGAAACGACTGGGAATTTCTCTTTTGCTTCAATCTTAAGAACCGCAAGATCAGTGGTCTCGTCGCGAAGCAAAACTTTGCTCTCAAGTTGACGACCATCAGACAGAGCGACTTTGATCTCGTCTGCATCCTTGATGACGTGATTGTTGGTCACGACAATGCCCGATGAATCGACGATCACACCCGAACCGAGCGATTGTTCCGTGCGTGGCTTGCCTGTACCGCCAAATTGTTTGCCGAAAAACTGCTCAAAAAATGGATCACCCGCAAAAGGTGATGGGCGTTGCTGCACTTGCCGCGCTGCATAGACATTCACCACAGCCGGCGCAGTCTGTTTCACAAGCGGCGCAAAAGACAGCTGCATGTCGCCTCGGCTCAGCGGGATCTGCTTTCCTTGAACCGGCGCAGGATTGTCCTGCGCAAATGTCGGCAACACCATCATACTGACAGAAGCTAGAACAACACCCGTAATTCCCAATCGCCGCAAATTCATCCGCTCACTCCAGCTTTCTTTCCGAAACCCGATTCATCGGGTTGAGAACAATATGGAGGCAACAAGGCCAAGGATAAAGGGCTGTATTGTGGCAAACAGCATTACAGCTTTGTAATGCTTGGTGGAACCAAAGCTTAAAACAAAAAGGGCCGCACGAGGCGACCCTTCTTAATCATTACGAAGCGTGAATTACGCTGCGGCTGCTTCAGCAGCGGCTTCAGCTTCAACGCGTGCGCGATCAGCTTTGCCCTTCGCATCGACATCGCGTTCAACGAATTCGACAACTGCCATCGGTGCATTGTCACCGGTGCGGAAGCCTGCCTTCATGATGCGGATGTAGCCGCCGTTACGGGTTGCGTAACGCGTAGCAAGTGTGTCGAACAGCTTAGCAACCAGCTGTACGTCGCGGATGGCGGAAATCGCCTGACGACGTGCATGCAGGTCACCGCGCTTGCCGAGTGTAACAAGCTTTTCTACGATTGGACGGATTTCCTTAGCTTTCGGAAGCGTGGTCACAATCTGTTCGTGCTCGATGAGCGAAGCCGCCATGTTGGCGAACATTGCCTTGCGATGCGAGGCAGTTCGGTTCAGCTTACGCTGTCCATTACCGTGGCGCATGGCCTTCTCCTTTAATTCAGTTCAGCCGGAATTGTCCGGTCTTAATATTGGTCTTCGTAGCGCTTGGCGAGATCTTCGATATTCTCAGGCGGCCAGGCTGGGATTTCCATACCAAGATGGAGACCCATCGACGCCAGAACTTCCTTGATCTCGTTGAGCGACTTGCGGCCGAAATTCGGAGTCCGCAACATCTCGGCTTCCGTCTTCTGGATCAGATCGCCGATATAGACGATGTTGTCGTTCTTCAGGCAGTTTGCCGAACGTACTGACAGCTCGAGTTCGTCAACCTTCTTGAGCAGAGCCGGATTGAAAGCGAGTTCCGCAACTTGTTCCTGCGGAGCTTCCTTCTGTGGCTCTTCGAAGTTAACGAAGACAGCCAGCTGGTCCTGAAGAATACGTGCTGCATAAGCAACGGCATCTTCACCGCTCACCGAACCATTGGTTTCGATGTTGAGCGTCAGCTTGTCATAATCAAGAACCTGACCTTCACGGGTGTTCTCAATCTTGTACGATACCTTGCGGATCGGCGAATACAGGCTATCAACCGGAATAAGGCCGATTGGAGCATCTTCCGCACGATTACGGTCGGCAGGCACATAGCCCTTACCGGTGTTAACGGTGAATTCCATACGGATTTCAGCGCCTTCATCCAGTGTGCAGATGACGTGTTCCGGGTTAAGGATCTCGACATCGCCAACAGTCTGAATGTCACCAGCCGTAACAACGCCCGGGCCTTCCTTACGGACAACCATGCGCTTCGGGCCCTCGCCTTCCATACGGATGGCGATTTCCTTGACGTTCAGAACAATATCCGTGGTGTCTTCGCGGACGCCCGGAATAGAAGAAAACTCATGCAAAACGCCGTCGATCTGGACAGCGGTAACTGCTGCACCGCGAAGCGACGACAGAAGCACGCGACGCAGAGCATTGCCGAGTGTCAGACCGAAACCGCGTTCAAGCGGCTCAGCAACAACGGTCGCACGCGTGCGGGAGCCGTTGGTGATGAAGTCCACCTTGTTCGGCTTAATGAGTTCCTGCCAGTTTTTCTGGATCATGTATTTTTCCTCTATCAACTGTCGCTACTATCCAATCGTAGCGATCCTGTGAAGAACCGCAGAGGAACCCCGAAGTCACCCTCGGGGTTCATGCAGCATATAAAAGAAATTAGACCCGGCGCTTCTTGCGCGGACGGCAACCGTTGTGCGGGATCGGCGTAACATCGCGGATCGACGTGATCACAAAGCCAGCAGCCTGAAGGGCGCGCAGCGCAGATTCACGGCCAGAACCCGGTCCGCAAACCTCGACTTCGAGGGAGCGCATGCCATGTTCCTGAGCCTTCTTGGCGCAATCTTCAGCAGCGATCTGTGCGGCAAACGGGGTCGACTTACGCGAACCCTTGAAACCTTGAGCACCTGCAGACGACCAGGCAATCGCATTGCCCTGTGCATCCGTGATGGTGATCATGGTGTTGTTGAACGTCGAATTTACGTGGGCAACGCCCGACGAGATGTTTTTGCGCTCGCGACGGCGAATACGCTGGGCTTCCTTAGCCATGATAGTCCTTTCAAAACTCGATCTCGACACCGCCGTAATTCCAGCGGCTCCACCAGCCCTTTGATAAGGACCAGCACCGAACCCACCCAATCAAGGGCAAGCCCGGCAGAACGAATGGTTCTGCCGAAAATTACTTCTTCTTACCTGCGATAGCCTTTGCAGGACCCTTACGGGTGCGTGCATTGGTATGCGTACGCTGACCACGAACTGGCAGCGAACGACGATGACGCAGGCCGCGGTAGCAGCCAAGGTCCATCAAACGCTTGATGTTCATGGAAACTTCACGACGCAGATCACCTTCAACGCGGTAATCAGCATCAATTGCTTCACGGATCTGAAGGACTTCAGCATCCGAAAGCTGATTTACACGACGGTCGTCAGCAATCCCAACTTTCGTTACGATCTGACGAGCAAATTTTGGTCCAATCCCATGAATGTACTGAAGCGCAATGATAACGCGCTTGTTCGTTGGGATGTTGACGCCAGCTATACGTGCCACGTCTGTTCTCCTTGGTTATATAAAAATCCATCTGGGCGATGCGATCAACCAGACAGCATTGTTTGACCGGTCCCGGCCTCTTACTATTTCCGCCAGAACCGACCATTCAAAACAAATTGAAGTGGCGCAGTCTTTGACGGAATCGCCCGAAAAAGTCAACTCTTAACTGTCCGTAAAGTCACCGTAGCAACCTTGCAGACATTAAAAGCAGTTTTTGGAAGCGACAAACGGGCAGAAAACACAAAATGCTTCTCTGCCCGTAATTCATGAAGGCTCGTTTGAGCCTAATGCTTACCCGCTCACGCAGGAACAAGAATTCTCTCGATTTCAGCAGTGACCTCTTCAACAGGTGCCATGCCGTTCAAAACGCGCAGTTCGCCTGTTCCAGCATAATACTCCGAGAGCGGCGATGTCTTTTCACGATATTCAACCAGACGCTTACGGAAAGCTTCAGGATTATCGTCAGAACGAACCTGACCACCTTTAGCAATCGTCTCGGCGACACGGCTCTCCATCCGCTTGACCAACGCGTTCTCATCAACCTTCAGCTCGATGACCGCATCAAGCTTCAAGCCTTTACCACGAAGCATTTCACCAAGCGCCTGCGCTTGTGGAACCGTACGTGGGTATCCATCGAGAATGAAACCACCGGCACAATCCGGAGCATCAATGCGCTCCGAAACGATCTGGTTTACGATCTCATCAGAAACGAGCTGACCAGCATCCATGACGGCCTTGGCGCGCTTACCGATTTCGCTTTGCTGAGCGACTGCTGCACGCAGCATGTCGCCAGTCGAAAGCTGAGGTATTCCATGCTTCTTGGTAAGAAGTCCAGCCTGCGTCCCCTTACCTGCTCCGGGCGGCCCAAGAAGTATTAGTCTCATTTACTGCGTTTCCCACCTCTGAGTTTGGACTTCTTGATCAACCCTTCATACTGATGGGCGACAAGGTGTCCCTGAATTTGCGCAACCGTATCGAGCGTAACGCTGACCACGATCAGCAGCGACGTACCGCCAAGATAGAAAGGTACACCGGTCGCAGAAATCAGAAATTCCGGCAGAAGGCAGACAAGCACGATATAGATAGCGCCGACAACCGTAATGCGGGTCAACACATAGTCTATGTACTCGGCTGTACGCTCGCCGGGACGGATGCCCGGAATAAAGCCGGAGTGCTTCTTAAGCTGGTCAGCAGTGTCCTTGGGATTGAACACAATCGCCGTATAGAAGAAGCAAAAGAATGCCATCAACGCAGCATAGAACAGCATGTAAAGCGGCTGACCATGGCCGAGGGCATTGAGAATAGTTGTACCCCAGGCAGGCATTTCAGCCGTATTCGCGAAACCAGCAACCGTCGCAGGCAAAAGCAGAAGCGACGAAGCGAAGATCGGAGGAATAACACCAGCAGTGTTCAGCTTAAGCGGCAGGTGCGAAGTATCGCCCTGGAACATGCGGTTGCCAACCTGACGCTTCGGATACTGGATCAGAAGACGACGCTGAGCGCGTTCAACAAACACGATGATCGCAATCAGCGCGACAGCCAGAACGATTACACCAAGGATCAGACCAGTTGACAGAGCACCAGTACGGCCCAGTTCCAGTGTACCGGAAATAGCATGCGGAAGGTTTGCAACGATACCTGCGAAGATGATCAGCGAAATACCGTTACCAATACCGCGCGCTGTGATCTGTTCACCAAGCCACATCAGGAACATCGTACCGCCAACAAGCGTGATGACCGATGAAACAAGGAACATTGGTCCAGGGTTCGTAACGATACCGTTACCCGCCTGCAAACCAACGGAAATTGCATAGGCCTGAACGATCGCCAAAAGCACAGTACCATAACGTGTGTACTGGTTGATGATCTTACGGCCCGATTCGCCTTCCTTCTTCAGCGCTTCAAGCGTCGGAACAACCGACGTCATAAGCTGCACGATAATGGAAGCGGAAATGTAAGGCATAATGCCGAGCGCGAAAATGGCCATACGACCAACAGCACCACCGGCAAACATGTTGAAGAGTCCGAGCACACCCTGGCTATGCTGCTGGAAAGCCTGCGCAAGCGCATCAGGATTGATGCCGGGTAGAGGGATATAGGTACCAAAACGGTACACGAGCAAAGCGCCCAGTGTGAACCAGATACGCTTCTTAAGTTCCTCAGCTTTCGAGAAAGCAGAAAAATTAAGATTGGAAACTAGCTGTTCAGCAGCCGATGCCATTAAATTACTCCGGTGAAAAGTATCGGGCCCCCTACTCCAACGACACGCATTAAAAATCCGCATGCCTTCGGACAAAAGACTCTACCCAGATATGCGCATTGGCATAAATGTGCAAGCGGCGGCACTAAGGCCGCCGCTTTTATTTTTATGTCGATGCTTTATTCAGCAGCTGCTTCAGGAAGCTTTACGCTACCGCCAGCCTTTTCGATCTTTTCGATCGCGGCCTTGGAAGCACCAGCAACATCAAAAGCTACCTTAGCAGTCAGTTCACCGTCAGCAAGAACGCGAACACCATCAAGCGCACGGCGAATCACGCCAGCAGCCTTGAGGGCTTCAATGTTCACAACAGCCTTTGCATCCAGCTTTCCTGCATCGATCGCAGCCTGAACACGGCCGAGCGATACAACGTTGAAGCTCTTTGCGAAGATGTTGGTGAAGCCGCGCTTTGGCAGACGACGGTAGATTGGCATCTGGCCGCCTTCAAAGCCGTTGATCGCTACGCCAGAACGGGACTTCTGTCCCTTGACGCCGCGGCCAGCGGTCTTGCCGGTGCCGGAGCCGATACCACGGCCAACGCGCTTACGCGCTTTTACTGAACCTGGCTTGTCACGCAGATCGTTGAGTTTCATGTCTCTATCCCCTGCGTTATCAGACCTCGTCCACAACGCGGACGAGATGCTGAACCTTGGCGATCATACCACGAACTGAAGGAGTATCCTCCAGTGTGCGGCGGCGGTGCATTTTGTTAAGTCCCAGACCGATCAGCGTTGCACGCTGTTCGGCTGGACGACGGATAGGGCTTCCGATCTGTTCGACCGTAACCGTCTTACCCTTCTTCTCAGCCATCACTCAAATCCCTTGTCTATGGCGTATCCGGTGCTCGCGCACCGGACTGGCACAAACTATCGGCTATTCTTCCGAACCGACCACATCATGGCGGCGAGCCTGAAGGGTCGAGTACTTGATACCGCGCTGTGCAGCGATGTCCTTTGGATGCATCTGATGCTTCAGAGCGTCAAAGGTTGCACGAACCATGTTGTAAGGGTTCGAGGAGCCGAGCGACTTAGCAACAACGTCCTGAACGCCAAGCGTTTCGAACACTGCACGCATTGGACCACCAGCAATGATACCCTTACCGGCAGGAGCTGCACGGAGGAGGACCTTACCAGCGCCGTGACGGCCCTGCACATCGTGATGCAGAGTACGGCCCGAACGAAGCGGAACGAAAATCATGTCGCGCTTAGCAGCTTCAGTAGCCTTACGGATCGCTTCAGGCACTTCGCGTGCCTTACCATGACCGAAGCCAACGCGGCCCTTCTGGTCACCAACTACGACGAGCGCAGCGAAACCAAAACGACGACCACCTTTAACAACCTTGGCGACGCGATTAATGTGAACGAGCTTGTCAACGAATTCGCTGTCGCGCTCCTCACGACCGCGATCTTCGCGGTTACGTTCTCTCTGTGCCATATCCTATTCCTTTATTTTTTTCCGGAAGCACAAAATATTAGAAGCTCAGACCGCCTTCGCGGGCAGCTTCGGCGAGAGCCTTCACGCGACCGTGGTAAATGAATGCACCACGATCAAACACTACTTCACTGACGCCTGCTTTCTTAGCACGCTCTGCAACCAGCTTGCCGACTGCAGCAGCTGCTGCGGAGTCGGCGCCAGTCTTGAGCTTGCCCTTCAGGTCGCCATCCAGGGTCGAAGCAGCTGCGATGGTAACACCGCGAACGTCGTCGATAACCTGAACGTAGATGTTCTTGGAAGAGCGGTGTACGCTGAGACGTGGACGGCCGTTTGCGACAGCCTTGACCTGACGGCGTACACGAGCAGCGCGACGCTGCAAAGTTTCTTTTGGCGATGCCATGACGCGCTTCCCTTACTTCTTCTTGCCTTCTTTGCGGACGATCTTCTCGCCAGCATACTTGACGCCCTTGCCCTTGTAAGGCTCGGGGCCGCGATATTCACGAATCTCAGCCGCGACCTGACCAACCTGCTGCTTGTCGATACCAGAGACAACGATTTCCGTTGGCTTTGGAACAGCAACAGTGATGCCAGCTGGCACGTCATAGATAACTTCGTGTGAGAAGCCGAGCGAAAGCTGAACGTTTTTGCCCTGCATAGCAGCACGGTAACCAACGCCGCTGATCTCAAGCTTCTTTTCAAAGCCCTTGTTGACGCCTTCGAAAATATTTTCAATCATCGAACGCGACATGCCCCACTTGGAGCGAGCTTCTTTAGACTGATCACGAGGATCGACGCTAACAGCGCCATCTTCAAGCTTAACCAGTACTTCTTCGTGCACAACGAAAGACAATTCGCCCTTCGCGCCCTTAGCCTTGACGGTCTGACCTTCAACGCTGGCAGTTACGCCTGCCGGGACCGGCACGGGTTTTTTACCGATACGAGACATTTTTATACCTGTCTTCTATCTGTTCACTGTCAGCCGCATCAGAAGATGCGGCAGAGCAGCTCACCACCAACGTTTTGTTCACGAGCTTCATGATCAGCCATCACACCCTTAGGGGTGGACAGGATCGAGATGCCAAGACCATTCGCGACCTGCGGGATCGACTTAACCGACACGTAAACGCGACGGCCAGGCTTCGAAACGCGGGTCAGTTCACGAATGACTGGAACGCCTTCATAATACTTCAGTTCGATTTCGATCTCGGCTTTGCCGTTCACGAATTCACTCTGCGTGTATCCGCGGATGTAACCTTCAGACTGAAGAACATCCAGAACGCGAGCGCGGAGCTTCGAAGCCGGGGTCGAAACCTTGGTCTTCTTGCGGCCTACTGCGTTGCGAATACGGGTCAGCATATCGCCGATAGGATCTGACACAGACATATGCTACTCCTTACCAGCTCGACTTAACTATGCCTGGAATCTGTCCAAGCGAACCCAACTGGCGAAGCGCAATACGCGACATCTTCAGTTTACGGTAATAACCACGCGGGCGACCCGAAACTTCGCAACGGTTGCGAATACGGACCTTAGCGGAATTGCGCGGCAGTTCGGCGAGCTGGATAGTAGCGCGAAAACGCTCATCCAACGGAAGGCTCTGATCCATTACGATCGCCTTCAGACGTGCACGCTTCTCAGCATGACGCTTAACCAACTTTTCGCGGCGCTTATTGTTTTCGACTGCGCTAGTCTTGGCCATATTATTATACCTCGCTACGCTTGCCGTTACTGCCGGAATGGGAAGTTGAAGGCGCGCAAAAGAGCGCGGGCTTCATCATCCGTTTTAGCGGTCGTGCAAACGATGATGTCCATGCCCCAGATCTGATCAACTTTATCGTAGTTGATTTCTGGAAACACGATGTGTTCCTTAACACCCATGGCAAAGTTGCCACGACCGTCAAAGCTCTTCGGATTCAGACCACGGAAATCTCGAACGCGCGGAAGCGCAATCGTGATCAGGCGATCAAGGAATTCGTACATGCGATCCGAACGAAGAGTAACCTTCGTACCGATTGGCATGTCTTCACGCAACTTGAAAGTTGCGATCGAATTACGGGCGCGAGTAATGACAGGCTTTTGACCGGCAATCAAGGCCAGATCTGCTGCAGCAACAGATGGCTTCTTCGAGTCGCCAGTTGCTTCGCCTACACCCATGTTCAGGACAACTTTTGTGATGCGTGGAATCTGCATCTCATTGTCGTACTTGAATTCTTCAAGGAGAGATTTACGAATTGTTTCATTGTAAATCTTCTTGAAGCGTGGAAGTTCCTTAACTTCAGCCATCAGATAACCGCTCCCGAACGCTTTGCAACGCGGACCTTCTTGCCATCTTCAATGCGGAAACCAACGCGGGTTGGCTTACCGTCTTTAGGATCAGCAATTGCCAGGTTAGACAAATGGATCGGCGCTTCTTTCGTGATAATGCCGGCTTCCTGAGTCTGTGTCTGGCGCTGGTGACGCTTTACAGTATTAATACCGCGAACAAGCGCTTTGTCGTCCTTAGGCATAACCTGGAGAACTTCGCCCTTACGGCCTTTGTCCTTACCGGACAGCACGACAACGCTGTCGCCTTTGCGAATCTTTTGCATCGTCTTGCTTCCTTACAGAACTTCCGGAGCCAACGAGATGATCTTCATGTGGTTCTTAGCGCGAAGTTCGCGTGGAACCGGTCCGAAGATACGCGTACCGATAGGCTCTTTCTTGTTATCGATGAGAACAGCTGCGTTGTTATCGAAACGAATAACGCTGCCGTCTGCGCGACGGATGTCCTTAGCGGTCCGTACGACCACTGCCTTCATCACGTCGCCTTTTTTGACGCGGCCGCGCGGAATAGCTTCCTTGATCGACACCACAATGATGTCGCCCACGGAAGCATAACGCCGCTTGGAACCGCCCAGCACCTTGATGCACATGACACGACGTGCGCCGGAGTTATCCGCCACGTCGAGGTTTGTTTGCATCTGAATCATGACTGGCCGCCTTCTTTTCCTTCAGCTGGTTAAGGGCTCCTGCCCTACCTAAGCTGCGTGTTTGTAATTTAGCCTGCTGTTACGTTCGAAAGAACGACCCAGCATTTGTCCTTCGAAATTGGCTTGGATTCTTCGATAGAAACCTGATCACCAATCTTGAACTGGTTGTTTTCGTCATGCGCTTTGTATTTCTTAGACTGACGAATAGTCTTCTGGAGGAGCGGATGCGAATAGCGGCGCTCAACCTTAACTACAACAGTCTTATCATTCTTGTCGCTGACGACAACGCCCTGCAGAACGCGTTTAGGCATTATACTTGTTCCTTATGCCTTGCTTTCGGCCGCCTTCTGGCGGGCGATGGTCTTGATACGCGCAATGTCGCGACGAACTTGCTTCACGCGCGCGGTTTTTTCGAGCTGACCGGTTGCCTTCTGAAAGCGCAGGTTGAACTGCTCTTTCTTCAGGGAACCCAACTCATCGTTAATCTGATCGAGGCTTTTCGCCCGAACGTCTGCGGCTTTCATGACTGCCCTCTTACTCTGCGATGCGCTGAATGAAGCGCGTCTTGACCGACAACTTTGCAGCGCCGAGTCTTAAGGCTTCGCGTGCCACATCTTCGGGTACGCCGTCAAGCTCAAACATTATACGACCTGGTGCAACACGTGCTGCCCAGTAGTCAACGGAACCCTTACCTTTACCCATACGGACTTCGGTTGGCTTCGATGTTACTGGCAGATCCGGGAAGATTCGGATCCATACACGACCGGCACGTTTCATGTGACGGGTGATCGCGCGGCGAGCCGCTTCGATCTGTCGTGCTGTGACGCGGTCAGGCTCTACTGCCTTCAAACCGAATGCACCGAAATTAAGATCCGTACCGCCCTTCGAGTTGCCGTGAATACGGCCCTTGAACTGCTTACGGAACTTGGTGCGCTTAGGCTGCATCATTGTTCTTTACTCCAATTTTCTCGCCGGCGGCCCGCTTTTTAAGCGTTTTCGCGGCGGCGGTTCTGATGGGAACCCTGATTGTCACCCTCAACCGCACGACGCTCGGAAGCCATTGGGTCATGCTCAAGGATTTCGCCCTTGAATACCCAGACCTTTACGCCGCAGATGCCGTAAGCAGTCTTTGCTTCAGCCGTACCATAGTCGATATCGGCGCGCAGCGTGTGAAGAGGAACGCGACCTTCGCGGTACCATTCCATACGTGCGATTTCAGCGCCGCCCAAACGACCGGAGCAGTTGATACGAATACCTTCGGCACCGAGACGCATTGCCGACTGAACGGAACGCTTCATGGCGCGACGGAATGCCACACGGCGTTCGAGCTGCTGTGCGATCGATTGAGCGATCAACGTAGCGTCGATTTCCGGCTTACGAACTTCAACAATGTTGAGCGACGTATCGGAATTCGTCATCTCGGAAAGCTTCTTGCGGAGCTTTTCGATGTCCGCGCCCTTCTTGCCGATGATGATGCCCGGACGAGCAGCGTGAATGGTCACGCGGCACTTCTTGTGTGGACGCTCGATTACGATCTTAGCAATCGCAGCCTGCTTGAGTTCGTTCTTAAGATACTCACGGATCTTAACGTCTTCATGCAGCAGCTTACCGTATTCGCCGGTATTCGCGTACCAACGCGAATCCCAGGTGCGGTTGATGCCGAGGCGAAAACCGATCGGATTAATCTTCTGGCCCATTATGCGGCCTCCCCTTTTTCCGCAACTTCGCGGACAACAATGGTGAGATGCGAAAACGGCTTTTCGATGCGGCTTGCCTTACCACGTCCACGAACGTGGAAACGCTTCATGACAATAGATTTGCCGACATAAGCTTCTGCAACGATCAGCGCGTCAACGTCGAGATCATGATTGTTCTCTGCGTTGGCGATAGCCGATTCGAGCGTCTTTTTCACTGTTTCAGCGATCCGCTTGCGCGAGAAAGTGAGATCAGCAAGTGCCGCATTTACTTTCTTGCCGCGGATAAGTGCCGCGACAAGATTAAGCTTCTGCGGGCTGACGCGAAGCGTACGGGCGACGGCTTTCGCCTCGTTATCCTTAAGCTGGCGGGGAGCCTTGGCCTTGCCCATCTGTTACTTCCTCTTTGACTTCTTGTCCGCGCCGTGACCGTAATAGGTCCGTGTCGGCGCGAATTCACCGAACTTATGTCCAACCATTTCTTCGGAGATCGATACCGGCACATGCTTGTTGCCGTTATAAACACCGAAGGTCAGGCCGACGAACTGCGGCAAGATCGTGGAGCGACGGCTCCACATCTTGATAACTTCATTACGACCGCCCTCGCGTACCTTCTCAGCTTTCGTGAGAAGATAGCCATCGACGAACGGACCTTTCCAAACTGAACGAGCCACTTCAGACTACCTCTCTTACTTCTTGCGCTGATGACGCGAACGCATGATGAACTTGTCGGTTGCCTTGTTCGAACGGGTCTTTTTGCCCTTCGTAGGCTTACCCCAAGGGGTAACCGGGTGACGACCACCAGAAGTACGGCCTTCACCACCACCATGCGGGTGGTCAACTGGGTTCATAGCAACGCCGCGAACGTGAGGACGCTTACCGCGCCAAACCGAACGACCGGCCTTACCGTCATTGATGTTGCTGTGCTCTGGATTGGATACTGCACCAACCGTTGCAAAGCATGCACCCGAAACCAGACGCTGTTCGCCCGAGTTCAGACGCAGGATAGCCATACCCTGATCGCGACCGACGAGCTGTGCGTATGCACCAGCCGAACGAGCAATCTGACCGCCCTTGCCTGGCTTCATTTCCACGTTGTGGATAATGGTACCAACTGGCATCGACGAAAGCGGCATTGCGTTGCCTGGCTTAACGTCAACGGACTGACCGGCGATAACCTTGTCGCCAGCTGTCAGACGCTGTGGAGCCAGGATATAGCTCAGTTCACCGTCTTCGTAGCGGATCAGCGCGATAAACGCTGTACGGTTTGGATCGTATTCCAGACGTTCTACAGTCGCGACAACGTCGTGCTTACGACGCTTGAAGTCTACAAAACGGTAGGAACGCTTGTGACCGCCGCCCTGAAAGCGAACAGTGATACGACCTGTGTTGTTACGGCCACCCTTCTTGGACAGACCTTCAGTCAATGACTTGACTGGCTTGCCCTTGTAGAGTTCCGAACGGTCCACGATGACCAGCTGACGCTGGCCTGGCGTGATCGGATTAAAGTGCTTGAGTGCCATTGTCTTTACTCCGTGGCCTCTCAGAGACCTGTCGAAACGTCGATGCTCTGGCCTTCAGCCAAAGTTACGATCGCTTTCTTGACATCGCTCTGGCGCCCGACAATGCCGCGGAACCGCTTCACTTTGCCTTTGCGCACAGTGGTGTTTACAGCCTTAACCTTGACGCCGAAAAGCGCTTCGATTGCAGCCTTGATTTCCGGCTTCGTCGCTTTGCGAGCTACGTTAAAGACGACCTGGTTATGTTCGGAAACAAGGGTCGACTTTTCGGTGATGACTGGGCTGACGATCACGTCATAATGGCGAAGATCGGTCATTTAAAACGCTCCTCGAGTGCTTCGACAGCTGCCTTGGAAAGCACGAGCTTGCCACGACGTAGAATGTCGTAAACATTGATGCCCTGTACTGGCAGAACATCGATGTTCGGGATGTTCGAAGCAGCGCGCTGGAAGTTCACGTCAATTTCTGCGCCGCCAATGAGCAGTGCATTTTCGAGACCGAGCTTTGCGAACTGCGACACAAGCTGCTTTGTCTTGGCTTCGGAAGCTGCCAGATCATCGATGATGATCAGGTCAGATGCCTTTGCCTTAGCCGACAGAGCGTGACGCAAGCCGAGAGCGCGAACCTTCTTTGGCAGATCGTGATCGTGGCTACGAACAACTGGTCCGTGAGCCTGACCACCGCCGCGGAACTGCGGTGCACGTGCCGAATGGTGACGAGCGCGACCCGTACCCTTCTGCTTGTACATCTTCGAACCGGTGCGGCTAATGTCGCTACGGCCCTTGGCATCATGAGAGCCCTGCTGGCGTCGAGCCAGCTGCCAGCGCACAACGCGCTGGAGAATGTCGTCGCGTGGGTCGAGACCGAAGATTTCTTCGTTCAGCTTGACCTGGCCGGCATCCTTGCCTTCAAGTGTTGTAATTGTGAGATCCATTATTCGGCTCCCTCAGTCGCTGCAGTTTCAGAAACTACAGCAGCTTCTACCTTGGCCTGTGCTGCTTGGCGCAGACCAGCTGGCTTGGGAGCATTATCTGGCAGCGATACCTTTACGGCGTCGCGAACGTAGATCCATGCACCCTTTGAACCAGGAACCGCACCGCGAACAAGGATAAGGCCGCGATCGAGGTCTGTAGAAACAACTTCGATATTCTGCGTGGTTACACGGGTCTGACCCATGTGACCGGCCATCTTCTTGCCTTTAAATACTTTACCTGGGTCCTGACGCTGACCGGTCGAGCCGTGAGCGCGGTGGGTAACTGAGTTACCGTGCGAAGCACGATGACCAGCAAAGTTATGACGCTTCATAACACCGGCAAAGCCCTTACCGATCGAAGTACCCGTCACGTCGACCTTCTGGCCAGCGACGAAATGTTCGGCTGTGATTTCCGCGCCGACTTCGAGCAGATTGTCAGGAGAAACGCGGAATTCCGCAACTTTCGCCTTAGGCTCAACTTCAGCCTTCGCGAAGTGACCGCGCAGAGCCTTAGTTGTGTTCTTTACCTTGGCAAGTCCAACGCCAAGCTGAACAGCCGTGTAACCATTCTTTTCAACTGTACGCTGAGCTACCACGTGGCAGTCTTCCATACGGAGAACTGTTACTGGTACATGTTCGCCGGCGTCGTTATAGACGCGGGTCATGCCCAGCTTTTGTGCAATAACACCTGAACGCATCGGGTTCGTTCCTTCCGTCCTCAAGCCGATTAAAGCTTGATCTCGACATCAACACCGGCGGACAGATCGAGCTTCATCAGCGCGTCTACAGTCTGCGGGGTTGGGTCAACGATATCGAGAAGACGCTTGTGCGTGCGCATCTCGAACTGTTCGCGGCTCTTCTTATCGATGTGCGGCGACCGGTTTACTGTGAACTTTTCGATCCGTGTTGGAAGTGGGATCGGTCCGCGTACATTTGCACCGGTACGCTTAGCAGTCGACACGATTTCGCGCGTCGAAGCGTCAAGGATCCGATGATCAAACGCCTTAAGGCGAATGCGGATGTTTTGACCGTTCATTTGATCTGTTCCTTGTTACGCGGAGCGTTTCCGGAGAAACGCTCCTGTACAAATCTAATTACTCGATGATCGAAGCGACGATGCCTGCACCAACGGTACGGCCACCTTCACGGATAGCGAAGCGAAGCTTGTCTTCCATCGCAATCGGTACGATCAGCGTTACGTCAACGGTTACGTTGTCGCCTGGCATAACCATTTCCACGCCTTCTGGCAGGGTAACAACACCGGTAACGTCCGTTGTACGGAAGTAGAACTGTGGACGGTAGTTGGTGAAGAATGGTGTATGACGGCCACCTTCGTCCTTGGTCAGAATGTATGCTTCTGCCTTGAACTTGGTGTGTGGCTTAACCGAACCTGGCTTGCAGAGAACCTGACCACGCTCAACGTCTTCACGACCAACGCCGCGAACCAGTGCGCCGATGTTGTCACCAGCCTGGCCCTGATCGAGCAACTTGCGGAACATTTCAACGCCGGTAACAGTCGTCTTGCCAGTTGCCTTGATGCCGACGATTTCAACTTCTTCGCCAACCTTGATGATACCGCGCTCAACGCGACCGGTAACAACAGTACCACGACCCGAAATCGAGAACACGTCTTCGATTGGCATCAGGAACGGCTGATCAACAGGACGTTCTGGCGTTGGGATGTAGGTGTCAACAGCGTCCATCAGGTTGCGAATTGCGTCTTCGCCGAGTTCCTTCGAGGAATCTTCGAGAGCTGCAAGAGCCGACCCCTTGATGATTGGCACTTCGTCGCCTGGGAAGTCGTACTTCGAGAGAAGTTCACGAACTTCGAGTTCTACAAGTTCAAGAAGTTCAGCATCGTCAACCTGATCGCACTTGTTCAGGAACACAACGATCGCAGGAACGCCAACCTGACGAGCGAGCAGGATGTGTTCACGGGTCTGTGGCATTGGGCCGTCTGCTGCCGAAACAACGAGGATCGCGCCGTCCATCTGAGCAGCACCGGTGATCATGTTCTTAACATAGTCAGCGTGGCCTGGGCAGTCGACGTGTGCGTAGTGACGTGCAGGGGTTTCATATTCAACGTGTGCTGTCGAAATGGTGATACCACGAGCGCGTTCTTCTGGTGCAGCATCGATCTGGTCGTATGCCTTGAATTCACCAAAGAACTTGGTGATCGCTGCAGTCAGCGAGGTCTTGCCATGGTCAACGTGACCAATGGTGCCGATGTTTACGTGTGGCTTATTACGTTCAAATTTGCTCTTTGCCATCTGAGCTCTCCTAAAATTACAGCCTGCTCAGGCTTTTTACTGTTTGGCGTAATCAGAAATTACGCGAACTTCTTCTGAATTTCCTGTGCGACCGCGGTCGGAACCGGCTCATAGTGGTCGAACTGCATGGTGTACTGCGCACGGCCCTGAGACATCGAACGCAGGTTGTTCACATAACCAAACATGTTGGCGAGTGGAACGTTTGCGTTGACGACCGTAGCAATGCCACGAGCTTCCGTACCGGAAATCTGACCACGACGTGAGTTCAGATCGCCAATTACGTCACCGACGTAATCTTCCGGGGTTACGACTTCGACCTTCATGATCGGCTCGAGGAGCTGAGCACCGGTCTTCTGCGCGCCTTCACGGAATGCAGCGCGAGCAGCGATTTCGAAGGCGAGAACAGACGAGTCAACGTCATGGTATGCGCCGTCGATCAGGGTGGCTTTCACGCCGAGCATTGGGAAGCCAGCAAGTGGACCCGCGCCCATGACGCTTTCGATACCCTTCTGAACGCCTGGGATGTATTCCTTAGGAACAGCACCACCAACGATCTTGGATTCGAAGATGAAGTCATCGCCTTCATGTGGCTCGAAAACGATCTTGACGCGAGCGAACTGACCCGAACCACCCGACTGCTTCTTGTGGGTGTAGTCGATTTCAGCAGCACGTGTAATGGTTTCACGGTAAGCAACCTGCGGCGCGCCGACGTTTGCTTCAACCTTGAATTCGCGCTTCATACGGTCAACGAGAATGTCGAGATGAAGCTCACCCATACCAGCGATAATTGTCTGGCCGGATTCTTCATCAGACTTAACGCGGAACGAAGGATCTTCAGCAGCCAGACGGTTGAGCGCGAGGCCCATCTTTTCCTGGTCAGCCTTGGTCTTTGGTTCAATCGCGATTTCGATAACCGGATCTGGGAATTCCATGCGTTCAAGAATAACCGGCTTCAGTGGATCGCAGAGCGTATCACCTGTTGTGGTTTCCTTGAGGCCAGCCAGAGCAACGATGTCGCCTGCGAAAGCTTCTTCGATGTCTTCACGGCTGTTGGAGTGCATCTGCAACATACGGCCGATACGCTCACGCTTGCCCTTAACGGTGTTTTCGAGCGAAATACCCTTGGTCAGCTTGCCCGAGTAAATACGAGCGAATGTAAGCGAACCAACGAACGGATCGTTCATGATCTTGAATGCGAGCATCGAAAGCGGTGCTTCATCCGAAGATTCACGGGTCGTTTCGGTTTCCGTCTTAACGTCGATGCCCTTAATTGCAGGAACGTCGATTGGTGATGGAAGGAATTCCACAACAGCGTCGAGAAGCGGCTGAACGCCACGGTTCTTGAATGCTGTACCGCAAAGGATTGGGTGGAACTTAACGGCAATCGTACCCTTACGGATCAATGCACGAAGCTGATCATTCGAAGGCATATTACCTTCAAGGTAAGCTTCCATTGCAGCTTCGTCGATTTCCACTGCCAACTCGATGAGCTTTTCGCGGTACTCTTCAGCCTTATCCTTAAGATCTGCAGGAATTTCACCAACGGTCGCAGCTGCACCGATTGTACCATCCCAAGTCAGGGCCTTCATCTCGATCAGATCGATGACGCCTTCGAACTCGTTTTCAGCGCCAATTGGCAGCTGAACTGGGAGCGCGACTGCACCAAGACGCGAGCCAACCATTTCTACGCAACGGTAGAAGTCAGCGCCGATCTTGTCCATCTTGTTAACGAAGACCATGCGTGGAACGTGGTACTTCTCAGCCTGACGCCATACGGTTTCAGTCTGTGGCTCAACACCAGCATTCGCATCAAGAAGAGCGATTGCGCCATCGAGAACGCGGAGCGAACGCTCAACTTCGATCGTGAAGTCAACGTGGCCCGGGGTGTCGATGATGTTGAAACGACGCTTCTTGCCATCCTGACCCTGCCAGAAAGTGGTCGTAGCAGCGGACGTGATGGTGATACCGCGTTCCTGTTCCTGCTCCATCCAGTCCATGGTGGACGCGCCATCATGGGTTTCACCAATCTTGTGGTTCTTACCGGTATAGAACAGAATACGCTCGGTCATCGTCGTCTTACCGGCGTCGATGTGAGCCATAATACCGAAATTGCGGTAGTCTTCGATTTTATATTCGCGGGCCATGTTTTTGCTCTTTGAATAGGGTTCGACGATTACCAGCGGTAATGCGAGAATGCGCGGTTGGCTTCAGCCATGCGATGCGTATCTTCACGCTTCTTCACAGCAGAACCACGGTTGTTTGCAGCATCAAGCAACTCACCGGAAAGGCGATCAATCATTGTGGTTTCGTTACGACCGCGAGCTGCGTTGATCAACCAACGAATGGCAAGCGCCTGGCGGCGTTCTGAACGCACATCGACCGGAACCTGATAGGTTGCACCACCAACGCGGCGCGAACGGACTTCAACGTGCGGAGCGACATTGTCGAGCGCCTGATGGAACAGCGCGACCGGCTCTGACTTCGCCTTGGCTTCAATTGCTTCAAGAGCACCGTAAACAATGCTTTCTGCAACCGACTTCTTACCATGAAGCATAACTGCATTCATGAACTTGGTGATGACGAGATCGCCGAACTTTGGATCCGGATTAATCTCACGCTTATCAGCTTTATGGCGTCTGGACATTTCGTCTCAACTTTCAATTACATCGGGCTCAACTCGCCATTATGGCGGCCGGTATCCCCGGAAAATTCTTACTTAGGACGCTTCGCACCGTACTTCGAACGACGCTGCTTACGGTTCTTAACACCCTGTGTATCAAGTACACCACGGATGATGTGGTAACGCACACCTGGCAAATCCTTGACGCGGCCGCCGCGGATCATAACCACGGAGTGCTCCTGAAGGTTGTGACCTTCACCAGGGATATAACCGATGACTTCAAAGCCATTGGTGAGACGAACCTTGGCAACCTTACGAAGAGCCGAGTTAGGCTTCTTAGGGGTTGTCGTATAAACGCGGGTGCAAACACCGCGCTTCTGTGGGTTTGCCTGCAGAGCAGGAACCTTATTACGCTTTACCGGCGCAATGCGCGGCTTGCGGATCAACTGGTTTACGGTAGGCATTGAACCTTCCTCTATAAAAAATCTCGTAACAGAGCCCAATAAGGGCCGTTCCACCGGAGTGAACATGCACAAATTCGGGATGAGCCGCTCCATCAGCGGCCAACCCGAACAAAAGCAGAGGAAGCAACAGCTTCATGCGAACGGCAAGTTGCATTTCGATCGTAAAACGAACCCTGTTTGAGGCGAACTCCAGAGCGTGTCGCTCCGAAAAGACCAGCCTCACATCGGCTCAGATGGGCTGCTGATACGCGTTAACGGGCGTTTCGTCAAGGGCAACGGGGTAAGTTTCTTATGGAAGGGCCGCAAAACGGGATTTTGGACGACCAATGACAGTCAGTTGGGCCAATTCAATCGGCATATCTCAAATATTTAGGAGACAAAACTGTCATTTTCATGTGTCAGCATAGCATCTGACATCAACAGAGTTTATTGAAGCACATCTGAGTCGAAAAGCAACGCCATTTTAAGGGATTCTTAATGTCATCCACCACCCCATCCACAGAAAATGATTCGCCCCTGGTACATCTGGTCATCGCTGATGTCTGGAATGAAGGCGAAGAAGAATCTATCGAGGTTCATATTCTTCTCAAGTCGAACGAAGACGAAGATCTAGTTCAGACCGTTCTCGCGATCCTCGCTGAAGAAGGCTATAATGAAGCTGAACTGGTTGAGATGGGCACTATCACTGAAGAGCCTGAAGAAGAGCCGCACAAAAGTGCATGGCACACTGCCCTCACCGGCGAAGTTGCACTGATCGAATTTGATGGTGAAGAAGAAGACGAGTAAGTTTTCTCTCCTACATCTGAATGAAAAAGGGCGGTTTCAAACCGCCCTTTTTCTTTTATCCGCCATACAAAAAGGCCGCCTCGAAAGGCGGCCTTATCTATTTCTCTAACAACTTGCCTTATTCGGCTGCGCTGTTGGTCATATCTGCCAGCATCGCATTTGCATCCGACGAGCCAGTCGACTTGCGGCGCTCGTCGATGATCAGATCGTCGCGCGCTGTTGCAATGCGACGGATCTGGTTGGTCATGCCACCCGTACCAGCCGGGATAAGACGACCGACGATGACGTTTTCCTTGAGACCCTGTAGCGTATCCATCTTGCCGGCAACTGCGGCTTCGGTGAGAACGCGCGTGGTTTCCTGGAACGACGCTGCCGAAATGAACGACGGTGTCTGCAACGAAGCCTTGGTAATACCAAGCAGAACCGGATTACCCGAACCTGGCTTCTTACCTTCTTCGATCAGACGATCGTTGACTTCATCGAGTTCGATACGGTCGACATGGTCACCAACGAGATAACCCGTGTCACCCGACTCCG
Source organism: Brucella sp. H1_1004 (assembly GCF_047308065.1). NCBI lineage: Bacteria > Pseudomonadati > Pseudomonadota > Alphaproteobacteria > Hyphomicrobiales > Brucellaceae > Brucella > Brucella sp. H1_1004. The sequence continues at coordinate 1,793,155 of NZ_JAYKZA010000002.1, forward strand.
TGATCTCGATCTTCTGGAGCATCTGACGAACAATGACTTCGATGTGCTTGTCGTTGATCAAAACGCCCTGAAGACGATAGACTTCCTGGATTTCGTTCACGAGGTAAGAAGCAAGTGCTTCAACGCCCTTGATCGCCAGAATGTCGTGCGGAGCTGGATTACCGTCGAGGATGTATTCACCCTTTTCGATAACGTCACCATCCTGAAGATGGAACGGCTTACCCTTAGGGATCAGATACTCAACAGGCTCGATCGTGTCGTCGTTTGGCTCGATGATGATGCGACGCTTGTTCTTGTAATCGCGACCAAAGCGGACGGTACCATCGATCTCGGCGATGACGGCGTGGTCCTTTGGACGACGAGCTTCAAACAGTTCCGCAACGCGTGGCAGACCACCGGTAATATCCTTGGTCTTCGCGCTTTCCATCGGCAGACGCGCAATAACGTCACCAGCATTAACATGAGCACCCGGCTCGAACGAAAGGATCGTTTCAACCGACAGCAGGAAGCGAGCTTCGCCACCCTTCGACAGCTTCTGGATCTTACCGCTCTTATCCTTGATGACCATAGCAGGCTTGAGATCGGCACCGCGTGGTGTCGAACGCCAGTCGATGATCACACGCTTGGTGATACCGGTCGACTCGTCCGCTGTTTCCGAAACCGAGAGACCATCGACGAGATCTTCGAACTCGACGTAGCCTTCCACTTCGGTGAGGATTGGACGGGTGTATGGATCCCATTCAGCAATACGCTGACCGCGCTTGACTGTATCGCCTTCGTCAACGAACAGACGCGAACCGTAAGTTACACGGTGAACGGCACGTTCCTTGCCCGTTGCATCAACAATCAGAACCGCCATATTACGGCCCATGACAACGAGGTTGCCATCGGTGTTGCGAACCACATTGCGGTTACGCAACTTAACGGTGCCTTCATACGATGCTTCGAGATACGAGCTATCAACAACCTGAGCAGTACCACCCAAGTGGAAGGTACGCATGGTCAGCTGAGTGCCGGGCTCACCGATCGACTGCGCAGCGATAACGCCAACAGCTTCACCCTGGTTAACCGGCGTACCGCGTGCAAGGTCACGACCATAGCACTTGGCGCAAACGCCGTTACGGGTTTGACATGTCAGAGCCGAACGAATGCGGATCGACTGAATGCCAACCTTCTCGATAACTTCGACGTCCTTTTCATCGATCATACGGCCAGCTTCAACGATAACATCGCCGGTGGCTGGATTGATGATCGGATCAAGAGCCGTACGACCCAGAACGCGCTGACCAATTGGTGCAACGATCTGACCAGCATCGACGATTGGCTGCATGGTGAGACCGATTTCGGCGCCGCAATCGACTTCCGAAATGATCGCGTCCTGTGCAACGTCAACGAGACGGCGTGTCAGGTAACCCGAGTTAGCGGTCTTCAAAGCAGTATCAGCAAGACCCTTACGGGCACCGTGTGTCGAGTTGAAGTACTCGTTAACGGTCAGACCTTCTTTAAAGTTCGAGATGATCGGTGTTTCGATAATTTCACCCGACGGCTTGGCCATAAGACCACGCATACCGCCAAGCTGACGCATCTGGTTGACCGATCCACGGGCACCCGAATGCGACATCATGTAAACCGAGTTCATCTGCTTCTGACGGCCAGTCACCGGATCAAACTCAACAGCCTTAATACGGGCCATCATTTCTTCCGTGATCTTGTCCGTCGCCTTACCCCAGGCATCAACAACCTTGTTGTACTTTTCGCCCTGAGTGATCAGACCGTCATTGTACTGCTGTTCATATTCTGTGGTCAGCGCTTCGGTTTCTGCAACGATCTTGGCCTTCGAGTCAGGAATAACCATGTCATCCTTACCAAACGAAATACCCGCGCGACATGCATGGGCAAAGCCGAGCTGCATGATGCGATCGCAGAAAATAACCGTCTCTTTCTGGCCGCAATGGCGATAGACGTGGTCGATCATCTTCGAGATGTTCTTCTTCGTCATTTCCTGATTGCAGATATCAAAAGATACGTTTGCATTCTTCGGCAGAAGCTCACCCATAATCAAGCGACCAGGCGTGGTGTCGTAAACCTTGGAAACAGGCTTTCCTTCCGCGTCAACCGTCTTGAAGCGGCCCTTGATCTTCGTGTGAAGCGTGACAACCTTGTTTTCAAGCGCATGCTGAAGTTCGCCCATATCGGCAAAAATCATGCCCTCGCCCGGCTCCTTGTCTGCCACAATCGACAGATAATAGAGGCCAAGAACCATGTCCTGCGACGGTACGATGATCGGCGCACCGTTTGCTGGGTGCAGGATGTTGTTGGTGGACATCATCAGCACGCGTGCTTCAAGCTGAGCTTCAAGCGACAGCGGAACGTGAACAGCCATCTGATCGCCGTCAAAGTCAGCGTTAAACGCTGTACAAACGAGCGGATGCAGCTGGATGGCCTTGCCTTCGATCAGCGTAGGTTCGAATGCCTGAATACCAAGACGGTGCAGCGTAGGCGCGCGGTTCAGAAGAACCGGATGCTCACGGATCACTTCGTCAAGGATATCCCAAACTTCTGGACGTTCCTTTTCAACCAGCTTCTTCGCCTGCTTAACGGTCGAGGAATAACCCTTCGCATCAAGACGAGCGTAGATGAATGGCTTGAACAGTTCGAGCGCCATCTTCTTTGGCAGGCCGCACTGGTGAAGCTTCAGTTCAGGACCAGTCACGATAACCGAACGACCCGAATAGTCGACGCGCTTACCGAGAAGGTTCTGACGGAAACGACCTTGCTTACCCTTCAGCATATCGGAGAGCGACTTCAGCGGGCGCTTGTTAGCACCGGTGATGACGCGGCCACGACGGCCGTTATCGAACAGCGCGTCAACAGCTTCCTGCAACATACGCTTTTCGTTACGGATAATGATGCCAGGAGCGCGTAGTTCAATCAAACGCTTCAGACGGTTGTTACGATTGATCACACGACGGTAAAGGTCGTTAAGATCGGACGTAGCAAAACGACCGCCATCAAGTGGAACCAGAGGACGCAGATCCGGTGGGATAACCGGAACGATCTTCATGATCATCCACTCAGGACGGTTGCCAGATTCCATGAAGTTCTCAACGATCTTGAGACGCTTCATCAGCTTCTTGGTCTTCAGTTCCGAGGTGGTTTCTGCAAGATCAACGCGCAGGTCTGCAGCGATGTTTGGAAGATCCATCGAAGCCAGAAGTTCAAAGATAGCTTCTGCACCAATCAGGGCTGTGAACTGATCTTCGCCGAATTCATCGACGGCAATCATGTATTCTTCTTCCGAAAGAAGCTGATGCTCCTTCAGTGAAGTCAGACCTGGTTCGGTAACGATGTAGTTTTCGAAATACAGAACGCGCTCAATATCCTTGAGCGTCATATCGAGAAGCGTACCGATGCGCGATGGCAGCGACTTCAAGAACCAGATATGGGCAACAGGTGCTGCGAGCTCGATATGGCCCATGCGTTCACGACGAACGCGTGACAGCGTAACTTCAACGCCGCACTTTTCGCAGATGATGCCTTTGTATTTCATACGCTTGTACTTGCCGCACAAGCATTCATAATCCTTGATCGGGCCAAAGATACGCGCGCAGAAAAGACCATCGCGTTCAGGCTTGAACGTACGATAGTTGATGGTCTCTGGCTTCTTGATCTCGCCGTATGACCAGGACAGAATCTTCTCAGGGCTGGCAATCGAGATTCTAATGGAATCGAACGTCTGTGCCGGAGCCTGAGGATTGAAAAGATTCATGACCTCTTGGTTCATGCCGTTCTCCTTGAGGGCGATCCGCCGCCCTGTGTGTCGTAGACAACAGGCTGAAAGTCCCTGCCGTCTTGAAAAGAAATCGCGGTATTTCGCAGTATTAACTGCGCATTCCGTTTGGCATTTCGTTCACACAAATCGCTTTACGCTTTTGCTGGAAACACCTTACGGGCGCGCCACGGCAGAACCATGGCGCGCCTTGATACTTTTTATTCCGCCGCGTCCGGAAGTGCCGGCTGCTCGTCACGTGTATCGTCCAACTCAACATTGAGACCGAGCGAACGCATTTCCTTAACGAGAACGTTGAAGCTTTCCGGAATACCGGCTTCAAACGTATCGTCGCCACGAACGATGGCTTCGTAGACCTTGGTACGGCCTGCAACGTCGTCGGACTTGACTGTAAGCATTTCCTGCAGCGTGTAAGCCGCACCATATGCTTCCAGAGCCCAGACCTCCATTTCACCGAAGCGCTGACCACCGAACTGCGCCTTACCACCAAGCGGCTGCTGGGTGACGAGCGAGTAAGGTCCGATAGAACGAGCGTGGATCTTGTCGTCAACCAGATGGTGAAGCTTGAGCATGTAAATGTAGCCCATTGTCACCTGACGGTCGAACGGCTCACCCGTACGTCCATCATACAGTGTCGACTGACCCGAGGTCGCAAGACCTGCATCTGTCAACATCGCATTGATGTCAGCTTCAACCGCACCGTCGAATACCGGCGTTGCGATCGATACGCCGCGCTTCACCTGATTTGCCAGCATGAGGACGGAATCGTCGTCATACGAACGGACAGGTTCATTGCGGTCGTTGTCCGGATAGATGTGCTCCAGAGTATCGCGCAGCGGCTGAATATTTGCCGTCTTGCGATAAACGTCGATCAGCTCACCGATCTTCTTACCCATGCCTGCGCATGCCCAGCCAAGATGTGTTTCCAGAATCTGGCCCACATTCATACGGCTTGGAACACCAAGCGGGTTCAACACGATATCAGCATGCGTACCGTCTTCGAGGAACGGCATGTCTTCGACAGGCAGAATGCGGGAAACCACACCCTTGTTGCCGTGACGGCCAGCCATCTTGTCGCCTGGCTGGATCTTGCGCTTAACAGCAACAAAGACCTTAACCATCTTCATGACGCCTGGAGGCATCTCGTCGCCGCGCTGTACCTTTTCAACCTTATCCATGAAGCGAGCTTCGAGCAGCTTCTTGGATTCGTCGTACTGGCCACGCAGAGCTTCAAGTTCGCCCTGATGCTTTTCGTCTTCGACAGCGAACTGCCACCACTGCGAACGCGGATACTCAGTGATCAGATCACGGGTAATAGTTGTGCCCTTCTTGAACCCCTTAGGGCCTGCAGCAGCAACCTTACCGTCGATCATATCAACGAGACGGCCGTAAACGTTACGGTCGAGAATAGCCTGCTCGTCGTCGCGATCCTTCGCAAGACGTTCGATCTCTTCGCGCTCAATCGCCATTGCACGTTCGTCTTTTTCAACGCCGTGGCGGTTGAATACACGAACTTCAACAATGGTACCGTATGTTCCCGGAGGCATACGCATCGAGGTGTCACGGACGTCAGAAGCCTTTTCACCGAAGATGGCGCGCAGAAGCTTTTCTTCCGGCGTCATTGGGCTTTCGCCCTTCGGTGTGATCTTGCCGACAAGAATGTCGCCAGGATGCACTTCCGCACCGATGTAGACAATACCAGCTTCGTCGAGGTTCTTCAGCGCTTCTTCCGAAACATTCGGAATATCACGAGTGATTTCCTCAGGTCCAAGCTTCGTATCGCGAGCCGCGACTTCAAATTCTTCGATATGGATCGAAGTGAAGACGTCTTCCGAAACGATCTTTTCGGAAAGAAGGATCGAATCTTCGTAGTTGTAGCCGTTCCAAGGCATGAACGCGACGAGCACGTTACGGCCAAGAGCCAGATCACCAAGATCAGTTGACGGACCATCAGCAATGATGTCGCCCTTACCGATTGGATCACCAACGCGTACGAGCGGACGCTGGTTGATACAGGTCGACTGATTCGAACGCTGGAACTTCTGCAGACGATAGATATCAACGCCAGACTTCGACGGATCGAGGTCTTCAGTCGCGCGGATAACGATACGCGTTGCGTCAACCTGATCGACGATACCACCGCGACGAGCGGCAATAGCGGCACCGGAGTCACGCGCAACAACTGCTTCCATACCTGTTCCAACGAACGGTGCTTCTGCACGGACGAGTGGAACAGCCTGACGCTGCATGTTCGAGCCCATGAGAGCGCGGTTCGCATCGTCGTTTTCAAGGAATGGAATAAGCGCTGCTGCAACCGAAACGAGCTGCTTTGGCGAAACGTCCATCAGATCCACGTTTTCACGCGGGGTCATCATCACTTCGCCTGCATGCCGGCAGATGACGAATTCGTCAACGAAGCTGCCATTTGCATCCAGCTCTACGTTTGCCTGAGCAACCGAGTGCTTTGCTTCTTCCATAGCCGAAAGATAGACAACGTCGAGCGTTACCTTGCCATCGACAACTTTACGGTATGGGCTTTCGATGAAGCCATACTTGTTGACGCGGGCAAAGGTTGCGAGCGAGTTGATCAGACCGATATTCGGGCCTTCCGGCGTTTCAATCGGGCAGATACGGCCATAATGCGTTGGATGCACGTCGCGGACTTCGAAGCCAGCGCGCTCACGGGTCAAACCACCAGGTCCAAGAGCCGAAAGACGGCGCTTATGGGTGATTTCCGAAAGCGGGTTGGTCTGATCCATGAACTGCGACAGCTGCGAAGAACCGAAGAATTCACGTACAGCCGCAGCAGCAGGCTTCGCGTTGATCAGATCCTGCGGCATGACCGTGTCGATTTCGATCGAGGACATACGTTCCTTGATCGCACGTTCCATACGCAGAAGACCGACGCGATACTGATTTTCCATCAGCTCGCCGACCGAACGCACACGACGGTTACCGAGGTTATCGATATCGTCGATTTCGCCGCGACCATCACGCAGTTCAACCAGCATCTTGACGACTGCAAGAATGTCTTCCTTGCGCAATACGCGCACGGTGTCTTCTGCATCGAGATCAAGACGCATGTTCATCTTCACGCGACCAACAGCGGAGAGGTCGTAGCGTTCAGAATCGAAGAACAGCGAGTTGAACATAGCCTCAGCCGAGTCCATTGTTGGCGGCTCACCTGGACGCATCACACGATAAATATCGAAAAGAGCTTCCTGACGGCTTTCATTCTTGTCGACTGCTAGTGTGTTACGGATATATGCACCAATATTGACATGATCAATATCGAGTACATTAATCTCCTCTACGCCTGTGTCGAGAAGCGTCTTAAGAACCTTCTCGTCAATTTCGTCACCGGCTTCGAGATAAATCTCACCCGTTGCGTAATTGACAGTATCTTCAGCAAGATACGCGCCAAAGAGATCGTCTTCAGTTGCCTTGATGAACTTCAGGCCCTTTTCAGCAAGCTGCTTCGCAGAGCGAGCGGTCAGCTTCTTACCTGCTTCGAGAACAACTTCACCTGTGTCAGCATCGATAAGATCAGAAATGATCTTCATGCCCTTGAAGCGTTCAACCGAATAAGGAATGCGCCAATTATCACCGTCACGCGAATAGGTGACAGTGTTATAGAACGTCGACAGAATTTCTTCGCCGTCCATGCCAAGCGCCATCAGCAGCGTCGTAGCTGGAAGCTTACGACGACGATCGATACGCGCATAGACCACGTCCTTGGCATCGAACTCGATATCAAGCCATGAACCGCGATAAGGAATAACGCGAGCAGCAAACAAAAGCTTGCCCGAGGAATGCGTCTTACCCTTGTCGTGATCGAAGAACACACCCGGCGAACGGTGCATCTGCGAAACGATAACACGTTCCGTACCATTGACGATGAAGGTGCCGTTGTCTGTCATGAGCGGCATATCGCCCATGTAAACGTCCTGCTCCTTGATGTCCTTGATGGACTTCGCGCCGGTATCTTCATCAATATCGAACACGATCAGACGCAGCGTCACCTTGAGCGGTGCCGAATACGTCAAATCGCGCTGACGGCATTCGTCAACGTCGAATTTTGGTGCATCGAATTCGTAGCGAACGAATTCGAGCATTGAAGAGCCGGAGAAATCCTGAATAGGGAAAACAGACTTGAAAACGGCCTGCAAACCCTCGTCAGAACGCCCACCAGCTGGTTCCTCAACCATGAGAAACTGGTCGTAGGATGCCTTCTGAACCTCAATGAGGTTAGGCATTTCCGCGACCTCGGGAATCTTACCGAAAAATTTGCGTACGCGCTTGCGACCATTGAAAGAATGGGTCTGAGCCATCGTCGCTCCTCGTTCTATAGCCTTGCGGCTTGCTCACGCCTTGCGGCCTTTATCGTGCGCCGCCTTTCGGCGGTCCTTCTAACGCATGCCCCTTCAAATCTTTTGGATTTGAAGAAAGGATCATGCGTAATCTCTGGTATCAGGGCGACCTTTACGTGTCGTTTCCGACACGTGGCGCCCTAACGGGCTAAACCCGTTTCCTGAAAGCCTCAGCCGAGGCCATCAGAAAAAGGGTTCAAAAAGATCAGAACGTCGTAACCAAAATCGCTCTGACTATGATTTGCATAAAGAGAACCTATTTCCGCGCTTTTCGTTTCTTTTCATGCATTTACTCCAGATGCAAGCCCAGAGTTTAATAAGGATTAAACTGGCGGACGTTTCCGTCCGCCAGAATAAAGAACTTACTTAAGTTCAACCTTAGCGCCAGCTGCTTCGAGCTGTGCCTTGATCTTTTCAGCTTCGTCCTTGGAAGCGCCTTCCTTGACAGCCTTAGGAGCTGCTTCAACGAGGTCCTTAGCTTCCTTGAGGCCGAGACCAGTGATCGCGCGAACTTCCTTGATCACGTTGATCTTGTTTGCGCCGCCGTCTGCGAGGACAACGTCAAACTCGGTCTTTTCTTCAGCAGCAGCAGCTGGTGCACCAGCAGCAGCAGCAACAGCTACAGGAGCAGCAGCAGAAACGCCCCACTTTTCTTCGAGAAGCTTCGAAAGCTCAGCAGCTTCGAGAACTGTCAGAGCCGAAAGGTCTTCAACGATCTTTGCGAGATCAGCCATTTTGGTATTTCCTTAGTTTAAGGTTTGAACTGTTTGAAATGAGAAACGGCCTTAAGCCGCCTCGTTCTTCCGGGCGTGCGCACCAATAACGCGAGCGATCTGGCCCGCTGGAGCGCTGGTAAGTACTGCAAGACGCTGAGCTGGGGTTTGGATCATTCCAACCAGCTTTGCGCGCAGTTCGTCGAGCGATGGGAGCGAAGCAAGCGACTTTACGCCATCGGCGTTAAGTGTTGTTGCGCCCATTGAACCACCAAGAATAACGAGCTTGTCGTTAGTCTTAGCGAACTCGACGGCTACTTTCGGTGCAGCAATCGGATCGTCTGCATATGCAACGACCGTCTGACCTACGAATAGGTCTGAAATGCCTTCCGATTCCGTGCCCTGAAGAGCGATTTTGGCAAGGCGGTTTTTCGCGACTTTAACGGTGCCACCAGCGTCACGCATCTTGGAACGAAGATCGCTCATCTGCGCAACAGTGAGACCGGTATAGTGGGCCACGACGACCGAACCGGACTCTTTGAAAGCGCCGTTCAGCCACGCGACAAATTCGCGTTTTTCCGCTCTATCCACTGTGTCTCTCCAGTAGACAGGACCAGTTTGGCCCTGTCGGGTTGCCTTTGCCAGATTTGCCTTACGGCGCATCTGACGTTCGAGGATCCTGTCCCCTTCAGCTTCACCCGCAAAGCGGACTACACTCAAAGGCAACTACGGTTCAAACCTCGCATGCACTTTCGTGCGAAACAGGGTTATTCCACGTCTCATGCAGGCCATATGTTTAAGGACAATCACCGAAAGTAATTATCCGCCTGCAATCTCGGACAGGATAACCGGACTTTCGTCCGGCTATCCGGATCTTGCGATCCGGAATTTGTGCACATTCGACTGCTTGCACAGTCCGGTAGCGCGACCAACCTCCCCTCAGGAGAGGTACAGGCTCCGGCAAACCGGAGCCCAAAAATTAAGCGACGACCTTAACGGTAGCCGGGTCGACCTTAACGCCAACGCCCATGCTCGAAGAGATGGATACGCGCTTAACGTATTCGCCCTTCGCAGCCGAAGGCTTCGCCTTGATGACCGCATCAGCAAAAGCTTTGATGTTTTCTTCGAGCTTCTGATTGTCGAAGGAAACTTTGCCAATGCCAGCGTGGATGATACCAGCCTTTTCGACGCGGAACTCAACTGCGCCGCCCTTAGAAGCGGTAACAGCAGCTGCAACGTCAACAGTCACAGTACCGACCTTAGGGTTTGGCATCATGCCGCGTGGGCCGAGAACCTTACCAAGACGACCAACGAGTGGCATCATGTCTGGTGTCGCAATGCAACGATCGAATTCGATCTTGCCGCCATTAACGATTTCAAACAGGTCTTCTGCACCAACGATATCAGCGCCAGCCTTCTTAGCTTCTTCAGCCTTGTCGCCACGTGCAAAAACTGCAACGCGAACGGTACGGCCAGTGCCGTTTGGAAGGTTGACAACGCCACGAACCATCTGGTCCGCATGACGTGGGTCAACGCCAAGATTCATAGCGATTTCGATGGTTTCATCGAACTTTGCAACAGCGCGTTCCTTAACCAGACCGATTGCATCGGACAGGTCGTAAAGCTTGTTGACGTCAATGCCTTCGCGGATTTTAGCTACACGCTTGGAAATCTTTGCCATCGTCTTAGCCCACCACTTCCAGGCCCATTGAACGGGCAGAACCTTCGACCATACGCATAGCTGCTTCAACATCAGATGCGTTCAGATCTTTCATCTTAGCCAAAGCGATTTCGCGAACCTTTTCGCGCGCAATCGTGCCAGCCTTTTCCTTACCAGGCGCCTTCGAACCGGACTTGAGGTTCGCAGCCTTCTTAAGGAAGTAGGTCACAGGAGGCGTCTTCATCACAAAAGTGAAAGACTTGTCCTGGTAATATGTAATCACGACTGGAACAGGCGAACCCTTTTCCATTTCCTGCGTGGCAGCATTGAATGCCTTACAGAATTCCATGATATTGATGCCGCGCTGACCCAAAGCTGGACCAATCGGAGGCGATGGGGTGGCCGAAGCCGCTGCAACCTGCAGCTTCAACTGGCCTGCAATTTTCTTAGCCATTGCATTCTGCCTTCATATAAATGCTGGGAATCCAGCGTTCTCGATTAATGCCGGAAACCCGGCTCTCGACTGACGTCAGTTAAAACTGACTGGCAGCTCGGTGGTGCGAAATCGGCAACCGGCTAAGCCGCCTATCCTCCCACCATTTTTCGTCACTTACGACGAAAACCCTTGCGGGTAACAATCAGACCTTATCGACCTGACTATATTCAAGATCCACAGGCGTCGCACGCCCGAAGATGGAAACTTCAACCTTGAGGCGCGCTCGCTCTTCGTCAACTTCCTGAACGATACCATTAAACGACGCAAACGGACCATCGGAAACGCGAACATTTTCACCGATCTCGAAGGTAACCGACGTCTTAGGACGCTCAGCACCATCCTGAACCTGATTCAAGATCAGATCGACCTCTTTCTGCGAAACAGGGACCGGCTTTGAATCACCAAGAAAACCAGTAACACGTGGCGTATTCTTAATCAGCGAAAACACAGCATCGGTCAGTGTCGCCCGCACCAGAACATAGCCCGGAAAGAATTTGCGCTCAGCATCAACCTTACGGCCGCGACGAACTTCAACAACCTTTTCGGTCGGCACAACGATCTGCTCAATGAGACCGGAGAGACCCTTCTGGGCAGCTTTCAGCTCGATATCCTCAGCCACCTTCTTTTCGAAGTTGGAATAGGCGTGAACGATGTACCAGCGCGCTGTCATCTCAAAACTCCCCAATCCTGCTTAGCGGCCAAGGCCAAGAATAAGTTCTACGCCATAGGCCATAAGCTGATCGGCAAGAAAAAAGAAAGTAGCAGCCAAAAAAGCCATAACCACAACCATGATTGTGGAGATGATCGTTTCACGCCGTGTCGGCCAGGTCACTTTCGCCGTTTCGGCGCGAACCTGCTGAAAAAAGGTGATCGGATTCGTCTTAGATGCCATCTGTCACTCTACTTGCTTGGTGAACCGCCATTTTTGAAGCTGAAACACGAATCAAAAACAGGAACCCACGCGTATACGGTACGCAAAGCTGAAGATTCAGCCCCACGCACCGCGTGTCTGTTGACGTTACATAGAATCGATTCCCAAAAAAAACAAGCCCAATAGTTAAAAGAATACCATACAGGCTTATCGGAAATCCGATCCATACGAACATCGCTTGCAGCACCATTCAATCGCACCACAGCGACCTCCCCTGCCCGATCATCAAGTCGGAGGAAAGTTATCGATATCTGACTTAGCAGCTCTAAGCAAAAGCGCCCATCAGATCAGTCAGCGAAAACGCAGCATTAAAATACAAAAAACGAGCACTCACAGTCAACCCATGAGTACCCGTTAAATGGCAGGGGCAGCAGGGTTCGAACCCGCGACCTACGGTTTTGGAGACCGTCGCTCTACCAACTGAGCTATACCCCTATTTGGCATTCAAGATGCCAGACCGGCGGCATAACCGCCAATCAAATTCTTTACTCGATGATCGAAGCGACGATGCCTGCACCAACGGTACGGCCACCTTCACGGATAGCGAAGCGAAGCTTGTCTTCCATCGCAATCGGTACGATCAGCGTTACGTCAACGGTTACGTTGTCGCCTGGCATAACCATTTCCACGCCTTCTGGCAGGGTAACAACACCGGTAACGTCCGTTGTACGGAAGTAGAACTGTGGACGGTAGTTGGTGAAGAATGGTGTATGACGGCCACCTTCGTCCTTGGTCAGAATGTATGCTTCTGCCTTGAACTTGGTGTGTGGCTTAACCGAACCTGGCTTGCAGAGAACCTGACCACGCTCAACGTCTTCACGACCAACGCCGCGAACCAGTGCGCCGATGTTGTCACCAGCCTGGCCCTGATCGAGCAACTTGCGGAACATTTCAACGCCGGTAACAGTCGTCTTGCCAGTTGCCTTGATGCCGACGATTTCAACTTCTTCGCCAACCTTGATGATACCGCGCTCAACGCGACCGGTAACAACAGTACCACGACCCGAAATCGAGAACACGTCTTCGATTGGCATCAGGAACGGCTGATCAACAGGACGTTCTGGCGTTGGGATGTAGGTGTCAACAGCGTCCATCAGGTTGCGAATTGCGTCTTCGCCGAGTTCCTTCGAGGAATCTTCGAGAGCTGCAAGAGCCGACCCCTTGATGATTGGCACTTCGTCGCCTGGGAAGTCGTACTTCGAGAGAAGTTCACGAACTTCGAGTTCTACAAGTTCAAGAAGTTCAGCATCGTCAACCTGATCGCACTTGTTCAGGAACACAACGATCGCAGGAACGCCAACCTGACGAGCGAGCAGGATGTGTTCACGGGTCTGTGGCATTGGGCCGTCTGCTGCCGAAACAACGAGGATCGCGCCGTCCATCTGAGCAGCACCGGTGATCATGTTCTTAACATAGTCAGCGTGGCCTGGGCAGTCGACGTGTGCGTAGTGACGTGCAGGGGTTTCATATTCAACGTGTGCTGTCGAAATGGTGATACCACGAGCGCGTTCTTCTGGTGCAGCATCGATCTGGTCGTATGCCTTGAATTCACCAAAGAACTTGGTGATCGCTGCAGTCAGCGAGGTCTTGCCATGGTCAACGTGACCAATGGTGCCGATGTTTACGTGTGGTTTATTACGTTCAAATTTGCTTTTTGCCATCGCCGTTGTTCTCTTTGTTCTAGAACCGCTCGAGCGCCCGCGCAAAAGCCTCTATAGACATTCGCGCCGACATTTATGCCAAAACGGAACGGCGAACCGCCCGTCGATGATACCTTACGCCTATCCGCTCACAAAAACTGGAGCGGGTAACGGGAATCGAACCCGTGTATTCAGCTTGGAAGGCTGCTGCTCTACCATTGAGCTATACCCGCATACTCTAAACCCTGATCCGACAGTGGTGGAGGAAGTTGGATTTGAACCAACGTAGGCTTAGCCAACGGATTTACAGTCCGTCCCCTTTAACCGCTCGGGCATTCCTCCTAATATCACTATCAGCAGAGTCGAGTAACTAGGCATTTTGTACAGAATGTCTGGCTGCCCGTTTGGGCCGTACCGTCGTTCTGCGAGGGGGCTTATGCCGATATGCGTCGCTCCTGTCAACAGGGTAAAAGTGAAAAGAATGCAGAACTTTCCACAGCTTGCACATATTGATCGATAGAAGACGCCCGAGAACCGCACGAAACGGGGATTTCACGCCCTTAGCAAACAATTATTTCTTGTCTTAAATAAAATCGCACATGCTATCTTCCCTGTTGTGGACAGGATATAAGCGCCTCATGAACGATAAAAACTCTTCCCACACTCCAAAAGATTCTCACTATGCACGCCTGCGTCGCGAACATCGCGACCAGAAAGCCGCATCTGAGGGCAAAGCGCCGCACAGACCGCAACGCGCACCGATCCCTGCCGGTCGTATAAGCGAGGGAACAGTCCGTCTTTACGGCCTGCATACCGTACGCGCAGCAGTAGAGAATCCCGCGCGCAAGATTTTGCGTATGCGCGCCACACGCAACGGCTTCGCCCGCCTCGAAATTGGCGAAGCTGAAAATCAGCCCTTCCCTGTTGAAATCGTCGAACCAAAAGAGATCGACAAGGAAACAGGTTCAGATGCCGTGCATCAGGGCGTTATGATTGAAGCAGAACCGCTTCGTCATAAAAAGCTCTCTGAACTGAAAGACAGCCCACTTCTTCTTGTGCTTGATCAGGTTACCGATCCACATAATGTTGGCGCAATCATCCGTTCCGCTGTCGCCTTTGGCGCGGGCGCAATCATCACAACAAGCCGCCACAGCCCGCAAGAAAGCGGTGTTTTGGCAAAAGCGGCATCCGGTGCACTAGAAATAATTCCGCATATCGAAGTGCGTAATCTTGCAGATGCAATCGAAGAGCTTCATTCCCTTGGCTTCATGACGATTGGTCTTGATTCTGAAGGACCAAATGAAATGGAAGCGACGCTGAACAGTCATCGGGTTGCCCTTGTTCTGGGCGCAGAAGGCAAAGGCCTTCGCCAGAAAACCCGCGAAACAGTCACGGCACTGGCGCGTCTCGACATGCCGGGCGAAATCAAATCGCTCAACGTCTCGAACGCCGCTGCAATTTCGCTTTATGCAGCGGAGCGCTACCTGCGCACCCGTCGCTCTGCCTGACGAATCGAAAAAATATAATATCTGGAGCGTTTTTCACGCTCCAGATTATGAATTAAGCGGTTGCGATATAGCTGCGAATATCTTCAGCTTCTTGCTCAACATCCTCTATACGCCGTTTGACGACGTCACCGATTGAAATGATTCCCGCAAGTTTGCCGTTTTCTTCAACGGGCATATGGCGGAACCGGTTATTCGTCATAATTTCCATCACTTGATTAATCGTGTGATGCTCACGGCATACCTGCACTTGTGCCGTCATGAAATCCGAAACCGGCCGCTTCCATATTTCCGCATCCATCGTCGCCATTGCACGAACCACATCGCGTTCGGAAAGAATGCCCTTGATATGGCCTTCCGCGTCGCAGGCAACAATTGCGCCGATTTTATATTGGGCAAGAATGGCAATGGCATGTGCAAGCGTATCATCTGGCCTGATGACAACAACTTCCCTGCCCTTTGTTTCAAGAATCGATCTAACAGTCATGCCAAAGTCCCTCCCAAGGTTCAGCAATCCAATCAGCAGCAGTACTGCATGATTCTAACTCAGCTCCTCCAGCTGTGTTCCTATAATGGTGCGCTTTGATGCGCCGCTTTGCAAGCGTGCGAAATAGGGAGAATTAACTTCTGCGACGGATAACAGCGTCGTAACTGCGTGGCTTATCCAGCAAAGCAATACCGAAAAAACCCGCAACGAATCCGCCAATATGCGCTTCCCATGCGATCCCCGAGATATCCGCGCCGCCTGTCGAATAAAGGCCTGTGACAATATTGATCAGGAACCAGACGCCAACAAAGGTCAGCACGGGCTTCAACGTCAATGTGAGACCAATCGGCAAAACGGGCCCTGCAAATTCAGATTTGCGTCCATGACCTACTCGGCGAAAGCCGTAACGTGCAGCAGCACCCATCATGCCCGAAATAGCACCAGAAGCACCGACAAGTGGCGTCACGCTCTCAGGATAGATCGCATAATGCGTAAGTCCGGCGACCACAGAAGTAAGAATCCAGAAGATAATCATCCGTCCGGTGCCGATGCGGCCTGCAAGCGGAGAACCGAAAGCCGCAAACCAGATCATGTTCACTGCGATATGCGCCAATCCGCCATGCATAAAAGAATAGCTGATGAGCGTGAACAGGGCTGCCGGATCAGTGAAACCACCAGCGAGAGAGAACCGCGCAGGAATGAGTGCGAAGTTCAGCATGAAGGCATAGTTCTGCTGCTCGCTGATAATATAGTTCTGATAGATATAAACGCCGGCGCAAATGGCCATCAATGCCAGCACGACGCCTGGTATGTTGAATATCGGCTCTCCTCCACGAGAGGAGTGCGAATTTTCCCGCATATCAGGCTGAGGTATGCTCATGAACCGCCGCTTTCCAGCTAAAAATCTTCCGAATAATGATTCTAGATAAGTGACAATTCGTTAAAAATAAAGGCCGCCGGATTGAACCGTACGGCCTTGTCGCAAATGTTGAAGCATCGCGAGACGGAATCTGGAGATCAGGAAAAAGCCAACCAAGACAATGACTTCTTCTGATGCCCTATCAAAGCGTTATCATAGATTCTTTGCAACCATTACTTCCTGTTAACCTTAACAGACATCCCTCGTGGATGAAGAAAGGGTTAAGCTGGCATCCCTGTCGTTAATACTATTTTAATGCGCTGAGCGATGGGCAAAGCCCGCAAACCCAGACGAGCAATAAGCAGCGCAAGATGAAAAACCGCAGCACGATCGCAATTTTCAGCGAATGGCAGCGACTGGCACTCAGCCAGAGCGGTAGCCTTCAAGCGCCCTCACGCGAATCTATTCAGCCACGCAAACTCGGACGGCATTTGTCTGATCTGTTCTTTCTGGAAGAAGATGAAACAGGGCAGCTGATCTTTCGTCTCGCAGGCACACGAATCTGTACCTTGTTCGGGCGTGAACTTAAAACGACGCATTTTCTTGGTCTCTGGCCAGAGCGGAATCGCCCTGCCCTTCATGAGTTGACGCGAAACATCAATGAATTTCTGGTTCCAGCCTTAAGCCACAATGACGGCATTAGTCTTTCGGGGCGCAGTCTGTCATTTGAAATGCTTCTGGCACCGCTTTCAATCAGCGATGATGGCAGGTTGAACCTGCTTGGCAGCATCTCCGTGCTGAATGATATCGCATGGGCCGGTGCGGATCCAATCGTGCTCGGCAATCTCAACCGAATCGAACCGCTGGCGCCTGATCTGCTTGTTGAACAAGAGGAGCATAAGTCCTCTGCTATCACGATGACCGCGACCAACGGACGGCAACGCTGGGCAACGCCTGTGCCGAGCCGTAATATGCCACAGCTGCGCGTGATCACCGGCGGCAAAGCCTGAACTGGCGCAAATCAAAAGGTAAACGCGCACTAAGGTTACGGATTCGCAAATAGCACTTCAGGCCCTTTTGGGCATCAAAAGGCCATAAATCACGCTAATATTAGCTGAAATGCGCTATTTCTGAACAAAACCTTGCTGCGTTCAGTTCAGTTTTATTCAAATTAGATTCGCATTTTCGCTTCTGAATTTTCCCACTCTCAAAGTCTTGCACGCATTCTTGTTTCCAACAGGGAGACAAAAGAATGACAAAGCAGACAATCATCGCAGTCCTGATGCTGATGCTGGGAACTGCCTTTGCACAAGCTGCAAACCCCGCGTCCAAATCGCATTGGATGCCGACCGGCGAACGCACGTCGCAGCCGATTGGCCACTATGAATTTTGTGAGCGTCATCCTGCTGAATGCAGCATATCAAGTAAGAATAGCGCGCCACTGACGCTCAATCAGCAAGTCTGGCAGGAAATCATCACGATCAACGCCAACATCAACGAACGAATCGCTCCGCGCACAGACATGGAAGTCTGGGGCCACGAAGAATATTGGGAATATCCAACGACTGCCGGTGATTGCGATGACTATATGCTGCTCAAGCGCCGCGAACTGATTGCACTCGGTATTCCGGCTAACACATTACTCATGACCGTTGTGCGCCAGCCCAATGGTGAAGGCCATGCGGTTCTGACGATTCGCACAGACCGCGGCGATTTCATTCTCGACAATATGGATCAGCGGGTGCGGCTCTGGAATGACACCGATTACACCTACCTCAAACGCCAGTCGACAACGAACACCGGCGTATGGGTGTCCATTAAAGATGGTAGCGATACTTTCGTCAGCAGCATTCGCAACTAGTCCTGCTGAAATACCCCTGTGAAAAATGGAAGGGTGTCACTCCCCTTCCTTTTTATGCCGGTTCCAGACCACGCATAAAGGACTGGCCTTTTTCAACATAATGCTTTGCAGATAGCTTCAGTTTTTCGACCGCCGCAAAGTCAAGCTCCCGGATAAAGCGCGCTGGCGAACCAACAATCAGCGAGTTATCTGGAAATTCTTTGCCTTCGGTCACAAGTGCACCCGCACCGATAAGGCAATTATTACCGATCTTCGCACCGTTCAGAATAATTGCCCCCATCCCGATCAGCGTATTATTGCCAATAGTGCAGCCGTGCAGAATCGCACGATGGCCAATTGTACAACCTTCGCCAATGCTCAGAGGAAATCCAATATCGGTGTGCATAATGGTATGTTCCTGCACATTGGTATTCGCGCCAACCGTAATCGGTTCATTGTCGCCGCGCAGAACGGAACCAAACCAGAAGCCAGCATTCTCACCAACGAGAACTTTACCAATCAGCGTTGCGTCCGGCGCAATCCAGTTGCTGGCACGGTCTGCAAAATCTGGCTTATGGCCGTTATACACGTAGATTGGCATCAGCTTCCCTCCATTGCGATATTTCACAGCAGAATGCGCTATTTATCCCAAGAACGGAATGCGAATTTCAATAAAAAACGCCCTCTCTGCAAGGCAGAAAGGGCGTCTAATCTAATTGCAAAAAATCTCAGAGATCGACGTCGAGAATAGCCATCGAGAAATTATAGGAGAGTTCGCCTTCGTCTTCATCCTTATAGACAAGACCCAGGAACTCATCATCCAGATAGACTTCAGCGGAATCGTCCTTACGTGGACGCGCCTTAATCTGAAGGCCAGGATTGTTAAAAGTCCGCTTGAAATAAGCGTCGAGTTTCTTGAGTTCTTCGGGTTTCAACCGGCTTCTCCTGATATTGAATTAAGGCCGGTGTAATGCACCCGGCATTGTTTGATGTAAAGCACTAACGCACGCGCGAATGAACGCATGCACCGTTAGTTGGAATAGCTTTTCAGACATATAGTCCGCTCTGGCTAAAAAGCCAGAAGCAGTCAGTTTTATGATATTCTGGAACGAATAGGCCTATATGCCTTCGCCATACATATGTTCGCCAAATGCGGCTTCGCCGAGCATCTGGTCCATCACGCGAGACGGCTCAGAACATCCACTCTCGCCGACAACCTTTGCAGGAACACCCGCAACCGTCGCATTGTTCGGCACTGGCTTGAGTACAACAGAACCGGCGGCAATCTTGGAGCAGTGACCAACTTCGATATTGCCAAGAATCTTCGCGCCAGCACCAATCAGAACGCCGTGGCGAATCTTTGGATGGCGATCACCGCTGGCCTTACCTGTACCACCGAGTGTCACGCCATGTAGAATCGACACATTGTCTTCGATGACAGCTGTTTCGCCAACCACAAGCCCGGTCGCATGATCAAGGAAAAGGCCGCTGCCAAATTGTGCGGCAGGATGAATGTCGGTCTGGAAAATTGATGATGAGCGGCTTTGCAGATAATAAGCAAAGTCTTTTCGGCCTTCCTTATAAAGCCAATGCGCCAGACGATGCGTCTGGATGGCGTGGAATCCCTTCAAATAAAGAATGGGATCCATGAAACGGCTATAGGCCGGATCGCGATCATAAAAAGCCTGAATATCTACCCGTACGATATGCGACCAATCAGGAGTTGCCTCGAACATCGCATCAAATGTCTGACGCAAAATATCAGCGCTTAAGTCAGCATGTCCAAGACGTTCTGCGATGCGATGCATAACCGCATCTTCCAACGTCGTCTGGTTGAGTATCGTCGCGTAAAGGAACGTTCCAAGCACGGGATCATTCTTGGCAGCTTCCTCCGCTTCAGCGCGGATGGAATGCCAAATCGGATCTACCTGTCCCAACGAAGGGGACAATTTTGCGTTCGAACGAACGGACATTATGCATACTCCAATTTTGCTTATCGCAGACACTGAGCACTCCCGTTGCTCTGTGCCTGCACCGCAATGCGCGTTCAGCCGTTAACATATCTCAAAATGCTGCGCGTTGACACTGCGTAAATCTCGTTGATGCTTTGGTCGAAACTCAGAGACGGTTCTCTTCGAGAAACGCCAGAACGCCTTTCTTATAGACCTTATCGCCTACCGCCAACATGTGATCACGATCAGGTATGTCAAGCGCCTGTCCATTTGGCAGCATATCGGCCAGTTCCTGTGCACTGCCCGCTATATCGTCAGTCGTACCGACAGCGACAAGAACGGGCTGCATGATGCGCGCAATTGCCTCGGGCGAAACCAGTTCCTTGGACGTAATCACGCAAGCCGCAAGTGCAATGCGATCACTCTTGGTCTGATCAGCAAATTTGCGGAACATCAATCCACGCGGATGCGTGATAGTCGATGGATCTTCTGAAAGAAGTGCCTCACCAATTGGTTCCCAATCACCAGCACCCGTAACCATGCCTATACCGAGGCCACCGAAAACAGCGCTATGCACACGCTCAGGATGCTCAACGGCTAAAAACGCGGTGATACGCGCGCCCATTGAATAACCCATGACATGCGCTTTTTCGATGCCAAGATGATCAAGCAACGCAGCCGCATCTCTCGCCATAGCGCTCGGTGTATAATCAGCGGCATCATGACTCTTGGCAGAAAAGCCGTGGCCACGATTATCAATCGCGATCACGCGATAACCAGCTTCGGTTAGCGTGCGAAACCAACCCGGCGAAACCCAGTTAACCAGACTGGATGATGCAAAACCATGAATAAGCAGGATCGGGTCGCCCTCGCCATCCTGACGATAAGCCAGACGCAAACCATCATGTTCGAAATATTCGATGTCGAGCGCGCTCAATTTTTATTCCTTTTGAATTTCAGATGCGGGTTTTATGAGAGAGCTAGTTACGGCAGTCGCCGCAGATCGCTTTATGGATTGCCCTGTCACCACGCTTGATACCGGTTCGTTTAACAGTCCCGGCCAGAAGTTCAACCACATAGGCCGCCGGTCCCTGCGAAGAAATAATATCTTCCGAAAAAGGAACTGCGTTTTCGTGGATCGCGGATACATGGCCGGTATCGTCGAGAAACACCATATCAAGCGGCGACGGTGTGTTCTGCATCCACATCATCACATCGCGCATCTGACCAAAAACAAAAAGCATTGCCCGATCTTTTGGGAAGTCAGTGCGCCACATTAATCCACGCATACGCGCTTCATCAGTGTCAGCAATTTCCAATGCAAAAGATGCTTTACCGCCGGAGGTAACGAAAGTCAGTGGCTCTTTATCCAAAGGCAGCAGCATGGGTTTGGTTTCCTGCGCCTGTGCAGAAGCCGCAAAGAACAGAAAAGCGAATGCGAAAAGAATGCGGCTCATGAAGTGCTCTTGCCCTGCATCTTGGCGCTCATCCCCGAATGTCAGGAAATGAACAATGATGGAATTGAGCTGGGGACAATATCAATGAGGTGGTGGCATCACAAGAGCCACTCACAGCCTTGTTACATCATGAGATGCTGTAAGATCAGTGGGAGAAAGGAATCGCTGTTCCAATATCCGGATGGATTTCGGCAGCCATCAGGCCTTTGTCACCGTCGCCAAAGCGGATCAGGACAACCTGACCGGGACGCAATTCCATCATTCCGAAACGACGCAGCGTTTCCATATGGATGAAAATATCTTCGGTGCCCTCGCCGCGCGTCAAGAAGCCAAAGCCTTTGGTGCGGTTGAACCACTTAACGATCACGCGTTCCAGACCGCTCGATGGCGTCACAGTCACATGTGTACGCTGTGGTGGCATCTGTGCAGGGTGCACGGCCGTTGATGTATCCATGGAAAGAACGCGGAAGCATTGCATACCACGATCACCATTGCGCACTTCACAGACGATCCGGGCGCCTTCAAGCGCTGTCTGAAAGCCATCGCGGCGCAATGTTGTGACGTGAAGCATAACATCAGTAAAGCCCGGCTGATCTGGAACGATAAAGCCGTAGCCTTTTGCAACGTCGAACCATTTGATATGGCCCGAGAGTTCAACGAGTTCGCCAATCTCTTCTGAGGAGGCCTGACTGCGAAACTGGTCATTTGACACAGATTTGTCTGCCATGCGCTCGTCCCTCCTCTTTTGTTCCGTTGCGATTCTGACGTGATTCTTGCCCAAAGAATAACACTTCCTTAACCGTAGGCGGCAAGCCCTATCTTTTGTTCAATTGAAGATGACCACAGGCTTTATGCGCTGATCGTTAATTCCTAAATTTCTCAAACAAAAACGGCCTGCCGAAAACATAACGCAGCGCGGGCATTCGACAACTTGTTACTTGCGTTTTTATGCTGGCCACTTATCCAAGTTAACAGCTCTTTCAAGCGGGCACGAGAAACGTACTGAACCATTCTTTCGGGAAAGCGTTGAGTTTGTGACCCGCCTATCTGCAAAACAGGAGAAGACAATGCGCTATCTGCACACCATGGTTCGCGTTCGCGATATTGATGAATCGCTGGACTTTTATGTGAACAAGTTCGGCCTCGAAGAAATTCGGCGGACCGAAAATGAAAAAGGCCGCTTCACACTTATTTTCCTTGCAGCTCCAGCGGACAAGGAAAAAGCCACGGCAGAACGCGCTCCAGAGCTGGAACTAACCTATAACTGGGATCCTGAAACCTATACGGGTGGCCGTAATTTCGGTCATCTCGCCTATGCAGTCGATAATATCTACGAAGCCTGTCAGAAGCTGAAAGACGCAGGTGTTACCATCAACCGTCCGCCGCGTGACGGTCACATGGCATTTATCAAATCACCAGATGGCATTTCAATTGAACTGATCCAGAAGGGTGAGCGTCTGGCTCCGCAGGAGCCTTGGGCTTCCGCCGAAAACATCGGCAGCTGGTAAAAATAAAGCCCGGTCTCGCGACCGGGCTTTTTTCTATTATTCAGTGCCCTGAATGGCTGCAAGCAACCAATCACCACCGTCAACGCGGGTAAACGTCCAGACTTCGACGCTTTCCACTGGCTCATCCGGGTTGCCTTCAACGACCGCACCCGTGTTGCGATCAAGCATAACATCGATTGCCGAGTAGCGGATAGCGACAGTCGCATAATCGACATTGCCTTCGCGCCATGCTTCGGAAACATCGCCCTGAAGCAACTTCACGTCCTTCACTTCATTGCGCATACCGCTCGAAGCGATTTCGCCGAGTTCTTCTGCGAGATACGACATGGCTTCCGGTGTTGCGAGCTTACGCAGCGCCGCATAATCCTCACGGCCATAAGCGGTCTGGATTTCAGAAAGCATCTGCTCAAAACGATCAAGCTCTTCCTGACCCACATCCATTGGCTCTTCTTCAACAACAGGCGCAACTGGAGCGTCAGCCTGCTTGTTGGCAAACGGATTAACCGAAGGCGTGCGGCTTGCAGTGTTTGACTTCGGTGCAGCAGTCTTTGCAAAACCAAAGACCTGCGAAGCATTAAAGGGTTGAGCACCTGCATTGCCTGCGCCCGCGGCTGCCGTCTGACGACGATTTGCAATCATACGCATAACGAACATCGCAATCAGAGCGATGACCGCAACCTGCAAGAGAAGGCCGAACATACCGGCCATGCCGCCAAGGCCGTTACCCAGCAGCATGCCAATCAGACCGCCAACAAGAAGACCACCGAGCATCGAACGTCCAAAATTGCCGAACATTCCGCCCGAACGTGCGGCTGTATTTTGCGTGCCAGCGGCAGCTCCCGGACGATTGGTCTGTTGTGCACCTGTATTTGGCGTCATCGAACGCTCAACAGGTGCTGCATTGTTCGGTGCAGTCCGTGTTGGTGCAGGCGCCTGATAAGTACGCGCACCACGGCTACCAAAACCGCCCCCGCCTGCACGGCGAGCCTCGGCGAAATCGACAGCGGCAAAAGAGGCGATAAGCCCAAGGACCATTGCAGCGGTCAGTTTGGTCAGGCGGTTTCCGGAACCCGGCATAAGTATCTCCCAATAGAGTCATCACAGATTATTTTATTCCGTGATCATATGGGAATTCACCCCCCACTTTCACAAGAGCGTGAAGACAAAAAAGTTGAGAAAATTCAAACAGGCACAGCCGCATCCAGAATCTGTATCTGAGGCGTGACAGAACCGTTCCAGTGATTGAGCGACAGATTACCAACTATGTGTACGCTTTGACCAATATTATTGAACAAAAACCGCCCCAGATCGCCTTCAGCAGCACGAAACGCAATCGCATTCACACGCTTTCCATCGGCTCCACGCAAGACAACACGGACATGATCACGCCCGACTGTTCGTACATCAGCGAGAACGTGATGTGGCAGCGCCAGAACCGGCTGCGGATGCGCAGAGCCAAAAGGCCCTGCCTTCTGCAAAGATTCGTAAAGTGCGACTGTTGCACCTGATGCAGCCACCGCACCATCAATCGAAAGACTCTGATTTTCACGCAAACGCGCGACAGTATCAGCCGATTCTTCTTCAAGATATGCCCGCAGCGCGCCAAGCTTGGAACGCTCAATGGTGATACCAGCAGCCATCGCATGACCGCCACCTTTCACAAGCAATCCGCGTTCCATCGCGCCGCGCACAAGCTTGCCAAGATCAAGCCCGGAAATTGAGCGTCCCGAGCCGGAACCAATACCGTTGGCATTAAATGAGATAGCAAAAGCAGGGCGACGCGCTTTTTCTTTGAGCCGTGAGGCCAGAAGCCCGACAATACCCGGATGCCAGCGATCACTTGCCGTCACGATCACAGATGCGCCAGCTCCACCCGAAAGCTCCAGCGAGGCTTCTGCTTCTGCTTCAATCAGCATTTCGGCTTCCATCGCCTGCCGCTCCTGATTGAGCCGGTCAAGCTCAACCGCAATCGGATCAGCGGCAGTGGAATCATCCAGTGTCAACAAGCGAGCACCTAAGCCCGCATCACCAATGCGGCCACCGGCATTGATACGCGGGCCAATCAGATAACCGAGGTGGAAAACATTAAGCGGTTCGCCAATACGTGCAACGCGCCCCAGCGCTGCAAGTCCGGCATTGCTCTGGCTACGCGCAACGAGCAAACCTTTGACCACAAACGCGCGGTTTACACCTTTGAGCGGCACCACGTCGCAAACGGTTGCAAGTGCGACCAGATCAAGCAGCGAAAGCAGATCAGGCCCTGCCCCTTTGCCCCGCTCCCGCAGAATTTTTGTCACCTGAACAAGCGTCAGAAAAACAACGCCCGCGGCACATAGATGCTCTTGCTGCGAAATATCGTCTTCACGATTCGGATTGACGATTGCCACAGCATCGTCGGGCAGATCGCCGCCGACCTGATGGTGATCAAGCACGACAACATCAGCGCCCGCTTCTTTTGCAGCCGTAATCGATGGCGCGCTGTTGGTGCCGCAGTCTACCGTCACGATAAGCGATGCGCCCTTTGCGACCAGCTCACGCATGGCATCAGGGTTCGGGCCATAACCCTCAAAAATACGATCCGGAATGTAGATCGAATGCGTAATGCCGTAATGCTTGAGAAAACGCGCCATCAACGCAGATGAACATGCGCCATCCACATCATAGTCACCAAAAATCGCAACGGTTTCGCGACGCATAATGGCATCTGCAATCCGGTTTGCGGCTTTATCCATATCGGTCAGCATAGCCGGATCGGGCATCAGATTGCGCAGGCTAGGATCAATAAATTCCGGCGCACCCTCAACACTCACACCACGCCCCGCCAACACCCGCGAAACAAGATCAGAAATGCCGTGATGCTGCGCAATCGCAAGCGCTGTATTGGCCTCACGCGGGCCGAGCCGGTCCATCCATTTCTGGCCGGTGACAGATTTACGGATACCGAGAAAATAGCGTTCTGTTGTCATGGTTTCTTAAAGACACAAAAGGCGGCATTTTTGCAATGCCGCCGTTGGATCATAAGTCGGGAACCAGAAGAGATTTCGGTTATGGCGTACCGAAAATGGTGGAGTTCGAGAACCGGAGCGGAATGTACTAAAGGGTACATGAGCACCGGAAGCGTAGAAAAACACCATTTGCAGGCAGCCAGAGCCTAAATATCGATAGTTCTGTTAGAATTTAGACAGATCCTGGTGCCTCGCCTTAATTTCACGAACGGTCTGCGAGCTTGAACGCATAACGATTGTATGAGTTTGGATATAATCTCGTGCGAACTTAACGCCTGAAAGCATATTGCCATCCGTCACGCCGGTTGCAGCAAACAGGACGTCTCCCTTGGCCATTTCTTCCATCGTGTAGATTTTCTTCGGGTCCGAAATACCCATCTTGGCAGCGCGAGCGATCTTCTCATCCGAATTAAGCTGCAAGCGTCCCTGCATCTGACCACCAATGCAGCGCAAAGCCGCCGCAGCCAGCACACCTTCCGGCGCACCACCGATACCGATATAAATATCAATGCCGGTTTCGTCCGGATTGGTCGTGTGCATCACACCCGCAACGTCGCCATCACCGATCAAACGAATGGAAGCACCGGTTGCGCGTACTTCTTCAATAAGACGAGCATGACGCGGACGATCCATAATGCAGGCCGTGATTTCATGAGGCTGCACACCTTTTGCTTTCGCAATAGCATGGATATTATGAGTGGCTGTCGCGTCAAGATCGACAACGCCTTTCGGATAGCCCGGACCGACAGCAATCTTTTCCATGTAAACGTCGGGCGCATAGAGCAGATTGCCCTTCTCAGCGATAGCGATCACCGCCAACGAGTTCGGCAGGTTCTTTGCGCAGATCGTGGTGCCTTCCAGCGGATCTAGCGCAATATCGACATCCGGCCCCTGCTTAGTGCCAACTTCTTCGCCAATATAAAGCATCGGCGCTTCATCGCGTTCGCCTTCGCCAATCACGACTGTTCCGGCAATCGGCAGACGATTGAGTTCCTGACGCATGGCATCAACAGCGGCCTGATCAGCAGCCATCTCATCGCCACGTCCGCGCAGACGCGCAGCTGCAACCGCTGCTCGTTCGGCAACGCGAACCAGCTCAAGCGTCAAAATGCGATCAAGTCCCTGCGCTGGTCGTTGCGGTTGCTGTTCTGAAGTCTTGGCCATGTGAACAAAGTCCTGAATTCATATGAAATGTGTGTTTCGCCATCTATAGCGACATTGAGCAAATGGTTTGTCAAAGTCCCTGCCGACCTGCAAGAGAAAGAGCGGCAAAAACATTTTCCGCTCTAACTCTTAATCGATTTAGCGCAAAAAGCCCGATATTTCAGCCTTTAGCATAGCCGAAGAAAGCCTCGGGGCTTTCCACTTCAATCAGCTTTTTTCGATCAATAACCCAGAAACGATTGCCAATATTGCGCACGAAACTGCGATCATGCGAAACAATCAGGCTCGCGGTTTCATCGCTCAGCAGTTCTGCTTCCAGCATTTCCTGCCCATCAATGTCGAGGTGATTGGTCGGTTCATCAAGAATGTAGAAGTTTGGCTTTGTAAGCCGCAGAACCAGCATGGCAAGCCGCGCCTTTTGTCCGCCCGAAAGCCGCGACAAAGGTTTGGCCTGCATCTCAAGCGTCATACCGGCACCGGCAAGCAAGGAACGTGCTCGCTGGTCGCCGACATCGAAACGCTTCATGATCGTTTCAAAAGGCGTCCAGTCACCTTTCAACTCAGACAAAGCCTGATCACTATAGCCCAGCACGAGCGAAGGCGTCGCTTTAATGCCCGCAAGCGATTGTTCTGGATGAATTATAGCTTCCCGGACCTGTGTGAGAAGCCGCGTTTTGCCGGTTCCGTTCGCGCCAAGCAGCACGATTCGATCGCCCGGATTGATCCAAAGCTGGCCGGTTTTGTAGAGAGCCCGACCGTCAGGCGTCGCAATCTCGGCCTGACCAATCACAATCAGCGCTTTGGCATGGCTACCTCGCCCATCAAGCTTGATCTTGCCCGCAGAGCGCTCAACATGCGCTGCTTTAGCACTTTCCTCAATTTTCTCGGCACGCGCACGCAATTGTTTGGTTTTCACGACCAGCAAATCACTGCCCGAATTGATACCGATATTGTTGAGCTTGGCGGCCTGTCTGCGCAATTGCTGAACAGTTTTCATGTCCTTTTCAAACTGGCGCGCATCAGCCGCATCAATCTCGTCAAGCGCCACACGCGCTTGGCTGTACGGCAACGCAAAGACGAACGACTTTTCTGCACGCAGGAAAAGTGTGCGTTTCGTGACCTCATCGAGAAAAGCACGATCATGGCTGCATACGATCACGGCGACTGAACGGGGCAGTGCATCAAGCCAGTTTTCCAGCAAATGCACTTTTTCAAGGTCGAGGTGATTGGTCGGCTCGTCGAGCAAAAGCACGTCAGGCTCGGAAACCCATGTGCGCGCCAGCAGCGCAAGCCGTTGCCAACCTCCGCTTAATTGTCGAACAGCAAGATCGCGCAGTTCTGCCGGAACATTCAAATCATCGAGCACTATGTCTGCGCGCCAGCTCTCATAGTCGCGCGCATCTTCATCCAATCCACTGAGGACCAGATCATAAAAAGAGAGGTCCATCAGGTCGTCGGCAACATACTGGCTGACATAACCAATTTTCAGCCCACGCGAGCGGGTAATGACACCGCTGGTCGGCTCACCTTCGCCAACTATAAGGCGTAAAAGGCTGGTCTTTCCACGACCATTAGCGGCAACAATACCCAGACGTTCACCCTCACCCACGACAAAATCGAGGTTAGCGAACAAGGTCTGATGAAGGGTAAGCGAAAGATTCTGAACAGATAAAAGAGACATGGCAATAGGCCCAATTTGGCCAAGCACTGGCGAGCAGTTCTCAAACAGCTTCAATCAATGTGCTTGCAAATTTTTGGCTACAGCAAATAAAGCTGAGCCTTCAGAAAAGGCAGAAAAAGACTGTTCTGTAAGTCTTAATCGGCCCTGCACAATTTACTGTTGCAGGGCAAAATCAGGGCCATACTGACGATGACGGTCGTGACGCGTCACATCCATATTACAGCCCTCCTTTTCCATTGTGTCTCTCTATCGTACTATTCCGATGCAGTCTTCTTAGCAAAAACGCTGCCGCCCATCAAGAGCGGCAGCTTTAGCGAGCAATCAGCCAGCGCGTTCGATGCGGATCATCTGCGGCTTGTTGACCAGATGATCATCCTTAAGAATCACCTCAAGCGCCTTTTTAACAGCGGATTCGGTCGTTTCATGGGTAACAAGAATGACTGTCTTGATACCGTCGCTGACATCGCTATCCATCAGCGGGCGCTGGACAATCGATTCAAGCGAAATGTCATTTTCGGCCATGCGCTTAGCGATAGCGGCAAAAGCACCGATGCGATCATAAACCGTCAAGCGAATGAAGTAGCCGCCAGCATGCTTGCGCATTTTAGCGCGCTTATATGGCTGCAAGGCTTTCGCAGGCGTTCCAAAAACAGGACCATGCTGGAAGCCAGGGCGACTCTTGGCAATGTCAGCAATATCGCCAATCACCGCCGATGCTGTGGCATTACCGCCAGCACCCGGACCCGAAAGCAGCAGTTCGCCCAGAAGGTCAGTCTCGATTGCAACCGCATTGGTCACGCCATGGACCTGTGCGATTACCGACGAGGTTGGCACCATTGTTGGATGAACGCGCTGTTCAATGCCAGTATCGGTTTTCTGCGCAACGCCAAGCAACTTGATACGATAGCCAAGCTCATCAGCGGCGCGAATATCGGCAAGTGAAATATTGCTGATGCCTTCGAGATATATATCGTCAGCAGCGATCTGGGTGCCAAATGCGAGGCTCGTCAGCAGCGCAAGTTTGTGCGCCGTGTCGTTGCCTTCAATATCGAAAGTCGGATCAGCTTCGGCATAGCCAAGGCGCTGTGCATCTGCGAGACAATCCTCAAACGAAATGCCCTCTTCCCACATCCGCGTCAGGATATAGTTACAAGTGCCGTTCATAATGCCGTAAACGCGCGACACTGTATTGCCAGTCAACGATTCACGCATCGCTTTGATAACGGGGATTCCGCCTGCAACGGCCGCTTCAAAGTTAAGAAGAACACCTTTTTCTTCGGCAATTTTGGCAAGCGAGACGCCATGCTTTGCAAGAAGCGCCTTGTTGGCAGTCACAACATGATGACCTGCACGCAATGCAGCTTCAACAGCAGATTTAGCCGGACCTTCATCGCCGCCTATGAGTTCAACAAAAACATCGATATTCGCACTTTTCGCCAGTTCGACTGAATCATCAAACCATTCAATGCCAGAAAGATCGACACCGCGATCGCGCGAGCGGTCACGAGCGCTCACCGCTGTAACAACAACCGGCTTACCGCATTGACGAGTGAGCATTTCGGCCTTGTCACGTAGAATACGCAACACCGAAGCACCAACGGTGCCCAGTCCGGCAACGCCGATCCGCAATGCATCACTCATTGTTCTGTCTCTCTGAATTGTTGAATTATATGTGGTGGGAAACAAGGACCGACCAGAAGACGGCCCTCGCTTTATCTTAAAGGCTGTTAACGGCGACCTTCAAGCGGAATGATGTTTTGCACATTCTCGTCCTTGGCAGACAGGAAGCGCTTGATGTTGCGAGCAGCCTGGCGAATGCGATGTTCGTTTTCAACCAGTGCTATACGAACATATTCATCGCCATGCTCACCAAAACCTACGCCCGGAGCAACAGCAACATCAGCCATTTCAACCAGCAGCTTGGAAAATTCAAGCGAGCCCAACGCGCGGAAACGTTCTGGAATCGGAACCCAAGCGAACATGGTTGCCGCTGGTGGCGGCACATCCCAGCCTGCGCGGCCAAAACTGTCGACGAGCACATCGCGACGCTGCTTATAGACGTTACGGACATAAGCAATGTCAGAACCGTCGCCATTGAGTGCTGCGGTTGCTGCAACCTGAATTGGCGTGAAAGCACCATAATCGAGATAGGATTTAACGCGCGTCAGTGCTGCAATCAGACGCTCATTGCCAACCGCAAAGCCCATACGCCAACCCGGCATCGAGAATGTCTTCGACATCGAGGTGAACTCGACCGCAACATCCATAGCACCCGGCACTTCAAGAACCGATGGCGGAGGATTGTTATCGTCGAAATAGATTTCCGAATAGGCCAGATCAGAAAGAATGATCAGATCATTCTTACGCGCGAAATCGACTACATCCTTGTAGAAATCAAGGGTCGCGACATAGGCAGTCGGGTTCGACGGGAAGTTCAAGATCAGCGCAAGCGGCTTTGGAATGGAATGCTTTACCGCACGATCCAGCGCACGGATGAACTCTTCATCCGGCTTTGCAGGGATCGAGCGAATAACACCACCCGACATGATGAAGCCGAACGAATGAATTGGATAGGTTGGATCCGGGCAAAGTACGACATCGCCGGGCGCAGTGATCGCCTGCGCCATATTGGCGAAGCCTTCCTTGGAGCCAAGCGTAGCCACAACCTGCGTATCCGGGTTGAGCTTCACGCCGAAACGGCGCGCATAATATTGTGCCTGCGCACGACGAAGACCGGGAATACCCTTTGACGACGAATAACGATGCGCGCGCGGGTCCTGCACCGCTTCGCAAAGCTTATCGACAATGTTCTTCGGTGTTGGCAAATCAGGGTTACCCATTCCGAGATCAATGATGTCGGCTCCGGCCGCTCGCGCTGATGCCTTCAGGCGGTTAACCTGTTCAAAGACATAAGGTGGCAAACGACGGACTTTATGAAATTCTTCCGACATGATCCTGTTCCAGAAGGGAGTTGAATGAAACGGCGCGCATGCGCCGCGTTTGGAGCTATACACCTGTTATCGAATCGGGTCGAGACTTGTTACAGTTCTGCGACGAAGCTTTTATTGACGAAAAGCCTCTTATTCCCCGGCTTCGATCTGCTTCAGTGTAGCGGCGGCTTCATCCTGCGCTTGCTTGCGCAATGCGGCAGCTTGAGCAGGAGTGAGCGTACTTGCGGACGAGCGTGTTGCGGCCAATCGCGTGCGATCAGAATCAAGACCAGACATCATCTGCGCCTTTTCTTCCGGCGTAATCTGGACGGTGGCAGCTTTCGGCATACGTCCAAAGGTCGGATAGGTATCAGTGCGCTTCGCACCTTCCTGCGGCGTACCCTGAAATTCAGGACCGCCAGCACAACCCGCGAGAAGCGCCACGGCTGTTGCTGCCAGCATGATATTGGCAAACGTCCGCGTGCTCTTGGTCATATGTCGGGTTCCAATCCTGGTGTTCTTCACTAATGTCTGTTCTTGCGAAATCTATAACTCGCCCGACGCAGATAATATATCGGAAAGTGGATAGCACCAACTCGCTACGTCATGTCAACAACCGAGTTGCGACCCGGCACAATCCTTACGCTTCAAAAGCACGTTCAACAACAGGTATAACCAAAAGTTACAATTAGTAATATTGCGTTATTTTTACGTAAAACAAAAGTGAAATCCGATTTATTCAAACACTGATCACTTTCAATAGTTGCGTTTGGCAGTTAAAAACCCTAAAAATTGGTTACAACTTATCATTTGGTAACTTGTCTACTCATGCTTTAGACCAACTGCATTCACGATGAATTTGTAATAAGGCATTGAAGAAATTGAACTATCTAAGCTGGCCTTCATTGCCGGTCTTTGTGAGTAAAGCTGCTTGAAAATGCTTTAGCGCGACTCACATGGGGAAGCCGATCTCCCCAAACCAAACGAGATCAGGATTTTCCGGCTCGTTAAAATGGTCAAGCCCATCTGTATGGGACATCGAGCTGGAGCAGATATTGAAATTCGCAGTAGCAACGCACACGACGACAAGAAGACTACTTTCTGGTAGCGTAGCCTTGCTCGCGCTCGTTCTTACATCTTGTACATCGACCAGTAATGGCACCTCACCATTACAAATGACGAATGACCCAGATGGTTCCGTCATTGCTGAAACTCTTCAAAGCGCGGCCGACCAAACAGTAGCAGCTGAAACAGCCAAAGAATCAACAAAGCCAGCGGCAGCTGAAAAAACAGCTCCCACCGAAAACGCAAAAACAAATCCAACAGCGACCGCATCTGCAGAAGGCGCACCGAAACAGGAAGCGCCTGTTCAGGTTGCAGCCCTCGCCTCAGAGACAAAATCCAGTTCATTGTTTGGTATGTTTGGCAAAAAGCCAGTTGAAGCTGCTCCTGCAGCACCAGAACAAGCGTCGGAAACTCAAAAGCCTGAAGAACAAGCCACGACAGCGGCACCTCAATCAAAGCCCGAACCGGAAGCAGCTCCGGCAACTGAAGCTTCCAAGCCCGTTGAGGCGGAAAAGCCAACACAGGTTACGTCGCTTTTCGGGTCAGCGAAGAACGCAAATGCTTATGTCGCTCCACAGCGCCCAGCAACAGCTGGTCAGGGAAGCATTGCTCGTCTCTTCAACGAAGATAATGCTAATGGGGAAAGCAAAGCAGAAAACAAGAAACTTGCTGTTGTGCGTCCAACAAAAAAATCTACGCAAGAATATAATTATGCCCTTCCCGGCGTGCGCGCCAATGGCGGGTTTGAAATCAAGCATCGCAAAAGTATTTATGATGACAGCGATATAGATGCGAATGAATATGATGATTACGCATCCGTTCAGCTCGCATCGGCACCAGGACTTGCTCGTCTAGCCCCCAACGGCCTGAAAGTTCAGCGCGAGACTGTGGATGTCGCTTGCCTGAAGCCTCAGCTTGTTTCCATGCTCAAGACTATGGAACGGCACTTCCGCAAGCCGGTCATGGTCACTTCTGGCTACCGTAGCCCGTCTTATAATCGCAAAGTGAATGGCGCCCGCAAATCACTGCATATGATTTGCGCTGCGGCTGACATTCAAATCGACGGCGTGTCGAAACACGAAATCGCACGCTACGCTCGCAACATGTCCAATCGCGGTGGTGTTGGCACCTATTGTCATACGACGTCGGTGCATGTGGATATCGGTCCGGAGCGCGACTGGAACTGGAGCTGCAAGCGATAAACAAGACAAAAGCCGGGTCATATTGCCCGGCTTTTTTATTGCATTTCAGTTAGATAGCTCTTTTACCCACAAAATACACGCCGCGAAAATTAGCCTCGCATGATATTTTTATGAAAAAGTCGAATTAAGGGCTTGCGAGTCACAATCTTCCTGCATATAAGCCCACTCACACCAGCAACAGGCGCCCATCGTCTAGCGGTTAGGACAGCGCCCTTTCACGGCGCAGACAGGGGTTCGATTCCCCTTGGGCGTACCACTTGCTGGTTTTTCTTTTTCCAGAAAAATAATCAATCTACTAAAAGCGACTTGTCGCAAGCGCGCTTTTCCGCGCAAGCATGACTTCAGCTTGCCGCCCTATCTCATTGTTTTCAAAAGCACCGTGCAGAAAAATCTCCAAATAAAATTTTCTTGGATTTTTTCTAAAAAGGACTTGCGCATCGGAAATTTCCTGCATATAAGCCCACTCACACCAGCAACAGGCGCCCATCGTCTAGCGGTTAGGACAGCGCCCTTTCACGGCGCAGACAGGGGTTCGATTCCCCTTGGGCGTACCACTCGCTGGTTTTTTATTCTCCCGAAAAATTGATATCTTGCTGAGTGACATTCCTCAGATAGCAATGCTAGGCACTGTCCATAAAACTTGAAATTGGACAGCAAGATTATGGCTAAAACGACCGCTATCGTACCAACTGCTCACGCCAGCCGTTATTTGCAGCAGCTCTGCAAACATTGGACACATAAATTTTCCATTGAATTCACCCCAAAGCACGGCCGAATTGATCTCGGTGAGAATCGCATCGTTACTCTTGATGCAGATTCGGAAAAACTCACAGCAATCGTTGAGGCTCCGCAAGAAGCCCTGTCACAGATTGAAGATGTTGTCGCAAGCCACATCATACGCTTTGCATTCCGTGAAGAATTGGCTTTCAACTGGGTAAAAGAATAACCCTTATTGGCTCTCACACTTTGCCCGCAAAATGCCGCGAATAAACATTTTCGCATCATATTGCGGGCTAAATTAAGCGTGAAGTTTCCACCAGTTCAAAAGCAATTTGGTGGCGACCGTGATTACCAGCGAAACAAAAACAACACTCACCTTACTCGGCGCTGGCCTTATCGCAACTATGCTCGTACTGAGTGCCGATATGCGTTGGGCAGATATCTTCACAGCGCTCTTCTAAAGCCACTGACGCTTGCATCGGAGCATATATCCGCCTAAATCGGACCATGCTTTTCAACCCTCCTCTTGTGACAGGTCGCCTTGAGCGCCGCTATAAGCGCTTTTTGGCCGATGTTACGCTCGACGATGGGCAGTTCATTACGGCTTCCGTTCCAAACACAGGATCAATGCTCGGCCTCACGGCACCGGGATCTCGCGTTTGGTTAAGCGTTTCAGATGCCCCTCACCGGAAATATCGGCACACTCTGCAAATTGTTGAAGCTGACAATACACTTGTCGGGATCAACACGGGGCTGCCGAATAGAATCGCCGAAGAAGCCATTCTTGCCGGCATGATTCCAGACTTGAAGAATTACGGTCTTCTCAAGCGCGAACAAAAATACGGTAAAAACTCACGCATCGACATATTGCTTGATGAAGGTGAGCAGCCACGTGCCTATGTGGAAGTGAAAAACGTTCACTTCATCCGCACCCCTTGCGTTGCAGAATTTCCCGACACAATGACTGCGCGCGGTGCGAAACACCTTGATGAGTTAGTCGATGTCGTATCTGCTGGCTATCGGGGCGTGATGGTGTTTATTATCCAGCGAAACGATTGCGACAGATTCAGCATCTCAGGCGATCTTGATCCGACTTATGCGCGCGCATTTGACCGCGCACGCGCGGCCGGGGTTGAGGCTTGGGCTATTCGATGCCACATAACAGAAAACGGCATCAGTGCTGAAACAGTCGTGCCTATAGAATATTAGAAAGACGGACCGAGATGGTGACTTATATCGAAGCAACGAGCGCGCCGATGAAATATACCGGGCAGATCAGGCTTTATGGCCCAGACGCCTTTGAGGGCATGCGCAAAGTCTGCAATCTTACTGCTCGTTGCCTTGATGCATTGAATGACATTGTGAAGCCAGGTGTCACCACTAATGAAATTGATCGTTTCGTTTTTGAATTCGGCATGGATAATGGCGCTTTCCCAGCGACACTGAACTATCGCGGTTACACAAAGTCCACCTGTACATCGATCAACCATGTTGTTTGCCACGGCATTCCAGATGACAAGCCTCTGCGTGAGGGTGACATCGTCAATATCGACGTGACGTATTTGCTTGATAGTTGGCATGGCGATTCAAGTCGCATGTATGCGGTTGGCGAAATCAAGCGTGCAGCCGAGCGCCTTCTTGAAGTGACCTATGAAAGCTTGTTGCGTGGCATTGAAGTTGTAAAGCCCGGCGTGAAAACGGGCGCCATTGGTGCTGCCATTCAGACCTATGCAGAAGGTGAACGCTGCTCAGTGGTACGCGATTTCTGCGGCCATGGCGTTGGTCAGCTTTTCCACGATGCACCGAATATTCTTCATTACGGCACAGTCAACGAAGGCGTTGAAATCAAAGAAGGCATGATCTTCACGATTGAGCCGATGATTAACCTTGGCAAGCCCGGCGTTAAAGTTCTTTCGGATGGCTGGACCGCAGTTACGCGCGACCGCTCACTGACTGCGCAATATGAACATACCGTTGGCGTCACCAAAGACGGATGCGAAATCTTTACACTTTCACCGAAAAACGTTTTCGGTCCGCCATCCATGCGGTAAGCTAACTTAAAATTGTCGACTGTTTCTGCGGGGGTTTAAACAGAATGGCACCAAAGGACAAAAGTCCGGGAAGCTTCGACTTTCCCGGCTTCAACGAGGGCATACGCGTTCAGGCGCCCCTCGAAAAGCCACATCATCTGGGCCACCGAGATCGGTTACGACTGCGCTTCAAGACTGCACCGGATGCACTCGCTGACTATGAGTTGCTTGAGCTACTGCTATTCAGAGTTATCCAGCGCGCGGATACAAAGCCGCTTGCGAAGTCGTTGTTAAGCCGCTTTGGGACAGTTGCGGAAGTATTGGGCGCTCCTGAAAAACTTCTGGCTGAGACCCCCGGCATCGGCCCCTCCATCGCACTTGAACTCAAGATCGTTGAGGCAATCTCCAAGCGCTCCGCACGCAGCACCGTAATGGAGCGCGAAGTTCTTGGTTCTTGGAGCCAAGTCATCGCTTATTGCACCACCGCAATGGCCTATGAAACGCGGGAACAATTCCGCATTCTTTTCCTTGATAAAAAGAACCGCCTCATTGCAGACGAGGTGCAGCAACAAGGGACAGTCGATCACACACCAGTCTATCCGCGCGAAGTTGTGCGGCGTGCATTAGAGCTTTCGGCGACAGCAATTATTCTCGTCCACAATCATCCCACTGCCCCCATTTCGATCACGCTAGATCACGCTCAATACCATTGAAACACAATGATTTTCTGGCTTGTCGCGCTACCGGATATCATGGCATATTGGGGTCGGTTTTAAGGGGATCGAAGCCCTTTTTGACCCCAGTCGCCGACCCCACAAAACCGTCTGGCGACCCCACTTGGAAGCCAACGGGAGACCCCAGTGCCAAGCCTTACAGATGGAGAAATACGCCGAGCCCTTAAACAGGTAGAGCAGACCGGAAAGCAGCTTAGCCTCGTCGATGGCGAGGGACACGGAACCGGCCGCCTGGTTCTGGTAATGAAGCCAATGCCAACCCGTGTAACAGCGGACTGGATGGCTCAGCAGTGGCGGGACCAGAAGCGGATCAAGAAGAAGCTCGGATCTTATCCCGCGATGCCACTCTCGAAGGCACGAGAGGTCTTTCATCGCGACTTTGCCGACATGATCCAGAAGGGTCGGAGCATCAAGATCGCTGGCGACACGCGACCTGGTACTGTCGCGGACCTTTTCGAAGCCTATGTCGCCTATCTCAAGGACGCAGGGAAACCTTCCTGGAAGGAAGCCGGAAAAGGGTTGAACAAAGTCGCGGACACACTCGGACGCAACCGCCCGGCGCGCGATATCGAGCCTGAGGAAATTACCGACGTAATCCGCCCTATTTACGAACGTGGAAAGCGATCGATGGCTGATCACGTCCGTAGTTATATCCGATCCGCCTATAGCTGGGGCCTGAAATCAGAGCACGACTATCGATCGTCCTCTTCTCGACGCTTTCGCCTCGTCTACAACCCTGCGGCGGGCATCCCAACGGAGCCGAAGAAGGTCGGGACGCGCTGGTTGGATGAGGAAGAATTCCTGCGTCTCTATCGGTGGCTCGAGTGCCCCGACACTCCTGTCCATCCGCCCTACACTAGAGCAGTCCGCATTCTCATGCTGACCGGTCAACGCGTCGAGGAGATCGCTCGGCTGCATATCGATCAGTGGGATGCCAAGGAGCGCATAATCGACTGGTCCAAGACAAAGAATGGCAAGCCCCATGCCATCCCGGTGCCCAGCGCCGCCGCCGATCTCATCGAGTCCATCACACCCAACGCACACGGCTGGTTCTTCCCTTCGGCGAAGGATCCATCGAAGCCGGTCAGCCACGGCACGCTCTACTCCTTCATGTGGCGCCAACGTGACCGAGAGGTGATCCCTTACGTCACCAACCGAGATTTGCGTAGAACCTGGAAGACGCTGGCTGGCAAAGCCGGACTTTCCAAGGAGATCCGTGATCGCCTCCAAAATCACACTCTTCAGGACGTCAGCTCAAAGAGCTACGACCGCTGGAACTATATGCCTGAGAAGCGAGCCGCCATGGTCAAATGGGATAAATTCGTCCGCGCACTTTTGGCCCAAAAGCGGGGCAACCGCGCCCTAAGGAAAGCGGCATGAACAAGTGCTCACTCCTTCCCGCTGCGATTTTCGCGTCACTTGGTTTCACCGCCCCGGCCGCTGCCGATCCCTGTGAAGGCCCTCTCCCGAAGCAACCCGGGGCTACCTGGACTTGCCCTTATTTAGTGGAGGGGTTCTGTCACTAATTTACGGTTTATCATCTCGAACTGCATCGGTGATTTGTATCCGAGTGCAGAATGTCTGCGCACAGGATTATAGAAGCCGTCAATGTATTCGCCAATGGCTTTGATTGCATCCTTACGTGTGTAGAACACAGTGCGCCAGATCAGTTCCGACTTGATCGTTTTGAAGACGGTTTCCACCATTGCATTGTCATAGCAATTTCCTTTGCCGCTCATGGATGGAAGCATTTTGTGAGCTGTGAGGATTTTGCGATACTCATAACTGGCATACTGGCTTCCTCTGTCCGAGTGCTGGATCAGCCCCGGCTTTGGTTGACGGATTGCAATGGCTTTCTTCAAAGCACTGATCGCCAGATCCTTCTTCATCCTATCGCGTGCTTCCCAGCCGATGATGCGACGCGAATAAAGATCGACAACGATTGCCAGATATAGCCAGCCTTCTGCCGTCCATATGTAACTGATATCGACACCCCATTTTTGATTAGGCCCATCACAAGTGAAGTCCTGATCCAGAAGATTGGGAGCGACGGGCTCACCATGATTGCTGTCGGTCGTGCGTTTGAAGCGAGTTTTCTGCCGGGCTTTAAGGCCGTTTTCACGCATCAGTCGCGCCGTGCGGTGACGTCCTGCTCGAATACCTTCTTCGTTCAGTTCGACATGCATTCGAGGGCTGCCATAAGTTTCACGTGACAGCTCAAACTGATTACGAATATGCGCCAGGATGATCATATCGTCGAGCTGACGACGACTGGGCAAACGATGCTTCCATGCATAATAACCGCTGATACTGACGCCTGCGAAAGCGCACAGCCGTGACAGAGACATATGAGCCTTCTCCGTGTCGATGAACGCAAACTTCATCGACTTGTCTCCCGAGCGAAGAAGGCCGTCGCTTTTTTTAGTAGGTCACGTTCCTGTCGCAGGAGTTCATTTTCCTTACGAAGCCGGGCAAGTTCCTCGCTCATGTCCTCATGCGGACCAGAAAGCAGATCCTTCTCAGCAAAATTGCGACGCCAGCGGTCAAGTGTTGATTTGCCAATGCCAAGGTCGTCCGCAACCGATGAAATGCTTCGACCACTCGTCGTTAAAATACGAACGGCTTCCCGTTTGAAATCTTCTGTAAATTCGCGCTGCTTCAATTCTAAGTCTCCTGTCAGTTTTATCTAACAGAAGCCCTCCACTTTTGAAGGGGAAGTCCAGCGGGCCTGGACATCTCGATGAAGCCGCCTAATGCTGCGCAATCAAGCTTC
Organism: Brucella sp. H1_1004; assembly: GCF_047308065.1. Taxonomy (NCBI): domain Bacteria; kingdom Pseudomonadati; phylum Pseudomonadota; class Alphaproteobacteria; order Hyphomicrobiales; family Brucellaceae; genus Brucella; species Brucella sp. H1_1004. Next base: position 1,833,667 of record NZ_JAYKZA010000002.1, read on the forward strand.
CCTGAGTCGAGGGTGACGGTACCATCCAAAACGCATAGTCGTGATAAATGGCCAACAACAAGAACCAACACTACGTTCCGCGCGTTCACCTGAAGCCATTCACTCTGGACGGCGAAGGTTTAGCAATCAATCTTTTCAACATTGACCGCTTAAGGCCAGTTCAGAACGCTCCGGTTAAGAATCAGTGCTCGGGAGACTACTTCTACGGCAAGGACGAGCGCCTCGAACGTGCCATAAATTCCATCGAGAATCCGTACGGCGAGGTCGTGCGCTTTCTTAAGAGCGAGAATGCCGTCGTAAACGCGAAGGTCCAGATCGTCATCCAGCGGTTTGTCTACCTCCAACATTTGCGAACCGAGGCTGCCTCGCGAAAGGCGGCCGAAATGACAGCTGCCATGCACGACATCCCCGGTTCCGATATTCCGATGCCCGCCATCCGTGATGCCATGAAGAATGCGGTCCAAATGGCGATGTTGCATTTTGCTGACAGCATGCGCATCGTCGATGACTTAAAGGTCTGCATCGCGCGCAACCGCACGCACCGACCTTTCGTTACGTCCGATGACCCGTCGGTCCTCACGAATAGGTTGCACCTCCAGCGCCGTCACAAGGTGCTGCGGAGCTTTGGCGTCAAGACTGCGGGAGCCGTTTTCCTTCTCCCACTTTCTCCCCAACTATGCGCGATCGTGTACGATTCTGCCGTTTATCAGACCGGTCAGCGCTCAGGTTGGATCGACGTGATACGCGAAGCGGACGTGGACGCCATCAATGAACATCAGATCCTCAACTGCATGGCCAATCTTTATTTCCGGGATTGGGACTATCGAGATGAACTCGCCCAGCACGTCTCGGTCCGGCGGAAACTGAGGCCTAACCAGCGGCATACTGTCGTTCATGCGGTGCTCGACTACACCACGGAATGGGGTAGTCGCTACGCAGTAAAGGAAATTGAGGATATCCGAGAGGAGGAGGAGGTCCTCGTTCACGTCAAGACCAACCATCCGGAGCCATCTGCGTGGCCGTCCTTCTTACGGTTTCGCCCGGACGCGAAGGCTTACTCGAACAACACTGGCGCTGGCCTGACACGCAGGTGGTGCCTTGAGCAGGGCTTCGTCACTGGCCTCAATTATAAGAAGGTTCGCGTCTGAGTGCGAAAATAGACGACAACCCTCGCGAACCCATTCTATCCCTCAAGTGGCCCTACCTCATCTAATCGTGACTTGAGCTACGCCAATATAGGTGGCTGCACTGCCTCATGCAGTTCACCTCCACGGCGGCCGATGATTGCAGCGACCGCGTCGGGGGCTAAAGCGGCAATCGACTCCCCGGTCAAATGACCCGCCCGGAAAAGCGCAAGAATCTCACCTCGTGTCAGAGGGAAGCCAAGGGCACTCAGCGGCAACGCTTCGGCTGGAAGACCGAGATCAAGCCGGGTGAGCAATAGCACTGCTGCTTCCTGATCCTCGGCCCGTTCAAGCACGATCGCGGCAATGCGCAGCGCGGACTCCAGCAGGAAACGAGAGCCGTCGGCGTAGCCGCGAATGTCGCCGTGCCCTACCCTGACGAATGCATTAGACGAGTATCGGGCCTCGATATCGTTGGTCGGTTCACCAGCGATCCAGTCGCTCACTATGAGCGCTCGCTTGCACCGGGCATAGAATGCAACATCGCTTTCAGCGCGATGCTGCAACGCGCGGCCCACTCCATGTCCGAAGCGGCCAAGGGCGGCCTGCTGCCACCGCGGCTCACCATTGCGGGTTTGCGGTGTGTAGTCCTCGTCGCGCTCCGGCAGGCATTCGACGAGTACAAGGAGGGCTTCCAGCGTCGCGTCGGCCGGGTCAACGCGACGCAACAGCTCAACGAGGCGCATCGCCGACTCGAGCGTGAGGGGCGACTCTCCGCAGGCTCTCCCAAGCATCGTCAGTCGGAGATTGTCGCCGTCTACCTCGATCAGGCCATCGGCGATCATACGGTCCAACAGCCGCTCCAGTGTCGGGACCATACGATCGCGCCACGCCGGATTCTGGAGGGCGGCGAGATAACCGCCATATGTATTTGCGATCAGGTCGACGACCGCTCCGCGCGGAACATCTCTGACCTGCGTTAGCAAACGGATCACCCAGGTGCCCGGCTGGTTCGGGTTGAACGATGACCGGATAACCTCTGGCTGACCCTGCACATATTGCCGGAAAAGTTGATTGCGCTCCATGGGAGTATCGGCGAGCAGGATAGCCTTCCCCTCAACTTCAAACCCCAAGCGACCGGCACGGCCTGCCATGTTCTTGTATTGAGCCACCGTGTACGGCTGCCGCTCGCGGCCAGGAAAATCGGTCTCGGCAATGATGACAGTAGATGCAGGCGTGTTCACGCCCGCTGCAACCGTGCTGGTTGCGACGAGCACTCTGATCTGGCCGTCTTGCCGGCGGAAGCCGCGCTCCACTGCGACACGCTCATCTCGAGTGAGATCGCCGTTGTGGAATGCGATGCCGCCCGCCAGAGCACGTCGAAGGCTCTCGGACATTTGGGAAAGGTCACCTTCGGGGAGCGCATCGATCACGTCTTGCGCTGCCGGAAGCCCAAGCTCGGCAGCGAGGTAGTTTGCGCAGCCGCTCGCCGGGCCACGCGCGTTGCGGAAGACGATGACTTTCTCACCTGCATCGATGAGATGGCGCACCAGCGGTACGATCACGTCTTGCGACGATTGATTTTGGCCACGCTGGCGGACCGCAAAGCGATCGAGGAATTGGACAGTTTCAGGACCGTTCGGCCCCAAGCGAGTCAATGCACCAGTTCGATCAAGCACGCCTTCCACCAATGGGACCGGCCGATGATCAGTTTGCAGAAGGCCGCAGCCGAGCCAGCGGTCGAAATGGTTGGCGTGACCGATAACCGCACTCAATGTGATGAGCTGCGGAGAAACGCCGCGTTGGCGTGCGCTCACAAGGTTCGTGAGCAATAGTTCGACCACCATGCCGCGACCTGGCTCAGTGATGAACTGCGCCTCGTCGAGCACGACCAGGCCAATCTGATTGAGCATGTGCGCGGAGGCGACCGACATGCTGAGGAACTTCTCGTAGGTGAAGAACGCGATGTCGTATTTGCCGCGCAGGACGGTACCGACCTGATCCTGCCAATCGCCGGAGCAACGAGCAATCCGGAGCCCCAGGCGATCCCCGTAGAGGGCAGAGAAGTCTTCAAATTTCTCGTTCACGAGCGCCTTGTAGGGCAGCAGGAACACTGCTTTGCGGCCATCCGCGATGGCCTTGAGCGCAGCCAACTCACCGATGAAAGTCTTTCCTGCACTGGTCGGCGCGACGACCATGAGCGAGTTGCCGTCCAGCACCCCCTGTTCGTTGACCGCTTCAATCTGAAGTTCGTTGAGCCCATGAGAAAAGCGCTCATGCCATGCGTCGACGGCTTCTTGCGGAATTCCCGCTTCCGCCAGTTCGCGAATGTCGCCGGTGGTCTGAAAATTGACCCGTTCGGGAAAGGCTTCACGATAGCGGGCACCGATCTGGCCGGGAGGAAGAACGAGATCGCCTTCGGTCTGGCCGAACATGGTCGGCGACTGGATATAGCCAAATCGCCCAGCATTCGCCGTGACAAGGCGAGTAACGCGATCGACGAGCTCAAGCACCCCGAGAGGGGCGTCTGCGGCCAGCAAAACGTCAATGACAGCCTTGGTGAAGAGGCCGTGCCGCGATTGGGGATCCTCTAGCGCCTCTTGGTCGGCTGCGGATGCGGCGAACAGGATACGTCCCTGACCTGCCACCTCGACGAGCGGGAAAGCCACTGCGTCACGGGGGACCAGGCCGGCATCGATCACGCGCGCCGGAGCACCGCCACTGAAGCAGCAATCCAGCAGCAGGATGACTGCACGCGCTCTGGTCTCTCGAAAACGCTGAGCGAGCTCGTCCATACCGAGCGTCGTGTTCGGCAGATCGGCTACATTCGTATCATGCAGAACCAGACGGTGGTCTTGCGTGCCGTGTCCGGCGAACCCGAGGATCACCACATCGTCTTCATCCGCGGCGCCGAGCGTCGCGTCGAGAACATCGCGCAGCGCAGCCAGTGTCGCGGCATCGTCCGTTATCAGGGGCGCGTGGAGATCGGCAATGCTGTCCGACAGCACCGCCCACAAAGCGGTGGCATCGCGCGAGGCTCCCGTCAGATCACCGATGAAGGGATCCGTATGCCGATCGATGCCGATGAACGCCCCCCGGATCATCGATCAGCCTCGCATCACCTGAACCGACGCGAAACCAGGTCGCTCGGTTTTGTCCACCGCAACAGCGGCGAATGTCTCCCGCGAGGCGACTTGCTTGTTGCCAACCTTCTCAAACCACACGCACCAAACCGCGGTGCCTTCGATCGACCAATACTCGCCGACCTGCTCAACCGTCATGATCGGTCCGCCCGATTTCAGCTGAACCGTATCGCCCGGCGCAAACTCCATAATTCCCCCCTCTCGCTCGAAGCTTTCATATCGACTCAAAGTTAGGTTGCATTGCTGCATTTTGCGAGATGGCCAGCCAAACGGGCCGTGATTTTCTACTCTTTTTTATCAATCAGCACTTCAATCGTCCAAGTAATGTCAAGTATCAGCTCGCGGGCTCGATAGCTGCGAGAGTTTGCGCTTGACCGGATAGGTCAGCGACTGCGGACGGATCGCTCTTTTAGAAGGAATCGTGGAAGTGCCCGCAGGCATGCCTCTCCGGCATGCGAAGCACGGAGATATCATATGCACTTATCCGACCTCTCAACTCGGTATGTCCGAACAGACGAGGCGGCCCTCTTTCTTGGTTTGTCGCCATGGACGCTCGAAAAGCATCACACCTTTGGAACTGGTCCAGTCTATCGCAAACTTGGTGCCCGGGTGGTCTACGCTCTCGAAGATCTGACGGCTTGGGCAGACCTGGGCACGACGACATCAACGTCCGACTCAAACAGCCAAATGGTACGCCCCGCCGCACGCCGAGCGGCAGAGTTTCGCCGCAAGGCATAGCGCCAATCACACTCGCGGACGCTCGCTATGGTCCGCACGCCATAGGGCGGCTGCGTATCGTGCCTGCATTTGTGCAACAGGCTGTTGCACAATTTATCATTCTAGCCTGGAGATACTGTGTCTGACCCTACTTATCTGACCTGCGAAGAGGTCGTCGAACGCTATCGTAACAAGGTCAGCGACGGCACGTTGCGAAACTGGCGATGCAAGAGAATCGGGCCGTCATATATCAAGATCGGCAAGGCGATCTTATATCCTACAGACGAGCTCGATCGATGGGATCGGTCAAACTTGACCGCGTGCAGGCGCATATCGTTCGCGTCTGCCGCCACAGATTAATCTGAGGCCGACACCAATTGAGATGGGGGCTGGCCTCGGAAACCTGACGACTGCGGTCCGCAGGCTCATCGGAAGTCAGCCCTTGTTGGTGCAGTGGCGATGAGTCATGAAAGTCATGCATCAGCGTGTAAGTCCGGTCCCGTGCGGGATCGGCCGGGGCACACCGGATTTTCGATTAGTCGAGGCGAATTACATACCCCTATTAACGGCTCCACTCCCACCGCGTCTGGTCGCAACATATTGATTAGTATGTAAATTTTCGAGAGCGCCGATAGGTGCACAATCACCCATCCGGTGATCCAACACCCTCTCGTGCTGACATCGACATGACAAAGCTTTTGGTCGATGCGGCCAAATCTTTGAGCATTTCTGTCCATGACCATATCATCATTGGCAAGCACGGACATGTCAGTATGCGCGGTCTAAAACTTATCTGAAACGCATGAGCAGCGTGTTCATCCTTCATTAAGCATACCGCCTGAAACAAAGGGCTTTACCCTCGATCTAGCTCGAATTTTCTTAAATTTGGACACAATCACAAGCGAGGACATAATCAGATTGAAGATAACCGGAATCGGCCCTTCAAAGTAAATCACGCATATTTTCCGTCAGCGTTTCGGGCGGAAAAACTGGAGTAAAAAATGTTGAAGCGTTCATACATCGCCGCGGCGTTCGGTGCCGCACTCGTTGCCTTTGCTGGCCCATCCATCGCTGCCGATATGATGGACAACAACAATTACACCTACAACGAACCTGTTGCATCGGGTCCACATGACTGGTCAGGCAACTATGTCGGTGCACAGATTGGCGCTTCTTCGTCGAAAGTTCCTGGCCCATTCACCAACCGCACTGGCCTTCTCGGTGGTGCAGTCGTTGGCAAAAATATGCAGAGCGGCAACATCGTATTCGGCGGTGAGCTGGAAGGCAATTTTGCTGAAGCCGAACATCGCATTGGCAATGGCGGCAGCCTCCAGCAGTCCTGGAATGCAAATGCCAAGGGTAAAGTCGGCTATGCTTTCGACAAAACCCTCGTTTACGGCACTGCTGGTTACGGCGTAACCAAGTTCAAAGCGAAGGATGCAACCACGTCTGGCCCAGGTTGGGAAGGCGGCGCACTGATCGGCGCTGGCGTTGAACAGGCAATTTCGGGCCCACTCTCCGTGAAGGCTGAATATGACTTCCAGCGCTTTGGTGACGTAAAGTCCAAGGTGAACGGTGTCAGTCAGACCAACAATCTCAAGAATCATTCGATCAAGGCTGGCGTGAACTACCGCTTCTAGTTATTCCGAAGCAGATCATTCCGCTTAAGCATTAACACATGCTGTTTTTGCACAAAGGGCTGCACTTAACGTGCAGCCCTTTGTTTTTGCACTGTTTCCAAGACCCAAAATGTTAGGTGGCGCTGCAGAGAGCTTGACTCCTCAAGCGAGCAACATCTTATATATCAAAGGTTCGAATGGGGCGCTCACCATCTGCAATTTTAAAATGATTGCGCGTTGTTCAATTCCCCGTTCGGAACCGGCTTTTAATTGAGCGGCAAGGCACACCCAGCCGTTCAGCTAGGAATGAAATATGCAGCGCGTTTTCGACGGACATAATGATGTCCTTCTGCGTCTTTGGGAAACCCAGCGTAAAGGTGGCGACCCAATCAAAGAATTCATCGACGGCACAAAGATCGGCCATATCGATCTGCCGCGCTCCCGCAAAGGCGGCCTCGCTGGCGGCATATGCGCCATCTATGTTCCATCTGGTGAACATATTGAGCTGGGCAAACCAGATACCAACGGTCATTACGTTACGCCGCTTTCGCCACCGCTGGAACGCGCGCCGTCGCTGGACATAGCTCTTGAATTCGCGTCGCTCGCACTTCGTCTTGAAGAAGCCGGTGGCTGGCAGCTATGCCGCAATGGTGCAGAGCTTGATGCAGCTATCGAAGGTGACACCTTCGCTGCCGTGCTTCATATGGAAGGCTGCGAAGCGATTGATGCAGATCTTGCAGCGCTGGACGTTTTCTATGCAGCAGGCCTTCGCTCGCTCGGCCCGGTCTGGAGCCGCAATAATATTTTTGCGCATGGCGTGCCATTCGCGTTCCCGATGAGCCCAGATACGGGTCCGGGCCTGACCGAGGCTGGCGAGCGCTTGGTGAAGGCGTGTAATCGCAAAGGCATTCTGATCGACCTCGCGCACATTACCGAAAAAGGTTTCTGGGATGTGGCAAAACTCAGCGATCAGCCATTGATTGCCAGCCATTCCAATGCCCATGGCCTCACTCCGGTTGCCCGCAACCTGACGGACCGTCAGATGGATGCCATCCGGGAGAGCAAAGGGCTTGCGGGTCTTAACTATGCAACAACTATGTTGCGTTCAGACGGCATGGAAAACGCTCAAACGCCACTATCCGACGTTGTCCGTCACATCGACTACATGGTCGAGCGTATGGGCATCGATTGCGTGGCCCTTGGCTCAGATTACGACGGAGCTACCATCCCTGCGGAAATTGGCGACGCTGCCGGAACGCAGAACCTCGTCACAGCCTTGCAGAAGGCGGGTTACAGTGAGGACGAACTTGCAAAGCTCTGCCGCAATAACTGGGTACGCGTATTAAAACAGGCTTGGCACGAAGCCGCCTGACCAGAAACAAAACAATAGACAGAAAGGGAACTAACATGAACCATTTCGGACGTTTTCGTCTTCTCGCAGCTAGTGCGGCTTTCGCCGCCATCATGGCTGCAAACCCGGCATTTTCAGCGACGCCAGCTGACACGCTGGTTCAGGCTTGGGCAATTGATGACACCATCACGCTCGATCCGGCTGAATCATTCGAGCTTTCGCCAGCTGAATTCATTGGCAATGCCTACGATATGCTGGTTCGCCTCGACATCAATGACACATCAAAGGTCGTGCCGGGTGCTGCTGAAAGCTGGACCATTTCTGAAGACGGCCTCACCTACACCTTCAAGATGAAACCTGACATCAAGTTCGCTTCCGGCAACCCACTGACCGCAAAAGACGTAGCTTACACATTTGAGCGCGCAGTGCGTCTTGATAAAAGCCCGGCTTTCATTCTGACCCAGTTCGGTCTGAATGGCGAAAACGTCGTTGAAAACGCCAAAGCGGTTGATGACACGACTTTCGTTCTGAAAGTGGACAAAGCCTATGCACCAAGCTTCGTGCTGAACTGCCTGACCGCGACCATCGGCGCAATCGTGGATCAGAAACTGCTCGAAGAGCATTCGGTCAAGGTAACACCGACTGACGACTACAAATATGACACCGATTATGCCGCTGCATGGCTGAAGACTGGCTATGCTGGTTCTGGTCCGTTCAAAATTCGCGATTGGCGCGCCAATGAAGTTGTCGTTCTCGAACGCAACGAAAATTACTACGGCGAAAAGGCAAAGCTCGCCCGCGTCTTTTATCGTCACGTCAAGGAGAGCGCCACACAGCGTCTGATGCTTGAATCGGGTGACGTCGACGTTGCGCGCAATCTCGAACCTGGCGACCTAGAAGCCGTACAGAAAAACAAAGATCTAGCCGTTGCCAGTGCTCCAAAAGGTACAGTTTATTACATCAGCCTCAACCAGAAGAACGCCAACCTGGCCAAGCCAGAAGTTCGTGAAGCGTTCAAATATCTGGTTGATTATGATGCAATCGGCTCGACCCTCATCAAGGGCATCGGCGAAATCCGTCAGACCTATCAGGCGAAGGGTGTTCTCGGAGCTCTCGACGCAAGCCCTTACAAGCTTGACGTCGAAAAGGCCAAGGAACTGCTCGCCAAGGCTGGTTTGAAAGATGGTCTGTCGGTTACTTTCGACGTTCGCAACACGCAGCCAGTCACTGGCATCGCTGAGTCCTTCCAGCAGTCGGCTGCTAAGGCTGGCGTGAAGATCGACATCATTCCGGGTGATGGCAAGCAGACGCTGACCAAGTACCGTGCGCGTAACCACGACCTTTATATCGGTCAATGGGGCATGGATTACTGGGATCCCAATTCGAATGCTGAAGCCTTCACCTCAAATCCTGACAATGGCGATGATGCATCCACCAAGACTTTGGCATGGCGCAATGCGTGGGCAATTCCCGAACTGACCAAGCAAACGCAGGCTGCATTGCTCGAACGCGACAACGATAAGCGTGCGGACGAATATAAGAAGCTTCAAGAGGAAGCTCTTAAAGAAAGCCCGTTTGTGATGCTGTTCCAGCAAATCGAAGTTGCAGGTCTCCGCGGCGACGTGAAGGGCTACAAGCTCGGCCCAACATTCGATTCGAACTTCCTCGCACCAGTCAGCAAAGACTGAGCTGAAAAGCGGTCAGACAATTGAGTACAATAACATCTGTAAAGAAAAAGAGGGGCGCCCGACGGCGCTCCTCTTCCATCGCTTTGGCGATTGCCAGTTTTCTGGCGATCGTCATCACCACCTATCTTGGGCTTCTGGCAGTCACGTTTTTCATCGGCCGCGTTGTGCCGATTGATCCGGTTCTAGCCATTGTTGGTGACCGCGCACCCGCGCATGTGGTTGAGCGCGTGCGTCAGGAAATGGGCTTTAACCTCCCTTATTACCAGCAGTTCTACCTTTATGTAAAAGGAGTGCTGCAGGGCGATTTCGGTACGTCTGTTCTGACAACCAATCCAGTTATGACCGATATTCGCCGCGTCTTCCCGGCAACGATGGAACTTGCAACCATCGGCACGATCATCGGTGCTTTGTTCGGCATTCCGCTCGGTGTTCTAGCCGCTGTTAAGCGTGGCAGCATCATCGATCAGATCGTGCGTGTAATCGGCCTTGTCGGCTATTCTGTGCCGATCTTCTGGCTTGGTATGCTCGCACTTCTGGTGTTCTATGCCCGCCTTGGCTGGACCGCTGGCCCAGGACGTATCGACATCACGTTCGAATATACATTCACGCCAATCACCGGCTTTTATCTTGTCGACGCGATCATCCAGCGCGACTGGGAAGCACTGCGCAACATCGTCTCGCACCTTGTTTTGCCGTCGGCTTTGCTCGGTTACTTTTCACTGGCCTATATAAGCCGTATGACGCGTTCTTTCATGCTCAACGAACTTGAGCAGGAATATATCGTGGCAGCGCGTGCAAAGGGCATTTCAGAAACCCGCATCATCTGGGGCCATGCTCTTCGCAATGCCGCAGTGCCGCTGGTGACTGTGATTGCACTTTCCTACGCAGGTCTTCTTGAAGGCTCGGTTCTCACCGAGACCATCTTCTCATGGCCGGGACTTGGTCTTTACATCACCAATTCACTGCAAAATGCTGATATGAATGCCGTTCTTGGTGGTACGATCATCATCGGTTCAGTCTTCATTGCGCTTAATCTGGTGTCCGATCTTCTCTATCGGCTTCTCGATCCAAGGACGCGCGCACGATGAGCCAAATGACAGAAACATCCAATCTTTCGTGGCGCGAATGGCTGCTTTCAGAGCGCCCACAATCGCGTATGCAGGCACGTCTCGGTCGTTCTTACATGATCTGGCGTCGCTTCACGGCCAACAAGCTGGCGGTTTTCGGCCTGCTTATCATCATTGCACTGCTGCTCGTTGCAGCTTTCGCTCCTTTGCTGGCACCCCATTCACCTTATACGGGCGACCTTGCCAACGCCCGCCTACTTCCTCCGGGCACGCCGGGTTATTGGCTTGGGACAGATGATCAGGGCCGCGATATTCTTTCGCGTCTTATCTATGGCTCACGCTTGACGCTTTATGTGGTGCTTCTGGTGGCCATCATTGCAGCGCCAATCGGACTTCTGGTCGGCACCGTTGCCGGTTATGCTGGTGGTTGGGTTGATGCGGTTCTGATGCGTATCACCGATATTTTCCTTGCCTTCCCAAAGCTCATTCTGGCACTCGCCTTCGTTGCAGCCTTGGGACCGGGCATTGAAAACGCCATTATCGCTATCGCGATCACCTCATGGCCGCCTTACGCGCGTATTGCACGCGCTGAAACCCTTACCATTCGCAATTCGGATTACATTTCCGCAGTGCGTCTGATGGGTGCTTCGCCGTTTCGCATCATCCTGCGCCATGTCATGCCGCTTTGCACATCATCGCTGATCGTGCGTGTGACGCTTGATATGGCTGGCATTATCCTGACAGCAGCTGGCCTTGGCTTCCTTGGCCTTGGTGCGCAGCCGCCATTGCCAGAATGGGGTGCCATGATTGCTTCTGGTCGTCGCTTTATTCTCGATCAGTGGTGGGTTGCCGCCATGCCGGGTATTGCGATTCTCGTCGTCAGCCTTGGATTCAATTTCCTTGGTGATGGCTTGCGCGATGCGCTTGATCCGCGGGGTAACAACCAATGAAGCCACTTCTGACAGTTGAAGACCTTCGCGTCACTTTCCCAACCCGCACGGGCGCTATTGAAGCGGTTCGCGGCGTAAGCTTTACGCTTGGCCGTGAGCGTCTTGGGATCGTCGGGGAATCCGGTTCTGGTAAATCTCAGACCGGACGCGCCATCATGGGGCTTACACCGCCCCATGCGAAAATCACCGCCAAGAAGCTTGAATTTGACGGTATCGACCTTCTCAATACATCTGCACGCGAACGCCGTTCTTTGCGTGGCGGTCGTATTGCGATGATTTTGCAGGATCCAAAATATTCGCTCAATCCTGTGATGACTATCGGCAGGCAGATTGCTGAAACGCTGAAAGCTCATGGCAAATTTTCGAGTGCGGAAATCCGTTCTCGTTCGATTGCCATGCTGGAAGCCGTACAAATCCGTGACCCCGAACGCGTCATGAAGCTCTATCCGCATGAGGTATCGGGCGGCATGGGGCAGCGCGTCATGATCGCCATGATGCTGGTAGCAGAGCCGGAAATGTTGATCGCGGACGAGCCAACATCTGCGCTCGATGTGACTGTTCAGCTCGAGGTGCTTGGTATTCTCGACAAGCTGGTTGCAGAGCGCGGCATGGGGCTGATCTTTGTCAGCCACGATCTGCGTCTTGTTTCCTCTTTCTGCGACCGCGTGATTGTCATGTATGCGGGCAAAATTGTTGAGGAAATCGCAGCGAGTGATCTCGCCAATGCGAAACACCCTTATACGCAAGGATTGCTGAACTGCATGCCGAAACTCGGAACTGACCGTCATCCGCTTCCTACCTTACAGCGTGAGGAGGCATGGCGTCTATGAGCACTGCACCAGCACTTAGCGTCGATAAGATCGACGTGTTTTTCGATGAATTCCATGCGTTGAAATCAGTGAGTATCGATGTCGCGCGCGGAGAATCCTATGGTCTGGTCGGCGAATCCGGTTCCGGCAAATCCACACTTCTACGCGCTGTAGCCGGGCTTGCACCTGTTGACGACGGCGAAATCCGCATCGATGGAACGGTGCTCAAAACACCGCGTGATAAAGCCTTCTATCGCAATGTTCAGATGGTTTTTCAGGACCCTTATGGCTCGCTGCATCCGCGGCAGACCGTTGATCGGCTGTTACTTGAACCACTCGCTATCCATGGCATCGGTGATACGGAAAAACGTATCGTGCGCGCACTGGATGAAGTGGGACTAGGCTCCGGCTTTCGTTTCCGCTACCCGCATCAGCTTTCAGGCGGCCAGCGTCAGCGTATTGCGATTGCACGCGCACTGATCATCGAGCCAAGCATTCTGCTTCTTGATGAGCCAACCTCAGCGCTTGATGCCTCTGTGCAGGCCGAAGTGCTCAACCTGCTCGAACAGGTCCGCCGCGACCGTAAACTGACCTTCGTTATGGTCAGTCATGATCTTGGAGTTGTTACCCATATGTGTGAGCGGCTGGCCGTCATGCGTAATGGTGAAGTGGTCGAGCAGCTGGAAGCCGGTGATCTTGTTAGTGGTAAAATATCGGCCGACTACACGAAGAACCTGATGGCTGCCAGTGAAGGTTTCCGCAGGTAATCGAATAAAAAGGGGACCCAACGGTCCCCTTTTTTCAATCATCCGATCCACGACGGGCATTATCTCCATCCTTGCCACGCCGCCAATAGGCAACAATCAGCTGCTTATCCTTAGGCACATTGCGCTCTTTGCGCATATAGGTGCGGATGGCGCGAAACGCATTGAACTCGCATCCTACCCAAACATAAATATTCTCTTCGTTTTCGGGCAACTCCACTATCTGAACAGCATCTTGCAAAAGCGTGGTCGTTCCAGCTTCCTGACCGTTACGATGCAGCCATTGAAGATCAACATCAGCTTTGGTCTGAATAATCTGTTCTTCTGCCGCACTATCAATTTCAACACGAACGACAGCTTTCGCCCCTTCCGGAAGACGCTCCAAAATTCGACCGATCGCTGGCAATGCTGTTTCGTCACCAGCCAGCAAATACCACTTTGCATCTTGCGCCGCATCGCCGCCACCGGGACCGGTCATGCCGACAATATCCCCCGGCTTCACGCTCGTTGCCCAACCAGAACCCGGCGCATCGCAATCATCACCATGGATGACCATGTCAATATCAACCCAGCCTGCGTCTGCATCCAGCTGGCGAATAGTGTAAACACGCGCAACAATCTGTGCTTCACCTTCAGGCCATACCGGACGACCATCTTCACCCATGACCGGCCATTGCGGTTGAGCCAGTGCCTTCTGCGGGAAGAGCAGACGGATATGCAGGCCATGTTGCGAAAAACGTTTGAGATCACTGCCCTGCAAACGCACGCGGCGCATATGGGGCGTGACATCAGAAACCGAAACGACCTTCATCTCGCGGAAGTAAGGCAGCAATTCTCCGGCTGCACCATCACCAACCCAGCGTATTTTCGGTGCCGTTTCGTCTTTGTCCAAAAACTCTAATATGTGCGAAGCAATCGACAGCTTCATATAGGCAAGGCCGGTATCATCGTCACTGCGTACATCGACATCGACAGCTTCGTCATTCCATCGCACATCCGCCTGACCGAAACTGAGCACCAGCTTTGCACTGCTTTCGTTCCGTTCCACATCACCATGCTCATCAAAATGATCCAGCAGCTGATTAACGATACGATCAGGGTTATCGAGTGCAATACGGGCGTTGGCGTTCAGGCTCAATTCGGACATGCCTGTCTCCTCATCAGAAATCACGATCAAGCCTTAACCGAACATAATATGACTATTCAAGTCATCATTTTGTCTTGATACCGCAATAAATTGTGACGGGGAGTGCCTGACGCCATGCATCGAAGGAACCAAGCGCGCCTGCCTGTGCAACTTGCAAGCGTGTCAATTCACCGCCATATCGCTGTTGCCAGTTGAAAAGCAGCATTTCGCTTTGCAATGTAACGGCATTGGCAATCAAGCGTCCTCCGGGCTTTAGGGCTTTCCAGCAGGCTTCGATCACGCCCGCATCCGTAACGCCACCACCAATGAAAATCGCATCCGGTGCTTCAAGGCCTCTCAATGCTTCCGGCGCTTCACCTTTCACAAGCTGCAGACCGGGCACGCCCAAATCACGCGCATTGCGCTCAATGATAGCTTGCCTTGCTTCGTCAGCTTCGATTGCGATAGCCCGACAAGAAGGATGAACGCGCATCCATTCAATACCAATCGAGCCACAACCAGCACCCACATCCCATAAAAGCTCACGCTGCAGCGGCTGCAACCGTGACAGTGTCACTGCACGTATATCGCGCTTCGTAAGCTGACCGTCATTTTCAAAAGCATGGTCTGGCAATCCGCTGACAGGAGAAAAGACAGCCGCATCTGGCGCCGCGATGCATTCAATTGCCAAAACATTGAGATCGGCACAGTTTTCATGTGACCAACCATCAGCACTACCGCTGATAGATTTTTCCTTTGTTCCGCCGAGATGCTCAAGCACCGTCAGGCGGCTTTGGCCAAAGCCTTTGGCCTTTAGTAAGGCCGCAGCTTTCGCAGGCGTCGTGCCATCATTGCTCAATACGAGAATTTTCTCGCCCGGCAGGATATGCGGTGACAGCAGTTCAAAAGGACGACCATGCACGCTGACCGTGCGTACCTCCTGCAAAGGCCAAGCCATACGGCTTGCGGCCAGCGACAATGATGATGGAAACGGGATGATCTGCATATCCTGTTTCGAGAAATGACGGCTCAGCGATGCGCCCATGCCAAAGAACATCGGATCACCGCTTGCCAGCACAACCACCTGCCTGCCGCGTTGGTCTTCAATCATTGGAAATGCATTATCGAACGGTGATGGCCATGAAATCTGCTCGGCTTGAATGTCAGGATTGAGCAAGGCCAGATGCCGCTTGCCGCCGAAAATCACGTCAGCACGGTCGAGCGCGTCGCGGGCGTTCTTTCCAAGACCCGTCAGCCCATCCTCACCAATACCGATAACTGTCAGCCAGCAGCTCATAAGCATTGCTCCTTTTCTTCGTTCGTATGGCGGTGCAGTAGCAAGTGCAAGCGCGAAGGCGTATAAGACCATTATGTTGAGCCAGCAAAATAGCCAGACCACTGCTATCAGACCCGACCGGCGTAGTGCCTGTCCGGGACTTTCGCGCATGGTGATGAGCAAGGATGGTGCAATCGCCCGTATCAAGCTTCGGCTCGGAAGGCTCAGCGTGGCACAGCTTCAGGCCATCGCAGATATCGCCGAACGATTTAAAACGGGCGCGATTGAATTGTCGATTCGCTCCAATATTCAGCTTCGCGGCATTCATCCTGACGTCTGGCAGGATGTCATCGAAGCGCTTAATGAGTCAGGGCTTGGCGCGCAAAACGCAGGAGCTGATGATGTTCGCAATGTCATGGTCAGCCCGACTGCTGGTATTGATCATGGTCAGATTAGCGATGTGACTGCCCTCGCCGCCAATCTGCTCTCCGTTTTGCAGGAAAACGAGACCTATCACGCGCTGTCGCCCAAATTCTCGCTCCAAATCGATGGTGGCGAAGATTGCGCTATGATTTCGCATCCCGGCGACATCTGGCTCTCAGCCATTGAAGGCGGCAAAGCCTATGCGTTTGGACTGGCTTCCTCGCCTGACAAACAGGCGCTTGGCGCAGTTTCAAGCGAGCAAGCCCTGCCTTTTATCGAGGCTCTGCTACAACATTTCCTTGGCGCGAGCCAAAAAGGCATTGCCCGCATGAAGCACCTCTTCGAGGTGATGCCGGTCGCAGAGTTTCTGCAAACACTTCCATTTGCATTTGATGCATCACCCAGCTGGCAGCGCAAGGCACCCATCGCTCACGAGCATCTTGGCTTACATCGTCAACTCGATGGTAACTTCTATGTCGGCGCCATGCCGTTGCTTGGTCGCCTAACACCGCAGCAACTGCGTGGACTTGCCAAATTTGCAAGCGAAGAACTGCACCTCACCCCATGGCAGGGCATTCTGATCCCGCATATTGGGGAAGCTGAAAGCGAGAGCATCATCAGTGCGCTGCATGCCTTAGGCCTCTCAACCGAGCCAACTTCCCCTGCCGCCCGCCTTCGTGCATGTTCCGGTTCCAAAGGCTGCGCCTCGGCGCTTGCAGACACGCAGGCGGACAGTGAAAAGCTTGCACTTAAGCTACAAAGTGACACCAAACAGATTCACATTACAGGCTGCGCCAAATCCTGCGCTGCAATTTCTCCCTTGCCACATACGCTTCTTGCCCGCTCCCCAATGCATTACGACCTGTTTTTACAAGACAAAGCTGGACCAGCGCGCTTTGGGCGGTTATTGGCGTCAAACATCACCATTGATGAGGCAGCAAAGCTGCTGAACAAATAGCAAAAGCGGACGCCATGACAGATTACATCCGCGACGGGCAGGCCATTTATGACCGCTCCTTCGCCATCATCCGCGCCGAGGCTGATCTGAGTCGTATCCCTGCGGATCTCGAAAAGCTCGCCGTGCGCGTGGCTCACGCATCTGGCATGGTCGATATCGTTGAGGACATCGTCTTCTCAGAAGGCGCAGGACAGGCCGGACGTGATGCTTTACTCAAAGGTGCGCCAATACTCTGCGATGCGCGGATGGTTGCAGAAGGCATTACCCGTTCGCGACTGCCAGCCAATAATAATGTTATCTGCACACTGAACGATCCATCGGTTCCAGAGCTGGCGAAAAAGATCAGCAATACACGCTCTGCCGCAGCCCTCGATCTCTGGCTTCCACACCTTGAAGGCAGCGTGGTTGCAATCGGCAATGCGCCAACCGCCCTCTTCCGCCTGTTTGAAATGCTTGACAATGGCGCGCCCAAACCTGCGCTTATTATTGGTATGCCGGTCGGCTTTGTGGGTGCTGCAGAATCCAAGGACGAGTTGGCTGAGAACAGCCGTAGTGTCCCTTTCGTCATTGTGCGCGGGCGTCGTGGTGGTAGCGCTATGACCGCAGCTGCCGTCAATGCACTTGCTTCGGAGCGCGAATAATGGCCCCAAAAGGCATGCTCTATGGTCTGGGTGTCGGCCCCGGCGATCCCGAACTCATCACACTCAAAGCGCTTCGACTGCTCAAATCTGCTCCCGTAGTCGCCTACCACGCAGCCAAGGGCAAAAAGGGCAATGCCCTGACGATCGTCGAAACCTATCTGTCGTCAGAACAGACCTTGGTTCCCCTCATCTACCCGGTAACAACGGAAAAACTGCCCGATCACATGGATTATGAGCAGATCGTCAGCGATTTCTATACCGAGATCACAACGACGATTGCAAGTCATCTTGATGCGGGCCATGATGTGGCCGTGATCGCGGAAGGTGATCCGTTCTTCTATGGCTCGTTCATGTATATCCATGACCGACTGTCTGAAAAATACGAAACGGAAGTCGTGCCTGGCGTTTGCTCTGTTCTGGGCGCTGCTGCCGTGCTCGGCGCACCTTTAGTCTACCGCAACCAAACCCTGTCGATCCTTTCAGGCGTCATGGGTGCGGAAGAACTCAAAACACGCCTCACTGGTACTGAGGCCGCAGCCATCATGAAACTCGGCAAGAATCTCGACAAGGTGCGTGATGTGCTAAAGGAGCTTGGGCTGATGGATCGTGCGCTTTATATCGAGCGTGCAACCATGCAAAACCAGCGTATTGCGCCACTGGCCGAGGTGAGTGGTAGCGATTGCCCATATTTCTCGATCATTCTCGTTCCGGGCAGCAAATGGAACGGCGCATGAAGCCTGCAATTCTGATCTTGAGCGAAGCTGCAATTTCCACGGCGCGGAAAGTGCAATCCGCACTTGGAAACGCGGAAGTGCTGGGACTGGAAAACCGCGTTCAAAGCGCCGACAAAAGCTTTGCTCATTTTGGCGATGTAATCCGCGCACTTTATGAAGAAGGCCGACCTGTGATCGCCTTATGCGCTTCAGGCATCATCATCCGCGCCGTTGCACCTCTTCTGCAAAACAAGCGCATCGAACCACCAGTTCTGGCCGTTGCAGAGGATGGCAGCGCGGTCGTGCCATTGCTTGGCGGTCTGTCGGGCGTCAACGAGATGGCGCGAACAATCGCTCATGCATTGGAGGTCGCGCCCGCAATCACCACAACTGGCGAGTTGCGCTTTGGCATCAACCTGCTTCATCCTCCGGCAGAACTGACACTCGCCAATCCGGACGCTGCCAAGACATTCATGTCCGACTTGCTGGCAGGCCAGACACTACAAATCAAAGGCAATTCTCGCTGGCTCTCCGCTTCAAAACTGCCGTTTGCAGACGATGGGCAGCTCACAATCAGCATCACGCCCGAAACCCGCACGCCACAGGCAAATGAGCTGATCTATCATCCGCGAACAATTGCCATCGCTATCGAAAAGCCGACCGAAGACCTTGCGGGTCTGATCGGACAAGCCTTTGACGATACAGGCCTATCGATAGACTCACTTGCTTTACTTCTGGCTCACGAGAAAGATTGCGCATCACCGTATATCCATGAGGCTGCCAAAGCACTGAAAGCACCCTTGCGCTTTGTTGCAGGTGATGCCGATCTTACAGCCGCCTCTGTCGAAAACCCTGTTCAACACATAGCGACTGAAAGCCTGACGCTGGTTGCTGCAGCAACTCCTGCCGATGTTCTTTTTATCGGTCGCAAACGCGGCAAGCTCACGGTTATTGGGCTTGGTCCCGGTTCCCGTGATCTGATGACGCCAGCCGTACAGCGTGATCTGGAACAGGCCGAAGACGTACTCGGCTATGAAACCTATGTCCGTATGGCAGGGCCCTTTCGCGACGATCAGATCATTCACATGACCGACAATCGCGAAGAAATGCAGCGCGCACGCCATGCTTTTGAGCTTGCAGCTTCAGGCCGCGACGTCGTGATGGTGTCTTCCGGCGATCCGGGCGTATTTGCCATGGCTGCAGCGGTTGTTGAGGCATTGCATGAATCATCTGATGTGGCGTGGCAGGGTGTTGAACTGGTTATTCAACCCGGCATTTCGGCGGCCATGGCAGCGGCGTCCCGCATTGGTGCACCACTTGGGCACGATTTCTGCATCATCTCGCTTTCGGACAATCTCAAACCCTGGGATGTGATCGAGAAACGCCTCGCACTGGCAGCACAAGCTGATCTTGCCATGGCTTTCTATAATCCCATTTCCAAAGCCCGCCCGCATCAGCTTGGTCGAGCGCTAGAAATCCTGCTGCAGTATCGCGATGCTGAAACGCCAGTCGTGCTTGGTCGCGATATAGGAAGGCCTACGGAAACAACCCGCGTTGTTTCGCTCGGGCAACTCACACCTGACGATGTCGACATGCGCACTGTTGTCATTGTCGGCTCATCGCACACTGTCCGCTTTCCTTGCGCGGAAGGCGGCGAGTGGGTTTATACGCCGCGCTGGTATGGCGGGAAACCCAAAAAATAAAACAAAAAGGCAGGGAAATCCCTGCCTTTTTCACATCTTACGAGGTTTTATTGAATCACTTCTTCTTCGATTTTTTCGGCGCTGAGGCAGCCGAAGCCGTCTGAGCCGCTGCGGCTTCCGCTGCAACCTGATCGGCACTCTTAGGCGATGTATCGATAACTGAGCGAACTGAACCACTTGCAGAAAGCTGGCAAACAGCGGTGCGCAGATCAACCTTCAGGTCAACATCTGTACCACCACCGGCACCCGGACGAGAATTCACGGCACTAATCACACGTTCAGGCAAGAAATACTTGTTAGCAGCAGCTGTGATGCAAGGCTGAGCAAGCGATGAATCAACCGAATAGGTCGGAACAAAGCGCGGAAATGAAACGCTGGAAGCTGCAACAGGAGCTTCCGACTTGCCAGGAACCGTCGCATTTTGCGTGGTTGTCGTACAAGCGGCAGCGAGTGGAGCCAGCATAGCAATAACAAACAAACGGGCTCCGTTGCGGGTGCGTCCGTACATGATCAACCTCTTACGATCTGCTGATTAGGTAAAATTTTAACTGAGATAACTATTCGCTTTTGGCAGATTGTCGAGTGGCAGGAAGGCCACAATGCCGGTTTTTCGTTGAGCATCCCCAACGACGTCATCATTGTTTCGTGAATATCCAGTTCAACATCTCGCGCCAGTCGCTCATTCTGATCGGCGTCCCATGGTTGCCACTTTCAAAACGGCGGAACTGAACAGGATAACCGGGTGAACGCTTGCGGATTTCCCGATAGAAACTCTCTTGCTTATCGACAGCAAAAACCGGATCACGACTGCCATGGCCGAAAAACACCGGCAAACGCTTTTTGAAGGCCGGGGACTTAAAGAAACCTTCATCCCACAGCGAACCCATCAGGATCAATCCCGCAAGCTGATTGCCAGCTTTTTGATTGGAGGCGATGCGCCAGCAAAGCGCCCCACCTTGCGACCCGCAAGCCAAAATAACTGGTGCCGATGGTGATGTTGCCTTGGCAGTTTCAATGAGCCCGGCAATCTGTGCTTCACCCGCTGCGGCAAAATCTTTGAAGTCCGGCGTCAGATAAAGTCCGCTATTGAGTGCAGCCAGATTTTTGACGCGGTTGAAATTACCGCCGAAAGTAAAGTCATTCATGCCCTGCAGGCGATTGCCGCCGCGTCCATGCAAATAAATAACAATGAACGAAGCGCCGTTCTGCTTGCCCACAGCCATAGCCTTTACCGGACCTGCCGCTGTCTGAAAGACCATATCTTTTTGATAGGCCCGCGCTTTTAGCGAAACATAGGCATCCTTGGCGCGCTTTTCCGGTACAGCATCGCGGCCGTTAATATCGCGCGTTTCATTGTAATCGATGACTTTATAATCGCCATTATCGGCGCTGCTAAGCACGCCTGGATAAGCAAAATAGTCATCTTTGAAGGGAGGAAGCGGCCCTTGGGCGAAAGCAGATGTTGCTGTCAACAGCAACAGACTTGCAACCAATCCACCGCGCCCGATCATTTTCCCTCCCCCTAACACGTTCAGAGTTCCAGCTTATGATAGCGGCGATTGAGATAAATCAACGCTTCTTCATCGGCATTTGAACGCAAGCCGAGCACTTCACCAAAAAGCACATGATGGGTTGAATGTTCCTGAACGCTCGTTACGCGACAATCAAAAACCGCAAGTGCGTTTATCAATGTTGGTGCGCCAGTTGCTAGCACGTCCCACTCTGCAAGCTCAAAACGCTCATCCTGCGTCATCCCCAAGCGACCGGAAAAAGCATCGGCCAGCTGTTCATGGATTCCTGCAAGCGTATTGACGGCAAAAACACCATTTTCAATGAAAAGATGATTTTCCGGATGCGACTTCTGCAGACAGACCAGCACAGTCGGCGGATTATCCGAAACCGAGCAAGCAGCGGTCAATGTAAGACCACGGCGGCCAGCTGAACCAGCAGTCGTGACAAGCTGAACTGCGCCAGCATAATGGCTCATCGCATCGCGATAAGTCTTTGGCTCAACAGAAACAGCATCGGGGGAAGCATTATTTTGCATTTGCACGTGAGCAACTATCCGTATTGACTGTCAGGTTAGCGCAGATGTCTCTCCGTTTACCTGTATCTGCTTACGGGCATTGCACAAAGGCGAGGAAACCGCTACCCACTTTTCGTTGAATTTGTCATGAAATGTTTGAAGAAGACCGCCTCTGTGATCACGCCAAAGCAGTTTCCAGAAAAATATACAGCGGTTTTCCGCGACGGACTGGATGGGCGCAAGCATTTGAAGCTGCTGCTGATCGCCCTGTCGGTTGGCACAATGTTTGGCGCAAGCGCCAAAGCACAGGACAATACAAACGATATACGTATCGGCTTTGCCGCACCCTTAAGCGGAAACTTTGCAGCACTGGGAAAACAGCTCCGAGATGGCGCGAGTGTGGCAGCCACGGCAGCAAACGCACGGCTTACAATCGCAGAGGATCGCTGCGATGCAGAAGGTGGCAAGCAAGCAGCCGAAAGTTTTGTTCAGGACAGAGTGCAGATAGCTGCTGGTTTTTTGTGCTCCGAAGCACTTGAAGCAGCGCTGCCTCTGCTCACCCAAAACAATATTCCTGTCATCACCTCTGGAGTAAGCGAACCCACACTGACCGAAAAACGCGCATCACCAACAATGGCTGTTTTTCGTCTTACAACTTCGCTCGACAAGGAAACACGGGCAACAGGCAGTTTCCTTGGCAGTCTGTGGCGCGCGCATCCCTTTGCTATCATTGATGACGGCACCATTGAAGGTCGCGAGCGTGCGGCGCATGTTTTGAACAGTCTCAAAGACCAGCAATTACAGCCCGTCTTTACCGATACCTACCGGCCCGGGCTCGAAAACCAGAATGCGCTTGTTTCTCGATTGCGTCGCGCCGGTGCAACCCATGTTTATGTAGGCGGCGAACGTGATGATATCGCCGCCATTGGTGCGAGTGCTCAGGCACTTCAATATCCGCTGACTATCGCGGGCGGCAGCGTATTGAATGCTGCTCCCGGGCAACAAAAGCTAAGCGATGGAACACTCATGGTTGCTCCGCTAAAGGCACAAGACCTTTCAACTGCCAAGCCTGCAACAGACGCCATCAGCAAGGCGGGCATCTTACCGGAAGACTATGCAGTCATGGGCTTTGCTACAGTTGAACTCGCAGCCAAGACGATAAAACAGGCGCAGGAACAGCAGCTGTCCGTCATTGACGTCTTACGAAACAATTCGTTTGAAACAGCAATTGGCACGCTGAAATTTGATGGGAATGGCAATCGAACAGACAATCCAAACCGTCTGCAACGCTATGACGGCACGAGTTTCATACCAGCCGATGGATAAGTCCAATGAGACTTGCCACAATAACAAGCCCTGTCGTCACACTCATTATTGACCAGAAAAGCGAAAGTGCCGCGTCAATATCAGCGGCATCGGCTTCGCGCTTGCCCTCGCCATAAAATAGCGGCGCTTCCACTTTTTCAGTTCCGTACTGACGCGGTCCGGCAAGTGCGAGTTCAAGCGCACCCGCAAAGGCTGCTTCCGGCCAACCAGCATTGGGCGAACGATGCAACGGCGCATCGCGCCACATCACCCTAAGTGTTCTTTTCCCCGCTTTTTTGTCGACCGTGAATGCAGCAGCAATTGCTGTAAGTAATCCGGTCAATCGAGCTGGGATATAGTTTGCGACATCATCGAGACGCGCTGCAAAGCGTCCGAAATGACGGTAGCGGTCATTGAGATGACCGATCATTGAGTCGGCAGTGTTGATGAGCTTATACGCGAATAGCCCCGGCAATCCGCCCACCAAAAACCAGAAAGCTGGCGCGATGATGCCGTCTGAAGCATTCTCTGAAAGACTTTCAATCGCCGCACGACTGACCCCGCCTTCATCAAGCTGATCCGGGTTACGTCCGACAATCATTGAAACTGCTTTGCGACCACCTTCAATTCCGTCTTCACGCAACCCATAGGCCACGGCCCGCACATGATCGGCAAGGCTTTTCTGGGCCAGAAACACTGCAACGATAATGATCTCGACCAGCGCACCCGCTGTACCGAGATAAGGTAACAAATAATCCAGCGCCAACCCCACTACAACACAGGAAATGACCAGTCCGATTATCAGCCACATGCCATTGCTACGCAGTGCATTGACGGCAAGACTATCATCGTTGAGACGTTTTTCACCCCAGCTGATTGCTTTGCCAAACAGAACCACCGGATGCGGAACTTTCTGCCAAAGCTGTGGCGGATCACCCACCACACGATCCAGAACAAGCGCTAAAGCAAGAATAATCAGCTTTATTTCCATGGACTTGATGCGCTTTCCTGAATCACTTTTTCAAGCGGAGAATATCCCGCAATGCCTGTTCCAATCGCATAAGACCCGCCTGATCGGGCGCTAGTCCGATGCGCAGCCAGCTTGATGCATAGGCAAACTTTCGGACCAGAATATGCCGCTCACAAAGTGCATCGTAAATTGCATACGCATTTTCGTGTTCAACCAGCGAAAACAGAGCTGTGCCACCGACTTCCACGAGCTGACACCGCGCAAGCGTCGCGACCAGTTCTGCCCGTCTTGTATCAATACGTCCGTGAAAGGCCTCAAGCTCAACACCGCTTTCAAAAGCATGAATGGCAATTGCAAGGGTTGGCCCCGCCACGGCCCATGGACCGAGCCTGTCTGCAACACGCTTAACAAGCTCATCATTTGCAAGCAAAAACCCAAGCCGAACACCTGCAAGGCCAAAGAACTTGCCAAAGGATTTTAACACGACCAGCGGCGCATTTGCGGCATGTCTTGCAATGCTCACTTCCGGGTGCGGATCGGCAAAAGCCTCATCCACAACCAGAAAGCCGCCGCGCTCACCCAGCTTTCGTGCGAGCCCCAGCAAATCAGGCCGCGCAATAATCCGGCCATCCGGGTTGTTCGGATTGACGATTGTGACCACCCGCGCATCCTCCGGGATGTCGTCGAGCGTCGCACATTCGATCACATTCCAGTTTGCCGCTTTAAAAGCTACCGCATGTTCCTGATAGGTCGGGCCCAAAATGGCGACCGTCGCAGGTTCAAGCAATGTCGGAATAAGCTGAATCAGCGCCTGCGTTCCCGAGCTGGCAACGATTGGCGCATCCTGACCTGCTTCGTAATATGAACGCGCCGCAGTCAGAACCCGTAACAATAGCCCCTCATCCGGTAAACGGTTCCACAAGGGCGCTGGCAATTCTGGCAGTGGAAAATGTTCGGGATTGATACCCGTTGAAAGATCAAGCCAGTCTTCGGCCTTGCCGCCAAAGCGCGCTATGGCCTTATCCAGTGCTCCGCCATGCTCAATAGTCATGTTCAGGCATTCTCTCCGGAAAAATCAATCACATGCATGAAGGAGCCAGCAACTGAACCAACGCGCAGCCCCGCCTCTCCCAGCTCGCTATCCAACGCATCGCGAACGCGGAACAGCCGCTCGGCATCCCCTTCGCGCACAATACTGGCATAGTGAAACTCATGCGCCGTAAGTGGCACCTGCCATGGCGAACCCGACAAAGGTTCCAGCTTGCGATAACCAAGATGCATTTTGCGCTTGGCAAAGCTTGTTTCAAGCGGCAGCAGACCGAGCATCGGATGCTTCACGCCAAACGAATCTTCCAGCGTCTCACCCAGCACCATATAGCCTCCGCACTCGCCATAAATGCGCACGCCACGATCCGCAGCGCCTCTCATGCTCTGCTGGAAATGCTTCGCTTGGCTCAGTTTTTCGGCATAAAGCTCAGGATAACCGCCCGGCAGATAAATAGCGTCAGCGTTTTCATCGGGCGCTTCATCAGCAAGCGGTGAAAAGAATGAAAGCTCCGCGCCACGCCTGCGCCAGCCTGCAAGCAGATGCGCATAGGCAAAGGCAAAGGCATCGTCTCGCGCAACTGCAATGCGGTTTCCGAGCGGCGTGAGGCGAGGAACATTCGCCATAGCCTCATGATGCTTTGGCTGCGACCAGATATGCTCCAATGCGCGTAAATCAATACGCGCATCAACCACATCCGCAGCGTGCTCAAGGAAACGGTCCAGATCGGCATGTTCACCCGCCTGAACGAGACCCAAATGCCTTGAAGGCAAAACCAGCGCTTCATCTCGCGGGATTACGCCCAGCACGGCAATACCGAGTGGCTTGATCGCTTCGCGCAGCATGGCTTCATGTCTGCCACTGCCAACACGATTAAGGATAACCCCGGCAATCAGCACGTCCTTGCGAAACTGGCTGAAACCCGAAATGAGTGCAGCAATGGAATGGGATTGGCGTGCGCAATCAACCACCAGAACCACTGGCAGATCCAACATACGCGCCAAATCTGCCGACGAGCCTTTTCCATCAAGCGCCCCGTCGAAAAGCCCCATCATACCTTCAACAACAAGCAGCTTGTTGCCCTCAGTCATACGAGATGAAATAGCACTGATAAGCTCTGGCCGCATGGCCCATGGATCAAGATTGAAACAATCCACACCGCTCGCAGCCTTATGGTAGGCAGGGTCGATATAATCGGGACCAGCTTTTGCCGGTGCAAGCGCCTCGCCACGCCGTTTTAGAGCGCGCAGGAGCCCAAGCGTTAAAGTTGTCTTTCCTGAACCGGAGGCAGGTGCAGCAATCATGAAACCATTCATGCGCTCTTCTCCTTGTTGAGATGAAGCGGATCACTTGTCAGCTTACGTCCCTGAGACGCACCTATCCAATCAAGCCCGGAGCGCAGCTTAACAACCTCGCCCACAACCACAATTGCCGGTGGCTTGAGACCCGATGCTTCGACATCGGCAACCGCACGTGACAGCGTGGTCTCCAAAACCACCTGTTCAGGCAAGCTGGCATTACAGACAAAAGCCACCGGCTCATCTGGTGAGCGTCCCGCAGCCATCAAACGCTCTGTGATAAGGTCGATATGCTTCATCGCCATATACATCACTATAACCGGAGAGAACTGCGCAATCCCCTCCCAATGAACGCGATCTGGCATCAGCCCGGTTGCATCATGGCCTGTGAGGAATGTGACCGATTGGTTGATATCGCGATGCGTGGCCGCGATTCCAGCATAGGCAAGGCCGCCAATGCCTGCTGTAATGCCCGGCACAATACGAAACGGTACGCTATGTTCTACGAGCGTCATCGCTTCCTCAGCTCCCCGCCCAAAGACGAACGGATCGCCACCTTTCAGGCGCAAAACCTTTTTACCCTGTTTTGCCAGCTCAACCAGACGCAGCGAAATATCGCGCTGCTTCGGCGACGGCTTGCCACCGCGCTTACCAGCATATTCAAGAACAGCCTTGGTATTTCTCAGCGAAAGGCAAGATTCGTCAACCAGAGCGTCATAGACAATCACATCGGCTTGACCTAATGCATTGGCGGCATGAAGCGTCAGCAAACCGGGATCTCCGGGACCGGCGCCCACCAACCAGACATGCCCCGGCTCCATTGCAGGCAAAGCTATCCTGTCAGCGCCAGATGGGGTAATGTTGGGTTGAATATTTTCAGTCATTTTGCAATGTGTCACCAGATAATCCGCAGGCATCCATGAACGACGAAACCACGCCCCGCAAGGAAAAAACGCAAAATGACGGGCAAGAACCTTTGCGTCGTGGCTGGACGACTGGCGCCTGCGCCACCGCAGCAACCAAAGCAGCACTCACCGCGCTGATTACGGGCGAATTTCCTGATCCGGTCGGCATCATCTTGCCCAAAGGCGAAGTGCCCTATTTCCAGCTCGAGTATGAAGGACTTGGTGAAGGCTATGCCATGGCCGGTATCGTCAAGGATGCTGGCGATGACCCTGATGTAACGCATGGCGCGACAATCATCTCAACAGTCTTCCCCGCACCTCCCGGAACAGGCATTGTGTTTCAGGCTGGCGAAGGTGTGGGCACTGTAACCCGACCCGGCCTGCAAATTCAGCCGGGCGAAGCGGCAATCAATCCAACACCCCGCCGCATGATGACCGAAATCTGCGAGCAGATTTGCGCTGAATATGGGCTGCCTGCTGATCTGGTGGTTACGATCTCGGTTCCGGGTGGCGAGGAAATTGCACAGAAAACCTGGAACCCGCGCCTTGGCATTGTCGGCGGCATTTCTATCTTAGGCACGACAGGCGTTGTGCATCCTTTCTCCTGCTCCGCATGGATCCATTCGATCCATCGCGGCATCGATGTAGCCCGTGCCGAAAAGCAAAAACATGTGCTCGCTGCCACGGGCTCAACCTCCGAAGATGCAGCTCAGGCGATCTATGATCTGCCGGAATTCGCCATTCTTGACATGGGTGACTTTGCAGGTGGTGTTCTCAAATATCTGCGTGAACATCCAATCGACAAGCTCACAATTGCCGGCGGATTTGCTAAACTAACAAAGCTGGCACAGGGGGAACTTGATCTTCATTCGGCACGCTCGCAGGTCGATAAAAACTTCCTCTGGCAAATCGCCGAAAAAGCTGGTGCGCCAATTGCCATAAAGGACCGGATTCTTTTTGCGAACACTGCACTCGAAGTCCTTGAATTGACTCAAGACCTTGGCATCGACATGGCCGCGCCAATTGCGCAAAAAGCAAAAGAAACTGCCGTTGCAACATTGCGCGGCGCGCCCGTTGAGGTCGAAATCATCGTGACGGATCGCAAAGGCAATATCCTTGCCCGTCTCTAAGATACTCATTCTTGGCGGCACAGCAGAAGCAGCAAAACTTGCTTGTGCATTCGTCTCCCTGCCCGTTGAATCTATCACCTCACTTGCAGGCCGGACGGCAAACCCGACAGCAATCAGCGGTAAAATCCGAACAGGTGGCTTTGGTGGCGCAGACGGTCTGGCGGCATATCTGGTAAATGAGAAGATTGATCTCCTGATCGACGCAACGCATCCCTATGCAAAACGCATTTCACAAAATGCTGCGCAAGCATCTGAAATAACAGATATCCCTCTGCTTAGGCTTGAACGCCCAGCATGGGAAAAGGAAAGTGGCGACAACTGGATTAATGTCGTGAGTGAAGTGCAAGCCGCGAACCTTATCCGCGCCGATGAACGCGTCTTGCTCGCATTAGGACGACAGCATATTGCACCATTTGCAAAACGTGACGATGTGCATTTCGTTATACGAATGATCGACCCGCCGGAAGTAAGCCTCCCGCACGATTGCGAGATCGTGCTGGCAAAGCCCGGTGATTATGAAGCTGAAGTCCAATTCCTCAGCGAACGCAAAATCGGATTGATCGTCAGCCGTAATTCCGGCGGCAGCATTTCTTATGCTAAAATTAAAGCGGCCCGTGATCTCGCCATCCCGGTCATGATGATCAACCGCCCACCAGTTGCGGCCAGAACGATTGTCGCGACAGTGGATGAAGCACTTGATTTCGCTCGTTCTAATTTACGATTTTGAGCGCGCAACATGGCTATGCGCTTCATGATAAAGCGCTGAGTCACGAAAATTCTTCGGATCAAGACCACGCCCTACAAAGATCATCGCAGTTCGTTTAACGCCTGAAAGCTCGATTTTCTTCGCAATATCAGACAGTGTTCCACGCAAAATCTGCTCATCTGGCCAGCCGATGCGATAGGCAACAACCACCGGGCAGTCAGCACCATAAAATGGCATCAGCTCAGCCTCGATTTTCGCTAGATTGCGAATAGAAAGATGAATAACCAGCGTCGCACCGGATTTTGCAAAAGTAGCAAGCTCTTCGCCCTTCGGCATGGCAGAAGATTTGACCGAAGTGCGTGTGAGAATAATGCTCTGATTAACTTCCGGGATTGTGAGTTCCTGCTTCATCGCAGCCGCAGCAGCAACAAAAGCCGGAACCCCCGGCGTCACATCATAAGGAATATTGAGCGTATCAAGCCTGCGCATCTGTTCGGCCATCGCGCCATAAATCGACGGATCGCCTGAATGTACGCGTGCAACATCATGCCCTTGAGCGTGTGCAGCCTCAATCGCCGCAATGATTTCATCAAGCGTGAGCGAGGAACTATCAATCAGCAGCGCATCTTTAGGTGCAGACGCAATGACATCTTTCGGCACCAGTGATCCTGCGTAAATGCAGACAGGACAGCTCTCGATCAGTCGCAAACCGCGCACAGTGATAAGATCGGCAGCACCGGGACCAGCGCCAATGAAATGAACTGTCACATTGTCTTCCTCTGTTCAGGCATTTCGAATGCCTGTCAGATGACAGAAGAGTCAATCTTTTTCAGGCAAGAGCGCTTCAATATCGTTGAAGATCGACTGCCACTCTTCCGGCGTCAGCTCGAAGAAATTAAAGCTTCTAAGCAGAAATGCGCCCTCATTGGCAATAAACGCCAGCCGAGCGCGCCTGCCTTCAGGCGTCGAAACATCAAGACCATCCCACTGCTTGCGATACCAGGCACGCGTTTCATCCAAATAATGCGAGTTGGGAATAAGGCTCGCCATCATCGCAGCAAATCGAGAATCATCTTCGGCATCGCTCTCACGCGTGACAGCGATATGCGCTGCAATATGTGAAATCGCATCCTGCCTGTGCTGTTTGCGCGCCGTTACCTGATCATCGAAACGGTCGCCCCACCGCTCAATCATGGCTTTCATCAGCCCGTCTTTATTTACAAAGCAATATTGAACGCCACCCTTGGTGACGCCGGAAGCCTGCGCAACCGCATCCATTGTCAGCGCAAGGATACCACCCTCGGCAACCAGCTTCTCGGCCATGTCGAGCACATGGTCACGGTCGATTGAGCGTGGACGACCGGTTTTTTGCAATTTCTTACTTTCCATACGGACGGATTTATATTATGTCAGCCACCCTGACAAGTTTGAATACGATCGTATTGAAAAGGTTAAATCCAATGTTGCCGCAAAATCGCTGGCTCGTTCTCACAATTGTTTCCAGCGCGTTGTTCCTGATCGTTGTGGATATGACAGTGCTTTACACGGCACTGCCCCGCCTCACCCATGATCTGGCGGCAAGTGCTTCCGAGAAGCTCTGGATCATGAATATCTATCCGCTGGTGGTGGCAGGCTTGCTGCCGGGCCTTGGTACGCTGGGTGATAAGCTTGGCCATAAGCGCATGTTCATGAATGGTCTCGCAGTGTTTGGCCTCGCTTCGCTGTGCGCAGCCTATTCGCCAAATCCTGAAGTGCTGATCGCAGCGCGCGCACTCCTCGCTTGCGGCGCAGCAATGATGATGCCTGCCACATTATCCATCATTCGACTGACCTTTACCGACGAAAAAGAACGCTCACTTGCCATTGGCATCTGGGCGGCAATTGCCTCGGGCGGCGCTGCCATCGGCCCTGTGGCAGGCGGTATACTGCTTGAATATTTCTGGTGGGGCTCGGTGTTCCTCATCAACGTGCCTGTAGTTCTGGTGGCGTTGGCACTTTCGGCCTTCAACCTTGAAAACCGTCCCCTTGGCTCTAAGCGCAAATGGGATCTGGTTGGCTCGATCCAGATCATGGTTGGCCTGATCGCGCTAACCTATGCTGTCAAGGAACTGGCCAAGCGCGATGCATCGATGACTGTCTTTGCGGGAGCCCTGATTATAGGTCTCATTGCAACGACCATTTTCGTGCGACGCCAATTTGCGAGCAAGGAACCGCTGATTGACTTCTCGCTATTTAACAACAGGCTATTCTCGACCGGCGTATTTGCGGCTCTGGTCGCATCAGGCTCGCTGACGGGCATGGAACTGGTTTTCAGTCAGCGCCTGCAACTAATCGAGGGCTTGTCACCCTTACAGGCAGGATTGATGATTCTGCCAATTCCGTTGGCTGCATTCGTGGCTGGCCCGCTTGCCGGTATTCAACTGCCACGTCTTGGTGCAGGCAAAGTCCTCTGGACATCGCTTGGTATTACGGCAGCGGGTATTATCATTTATAGTCTGACCTATAAAAAAGAACCGATGTTCTACATCACTGGCCTGACAATTCTCGGCTTTGGCGTTGGTGCAGTCATGACAGCAGCATCGTCAGCGATCATGGGCAATGCGCCTATTGAAAAGGCTGGCATGGCCGCTTCTGTTGAAGAAGTTTCATTCGAGCTTGGCAATGCGCTGGGTGTAACAATCTTCGGCAGCATTTTGTCGGCATTCTACACAGCCAGCTTTGTCCTGCCTGCCGGTTCAAACATTCCGCCTATTGTGCGTGATAGTCTTGATGAAGCACTTCTTGCTGCACAATCGATGCCCGCAACTGATGCCAATGCCTTGATTAGCCTTGCATCTCAGGCATTCGAAAATGCCTATGTGGCGGTCATCGTTGCAGCAGCAATCTTGCTGCTCATTGCCACTGTTGCAACCTATATCGTGCAACGTCGCAAAGTGAAGATCGCTTAGCTCATATGCTTCGCGTCACCGCAATTGCTGCGGTGGCGCGTTCGCTGGTTGTTTTCCTGACCACCAGTTCTGCATCAACCCCAGCCGCCGCAAGAGCCGCAGATTCTGCGACACCATGGCAGCCAACTGTAGCGAAAACCACGTCTGACGGGTGCTCGAGATTTGGTGTTTCTTGTTCAAGCCGCGCAGCATCAAAGAAGCGTAGCTCGCAATCATAATGCCGAGAGAGTTGACCCCAGATAGGATCATCTTGTTTGGTAATAATCGTTGATATGACCGCCGGCCGCTCCGCTCCGGCAATTGCCAGCACTTTATCAGCCAGCAGAATAAGCTCCTCAAGACTTACGCCTGAGGAGCAGCCCATTCCAAGAGCAACAAAGTTTTCGTTAGACGGCACGGGGCGCCGGTTGCTGCGCTTCTCTGATATCCTCTGATGTGACACCGAGAATATCTGCAATACGCTTGATCATGGTTGTTTCTGACTGATCAACATGATCGTCCGCACGCGCAATCCGAACCAGATCGCGCAACAATGAAGCACGGCGTTCAGGTGCCATTTCAGCCAGCATCGAAGCCGCCTGCTTGGTGGTCGTCTCATAACCAAAGTCTTTGAGATATTCCGTCACTTCCGGCAACTCTTCCGCCGAAATTCCAAAATTCTCGGAAACGATCTGCCTGAACGCAGCAATTTCCGCTGGATGGCGATCACCATCGGCAAAGACCACATGAAGCAGAAGAAGCAGTTCCGAGGCGAGCGCCGGATCTTCGGCAACACGCTGCACAGCACTCTTTTTGCTGAGAAACGCAGTAATACGTTCGAAAAAGCTTTCGCTCATGAATGACTGTCTCCTGATACCGAACAGACCTGCATTGATAATGGTGCACGAACCGAAAAACAATGTCAGCCTTGATAAGGTTCCGCAAATAGCCGTCTGGCGCAATGTGGTTGTCTGCTTTATGTTGCATCAACTTTTGCCGGACCCCTCCATGCTTGAATTTTTCGATACATTAACGCTTCTGCTGACCATGGCCGCTTTCATTGCGGGCATTATCGATTCTATCGCAGGCGGAGGCGGTATGATTACGATCCCGGCCTTGCTTCTGGCAGGTGTGCCGCCTGTCGAAGCGCTTGGCACAAACAAACTTCAGGGGCTGTTCGGCTCTTCCTCTGCAACAATTGCTTATGCGCGCAAAGGCCACGTCAATATTAGTGAACAATGGCCAGAAGCCATTGCATCCCTTGTTGGATCGGTTCTCGGTGCTCTTCTCGCAACCGTCCTGCCCGTCGACATCATGCGGGCGGCACTGCCTGTTCTGCTGATTGCAATTGCCATTTACTTCGCGGTGAAACCAAGCCTTGGTGACGTGGATCGCGCACGCCGGATGGGACCATTCCTGTTTGGCGTCACGCTGGTTCCATTGATTGGCTTTTACGACGGGCTGTTTGGTCCGGGAACCGGCTCATTCTTCATGCTGGCATTCGTCGCACTTGCAGGCTACGGCGTACTCAAAGCGACCGCTCATACCAAACTGCTCAATTGCGCGTCCAATATCGGCGGCTTTGCCACTTTCGCTCTCGTTGGCACGATCAACTGGAAAATCGGCATCTGCATGGGTATTGCGCAGTTCATCGGTGCTCAAATTGGCGCAAGCCTTGCCATGAAGATAGGCTCGCGTATCATCAAACCCTTGTTAATCGTGGTAAGCCTAGCGCTCGCCATAAGACTAATGATGGAGCCGAGCAATCCCATTCGCCAGATGCTCGGTTTCTAAGTCATCGAACTGGTAGAAAATCAGAACTCGATACCTTTTTGCGCCTTTACACCCGAACGGAACGGATGTTTGATCATCTCCATCTCGGTCACAAGATCTGCAAACTCAATCAGCTCATCCTTAGCATTGCGGCCGGTGATGATGACGTGTTTCATCTCGGGCTTGGCGGCAAGCACTTCGATGATTTCCTCAACCGGCAGATAATCATAGCGCAGTACAATGTTAAGCTCGTCGCAAAGCACCATGTCATAGCTTTCATCGAGGATCAGGGCCTTCGCCTGTTCCCATGCATCACGCGCCATGGCGATATCGCGGGCACGATCCTGCGTTTCCCATGTAAAGCCCTCACCAAGGGCCGAAATTGTGACTTGTTCGGGAAACTTCTCCAACACCCAGCGCTCGCCCGTATCCCACGAACCTTTGACGAACTGCACAACGCCGATCTTCATACCATGCCCAAGTGCGCGAAAAACCATGCCAAAGCCAGCACTCGATTTCCCTTTGCCCTTGCCCGTATGGACAATCACAAGGCCTTTTTCGTCGGTTTTGGTGGCCTGAATCTTGTCGCGCGCGGCTTTCTTCTTGCGCATCTTATCCGCATGGCGGGCATTCAATTCCTCTTCCGTCATCGAAAGAAGTTTCGCAGATTTCTCAGCCATTTAATGCCCTTTCCGGAATCATTTTTTTAAGTTTAGCAAGGTCAGGTGAAGATGACAGATCTTCCACATCAGACTTTGCTTGCAAACAAAGAGTGGCATGTCACATCACTGCTTTCGTGCGATATTCCATAAGATTTTCCAGCTCAAAGCGTGCTGAATTGGAACGTGGCACCCAGAAGCCACGTTCAATTGCATCGTTGAGCTTTGAAGCGGTTTCACTCAGGGCAGCCGGATTCTTATCAAACATGAAATCATGCACCGCTCCATCAGCGATATAGGCCTGATAAACTGCCTCAAAGTGATGATTGCCGACTTTGCCAGTCGTAGCCGCAAAAGCGAAAAGATAATCGACGGTGGCGGCAATTTCAGCAGCGCCCTTATAGCCATGGCGCATCACGCCAGCGATCCACTTGGGATTAGCCGCACGTCCACGCACGACGCGCGCAAGTTCTTCTTCCAGCGTGCGGATAACCGGTTTTTCGGGCCGTGAATGATCATTGTGATAGACGGTCGGCATCGCGCCAGTCAGATTTTCAACCGTTGCGGCCATACCACCTTCGAACTGGTAGTAATCATCGCTGTCGAGCAGGTCATGCTCACGGTTATCCTGATTCTGCACCACTGCCTGCACAGAGCGAAGCCGCTCTTCGAGGAGACCGCGTTCCGCCTGCCCCTCTTCGCCCGCTCCATAGGCATATCCACCCCATACAAGCCAGGCTTCCGCCAGATCATTGCGACCAGCCCAGCCATTTTCGTCAATCAGTGCCTGCAATCCAGCACCATAGGCACCGGGTTTTGATCCAAACACACGATAGCCCGCGCGACTCTCGGCAGTCTTTTCATCAGCACCTGTTGCGATAAGCCGCGCCTGTTCAGCTTTGATGCTGCGAGCAATCGGATTGTCTTCCGCCTCTTCATCAAGCGCACCCACAGCACGCACAGCCTTGTCAAACAGTGCAATCTGTTCGGGGAATGCATCGCGGAAGAAACCGGAAATACGCAAAGTCACATCCACGCGCGGGCGCCCAAGCTTGGCAATCGGCACGATCTCGTAGCCAGTGACACGCCGAGAAGCCATATCCCAGACAGGTTTTACGCCGATCAGCGCCAAAGCCTGCGCAATATCATCGCCGCCTGTGCGCATGTTGGACGTGCCCCAAGCAGTCAAGCCAAACGAGGTCGGCCACTCGCCGTGATCCTGCGTATAACGCGTGATCAGCAATTCAGCCGATTTGCGACCAAGCTCCCATGCGGCAGGTGTCGGTACAGCACGGCTATCGGTCGAGAAGAAATTACGTCCGGTCGGCAAAACATCAGGCCGACCACGCGTTGGCGCACCCGATGGCCCCGGCAGCACAAAGCGCCCTGAAATAGCAGACAGAAAACCTTCAATCTCTGAAGGTCCGCAGGATGTCACCATAGGGCGCAAATGATCATTGATCGATTGCAATACGGCATTGGTCTGCGTCCAATCTGCCGGGCAATCAACCTCGCCCTCAACAAACTGTGCGGCAAGCAATTCGATACGTTCAACCGTATCACCAGCAATACGCCAAGTTGCAGGGCTTGCCGCCAAAAGCAATGCAGGCTTCGGCCCGATCCATGGATCAGCCATTGCACAATCGAGTGGATCAAACTCTTCGCCAAGGCCTGCGTCTTTTGCGATTGCACGTTGCAGGCTCTGTTCGCCCGGCAAACCACCCAGAGCAACAGGAATGCCGCGCGGAACACGTGCCAGCGCTACCAGCAAATCGGTGAGCAAACGCCCTTCAGGGGCCAGACCAAAAATATGCAGCCCATCGCGGATCTGCATTTCCTTGAGATCGCAGAGATAGGCATCAAGCTTTTGCAGCGCCATGTCTTCATCGTCATGGTCGTGAATGCCTGCATCGCGGTCGAGACCAATATCACGCACCAAATCAAGTATCTGCGCTTTCAGCCTTAGCAAACGGCGCGGATCAACACCCGAGGCCTCATAGTACTCATCAACCAGTGCTTCCAAATCTTTAAGCGGGCCATAGCTTTCGGCACGCGTCAGCGGCGGTGTCAAATGATCAATAATAACAGCACCCGCACGACGTTTGGCTTGCGTGCCTTCGCCCGGATCATTGACGATAAACGGATAGACATGCGGCGTAGGGCCGAAGACCGCTTCTGGATAGCAATTTTCCGATAGCGCTAAGGCTTTACCGGGCAGCCATTCCAGATTGCCATGCTTGCCCATATGCACGATGGCATCAATCTTCGCTACGTCACGCAGATAAGCGTAGAACGCGATATAACCATGCGGCGGCACCAGATCAGGCGAGTGGTAGGTCTCTTTCGGATCGATATTATAACCGCGTGCTGGCTGAATTCCCGCAATGGTTTCGCCAAGCTTCATGAGCGGCAGCGCAAAACCTTCAAGCTCGCTATCAAAGAACGGATCATTCTCCGGACCGCCCCAGCGGGTTTCAATTTCCTGCTGAATCACATTGGGAAGTTTTTTGAAAAACGCTTTGTATTGACTCAGAGAAATAACTTCGCGGATTACACGCCCATCACGTGCGGCATTGGTTGGGCCGGCCATCAAAAGCTGCATGAAGGCATCACTATCAGCAGGCACATCACCCACCTGATAGCCCTCACCTGCCATGGCGCGCATCACTTCTACTGTTCCGGCTGGCGTATCAAGCCCAACACCATTGCCCAGCCTGCCATCGCGGTTCGGATAATTAGCAAGAATCAGTGCAACGCGGCGCTCTTCTGGCTTCTTACGCTTCAGGCGCACCCAGTTTGCCGCCTGTTCCGCAACGAAAGTCACGCGACCTTCATCCGGTTCATGGGTGACGATATTGGCTTCAACCGCGCTATCGAATTGCTTTGCCGATTTAAACGACACTGCGCGCGACAGCACACGACCATCCACTTCCGGCAATGCAACATTCATCGCAAGATCACGCGCCAGCAAACCCTGCTGCGACGATTCCCATGTTGCCTTTGGCGTACCGGAAAAGATCACCTGCAAAACCATATTGCCGCGCTTATCAAGCACAGTGGGTTTACGCTCCGCCCCCGGCGACGAAATCGCAAAGCCGGTTGCATTGAGCACAATATCCGGCTGGCAATCTTCAAACTGGCCATCCACAACCGCCGCCGAAAGCCGATCCTTGAGGCTGGAAACAAAAATCGGAACAGGGTTCAAGCCCTTACCCTGCAACGCACTGATCAGTGCTTCTACTGGCTGTGTCTGTCCGCTCTGCACCAGCGCACGATAAAAAATGATTGCCGCGGCAGGCGCATCAGCGGCCTTCCATTGCTGACGGATGAGATCAAGCGAAGGCGCGACCATATTGGGCCACCACAGCCCAGCTTTTAGAAGCGGTGCAGCCTCTTCCGGCTTTTCGCTGTCATCAATCAATGCGCAACAATAATCAAGGAAGCGCGACGTATTGGCGGCTCCGCCTTCGATCAGATATTGCCAGAGAGCATTCCGCTCCTGCAACGAAATAGTTGAGAACCGTTCAAGTCCGTAATCAGGCTTATCATCACCCGGCAGCACTGCGATCTTGATGCCGTGTAAAACCGCACAGGCATGAAGCGCCTCAAGCCCATAAGGCCAATAGGTCTCGCCACCAATAATCCGCACAACAATAAGCCTCGCATGTTGTGCCGTGCGCTCGATATAAGCGTCGACTGACATGGGATGTGTGAGGCTTAGAAAATTGGCGAGCCGGAGGCTTGGCCCATTTTTCACGAGCTTATAGGCCTGTGAAATACTAGCCAGCTCCGTATCGGCAGCGGAAAGGAACAATATGTCAGCCGGCGTCTGGCCGAGGTCCACGGCCTCATTGCCGTCGCCTATCGTTCCTTTCTGGGCAAGTAAAAGATGCATTACGAAACGGCGTCTTTCACGGCTTTGGTGATTGCCTGCTCGTCAATCTCATGCAGACCAATGACGACAAGGCGCGTATTGCGCACTTCATCCTTGCCCCATGGGCGGTCGAAATAATGCTCAATACGCTGGCCAACGGCCTGCACAACCAGACGCATCGGCTTGCCCGGCACATCGACAAAGCCTTTGAGACGCAGAACATCGTGTTCCGCAATCACAGCCTTGAGCTTTTCAGTAAATGCCTTTGGATCAGCAACCGAGCCTGCTTCGACCACAAAGCTTTCAAACTCATCGTGATCGTGCTCATGGCCATCAGCATGATGGATTTCATGATGCGACTTGCGGTTGGCAATATCGTCTTCCGTACCCACGCCAAGGCCGAGCAGCACGTCCGCACCAAGCTTGCCGAAGCTTGCTGGCACCATGTTGACGCGGCGCGATGAGCGTTCCGCCACATCGGCCTTCACGCTATCAAGTTTCGATGGATCAACCAGATCAGCCTTGTTCAAAACAATAAGGTCAGCTGCATGAATCTGATCCTCAAAAAGTTCCTCTAAAGGGCTTTCATGGTCAAGAGATTCATCCGCTGCACGTTGAGCGTCTACCTTGTCGTGGTCGTCAGCAAAGCGGCCTTCAGCAACGGCCGCGGCATCAATAACTGTCACCACGCCGTCGACCGTCACCTGCGTCTTGATTTCAGGCCAGTTGAAAGCAGCGACCAGCGGCTGAGGCAGTGCCAGGCCGGAAGTTTCGATCACGATATGATCAGGACGATCCGCACGATCCAGAAGCTTGGTCATGGTCGGAATAAAATCATCGGCAACGGTGCAGCAGATGCAGCCATTGTTAAGTTCGATCACATCTTCCTCACGGCAGCTTTCAATACCACAGCCTTTCAGAATTCCGCCATCGACGCCCAGATCGCCAAACTCATTGATAATGAGCGCAATACGCTTGCCATTGGCGTTTTCCAGCAGATTGCGGATCATCGTTGTCTTGCCGGAACCTAAGAAGCCGGTGATTACGGTCGCTGGAATCTTTTGTCCCTGCATCGAATTATCCCTTCATTTTGAGCGGCAGACCTGCCGCCATGAAATAAACTTCATCCGCCACTGATGCCACAGCCTGATGCAAAAAACCGGCATGATCGCGAAACTCCCGCGCCATCCGATTTTCTGGCACAATACCCAAGCCAACTTCGTTGGAAACGAAAACAACTGGACCTGAAAGCTGAGGCAATGCCGCTATCAGCGTCTTAGTTTCAGCAGCGATATTCTGCTCTGCCATCATCAGATTGGTTGTCCAGAGCGTTAGGCAATCGACCAGCACGAAACGGTCATGCCCCACGTGTTTTTGAAGCGCCCCTACAAGATCGAGTGGCTCTTCCACCGTCTGCCATTCACTCCCGCGACGGTTGCGATGAATGGAAATACGGCTTTCCATTTCTGTGTCGAATGCGCGCCCTGTTGCGAGATAAACTGGCTGAAGTCCTGAGTCCTCAACCAGTTTTTCCGCAAACGACGACTTACCAGAACGAGCTCCGCCAAGAACGAATGTAATTTTTGCATTTTCATTTCGGGGCAGAGCCATGCCGATCAGCCTTCAATATCTGACGTTGCATAAGCCTGAATGAACCAGCCCAGCGCAAGACCAATGACGGCCCACATGAACAAGTTTGTTGCAAGCGATGCGACAGCATATTGCGAAGCAAGCAGTGATGGGATTGGCGATGCAATATCTTCAGGATGCGGTGCCCCATAAAGATGTGGTGCGATAATCAACACAAGTCCGAAAATTTTGGAGATGATCTCACCATGCAAAACCAGCAAATAAATGCCGACACCGCTCAACACCACCGTCAAAATCCACCAGAGCTGACGCTGCGCCAGATCAGCGGCAGGCATCGCAGGCAGTTCCGGCGAAAGCCCCAGAGCTGGCAGGAAAGCGACTGCAAAGAAACCGGCCACACCCCAGAAAATACCGTTCTGCGGCGTAATACGACGACCAAGCAACAGAGCAACACCGCCGAGAAGTAATGCAAAACCTGCCCCCGCAACGAGATTAGCGAGAATAGTATTCCCCAGACGACCAAACGGCAGTTCTGCCCCGGCCTCATCTTCACCTTCGCTGGTTGCAGCTGCTGCATGATCGTGCGGTGCAGCCGCTTCGGCTGCATCACCATGACTATGACTTCCACCAGCGTCTTCATAAGTTTCCGCCTGAATAATCAGCGGAACAGTTTTCAAATACATGGCAGGCGTCACCAGAAGCCCTGCCAAAAGGCCAGCAGCAAGCGTGGCCAGAAGATAACGGATCAACATTTTAGTCCCTCAACAGCAATCATTCGCCGATGGCCGTCCACCATCAAGCGCTGCTCATTTCCTGTTTCAAAAAGCTAAACGGCTTAGTGGCAAGGAAACCCATATGAATGGCGCGTATCATGCGCTGAATCGTGCAGCGTATCGGAATGGGCGAGACCCACGCCGTAAATCAGAAATGCACCGAGAAGCAGCGAAACGACTGCGGTGGCAAGACGCGTTGCGAGCGGCATAGCTAAAGTGCTGGGAACAGAATTTTTGGTACGTGCAGCCATGACAACCTCCGTGTAGGCAGCAGGGAAAACCTCCCATGGGGTGCGGACAAAATGCCCTTCACACTACAGGCAGGTCTCCTGGCTCACGGGTCGTAGGGTTTGAAGCGCCTTCCCAGAAACGCTTAGTTTCCAGTGGTTGCCGATTAACCGGCTTGCCTCATCCCTCTCCGCTCTACAGTCGCGGGGTCGGCTGCGATAAAGACGCCCGGATTGGGTCCGTCCGTCGCATTCCCTTTTGGTATCGCCGGGATTCGTCCCGGCAAAACCTGTTGTGCAAATTGACACTAAGCTTTCGCCCATGCGACGTCAATCGAGTGCGAACAACGCATCAATATCAAGACAGTTTTCAAGACCGTCAGCCAGTTCATCAAGTGCCATTTCAATACCTGCACGATAATTCTCACCCGAACTGCTCACGCCGAGCGTTGCAAGAAATTGCCGACGAAACTCATCTGCACCAAAAACACCATGCAGGTAGGTGCCCATCACCCGACCGTTCGCCGAGACTGCCCCGTCATCGTGATCGCCGATCCGCGCGAATGGGCGGATAGCGTCGGGACCATTGGTTCGCCCTATATGAATCTCGTAGCCATCAAGTGCTGCATCATAAAGTTGCGAGTGAGCCGCAACATTGCGCACGACTTTTTCCGGTTCCATCACAGTCTTGACGTCCAGCAGCCCCAACCCGTCAATGTCGCGCACCTGACCCTCGATACCGCCCGGATCGCTTATCCGGTTGCCAAGCATCTGGAACCCACCACAAATACCAAGCACATGCCCGCCACGCCGCACATGGAGCTGCAAATCACGCTCCCATCCGTTTTCGCGAAATGCAATCAGATCGGCAATCGTCGATTTTGTTCCCGGTAAAACCACAAGCCCTGCGTCATGCGGCAAAGGCTGTCCCGGCGGAACCATGACAACCTCAACCTGGTTTTCTGCTTTCAGCGGGTCAAAATCGTCGAAATTTGCGATACGCGGCAGCATCGGCACTGCAACTTTCAATGCTTTGGCATCACCGCGCGTAGCGCGTTCCAGAACAACCGAATCTTCCGCAGGCAGTCGCGACACGGCTTTCAGCCATGGAACGACCCCAAAGGAACGCCAGCCCGTAAAGCGGGTAATCGCCTCAAGCCCCTCATCGAACAGCGAAATATCGCCACGAAACTTGTTGATCAGGAAACCGCGCACCATAGCGCGATCTTCATCAGACAAAATTGTGTGCGTGCCGACCAGTGAGGCAATCACCCCGCCGCGATCAATATCACCCACCAAGACGACTGGCACATTTGCACGCGTGGCAAAGCCCATATTGGCGATATCGCCGGCGCGCAGATTGATTTCGGCAGGCGACCCCGCACCTTCGATCAACACCAGATCGGCGCCTTCGCTGACGATCGCGTAGGATTCCATCACCGCTGCCATTAATTGCGGCTTAAGCTGCTGATAATAGCGCCCACGCGCTTCGCCCCGCACTTTCCCCTGAACAACCACCTGGCTGCCCATATCAGTCTGTGGCTTCAGCAGAACCGGGTTCATATGAACCGATGACGGCACGCCACAAGCCAGAGCCTGAAGCCATTGCGCGCGTCCAATCTCGCCGCCATCATCGCTGACGGCCGCATTGTTCGACATGTTTTGCGGTTTGAACGGCCGGACTTTGAGCCCGCGATTGCGTGCAACGCGGCAAAGACCGGCAACAAGCACGCTTTTGCCGACATCCGAACCCATTCCCTGAAACATGATTGCGCGTGTCATGCGAGCTTGCCTATCCCAACTTCATACCACTGGCAATCGCCACCGGTTGCGGCAACCTTATATGCAAAAATGCGCATCAGTTTATTACAAAAGTGAGCAAGATTATTCCAATGTAGCGTTGGCAGCCACGAACCATTGTGATCTAGTCACCTCAGGAGGGTGCGGTGCTCATAGGGAGGAAACCATGGATACTGGCGACCAGAACCAGTTTGAACTCAATGACGATCAACGCGCCATTCAGGATATGGCGCGTGGCTTCGCATCGGATTTTGTTGCGCCCTATGCCCTGCAATGGGATCGCGACAAGCATTTCCCGATTGACGTCATAAAGGAAACCGGCCCGCTCGGCATGGGCGGTATTTATGTTCGCGAAGACGTCGGCGGATCTGCACTCAAACGGTCAGATGCCGTCCTTATTTTCGAGGCAT
Source organism: Brucella sp. H1_1004 (assembly GCF_047308065.1). NCBI lineage: Bacteria > Pseudomonadati > Pseudomonadota > Alphaproteobacteria > Hyphomicrobiales > Brucellaceae > Brucella > Brucella sp. H1_1004. The sequence goes on from NZ_JAYKZA010000002.1 coordinate 1,877,157, forward strand.
TGGCCGAGGCTTGCCCCGCTTTCTCAGCCTTTATATCCATTCACAATATGGCAGCATGGATGATCGATACGTTTGGTGATGAAAGCCAACGTCAGGCGTTTATGCCCAAACTCACGTCGATGGAATGGCTTGCCAGCTATTGCCTGACTGAACCGGGTTCAGGCTCCGATGCAGCCGCGCTTCGCACCCGCGCAGAGCGCGATGGCGACCATTATATACTCAACGGCACCAAGCAATTTATTTCCGGTGCGGACGCCACCGATCTTTATGTAACAATGGTGCGTACCGGTGAGGACGGCCCGAAAGGAATTTCCACCATCGTTGTACCGAAAGATGCGCCCGGTCTATCGTTTGGCGCCAATGAGCACAAAATGGGCTGGAATATGCAGCCCACCCGAACAGTGATTTTCGACAATTGCCGCGTGCCTGTCGCCAACCGTCTGGGTGATGAAGGTACGGGCTTCCGAATCGCCATGGCCGGCCTTGATGGTGGACGACTGAACATCGCCGCCTGCTCGCTGGGTGGCGCACAATCTGCACTCAATAAAGCACTGGAATATACGGGACAGCGTAAAGCTTTCGGCAAGACAATCGACCAGTTTCAGGCGTTGCAGTTCCGTCTTGCTGATATGGAGACCGAGCTCTCGGCAGCAAGACAGCTTCTTTACACTGCCGCGAGCAAACTCAGCCGCAAGACGCATGATGCTGGCAAATGGTCGGCCATGGCCAAGCGCTTTGTAACGGACACCGGCTTTGATGTCGCAAACGATTCGCTGCAGCTTCTTGGCGGCTATGGCTATCTTCATGATTACGGCATCGAGAAACTGGTCCGCGATCTGCGCGTTCATCAGATTCTTGAAGGCACCAACGAAATCATGCGCGTCATCATAGCACGCCAGATGATCGGGCGCTGATACATTTATTGAATGGGAGGAAACCATGGCCACTATCGCTTTTATCGGCCTCGGCAATATGGGCGGACCTATGGCCGCCAATCTGGTGAAAGCCGGTCACAAGGTCATAGGCTTTGATCTGCTGCCTGCCCACCTGGAAGAAGCCAAAGCCAACGGGCTTGAGGTCGCGGCAAGCGCCGCCGAAGCTGCAAGCAATGTCGATGCAATTATCACCATGCTGCCTGCTGGCAAACATGTTCTTTCTGTTTATGAAGACATCGCGCCTAAGGCGCGTAAAGATTCACTTTTCATCGACAGTTCAACCATTGACGTTGATTCGGCACGCAAAGCACACGAGATAGCAGCGCAGTATGGCCATCTCTCTGTTGATGCACCGGTTTCGGGCGGCACAGGTGGCGCCGCAGCAGGTACCCTCACTTTTATGGCGGGTGGCAGTGATAATGCCTTTGCAAAGGCTGAGCCGCTTCTTCACCCAATGGCTGGCAAGATCGTGCATTGCGGCGGCGATGGTGCAGGTCAGGCAGCAAAAATCTGTAATAATATGATTCTCGGCATTTCGATGATTGGGGTCAGCGAAGCTTTTGTTCTGGCTGAAAAACTCGGACTGTCACATCAGGCACTGTTTGATGTGGCTTCCACTTCTTCTGGTCAATGCTGGTCGCTGACGACCTATTGCCCAGTGCCCGGACCAGTACCGACATCCCCGGCCAACCGTGATTACCAGCCCGGATTTGCAGCGGCACTCATGCTCAAAGACCTAAAACTTTCGCAAGAAGCTGCAAAAAGTGCAGGCGCAGCCACCCCATTGGGCGCGCATGCAGAAGAGATTTACGAGCGCTTCGGTAATGATGGACACGGCGGAGACGATTTTTCCGGCATCATCAATTATTTACGCTCGATAAAAGCGTAAAATCGGTATTTATATTCTATAAATCGCAAAAAACTGACATTGTTTAGATTTGCTTAAGTCTCTGATAACTGTCCGGTAACGATGTTGCGCTAAAAGAGGGGCCAGAGACGATTGAGTTCTTCTCTGGCTCCGGATTTGGTACTGCGTACCGGAGCTTCAGTCTCTTCCACCGCGTATTGTTTGGTGGAAGCGCCATGCGTATTTGGCAAGACCGTGCACCTGACGAGGCAGCGCGGTTTTTTGCTTTTTTCTGAAACGCATAGAATCAGGTCATAATCTTGTGACTGATGCAACATGATCCGAGACACGCATACCTTTCGGACATATAATGGCGAAAACCAATCAGACCTTTGCCTTATCTAAATTTAGATATTCTGCCGCAATTGTGCGCGATACGAAGTCTAGGCGATGAAAATATTCAGTTTTGGAAAACTTAAGTTTGACTACTCTCAATCCAATAGCCTCGTCTTCAACTGACAAAACCCTCTTCGGCCTTCCGTTGGCCGTCGTCTTTATTCTGTGCTACTTCGCCTTTCAAGCGCTACTGGTAACTGTCGTCTCCAACGGCGCGGGCCTTGATGACGCGGAACAACTGGCGAATATCAGCTACCTGGATTGGGGATATGGCGGATCTCAGCCGCCTCTTTATACATGGATAACAAGCCTTACGTCATCCGTGCTTGGAACTTCCATGCTGACACTTCAGATCGTCAAGTTCGGATTGTTGGCAAGCTTATTCGCAAGCGTTTATGGCGGAATGCGGCTGCTCGGCTTTTCCAATTTGGTTGCATCTGCATCAATGCTGGGACTGTTTCTCATTCCGCAAATCGGTTGGGAATCTCAGCGCGCACTCACACATTCAGTTGCAAGCACATCCGGTTGCGCTTGGGCTTTCCTCACTTTTGCATGGTATATGCGCGCTCGTAGCGTAGTATCGGCAGCAGCATTCGGCGTTGCGATGGCGGCAGCAGTGCTTGGAAAGTTCAACGCTTCTCTCTTCATCCTGATGCTGGTGATCACTGCACTATCCATCCCTGAATATCGTAAAGCACTGATTTCCAAGCTGTCTCTCATCACCATCGCCACTTTTGCTCTTTGTGTATCGCCCACTGCCATCTGGATGCTTGCGCATAAGTCAAGTGTCATTGCCCGTTCTGAAAAACTTCAAATCGGCGCATCAGGCAATCTGTTTGTCGACCGCTTGCAGGGCGTCATTAGCTTTGCAGAAGCTGCGTTTTTGTTTTCTATTTTGATATTGGCTATTGCCGGTATTATTTCGCTCATTCATTACCGCAAACGAACCACGGCAAAAACACCATTCACAGCTGGTGAACAGCTTATGCGTCGGCTTCTCATCGTTGGGATTTTAATTGTTTTTACAGGCGTGATAATTGCCGGCGTTAGCAATATAAAAGATCGCTGGTTACAGCCTGTTCTGTTTTTAACGCCTGCAACTATCGCCTGTTTGTTTTCACAATATCGAAGAGACAGTCGAGCGCTTATCGACTTTGCTCTAATTAGTACGGCTTTTGCCCTGATTGTTCCGGCGGTTCTCGCCTACTACCTCAATTATGGGTCCAGTAATCCGCCTTATGGGCAGCTAGATTATCGCGGGCTTTATGAAGAGATTCATAAAGATGGAAACTTCAAAACGATCATTACCGACTATCCGCAGATTGCAGGAAATTTCCGACTTTTTGATCCATCAATTGAAGTAATTCATCCGGAAACTCCCTATGGCGCCTCCAAAGCTTCCAGCGATGTGCTTGTAATGTGGTTTGGTGACACCACACCCAATGCACGTGTATCACCACTTATCAATGAAGCGCGGATCAACCCGCCAGCAACAGGCATAAGCACAAAAGATATCATCTATCTCACGCGACCAGATCAACACCTCACTGTCAGTTATTTTTTAAAGAAATAAAAAGGTCCGGGCAAACCCGAACCTTTTTCATTTACTCAACTGTTTCTTGAACAGCATGCGCAGTGCTCTTCACATCGCGCCCTACACCGCGAACCGTATTAGCACAGGAAGCTAACGTGAATGCGCAAAGGACAATAGCAACAGGAACGATACGAGATAGCTTCATCGGGGCTCTCCATTGAGGTCACAGTCTAACAAGTAAACCGCCTGAAAGACCGGCCCGCCCTGCCCGGTATTCTGGTGGTGAAGCTGTTTTTACAGCTGTCACATCAGCCATCTAGCGCAGCATTTTTTCCCGACAAGAGCGCGGCTTAGCCACAAACCGCTGCAAGGTTACTCCAACCCGAACGCAAAGTTTCAAACCGACCACTGCGGCGATAAGATTCAAAGACATTGCGCAGATGATCCGCCACAACCTGAATATGCGGCCCTACATCCGGACGAATGATCATTCCAAGCTGATAACGTCCCAATTCCGGCAAACCATGTTCAGGGCCGAGCGCAACAATGCCTTCACCAAGTAGCGTCTTACCAAACGGTGCAATCGCAAGATCAGCTTGTATTGCCGCACGCTGCCCCGTTGAGTGTGAACTCATATAGGCAATGCGATACTGACGACCCGAGCTCTCCAACGCTTCCAGCGCATTGCCGCGCCATGCACAGCCCTCTTCCCATATTGAAAGCGGCAGCGGATCGCGACGATAGGCCGTTCCACATTTCGCACCCGCCCAGACAAGCTCCTCATCAAGCAAAACTTCAATGTCGCCTTTGCTTGGAACAGTATGGGAGAGGTTAACGAGCGTAACGTCCAGACGCCGCTCGTCCAGACGCTTACGCAGATTGGTGCTTTGATCAATCACCACATCAACCGTGACACCGGGATGTGTCTCGGCAAATCGTTTCAACACCAACGGCAAAACACATTCGCCAATATCATCCGGCGATCCCAGACGAACAACACCCGTAATCGTAGGAGCCAGAAATTTAGCGACGGCTTCACGATTGAGAGCCAGCAGCCGCCGTGCATAGCCTAGAAGCATCTCGCCATCGCTGGTCAATGTCACAGACCGCGCATCGCGATCAAACACAACAACGCCTATTTGCTCTTCAAGCTTCTTGATTTGCATCGAGACTGCTGAGGGTGTGCGAAACACGACATTCGCGGCGGCAGAAAAACTGCCAGTGTCTGCGATAGCCGCGAATGTACGCAACACATCAATGTCGAGCATAGGCATGGGATGCTGAACCGGCGCTGTCATGTTGAACTCCATAGCTTTTCGCTAGTTCAATTTTTCTGATCATATAGCTTTGTATATTTCGTTTGATTGAACGTCAAGATGACCGCAAGCTTCGGGCAGAGATCAAGTCACTCCCGAACACATGATGTCAATTTTGTCTGGAGAACGAAAATGAGCCTTCAATGTGAAGCATTGCAAAACGAATGTGGGTCACGCTCGTCTTTGATCCCAAGCTGGCTCAAGGCAAACCTAGCAACATTCAACGAATTTTATTCCAACTGGAAATACCATCGACACATTAAAAGGAGCCGCAGGGCATTGGAGGCTTTGCCCGAACACATTCTGCACGATATCGGCTGGCCGTGCGTCGATGATCGGGTACCTGCTCCTATGCTGAAAGCCGAAAGACGTTAGTAATAATGCAAATTGAGGGCAGGATATTCCATGCCTTCAATTTAGCGACATCGAGGCACCAATTTACGGCAGGCATTTAGCCGCACTATTCAATCTGAACGTTCTATGTCTCAATATGTCTGTTCTGTTTGCGCCATAGCCGCCCCCTTATAAAACAAGGCTGTCGCAACAGGATGACCGGTCAAAAAACGACCGGATGACAAGACCGGTAAAATTCCGGTGTCATGACGGAGGCACAAGGCCTGAATTGCGTCGGGAACCCGCAACAAGGCTTTTAAGAATGGGAACGGTCAGGCTATGATTGAAGCTTCATCGATTAAGCGATCTATTGTTTTTTTTCTGGTGCCGGACTTTTCGATGATCGCATTTGCGACAGCGATTGAACCGCTGCGCATTGCCAATCGCATGCTGGGCTATGAAGCCTATCGCTGGCGGCTCACATCAAGTGATGGCAAGCCGGTCAAAGCATCGAACGGCGTAGAATGCGCAGTCAATGCTTCGCTGGAAGACGAACGTCGTTTCCTTCAGCGCGAGCAACGCCCATCCATGGTCTTCGTTTGCTCAGGCGTTTACGTTGAAGAGTTCCGAAACAAATCGGTGTTTGCGTGGCTACGTGAAGAATATAATCGCGGCGTAGCGGTGGGCGGCCTCTGCACCGGCGCGCATATTCTAGCCGCCGCCGGTCTCCTCTCCGGCAAACGATGCGCGATACACTGGGAAAACCTGCCAGGGTTCTCCGAAGCTTTTCCGAAAGCAGAAGTTTATGCCGACCTCTTTGAGGTGGACGGCAATATTTACACATGCGCTGGTGGCACAGCAGCACTCGATATGATGCTGAAACTGATTGGCGATGACTTTGATGACAATCTGGTGAATCGTATCTGCGAACAGGCACTAACCGACCGCGTCCGCAATCCACACGATCGTCAGCGCCTGCCACTGCGTGCGCGCCTTGGCATTCAAAACTCAAAAATTCTCACCATCATCGAAATGATGGAGGCCAATCTTTCGGAGCCGGAAACTCTTATTGATGTGGCGCATAGTATAGGTCTGTCGCGCCGTCAGGTTGAACGGCTGTTCCGGCAGGAAATGGGCCGTTCACCGGCCAGATATTATCTTGAAATACGTCTTGATCGGGCGCGGCATCTTCTATTGCAGTCCTCTATGCCGGTGGTGGAAGTGGCTGTTGCATGCGGGTTTGTGTCCGCGTCGCATTTTTCCAAGTGTTACCGCGAACTTTATGGCCGTTCACCACAGCAGGAGCGAGCTGATCGTAAAATGCTTATAGCAGCATGATCACATTAAAAGCCACGCTCCTTAGCGTGGCTTTTGATTTTAAATCAGGGCGATAGCCACGCCTCATGGATCAAAATCTCAATATCTTATGCATATAGAAATCAACATTATGGCTCAATCAGAAACACATTTAACTTCGGTCGCCGGACGCTCTGATTATGTCGTAGAATGACTATTGTTGGCCCACACCAATCACTATGATTCCATCAAATTATAAATGGGATCGCATAAAATGGCAGAGTTTCCTAAGAAGGCAAAAGTCGTCATTGTCGGACTTGGCGGCATCGTCGGTGCATCGGTCGTCCACCACCTGATTGAGCGCGGTTGGGACGACATTGTCGGCATTGATAAGTCCGGTATCCCGACGGATATCGGCTCCACAGCACATGCTTCCGATTTCTGTTATGCGACCAGTCACGACTTTCTATCGTGTTGGACCACGCTTTACTCCATCGATTTCTACGAAAAGATGGGGCATTACGCCCGTGTCGGCGGCATCGAAATAGCTCGCGTCGGTGATGATTCCCGCATGGAAGAGCTGAAGCGCAAGGTCGCATCTGGCAAAGCCTTTGGCACTCGCGCTCGACTGATGGAGCCATCCGAAGTCAAAGAGAAGTTCCCACTCATCGAAGAAAGCCTCGTTCAGGGCGCTCTTTGGGATCCCGATGCGGGCCTTGTCATTCCACGGTCACAAACCGTTGCTGGCAAGCTGATCGATCAGGCAGAAGCCGCTGGCAAACTACAGAGCTTTGCGAATACGCCCGCTCAGTCGCTGATTGTTGAAAATGGTCGCATCAAAGGTGTTGTTACGCATCGCGGAACTATAGAAGCGGATTATGTCGTTATTTGTGCCGGACTTTGGGGCCGCTTGATTGCCGAAATGGTTGGTGAAGACCTGCCAGTCATGCCGATCGATCATCCGCTCACCTTTTTCGGACCCTATAATGAGTTTGCAGGCACCGGCAAGGAAATCGGCTGGCCGCTTCTGCGGGATCAGGGCAATTCGGCCTATATGCGTGACACGGGCGACCCAAAGACTGCCGAAGGCGGCCAAATCGAGTGGGGCTATTACGAGGAAACCAATCCGCGCCTTTGCCACCCCCGCGATCTGCTTGAAAAGCACGAAGCCCGCCTGTCGCCCTCACAGCGCGATCTGGATATGGAACAGGTGCTCGAACCGCTCGAACGCGCGATTGAACTGACCCCCATTCTGGGCGAACTTGGTTATAATGAGAGCCATTCTTTTAATGGTTTTCTTCAAGTGACGACCGATGGCGGCCCATCGATGGGCGAAAGCCAGAAAGTGCGCGGTCTTTGGTACGCTGTTGCAATATGGGTCAAGGACGGCCCCGGCATGGGCAAGCTCATTGCCGATTGGATGACCGATGGCCGGACGTCAATTGATCATCATGCCATCGACTATTCGCGCTTTTATCCGCACCAAATGACCGAGCAGTTCATCTGGGATCGCTGCACCGAAACCGCGATGAAGGTCTATAATCCAGCAGTACATCCGCGTGAGCCATTCTCCAAAGGCCGCAATATTCGCCGCTCGCCTTTCTATGAGCGTGAAAAAGAACTCGGCGGCTACTTCATGGAATTAGGCGGCTGGGAGCGTGCGCATGGTTATGCAGCCAATGAACATCTGCTGGAAAAATATGGTGACCGCATTCCCGTCCGCGAAAACGAATGGGATAACCGCCATTTCTGGCGTGTCTCCAATGCCGAGCATCTCGCATTGAGCGAAGATTGCGGCATTATCAATCTCTCGCACTTCGCCATGTATGACATTGAAGGCCCGGACCATGTCGACCTGATGGAATGGCTCTGTGCTGCCAAAATTGGCGGCGATACGAATATCGGCAAAGGCATTTACACACACTTTCTCGACAGTGAAGGCATGGTGCGCGCCGATTTTACCGCAATCCGCATGGCTGACCGCATTCGTATGATCAACGGTGCAGATGCTGGTCCCCGCGATTTCCATTACATGCGCCGGGTTGCTGAGGATAAAGGCTTTGATGTCACCATCACCGATGTGACGGAAAAATACGTCACCATTGGCATTTGGGGACCGAATGCTCGCGAAAATCTCAAAAAAGTTGTCGAAGACCCGGATGGTCTTGATCCCGAAAACTTCGCTTTTGCAGCGATCAAGCCAATCCGCATTGCAGGTAAAGACGTTACCGCGTTCCGTATTTCCTATGTCGGCGAACAGGGCTGGGAATTGCACATGCGTTACGAAGACGGGCTTGCCGTCTGGGATGCGCTGCGCTCAACGGGTGCCATTGCTGTTGGCGTTGAAACCTACGCCAATACACGCCGCATGGAAAAAAGTCTGCGTCTTCAAAATGCAGACCTGCTCACGGAATATAACCTGTTGGAAGCCGACCTTGCCCGCCCGAAGGTTAAGGAAGCAGACTTCTGTGGCAAGGCAAAGCACCTTGAATATAAAGCTCGCGAACATCAGCCAGCAATGCTCTGCACGTTGGTCATGAGCGAGAACGTCGATTCCAAAGGCGTTGCACGCTATCCGGTCGGCATTTTGCCGGTGCTCCATCCTGAAACAGGTGAAACACTTGTCGATGAACTCGGTCGTCGCTCTTTCACATCGTCCATCGCCTATGGACCAACCATTGGCAAAAATATCGCGCTCGCCTATCTGCCATGGTCCTATTGTCAGGAAGGCCGCAAGCTGAATGTGGAATATTTTGGCGAGACCTACCCTGTCGAAGTCGTATCGATTGGTTATAAACCGCTTTACGACCCCGAAAATCTTAAGCCGCGAAGCTAACGCATGTCGCGGAAAAGTGGAACCCGGTTTTCCGGTAACGACATGCGCAAAAATGAAAGCCGGGGCAAAACCCCGGCTTTTACATTCAAAAACCGAAACTATTGAAAAGATGCCTTACCGCCGGAAATAACAATCTTTTCATCGCCTTTCAGCGCTTCACGATCACCATTCGGAAACGTTACGAAGCAGCCACCGTCACAGAATTCGACGGTCTCACCAGCAGCAATAAGCATCTCGCGCTTTGCTACGCCTTCGGTCACTACAATTGTCTGCTGAGCTGCATCGTTATTGGAAACACTGGCAGCATAGAGGCTTGGCACAGCAAAAGAGAGTGCAAGCACTGCGCCAAGTGCGACTTTGCCAGCAAAATGGACGTGAACCTTATTCATATCTTTTTCAGCGTTACCGCCGCTCCCGCTACAAGCCGAAAATCGGCCCCACTCGTTTAAGCAGTCCTCTGCTCTCATTCTTGATTACTTATAAGACTTCAAAACTGAACCGCAACTGAACACGCCGTTCATACCTTGTCATCATGTTCTGGCTTGTCTGCTTCCGCAGCCTTTTCTTTTCGCGGCTTTACGGCGCGTGATGCTTCTCTATTCATCAGATCAGAAAGCTTTTCAATTTCCGGCATACCCAGCACCAGATCCGTTGAAGAAGACGCCAGCTGAATCCCTTCCGCATGGAACCGCTCAACAATCTGGAACCGCAGCTCATTCTTGATACCACCCGTCGATGTAATATCTGCGACATGCGCATAAACATCGAATACGAGCAAGGAATCCGTCATGCTCTGGAGTGCAACAAACGGCTCTGGATTTTTCAAAATCGATGGATGGCCGCGAATAATTTCCAACAGCAGACTGTGAACACGGCGCGGCTCATCCGTATAGGCCGCCTGCACATTGATATCGATACGGCCCAGTTTATTCCGCAGCGTCCAGTTACCGACATTTCCGTTAATCAGTGTCGAATTTGGAACGACAATCGACTGTTTCTGGAAGGTTTCAACTTCGGTCGCACGGACGCTGATCTTTTTGACAATACCGCTGACTGTTCCCGCTTCCACCCAGTCCCCGACCTTGAACGGACGTTCTGCCAGCAAAATAAGACCGGAAACAAAGTTCTGGACAATATTCTGAAGACCAAAACCGATACCAAGCGACAGACCACCAGCGATAAGAGCCAAACTGGATAGATTGAAACCAGCGGCAGATACTGCGACCAACCCGGCGAGTACCAGCCCAACATAACCGATAACAGTGCGGATAGAATTGCGAACGCCAGAATCGACGCGGCCGCGCGCAAGAACCTTGCTATCCAACCAGTTTTGGAACCAATGTGTCATCAGATAGACGATGATAAACAAGCCTACACCGGTCAAAATTCCCATCAGCGATATGGAAATACTGCCAACCTGGAAGCCTGTCATCAAATGATAGAACGTGTTTTTGAGTTCGACCCATTGGAAGCCGAACTGCATCAACACCAGCGGTATGCCGACTAAGGCAACTGCGAGATTGATAAGAATACCGACAACAAGCCCGAGCTGATCCAGCTTTGCTTCGTCAAAATGGAAGCGATCACGCATCACCCGGCCAATTGGGCTGGACGCAAAGGCCTGTTCTTCCGAAATCGCACGTCCGGTCAAAAAGCCGAGATACATCGTTACGAGAAATGCGCCGGTGACAACGATCTGTTGCGCCATAAAGCGCGCAAGGCCAATGAAGCCCAAGCAGGCCGCAACAATCGGGATGAGACCAAGCAAGATGAGAAAAACGCGGAAGGCTTTCGGCCAAGGGCGAACCGCCTCTCCAACATTTCTCTCAACCGGCTTTACAAGCGCTATAATGAGAATAAGCACGCCAATCACAACGGTCGACAGCAGGCTTTTCGCCATAGTCAAAGACAATGGTGACGACAGAACCTGGTTGACCTTGCTGAAAAACGAATCCAGCCCGTTAATCAGTGCCATACCAGTAATCAACCAAACCAGCGCCCTGCCCGGACGCGGCGCAATAGGCACCAACCGCCATGCGGGAGTGTAAGGACTGATGCAGGCAAAGGCCAAACGACTGATAAAGAAGACAATACCGAGCACAATAAAGAGCGATTGCAACAGCGTCCCAATGTCGGGCCTAAGTACGTTAAAATAGTCGAGACAGAAGTAGGTCGTAGCTAGGAAAACGGCGACCGCGCCCGAAGGGATCGCCGTTGACCAGAAGGCGACCGACAAGCGGCTGAGATAAGAAGGCGCTTCGTTGGTAACATCTCGTTCGTAAAGCGATCCCAAAACCCGTCGAGCACCGAGCTGAATAACCAAAGCGGCAATAACAGCAAAGAAAGCCGCAGCCAGAAATGAGTTCAGCTTGAAGGTGAAAACGAACCGCCACCATGATTTCACGATACTCCACAGTGAAACCATCTGATTGCTCGCGGCGGCGGTCACTTCCGAACCAAGCGTAAGATCAAGGTTCACACGTTGCGACAAAGTTTGTGCAAACAGATCACGGCGCATATTGCCGATTTTTGCAGCCATCTGATTGACCGCAAGTGATGCATCTTCTGTTTCGCCAATAACAGCATTGATTTCGGCTTTTTCAGCGATCAGCCGTGCGCGCTCTTCAGCAACAATTGCTGGTTCCGCTGCCTGATCACCGGAAGGCGCAGCCCCCAACTGTTCCAGCCGTGTATTGATTTCCGTCAGACGTGGACGAAAAGCAACGCCAGCATCAAGCAGCTTCTTGGAAAGTCCATCGAGCTGCAGCTTGAAATTAGCAAGAGCTTCATCGTTTGTTACAGATTTCTGCAACTGATCACTGATCGTTTTCGTCTGCTGCTTGAGATCGTTGATAACCGGCTTTTGCTGCTGCACAACATCAAAGACGGGTGTGTTATTTTCAACAACAGCTTTTTGTTCAGGTGCCAACTGTTGAGCAGCTACGGGAGCTTGCGGCTTTGACACTTTGGGATCTTGCGCATTTGATTGCCCCATCGCGCCCAGCGAAAAAGCCAGAGCAAATGCAACTGCACGGAACATCGATAAATATGTCAATTTGAACTCTGCCGGTTTCTCGATCTGCTTTTGAACATACAGCGCATGATAACAGAAGCAATACTATGGCAGGCTCGATACCAAAATGAGCTTGTGATTTTATTCAGTGATTTCAATGCATGATCAGCCCCATACAGAAAACGATTCCCTTTTTTGAATCGATGCTGTAGGTGTCATCGCTAAGCCTTGGTAAAAATACGATGTTTTTGAATCGGGCATTGCATAAAATCGAATAAACAGAACGGTTTAGCTATAGGCAAAATCATTCTGAAACTGGCTTCTTTCTGCGGAAAGGCTGTCGAAGAAAGTTCGGGCATTTTGATTAAAGGCATGAACAACGCAGATCAGCGTCCTGATCGTTCTCATCAGCATGGTTTCATGCTTGTTGTGACGTGCGTTCTGTCGTTCGCCGCTTTTCTGTTCGCAATTGACCTTTCTGCACTCGGCGGCGAAGCGAGCCGTTCGCTCCCCGGAAAAATGGCTGCGCAGCAGGTCGATAACGCACCTGCACTTCCCCCACGTCAGCAATCCACACCGGCAACCCAGCCGATGCGTGCTGTCCTGACAGATGCGATTGCAGCTAAAATTAAGGCAGCTTATCCTCACGGGAATGGCGATGGGATCGCAACTCTCGCCAGCGAGATTGTCGTTTACGACGGGCAGCCCGTCCAAACCGCCCAAAACCCACATTTTTTGAGGCTTTCGCAAAGCAGTTTTGTTTCTGCACGCGCTCCGCCAGCGATGGCGTGAAATCTTCTTTTGAAGGCGGCTTCGGCCAACCCTGAATCTATTACGAAAAAATGTGCGATAAGCCTTTGTTTTAATACAAACTTATAGCACTCAATATCCGGAATTTAGACTTATGCGTACTTCTAAATGGGTCGCAGTGCTTTATGGACTGATCGTTCTGATCGGTATCATCATTGCCTTGCCCAATTTTTTCACAAAAACACAACTCGAAGCAATGCCTTCGTGGTTCCCAAAACGACAGGTTACACTGGGTCTTGATCTGAGTGGCGGCTCCTACCTCGTTCTCGAAGTGGATGCAGCGAGCCTCAAGAGTGACCGTATGCGCGCGCTGCTTGATGATGCGCGTGGAAAGCTGCGTGCTGAACGCATTCAGCCTCAATCCATCCGTGCTGTTGGCGACTCTGTCATCGTGACAATCCCGGATGCCGATCAGCGCGCGAAGGCCGATACAGCTCTTAAAACTCTGATCTCTCAGGTTAACACGACTGGCTTTGGCACGGCGATCAACGACATTGATGTAACCAGCAGTGACAATCAGATCCGTCTGACGCTAACACAGGCTGGCTTTACATACCGCCTTGATGCGGCTCTCCAGCAGAGCCTTGAAATCATCCGTCAGCGTGTGGATCAGGTCGGTGTGGCCGAACCATCGATCCAGCGCGTAGGCTCTGACCGTATCGTTGTTCAGCTTCCAGGTCTTCAAGACCCAGCACATCTTCGCCAGCTGCTGGGCAGCACCGCGAAGATGAGCTTCCACATGGTCGCAGACGTAAATCCGAATGACCCACCACCTCCCGGTGTCAGCATCCTGCCGGATTCTAAAGACCCAAACGTCAAATATCCTGTTGAAGATCAGATCGCGCTTTCAGGCGAACGCCTGACCGATGCGCGTGCAGGATTCGATCAACGCACCAACGAGCCAATCGTTTCGTTTCGCTTCGATAGCCTTGGCGCGCGTCAGTTCGCAGATATTACAACCAAGAACACAGGCCGTCCTTTCGCCATCGTCCTTGATGGCAAAGTTCTAACTGCTCCGCGTATCAATGAACCAATCACAGGCGGCTCTGGTCAGATCACCGGCAGCTTCACGGTTCAGGACAGTGTTGTACTTTCTGCACTGCTCCGCGCTGGCGCATTGCCTGCTCCGCTGACAGTTATCGAAGAACGTACGGTCGGACCTGACCTTGGCGGCGACGCTATTAAGATGGGTCTGATCACCGGTATCGCAGGCTTTATCCTCGTCGCGGTCTTTATCCAGCTGCTTTATGGCGTCTGGGGTCTTATTGCGAACGTAGCGCTTCTGCTCCATACCGTCCTCACCTTCTCAGCCCTCAGTCTTATCGGAGCAACGCTAACACTGCCCGGTATTGCAGGTATTATTCTGGGTATCGGTATCGCGGTTGACGCGAATATTTTGATCAACGAGCGTATTCGAGAAGAAACCCGCAAAGGCCTTGGCGCTATGGCGGCGCTCGATAAAGGCTTCCATGCAGCTTTTGCTACGATTGTCGACTCGAACGTCACCTCGCTGATTTCGACACTCCTGCTCTTCATGTTCGGCACTGGCCCTGTACGCGGCTTTGCTGTCGCCATGATGCTCGGTATCGTCATTTCGATGTTTACTGACGTCACACTCGTTCGCATGGCGATGGCTTGGTATGTCCGCAAGCGCAAATTGAAGGTACTTGAAATCAAGCCATTTATGAGGATCGCTCCGGAAAATCCAAATTTCCGCTTCATGAATGCGCGCTACCTTGGTATCGCAACCTCTATTGTGTTGTCGCTCGCTTCAATCGGCTTGTTCTTTAAGCCGGGTCTGAATTATGGCATCGACTTCAAGGGCGGTATTCAGGCTGAAATAACCACATCACGACCAGCAGATCTCGCGCAATTGCGTGAAAAACTCGGTGCCTTGGGACTGGGTGAAGTTGCCCTTCAGTCAGCTGGTAGTCCGAACGACGTGCTGATCCGCATTCAGCGACAAGATGGCGGCGAAGAAGCACAGACCGTTGCAGTTAACAAAATGCGTGAGGCAATTGCGGCAATCGATGCTGGCGCAAAAATCGAGCGTACCGAAGTTGTTGGCCCGAAAGTCTCCGGCGAACTCGCGCGTTCAGGCTTCATCGCAGTCTTGTTATCAGCTCTCGGTATGCTGATCTATCTTTGGTGGCGATTTGAGTGGTTCTTCGCAGTTGGCGCGATTATCACGCTCGTTCTCGATACAACCAAGATGGTAGGCTTCTTTGCGCTCCTACAGCTCGACTTTAACCTGACGGCTATTGCAGCACTGCTGACAGCCATTGGTTACTCAGTAAACGATAAGGTTGTGGTTTATGACCGCATGCGTGAAAACATGCGTCTTTATAAGTCGAAGCCGCTGCGCGAGATCGTGGATATGAGTATCAATCAGGTTCTCATCCGCTGTATCTATACCTCTGTGACGACATTCCTCTGCTTGCTGCCAATGGCAATCTGGGGCGGAAGCGCGGTGCATAATTTTGCCGTGCCAATGCTGTTCGGTATCTTTATCGCAACAACCTCGTCGATCTTCATTGCAGCACCGATCCTGCTTCTGCTGGGCAACTGGTGGCAGCGTCGTCAGGAAGCGCATCAGGCTGTTCTTGAAAACGGCACTTCACCACAGAAGTAAACTCATGGCCGGGCATGGTTTTCGCCATGCCCGGCTTCTCCCATAAAACTTTGCATGATTGAAATCGGGAAGGCCCCGCTATGCCCCATGACACGCCTCTGATTGCGACAATCGTCGTTGGCCTGTGTCTGGCATTCATCTTCGGCACTATCGCCACCCGACTAAAAATCTCTCCCCTTGTTGGCTATCTCCTCGCAGGTGTCATTGCTGGTCCGCATACACCGGGTTTCGTTGCAGATCAGGATCTCATCCTTCAGCTAGCCGAAATAGGCGTTATTCTGCTGATGTTCGGCGTCGGCCTGCACTTCTCTCTCAAAGATCTTCTCTCCGTTAAAGCTATCGCCGTTCCTGGCGCTTTGGCGCAGATTGCGACAGCCGCAGCACTCGGTACCGCACTTGGCTTAGCGCTCGGTTGGGACGTAAAAGCCGGTCTGGTTTTTGGTCTCGCGCTTTCGACGGCAAGTACCGTCGTCCTCCTGCGCGCAATGCAGGATATGCGCCTCATTGATACAGAGCGCGGCCGCATTGCGATTGGCTGGCTGATTGTGGAAGATCTCGCTATGGTCATGGCATTAGTGCTTCTGCCAGCGCTTGCGAGTATCGGCAGTGAAGCCGGCCATGCCGCGACAAGTGATCCCATTGCTCAATGGCTGGGCCTTGGCATTGGCGGCATTATTCTGCTGACGATTGCCAAAGTTGTCGTCTTCATAGCGCTCATGCTGGTTGTGGGACGCAAGGTCATCCCATGGCTTTTAAATGTCATCGTTCAAACCGGCTCGCGCGAATTGTTCCGCTTAGGCGTTTTGGCGATTGCCCTTGGCGTTGCCTTTGGTGCAGCGCATCTTTTTGGCGTCTCCTTCGCGCTCGGTGCGTTCTTTGCTGGCATGGTGATGAGTGAATCTGAACTCAGCCATCGCGCCGCAGAAGAATCTCTGCCGCTACGTGATGCTTTCGCAGTTCTCTTCTTCATATCCGTGGGCATGTTGTTTGATCCGATGAGCCTCATCCGTGATCCCCTGCCCCTCATTGCAACGCTTGCCATCATCCTCGTGGGCAAGTCGGTTGCCGCATTCTTTATCGTTCGCGCATTCAAACGTCCTGTCGGAACAGCACTCACCATTTCTGCAAGCCTAGCGCAGATCGGAGAATTCTCGTTCATTCTTGCGGGGCTCGGCGTTGGGCTCAATTTACTGCCACCAGAAGGACGCGACCTGATCCTTGCAGGCGCAATCCTATCGATCTTCCTCAATCCGGTTATGTTCATAGCCGCAGACCGTCTGCGACCACGGATCGAAAAACGCCTTGGCATTCAGCCATCCGATAGCGATAGCACGGAGGCAGACGTCAGCATTTCTGAGCCTGCACGACTGCCGCAGAGCAAGCTCAGGGATCATACGGTGATTGTCGGATATGGTCAGATTGGCCGTCGCGTGGCAGCAAGTCTTCAGGAAAATCACATTCCGTTCCTTGTTGTCGAAGATTCGCCAAAGATTTATTTCAGATTGAAAGAAATCGGCATTGAAGCTATTGCGGGCAACGGCTCGGATGCTGAAATATGGGAGACGGCGAATCCATCTTTTGCCCAAAATGTTGTGATTGCAATTCCGAACGCTTTCGAGGCAGGACGCATCACAAGTCTTGCAAAGCAGGCGAACCCAAATGTGCGCATTGTTGTGCGTGCCTGTTCGCAAGCCGAAGCTCAATATCTGCATGATCTAGGTGCAGACTCTGTCATTCTCGGCGAAGCAGAAATCGCCGCAGCAATGGAAAAGGCGATAAAGAAGGAACAACGGATTACGAGCGTTTCCACGATAAACGGAAAGTCCGGGGCGCATGACAAAGGGGAATTGAATGCGAATTGAAGGTGCGGTGGCCAGTTAATGAAATTCAAGGATTATATTTGGCCGATCATTGGCCTTTGTGCAGTCGCTATATCTGTTTGGCTTCTCTATCGGGAACTGCGTAGCATTTCACTCGACGACGTTCTGGATAGTCTTTACGCAATTCGCGCGCATCATTGGCTTCTGTCTGCAGCAGCTGCACTTCTCGCCTATAGCTCGCTCGCTGGATATGATCGCATCGCGCTTCTTCACCTGCGTCGGAAAATATCCTGGCTTTTCATCGCCCTTTGCTCGTTCACAACCTATGCCTTGTCGCACAATATCGGTGCATCGGTCGTATCAGGTGCTGTGGTTCGTTACCGTGCATATTCCTCACAGGGCATGCCCGGCAGCGAAATTGCCGTCCTGATTGCCTTCTGTTCCTTCACGTTTATTCTGGGCGTGATCATCACTTCGAGTATCGTTCTGCTTCTGGAACCGCATATTCTGATGCGCTTCAATGAAGAACTCACACCGACCATTTCGATCATTATTGCTTTGGCTATGCTGGCGTTTGTCTTGCTTTATGTCTTTGGCAGCTGGCTACAGCTTCGTCCTTTGCAGATTGGCAAATTTCGTCTGGAATACCCGCGTCTACCTGTCGTGACACAGCAGCTCATCGTCGCTCCACTGGAGCTGATTGGGGCGGCTGGCATCATCTATTTCGCACTGCCGGAAGCTGGAAATCCGGGCTTCCTGATCATTCTTGGCATCTTTCTGGTGTCATTCTCAGCAGCGCTTATTTCGCACGCACCCGGCGGCCTCGGTGTGCTTGAACTCGTGTTCCTCACTGGCTTGCCGGACATGAACCCAGCTGATGTTCTGGCGGCTCTCATCGTGTTCCGCCTGCTCTATCTTCTCATTCCATTTGCAATGTCGTTGATTGTCGTACTCGTTTTCGAGAAATCGCAATTCGTGCTTCGCTGGAACGATAAGCAAAAGAAATAGGATTGCAGAGGCGGGATTATTTTTTACACTCCCGCCTCTAATTGAATTTATTTTCCTTAAAATGATATGAAATAGCCCTTATCTTGGAAATTGCTTCGCAAAGCCTCCCAATACAGAGCAAAAACAGCCTCCCAAGGCATTTTCCAAGAGGAACTAACGTATGCCTGCGACATTGATCATCCCCGGTTATAAGGGATCGGAAGCAGGCCACTGGCAGCGCCAATGGTTGCATGACGATCCGTCAGCAGTGCTCGTCGAACAGGACGACTGGCACTATCCGGTGCTATCCGACTGGATGCACGCGCTCGAAGCCAAGCTCGCCGAAAATCCCGGTGCAGTATTGGTTGCCCATAGTCTTGGTTGTATTCTTGTTTCGCATCTCGCAAGTCGTCCGGCTGCGGCGCATGTTGCGGGTGCGCTTCTGGTCGCTCCGGCAGACGTGGAAACCATGTCGCGCCGCGACAGTCGCTTTGCGAGCTTCGCACCTTTACCGCGTCATGAACTGGCGTTTCCGTCGATTGTCGTCGCCAGCCGCGATGACGAATATATGAGCTTTGCAAAGGCCGAAGCTATCGCCAATGTCTGGGGTTCAGGCTTTGTTGATATTGGCCATGCAGGACATATCAATGTAGCCAGCGGCTTTACGCATTGGCCGGAAGGCGCAATCCTCGCGTCGTCGCTACAAAGAGAACCAATAACACACACGCTCTCCCAAGCAGCGTGACCGCAAACCGCCCGCTTTCTTGAAGTCGGGCGGTTTCATTTTTCATAAGCGCATCTTCGCCAAAAACCGCTTAAAACTTTTCGGGATGCGCTTCAGCTATGCTGTTTGCGCTCAAGCCAGATTTTTAAAGCCAGTGTCAAAAGTGCAATGCCAGCCAAAGTCGAAGCGGCAGCAAAAGCGCCTGCTACGTTGTAATCATTGAACAGCAGTTCGACCTGCAAAGGCAGCGTATTGGTTTTACCGCGAATAGCGCCTGAAACAACAGATACAGCTCCGAACTCACCCATCACACGCGCATTACAAAGCACAGCACCGTAAAGCAGCGCCCACTTAATGTTCGGCAGCGTGACATAGAAAAATGTCTGCCAGGCATTCGCTCCAAGCGTCAGAGCGGCCTCTTCCTCATCGCTTCCCTGCACTTCCATGAGCGGAATCAGTTCCCGCGCCACAAAAGGCGATGTCACGAACAGACTCACCAGAAAGATCGCTGGAACCGTGAACATGATCTTGATGTCGTAACTCTCAAGCAACGGGCCAAGCAGCCCCTGAGAGCCATATAAGAAGAGATAAGTCACACCCGCAACAATTGGTGACACCGAGAATGGAATTTCGACAAAGGTAATCAGAAGCCTACGCCCCGGAAAGCGAAACTTCGTGACAAGCCATGCCACACAAACGCCGAAGGCCATATTCATTGGCACAACGACAATTGCCGTCAGGATCGTGAGCCAGACCGCATGCAAGGTATCAGGCTTTAAGATTTCACTGAAAAAAACATCGACGCCCTTGCTGAACGCATAGGAAAAGATAATTGCCAGAGGCGCGCCAATGCAGATCGCGGAAAGAATAGCTGCAAGGCCAATCAGCAGGTTACGGACAGGACCGGGCGCATTGCGCGCCTGAACACTAGCGCTCTGCATAGCGAAGCTGCCTTGCCTGAATAAGATTGGTCACAAGAAGCATGAAGAACGCCATCAACAGCATGACAAAAGCCAAAGCAGCCGCTGCCGGATAATCATATTCATCGAGCCTGATGAAGACGAGCAGCGAGGTCACTTCCGTTTCAAAAGGCAAATTGCCGGAAATGAAAACAATCGAGCCAAACTCGCCAAGACTACGCGCGAAAGACAGCGAAGCACCCGCAAGAAACGCCGGAAAGATGGTCGGCCAAATGAGGTGCGTGAAAATCTGCCACGGCTTTGCACCAAGGCTGCGTGCAGCCTCTTCAACATCAGCACTCATATCTTCCAACACTGGCTGCACTGTGCGGATGACGAAGGGAATACTGGTGAAAAACATCGCAACCATGATGCCGATAGGTGCATAGGCAACCTTGATGCCCATCGGCTCAAGATATTGTCCAAACCAGCCATTTGGTGCAAACAGCGTCACAAGCGCTAAGCCAGCGATAGCGGTTGGAAGTGCAAATGGCAGATCAACAGCCGCATCGATCAGCCGCTTGCCTGGGAATTGGTAGCGTGACAAAACCCATGCCAACAGCAAGCCGAACAACCCATTAAAGACAGTAGCTACCGCTGCGGCACTAATCGTAATGCGAAATGTTGCCAAAGCGCGGTCTGAGGTGACGATCCTCCAGAAATCGCTCCAACCGAGGCTTGCAGTTTTTAGGATCATCGCCAACAGCGGCAAGGCAACAATCACTGCCAGATAAAGCAAGGTGCAACCGAGGGTCAACCCGAACCCCGGCAGCACTGAATTACGTTTCATGCTCAGAAGTGACACGAGAGCATTTCCAATATAGTTTGAGGCATTTGAAATGCTCTATCTAGTTTAACGTGCATCTTACTCCGAAAACCGTTTCACACTTTTCGGGATGCACTTTAGATTTTTTCAAAAGAAAGGCGGGGATCGAATACCCCCCCCCCCGCCGGGTAGTTTTATTTACTTGGCAGTGAACAGCTTATCAAGCACACCACCTTCGGCGAAATGCTCTTTCTGAACCTTTTCCCAACCGCCGAAAGCATCTTCAACAGTCACAAGACGAACATCAGGATAGATATCCTTGTGCTTCGCAATCACATCCTTGTCGTGGACCCGGTTAAAATTCTGCGCAAGAATTTCCTGACCTTCAGGGGAATAGAGATAATCGAGATAAGCTTCAGCAATCTTGCGCGATCCACGCTTGTCGACAACCTTATCAACAACCGTTACCGGGAATTCAGCGAGCAGGCTCACTTCAGGAACGACAACGTCATATTTGTCAGCGCCAAGAACCTTTTCAGTTCCACGGGTTTCCGCTTCAAATGTCACAAGAACATCGCCGATGCCGCGTTCAGCAAAGGTAGTGGTTGCACCACGACCGCCAGTATCAAACACCGGTACATTCTTAAAAATCTTTCCGATAAATTCGTGAACCTTGTCCTGATCTCCGTTGAAGGCTTCGTTCGCGTAGGCCGTGGCAGCGAGATAGGTATAGCGTGCATTGCCCGAAGTCTTAGGATTTGGGAACACAACTTTCACGTCTTCACGCGCCAGATCATCCCAATTCTTGATGCCCTTTGGGTTGCCTTCACGCACCAAAAATGCGGGAAACGAATAATAGGGTGATGAATTATTCGGCAAACGCTTCTGCCAGTCAACAGGGATCAGATCGCCCTTGTCATGCAGCACCTGAACATCCGTAACCTGATTGAAAGTAACAACATCAGCTTCCAAACCTTCCAAGATGGAGCGGGCCTGCTTGGAAGAACCGGCATGAGACTGATTGACGGTGAGATCTTCACCCGTCTTGGCTTTCCAATCAGCAACGAACGCCTTGTTGACCTGCTCGTAAAGCTCACGCGCAATGTCGTAAGACACATTAAGGATTTCTTTCGGCTGCTCCTGCGCCTGCACAGGAACTGCACCCAAACCGAGCGCCACTGCGGCATATAGAATAATTTTCTTCATAGATTACACCATTCTCACTTTGCTTGCGCAAAGCGCCCATAAATCGACTTCCATTGGGAAACAAATCTACAGAGAGATAGACAAGAATCAATCTAAATCATTGATTTAAATATATAAACTACCTTCGGAGCTATTCTTGAAAACCCTGCCTAACAGCAAAGTCTGATGGAGAATAATTTTCCAAAGAGTCTTTAAGACGCGCAACAAAAACAAGAAAGCCGGAAGCTTTTGCTTCCGGCTTTCAAAACTTTTTTCCGGCTATTAATGCCTACCAGAACCCGCGATGCTGCCAGCACCAGAGAAAATTTTGCTCGCCGCGTTCAACGCGATTACGGCGTCGCCGTGCAATTTCCTCCGCATTCAGCTTCATGCCGCGCCAAGGTTGCTCCAAAGAGGACATGACTGCCAGCCCACCACTTTTCAGGCTTTTAATCAGCAATAAAAATTTGCGGTTCATAAGAGCCTCCCGTTAATACCATCACCTCAAGGCCGTGTTTTCGCCACAACATTGAACGATGTGTTAATTTTGAAGGCTTGGCTGAAAAAGTCAATATCCTACTTATTCTATAGGAATTAACAGGGTGAAATATTTTGCGAGCAACCTTTCAGCTGCTCGCAAAATTATTCCATTTTACACCTCGTAATCGTCAACAGGCCGAATATGAACCTTTTCGACGTGGCGACCATTCATCGCATGGATCGTAAACTCGTACCCATCAGCAGTGAAACTTTCACCACCCAGCGGCAAATGCCCCAGATGCCAGATGACATAACCGGCCAGCGTCGTGTAACGATCACTGTCATCCACGAGATCGCGTTGCAGGATGCTGCTGAGCCGGCGAATGTCAGTAAAGCCATCAACGAGATAGCCGCCCTGTCCATCTGATTCTGCAACGGACGCTTCCTCGTCCTCATCAGGAAACTCACCAGCAATGGCTTCAAGAACATCGGTCGGCGTAACCACGCCTTCAAATGAACCGTGCTCATCAACCACAATGGCGAGCTGTACCGGCGAAACACGCAACTGCTCCATAACGCGCAGAACATTCGCATTTTCATGCACCACAAGCGGCTGCTTGACCACTTTGTCCCAGTCAATCGGCTTCTTGTCACTCATATCGAGCAACAAGTCCTTGACCAGCGCCACACCGACGAACTCATCAACCTGACGACGTGCTACAACGACTCGCGAATGCGAAAGCTCACGAATTGCCTGATGCAATTCCGCCTCGTCTTCATCCAGATCGAGCCATTCGATTTCATTACGCGGAGACATGATGGTGCGAACAGGACGATCTGCGAGATCGAGAACTCCACGAATCATCTCCTTCTCTTCGGGAAGAAAGATATCGCTGGACGCCGTCTGTTGTGCAATCACATCCACTGTATCCGAGAGAGGACTGTCATCGCGTTGACCACCAAGGAGCCTTAAGACCGCTCCAGCGGTTCTTTCGCGCAAATCGTTGGTCGTCACCAGCTTCTCACGATTCTTACGCGCCATCTGGTTTGCTGCCTCGATCAATACCGAGAAGCCGATTGCCGCATAGAGATAGCCCTTCGGAATGTGGAAGCCAAAACCTTCAACAACCAGACTGAAGCCGATCATCATCAGGAAGCCAAGACAGAGAATAACAACCGTCGGATGCTTATTCACAAAGTCCATCAGCGGACGCGATGCAAGCATCATAACGCCAACAGCAATGATAACGGCAATCATCATCACAGGAAGATGCTGCACCATACCGACAGCTGTAATCACGCTATCGAGCGAGAATACCGCATCAAGAACAACGATCTGAACAATAACCTGCCAGAAAACAGCATGGACAACGCGCGAGTTCTTTGGCCCATGGGCACCTTCAAGGCGTTCGTGCAATTCCATCGTGCCCTTGGCAAGAAGGAAGAGACCACCAATTAACATGATGAGATCACGGCCAGAGAATGATAGGCCCATGACGCTAATCAGCGGTTCGCGCAGCGTCACAATCCACGAGATCGACGCCAAAAGCGCAAGGCGCATGACTAGGGCCAGTGTAAGACCAATTATACGCGCACGATTACGCTGATGCGGCGGAAGTTTATCGGCGAGAATTGCGATAAAAACGAGATTGTCGATGCCGAGAACAATCTCAAGCACCACCAATGTTACCAGACCTATCCAGGCATTGGGGTCGGCAATCCAGTCCATGGACCAATCCATGATGTGTCGGCTCCTATAAAATCAAAAAGACGAGGAAACAGAAAAAACGCCGCATGCGTTTCCTCCTCGAACCGTAGAAACACGGAACGGCGAGAAGAAATTGCAAACGGCGTGAGTAAGCTCAGAGCCTTTTAAGTCCGACGCTCCCTGAAAGGGAGCGGGACTTCGTGAAGACGGATCGTCAGAACTGTCGTCGGGCATAAAGCGCGATGAACCTTTTCAAAAGACACGAAGGGAGCTGCTTGCTCACCCTCAAATGCCATGTTGTTAAATAAGCATAAGTTTGCTGCATTATGCAGACGCGCGGCTCACGCGCAAGGCCATATGCTATTCTGCGGGAGAAACATGAACGCCGCGCTTACGCTCACGACGCGGACGGCCCTTGAAAAAGCGCATGCCAACCAAGGTTGCAACAATCGTCACAAGCGTGATTCCGACGACGGCCCAGAACATATGGTCGCCATCCATCTTGGCAAAGACACCGATTCCACGACCAGCGAGCCAGCCCGGCAAAAACATAACAGGTGCCCAGACCATAGCAGAAAGAACGTTTGCCGTCTGGAATCGCTTTTGATCCATCGACATCATGCCTGCGACCATCGGTACGGTGCAGCGCACCGGACCAAAGAAGCGTCCGAGGAAGACAGCGGAAAAACCATAACGGCGAAACAGCAAGCGTGCGCGCGCAATTCCTGTGCGGTGTTTGTTGAGCGGCCATTTGTGAATAATGCTGCGACCAAGCCACCAGCCGAGCAGATAGGAAACGATATCACCGATAACGGCACCGATAATCGCACCAATGATAATTGGCCATGGCTCAACGATACCAGCACCAACGAGGCCACCAATTGCGAGCATGATCGGCGTCGCTGGAATAAGCATACCTATAATAGCGAGGGACTCGCCGAAGGCGATTACGCCCACGATAGGAGCGGCCCATGCCCGATGATCGGAGATGAACTGTCCGAGGTCGCTGATTATGCTTTCCATTCCGTCCTCAAAATGCCGCGAACCGGATTATGAAAACGCATCCCAACATGGGGTGCGGCTTCGGGTTTTCTTAAACGAGGACAATCCGGTGCGTGAACCCCTCGCCTGCCTGCTCGTAACAAACGCTTGCAGCATCTTCTCAATGGCAAAAATCATATTCGCCTATCAAGTCTTTTATATGCCGAAGCATCTCAGACAAGCATCAAAAATTGATGACATGACTGCGACATTTGCGGCGCGCTCATGAAAAGCCGGAAGCGATCCTCATCACGATACACAAACCCATGTGATTTGAGCTTCATGCATATGGAAATTCAGGCGCTTCGTTGCAACCACACACCGAAAAAATGTTTCAAAAACAGAATCATGAACAATTTGATTCCCTGGATTTGGCCCCGGGCCGGCAATCACAAGGCGCAGATCAAAGATGTGCACCATATACGCGCAAATGTTAATTTAGAAAAACCCATCATTTCTGGGCCTTTTTAAATTCATTGAACTTTTTTTCGTTTTTTTTCAATTGAAGGCTAGACACAAAGAAAAGCGGCCTTTATAGAACCGCTCACCTCACCGGGGCCGCTGCCTCGGAGAAGCGAGTGGGTGATTAGCTCAGTTGGTAGAGCAGCTGACTCTTAATCAGCGGGTCGTAGGTTCGATCCCTACATCACCCACCATTTTCTCATTTCTTACAAAGAGTTACCGCTGATTACCGAATGCCCGAGCAAGGGCAACGGATAAACTCTTTCGAAAAATTCCTAGCTATTCTTTGTCGATTTTTTGTTCGCTTAAAAGAACGATTCCGTACAAATAGACATAGCGAAACTGGTGCAGCGGTACTATGAGTGCCTCATGACCCGCAAAAGCCTTGGCTACACATTCACTCTTCTCGCTGTCACAATTTTCGCCACACAGGACGGCATTTCGAAGTATCTCGGCTCACATTATTCGCCCATCTTTATAACGATGGTGCGTTACTGGGTTTTTGCAGCCTTTGTGATTCTTGTAGCAACGCGCTCAGGGGGAATTGCGCGCGCAGCTTCGACACAACGTCCAGTCTTGCAGGTTCTTCGCGGCATACTGCTCGCAGCAGAAATTGTTATACTTGTTTACGGTCTCAGCCGTGTCGGTATGGCGATGACGCAGTCAATCTTTCAGGCAGCCCCGCTGCTGATCACCATGCTTTCAGTGCCACTGCTCGGCGAAAAGGTTGGCTGGCGTCGCTGGCTGGCTATTTTCGTGGGTTTATTTGGCGTCCTGCTCATTATCGACCCGACCCATGTCCAGTTTGACTGGGCACTGCTGTTTCCGATTAGCGCCACCGTCATATTTGCATTTTATGCCATTGCAACACGCGCTGTCAGTAAAACCGACACCTCAATGACCAGCTTCTTTTATACTGGCATTGGCGGCGCAGTTGTCCTCACCATGGTTGGCCTATTCCACGTAGAGTCTATCGCTCTGCACGATTGGCCATGGATGGCAGCGCTCTGCGTAACTGGTATTGCAAGCCATTATTGCCTTATTCGCGCTTACGACATTCTTGAAGCCGTTGAAGTGCAGCCGCTGACATATCTACAGCTGGTTGTGGGCGCTTTGATTGCAGTGCTGGTCTTCCACGAACAACTAACCTGGAACGTCCTGACAGGCGCAAGCATTGTTGTGGCAGCGGGCCTCTTCTCAATGTTCAGAGAAAGATTGCGCGCAAAACGGGCGACATAACATTACCAATTATTAATTGGCTTGTTCATATCAGGTTCACCTAAAATGGCCGACATTACTCACACGCCAATCAATGGCGCCCTTGTATAGAGTGATGGAGTTATAGAACCATGAAATCGAAGACCTTGTATGTTGCAGTTATCGCGTCAGCATTGCTTTCTACCGCGGCCTTTGCGCAGGAAAAAGCAACCGAAAATACAGGAAAATCGGCGACGGATACTTCCATTACGCAAACTGATGGAACCAAAGGCAAGCGCGGACCGATTGATCTGGAAAAGTTCTCCCGCATGGATGAACTAAAAGCCGCAGATACCAATGGTGACGGTGTTCTGTCTCGCGATGAAATCGAAGCTCTTGCCCTTAAGCGCATGGTAAGCCGTGCAGCAGATCGCTTAGAACGCCGCCTTGACGTTAAGGGTGACGGTAAAATCACACTGGAAGCGATTGAGAAGCAGCGCCAGAAGGAATTTGCAGCGCTTGATCGTAATGAAGACGGCAAGCTTGACCGCCATGAGCTGCGTACTGCCAAGAAACACCACCACGGCCCAAAAGGTCCGCATCACGGTGGCAAGGGCAAGATGGAACATCATCACCCAAAGCCTCAGCAGTAAAACAGCATGAATAAAAAAGCCCCGCATCGCGGGGTTTTTTTAGTTTCAATTACGAGCGAATAACGCCCTTCTTGAAAATAATATTGCCATAGAGACGCTTTTCACCCGAACGGATGACAGCATACGCAGCACTTGCACGATCATAAAAAGCAAAGCGTTCGATTTGCTCTACCGCGATCTTGCGGCCTTCAGCCTTTTCAATAATCGCTTCAAACTCACCAAAAATCGCAGGCGTCTCGCTAGGGCACTCCATGACAGCCGCAGGCAGATCGACAAAGTCATCAAGCGGTAAAAGCGACAGAACAGCCTCTGCGACGTCAGTTGCGCTGATGCCCGGCAAATCGATCACCTGAACGCCAGAAGCCTGTGCAGGGTAATTGGCGTCAACGATAACCAGATCGTCGCCATGGCCCATATCCGCAAGCACTTCGAGAAGGGAACCGGTCAGCAGTGGGTTTATATTTTTGAGCATTGATGAATTCCGAATGATGAATTTTAATTTGCGCACCCTATCTGAAATTCGGCTCAGAATGCAAACGCCGGCTACATGAGCCGGCGCTTTTGTTCAGCTATTGAAGAACGCTTGTTTTAGTCGGCAGTTGCTTCAATATTGATCTTATCGAGGATCGACATCGGATCTTGAGAAACCGCAATCATTTCCAATGCACCGATACCGCGCTCAGACTTGGATTTTGCAGTCACTTCAAAGCTCTTCGGCTTGGCCAAAAACGTATTGAACGCCGAGATTACACCTTCAAGCTGTGGCTGATCGGCAGCAAGTTCCTGCAAGACAGCACTCGCAATGAGTGTGAGTGTGCTGCGTGCTTCTTCAACAGACATGTCGTTTTGGTCTGCATAGAGCTTCAGTCCTTTTTCAGCGAGACCTTCATTCTCCACCTTCAGCTTCACTTCACGCGCTTTAAGCCCCAGAAGCGCAACCTGAGCAAGCACCTTGTCACCAGAGAAAAACTCCTTAGAGAAGCCACCCATCAGACCAGACATGGAAATCTTACCCATATCTTTGCCGCTTAGAGAAATGTCCTTAATGATAAGGCTCTGCGTCGGCTCGTCCCAGTTCGCTTCCAAGTTTGAAGAAATCGTGACGCGCTCATAACCAAGCTTGCGCAGCTGCTGATAGATTTCTTCGCTGCTATCCGCTGGCACAGGCAAAGACATATCTTCATAGGCAATACGAATATCAGACGGAATACCATTCACTGGCTTATTCAGTGCGACTTCATAGCTTTTAACGCCAATTTTCAAGCGATGCGGCAGGCCATCAGGCTTTGGCACCGGATTACCGTCTTCATCCTCAATATCGATATCATCATACGCGTTATTATCATAAGGAAGATCGGCTTCGATACCTTTGACAACGATTGTCCCAAACTCTGGCAGCATGGTCGTGAACGGGAAACTCTCCATTTCCTCTTCGTTCAAAGCGGCAAACTTCGTTATCGCTTCTGCTGAAGGCGCCCAATTGAAGCCCTTAAGCGAAAACTCGTCTAACTTGAAATAATCCTTAGCGTTACCAGCTGAGAAACCGGTGAGCGACATATCAAACTTCTTATTGTCAAACGCCATCGACATTTTTTCGATGCTACCCTGACCCTTTTCAAGATCGCCGGGCTGGATCTTCATGCCAAACAATTCGACGTCGCCCTTACCAATCGTATCAAAAAGACCAATCAGACGGACAAAGAACTCTTTGCGCTCTTCAGGCGTTAGCGCATTAATATCCTTAGCAGTTTCAAGTTTCTGCAAAGTCTCCGTCAACGGCTCCGCTGGCAGACGCATCGTGAAACCATTGCTACGGATTTCAGCATAGCTAAAATTCGATTTCGTGCTTTTGATCACGATATCTTTTGCAGAGAACGGCCCATAAACCGGCTTGGCTTCAGTATCGTTTGGACCCGCAGCTTCAGTGTAAAGACGTGCGATGAAAACACCGTCAATATCTTTACCCTCTGAAACGCCGATCGTGCCCGTCATGCGCTCTTCTTCAATCTTGCCTGCCTCATTCGGCAATGACAGATCGAGATCAAAGGTCGCTCCAGACGAGGTATACCGCGCCACGTGACCATTCACGATATCTTCAAACATAACATCCTTGTAGGACGTCTTCTGTTCCTTATCGTTCAGCATCTGAACGACATTGATTTCAGGAATAGACATGCGTTTTGCAGAAAAACGACCAACGCGCTCGGCAAGGGTCAGTTCGCCATTCCCAAAAGTATCGCGCAACATTGCAATGTCGAAATCGGCGTCGTCAATAAGAACACTCGGCAGTGCGATTTTGAACTGCGCAACTTCAGTTTTGATGTCCTTGGCGTCCAGCATGCCATTCAGGAACAGGATTTTTGGACGACCTTCAATCGAACCAATTGTAATATCCTTGCCATCTTTAAGAGGCAGGACGACGTCAGTCAGCTTGATATGACCAAGGAAGTCAGCTGAAATTGAAGCAGCTTTACCGCCACGCCGTTCAAGCTGAGCATTGATCGTCTTTTCGAGTGTAATCTTGTATCCGACTGCACCTGCAGCGGCGATGGCGATGACTGCTACGGCTGCCCAAAGCGCCTTGCGTCCGCTTTTGCGTTTTCCGCTCGTTGCCTGCTCCACGATTTCTCATCCTTTCAGCGCAATTTCAACGGTATCTGATGGGCAATTGGTTAATCACAAGAAATTGTAAGAGCAAGCAGGATTGGCCGAAATTTGGGATTTTTGACCATCCGGTGGAAAAATGCCCGCAATTTTACAAATTCATTCAATCAAAACTGTAAAAATCTAGCCTAGTCGTTTGCGCGTATGCAGAACGAAATCATCATCGATTTTCAACAACTGCCCATCGATTCCATAAACATCGTTGAGCAAATGAGGCGTAAGAACCTCTTCCGGCATGCCATCTGCAACGAGTTTTCCCTGATCAAGAACAATCAGCCGCGTGCAGTATTTTGCAGCCAAACCAAGATCATGCAGCGAGGCGATCACTGTCTTTTTCTCGGCGGCTAGTCCCGCAAACACTTCCATCAATTCAAGCTGATGCGCGGGGTCGAGCCCAGCCACCGGCTCGTCTGCCATGATGATAGGTGTATCCTGCGCCAAAACACGCGCGATCAAAGCGCGCGCTCTTTCACCACCCGATAATTCATTGGCAGGGCGCGACGTAAACTCTGCCACACCCATACGCTGCATTGCTATTTCAATGGCAGCTTCATCGCCCTTATCCAAACCGGCAAAAACCGGTTTCAACGCCGAGCGTCCAAGCGATACTAGCATCCGCACTGTAACAGGCCAGCCAACATCACGCTCCTGGGGCAGATAGGCGATTGCCTTGGCACGGTCAGCGACGTGCATGCGTCTCAAATCTGAACCATTGAGCGAAAGAGTACCTAATGAATGCGTCAGGCCAAGCACAGCGCGCAAAAGTGTTGTCTTACCCGCACCATTCGGCCCAATGAGACCGATAAATTCGCCTTCACGCACCTCAAAACTGACAGCTTCAAGAACTGCTTTGTGGCCAAGCGACACATCAAGGTTTTTGACAGAGAGCATAGTCATACCAGCCGTCTCCGATATTTGAACACAAGCCACAAAAAGAATGGAGCGCCGATGATTGCGGTCAGCACACCAAGCTTCAATTCGCGCCCCGGCATGATAACTCTCACAAGAACATCGGCAGCCAGCAACAATGCCGCCCCACCAAAGGCGCTGGAAACCAGCAGTCGCGATGGTCTTGATCCAACCAGCGGACGCAGCAAATGCGGCACCACAAGTCCAACGAAACCGATTGCACCCGCCACGGCAGTCGAGGCCCCGACACTGGCCGCAGTGCCAAGAACCGCCATGACCTGAACGCGGGAAAGATTAACGCCCATACTGGCGGCAGCATCCGATCCCAATGTGAGACTATCGAGCGCCCGTCCGAGCGAAAACAACATCACCCAGCCAATCAAGATAAATGGCGCTGCAAGCCACACATGCGTCATTGAACGATCAGCCAGAGAGCCCAGCATCCAGAATACAATTTCCATCGCCGCAAATGGATTGGGAGAAAGGTTAAGCGCAAGTGCCGTCATCGCCCCGGCGAGACTGGTTACGGCAACGCCTGCAAGAATAACCGTCAACGTTCCGGCATGACGGCCCGCGAGAGCCTTTACCAGAAAGACTGACAGAAACGCACCGAGCAGCGCCAACAATGGCAGAGCCAGCGGAAAAACCTGTGAAAGCCCGGTATAGATTGCGATCACTGCACCAAGGGATGCGGAGGAACTCACCCCAAGCAATCCCGGCTCTGCCAGCGGGTTGCGCAAATAGCCCTGAAGGGCCGCGCCTGAAAGCCCAAGCGAAGCACCGATCAGCAAGGCGAGGATTGCACGTGGAAGACGTATCTCACGCATGACCAGCGCAATCACATCGCCCTGCCCGGTAAAAAGCGCTCGGATACTCTCACCCACACTTATCGATGCCGGACCAACCAGCAGCGAGAGCGCAAAGAGCGCGACGACCAGCAAACCCAGACCAACAAGCAGGAGATAAAAACGGCCAGTTTCAGTCACGCGCAGCCTCCGCGAGTTTTGCGACAGCCTCAACACTGAATGGCCCGCCACACACTGTCAGATTATCGTTGAGCGCCACCATCCGCGTATGGCCTTCAAGAGCACGCAATGCTGGATGCTCGAAATTTTCAAAGGCCAATGCAGGCGGTCGCCCGCGCGAACCGCGAACAAGAATATCAGGTCTCTCCATTATCAGCATTTCCAGCGGCAGCATGGCTGAGCCGCGAACGCCTGCCTTGTCTGCAATATTATCAAGCCCTGCCAGACGGATCGCCTCATCAATCAGCGTGCCGCGCCCCGCCGTATAGCTATTGGCATAATACAGCGCCACAGTTTGCTTGCGATCAGGTTTTCTGATCGCCAATAAATCCGCATCCATAGTAGCAATCTGCCGTTCAGCTTCTTCTTCACGCCCCAACAATTCTCCCAGCCGCTTCATATGCGCTTTAATATCCTCAAATGATCGTGCTGGCGCGAACTCCTCAACCCGCACACCCAAGTCACGCAAGAGCCCAACCGTAGCACGCGAAGAAAATGTACCTGCCAGCACAAGATCAGGCTTCATGAGAAAGACTTCCTCGGCTTGCCCATGATTCACTGGCAATCGCTTTGCCTTCTCACTCATCACCGATAAAAGCGGATCACGCGAGAGATAGGACACCGATTGCAACTGCGCGGGATCAGCCACCAACATCGCAATCTGATCCGTGCAGACATTGATCGACACGACGCGTTGAGGCCGATCTTCTGCGAATGCAGAATGAAAGCCAGCGAGAAACAGGCCTGCCAGAAGACAAAGCCTGATATTCTTCACAACCGCCTGTTTACACGCCAACATCATCTTCAATCAAAAATTCCGCGTTAGCCCAATATTTATGGTGCGTCCTGGAGCTATGTAACCTGACGTCGTCTGATAATCCTTATCGAAGATATTCTCCACAGAGAGCTTAAGTTGCGACTGTGCATCAAAGTCATAAAGCGCAATGAAATCTGCCGTCACATATGGATTAAGCTTGTTGGTATTGGCAGCATTTGTGAAACGTGAACCGCCATAGAGCAGCCGTGCAGTCAGATCGAGCTTCTCGACCGGCTTGTAGCTAACTTCTGCCGTTGCCTTGACCCGTTCGCGATAAGCCAGATCATTATCACTGTCTTCATCAATCGGGCGTTTCAGATCAATAGAGCCTTTCACGCCCCAGTTCTCATTAAAACGATGAGACAGCGTGGCTTCAAAACCTGTAATGTTTGCCCGGGCAACATTATAGGGCAGATAGGATGGTGCTGTACTCATGATCGCATCGCGCAACCGGGTTTGATAAAAAGCCATATCGATGCTGGTTTTATCTGTTGCCTGCCAGTTAAGACCAACTTCATAAGAACGGGATTTTTCGGGTTGAAGATCAGGATTTGCGTAGCCGGGATAATAAAGCTCATTGAAGGTCGGCGCTCGAAAACCTGTGCCAAATGACGAGCGCAGCACCAAATCAGGCAAAACCTCATAACTCGCTCCGGCATTGTAAGTCACAACGTCGCCAAATTGCTCATTGTGATCATAACGCACGCCGCCATCAAAGCGTAGCGCATCATAGTCCAGCGAATATTGCCCGAACACAGCCGCCAAATCACGGCTCGTTTCTGCATAAACAGTCGTCGCATTCACTTCCTCGCGGTAAGCTTCAACGCCACCCGTCACCACATGAGAAATGCTGCCTGTTTCAAACTGCTTTTCAGTCGAAGCAAAAATGCCATAGCGCTTGGTTTCAAACAGATCAGACCCGCTCACGTTCTTACGAAAATTCCGGCTGTGATCCAGCCCGGAACTTAATTCAATCGTCGAAGACCAATCGTCTGTATGATCAATACGTGTACCAATTTTTCCATTGAACGCGGTCGTATAAGCTTCGTTAAAAGAGGGCGCTGTTGCGTCATACTGGTTACGCCCGCGGGTCAACAGACCATCCGTATAAATCCGGCCCCAGTCGAAATCCTTTGCGAGGGAGAAATTGAACGAGCCTTGCAGAAATCCGTCCCGATCCGGTTCATAGCCGAACGTCCCAGGCTGTTTGAAATTATACCCCTGCGTGCCTGTTACCGCCGCACCAAACGCATAATCTATACCGTCTTTGTTTTGGCCTTGCATAGACGCAGACGCATAGCCGCCCCATGGATGCGTAACACCTGTCGTGACACTGCCACAGAAAGAACGCTCACCGCAGGCACCGCCCTGCTTGGTAATGATATTAATCACACCACCCATCGCATCCGCACCATATTGTGAGGAATGCGCACCTTTAGCGATTTCAATACGATCAATTGAACTCAGCGGAATATTGGCAAGCGATGTGGCACCAGTCGTGGCCGATGCAGTTCGCACGCCATTGACTAAAACAACGGTCTGTTTTGACGACATCCCGCGAATATAGAGATTGGAAGACGATCCCTGTCCGCCATTTGTGGCAATCGAAATACCGGGATAATGTTGCAGGAGCGATTGCAAGTCGGGCGCTGCCGAACGAGTTATTTCTTGACTGTCGATCACCGTAACGGATGACGTAGAACGCTGCAAAGACGTCGCACGACGAAGCGGTGTGACGACAATCGTATCAAGCACAAGGATATCCTGAGCATTCACGTTCGTCTGAGCGAATGCGTCAAGCGGCATAGCAACCAAAATGGTTGATGCGAGATAGGCCGATAGTCTGAGAATATGCATTAGTTTACTTCCTGCGCGCAAGCGTTGCTTCACCGCAGGTGTCAGAAATCAGGGCGCAAGCACCCCGTCTTTGTCCCACGGCAACATTTCACAATGTCACCGCTACGGACGGCCGCGACTGAACACCCCTCGTGTCAGCCATGGGTGACTGGATGCGGCAGGTCTCCTGACTTCCGGGTCTTCA
The DNA here is from genome assembly GCF_047308065.1 of Brucella sp. H1_1004. Taxonomy (NCBI): domain Bacteria; kingdom Pseudomonadati; phylum Pseudomonadota; class Alphaproteobacteria; order Hyphomicrobiales; family Brucellaceae; genus Brucella; species Brucella sp. H1_1004. Next base: position 1,912,543 of record NZ_JAYKZA010000002.1, read on the forward strand.
TCAATCCTCCGCCTTCCCGAACACGAATATTCAGTGGCTATGATCGCGATACCGATCATGGGAGGACGACTCTCCGGTCACAGTTGCGGGGGCAGTCTCGGTCTCAGCTCTTCAAATAAGCCTCACCGTGTTCCCTTTTCATCCACCCTCACGGGCAGAACCGTATCCTAGGATGAGCGATAGCAAGGGCACGATAGATTATCAACTGCAACATAATGCCCCTCTGAATCACATTTCGAATGAAGTGATCCAGAGGGTTGAATCATATGAGTTTTTATCTGAGGAAGTCGCGGAAACGGCGAAGCGCAAAGAAGAATAAAACGCTTCCAATAACGATCATGGCGAGCAATTGCGGCCAGACGACACTCAATCCCGCGCCGCGAAACAACACCGATTGCGCGAGCATCACGAAATGCGTGTTGGGTGCAGCCAGCATGATGTTCTGAATGATTTCCGGCATGCTTTCGCGCGGCGTTGTACCGCCCGAAAGAACCTGAAGCGGCAGCAGAACCAGCATCAACAAAAGCCCGAACTGAGGCATGGAACCGGCAATCGTTGCGAGAAAAATGCCAAGGCTTGTGGTCGCAAAGAGCTGCAATGCAGCACCCGCCAGAAACAGTGTCAGCGAGCCATTGATCGGCACGGCCAGAATGCCCTGTACAACCACGATCAGCGAGAAAGCGGTTGCCACCAGCACAACCATACCCATTGACCAGACTTTTGAGACCATGATCTCAAGTGGTGTGACGGGCATAACAAGCAGATGTTCAATCGTGCCATGCTCACGCTCCCGGATGAGAGCCGCACCCGTCAGAATGATGGAAAGCATCGTCACCGACGATATGACATTGGTGATCGCACCAAACCAGCCTTTGTTCAAATCCTGATTGAACCGCGCACGTAAGCCCAATCCAACGACCGCTTCTGCCTCACCGCGATAGCGATTAACAAACTCGTTAACTTCGCTCGAAACAATCGACTGCACATAACCGCCACCCGTAAAGGCCTGACTCATACGGGTTGCATCGACATTCAGCTGGATCGTTGGCGAACGTCCGGCGAGCAGGTCACGCTGAAAATTTGGCGGAATATTGAGTGCAAATGTATCAAGGCCCGAATCCATCCGTTTATCCATCTCATGAGATGAGATGAGTTTTGGCGGCACGAAATATGGCGGATAAAACGCCGTCGTAATACGGCCCGAAACGGGCGACTGATCTTCATCGACAATCGCAATAGCCGCATTGTTGAGGTTTTCAGGCATTGCCTTTGCAGCCGTGTAGATCGCAAGCGTAAAAGCATAAACGATCAGCAGCAAAAGCATGGGATCACGCGCCAGTCCGCGCAGTTCCTTCACACCAAGCTGGAATATGTTGGAAATCCGCATCTCAACCCGCCTGCTTCTTGAGAAGAACAATGCCGAGAACGGTCAGAACCGGTATAGCAATTAGCAGCGGCAGGAATGATCCGGCGAGATCAGAGAAATGGAGCGCCTTTGAGAAAGTCCCGCGCGAGATCGTCACGAAATAAGTCGTCGGATAAATCTTGCCGATAAAGGCGCCCGCCCCCTGCAAAGACGAAACGGGATCGATAATGCCGGAATATTGCACTGCCGGAATAAGCGTCAGCAATGCGGTGCCGAAGATCGCTGCAATCTGGCTATTGATGAAAGTCGAGATCACCAGTCCCATCCCGGTTGTGATGATGACATAGAGCAGCGCGGCTGTGGCATAGGTCAGGAAACTGCCTGTGAAAGGCACACGGAAAATGAACACTGCAAAGGCCGTCAACATCAGGAAATTGAGGAAGGCAAGCGCGATATAAGGCAACTGTTTACCCAGCAAAAACTCGAACTTAGTCACCGGCGTCACATAGAAATTAATGATCGAGCCAAGTTCTTTTTCGCGCACGACACTCAGAACTGCCAGCATAGCCGGTATCATCAGGAGAAGTAGCGGGATAACGGCTGGAACCATCGCTACAAGGCTCTGAACATCCGGGTTATAACGATAACGAATTTCGAGATTGAAATTGCCGACAGTGGCAGCGCTGCCATAAAGCTCGCGTGCTTTTTGTGTCAGCCAATTGGCATGCATTCCCTGCACATAACCGCGCACGGTTTCAGCGCGCGTTGGCATCGCACCATCAATCCAGGCACCAATTTCGACAGGACGGCCACGCGCGACATTACTGCCGAAATTCGGCGGGATCTCAATTGCCAGACTGATTTCACCTTCGCGCATACGCCGATCAAGATCATCATAATCGGTTATGGGCGCTTTTTCGGTGAAATACCGCGAACCAGCAAGCTGCTGCGTATAATCCCGGCTGATTGTCGTATCGTCGCGATCCAGAACAGCGAATGTAAGATCCTCAACATCCAGATTGATACCGTATCCGATAACGAACATCAGGATCACAGTGCCAAGAATAGCGAGCGTCGCGCGGATCGGATCGCGCTTTAACTCCAGTGCTTCCCGACGAGAAAAAGCCAGTACCCGCCGGGGATTTGGCAACCAACTGGAAGACGGCTTTTTGCTTTTCTCAACCTTTTCTGGTTGAGCTTTCACCGTCTCCTCAACGTCTTTCTCAGGCGCTGTTTCGCCAATCGCCTCTTCGAGATATGCAATGAAAGCGTCTTCCAGTGTTGCTGCATTGCGGCTTGCTGTGATGGCTTTTGGTGTATCACTGATCAACACCTTGCCAGCATGCATCAAGGAAATGCGATCACAGAGTTCCGCCTCATTCATAAAATGGGTTGAGACGAAGATCGTGACATTATCGTTGCGCGAAAGATCAGCCAAAATTTGCCAGAACGCATCACGCGCAACCGGATCAACGCCCGAGGTCGGCTCGTCAAGAATAAGAATATCCGGCGAATGGATCAGCGCGACAGCCAGCGACAGGCGCTGACGAATGCCGAGCGGCATCGAGTCGGGCAGATCATCCATAACCGCAGCCAAATCAAACCTTTGGGCCAGTTCCTTGATTCTACGTTTGGTGTCTTCTTCCGCCATGCCAAACAGCTTGGCGTGAAGCTCCAAATTCTGATGAACTGTCAGTTCCGAATAGAGCGAAAATGCTTGCGACATGTAACCAACATGACGGCGTATATCGATATCCTTTGGATCGACTTCGCGTCCAAACAGCCTTGCCGTGCCTTCACTTGCTGGCAACAAGCCAGTCAAGACCTTCATCGTCGTGGATTTGCCACAGCCATTGGAGCCGAGAAACCCAAAAATCTCGCCGCGTGGAATACGGAAACTCACATTATCGACCGCAGTAAAATTGCCAAATCGTACCGTGACATGCTCAGCTGCGATAGCGATGCCGGTATCTGTCTGCGTATTGCGCGGCGGCATAACCACTTCGCTATGCCCTTTAGTCAATTCTTCCGGCAAAAGCGCAATGAAAGCCGCATCCAAATTGGGCGTCTTCGTCTTCTCAAGCAATTCTTGCGGCGTACCCGTCGCCAGAATCTGGCCGTCATTCATCGCCACCAGCCAGTCAAAGCGCTCCGCTTCTTCCATATAGGCTGTGGCCACAATCACACTCATACCCGGACGGTCTTTTCGGATATCGTCAATCAATTCCCAGAACTGACGCCGCGACAAAGGATCGACGCCCGTGGTCGGCTCATCAAGGATCAACAAATCAGGATCATGGATCAGCGAACAGCAAAGGCTGGTCTTTTGCTTCATGCCGCCCGAAAGCTTACCCGCCGGACGATCCGCAAAAGGAGACATTCCGGTTCTCGCCAAAAGATCAGCGATACGGCGTTCCCGCTCCTGCTTGTCATGGCCAAACAACCGCCCAAAAAATTCGATATTCTCAAAAACGGAAAGTGTCGGATACAGGTTTTTGCCCAAACCTTGCGGCATATAGGCGATACGCGGGAAGGCGGACTGACGATGACGCTTATCGGCAATATCCCCTCCAAGCACGTCAATCCTGCCTTGCTGCATAACACGAGCGCCAGCAATCAAAGATAGAAGGCTCGATTTGCCAACGCCATCGGGGCCAATCAAGCCAACCATGCACCCGGCTGGGATATTAAGCGAAATATCGCGCAGTGCTTGAGCTGATCCATAGGACAGCTCCACGCTTTCTGCGCGAACGACAAAGCTGTCGTCGCCCACGCCAGCCCTTATCGAAACCTCACTCATTTTACGGTTTCCGCAAGGTTCTTCGGCCATTCAGCATTAGGGTCGAGTTTCACATAAGCCATGCCCGGAAGCCCCGTCTTAACCTGCTGAATATATTTCTGAAGCAAATCCTGCGGAATTTTTGCCTTAACACGGAACATGAGTTTCTGACGCTCTTCCTCCGTCTCAACCGACTTCGGCGTGAACTGCGCAACATCGGCGACGAAGCTGATTTTAGCGGGAATCACATATTGCGGTGCGGCGTCGAGCACGATTCGAGCATCAGCACCAATCGCCACCCGGCCAGCCTGCGAAGTCGGCAGGAAGAAAGTCATATAGACGTCGCTGACATCAACAAGATTAAGCACACGTCCACCAGCCGACAGCACTTCGCCAGGTTGCGCAACGCGGTATTGCACACGACCCGGCTTTGGCGAGCGTAAAGTGGCATCGTTTATATCCGTATCGATTGTCGCAATAGCCGCCTTTGCGGCTTCCACTGAGGCCTCCGCATCGACGACTTGCGCCTTCGCTGCACTGATCGCCGCAGCTGTAGCCGCCAACTGTGCCTTTGCAGCTCCAACGGCTGCCTCAGCACCCTGCGCAGTAGCGCGATCATCATCGAGCACCTGCTGAGAGACGGTGCGTGATTCTGACAGTTGCTGCGAGCGAGCCAGACGGCGATTAGCAGCATCAAGCTGTGCTTCCCGTTGTGCGACAGTCGCCTGCGCGGCTATTTGCTCCGCCTCACGCTGCGCAACTAAGCTTTTCGCTGTGTCTATGCTGATTTGCGCACGACGAAGCTGCGCTTCTGCTTGTTTGCGCTGGCTCTCAAGCTGGGCAGTATCCATCCGCGCCAGAACGGCGTTTGCTTCGACAAACTGCCCTTCATCGGCAAGAATTTCGCGAATACGTCCGGGGCTTTTGGTTGAGACATCAATCTCAACCGCTTCGATGCGACCATTACCGCCTGCAAAGCCTTCCGGCATTCCGGGATCGCTTAGTGTTTTCCAGCCATAATAGCCTCCAGCTGCCAAAGCGACGACGACACCCGTTACGATCCACTGCTTGCGATTAAAGCCCATCCGAAATGACCTCCGCATCATCATTTTCTAGGCAGCACAGTAAATCGATATGCTGACCAATCTAACTCAAGTTGAAATAGCTGTATTTTACTTGAAAATACGTGCCTTGATTACAATCAACTATACTCAAATGCTGCGAAGTTTCATGGCTAAAATATCAGAATATTGAAGAAAATTCGCGGGTGCTGATTGAGAGAGATGGAGGGCAATGTTGACAGCACCCGCTGACTGTCGATCAGGGCAACACTGCAAAAAAAGATCGCGCTGGTGCGCTCGACAGATCCTTTAATGAGAAATTCTTAGCCGGGATGTCGCTTTAGGTTGGGCCTCGACATCCCGGGCCGTCAGTTCTGGTGGAACCTGACAACGATCAATCACTAGCACCAGTGCACAAATGCTTTCTTTGATTTAAATCAATTAGATAATAAATATCAGCAACCTCGACCGCTATTTTTGCGGGCGGCACTTACCCCAAGTCTTTTTCAGATATGCAGAAACGCTTTTAAGTTTGGGGTCAGACAGAAATCCTTGGCGGAAAAGAATACTGCCTTTTACTTCTGGTATGGAGTTGTTGAGATCAAGTTGCCGCTTGATTTCATCAACACCATTTCCCTCAACCCACTCTGGTTCGGACTTCGAAGAACTGCCGGCACGATAGAGCGCCATACCGATATAGAGATCAGTCTTCGTGCCGCGCACAGTATCCGCCCACCAGCGGACGATCGGACCATAGGGCACATCTTTGCGTCCAGAAGACCAGTAAACTTGCGGCGCGATATAGTCGATCAAACCGTCCTTGACCCAAGCACGTGTGTCAGCAAAATCACCATCATAATTGGTTTTGCCTGCACGCGTCGCGGAACCTCGCGGATCATCCGCCTGATTGCGCCAGACACCGCCCGGGCTAATGCCGAAGCGAACATGCGGTTTGATCGCCTTGATCCGATCCGAGATTTCCTGCACCAGTGTATAAGTATTATAACGTCGCCAGTCATACTTACTGGCGAACTTCGTCCCAAAACGCTTATAAGTTTTATCGTCCTTGAGCGGCGAGCCTTGGGTTTCATAATAGAAATAATCGTCGAACTGGATACCATCGACATCGTATTTCTGAACGACTTCGGCAGTGATATTGCTCACCCATTGGCGCACAGCTGGAATGCCTGGATCAAGGACATAACGATCCGCTGAAATACCCACCCATTCCGGATTGGTCTTATAGACGCTCGGCGGGGAATCATTCGAAGAACTCTTCAGCTCTTTTCGTGTAGCAGGCCGCACATCCATCGAAACGCGGTAAGGATTAAGCCATGCGTGAAGCTCAATGCCGCGCTTATGCGCTTCCGCAATTGCAAAGCGCAGCGGGTCAAAGCCCGGGTCTTTTCCAAGCGTACCTGTCAGATAAGACGACCAAGGCAGATAATCTGATTTATAAAAAGCGTCCGCAGCAGGCGAAACCTGAAAAATAACGGCATTGATGCCATGTTCGGTTGCCTCATCAAACATGCGCACCAGTTCTTGCTTCTGAAGCTTTACCCGCTCGGAATCGTTTTCAATCTGTGTCGAATCTCTGGATGGCCAATCCAGATTAAGAACAGTCGCAACCCAGCTCGCATGAAATGTATCGCAATCAAGTGGCATAAAACTCTCAAGTCCTGCTTTATTCAATTTGAACGCTATATCCAGTTTGATATGGATAAATTGCTACCTAATTTATAGGTTCAAATAGTCAAAGCGAGGGCACGATGTATAAGAATATACTCTTAACCACCGATGGTTCGGAATTTGCCGAACGCGGTCTTATTCATGGGTTTGACACCGCAAAAGCAATGGGCAGCAAAGCTACCGTCCTCATAGTAACTGCACCCTATTCGCTTACCGGACTTCCGGGTGGATTTACTGATAGTCCAGCTTTCATCGAACGTTATGAAGAAGAGTGGAACGACTATGCCGACGCGGCTCTCGCGCGCGCCCGCGAATTAGCAAATCAAGCAGGTGTTGAAATTCAAACATTGCACGTCGTAGCCCAGCATCCGGCGACATCGATTATCGAAACCGCCAAAGAACTGCGCAACGATCTGATTGTGATGGCGTCCCACGGTCGCCGTGGCCTCGAGGGCATGTTGCTTGGTAGTCAGACTTATGAAGTCGTGACGCACAGCAAGGTGCCGGTGCTGGTCGTTCGCTAAAGCATTTCCAACAAAATTGCGAAGCGATTTTGTGTGGGATAATGGGCGAAAGAGAGAATTAAGCCGTTTGGTGCCCAGTGGCGCTTTCAATATCAACGCGGAAGAAAACTGGCTCCAGTTTGCGTTGTGTGCCGCCACTGGTAATCGTCTTGGTGTAGGCAGGTTCCCACCACGTTGGCTCATTTGAGAGCATGTTCACGATGGCGGCCTTTTCCTGATCCCGCGTGATTTCGCGATAATGACCATTCACGACAACGCTGCGCCATTGCGTCTTTGATACTATTTGATCAAACAAAATACAGACGGCATTGTTCTTTCGCATGGCTTCAGTTTTCTGGCCATCTGTGGTGAAAGAATAGAGCGCGCCGCCGCTGAACTTAAACCCGAGCGGGACGACATAGGGCCGATTATCAAGCACATAACCCAGCCGCCCAATCTCGCTATGCTGGATCATATTGCGGACATCAATGTCAGACATTTCTTTGATTAACATATTCAGTGTCCTCTATTCATCCAACCTATCAATAGATTACTATGAAGCAACGATTGCGATTTGACTGCAATCAAAACATGAAAATCAGACGAACAATCGCCCTTCAGCAATTTTTACAGCCGTCCCGCCAATACGCGCGCCGGTAAGCACCTGTTTAGATACATCAAGCTCAAGACGAATACGCGATGGTCGGCCCATTTCCATGCCCTGCTCAATCCACCATTGTGAACTTCCGTCTACCGGCTTGTCCTTGACTAGAATCATACCCGCAAAAGCCGCTGCCGCAGACCCAGTTGCCGGGTCTTCATAGACATTCGATCCGGTCACAAACATACGTGCATGATAGTTGCTATCGAACAGAATAGTCTCACGACAATAGACATAGATCGGCAATGGCCGGTCGCCGACATGCGGCAGGCTTTCACTCACATAGACGGGGTCGATAGAGACCTTTGCAGCTGCAATCAGATTATGAACCGGCACCAGCAGATAGGGTGTACCAGCGCTCCAGATCGCAGGGATATGGTTTTCAAAACCGATTTCATGCGTTCCAAGTCCGATAGCGGCAGCCGCTTCTTCTTTCTCGATTTTAATATCGATCTTTTCTGGCAAGCGTGGCAGATCAAATTCGGCAAAGGCGCTATTCTCACCGAGAATTACACCGCAACGAACAACGCCGACTTTCTCTTCGAGCGTAACAATCCGGTCGGACTCATCACCTGTCCGGCGATGTCGTGCTAATGATACGGCGGCACCAACAGTCGGGTGTCCGGCAAAAGGCAGCTCGTAATCCGGTGTAAAAATACGAACCGCCGCTTCGTGCACTGGATTTTCAGGCGCAAAAATGAAGACCGTCTCAGACAGATTGAACTCGCGCGCGATTGCCTGCATGCGCGCATCGGTCAGACCTTCGCAGTCATGAACGACAGCCAGCGGGTTTCCTGCCAATGCCTTATCGGCAAAAACATCAAAAACCTCATAATACCGGCCGGTACTGGCAACTTCGGTCATCGTTCACGTCTCCCTCAGATCACAGTCGGCGAATAGCCTTAAGCTGCGAGCATAGCCAATTTCTCGGCGCTGTCATCTGTAAGAACCAATCGTTACTGTTGATTATCAAAATGCCAGTCGGCAAACGCCCGCACATAAGACGGCGTCGCCTGCCCCATTACCCCCGCCTGTGTGACCGGAATGATTTCCGAAAGCTCCGGTTCAACTTGTAACGCCAGATTGGCCTCAATTTGTTTCAACAATTCAGCCGTCGAAAGTTCAAAGTAATATCGGCGAAAAAGCGCGATGCTCCCTGCAGCCATAACCAGATGCGTCTTTGCTTCTACCTTGGCATCGCTAAGTTTTAGGCCCGTTTCCTCAAAGACTTCACGCGCCATATTGGTTTCATAATCCGCATGTCCATCGACTATATCATTGTCATCAATAGAGCCCGCCGGAAAATAAACACGTCCAGCGACCGCATTATGCGAACTCATACGCGCGGCAATAAGGTGTCCTTCAGATGATACAATCACGCCCACACCAAAAATGTGCCATGGCCGCACATTCTGGACGTCTTTGCGCCAATACATAAGCGTTGCAAAGCTGGTACGATGAAAACCGGCGGTAAATGAGCGGCCTTCAAGGCGTGCTTCAGGCGCCAGATAAATTTCACCATCAAACAATGTCGGGTTGGCCTCGCGCTCGCGCTGCCAATTTTTGGCAATGGCATCCTCGTTCACCTGCACATAATCGAGCCGCCCCGGCAAAATCTGCACATTCACATGGTCAATTTCATAAACCGTGTTTTCTTTTACATTCTGCATCAGCCGACTCATTCTCAAACGATGTTCAGCGTCACAGCCACCGGGCAATGGTCGCTGGCTTTCGGACGATCCCATCCAGTCCGTGGATAGCGATCCACTTCCTGTCCCGGCGGAAAAACCGTACGCCATGGCTGACCACGGCGGATAATCTGCGGGATCGCACCACCGTTCTTGTCTGCCAGCGCTGGCGATGCGAGGATGTAATCAAGCTGGCAAAGATGCCGCTCCTGTGGCCCACGTGTATGATAAAGCGTCCAGCGATCCATTTCAGCGCGACGTTCCACAAGATTGATAGCAAAGCCATCGCTCAACAAAGTATCGAGCGCGCTGGCCGCTTCTTTGACTGGTGAGAACTGATAACCGTTCCACTCATCACCCTCGATGATGATCCGTTCGCGATAATCGTTGAAGTCGCCGCAAATGAGCCAGCGCTTATCTGCCGTATTGTTCGCGCCAAACTTCTCTTCGATGATATGGCGTATCGCCCGCGTTTCAGCCTGCCGAACTGGCAATGACGCAGTACGCCCATCCAGCCCGTTACGCGAACCACTCATCGACTTCAGATGAACGACAAACAATGTCAGCGGCTTCCCGTCGATACGCATATCAAGACAAAGGCAATCGCGTTTGAAAATGCGGTCATGCGGCTCTAACCCCAGCTCAGCCAGCACCGGCTGATAAAGGTCGAGTTCCTTATAGGTCACATGCGCGTGGCTGGTGACTTCAAGCACTTCAATACGCTGACCATCGCGCGTCGTATCCCGCGCCATAACGGCAACGTCGATGCCGCGACTATCATTGCCATCAATCAGATATTTATTGCGATAGCCCTGCCCGACCATCTTGAAAAGATAGCCATATTCGAAGGCATTAAGTGCTGCGACATTATCGACCTCCTGCAGGCAAAGCACGTCGGCACGCGTTTCAGCAATAGCCAGAGCAGTCATTTGCCGCGTGTCGTCGGCATGCGCAACCGCCCGCGCCTGCTCAAGCAAACGATATTGATTTTCATCGCTGATCTCAAAGAGCTTAAGCGAGCGATCCTGATACAATTCATTACGAAAACCGGAAAAATCGAACCGGCGCATCAGATTTTCAACATTAAATGTGGCTATCGTAAACATGCCTGCGCAATCTCGCGACTTGCGCTACAATTAGCAAGTGGTTCTTTTCAGGAATTTACAGCCACGCTGGTTTTGCTCTGAAAAGTCACCATATACTATTTTTAAATCGGGATAACGAGATGCTTGGAAAGATAGGACGCATTGCGATTTGCACAGGTCTGTTTGCCGCAAGCCTCATCGGCAGCGCGGCGGCTGTTGATTTGAACACGCCATACGTGCCGTCTTTGCGCCCAAGCTCGCCGCCTATCGCTGGGGCTTTGCCACGCCCCTATCAGCCACAGGCCGGATCGCCCAAATGCTATGGCGCAGGTTGCCGCGACAGCGGCAATTACATCTCGCGTGAAGGCATCCCCATCTACAAAAATGGCGATCCGCTTCAGGTTCGCCCCGCTGATCGTACAGCTGTTAAAACTTTTGGTCCAAGCAGCAACCATATTTCATGGTGTTCGAACCACTACCGCAGCTATCGCACTTCGGATAACACCTATCAGCCGTTGGCAGGGCCGCGCACCGGCTGTAATTCCCCATTCCAATAAATAAAAAGCCGGGCAATGCCCGGCTTCTGATTTTATGCAGCTTCCGATTTGGAATGCGTGCGGATCAAGCGACCGAGCCGCATGATACCTTCATCAATCATTTCATCATTGGCACATGAATAGCTAAGACGTAACGTATTCGCGCCGGTGCCATCTGCGAAGAATGCCTTGCCCGGCACGAATGCAACCTTCTCGCTTTCAATAGAAGCAGCAAGCAGTGCCGCACCATCCATACCCTTTGGCAGCGTAACCCAGATGAACATACCGCCTTCAGGCTTGGTCCAGTCTGTGCCTTCCGGCATATACTTGGCCAGTGCTTCCAACATCTTGTCACGGCGATGCTTGTAAACACCATGCAGCTTTGAAACCTGCTTATCAAAACCGGTCGACGCAACTCGATGAATAGCAATCTGGTTGATGGTCGAAGAATGAAGATCAGCAGCCTGCTTCAACAGAACGAGCTTGCGGATAACCGACTGCGAAGCAACGACGTAACCGACACGCAAACCGGGCGCGAGTGTCTTTGAGAAGGAGCCACAATAGATCGTGCGGGTCTTTTCGATGTCACCGCCGTTACGCGCTATATCGAGCGACAGGATCGGCGCAATGGCTTCACCATTATAACGCAGATACTGATAGGCAGCATCCTCAATGATCGGAATATCAAGCTCATCCGCATCGGCGATAAGCTTCTTACGGCCTGCGAGATCAACGGTTTCGCCGGTTGGATTGCTGAAATCTGCCGAGAGATACGCGAACTTGACCTGTCCGCCAGCATCTTCCGCATGCTGCTTATAAGAAACCGGTGTGCGATTCCCGTTGAGCGAGAGAATATCATAGGTCGGCTCATAGGCATTAAATGCCTGCAAAGCGCCAAGATAGGTCGGCGCGGTCACTAGCGCCGTATCATTAGGTGAAATGAAAAGCTTACCGAGATAATCGAGCGCCTGCTGCGAACCGGAGGTAATGAAGACATTATCTTCAGTGCATGGAATGCCGATCTTAGCGAGTTCGCTTACCAGCCATGTACGCAGTGGCTTATAGCCTTCGGATACCGAATATTGCAGAGCTGCATTGGCTTCAGGACCACCAAAGATATCCTGATAAGCGCTCTGAAATTCAGCATGTGGGAACAACGCCGGATCCGGAATGCCACCGGCAAAGGAAATAATATCCGGACGCTCCAGCAATTTCAGAAGTTCACGGATTTCAGAAGCGCGCATACGCTTCGAGCGCGTTGCAAATACAGTTTCCCAGTCCAGCACCGGAAATCTCCTCAATACGATGGAGGCAAAGCCTCCTCAAACTCGCCAGATAAAGTTCTAGCGATAGCGCAATTTTTTGCTAACGAGAACACTTTCTTCCATGCTCAGACGGAATAAAGATATTCTGAATTGTTTTGGCTAAACAACGCACAAAACATAAATTCCAAAAGCATCAGACGATCTTTTCGTGCGCGAATACCCACACTGAAAAACCAGTTCATTGCCATGTGCTAAAGGGGCGTAAGAAACGCCCCTCTTTTTCTCTGATCGTAGAGCACTGCAAAATCTGATGAGATTCAGGTCTTTCGCTTGGCGAAAATGGTTTTTTGTGAGAACCGGAGCGGAGCGTACATAGAGTACGTGAGCACCGGAAGTGAAACAAAATGCCATTTGCAGACAGCGAAAGCCTGAATATCTCAGATTTTTAGTTGCGTGCCTTGTCGACGAGCTTGTTCGCTGCGATCCATGGCATCATGCCGCGGAGCTTTTCGCCAACTTCTTCGATCTGATGGCTGTCGTTGTTGCGACGGATACCCTTGAAGCGCGCTGCACCTGCACGATATTCCTGCATCCAATCGGAAGTGAACTTACCGGTCTGAATGTCTTTCAGAACGCGCTTCATTTCTTCCTTGGTTTCTGCAGTGATGATGCGTGGACCAGTGACGTATTCGCCCCACTCAGCAGTGTTGGAGATCGAGTAGTTCATGTTGGCAATGCCGCCTTCGTAGATCAGGTCTACGATGAGCTTCATTTCGTGCAAGCACTCGAAGTAAGCCATTTCTGGTGCGTAACCAGCTTCGACCAGAACTTCAAAACCTGTGCGGATGAGTTCAACAACGCCGCCGCAAAGAACAGCCTGCTCACCGAACAGATCGGTTTCGCACTCTTCCTTAAAGGTGGTTTCGATGACGCCCGAACGGCCGCCGCCAACGCCCGAAGCGTAGGACAGAGCGAGGTCATGTGCGTTGCCCGAAGCATCCTGATGGATAGCGATAAGGCAAGGAACGCCGCCGCCCTTCTGGTATTCGCCGCGAACAGTGTGGCCTGGGCCCTTTGGTGCGATCATGACAACGTCAACGGTCTTCTTTGGCTCAATAAGGCCGAAATGAACGTTGAGGCCGTGCGCAAAAGCAATTGCTGCGCCGTCACGGATGTTGTCCTGAATGTGATCCTTGTAGATGTCAGCCTGAAGTTCATCAGGGGTTGCCATCATCAGCAGGTCGGCCCACTTGGCAGCGTCAGCAACATTCATCACTTCGAAGCCATCAGCTTCTGCCTTCTTTGCAGTTGCCGAACCTTCACGAAGAGCGATGCGCACATTGGCAGCGCCGGAGTCCTTGAGGTTCAGCGCATGAGCGCGACCCTGGCTACCGTAACCGACAATCACAACCTTCTTCGACTTGATCAGGTTTACGTCTGCATCGCGATCGTAATAAACGCGCATTTCGATATTCCCTTCATTCAAATTGCTCTGCGGCTTCCTCTTATCCGCAGAAGATTAAGCTCCATAAAGAGCGAAAAACTGCTTGGTGGCGCGCCGGGCGTCCCGGATAACCTCCGCGTCAGTTAGTTCCTGCCGGTCGCCAAGCAGCAACCGGATCTGCATATCCCGGACAACAAGCCCGAAAAACGCACGAAAAGCTTCATCAATATCGTCAAAAGCCAGAAGCTTTGCTTCTTGTCCCATTTCAAGGATCGGCTTAAGACGCTTGGCCATGGCAACCGGACCATTTGAGAGAACGATGTCACCCAATGCCGACTTACCAGAGGCAGAGTGACTGACGGCCAGACGGTTCAGCGCAACGGATGTGCGCCCCGACAAAACCAGCAACCAGTCACGAGCAAAATGTTCAAGGCTGGAGAAAAGCGATTCAGCATCCAGCTTCTCGCGTGCCACGGGCACAACGCGAACCTTCGATGCCTGCCAGCGAACCATCGCCGTCAGCAAACCATCTCGATCACCAAACCATTTATAGAGGCTTTCCTTGGAGCAATTGGCAGCACGCGCAATGCTTGCCGTTGTCAAAGCGCGGTCCCCGCCTTCAACAAGAAGGCGCAACGCCTGCTCCAGAACTTCGTTCTGACGCGGCGAGAAAGACGGCTGCTTCTGAGCCTGCAATTCTTCGCTTTTATCAGTCACCGGTTAATCCCTCCAACTTGTACCGTACGGTACGGTTCCGTTTATTAGTGTGTGATATGGTCACCGTCAAGCAGGATTTTTCAAAGCGAATGCAGATTTTAGAATTGTGATCCGAACACTGTGTCCGGCAATAAAAAGAAGCCAGCAAATTCAAAAAGAAAGGGCGTCTTCTGGAATCAATTCCTGAGAAGACGCCCTGAGAGATTTTATAACTGCAATATCAGATATTCACCTGCGTTCCAATTTCCACAACACGACCTGTTGGAATCTGGAAATATTCCGTCGCATCGGATGCCGTGCGCGCAAGCAGGATAAACAGCTTATCCTGCCAGAGCGGCATGCCTGAATGCGCCGATGCTTTCAGCCAGCGGCGCGACAAGAAGAACGACGTCGTCATAATATCAAACTTCCAGCCAAGCCTGCGGCAAAGCCCCAAGGCTCGCGGGATATTGGGCTGCTGCATGTAGCCAAACGTCAACGTCACCTGCATGAAACGCTCATTATATTGCGAAACACGCACACGGTCAGCACTCGAAACCCAGGGCTTAGATGCCGTAACTACAGTCAAAATCACATTGTTATGATGCAGGACTTTGTAGTGCTTGAGACTGTGCATTAGCGCAGTAGGAGCACTCTTGGGATCGCCGGTCAGGAACACAGCTGTGCCGGGCACAATCGTAGGCGGACGCTTGTTCATCTGCTCGACAATCAGATCAAGCGGCACTTCGGCCTTGCGTGTTTTCTGGAACAAGTGGCGCGTGCCACGTACCCATGTCCACATAATGATCACAAGAATGGCAGCAAACAGGATAGATGCCCACCCGCCATCATGCACCTTAATGATGTTGGCACTGAAAAACAGAAGGTCAACAATTAGGAAGCCGACAATAATTGGTAGTGCGCGGCTGACGCGCCAGTTCCAGATACGCGTCATGACGAAATAAAGGAGCCCGGTCGTGACCAGCATATTGCCCGTCACAGCAATACCGTACGCGGAAGCCAGATTGTTCGACTTCTCGAAGCCAAGCACCAGTATGATAACAGTCAGACCAAGCAGAAGATTGACGCGCGGAATATAAATCTGCCCATGCAGCTTTTCCGATGTATGCTGAATTTCTAAGCGCGGCAGAATATTGAGCTGCACGGCCTGACGTGCCACTGAAAACGCACCACTGATGACCGCCTGACTTGCAATCACTGTTGCAGCAGTTGCAAGCAAAACCATCGGCCAAAGTGCAAATTCCGGCATCATCTCGAAGAATGGCAGAGCCGCCGCTTCGCCATGCGAAAGCACGAATGCCGCCTGCCCGAAATAGTTAAGCAACAGGCATGGAAACACGATCCAAAGCCATGCACGGACAATGGGTTTGCGTCCAAAATGGCCAAGATCAGCGTAAAGCGCCTCAGCGCCCGTCATCGCAAGAAAAACTGCACCAACCGTGATGAAGGCAACGCCGGGACTAACCACTAGAAACCGTAAAGCATAGTAAGGATTGAGGGCCGCCATAACGGTCGGGTCATCAAAGATATGCCAGAGCCCCGAAGCGCCGAGCGCCAAGAACCAAACGGCCATAATCGGCCCAAAAACAATCGCGACCTTGCCCGTTCCATATTTCTGAATCGAAAACAGAACGACAAGGATCACCACCGTAATCGGCACCACAAAGGGCGTCATGTGGGGCGCAACGATCTGCACACCCTCCACAGCTGACAGCACAGAAATCGCAGGTGTAATCACCGCATCGCCAAAAAACAGCGCTGCACCACAGATGCCAGCTGCCAAAATGACATCGGGCCGCCCTTTCAAGGCAGCCCGTACCAAAGCCATCAGAGAGAGAATACCGCCTTCGCCATTATTGTCGGCACGCAGCACGAAGATCACATATTTGATGGTTACAACGAGCAGAAGCGCCCAGAAAATCAAGGAAACGACGCCAAGAATATCACTTCGTGACAGAAAACCGTCCGATGTCGCGGCGTGCAATGCTTCGCGGAACGCATAAATCGGGCTGGTTCCAATATCGCCGTAAACAACGCCCAATGCCCCAAGCACGAGCATTTTCATGCTGTCGTGCGAATGATCGTTCTCTTCGGAAACTGTACCGTTTTCAGGAATAACGCCAACAGGCAGCGTGTTTTGAGATCCGGCCTGTGCTTCATCGGCAACTGGCTGGTTCTTATCGGTATTCTCGCTGCTCATATGCAGACACCTCACAAGGCCGTAATTTGTAAACCTGCAGGAAAAAAGAAAAAGAGGAAAATCTTCGTCAGAAAAAACTCTGGCCAGACGTAAAAGTTCCTCGTTCAGTCCGCTAACAACTCAACAGTTCGACGAAAACAAACTTCGGATAACTTAAGCAATCGCCGGGGTACAAATCTTGGACTGCGGAAAACTTCATTTATGCTTCCCTTAATTGATCCTGCATGCCCCCAGCACATAAACATCAGGCGCGCGGTCTATAACTTGTTACGTCCGCGCACAAATGCAGATTTCGCACGGCTTGTTTAGCAGCCATGCGTTTTACGCACCACCTATCCCGCCAGCGCTGCAATATAGCGACTGACCGTAACCGGCATACCATACATCAGAGCATCTGCCGTCAGGCCATGACCGATAGAAACTTCGCTTAACTGCGGTACACGTTTGACCAGCGCTGGCAGATTTTCAACTGTCAAATCGTGCCCGGCATTGATTGCAAGTCCAAGTTTGGCTGCAGCATCAGCTGCCTTACCGATACGGGCAAGTTCCCGCGTTGCAGCTGAAGGATCGTCATAAGTCGCACCATAAGGCCCAGTGTAAAGCTCGATACGGTCAGCACCAATGGCCTTAGCTTTATCATAGCCAAGCGGATCAGGGTCAGCAAACAGCGAAACACGCATACCGTTTGCCTTGAGGCGCTGAACAATCGGAGCCAGGAAATCAGATTTGGTTTCAAAGTCCCAACCGTGATCAGACGTCGCCTGCATCGGATCATCGGGAACCAGCGTCACTTGTTCGGGCTGGTGTTTGTCAACCAGATCAAGAAATGCCTCTGTTGGAAAACCTTCAATGTTGAACTCAGCCTGCGGATACTCGTCATCAATGAGCGCGCGAATATCACCCAGATCGGAGAACCGAATATGGCGCTGATCGGGGCGTGGGTGTACCGTCAGACCGGCGGCACCTGCTGCAAGCGCTGCTCGCCCAAGGCCTGTAACGCTTGGCCATGGCAAGTCACGGCGATTGCGTAACATGGCTATAGCATTGAGATTGACAGACAATTTGGCAGGCATAGGGCATCGCTCCCACAAATAAGGATATGGCTTTATATCCCGCGATAGTAAAAAATGTCAGTGCTTTCCCGTCGCACCCCACAATGAATCGTCAAGAAATACATTACTCAAATTTTACCCGTCTGAACGCAACTTTTGCCCCATCAAAAACGTTAAGATCACAAAAAGACATGACGTTTACAAAAAGCACTGCTCTACAAATGGAGGTTCTTATGCGCAATGAAGACATTCCGGTCATCCGTCGCATTCCAACCAATCGTGAAGATGTGTTTGCCTTTGCAATCGAAGGACATCTCGATGATGCAGCCCTTGAAAATCTCTATGGCTTGCTCGACGCAGCCTATGAAGGACACGAAGAAATTGATCTTCTCATTCGTCTGACCGGATATGAAGGTGTCGATTGGGGTTCTGCATTCTCGGAAAGTATGCTGTCGATGCGCGCTAAGTCCCTCAAACACCTGCGTCGCTACGCAATTGTCGGTGGACCACTATGGATACAGGCAAGCGTCACGCTAATGCAGCCATTTCTTTCTATTGAAATGAAGACATTCGAATCCGAGGACGAACCAAAAGCATGGGAATGGCTAAACGCCGAACCCGTTGATCAATGATTATTTGACGATTGTAAGCTGCTCTGCCGCGCGGGTTATAGCTGTGTACAACCAGCGCTCACGCGTGTCACGGAACGCATAGCTCTCGTCAAACAGCACCACATTATCCCACTGTGAACCCTGCGCCTTATGCACTGTTAGGGCATAACCATAATCGAAATCATCGAAGCGTTTCTTGGTCTGCCACGAAATTTCAGCATCCGGATCTTCAAACTGGGCTTTGAGCAGCTTGATCTTGGCAACGCCGCGATCTTCATCTTCTGGCGAAACAAGCAAATTAATGCCGGGCTTAACAGTCTCCTTGGAAGACGTCATGACTTTCCATAGCGAGCCGTTCAGCAGTCCCTTGGCCGGATCATTACGCAGGCACACAAGCTTATCGCCTGCCTGCGGATACTCAGCGCTAAAGCCTTTCAGCTCGCGCAGTCGCTGGTTATAGCGCTTGCGTGTGCGGTTCGTTCCCACAAGCACCTGATCGGCAGAAAGAACCAGATCTTGATTGACCTCAGACTTGGAAATAATCTTTGCCCGACCTTCATCGCGATAGCTGAGCTCGCGGCCTTCGCGGACATCCAGCGCCATACGAATAATCGGGTTGTCGCGTGCCTGACGATGAATTTCAGTCAGCAGATAATCAGGCTCATGTTCAGTAAAAAAGCCACCGCCCGAAATCGGCGGCAACTGCCCTGGATCACCCAGAACGAGAATAGGCGTGCCAAAGGTCATCAGATCGCGGCCAAGCTGCTCATCGACCATCGAACATTCGTCCACAACGATGAGTGCTGCTTTGGCTACCGGGCTTTGACGGTTTAGCGAAAACGTCGGAGCAATCGATGTCTTGCCAGTCGTTTCGTCTTCAATGGCTTCTTCACCACGCGGACGATAAATCAACGAATGCAGCGTGCGGGCATTGTTCGCGCCCTTGGACCGCAGAACCTGCGCGGCCTTGCCGGTAAAGGCTGCGAACTGCACTTCACCATCCACATGCTCGGCAAAATAGCGCGCAAGTGTGGTTTTACCTGTTCCGGCATAACCAAACAGCCTGAAGATAGGCGAGCGCCCTTCCTTCAGCCATTTTCCAACGGCTTTTAAAGCCTGATCTTGTTCTGGTGAAAATTGCATCCCCTGTTCAGACAGGATTCGGCACTTAAAAACAAGATCAAACCGTGATCAAATAGCCTAACCAATCAGTGTTGCAAATCTCTCAAGATCAACATTGCCACCGCTGACGATCACGCCGATGCGTTTGCCTTTTAGTTCTGGCACCATCTGCAAAGCTCCCGCGAAGCCAAGGCAACCCGTCGGTTCAACCACCATCTTCATACGACTGGCAAAAAATTTCATACCTTGCACCAGTTCATCATCGCTGACAGCCAAAACATCACGGACAGTTTTCTGAATGACCGCAAAAGTCATTTCGCCGAGCGCCTGTGTCTGCGCGCCATCGGCCAACGTTTTTGGTACATCAATATGTACGATTTGGCCTGAGCGGAATGACTGCTGGCCATCATTGCCAGCTTCTGGTTCTACACCGTAAACATCGCATGATGGCGCAAGCGCTTTAGCAGTCAAAGCTGATCCTGCCAGCAGACCACCACCGCCGAGGCAGACAAACAATGCATCCAATGGCCCAACTTCTTCGATGAGTTCCTTGGTTGCGGTGCCCTGCCCGGCAATAATATCAGGATGATTGAATGGCGGAATGAGCGTTAGACCGCCCTCGTCCGCAAGCTTCTTAGAAAGCGCATCACGATCTTCGGTATAACGATTATAAGTGACGACCTTTGCGCCGTAGCCGCGTGTGGCGTCGAGTTTTGCAGTCGGAGCGTCTTCTGGCATGATAATCGTTGCACCGATACCAAGAAGCTTTGCAGATAGGGCAATCGCCTGCGCATGATTGCCAGACGAAAACGCAAGCACGCCGCGCTTCTTCTGTTCATCCGTAAAGCGCGCCAAAGCATTGTAAGCGCCACGAAATTTGAACGCACCTATGCGCTGAAAGTTCTCGCATTTGAAAAAGAACTGTGCACCTGTTTGGGCGTCAATGGTCGATGACGTGAAGACTGGCGTTCTATGCGCATGACCTTCAATCAATCTAGCCGCAGATACCACATCATCATAGGTCGGAAGCGGAAACATCGTTCACCTTTTCAGTAATCAGCAGCTTTTTGGTGAGAAGAAGTTAGCCCAATAAAAAACCGGCACAATGAAAACATTGTGCCGGTTACAAAGGATTTTGTATCAGTGCGGAATAAGCTTAGAGGCCTTGCGGGCCACGGTTCATTGCAGCCACACCAGTGCGGCAAATCTCCACAAGACCAAGTGGCTTCATGAGCGAAATGAACTGATCAATCTTTGCTGTCTTGCCGGTAATCTCGACGATGAAATGCTCGGTCGTTGCATCAACAATCTTTGCATTGAAAGCATCGGTCAGACGCAGAGTTTCGGCGCGCGCCTCGCCCTTGCCTGCAACCTTGATCAGCGCCAGTTCGCGCTCAATCGGACGCTCATGGCCAAGTTCAACAGCGCGATAGGTCATGTCAACCACGCGATGTACCGGAACAATACGCTCCAGCTGATGGCGAATCTGATCAAGCACATTGGGCGTGCCGCGCGTTACAATCGTAATGCGCGACAAATGCTGCTCATGCTCGGTTTCAGAAACCGTCAGGCTCTCAATATTGTAGCCACGACCTGAAAACAGGCCAATGACGCGTGCTAGAACGCCCGGTTCGTTATCAACGAGAACCGAAAGCGTATGCGTTTCTGGTGTCTGGGTATCCGCTGCAATGAAATATGCCGAGCCGGATGCTAGATTTTGTGCGTTCATGTTCTTTACTCCGGATCAGACTAGGGAACGGCCCTTGGCGTCAATAGCATTGGCAACAGCTTCGTCAGTCGCTTCATCTGGCAACAGCATTTCATTATGCGCTTTGCCCGACGGGATCATTGGGAAACAGTTGGCCAGATTGGCAACACGGCAATCGAAGATGACCGGCTTTTTGATTTCAATCATTTCCATGATCGCATCATCAAGCATAGCTGGCTTGTCACAACGAATGCCATGCGCACCGTAAGCTTCTGCAAGCTTCACGAAATCAGGCATTGCTTCGGTATAAGAATGCGACAGGCGATTGCCATGCAGCAACTGCTGCCACTGACGAACCATACCCATATACTGATTGTTCAGAATGAAAATCTTGATTGGCGCATTGTACTGTATGGCTGCCGACATCTCCTGAATACACATCTGGATCGACGCGTCACCTGCAATATCGATTACCAGTGCATCTGGATGCGCAATTTGAACACCAAGGGCCGCAGGCAGACCATAGCCCATGGTGCCAAGACCGCCCGATGTCATCCAGCGATTTGGCGCTTCAAAATCCATAAATTGCGCTGCCCACATCTGATGCTGGCCAACTTCGGTCGTGATATAGGTATCACGGTCTTTCGTCAGTTCGTTCAAACGCTGCAATGCATATTGCGGCATGATGACATCTTTGTTTGGCGTATAAGCCAATGACTTACGCGCACGCCAGCGATCGATCTGATCCCACCATGCGCCAATTGCGTTTGCATCCGGCTTTTTAGAGGACGCGCGGAACTGACGAACAATGTCTTCCAGAACATGGGCTACATCACCAATGATCGGAACATCAACGCGGACATTCTTGTTGATCGAGGATGGATCAATGTCGATATGAATCTTGCGCGAATGCGGAGCAAACGCGTTGAGGCGACCGGTGATGCGATCGTCAAAACGTGCACCAACACACAGCATGACATCGCAATCATGCATGGTCATATTGGCTTCGTATGTCCCGTGCATGCCCAGCATACCAAGCCAGTTCTTACCCGATGCAGGATAGGCACCCAGGCCCATCAGTGTTGATGTGATCGGAAAGTTGCTAATCTCAACCAGTTCACGCAGCAATTTCGTGGCTGCAGGACCAGAATTGATAACCCCACCACCTGAATAGATAATCGGCTTCTTCGCAGTCAGCAGCATTTCAACCGCCTGTGCTATAGCATTCTTGTCGCCTTCAATCGTTGGGCGATAACTGGTACGCGGCGATGTCTGCGGTGGCGTATAAATGCCGGTCGCAAACTGAATATCCTTTGGAATATCAACCAGAACCGGACCCGGACGACCCGTTGAAGCAATATGGAACGCTTCGTGCAGAATGCGAGACAGATCATTTACATCACGAACCAGCCAGTTGTGCTTGGTGCAAGGGCGCGTAATGCCAACAGTATCAGCTTCCTGAAAACCATCAGAACCAATCAGCGATGTTGGAACCTGACCAGAAATGCAAACCAGAGGGATCGAGTCCATCAAGGCGTCCTGCAAAGGCGTAACCGCATTGGTGGCACCCGGACCAGACGTAACCAACATAACGCCAACCTTGCCGGTTGCACGGGCATAGCCTTCAGCAGCATGGCCAGCGCCCTGCTCATGGCGAACAAGAATATGTTCAACCTTATCCTGCTGGAAAAGTTCGTCGTAGATCGGCAGCACGGCACCGCCCGGATAGCCGAAAAGATGCTCCACGCCATGATCGATCATAGCCTGAACCACCATTTCCGCGCCGGTCATTTCGCGTTGCCCTGCGGAGATCGTCGCCGCCTCGCTTTTTGCTGCCGTCATCGTCGTCACTTCCCGTCTGCTTAACATATTCAATTTCGTTGATGTTCAGATAACAAAAAAGGCCCCCGAGGGAGCCTGTCTTTCGCGCATGGGAGCTTTCGCCGGATGGTTACACCATCCTGCCCATGCGCGTACGTACCACAAGAATAAGAGCTGTTCTGTTCATGGCGGCGAGAGTAATCAGCGAAAATCGCGCCGTCAACGCGAAAATGCATAAAACGTGATATTTTCTTATATAAAAAGAGCAACTTCGATAAGATTATTGCCTTAGCAGCGCATCTTGCCCCGAAATATAGCGTTTCCAGCTATCATCGAGCTGATTTCTGAACCATGTTGATTGTCGTTTGGCATATTGGCGCGTGGCAATAACCGAAAGCTCGATGGCTTCTTCACGCGTCATCTCACCGGAAAAAAATGCAGAAATCTCGCGTACGCCAATCGCTTTTAAAGCCGGCAATGCCGGATCAAGGTCCAGCGCTATTAATGCACGCACCTCTTCAAGTGCACCATGATCCCACATCAGATTGAAGCGTTGTGCAATCCGCTCGCCCAACCATTGACGATCTGGCAACAAAATAATCTTGTTCGCGCTCGCATCGTCGACCAGTGCCGTTCCTGTATTTTTCTGCCAGTGCAGCAACGACTTTCCAGTTGCTTCAAACACTTCCAATGCACGCACGATACGCTGACTGTCGGTCGGCCGTAACGTGATAGCAATTTCCGGATCTCGCTCCGCGAGCATGATATGAAGAGCTTCCGCGCCCTCCTCGCTTATTTTGTTGCGCCAATAATCGCGGACATCAGCAGGCACTTCCGGCATCTGCGAAAGCCCGCCAAGCAAAGCACGAAAATAGAGTCCCGTCCCGCCAACGAAGATTGGCGTGCGCCCTTTAAGGTCGCTGCGCGACAGCAGCGCCTCCACGTCAGCAAACCATTTGCCGGTTGAATAGGAAACAGATGGAGCAACATGCCCATAAAGATAATGTTCAGCTTCACGCAACTCATCGAGCTGTGGGCGAGCGCTCAGCAGATCAAGTACACCATAAACCTGCATGGAATCGGTGTTTACGATGAAGCCGCCAGTCTTCTTTGCCAGATGAAGGGCAAGAGCCGACTTGCCGCTGGCCGTCGGGCCAGCTATCAGGATTGCATCCTTCGCCGCTTCACTCATCGCAGGAAATGCTCCTCATGTCCCGATCCGCTTCTCTTATTGCTACACTGATTGCCAATCCAGCCAAAGCACAGCTTATTCCTTCGCTGGGGATTAAAGCCTCGGCGGCAGTGAATGCAACCGGACTTTACTGGCTGGCCGATGGCATTGCTTGCGATATACCACTTCCATCAACCATCACCTCAGACGAGGCTGAGCAAGCTCTGCGAGCCGCTCTTGATGGTGCACCAATTGATGTCGTGGTGCAGGAACAGGACAGCCGACGCAAGAAAATTCTGATTGCCGACATGGATTCCACCATGATCCAGCAAGAATGCATTGATGAACTGGCTGAAGAAGCTGGTCTGCGTGAACATGTTGCGGCAATTACCGCTCGTGCCATGAACGGCGAAATTGAGTTCGAACCAGCTCTACGCGAACGCGTGGCACTTCTCAAAGGCCTGCCGCTTTCGGTTATCGACAAAGTTATCTCGACCCGCATTTCGCTTATGCCCGGTGGTGTGGAACTCGTCCGTACAATGCGCAAGCACGGCGCCTATACAGCACTCGTATCCGGCGGGTTCACATCATTTACAAAGCGCGTTGCAGAAATGATTGGCTTCAATGAAGATCGCGCCAACACGCTCCTTCATGACGGCCAATATCTAAGCGGCACCGTTTCCGATGCGATCTTGGGCCGCGAGGCTAAGGTCGAAAAGCTGGTCGAGATAGCAGAGCGTCTTGGTCTCACACCACAGGATGCGATCGCTGTGGGTGACGGCGCAAATGATCTTGGCATGATCCAGCTTGCCGGAACTGGCGTTGCCCTTCATGCAAAACCAGCCGTCGCAGCACAGGCAAAAGTGCGCATCGACCATGGCGATCTCACTGCTCTTCTTTATATTCAAGGTTATCGTAAATCGGATTTCGTGGAATGAGGGTTATCTAGATATCGTCAAGTGCCGGTTCGCTCCGATAGTCCGAACAGCAAACGGAAACCCGGCTCAACCACATTGTAAAGTTCGCAGAGATTTAGGCGCGCCCTTATTGTGAAAATAGCAATCAAACAAAAATGAACTACCCCATCACAAAAATTGTGCTAACGACCTGCGAGAAGATAGCAACACGGAAATGTTCAGAAAATGGAATGGTTCCCTATAGTCGCCGGTTCGTTCAAGCTCGTTGTTTTGGGTATCGCAATGTTTTTTGCCATTAAGTGGCACTACGACAAAGACAAAGAGGCGAAGGCGTTGAAAAAAGCGGCAGAGGAAAACAATACAGCAGTCAATCTGCAATAAGCTTCTGCTCCAAAACGCAAAGGCATTCATTTTAAAAGGCGTCGCAGGCATTGCGACGCCTTTTTGTTAAGAAAAATGGCTTTTAGTCGATACGCACTGTCACGAAACGTAGTTCTCCAGAGCGCGACGCAAGCATCAAAAGCGCGTTTTTCCGACCTTCGCGGCGCAGCGCATCAATTCGCTTTTTCACATCAACCGGCGACTTTACAGTGACCTGTCCGATATCGACAATCACATCACCCATTTCGATACGCTTTTCTCCGGCAGCAGAACCCGGCACAACATAAAGAACGGCAACACCCTCGACATCTTCAGCAATGCCAAATTCGCCGCGCACATCTTCATTGAGCTCCGAGAGCTTCATGCCAAGCACCGTTGCAGCTGCCTGCTCCTTCTGCTCTTTTTTCTTGGCATCGGGCTTTGGGGCATCCGGAAGTTCCTGTCCTTCCTCACCTTCTTCCATATCTGGCGGAGGAGCCTGATCTTCGACTGCCTCATCTGTGCTTTTATCGTCTTCGATCAAACGGCCGAGCTTAACCTTGACGGCCTGCTCCTTGCCATCGCGCACGACAACAATCTCAACCTCATCGCCCACAGCGCTTTCGGCCACAAGACGCGGCAAGTCCCGCGCACGCTCGACAGGTTTACCGTCATAGCGGATAACAACATCGCCCGCCTTGATCGCTTTATTATCAACGCCTGAATTCTCTATGAGACCTGCGATAAGCGCGCCCTTAGCATCGTTTAGGCCAAGACTCTGCGCGATATCATCGGTTACAGGCTGAATACGAACACCAAGCCAGCCACGACGCACTTCACCAAATTCTTTGAGCTGATCAATAACGCCGACGGCCATTTCTGCGGGGATCGCAAAACCAATACCAATCGAGCCACCAGACGGTGAATAGATCGCTGTATTGATGCCGATCACCTTCCCATCCATGTCGAACAGCGGACCGCCAGAATTACCGCGATTAATCGCAGCATCGGTCTGAATGAAATCGTCATAAGGGCCAGACTGAATATCGCGCTTACGTGCGGAAATAATACCCGCAGTCACCGTACCGCCGAGACCAAACGGATTGCCGATTGCCAGCACCCAGTCACCAATACGCGCCTTATCGGAATTGCCGAACTCAACGGCATTGAGCTTATGCTTGGTCGGATCAACCTTCAGCACGGCAAGATCTGTCTTGGTGTCCTTACCGACAAGCTCCGCTTTGAGCTTGGAACCATCAACGAAATTGACTTCGATCTCATCGGCATCAGCAATGACGTGGTTATTGGTGACGATAAAGCCCTTTTCGGCATCAATCACAAAACCAGAACCGAGCGACTGCACTTTTCGCGAATCGCCTTTCTTGTCACCGTCTTTTTCATTGAAAAAATCGTTGAAGAATTCCTGAAACGGCGAACCTTCCGGCACTTGTGGCATCGGCACGCCGCTGTCCTCTTCGCCGTCATCTTTAACCGTCTGCGATGTTGAAATATTCACGACTGCGTCAAGCAAACCTTCAGCCAAATCGGCCACAGAGCCAGGCCCCTGCCTGATCGGCGCTGTTTGCTGAGCAAAAGAGGGAGATATGCCAATTGCAACTGTCCCTGTAAAACTCATCGCTCCAAGAGCGACGGTTGCTAAAAGGGTGCGGCCAAATCCCGCCTTGGATGCAATTGCCATGAAGCTCCGCTCCGTTTTTGTCTGCATGAAACAGCGAAAAGATTAGATCGCTGCAAAATACGGCCTGTTTACGGCCCCGCATAGAGTGGAGAGCAGAAATATAATGAATGAGTGGGCTTATCCCCTGACAAGCCAGACAATAAACACGCCAATCGCTAGTGCACACAGCCCGGCGATACGCAATATGCTTTCAGGCGCATGAGATGCGTCTCGCGCCAGCTTTTTGGCAATCAAAGGAAAGCCGCCGTAGAGCAGCCCCTCGAATACGAAGAGAAGTCCTACGGCGGCTAGAAAATCGCTCATATGCGATAATCTCTCTTACTGCTTTGGTGTTGGAAGTGTTCCACCAGCATCACGGAAGAACTTGAAGAACTCCGAATCCGGTGAAATGACCAATGTTGTATCTGGTGTTTCCAGTGCCTTGCGATACGCGGCCATCGAACGATAGAAGGCATAGAAGCCCGGATCTTTCGTTGCAGAACTTGCAAAGATTTCACTGCGCTGTGCTTCGCCTTCACCGCGAAGGATTTCAGAGTCCTTCTGCGCCTCAGCAATGGTTTCAACGACTTGACGGTCAGCAATAGCGCGAATACGCTGAGCAGCTTCACGGCCACGCGCGCGCAGACGCTCTGCTTCAGCAAGACGCTCTGCTTTCATGCGGTCATAAGTTTGCTGCGAGACTTCAGCCGTCAAATCCGTACGACGGATACGAACGTCTTCGATAGTGATGCCGAGCGATGTCGCGTCAGCACGAAGCTGATTGGCAACTTCACGCATCATATCGCCACGCTCTTCGGAAAGAGCAGCTTCAAAGCCACGCTGACCGTAAACGCCACGCAATGCAGCATCAAGACGCGTACGCAGACGCTGTTCGGCAAGCAATGTGCTACCCGAAACAGTTTCGCGGAACTTGCGTGGATCGGTGATGCGGTAAACAAGGAACGCATCTACGTCATAGAATTTGCCACCGGAAACCTGAACGCGGATATCGTCAAGATCGAAACGTAGCAGACGATCATCGATCAACTGAACTGTATCGGCATCAAGGAAACCGAATGGCATTTTGAAGTAGATACCCGGTTCGGTTTTCACGTCAACGATCTGACCAAAGCGCAGAACGATTGCCTGTTGGCGTTCATTCACGATGAAGACAGAAGAATAGATTGCAAGAGCAACGACGGCGATAAGACCGAAAATAAACGGAAGCCTGTTATTGGCCATGATTAGTTACCTCCGCTATTCGTCGTTGCATCAGCAGCACCCGATCGCGGTTGCTGGCGCATCAGTTCACTCAATGGAAGGTAGGGGACAACATCCTTACCGGCTTCCACGATAACCTTCTTCGTTCCAGCAAGCACGTCTTCCATCGTTTCGAGGAAAAGACGATTGCGCGTCACTTCCGGTGCTTTCTGGTATTCGGAAAGAACAGAGCCGAAACGCTGTGCTTCACCTTCCGCCTCCTGAACAACACGGGTCTTATAAGCTGCTGCCTCTTCGCGAAGCTGTGCAGCCTGACCACGTGCCTGACCAAGCTTCTGGTTCGAATATTGGTTCGACTCTTCTACAAAGCGATCTTCGTCCTGTTCAGCACGCTGCACTTCATCAAATGCATCAGCCACTTCACGTGGTGGTGCTGCATCCTCGATGGAAACTGCGTTGATCTGGATGCCGGATTTATAGCGATCAAGCGTTGCCTGAATAATATCGCGAACGCTCTGTGCAATCGCTGCACGGTTGTCACGGAAAACGTCCTGTGCCGGCCTGCGGCCAACGATTTCACGGATCGCACTTTCGGAAACCTGCTGCACCATCGCATCAGGGCTTTCGACGTTAAACAGATAGTCGCGCGGATTGGCAACGCGATAAAGAACCGAAAACTGAACATTGACGATGTTCTGATCGCCGGTCAGCATCAGGCCCTGTGTCGCGTTGCGCGAGCCTTGGCCACCAATATTAATCTGTTTTTCAACGATCTGCGCTTTTTCAACAGTCTCAACCGGCCAGAACAGGAAATGCAAACCCGGCTCAGAAACTTCTGCCTTTGGTTTACCAAAAACGAGTTCGACAGCAAGCTCATCGGGCTGCACGGTGTAAACCGACTGATACACCCAAAGACCAAGCAATGCAGCACCAATCAGAAAGAATACGCCGCGATTGCTTCCGCCTTTACCGCCACTCCCACCCGGGAAAACTTTTTTCAGACGATCCTGTCCTTTGCGAAGAATGTCCTCAAGATCAGGAGGCGTGTTCTGACCGCCATTGCGTGGACCTTTCGGACCTTGACCCCAAGGGCCACCGTTACCGCCATTGCCGCCATTATTATTGTTGTCGCCGCCGCCACCCCATGGGCCACCGCCGCCGCCATTCTGATTACTCCAGGGCATCCTCACCTCTCGTCCGGGAGACGGAAAATCCTGTTCAATTTCCCGTCATCAACTAATGTTACCGTTTTATAGGCATCGCGAGGGCCGCTTTCAACGTGAAGCGGCAAATTTCCTGCGTTATAATTTACATAACGTGTCGGTCGTACCGAATATAGCGTGTCGGATGACTATCTTTCTCACCCGCAGGCACATCTTCGGAGCTGATTTCTTTCCAGATTTTCGAATCGAGTTCCGGAAAAAACGTGTCGCCATCAATCGACGCGAGAACGCGCGTCAGATGCACTTGATCAGCAAATGGCAATGCTTGCACATAAATCTTGCCACCACCGATGACGCAAACCTCATCCACGCCAAGCTCAGACGCAAGCTTGCGCCCCAGTTCAATTGCTTCATCAAGCGAGCTGACAATAGTCGCTCCGTCCGCTTTGAATGCTGTATCGCGCGTCACAACAAGATTGGGACGGCCGGGCAGCGGGCGACCGATGGATTCCCATGTCTTTCGTCCCATAATGACGGGCTTACCGAGTGTCAGCGCCTTAAAGCGTTTGAGATCGGTCGAAAGCTTCCACGGCATATCATTTTCGCGGCCAATGACATTGTTTTCGGACGCGGCAACAACAATTGAAAGAGCGGCTTTGTTATTGATCATATCTTACACCGCAATCGGAGCTTTGATCGACGGATCGGCTTCATAGCCCACCAGCTCAAAGTCCTCGTAACGGAAAGCAAACAGATCTTTCACATCCGGGTTGATCCGCATGGTCGGCAGAGCTTTCGGTGTGCGGGTAAGTTGCAGGCGTGCCTGCTCAAAATGATTGGAATAAATATGTGCGTCCCCCAGCGTATGCACAAAATCATCCGGCTGAAGGCCTGCAACCTGCGCAATCATCATGGTCAGCAGCGCATAAGACGCAATGTTGAACGGAACGCCAAGAAAAATATCCGCCGAACGCTGATAGAGCTGGCAAGACAACTTGCCATCCGAGACATAAAACTGAAACAAACAATGACACGGTGGCAAAGCCATTTCATCGACCAGCGCCGGATTCCATGCTGAAACGATCAAACGTCGTGAATTAGGGTTTTCGCGCAACATCTTCAAAAGATTCGCAATCTGATCGATATGACGACCATCCGGCGCTGGCCATGAGCGCCACTGATAACCATAGACCGGGCCGAGATCGCCATTCTCATCGGCCCATTCATCCCAGATCGAAACGCCATTTTCCTTGAGATAGGCGATATTGGTATCGCCTTTCAGGAACCACAGCAGTTCATGAATGATTGAGCGCAAATGCAGCTTCTTGGTGGTGAGAACCGGAAACCCTTCGGCCAGGTTATAACGCATCTGATAACCGAAAACCGAACGCGTGCCTGTCCCTGTGCGGTCACCACGGTCTGAACCATTGTCGAGCACATGCTGGAGAAGATCGAGATAGGTGCGCATAGGGGTACTTTCCGGGCCGATTCGTCTTAACCCAATATAAGAAAAACCCCGGCTTATAACACCGGGGTTTTCCGTCTGGACTGTGGACGACGATTAAAGATCGCCGAGCTTACCAAGCTGCTTCGCAACCAGATAATAGAAGGTGACGCGACCCTTGTTACGATCGCCCTTCATAACTTCTGCAACATGATTGACCACTTCAACGGCCTTCGCTTCATCCGCAACGCCAAGCTTCTTGTGAACCCAGCTGTCGCGGACGCGCTTAAGTTCTTCAGGATCGGTTGCAGAGACAAGAGAGGAATCGCGATTACGCAGCGCAATGCCAAGATGCTTTACGATCTTCTCGACAACGGCTTCATCAGCAGCGGCATCATAACGACGGACATCCGCGAGATAGTCACTCATAGATTCACTCTCCTTCGATTGGCTTTAGCCCCGGTTAAACCTCCGCTACAGCCGGACAATGACAATCCCGATCCGGCATGCACCGCTAGTCTTCTCAGGATTGACCAGCCTGTGATTGCTGTCAATGAAAAATGAACGCAAAAAGCGAAGACAAACGAGCGTCAACAACCTGTTAAATCACAACTCCCCTCTTCCAATCGTGGAGAAGGACGCCTATATACGTCGTGTCAGCGCAAGCTGACTATGGTGATAAACGGACGATGTAATAAACCTATTGGACCCGGGGGCGGTACCCGGCGCCTCCACCAGAACGCAAGAAGCATTCAACGCGAGTTGCGCTGTGGCGGGGGCGAAATAGGATCGACAAGGGTGTAAAGATCGCTCTTTTGCTCGGCATGATACCACCGTTATCGGGTCAATTGAGTAGTTGCAAATGACAACAAAGCTCAGGGTTACGCTCTCGCTGCTTAATCGCGGTGCGGGAAACCCAACCTAAGTCCTTCTGGTTAGCACCTTGAGGCGGGGTTCGGAGGCACCTGGCAACAGAAGCCTCCACTTTTCCCATCTTTAGATTGTTGCCACTTCCGCTTCTGGCTGTGTTTTGCGTGCAAACACAACGAGGCTCAGAAAAAATGCGATAAGTGAACAGATCGCAATACCGCCGATCATCGGTTTGGCAGAACCATCAAAGAATGCGCCGGTTACACCAATCGCAATGCCGCCTATGACGAAATGCAACGTTCCAAGCAGCGCCGATGCTGTTCCAGCAATCGCGCCGTGATCTTCAAGTGCCAGCACAGCGGTCGTCGGAATGACAAGCCCCAGAAAACCATATCCAACGAAAAGAAAGCCAGCGATCAACCAAAGGCCGGTATGCCCCATCAAGACTGCCGCAAACATTGCAAGCATAACAGCTGCAAAGCCCGAAACGGCAACCTGCATCACACGACGCAACCCAAAACGCGCACCCAAGACACCATTGAGCTGCGAAACGCTAAAGAACGAAACGGCATTGATCGAAAACGCTATCGCATACTGGCTTGGGCTAAGGCCGTAATGATCAATCAGAATAAACGATGAGTTCGCCAGATAAACAAAGAATGACGCGATGCCAAAGCCGCCAATACAGGCCAGTCCCATAAAATAGCGATCCTTGAGAAGCCGGGCATAACCTGCAAGTGCACTGCTGATATTGCTATCAAGCCGCGCCTCACTACCCCTCGTCTCTTTAAGTGCGGTTGCTATCAACACAACGCCTACAATGGCTGCCACGAACACAGCCCAGAAAACTCCGCGCCAACCGAAGAAATCAATAAGAAATGAACCGCTCAACGGCGCAAGAATAGGTGAAATAGAAAAGACGAGCATAAGCAGCGACATCAGCCTTGCCGCATCAACGCCTGTGTGAAGATCACGCACAATGGCACGCGGAATAACCGAGCTTGCCGCTGCACCTAATCCCTGAATGAAGCGGAACAAGACCAAAATATCGATATTGGTCGCAAGAGCTGAACCGATACTACCAACAGCAAACAGCGCAAGTCCGCCATAAAGCGGGAGCTTGCGTCCAACCATGTCCGACAGAGGGCCAACAAAAAGCTGCGCAAGCGCCAAAGCAATGAAGAACGCCAAAAGACTCATTTGCACAGCACCGGTCTCAGCGTGGAGATCGGTCGCAATGGTTGGCAATGCGGGCAGATACATATCAATGGCAAATGGGCCAATTGCCGAAAGAAGACCGAGAATAATCGCGTTGCGCACGAGACCTGAAGTGGGAGAGCCTGAACTCATTGGGGGCGTACTTTCATCAATGTTTCGTGAGTCACCCGTTACGAGTTTAGTTCCAGCGCATCGCTTGGGAGGATGGGTAAGCCGGGACCAAATATCGCAACTAGGCAACTATCCACATGTTTATGCTACATAATTTCGATAAATTTGCGATATTCTCAGCCCCCAACCGGGCATCGTAATCTCTCAAAAGCGTGTAGCCATCCCCATTATGGACGAGTTTTAATAACTGTTTTGACACTACTGTAAAATTAGACACTATTGTCCAAACCGTCAAGCCGCATTATGTTATGGATATGAAACCTACTGACATGCTCGATAGTGCCGTTCTGGCAGACAGACGCCCTCTCGTTTCTGAAGGGGCGAATTCTGCATCCTCAAAATCGGGGCTAAAACCCGGTCAATGCATGAAGCGCGACTTCATTCTTTGCGCGGCAGCACGCGTTTTTTATCGGGATGGGTTTCAGGGTGCCAGCATCGATCTGATTGCCAGCGAAGCGGGCGTATCGCGTCAGACCATTTACAATCACTATAAGGACAAAGAAGCGCTGCTGGCAGCTGTTGTTGAGGACGCATTCGACAGAATGTCGTCTGGTCTCTTTGCTGTACTCGCGACTTTTCCTCAGTCTGGTGAAAACCTCGAAGAAGACCTGATCGCATTTTCGATCAGGATGAGCCGCAATTGCGTGCATGATTCTTCTACCGTATTCTTGCGCAAACTGTTTCAGTCCGATGAAGATGCCCTACCCCTGCATGGCAATGTTTGCAGCACAAAAGGCCCAGCACAGGCTGTTCCGGCCATTGCCGCCCATCTGTCGCGTTTAGCACTGGCTGGCAATCTGGTCATTGAAGACCCTGATTTGGCAGCACGTCATTATCTGGCTCTCATCAATGCGGATATTCATTATCACCTGCTAACTGGTCAGGCTGTTGATGATTCCATCATCGAGAAAAGTGCGATCAATGGTGTTCGAACATTTTTGATGGCCTTTGGTGCGCGCACGTAAGCATTTCAGCACCTTCCCGGCCTCACTTTTTTCTTGAATTATTTTAGATTTGTCAGAGAACAAACTTGACATCAACCTGCGAATCCGTGGGATAAGCAATCTATGGTTCAGGATCTCATCCGTTACGATATTCTCGCTCAGGAAGCCCTCCGTGGCGTCATTCGCAAGGTTCTTGCGGAAGTGGCAGCAACTGGCTTGCCTGGCAATCATCACTTCTTCATCACGTTCCTTACTGGAGCGCCCGGTGTACGCATTTCGTCTCGGCTTAAGGAAAAATATCCTGAGCAGATGACAGTGGTGTTGCAACATCAATACTGGGACATGGTTGTCACTGATCAGCTGTTTGAAATCGGCTTGTCTTTCGGTGATGTGCCGGAAAAATTGACAATCCCATTCTCTGCCATTCGTGGCTTCTACGACCCATCTGTCAACTTTGAACTTGAGTTCGATGTATCGGTTGTCCAGCCAACAAGCGATAATGACGAAGGTGGTAAGGTCTCCTCAATCGAGTTGATCTCGTCAGAAGATGCGCCCGAAAAGGCCAAGCCTAAATCCAAGTCGCGCAAGCCTGCTGCTGATAAGGGTGACACCGCTGCAAAAGACGAGCCTGCATCTGAGGGTAAAGAAGCTGAAGCCAAACCATCCGCAGACGTGGTTTCACTCGATTCTTTCCGAAAAAAATAAGCATCGTCTTCCTTAGAGATACCAAACACCGGCTGAGCATCCCGCCGGTGTTTTTTTATAGCAGTCGTGATGCTCTTGACTTCGATCAAGGCATCTCAACAAATGCTCTTTAAAACTGGGTTCACCAACAACGCATCACAGGACAGGCCCACCATGTTGCGGATTATTGCTCAGATCGTTCTTTGGTTTAGCGGTATTATTGCCGGTTTCTTCGTCGCTAAAGACACGCCAAACTTTTCGATGTGGCAAATGACTTTCGGACTATTGCTGCTCGTGGTAATTTCGCTGATCATCTGGTGGGTGACCAATCCAAAATCACCGAACAAATAAGACGACGCCCACAAGAGCGCATCCTGAAAGGTGTGAACGGTTTTCGGGAAAAGATGCGCGTTCAAACAAACATTGAGGGCGCAGATCTGATTAACTCAGATCGAAATGCGCTCTGATATCCATGGCAGGCATTCATGAGTGAAATTATCAATCTGCGTCAGTTCAAAAAGAACAAAGCGCGTGCCTCGCGGGAAGAACAAGCCGATCAGAACCGCATTCTGTTTGGCCGAACGAAAGCCGAAAAAAGCTTCGCAAAAGAGGAAACGCGCAAAACCAATAACTTTCTCAAAAACAATAAGCTTGAGCCAATCGACAAGCCGAAAGCTGAAAAGTGAACGGCTACGTCAGCACTACAGGACGGCTCAAAAAGCGCTCTGTGAGTATTCGTGGACATGCCACAAGCTATACGCTTGAAGACCCATTCTTTGAGCTGCTTGAAGAGATAGCAAACACGCGGCAAGTATCTGTCGCATCGCTTGTGACGGAGATCGACGGACAGCGCGAACGGAGCGTCAATCTCTCTTCTGCTCTCAGGCTTTATATCCTCGACTGGCTAAAATCGAAAATTCAGTCTCAAGGCTGAGAATTGGGCGCAACATTTGGCGCCTGCTCAAGTTCTTTCAAAAACTCGTTGATGGACTGACCACCCTGCCCATTTAATTGCGCAGGTAGATTGCTTCCCTCGGCTGACTTCTGTGCTTCCAATGCATTTCTAGCAGCCTGTTCACGAGCCTCTGCCTCTGCTTTTTTGCGAGCCTCTTCCTCAAGACGCACACGCTCTCGTTCTTTGGCATCCGAGGCCAGCAGGTCCAGCTGGCGTCTCAGCCGCTGCTTTTCCATGATGCTCGCCTGCATCGCTTCGACGCGTTCCTGCTCGCGCTCCAATGCGCGCTGCGTCAGAAACTGAACCAGCGGCTGCCGATCAAATTGAACCGTAGGATCATCATAGGTTCCGCCGATTGTGTAACGAAGGCTTGGTGACGTAGATGACTGCGCGTCGTCCTGTTGATCAAATGCGAAACTTCCCTCACCGCTAAGACCCAACGTAGACAGATTAATCTGCATATCGCCGCTCAATGTTGCATCGCCCGTTACAAGACTGATTGGCGAAAATCGTGCAATACCCCCTGCAACTGTGAAATCAAAGCGCGGATTACCAGCCGCAAACCGGCCCTGACCAATTGCCTTATTAGTCAATGCGCCAAACGCCTTTGCATCCAGCTGCGTGGCACCTGCGGGCTGATCTCCCAGGCTATCAGCCTCAGCCAACATTGCCGGAAAAGCCCCCTGATCGAGGCCATTAATTACAAAATTCTCAACATCAACGCTGCCTGAACCCGCAAGAGACGCAACCAGTTCGGCAACATTTGAGCCGCTACCATTCAAAGTCAGAGCAGCTTTGATCGTTCCATTCAATGGGCTGCTGCCCGTGGAAGAATGATAAAAATCTTCAAGCCGTGCACCACTCCATTTAAGATCAGAAGACAGCAGCGCTGTTTTATCGTTGTTGCGTAAAGAAACATTGCCAACCAGATATCCGCCGGCCCAATTTCCGGTTAGCTCATTGAGCGCCAGCCCATCCATATTCTTCTGAACGCGCGTGGAAAAATCGCTCACGGTTCCAAAGCCATCCATATGTGCTTGCGCCGCAGTCAGCTTCATATCCATCAGCAGCGGCAAAGACGGGCGTGTTGCAAATGGCGTATTTGGCCAGATAGAAGCCTCACGCGGCGAAGATGGCTCAAGTGCATCCTGACCGAGCATGATTGCTGCAAGGCTATCAATTTCAACAGAGGTCAGTTTTGCCTCACCTTTGATCTGCGGAAGTCCACTATCTGAGAAATTCGCTTCAAGACGAGCGGAAATATCATCGCCGCCAAGCTTACCCGCAAAATTGGGGAACCGAAGCAAACCTTTGGCAAACTGGAAGTCGCTCGAAAGATCGGCAGACAGCCCTTCGCCAAATCCTGGAAGCGTGTAACCCGCTGTTGCAATAAAAGGTTGCAGATCAGCAGATTTCACCTGAGCCTTACCACTTGCCGCAATATCACCGCCAACCATCGACAGAATACCATCCGCAACAGCCGTACCGTCGGGCGCAGTCAGCCTGAGTTGCGTCCGCATACCAGCACTTGGCGCCCCCTGCATGGTAAGATCAGCCGTCAATTCGCCAGCAAGTCCCAGCGGCAATGTTGGAACACCCAACAAAGCCAGAACCGTCTCGCCATTTGTGGACGTTGCAGTTCCGTTGAGCTGCATTTGCATTGGATCGTTTTCAGCACTTCCGCCACTGGTCGTCCCAGACAAATCAAGCTTCATGCCGCCTGCTTTGCCCGTCACACTAAATGATGCCTCGCCACCCTTTGCAGGTGTTTTTGCGGGCACTTCCTTAGCGCGTGATCC
The DNA here is from genome assembly GCF_047308065.1 of Brucella sp. H1_1004. NCBI lineage: Bacteria > Pseudomonadati > Pseudomonadota > Alphaproteobacteria > Hyphomicrobiales > Brucellaceae > Brucella > Brucella sp. H1_1004. Next base: position 1,950,446 of record NZ_JAYKZA010000002.1, read on the forward strand.
TTTGGCACTTCCCGCAACTGGCGCGGCAGCGACACCGTTGCCCGTAGGTGCTACGGCATTAGCGATGATATTTATCTCTGTATCCTCAAACAGACCGGGATAATTATCAGCGCGCGCTGAAAGCGAGCGGAAAAACGGAACTTGCGGATGACGATGTGCTGCAAGTGTCAAAAAATGTGACAGATCAGCGGAAAGCAAAGTGGCATCAAGCTTGCCGGACGGCGTTGCTGCAAAAGGCTCATACGTACCTGTTGCAGTCAGCGTCGTTCCTGCAACATCATTGATCATCAGCCGGTCAAAATCAAAACGGCCATTGTGAATACGGACGGCAACGTCAACACTCGCCGCTTCCATATCCTCATATTGAACGGGGCCGGCGGTGAAACCAATATCAAGTGCCTGTCCATCAAGTGAAGCAACGCCATGACCGCCTGAGAAAAAGCTGGTAAATGCGCGGAGCGCATTGCTATCAACTGATCCCCCCTGCAACCGCAACGTAATCGCTGGTTCGGCAGAACCTGCGACTTGCCGCAGGAATGTACCTTTCAGCGTCGTTTGGCCCATACCAACTTCGAGACTATCAATACTCTGCATGCCTTCACGCAAATTGACTTTGCCTGAAAAGCCCACGCTATCGAGTTTACGAATGGATTCATCAACCGTTTCATTCAGCCATGCTGCAAGCCCGGATGGCTGGCGTGACGCCACAAGCATATCGCCTTCAAAGCCGAAATCGCGCCCGACCGAAAGCCTGCCTTTGGCTTCAACCTTTGTACGTCCCGGCAGATCCGCTTCGAACTGACCAATATTCCAGCCATTGCCATCAGGCTCCGCACTGATTGTCACGGAACGAATAGTCGTGCCACCAGCTATTACAGCAGGCAACCGCAAATCAACATTACCGGGCATTCCGGGGATCGGCAATTGCTCAAGTATCCGCCGTAACGTCTCAAGGCGTTCGCCGTCAGCGACAGGTGCGGGTTGCTGATCCTGTGTCGTCTCGACAGGCCCCCAGAATATCTGCTGGCCATCAGCGCTGATTTCAAAATGTGGCTTATCACCGTAGTCAATGAGTGCCTTGCCGTTCACCACATAAGGATTATCGGCTGGCCCCTGCTCCATGCGAAATTCGCTAGCATCGAAATGGCTCTTGTTTGCAGAAAACTTGCCACTGACACGGAGATCGCTGAAAAACGGCTTCTGTACTGGCTCGTGCTGGTTCTTGGACGCCGATCCCATCGCGTCAGCAGAACGCAGTGAAAAGCTGCCAGCATAGTTTAGGCGACCATCATCAAGCGTAATGTCACCATCAGTCTCAAACGAAGCAGGCACCGCTTCGGGCGATATGCGCGCGCGCAAGCGCAGCGACCCGTCCGGCTTGGCTTCGCCGCTGGTAAGATCAAGCGCCAGCTTATGACCTTCAATTTGTAAAGTGCCGTTTGCAAGCCATGGCCCCGCAAGACTATTTGCGGAGAGGACCGCATCTATATCGCTGGCATTATGAACACGTCCGCTCGCTTCATCGATGAGGGTCGCCGTACCGTCCGTAATTGAGAGCCGCTCGACTTTGATCTGCGCTGGATCAAGTGGCGTGGTAGGACGAATGGCCCAATCAACCTTACCATCCTTGTCGAGCGAAATAATCGTATTGGGGCGCTCAACGCGCATATCAAAAATCAGCAACTGGCCGCGCAAAAACGGCATCAGTTCCGCATCCATCGAAAACCTGTCGACGGTCATCACCGGATTTGCATTGTCTGCACCAACCCGCACATCAGAAAATGTCACTGATGGAAACGGTAAAAGCCTGGCGCTGACGTCACCCGTCACATGAACCGGACGTCCAAGAATCTGGCTTGCCTCGCGCTCGAACTCGGCACGATAGCCGCTCCAGTCGACAAATGGCGGAACGACCAGCGCTGCGGTCAAAAACAGTACCAGTACCCCACCCACGATGACGAATATGCGGCCCAAGCGAAACTCCGATAAGATGCAAAGCGTGATGCAAATCTTGAATCACGCGATTTTTATCGGTGCAACATAGCGGGATCGATCCGGCGATAACAAGGCAAATTGCCTGCGCAATCGCTGATTCAGCCGCGACATTGAATCGCCTTCTTAAAAAGACGATTCAAACGACTGATTTGAATCACGAAATCAGAATTTTTCCCGGATTCATAATGTTATCTGGATCGATCGCCTTCTTGATCATCCGCATGTAGTCGGTCGCGTCACCAAGCTCCATTGCAAGATATTTCATCTTGCCCTGCCCGATACCATGCTCGCCGGTACACGTACCTTCCATGGCAAGCGCACGCTTTACCAGACGATCCATAAACTCTTCGGCACGTTCCATTTCCGATGCATCGTCCGTATCGAGCAAAAGCAGCAAATGGAAATTACCGTCTCCGACATGGCCAACGACAGGAGCAATCAACCCGCTTTCAGCAAGGTCTTTTTCAGTCTCGGCAATACAATCGGCAAGCCGTGAAATCGGCACGCAAACATCAGTCGAAACACCCTTCGCACCGGGACGCAAAAGGAAGGATGCCAGATAAGCGTCATGCCGCGCACGCCACAAGCGGTCGCGTTCTTCCGGATCATTGGTCCAGCGGAATTCACCGCCACCATTTTCCGCAGCGATCTCGCCAAAGATTTCCGCCTGTTCGGCAACGCCTGTTTCCGTGCCATGGAACTCGACAAACAGATAAGGCTGCGCCTCATAGGGCAGCTTGGAGTGCAGGATAAGCGCTTCCATTTGAAGCTTGTTCACAAGCTCAATGCGCGCAACCGGAATCCCCATCTGGATAGTTTCGATCACGGCACGACAGGCCGATTCAACATCCGAGAATGGGCAAATCCCGCCCGATACAGCTTGCGGAATCCCCTGCAATTTTAACGTCAGTTCCGTGATGATACCGAGCGTGCCTTCAGAACCGATCAGCAGCCTTGTCAGATCATAGCCTGCGGCAGTCTTCTTCACGCGTTTTGACGTCTCGATCAGGCGACCATCGGGCATGACCGCTTTCAGCGCCAAAACATTTTCGCGCATTGTGCCATAGCGCACGGCGTTTGTGCCAGACGCCCGAGTTGAAGCCATGCCGCCCAGGGTCGCATTCGCGCCCGGATCGATTGGGAAAAACAACCCGGTATCGCGCAAATATTCATTGAGTTCGCGTCGCGTAATTCCCGGCTCAATCACGCAATCAAGGTCTTCCGCATGAACTGCCAAAACACGGTTCATCTGTGTGAGATCAATCGACACGCCACCCGCAGGTGCATTTACCTGCCCCTCAAGTGAGGAACCAGCACCAAATGCAATCACCGGCACCTTATGCTCGGCACAGATGCGGACCACATCCTGCACATCGTCGGTCGTTTGGGCAAAAATGACAATGTCGGGCGCCTGCGTCGGCACATAAGTCGTCGTGTGGCCATGCTGCTCGCGGATTGCCTGTCCAGTCTGGGCGCGTTCACCAAACCGCTGCTTGAGGAGTGCAACTGCGGCTGCAATGCCCTCTTCATTACGCTGAAGGGCAACCACATTCTGAAGCGACATCGTTTATTCTCCGTATTTCAAATTACGCTGCGGCTAAGGCCAGCGCGACAGGATCCTGTCCCAAATGCTCGGCAATGGCACGCACGACAAGGTTATGATCTTCACGCTGCGGAAGGCCCGAAACAATCGCCGTCCCTATTACGCCCGCGCCTGCGACATGGATCGGAAATCCGCCACCCGCCAAGGCATAATCGGCGACATCAAGCGCCTTATGTTCTGCAAACATTTTATCTTCGCGGTTTTGTTCCAGAACAAGGCGATAGCTCGAAGCGTGAAAGCGGCGCACGACATTAAACTTACGCCGCAACCATTCGGTATTGTCAGCGGTCGTTCCGGCAGTGGCTGCAAAAAACAAACGGCGGTCCCAGAGCGAAATATCAATCGCAACCGCCAGCTTCTGTTTCACCGCAATATCGCGTAGCCGATGACCGAGGGAAAACGCATCATTCTCCGTAAAGCTCGTGAAAATAAGCGCCTGTTCCTGCCGGATGATCTGCTTGATGTCGTCGCTTTGCGCCATGATCCGCTTTCTCCCCAAAACCATTCCCAAAACAATTATTGTGTTCTTTTGCGCCCTCATTCACATGATTGCAACCGTGGAACGCCACCATCAAACTTGATTGATTGAGCGCAAGCGGCTAGTGGAACTGCATGGCTCAGAACCCAAATATTGATGTACCCGCACAAGGCGACCGCATACCGCAATTTGTGGAGACCGCAGTTTTCAAACGCGATGTTTTTTCCGAAACACGCGCAGGCTATTTTGCGGGCGATCCCGAGACAAGAATTATCCGTCGTGTGGTGAGTGCAGCGCCTTGGTGGTCGAAGCCTTTGGCTTGGATTCTGGCACGACGTGAAATTCGCGGCCTGAAAACCGTGCGCGGCATCGAAGGTGTTCCTCAACTTCTCTATACCGACAAGGACGGCCTCTATCGGTCATGGACGGAAGGCACACCGTTGCACCTTGCGCGTCCGGCGCAGCTCAAATGGTATCGCACCGCGCATCGTATCCTGCGTGATATGCGCCGCATGGGCGTTACTCACAACGATCTGGCCAAGCCGCAAAACTGGCTGATGACGCCGGAAGGCGAAGCAGCCGTCATCGATTTTCAGCTGGCAAGCGTGCATCGCCGTCGTGGCGGATTTTATCGTTTGCTCGCCTATGAAGATTTCCGTCACCTGATCAAACAGAAGCGCGCCTTTGCGCCCGATCTGATGACACCGACCGAAAAGCGCATTTTGGCGCGTCGTTCGCTGCCGTCACGCATTTGGCTTGCTACGGGCAAGAAGGTTTATAACTTCATCACGCGCGGCATTTTCAACTGGTCCGATGGTGAAGGTACCGGCGACCGTATCGACAATGAAGGCCCGGCTATTATGGCGGCTCTCAAGTCTGATCCGCGTGTGAAAGACGTCGCGCTCACGCTTTATTCACTGCCCGCCAAAGGCGTCGGCCTCTACGCCTTTGTTGAAACTGCCGATGCAGACGAAAAAAGCCTGCGTGCGCGGCTCAAAGGCACCAAGCTTGAACTCATCCAGCCGGTTTCGCATTTGCCGCGTCGGGAAGATGGAATGATCCGCGACGATATTCTTCGTTTGATCGCCATGAACCAGATGACGGAGCTTGATGAACTGCTGCAACGCGAGCCGGAAATGCGCGGCCTTGTCGAAGCGCTTGCTTCACATCGGCTCAATTTCACCGACCGTCGCATCTCACAGCTTGAGTAATTTAACGCTTTCGCTGGTTTTTGATCAACGAATCACTACATTCGGTAGCAATGTCTGATTTTCCCGATGATATGCCGTTTTTCGGCAATGACACACCGGCTGACCGCACACCTGCGACAGGCGGAATTGCCGCGCGCGCTATGGCAGCACGCAACCAGCAGCGTGGCGAACCCGATTATTTAAAGGGTCTCAACCCTGAGCAGCGTCAGGCCGTCTTGACCACCGAAGGTCCGGTTCTTGTTCTCGCAGGTGCAGGCACCGGCAAGACCCGCGTGCTCACAACCCGCATCGCGCATATTGTGACGACTGGCCTCGCCTATCCAAGCCAAATTCTCGCTGTGACCTTTACCAACAAAGCCGCACGCGAAATGAAAGAGCGTATCGGCCATCTGGTCGGTGGTGCGGTTGAAGGCATGCCTTGGCTCGGCACGTTCCACTCCATCGGCGTGAAACTTCTGCGCAAACATGCAGAACTGGTGCATCTCACTTCAGATTTCACCATTCTTGATACAGATGACGTGATCCGTCTCATCAAGCAGCTTATTCAGGCTGAGGGTCTCGACGACAAGCGCTGGCCACCCCGCACTTTTGCGAACATGATTGATGGCTGGAAAAACAAGGGCTTTGGGCCAGCTGATATCCCCGAAGGTGACGCGCGTTCATTCGGTAACGGCAAGGGCCGCGAGCTTTATCAGGCTTATCAGGAACGCTTGCGCACGTTGAACGCCTGCGACTTCGGCGATCTGCTGCTGCATCCGATCCGTATCTTCCGCAACAATCCCGACATTCTGCGCGAATACCACGCGAAGTTCCGTTATATCTTGGTGGACGAGTATCAGGACACCAATACGGCCCAATATATGTGGCTGCGTCTGCTTGCTCAAAGGCCACAATCGAAAAGCACGGCTCCAGTTCCGGCAGATGCTCGGCAGGCCTCATCAGGCTTGAGCGACAATAAAGTAAACCTTTGCTGCGTCGGTGATGACGATCAGTCGATCTATGGCTGGCGCGGTGCGGAAGTGGATAATATCCTCCGCTTCGACAAGGATTTCCCTGGCGCGGTTGTGATCAAGCTTGAGCGTAATTATCGCTCGACAGCGCATATTCTGGGCACGGCCGCACATCTGATTGCGCATAATGAAGGTCGTCTCGGCAAAACGCTTTTTACCGAAGCGCCTAATCCCGATGATCCAAAAGTCAAAATCCATGCAGCATGGGATTCGGAAGAAGAAGCCCGCGCCGTTGGCGAAGCAATTGAACAGGCGCAGCGTCAGGGGCAAATGCTCAACAACATGGCGATCCTTGTTCGTGCTTCTTTTCAGATGCGCGAGTTTGAAGATCGCTTTGTAACGCTTGGCCTCAACTATCGGGTCATCGGTGGACCGCGCTTCTACGAGCGTCTCGAAATCCGTGATGCCATGGCCTATTTGCGTGTCGTGGCCCAGCCCGCAGACGATCTGGCTTTAGAGCGCATCAGCAACACGCCAAAGCGTGGCCTTGGTGAAGCGGCAATTCGCCTGATCCATGACTATGCGCGCGCGCGCGACATCTCGATGTTCGCAGCCGCTTGTGATCTGGTGGAAACCGAAGAGCTGAAACCAAAGCCTCGTTCGGCGCTGCGCGAAGTGGTCAATAATTTCCGCCGCTGGCAAACGCTTCTCGACAACACCCCGCATACAGAACTCGCAGAAACCATTCTTGATGAGTCTGGCTACACTGCCATGTGGCAGAACGACAAATCAGCGGAAGCGCCGGGACGTCTCGAAAACCTTAAGGAACTGATCCGTTCCATGGAGGATTATGAGAGTCTGCGCAGCTTCCTCGAGCACATCGCACTCGTCATGGATGCTGAGCAAAATACCGATATGGATGCGGTCAACATCATGACGCTCCATTCTGCGAAGGGGCTTGAGTTTGAAACCGTCTTCCTGCCCGGCTGGGAAGAAGGTCTGTTTCCGCATCAGCGTGCACTCGATGAAGGTGGCCGTTCCGGTCTCGAAGAGGAACGCCGCCTCGCCTATGTCGGCGTGACGCGTGCGAAAAAGAACCTGCATATCTGGTTTGTTTCCAACCGCCGCATCCACGGCATGTGGCAGTCGACCATTCCGTCACGCTTTCTGGAAGAACTTCCCGAAACGCATGTCGAAGTGGCTGAGATGGAAGGCAATTACGGCGGCTATGGCAATAGCAGTTACGGACAATCGCGCTTCGACAAGGCCGACCCGTTTGAAAACTCTTATTCAACGCCCGGTTGGCAGCGCGCGCAACAGAACCGTTCAGATGCAACGCGTAACAATTGGGGCTCTCGCTCCGGTGCGAATGTCGAACGCGTCGGCTATGGCGAAACTGATTCCGGCTTTGGTGCGGGTCGTGGGTCGATAAAAGGGCGCACGATTGACGGCGAACTGGTTGCAAAATCAACAACCGATAAGCCATCCGCCTATTTCGTCGGCGACCGTGTGTTCCACATCAAATTCGGTAATGGCACAATCTCGACTATCGATGGCAATAAGCTCACCATTGATTTCGATAAGGCCGGTCAGAAGCGCGTTCTCGACAGCTTCGTTCAGCGCGCATAACTTTTAAGACAAAAAAGCCGGAGTTTACTCCGGCTTTCCTTTTTCCCAGGTCACATCACCCTTGAACAGCGGAACGGTCGATAGCGATGTCTTAGCCGATCCATCCTGAACTTGTGTCGCATGGGCGAGATAAAGAAGCGTATTGTTCTTCTGGTCATAGATACGGGTGATAACCAGCTTTTTCCAGATCAGACTGGTGCGCTCCGCAAAGACCCGCTCACCGCCCTTACCAAGCTTAATGTCGCCGATGGTAATGGGGCCGGACTGCTCGCAGGAAATCGATGCATTAGACGGGTTTTCGAACCAGTTGCCCTTCTGCAAACGATCGATAACACCCCGCGAAAACGATGCCAGATAGCAGGTTACACCCTGCACCTTCGGATCCTGAACTGCATCGATTGCTATGTCATTGCCGAGCCAGTCAACACCGACCTTGCCAACTTCTTCAGCCGATACGGCAGCAGAAGCGCCAAGCAAAAGCATGGGCGCGACAAGCAATCCTACGAACCTGTTCATCTTTGACATTCGATCTCTCCAACAACTTCATTCTCAAAGGTGGAGTAGCAAATCAGGCATTGCAAGAGAGCAAGCCTCAACCGCCCCATTTTTCCAAAAACGCTTCGATTTCAAACGTCTGAATATCAGGAATTGCTTCATAAAGTTTTTCTACCGGCCAATCCCACCAGCACAGAGCCAGCAATCGATCCACGATGGCATCATCAAAGCGTTTTCGGATGATACGAGCCGGCACACCGCCCACGATGCGATAAGGTGCCACATCTTTCGTCACAACAGCATTGGCGCCGATCACCGCGCCATGACCAATATTGATGCCGGGCGTGATCACCGCGCCATGGCCAATCCAGACATCATTGCCGATTGTCACGCGCTTTGCCTGTCGCCTTTCACGGAACGCACTGTCCACGCCTAGATAGCGAAAATATTCATTCGGGCGATAGCTCACCTTATGGGTCGTCAGCCGCTCCATCGGGTGCTCAAGCGCATTAATCCGTACATTGGAGGCAATTGAGCAGAACTTACCGATCTCCGCGTAAATGCCTTCACTGTTGCGCTCCAGATAGGTGAAGTCCCCAACCGTCACTTCGCGCAGTATTACACGCTCACCAATGTCAGCATAGCGTCCCAACTTGGAGCCTTTAAGCTGTGCAGTCGAATGAATGCGCGGTTCACTATTCTGCAAACGAAGGTCTTCGCCCTGCGTCATTTCAAAACTTTCTGAAATCTTTGTACTCTGCTAGACTGGATCTATCGTTTCAACATAAGATGTGCTCGTTAAATAAGCGCTTTCCTGTTGCATAACGATGTAAACACTAAATAGCGTTCTTATCTGCGATAAATGCAAAACAAAATTCAAGGCTGACCGGACATGAAAAAATTCCTGCCCATCTTCATCTTCGCCTTCATCATTGTGATTGTTGGCGCTGCGGGCTTCAATATGATCCGTGATCGTAATTCCGCCGATCAGCCTTTCGGCGGTCCGTTCAATCTCGTGTCCATGGATGGCAAGCCTTTCACTGAAAAAGAACTGCGCGACACGCCTTCTGTAGTTTTCTTTGGTTTCACCCATTGCCCTGATGTGTGCCCGACCACGCTTTACGAACTGGACGGCTACTTCAAACAGCTTGGACCAGAAGCATCTGATATTAAAGCTTATTTCATTTCTGTGGACCCAGAACGCGACACACAGGAAATCATGAAAACCTATGTGAGCAACGTATCAGACCGCATTATCGGCGTGACCGGAACACCGGAAAACGTTGCGGACATGGTGAAGTCCTATCACATCTACGCCAAGAAGGTTCTGACCGAAGACGGCGAATATACAATGGATCACACGGCTTCGGTTTTCCTTCTCGATAAGGGTGGCCGCTTCCGTGGAACGATCGCCTATCAGGAGAACCCAGATACTGCTCTGGAAAAGTTGAAGAATCTGGCCAAAGGCCGCACAAACGGGTAAACAAAGCTTCCAATTCGATTTGAGAGCTTATTATCCATGCCCCAATCACGACTCTTCTTTTCGGCTGACAAGACGGAAGCCGAACGAATCTATGACATCATCGAACAAGCATTTGAGGATGAAGCCTTCCCGATTGCGATTACTGAGATCGATGAAGACCGTCAGATTTTCGAAGTTTCCGTCTACACCGAAGATGGAGCGGATGAACTTGCAGCGCGCATAGACGCGCTGGTGGGTGCTGGCAAATTTGAAACTGAAGAGCTGCCAGACATTGACTGGGTCACACACTCGCTCTCAGTCCTGAAACCTGTTCGTGCGGGACGCTTTTTCGTGCATGGCTCGCACGATAGCGACAAGCTGCAAGCCGATGATATTCCGATTTTGATTGATGCTGGCCTTGCTTTCGGCACCGGTCATCATGGCACCACGTCGGGTTGCCTCGAAATGCTTGAGGAAGTTGTTGAGCGCGAGCACCCAACCAATGCGCTTGATCTTGGTACCGGCTCGGCTGTTCTGGCCATCGCCATTGCCAAGCTTGCACCAATCCCGGTTCTCGCTACCGATATCGATCCAATCGCCGTTACGGTTGCCGCTGAAAACACAGTCCTCAACGGCGTGAGCGAACATGTCGTTACGGCGACTGCCGAAGGCTTTGATCATGCAATCTTCCGCTCCTACACGCCGTTTGATCTGATCGTCGCCAATATTCTCGCCAATCCGCTGATGGAACTTGCACCGGCACTGAAATCACATCTGGCACCAAGCGGTTCAATCATCCTGTCCGGCATTCTCGACAGCCAGCATGACATGGTCCTTGCCGCCTATCAGGCACAAGGGCTTACCCATCAGAAAACCTTCCACCGCGAAGGTTGGGTCACGATTCACCTGAAGTAATAGGTTTCCATTATTTATTGCGAGTTACGCTCATGGCTTTTCAGACTTTTGATGTAACCACCGATCCGGCCAATGGTGCGCCACGTGTCGCCAGATTGCGCGAAAAGCTTGTCGAACAGGGGCTCGACGGCTTCCTCGTTCCGCGTGCCGACGAGCATCAGGGCGAATATGTGCCGCCGCGTGCGCAGCGCCTTGGCTGGCTGACAGGTTTTACCGGTTCGGCAGGTGCAGCTCTTATCTTAAAAGATAAAGCTTTCGTCTTCATCGATGGTCGCTATGAGTTGCAGGTTCGCAATCAGACGGATGGTAACGTGTTTTCTTATGAAAGCCTTGTCACCAATCCACCTGCAAGCTGGCTCGCAGAAAATGGCAAGGGTCTCACGATTGGTTTCGATCCGTGGTTGCACACGATTTCCGAGGCCTCCGCGCTACGCGACGCTTTGGAAAAGCAGGGCGGAAAGCTGGCGCCGGTTGCGCATAATTTGGTTGATCTCATCTGGGATGATCAGCCGGAAGCCCCACTTGCGCCGGTCACTATTCAGCCAGCCCGTTTCTCGGGCCACGAGGCTGAAGACAAAATCAAGGAAATGCAAAAAGCCGTGGCCGCAACGGGTGCAAGCGCAACCGTTCTGACCGATCCTTCTTCGGTTGCCTGGGTGTTCAATATTCGTGGCAAGGACGTGTCCAACACGCCTCTGCCACTGAGCTTTGCCATCATTCCGGCAGAGGGCGAGCCGGAACTGTTCATCGACGAGCGCAAGCTCGCCATCGAACCCCGCGCCTATCTCACACAGCTTTCCAAACTGTGTGAACCAACCAAACTTGAAGGCCATTTGAGTGCGCGCGCAGCGAACGGCGAAACGATTCTGCTCGATCCCGCACTGGCTGCGGAAAAGCTTCGTCTTGCGGTAGAAGCTGCTGGTGGCCATGTCATTCATGGCAAAGACCCTGCCCGCCTGCCTCGCGCCATCAAGAACAAGGCAGAGCTTGACGGTTCCCGCGCAGCGCACGAGCGCGATGGGGTGGCCATGGTCAATTTCCTGTCATGGCTTGATGGCGAAAAGCCCGGCACAGTTGATGAAATCTCAGCAGCGCAAAAGCTGGAACAAAGCCGCGACAAGGCTGGTCGCGATTTCCAGATGCCGCTTGAAGACATTTCGTTTGATTCGATCTCTGGTGCAGGCCCAGACGGCGCAATCATCCACTACCGCGTTAACACCGATACAAACCGCAAGCTTAACGATGGCGATCTTTATTTGATCGATTCCGGTGCGCAATATCGTGACGGCACAACGGATATAACCCGCACGGTTGCTATCGGCACCACCACACCAGAAACGATACGCTCTTTCACGCTTGTGCTAAAGGGCATGATCGCGATCACCACCGCCCGCTTCCCAAAAGGTACGCGCGGACAGGACATCGACGTGCTGGCACGTATCGCGCTGTGGAAACAGGGTTTCGACTATGCACATGGTACGGGTCACGGCGTCGGCAGCTATTTGTCGGTTCATGAAGGACCGCAGAGCATTTCAAAGAAAGGCGTGCAGGAGCTTTTGCCTGGCATGATCCTTTCCAACGAACCGGGTCATTACAAGCCGGGCGCTTACGGCATCCGCATTGAAAACCTGATCATCGTGAAAGAAGCGGAAGTGCCAGCAGGCGGCGAGCTTCCGATGATGAGCTTTGAAACGCTCACCTTCTGCCCAATCGACCGCCGCCTGATCGACAAATCACTGCTCACGCAGGAAGAACTGGACTGGCTGAATGCCTATCATGCGAGCGTGCGTGAGAAGCTTATCAGCCATCTCGATGATGCACAGGCCAAGTGGCTCGAAGCAGCAACCGCCCCGCTTTAAACCGGAAAGAAATGGCGCAGCGCGACCAAAAGCGCTGCGCCTGCAAAAAACATTGTCATCATGCTAACCCGTAATGACAACAACACGCAGAAAACCAGCACCAGCAATTCACGCCAGCCATGATCCGATGCAGGCGCTGCAACAATTGCGGTCAGAACCGCCGCTGGCACAGCATTCAGCGCTGCTTCAACGCGATAATGCACACGCTCAAAACGCGATAAAATCAGGTGTCCGCCAAAGCGGGTAATATAAGTGCATAACGCGCCCGCAAGAATGATCCAGATCGTCGTAGACATGATCTATGCCTTCCCTTCTTGCGGCTTTGCGAGAACAGCGGCCAAAATAACTCCGCCCATAGCGCCGAGCGTCACATGCCATGGCGAACCGACAAACTTGTAAGCAGCCACTGCACACACAGCACTAACGATAACAACGGGCCACCAGTGTTCACGATGACGAAAACTCATCACCATTCCAAGGAAATAGATTGGCAGCAGAAAGTCGATGCCCAGCGCATAAGGATCAGAAATCAGATTGCCAAACAGCGCACCAATAAGCGTCTCGATCAGCCAGCAGACATAAATCGTGAGGCCAAGCCCCATATACCATGCGAAGCTGATTTTCCGGCCCGCTTCAGCGCGAATTTCAACTTCAGCATATTGTGGATCGACCAGCAGAAAGAACGCAACGGCCTTCTGCGTAAATGTGAAATGACGAATACGTCGCCCAACAGTCGCTGAATAAAGCACATGACGGAAATTGACCGCGAAAATCGACAGCACAATCATCCAGGGCGCGATTTTCTGGCCGAAGAGATCGAGCCCCACCATCTGGCTGGCGCCTGCATAGATCATTCCGCTCATAAAAATGGCTTCAGCAATGGTAAAACCGTTGTCTATAGCCACCGCACCAAACAACAAACCAAACGGTGCTCCCGCTGCAACGATAGGCACTCCACGCTTGACGCCCACCCAGAAATCATGATGCACTGATGCCTGTGCTGGTCGAAAACCCTGATCCACGAAATATCACTCCTGACTCAAAGTCTGATTAGAAGATTTGTCAGCGAGTTGAAATCAATTTTCGATAAAAATCATACTATTAGAATATACGCGCAGCATTTCAGCATCACTGATAAAAACCAGTGATACTGAAATGAATTATTCTGATGCTTGCGGGACTGTGCCCTCAATCTTCTTGATCCAATCAATCAGCGGTCGGGACTGTTCAGCAAACTTGACCAGCCGATCAGCAAGGTCCGCGCGGGTGATGCTCTCCGGGTCAATTTCCATGCGAACAGCAAAATGCCGATTACGAATACCCTCAAGAAGATCAGCATCAGTGACAGTTTCAAAACCGCGTGGGGTCCGCTTCAGACGCTCGTGATCACTGATCTGCAAGCCGCTTTTCTTGAGCTTTGCCACAACCGCACGATACGCGTCTGGCTTTTCGACAATTGCCTCGCGGATAGCCTGAAGCAGCTCTTTCTTCGGCCCCCACCACGCCACACCGGCATAACAATCACGAATGCCCGGCAAGCCGATGCAAACATAAAAGCAGCCGCTCTCGTCCCACTTCGCACCGGAGTTTGAGAGGAGCGCCGACAAATGCCGGTTGTAAGGTGCTTTATCATGAGAGAACCGCGTATCCCGCTTGATGCGAAACTGCGACTTCACGCGATCACCTTTGAAAGGTAATCCGGCTTTTTCGAAGCGTACCGTCAGTTCCTCAATCAGATCGCCAAGCGGCTCTTTCAGATGCTCTTCAAACAGGTCTTTGTTTTCAACGAACCACTCGCGGTTCTGATGAAAATCAAGCGCTTTGAGAAAAGGAATAGCCTTGTCGCCAAAACCTTTGAACGGAGCCATCAGCCTTCTCCAACCAATGTCAGCCACGCATCTTCATCGATCACTTCGATACCAAGTTCCGATGCCTTCGCAAGCTTCGAACCTGCACCCGGACCAGCCACCACAAGATCAGTCTTTTTAGAAACAGAACCCGCAGTCTTGGCGCCATGACGCTCGGCCATGGCTTTTGCCTCATCGCGCGACATGCGTTCAAGGCTACCAGTGAAAACCACGGTCTTGCCCTCAACTGGTGATCCGGTCGCCACGCGTACCACTTCATCCAGCGGCTTTACCTCAGCCAAAAGTGCGTTCAGCACTTCCTGATTATGCGGCTCTGCATAAAAATCAACGACGGCTTCCGCCACAATCGCGCCGATACCTTCAACGGCAATCAGATCCTGCCAAGCTTCATTGCCCTTATCGGTACGGTGGCCTTCTTTTGGCGGGACAGCTGTTGTGGCAGCTTCCGCAAACTTGTCGTAGGTGAGATAGGCCTTGGCAAAGCGCTTAGCGTTCACTTCACCAACATGGCGGATACCAAGACCAAACAGGAAGCGATGCAGTGCAATCTCACGCCGATCATTGATCGCGTCATAGAGCTTTTTTACCGAAGTCGTGCCAAAGCCGTCAATATTTTCAAGCTTCTTAAAGACCGACGCTTCCTGCCGCTTTTGCAGCGTGAAAATATCCGCAGGTGATTTGATTTTCAGGTTTTCATCTTCCGCATGGAAGAAAAACTCGACCTGCTTTTCGCCGAGACCTTCAATGTCGAACGCGTTGCGCGATACGAAATGGCGGATGCGCTCTACAGCCTGTGCGGCACAGGTCAAACCACCTGTGCAGCGATAGACCGCCTCGCCTTCTTCGCGCACGGCATGACTGCCACAAACTGGGCATTCATGCGGGAAATGGAACGGCACAGCATCAGCAGGGCGCTTTTCCAACACCACATCGACAATCTGCGGAATGACATCGCCTGCCCGTTGCACGATCACCGTATCGCCGATGCGAATGTCGTGATCCTCCTCACGGATACGTTCACCCTTGAGGCCTATGCCCTTGATGTAATCTTCATTGTGCAACGTGGCATTGGTGACAACCACGCCGCCAACAGTAATCGGCTCAAGGCGAGCGACCGGCGTCAGCGCGCCCGTACGTCCAACCTGAATGTCTATGCCGCGCAGGATAGTCGTTGCCTGCTCTGCCGGGAACTTGTGTGCGATAGCCCAGCGCGGGCTACGCGAGCGGAACCCAAGCCGTGTTTGCAGATCCAGCCGATCCACTTTGTAGACAACGCCGTCAATATCGTAATCGAGCTTGGCACGCTCAAGACCAATGGCGCGATAATGCGCAATCAGTTCATCTGCGCTCTGCAACCGCTTGGTCAGCGGATTTACCGGGAAGCCCCACTTGGCGAACACGTCGACCATGCCATGCTGCGTATCCGCAGGCATTTCCGACATTTCACCCCAAGCATAGGCGAAGAACCTAAGCTTGCGGCTGGCGGTCACTTTCGCATCAAGCTGACGCAGCGAGCCTGCTGCCGTGTTACGCGGATTGACGTAAGTCTGTTTGCCTTCTGCCACCATCTGCTCGTTGAGCGCAAGAAAGTCGCTCTTCGCCATATAGACTTCGCCGCGCACTTCAACGATGGCTGGAACACCCGCCGGAAGCTTATTCGGAATTTCACCAATGGTGCGGATATTGGCCGTTACATTCTCGCCAGTGGTGCCATCGCCGCGCGTGGCCGCACTCACCAGAACGCCATTCTCATAGCGGATCGACATGGAAAGCCCGTCGATCTTCGGCTCTGCCGTGAATGCAATGGAATTATCAGGCAATTGTCCAAGAAAGCGATACACGCTGCCCACAAAATCTTGCACGTCTTCATCCGAAAAGGCATTGCCGAGCGACAGCATTGGTCGCGCATGGGTAATCTGAGCGAATTTGGAAACAGGTGCAGTGCCAATCCGCAAGGATGGACTATCTGGCCGAACCAGATGTGGAAAGCGCTCTTCAATCGCATCATTGCGCCGCTTCAATGCATCATAGTCGGCATCCGAAATTTCTGGCCGATCATTGGCGTGGTAAAGCTCATCATGATGCGCAATTTCACGCGCAAGCCGTTCCAGTTCTGCGGTGGCTTCTTGGTCGGTCAGTTTTTCAACGAAAATATCGGACATATGCGTGGCAAAACCTGCTGATTCAATTTTGCTCAACATAGCTAAGAAATGAGGCTGCGCCTACGAAAACAGCAAGTCGCATACAGACTGCTGACAACAGTTTAAATTGCTAGTGCACTGTTCTCGGCCAGCAAACGTTCCGCCGCTGCGCGTGCTTCATCGGTAATGCTGGCACCGGCTAACATACGTGCGATTTCTTCCTGCCGTTCATCGACACCAATCGAACGGATCGACGTAGACATGCGATCTTCGTTGGTCGCAGATTTCGCAATCAGGAAATGCGTTGATGCACGCGCGGCCACCTGCGGCGCATGCGTAACCGAAAGCACCTGCACACGCGATGAAAGACGTGCCAAGCGCTGCCCAATCGCATCGGCAACTGCTCCACCTACTCCCGTATCAATTTCGTCAAACACAAGTGTCGGAGCCGAACCGCGATCAGCAAGCGCTACCTTCAGCGCAAGCAGGAAGCGAGAAAGTTCACCACCAGAGGCAACTTTCATCATCGGACCAGCACGGGTGCCCGGATTGGTACGAACCCAATATTCAACCGTATCAATGCCTTCGGCAGCACGCGCATTTATATCCGTCGTCATTTCGACGATAAACTCAGCACGCTCAAGCTTCAACGCCGGAAGCTCGGCCATAACAGCGGCTTTAAGATGCTCAGCTGTATACGTACGGCGTTCAGACAGAACCTTGGCAGCGGCATCATAAGACGCACGGGTTTCTGTGGCTTGTGCTTCAAGCTTAATCAGCTTTTCTGCTCCGGCATCAAGATCAGCAAGATCGGCATCCATCTTGTCCCGCAAAGCTGGCAAGCCTTCGACTGCAACCGAATATTTGCGCGCGGCGGCTCTTAAAGCAAACAACCGCTCCTCGACTTGCTCCAGCACACGCGGATCAAAATCAATCTCGCGCATGGCATGATCAATACCATCCTGTGCAAGTGCTAGGTGATTGAGTGCTTCATCAATCGCCTTACAAACGGGCTCAAGAAGATGCGGCGCTTCCGGGATTTTACGCTCTAACCGACGCACGAGGCTTGCAAGTGTCGGCACTGGCGAACCATTCCCTGACAACAACTCACCTGCTTCATTCACGTCACCGGCAATCTTTTCTGATTTCATCATGATCGCACGGCGTTCAGCGAGTTCGTCTTCTTCGCCCGGCTGCGGATCAAGTTTGGTCAGTTCTTCGACTGACGAGCGCAGATAGTCACCTTCGCGCTCAGCCTGTTCGACACGCGCACGATGCTTCGACAATGCAGTTTCAGCATCGCGCCATGCTTTATAGCACTCGCGAACAGTTGCGGCCTCAGCATCAAGTCCGCCAAAAGCATCCAGCAATGTACGATGAAGATCGGTATCAATAAGCGCACGATCATCATGCTGACCGTGAATTTCAACGAGACGCTTGCCAAGCTCGCGCAGCAGCGCAACGCTTGCAGCCTGATCATTGATGAAAACGCGGGTACGCCCATCGCCCATCTGCAGTCGCCGCAGGATGACGTCGCCGTCATCATCAAATCCGTTTTCGCTTAAGAACTTACGGGCAGGATGCCCACCTGGCACATCAAACACGGCAGTCACCTGCCCCTGATCCGCACCATGGCGAACCAGCGAAGCATCGCCGCGCGCACCAAGTGCGAGCGACAACGAATCAAGCAGGATTGATTTGCCTGCACCTGTCTCGCCCGTAAGCACGGACAAGCCGGTCTTGAACTCGATGTCGAGCCTTTCAATCAGAACAATATCGCGGATCGACAGGTGCGACAGCATGCAGGTATCGGCTTAGTTGCCGCCCGTGATGAGCGAAGAAGCCTTGGCTAGCCAAGAACCACCGTTTTCGCGCGGTTCAAGACCACCGCTCTGCAACAGCTTGTAGCTATCCTTATACCAACGGCTATCCGGGAAATTCTTGCCCAAGACCGACGCAGCCATCTGCGCTTCCGACGTCAGACCAAGCGCATAATAGGCTTCGACCAGACGAGCGAGTGCTTCTTCAACCTGACGGGTGTTGGAGTATTGCTCTACAACCAGGCGGAAACGCTTGATCGCAGCCAGATATTCCTTGCGCTCAAGATAATAACGACCAACCTGCATTTCCTTGCCGGCGAGCTGATCGCGCGCAACACGGATTTTGGTCTTGGCATCGTCAACATATTCGGAATTCGGGAAGCGATCGACCACTTCCTGCATCGCAGCAATAGCACGACGGCTTGCAGCCTGATCGCGGGTCACATCAGGAATCTGGCGGAAATAGCTCAAACCGATGATGTAGTATGCATAGGCCGATTCAGGCGATGTAGGGTAAAGCGTATTGTAACGCTTTGCCATGTTGATCGCTTCTTCGTAATTGCCCTGACGATAATTGGTAAAAGCGGCCATGACGAGCGACTTACGCGCCCATTCAGTGTAAGGATGCTGACGATCGACCGCAGCAAACTTCTTCGCAGCTTCGCCCAGACGACCAGCATCGAGGTTCGCAAGACCTTCGTTGTAAAGCTTATCCGCCGGATCAATCGTCTCAACATATTTGGTCAGATCGATATCGTCGTTTTTGCTGGCACATCCCGCAAGCGGAACAAAAACGGCAAGGGCGCTGACCATCAGCGCGGTTTTCGTCTTCACCGGGAAATTGGAACTCGTCATGCGGTCTCCGGCCATCTGGCAACGTCTTTTCAGTAAGGGCGTAAGCAAACAGACTGATCTGTGCTTATTTCCATCCAACTCAATACATCAGCATCAGCACAAAGGTAAACATAGCCGAGGCTGTTTTGGCCGTTCATAAACCACATGCTAGCGTAATCGGCAATCGTCTAGCTGATCAATCATCAGAAAATGGCATATTCGGAACGGCCTAAGGCATTATCTTTGCAAACCAATTGCTACATCCTCATCCAATGGCGAGGTCTGGCTGTCACTTCACATACGATACACCGACTCATAGCAAACATGACGTGGCGATCACGGCCCAATTATGGCCATAAACGTCCAGTCCTTCGCATCACACCCTTAAAGTGCCCAAGGGGCCGAAATATTTGGACGAACGGTCACCATATCCGAATTATCAAAATTGCGACGAACACCACTTGCTTCAACAATATCGTAATTCGATTTGTCAGCAAGAAGCGCCTTTACTGTTTCGGCATTCAGCCTGTGACCACCGCGATATGACCGGAAACAGCCAATGAAAGGCAGCCCAGCGAGCGCAAGATCGCCCACGGCATCCAGTGTCTTATGGCGTACGAACTCATCTTTAAAACGCAGGCCACCCGGATTTATAACCGAATTATCGTCGCCAATGACAAGCGAGTTATCAAGCGAAGAACCGAGCGCCAAACCAGCAGCCCAAAGCCGTTCAACATCTTTCATGAAGCCGAAAGTACGTGCAGTGGAGATGTCCTTACGGAAGGCCTCTTCATTGATGTCATTGGCGTATTTCTGACGACCAATCAGCGGACACTCAAAATCGATTTCGACTTCGTAACGAGTCCCGGAATAGGGCTGAAACTCCCCCCATGATCCGCCTGCTTCCACGCGCACTGTTTTGAGAATACGAATGAACCGACGCTTGGCGTCTTGCGTAACAATACCAGCTTCATCGAACGCATCAATAAAACGCGCGGAGGTGCCATCAAGAATCGGAACTTCTGGCCCTTCAATCTCGACAATAAGATTATCAATACCCAGGGCGGCAATCGCTGCCATCAGATGCTCAACTGTATTGATTCGCGCTTCCTGCGGTCCAAGAGCCGTACAGAGATCAGTTGCACCAATCTCGGAGGCATGAGCGCGCGTATCCGGCGCATCCTTAATATCAGAACGGCGGAAGATAATTCCCGAGTTGACGTCTGCTGGCAAAAACGTAGCCGACGCACTTGTACCGCCATGGACACCTACGCCCGACAACGTGAAAACACGGCCAATTGTCTTTTGATAAACGCTCAAAACGGGGTCCAATCTATCTTTTATTAAAGCGCGATGCAGCATACTGCCAAGGTCTTTTCAGCGGGCAAATCAACGTAACCGAGCTTTCCTCATGTCCCTTAAATAAAAGAGATATGGCAAAAATGAGCTACCGCTACGCAGAAACATCGCCCGCAGATATGAAAGCATTGGCTACAAATAGTAGTTGCGGGGAACCGATCAAAATCACGCTTTCTTACAACATATAACGAAGCGCCAATGAAAAAAGCCGCAAGGAATTCCTTGCGGCTTTTAAATTCAACCAACGTTTACTGATCAGTTTGACTGACGGCGCAGGAACGCTGGAATTTCGAGCTGGTCTTCTTCCGAAGCAGCGCGTGGCTGTGGACGGCCCTGATCGTCAAGCTGGCCGCGACGCGGTGCATAGATCGAAGCATCCTGCTGCATTGGACGGCGCTGCTCTGGCTGACGCATCGCAGGTTCGCGCTGCTGAGCTGGCTCAAGGCGAGCTGCTGGCTGCTCTTCTTCACGACGGGTCAGACCACGTGTCAGGCGGGAAAGCAGACCCATTGGGCCGCGTTCTTCCTGAACAGGCTGCTGAGGCGCTGCACGACGTGCATTGATCTCAGCCTGTGCAACAGGTGGGAAATCAGAAACAGCTGGCATACGCGGAGCAGGACGTGGCTGAGGAGCCGGTTCTGCATGCATCTGCTGTGGCTGCTGATAAGCCTGTGGCTGCATTGCCTGAGCAGTTGCCTGATTGTGATGCATCTGCGGCTGTGGAGCGACTGGACGGGCAACAGGTGCGCGTTCAAAGCTTTCAGCAGCAGGCGCCTGGAAAATACGGCTCTGCGGACGGAACTCAGGAGCAGCAGAAGCGGCGGGCGCTACTGGTGCAACTGGAATTTCAGTTTCGATCGACTGAGCAACTGGCGCAGGCTGTTCAACCTGACGTGGCTGTTCAGCGACTGGAGGACGAAGAATGCCATGTGGAGCCATTGGCTTTGCCTGCTGGGCAACTGGCTTTACCGGCTGGCGAAATTCCAGCGGCGCAGGCGCCGCATCTCCGATCTTCTTGTCGATGCCAGTGGCAACAACAGAGACGCGAATAACGCCTTCCAAGCCTTCATCAAAAGTAGCGCCAAGGATAATGTTGGCTTCAGGATCAACTTCTTCACGGATACGTGTCGCAGCTTCATCGACTTCAAACAGAGTCATATCGCGACCACCGGTGATCGAGATGAGAAGACCCTTTGCACCGCGCATCGAGGTTTCATCGAGCAGCGGGTTAGCAATCGCAGCTTCTGCAGCAGCCATTGCACGGCCTTCACCGGAAGCTTCGCCAGTGCCCATCATCGCCTTGCCCATTTCGCGCATAACCGAGCGAACGTCAGCAAAGTCGAGGTTGATGAGGCCTTCCTTGACCATCAGATCGGTTATGCAGGCAACACCCGAATAGAGCACCTGATCCGCCATTGCGAAAGCATCAGCGAAGGTGGTCTTGTCGTTGGCAATACGGAAGAGGTTCTGGTTTGGAATGACGATAAGCGTATCGACGTTCTTCTGCAGTTCTTCGATGCCGAGCTCAGCCGTCTTCATGCGGCGAGCACCTTCAAAATGGAAAGGCTTTGTTACGACGCCGACAGTGAGGATACCGCGTTCGCGTGCAGCGCGTGCCACAACAGGAGCCGCACCCGTACCGGTGCCGCCGCCCATACCGGCAGTGACGAAGCACATATGCGTGCCATTGAGGTGATCGACGATTTCGTCGATGCATTCTTCAGCAGCTGCGCGACCAACTTCAGGCTGCGAACCAGCACCGAGACCTTCGGTGACAGCTGCGCCGAGCTGGATCATGCGTTCGGACTTCGACATCGTCAAAGCCTGCGCGTCAGTGTTCGCGACAACAAAATCCACACCGCGCAAACCGGCATTGATCATGTTGTTGACCGCGTTGCCGCCACCGCCACCGACACCGAACACGGTGATGCGAGGCTTCAGCTCGGTAATGTCCGGCTTTTGCAGATTAATTGTCATGGTTCTCGTTCCTCTTAAAGCCTCACACCGCTTCGCCGCCGCGGTGCTAATTGGTTATTACGCTGATGGTTACGCCCACATCACGCAATGAAATCACTCAGTGTACTCAAAAACTCTCTCTCAGCCATTGGCCGACACGCTGAATTCGCCCGCCCGTACCAGTCATAAGACCGGAGGAAGCTGCTTTCACCGACCGTTCTTCAATGCCTGCCACTTGCGGGTAGATCAGAAGTCCAACAGTCGCGGAGAAAGCCGCACCCTTAGCCGCTTCAGGCAATCCCGCTATTCCTAGCGGACGCCCGATACGCACATTCCTTGCAAGTATCCGTCTGGCTGCTTCTGGCATGCCCGGCAGCTGGCTTGCGCCACCTGTCAGCACCACACGCTTGCCAACGATGTGTCCGAGGCCCGACTGGTTCAGCCTGTCGCGAACCAGTTCAAGCGTTTCTTCCACACGTGCACGGATGATCCGCGTCAAAACCGAACGCGGATATTGATTGGGTACATCACGCTCGTCATCGCCAATTGGCGGAACCGAGATGAGATCGCGGTCGTCAGCTGCACTTGGCAGCGCCGAGCCATACATAACCTTAAGGCGTTCAGCATCTTCCATCCGTGTGGAGAAGCCGCGTGCCACATCCATCGTGACGTGCGAACCGCCGATAGCAACTGCATCAGCATGAATAAACTTACCTTCAGAGAAGACGGAAATCGTGGTCGTGCCGCCGCCCATATCGATGCAAGCCGCACCCATTTCAGCTTCATCACCGACGAGAGCAGCAAGCCCGCTCGCATAGGGTGTCGCAACGATTGCTTCGACCGACAAATGGCAGCGATTGACGCAAAGTTCCAGATTGCGAAGCGGTGCCGCATCAGCCGTCAGCACATGCATGTCAACGCCAAGGCTGTCGCCCAGCATGCCAAGTGGATCACGAATGCCGCGTTCGCCATCAAGCGTGTAACCAACAGGCAGCGAATGAACGAGGTGACGTTCGGCAGCCAATGCCTGCTTGGCACCAGCGGCCAATACACGACGAATATCGGTTTGCTCGACGTCATGACCACCGAGATTAACGCTCGCAGTAAACGTCTCACTCTTCAAACGGCCAGCAGAAATATTCACGATGAGGCTATCAACCGTCAGGCCAGCCATACGCTCAGCAGCATCCACTGCGAGGCGGATTGACTGTTCAGCCGCATCGAGATCAATAATCACGCCAGACTTCACACCACGCGAACGCTGATGGCCAATGCCAAGCACTTCCATGCGATGCGTGCGACCCGGAAGAAGCGCACCCGCTTCATGCGGACGCAGACGCGCGATCACGCAGGAAACCTTACTAGAACCAACATCCAGAACTGTCAGCAGGCGCACCTTGCGCCCTGCACTTCCAGCTTGTGATGAACCTTTTCCGCCAAGAATACTCATACGCGTTTCCCCGTGCGGGCTAATTCTTTTTTACGATCTGCCAGAAACTTCTCACGCTGCTCCATGCCGCTCGCCGTCAACTGCACCGTGACGCGATCATCAAGACGCATATCGACCGCAGCAATATCGCGCGACAACAGATGCTTTTCGCTATCCATCTTTTCGACTTCAGCAAGAGCCTTCATCGGATCATTTTCCGGCAGCATGATGCGAACGCCGTTTTCCAGCAGAATGTCCCAACGGCGATCAGCAACACGAATATATGCACGAACCTTGCCAGCAAGCGCAGGATAGGCGGCAACCTCGTCCACGAAGCCCTTAACGCGTTTTTCAGCACCCGCACCGACGACTAGCGGGAGAGCGTTGTAACGGCCCGGCCGGAACGGAACGATTGTATCACCCGCCGAATCAATCAGCGAAAGCTCCTGACCATTCTGCCAGACCGCGAAAGCTTTACGCTCTTCAAGCGACACCAGCAGAGTACCCGGATAAACCTTGCGCACTTCTGCGCTTTCAACCCAGGGAAGCTTCGCAATCGCCTGACGCGCAGCCTCAGCACTCAAGCCAACGAGCGATGTTTCACCGTCCAACTCAAGCTGACCGAGAATATCAATATCGGAGGTCTCGTTGTTACCAACGACCTTCACGTCTTCAATTGCAAAACCGAGAGTCGAGGCGGTCGCCTTGACCATGTTTTCGGAATGACCACCAAGAACCATGCCGTAAACGCCCGTTGCGCCAAGAAAGCCGAGCATACCAATCGTGCCAGCATAGCGCGGAACGTTGATATTGCCCTGAAACAAACGAACAGCAAAGCGGAATGGCTTGCGTAGAAAGCGCGGCAGAACAAAGGCTGCGCCCGATGCATCACGCATCGCGCCAGAACGCCTGTATTCATGTGATCTGCCGTTTAACGCAAACAAGACGCGTCCTCCACCAACCAACTCAACAATTCACCAAAAGAGATACCCGCCGCTTTCGCGATATCAGGTACGAGCGAGGTAGGAGTCATTCCCGGCTGAGTATTAACTTCCAGCCAAATAACTTCGCCTTCTTCGGAAAAACGGTCATCGAAACGGAAGTCTGACCTGCTTACGCCCCGACACCCGATTGCCCGATGCGCCGTAAGTGCCATTGTTTGTATTTTTTGGTAAATATTTGGTAAAATTTTTGCCGGACATACGTGAGTTGATGCTCCAGGCACATATTTTGAATCAAAATCGTAGAACTGATGCCCTACCGGAATGATCTCGCAGACATCCATCGCGCGATCACCCATCACGGCGCAGGTCAGCTCACGACCCGGAATGTATTTTTCGACCAAAACATCCGCACCATAATTCCACTCGGCTGAGCTGATGGTTTGCGGAGGATGAGTCTGATCTTCCTGAACGATGACAACACCGAAGCTTGAACCTTCTCGTACAGGCTTCACCACATAAGGCGGCTGCATCGGATGCTCATTGCCGATTTCAAAACGGTTCATCAGGCGTGAAGGCGCAACAGCAACACCAGCAGCAGCCGCAACCGTCTTCGCACGACCCTTATCCATAGCGAGCGCGGAAGCCAGCACACCGGAATGCGTGTAAGGAATTTGGAGATATTCAAGGATACCCTGAATGGTGCCATCTTCACCAAACGGACCGTGCAGCGCATTGAACGCCACATCAGGCTTCAACTCAGCGAGAACACTGGCAACATTGCGATCAACGTCAACACGCGTAACGCGGTAGCCGCGATCTTCGAGAGCAGTTGCACAAGCAGCACCGGACGACAGGCTGACAGGACGCTCTGAAGAGAAACCGCCCATCAAAACGGCAACATGCTTTACAGCCTTCTGTCCAGCCACGTTAGTCATCCCCTCTGCGCATCCCCTGCGCTCGAATCAAAAATAGAATCAGGATAGCCCGGCCACACTACGCAGCAGACACCCAAGTCAGAAAACTCTGACGAATCAAATCACTGTACGGTTAACCATAAAGAATCAGAGAGTTGATTCCGTGGCAAGCCCCTATCAAAAGGGGAGCAACTTACGAACGACTCAATAAGCGCAAAAAAGCCCGGAATTTCAGTGGGAAATCCGGGCTTCTTAAAATATTAATTTTTATACGAATTCTTTCACTTCCTGCCCTTCACGGAATAAGCCAAGCCGCTTGATCTCCCAATGAAGGCGAATGCCGGAATTCTCATAAACCTTAGCGCGAACTGTCTCGCCGAGAGTTTCGAGATCATATCCGGTGGCGTCACCCGTATTGATCATGAAATTGCAGTGCATCTCAGACATCTGTGCGCCACCGACGCGCAAGCCACGACAGCCAGCCTTGTCGATTTCTTTCCAAGCAGAGGTGCCTTCAGGGTTTTTGAAGGTTGAGCCGCCGGTTTTCTCGCGCACAGGCTGCACTGTCTCGCGGTGATTCTGCACCTCGTCCATCGCCTTCTGAATGTCTTCACGGTCGCCCGGAATACCTTCGAACAAGGCAGACGTGAAAATCAGATCAGGCGATGCCGAGGAATGGCGATAGGCATAGCCCATATCGGCATTGGACAGAATGTGCAGCTCACCCTTGCGGTCAAGCGCACGCACTTCCACTACGCGCTCGCGGGTTTCAACACCATTGGCACCGGCATTCATCCGCAACGCGCCGCCAATGCCACCGGGAATGCCGTGATAAAAATGGAAGCCTGCAAGACCAGCCTCAAGGGCTGCCGCTGCGACACGCTTATCCGGCGTTGCCGTGCCTGCCCTCAACCGCGTTTCCGACACCTGTTCGACACTGCCGAAGCCCTTGGCTGATAAACGCACCACAAAGCCCGGAATACCGCCGTCACGGACAAGAAGATTGGAGCCGATGCCTACAACCAGAAGCGGAATTTCCTCTGGCACAGCTTGCAGAAACAAAGCCAAATCTTCTTCATCTGCGGGCTGAAACAGAACCTGTGCAGGGCCACCGGCGCGGAACCATGTGATTTTGTCCATGCCGGTATCCGGCATCATTTTGCCACGCAGCCCCGACAGCCTGCCGTCGAGCTTCTTGAGAAGCGCTTCGCCGCTTTCCATTACTTTTTACCCTGTTCAGCCAGTTCTTTCGGAAGTGCATAGGCCCATTGCGTGATATTGCCCGCACCGAGGAAAACCACGAAATCACCGGGTTCAGCAACAGATGCAACAAGCGGCGCCAATGTTTCTGGACCACTGGCATAACGTGCATCACGATGGCCCGCGGTCTTAATGCGCGAAACGAGCGTTTCCGAATTTACGCCTTCAATCGGGTCTTCGCCAGCCGTATACACGGGCGCAACGATAACCGTATCGGCATCATTGAAGCACGCTGCAAATTCATCAAACAGGCTGTGCAGACGCGTATAGCGATGCGGCTGAACGATACCAACGACACGACCTTTGGTTGCTTCGCGTGCGGCTTTCAGCACCGCGCGAATTTCAACCGGATGGTGTCCATAGTCATCGAAAATCTCAACGCCATTCCACGAGCCCGTGTGGGTAAAGCGACGCTTCACACCGCCAAACGCGCCAAGACCACGACGAATATCATCGGCTGAAATGCCCAGCTCATGCGCAACCGCAATGGCCGCCGTTGCGTTGGAAACATTGTGCAGACCCGGCATCGGCAGACGCAGATCCTTGATCTCGGTCGTCTCACCCTTGCGCGAACGAATCAGCACATCAAATACGCTGACAGCGCCTTCCATGCGATGATTGACAAAGCGCACATCTGCCTGCGGGTTCTGGCCATAGGTCACGATGCGACGATCCTCAATGCGGCTCACCAGAGCCTGCACTTCGGGGTGATCGAGGCACATCACGCCAAAACCATAGAAAGGCACATTCTCAACGAACTGTGCGAAAGCCGCACGTACATTGTCGAAATTGCCGTAATGATCGAGATGCTCCGGATCGATATTGGTAACAACCGCAATATCGGCTGGAAGCTTGAGGAACGTACCGTCGCTTTCATCCGCTTCGACAACCATCCAGTCACCGTCACCCATACGGGCATTGGTGCCATAGGCATTGATAATGCCGCCATTGATAACCGTCGGGTCAAGATGACCGGCATCAAGCAGCGCTGCGACCATTGATGTGGTCGTGGTCTTGCCATGCGTGCCGCCAATGGCAACCGCACGACGGAAACGCATCAGTTCAGCCAGCATTTCAGCACGGCGAACAATCGGCAGAAGCTTTTCGCGCGCAGCGGCCAGTTCCGGATTGGTCTTCTTGATTGCTGTAGAGACAACAATTACTTCTGCATCGCCAAGATTCTCAGCCTTATGGCCGACAAAGACTTCAATGCCCTTCTCGCGCAGACGCTGCACATTGGCGCTGTCCGACTGATCCGAGCCCTGAACCTTGTAGCCAAGATTGTGCAGCACTTCCGCAATGCCGCTCATGCCAATGCCGCCGATCCCGATAAAATGGACAAGCCCGATGTTGAGCGGCATTTTCATGGCCGAGTTCCTTCTTTAAATTCCTGAACTGATTGTCCTGCTGCAATAGCCTCTGCAAGATCAGCAAGCAACTGCGCGGCATCAGGCTTACCAACGCTTTTTGCAGCTTTTGCCTGTTGTTCAAGCCTTTCCGGCTCGTTAATCGCCGCACTGATGATGTCAGCCAGTCGCTGTGGCGTCAGCTCCGACTGCCGCATGACCTCGCAACCGCCAGCACGCGCAAGGGCTGCCGCATTCGCTGCCTGATCATGATCAAGCGCATGCGGGAAAGGCACCAGTATCGCCGGACGGCCAATCGCTGCTATTTCTGAAACAGTCGAAGCCCCCGAACGTGAAATGACAAAATGCGCATCGGCGATGCGTGCTGGCATATCGTTGAAGAACGGCGCAACATCGGCAAGAATACGCAGCTTCTGATAAGCAGCACGAACAGCCGCTTCATCTTCTTTGCGGGCTTGCTGGGTAATCAGCAGCCTTGCCCGTTCACTCTCTGGCAAAAGCGCAATCGCTTCGGGAATAGCTTGTGAGAAAAACTGCGCACCCTGACTGCCACCAAATACCAGCAGGCGAAAACGTTGGCCTTCTTTGGCTGGTCGATAGGATGTTTTGGCAGCCGCAAGCACAGGCGGACGAACCGGATTGCCCGTCGAAATAATCTTATCAGCAAAGGCACCGGCAGTTTCTGGCAGGAAGCCGCCAGCAATTGCCTTCACGCGCGATGCCAAGCCCTTATTGGCACGGCCCATGACGGCATTCTGCTCATGCACCATTGTCGGGATGCCCATATTGCTTGCAGCATAAAGCGGCGGCAGCGTTGGATAACCACCGAAGCCAGCAACCAGTTTCGGCTTCAACCGACGGAACAGTTTGCGACTATCAAGATTACCCTGCCACAACGACCAGAGCGTGCGTGCCAGCGCAATCGGATTGCGCCCGGCAATGGTAGCGGAACGGATCACATGCACATGATCTTCTGCAAATGCCCCGGCAAAGCGTTGCGCGCGCGCATCGGTTGCCAGATGCACATCCCAGCCACGAGACTTCAACTCATGCGCCAGTGCTTCGGCTGGAAACAGATGGCCGCCAGTTCCCCCGGCAGCCAATACGATTACGCCTTTGGCCATAGTTCCCTCACAAAACCGGAATGCGCTCGCCCATGCTGACCGTATGCGTCATACGCGCTTCCGGACGACGGCGTGTCAGCGCCAGCAAAATGCCCATAGTGATTGCAATCGCTACAAGCGATGAACCACCGTAGGAAATGAATGGCAGCGTCATGCCCTTTGCAGGCATCAGATGCAGATTAACCGCCATGTTAATGATCGACTGGAAGCCGAACAGGATCACGATGCCAGAAACAGCAAGACGCGTGAAAGCATCGCGCTCACGCAGCGCAATCGACAGGCCACGGATCACGATAAACGCAAACAGCGCCATGATCATCATGCAAAGAATAATGCCATATTCTTCGGCGGCTACCGAGAAGATAAAGTCGGTGTGACTATCAGGAATGATGCGCTTTACCGTACCTTCGCCCGGCCCCTGACCAAACCAGCCGCCACGCAAAATAGCTTCGCGACCTGCATCCACCTGAAACGTGTCGCCCTCACCCGTCATGAAGCGGTTTACACGGCCCGCAACGTGATCCAGCGTCATGTAAGCACCGAAAGCACCAACGACCGCGATACCACCAAGAACCAGAATCCAGAACATTGGCAGGCCAGCGAGAAAGAACATAGCGCCCCATGTGCCAGTGGTCAGCATGGTCTGCCCGAAGTCCGGCTGCAACATCAACAATCCAGCCGTGACACAGAACAGTGCCATGGCCAGAAAATATCCCGGCATATGGCCACCGCGCTCGCGCTCCGAGAAAAGCCATGCGCAGATGACCACAAAAGCAGGCTTCATAAATTCGGACGGCTGAATAGAGACACCGGCAAGGCTGACCCAGCGACGCGCGCCCTTGATTTCGATGCCGACGAACAGCGCCGCAGCCATAAGAAACAGCGATGCGCAGAGCAGTATCAGTGCAAAACGCCTGATCTGCCGGGGTGACAGAAACGACACACCGATCATAACGACAACAGCCGGGATCATGAAAAATGTCTGTCGCTCCACGAAATGGAAGCTATCGAGGCCAATGCGTTGTGCAACAGCAGGACTGGCCGCGAAGGAGAGCAGTACGCCAAGCCCCATCAGGGCCAGACATGCAGCCAGAAAGTAACGGTCGATTGTCCACCACCAATTGGCGACAGCACCACGGTCAACGCGACTTACCATCAGCTTTTCCCTCCGATTGGTTCAATACCCGGGAGTGCGAGAACGGCGCTGCGGAATGCATCACCGCGTTTTTCAAAATTCTGGAACTGGTCAAAGCTTGCACAGGCAGGCGAAAGCAAAACAACAGGTTCGCTTGAGCCATCATTGCCAGCATCGCGTGCCGCATGTTCAACAGCCGCAGCCAAAGTGTCTGAAATTTCAAACGACACCGCATCGCCAAGTGTGGCAGCAAATTGCGCCGCAGCCTCACCGATCAAATAGGCTTTGGTGATACGCGGGAAGAAACCAGAAAGCGACGCAATACCGCCCGCCTTGGGCACACCACCGGCAATCCAGTAAATATGATTGGCAAAAGATGACAGCGCGGGAGCGGTAGCTTCGGCATTAGTGGCTTTGGAATCATTGACGAAGAGAACCTTGCCGCGATGCCCCACCTGTTCCATCCGATGTGCAAGACCAGGGAAGCTTTTCAAACCGGCACGGACTTCTTCAATGGAAAGACCAACGGCAAGACAGGCCGTGATAGCGGCTAACGCATTCTGCGCATTGTGCGCGCCGCGAAGCGAACCAATACCCTCAAGCGAAGCAAGCTCTTCAACGCTGCCAGCTTTGGCGGAATAGAGCTTTACACCGTCCGCAAAAGCACCATCCTCAAGGCGCTCGTCCTTGGAAATACGCGCGACTTTTACGCCGTTTCCTGCGAGACGGTCTGCAATACTGATGCAATAATCGTCATCGACGCCAATGATTGCCACGCCGCTTTTCGCAACCAACCGCTCCTTGATTGCGGCGTAGTTTTCCATCGAACCATGACGATCAAGATGATCCGGCGTCAGGTTGAGCAAAATACCAGCAGTCGGATTAAGCGATGGCGCAAGATCAATCTGATAGGATGAGCATTCAACAACATAGAAACGATTTGGCGCTGGTGCTTCCAGTGTCAGGATTGCTGTGCCAATATTACCGCCAAGCTGCATGTCGCGGCCCGACGATTTGATAATATGCGCAATCAGCGCAGTCGTCGTCGATTTGCCATTGGTGCCGGTGATGGCGATAAACGGACAATCCGGCGCAATATGATTGCGTTCACGTACGAAGAGTTCAACGTCACCGATAATCTCAACACCAGCGGCAAGCGCCAGATCCGCCGTCCAGTGTGGTTTTGGATGGGTCAGCGGAACTCCCGGCGAAAGCACAAAGGCAGCGAACTGTGACCAGTCCGCCTGCCTCAGATCACCTGTTGCAATGCCTGCGCTTTGCGCGCGGGCCACACTGTCGGGATTATCATCCCAGGCAATGATCTTCGCGCCACCAGCCACTATAGCCTTGGCCGTTGCAATGCCCGACCCACCCAATCCGAAGAGGGCAACAGTCTTATCTTTAAGGGTGGTGATCGGGATCATTCGTCTGCCTTATCTCAACTTCAGTGTGGAAAGGCCGATCATGGCAAGGATAATCGCCACGATCCAGAACCGGATCACGACCTGACTTTCCGTCCAGCCCTTCTTTTCAAAATGATGATGAATAGGTGCCATCAGGAACACGCGCTTGCCAGTCATCTTGAACGAGCCAACCTGAATAATCACCGAAAGCGCTTCCATAACGAAAAGACCGCCAATGATCGCAAGGACAATCTCGTGCTTGGTCGCAACAGCAACAGTTCCCAGCATGCCGCCAAGGGCAAGCGAACCCGTGTCGCCCATGAAAATTGCGGCCGGGGGCGCATTAAACCAGAGGAAGCCAAGCCCCGCGCCAATGACAGCACCCAGCACAACCGCCAGTTCACCCGTACCCGGAACAAAGTGAATTTGCAGGTAATCCGCAAAAATAGCATTACCCGACAGATAGGCAATGAAGCCAAAGGAAGCGGCAGCAACCATCACTGGCACGATTGCAAGACCATCAAGACCATCGGTGAGGTTCACCGCATTGCCTGCACCAACCATCACGAAGGCTGCAAAAGGAATGAAGAACCAACCAAGATTAAGAACGAACTGTTTTACAAATGGAAATGTCAACGACGACGAGAACGGCTCTTGCCCGGCGCGCATAATGATAAAAGCTGCAACAGCAGCAATCAGAAACTCGATACCAAGGCGCGACTTGCCAGAAAAGCCTTTATCCGACTGCTTGGTGACCTTGAGGTAATCGTCATAAAAGCCGATCGCGCCGAATCCAACCGTGACCATCAGCACAACCCAGACATACACGCTGGAGAGATTGGCCCAAAAGAAACATGACACGAGAATGCCGGTCATAATCATCAGACCGCCCATGGTTGGCGTACCGGCTTTTTTAAAGTGAGTCTGAGGACCGTCAGCGCGGATTGGCTGGCCTTTTCCCTGTCGCGCACGCAACGAATTGATGATCGCAGGACCAAACAAGAAAACGATCAGTGCCGATGTAATCATCGCGCCGCCGGTGCGGAACGTGATGTAGCGAAACACGTTGAACGGCGTCACATGATCGGCAAAAACTGCAAGAAGCATCAACATACGGAGAAAAATCCCTCAAACACGCCTATTCGGCAGGAACCACCGGTGTAAATTGGTTTGTCAGCGCCTTGACGATCTTAGCGAAACCTATCCCTTTAGAGGATTTCACCATGACCACATCGCCCGGGCGGACTGCTTTCATCACCAATGGCAATAATTCCTCGGTGCTCTGCCTGTATTCGACGTGAATTTCAACCGGCAAGGCATTTTTCAGCACCGACATTTCACGGCCACCGATATAAAGTACGTTCACTTCGGCATCGACAATCGGGCGCGCGAGGTCAGCATGAAGCTTGCCAGACTGACGACCCAGCTCCAGCATATCGCCCAAAATTGCGATGCGGCGACCACGCGAACCTTCCGGCGGCGTTGCCTGCAAAAGTGAAAGCGACGCACGCATCGATGTTGGGTTGGCGTTATAGCTTTCATCGATGAGTGTGAAAGAACCACCGTCCGGGTGTTCCAGCACATGACGCGCACCACGACCGCCTTCAGCGCTCAGCGTTGCCATAGCAATGGCAACTTTTGCCATGTCTGCACCAACGAGATGAGCAGCACCCAGAACAGCAAGCATGTTCTGCACAATATGGCGTCCCGGCATGCTGACTTTGACGACGGCTTCTTCATTGCCGATCTTAACGGTCATACATGAACAGGTCGGATGCATTTTGACTTCACGCAGACGATAGTCCGAACGGGCATTTTCACCGAAGGTGACGATGTGCTCGATGCCTGCCTTTTCAGCCAGTTCTTCAAGCTGTTTGAAGCGCTTGTCATCGCGATTAAGTAGCGCATAGCCACCCGGTACAACGCCTTCAAAAATCTCAGCTTTTGCTACTGCAATTTCTTCAAGATTTGCAAAATGGCCCAGATGCGCAGGCGCAATCAACGTAATCAGCGCGACATGCGGGCGAACCATTTTCACCAGCGGGCGAATTTCGTCATGATGATTCATGCCGATTTCGAACACACCATAATCGGTATCGGCTGGCATTCGCGCAAGCGTCAGCGGCACGCCCCAGTGATTGTTGAACGAGGCAACCGACGCATGAACTTTGCCGCTATCGGCCAGCACGTGACGCAGCGCCTCTTTGGTTGTCGTCTTACCGACAGAGCCCGTGACAGCGATGATCTGCGCTTTGGAGCGTTCACGCGAAGCAAGACCAAGCTTGGTCAAAGATTCAAGCACATCTTCAACCACGATCATCGGCACTTTGAGATGACCAAGCGCAGGAAGGCGGGATTCGTTCACCACCAGCAGACCTGCGCCAGCGGCCATCGCAGCCGTTGCAAAATCATGCCCGTCAAACAAATCGCCCTTGATCGCGAAGAAAGCTTCGCCTTCTTTCAGCGTGCGGCTATCAATGGAAATTCCGGTGATCCCCGCAGGCAACGTACCGAAAGGCCGGCCTTCCATGGCCTCCACCATATCGGCAGATGTCCAAAGCCAGTCATTCATCCCTTATGCTCCTCAAGGCGTGCGCCAAGTGCTGCCGCCACTTCCGTATGATCAGAGAATGGCAAAGTAATATTGCCAACAATCTGACCTTCTTCATGTCCCTTGCCCGCAACAACCAATGTGTCACCCGGCATCATCATCGAAACTGCTGTGAAAATCGCCTCGCGACGGTCGCCAATTTCTGTGGCGCCCGGTGCCGCAGCCATGATTTCGGCGCGGATTTGCGCAGGCACTTCTGAACGTGGGTTGTCATCTGTGACGATTGCCACATCAGCAAGGCGCGCTGCGATTTCGCCCATGATCGGACGCTTGCCCTTGTCACGATCACCACCACAGCCAAATACCAAGATCACGCGGCCAGTGGTAAACGGACGCACGGACGTCAGCACATTTTCAAGCGCTTCAGGCTTATGGGCGTAATCGACATAGGCAGGAGCACCCTCTTCGGTGGCACCAACGAGATCAAGACGGCCCGGAGCGCCTTTAAGACGTTCAAGCGCACGCATTGCAGCAGCAGCCGGGACACCGGTTACCATAGCGAGACCAGCCGACACCAGTGCATTCGCGACCTGAAAGTCACCAGCCAGCGGCAGTTCGATTTCAAAAATTTCGTCCGCGATACGCACTTCGACATGCTGGCGGAAACGCTCATGCTCGACACGTTTGATGGTGATGAAATCGCCTTTGCGACCAACGGTCTTTACATCGCAGCCAGCGGCCTTCGCAGCTTCAATTGCTTGCGGCGAAAATTGGTCATCTGCAAAAATAATCGCAGGCGCACCTTTTGGCAAAAGCGTATCAAACAGGCGCATCTTGGCATGCAGATATTCTTCAATCGTCGCATGATAGTCCATGTGATCACGACCAAGATTTGTGAAAGCACCAGCGGCAAGCTTCACACCATCGAGGCGGCGTTGATCAAGACCATGCGACGAAGCTTCCATCGCAGCATGGGTCACACCTTCATCGGCCAGTTCAGCAAGCACACGATGCAGTTCAACCGGATCAGGTGTTGTCAACGAATTATAGTCGCTGCGCGTTGGCGAGAAGACACCTGTTGTACCAATGTTTGCGGCTGGAAAACCGGCATAGGCCCAGATCTGACGCGTGAACGACGCCACTGAAGTCTTGCCGCTGGTACCTGTGACTGCAACCATAACTTCCGGCTGCTTGCCATAAAATTGAGCAGCCACAATAGCGAGCGCATGGCGCGGGTCTTCAACATGAAGGACAGGCACACCGCGATTTTCAAGAACTGCACTCTTACCAGCAATAACCGCAACTGCTCCACGTTTGACAGCATCAATCGCATAGGCCGAGCCATCTGCCTTCACGCCTTTGAGAGCCGCAAACAAGAAGCCCGGCTCCACTTTGCGGGAATCCGATGTAACGCCTGTAATTTCGAGATCACCTGCGGAACCGGAGGTAAGATCCTTAAAAAGTGCGATGTCTTTCAACTTCATGGTCATACCAATTCCAGATAAAGGGACGTATCACGCGCTACATGCAATTACACGAATCAATCATATCCAGCAGCAGCGGTGGCGATTTCTGACTCTGCTGGCGCAAATTCCTGTTTAAAATCGGGCTTAACCCCCAAAAAAGTTGCTGAGCGACGAATAATATCAGCAACCATCGGTGCAGCATTCAAACCAGCGGTCGCGCTGTACTTGCCTTCTTCGGGCTTTGGTTCGTCAATAATGGTCAAAACCACATAAGTGGGATCATCCATCGGGAACGACGCAAGGAAGGCATTAAAGCGCACATCTTTCGAATAGCGGCCATGAACGACCTTTTCCGCCGTGCCGGTCTTTCCACCAACACGGTAGCCCTGAACCGTTGCGCGCTTACCTGAACCTCCCGGCGCAGTTGCGTTGAGGCGATAGAGATAGCGCATGTCAGCAGAGACTTGCGGATGAATCACCTGCTGTGCGACCTGATCGGCCTGAGCCTGTGTACGCGCAAGGAAAGTTGGCTCGATAAGCTTACCGCCATTCATAAGCGCCGCCGCACCAACCGCCGTCTGCAATGGCGTGGTCATCATGCCGTGACCAAACGAAATGGTCATCGAATGAACCTTCTTCCAAACGCGCGGCTCAACAGGACGCGCAACTTCTGGAAGCTCGGTCTGCATACGATCCAGAAGACCAAGCTTTTTCAAAAACGCACGGTGGCCTTCAATGCCAACGACATTCGCTTCGTGACCCGAACCAATATTGGATGAGAAGATGAAAACTTCTGGCAGCGTCAACACACGGCCCTTGCCGTGGAAGTCGCGGATGGTCTGACGACCAATAACCAGCGGACGCGAGGCATCAATTTTCGAGTTTAGCGTAAACTTGCCAGAGTCGAGCGCCATAGCCGTGGTGAAGCTCTTGATCGTAGAGCCCATTTCATAGGTACCAGCCGACATACGGTTAAGGCGATCCTTATCCAGTGCATGCACTGGATTGTTCGGATCAAAATCCGGCACCGAAGCCATGGCGATCACTTCACCGGTCTTCACGTTCAGCACCACAGCACCCGCTGCAATTGCGCGATAACGTTCAACCGCCTTTACCAGCACATCACGCATGATATGCTGCACGCGAATATCAATCGAAAGCTTGACCGGTTCCAACGACTGTGCAGTGGCCATGCCTGCTGCACGAAGATCGCTCAGCCCCTGACTGTCAATATATTTCTCCATACCCGCAATGCCCTGATTGTCGACATTGACGAGGCCAAGAATATGCGACGCGGTCGGACCACCGGGATAGAAACGGCGCTTTTCGGTACGAAATCCGATACCCGGCACACCGAGAGCCATGATCTGGCTCTGCTGACGCGGCGTCAAACCGCGTTTTACCCAGACAAAGCCTGCACCGCTCTTCAGGCGGCGATACGTGGCTTCCCAATCGAGATCGGGAATGACGGTTGAAAGAAGCTCGATGGTTTCATCTGGATCAACGATCTTGCGCGGTTCTGCAAAAAGCGACGCAGTCTTGATATCAGTTGCCAGAATTTCGCCGTTGCGGTCCAGAATATCGGGGCGCGACGCCAGCTGATGCACAGCAGGACCGTTGGAGTCATCGTCTTCGCCACCAATCACACCGAAATAGATGAGCTTTCCGCCGATAACGCCGTAGATACCGACGAAACAGGCAATGGCCATCCACAAACGATTGCGCGCACGATTGCCATGTTTTTTGCGGGAACCTACAAACGCCATATTGCCAGCCAGCTTTTCATTGCCAGCCGGCATGGTGCCGTCATCAATGGTATTTTTGTTCTTCTTGGAAAATCCGAGCTTCAGCCGCATGATCAGTGCCTCGCTCCATTCTTCTTAACGCTTCCGGTGGTGGTTGCGTCTGGTTCCAGAACGCCGCTTGCGACCAGTTCGTCGCTGCCGGAAATCAATTTCTGAATATCATCGAGCTGACGCTCAGGAATATCTTCGACACCCATGGCCAGCTGCTGCGCTTCAATTGGCTCAAGCTTCAGCTCTTCAGAATAAACACCCACCAAGCTCTGCAAACGTCCCGGCTGGTTCATCAATGCCCAGTCTGCGCGCAGAAGCGTGATCGTGTCTTTCTCAGAATTGATCTGACGTTGGAGTTTAGCAATAACCGAAATCTGCCTCTCCGCATCATATTTGATGGTATAGGTGATCGTTGCTGCCAACAGCATCGCCGCAATCATGATGAGTTCAAAAGTACGCAGCACTCGTTCAACTCCGGGCCAGTTCATGCGTTTCAGGCAGTTTAGGCAACCCGAAAAGCGTCAAATCATCTTCAAGAGGCGGATTTTCAGTTCTCACACCTGCACGCAGTTTTGCAGAGCGCGAGCGAGGATTGCGCTCTTCTTCTTCAGCTGTTGGGCCAACAGCGCCCTTCACCGCAGGCGTAAAGCTTGGCAACCGCACGTGCGTTGCAGGCAGATGCCGTGATCCTGCACTGCCGCCAGAACGATCCGCAAAGTAGCGCTTGACCATACGATCTTCGAGCGAATGGAAGGTCACAACAACAAGACGCCCGCCGGGCTTCAAAACGCGTTCGGCTGCAAGCAGCGCGCGCGCCAATTCGCCCAACTCATCATTCACATAGATACGTAGCGCCTGAAAAACGCGCGTCGCCGGATGAATTGGCACCTTTGGATTGCGTCCGACCAGCGCTTCAATCGCATTGGCGAGATCAAGGGTGCGTGTAAAAGGCTGTGCTTCACGGCGCTTTTCGATCATGCGTGCAATACGGCCAGCATGACGTTCTTCGCCCAAAAAATTAAAAATACGTGCAAGATCGCCCATCTTGAGACGGTTCACGACGTCGGCAGCACTTGGGCCCTTGCGCGACATGCGCATATCAAGCGGACCATCTTTCTGGAAAGAGAAGCCGCGCTCGGCTTCATCAATCTGCATTGAGGAAACACCAATATCGAGAACAACGCCATCGACCATGGCACCCGCTCCCAATACCTGTTCAACCGCTTGATCCAGCGCAGAAAACTGGCTCTCAACAAGATCGAGCCTGCCGTCAAACTCCTTCACCATAATCTGTCCTGCTGCAATCGCAGTTGGGTCACGATCAATGGCGATAACATTTGCGCTCTGCTCAAGAATGCAGCGCGTATAACCACCAGCACCAAAGGTGCCATCAACAATTACTTTGCCGGTTTCGGGTTTCAGAGCGTCAATCACTTCGGAGATAAGCACCGGAACGTGACGGACCTGAGCCCCTTCGGCTTGAGATTGGTCTCCGCCGAGGCTAGCCATCATCACGATCCTTTCCCGGGATCACGTCCCGCTATCCAGTGTTTTACGCATCATTCCGGCCAATTTCAGACGGGTGTCGATTTGGCGGATTCGTTCAAACAGTTATCGGATATTAAGCTTAATGAACCGTTATCCTTTGGCCGCGACCTTCATAAATCCGTCTTGTGTGAAAAGTTTTCCCAGCAATAAATTGAGGCACTTTTGTTTGCTCTTATCCTCGCAGCAT
The DNA here is from genome assembly GCF_047308065.1 of Brucella sp. H1_1004. Classification (NCBI taxonomy): domain Bacteria; kingdom Pseudomonadati; phylum Pseudomonadota; class Alphaproteobacteria; order Hyphomicrobiales; family Brucellaceae; genus Brucella; species Brucella sp. H1_1004. The sequence goes on from NZ_JAYKZA010000002.1 coordinate 1,990,145, forward strand.
CAGAGCCGGTTTAGCCGACAATTCACTCATCCAATATCCAGCCTTCACAATCACATAGTTATGAAGAGCACTCTCCCCAACACCGTTGACGTAATCACCGCACAGGATTATTAAATGCAAATAATTTGCAATTGCATTTTGGAAGCTTAAAGCATGGCCCCACAGGATACGACGACGACCACGGCGAAAGATGTTAGTTTTGAAGGCTGGCGTCGTGATCGCGGCGAAGCTTCGATGTCAGATGTTCATCGCTCTATACGGGTCAGTCGCTCCGGTTCTAAACTCCGACGTGCCATGGCTTTCTTCGGCCCCGGCTATCTCGTTGCCGTTGGCTATATGGATCCCGGAAACTGGGCAACATCCCTCGCTGGCGGTTCGCGCTTTGGCTATATGCTGCTGTCGGTCGTGCTGCTTTCAAACCTCATGGCCGTACTTCTGCAAGCTTTATGCACCCGACTGGCAGTTGCGACAGGACGCGATCTTGCTCAAGCCTGCCGCGATGCCTATCCGCGTTTTCTTGCCTGGCCTTTATGGTTGCTGGCAGAACTTGCCATCTGTGCCACTGATCTCGCCGAGGTCATCGGCACGGCAATTGGTCTCAACCTGCTGTTTGGCATCCCGCTTGAAATCGGTGTCATCCTCACAGCCGCCGATGTGCTTTTGGTGCTCTATCTCCAAAACAAAGGCTTTCGTCGTGTTGAAGCGCTGATCATTGCGCTGCTGGCTGTCATTGCAATTTGCTTCCTGATCCAAATTTTGATGGCAGACCCAAATTGGGGTGATGTTATCCGTGGTTTTGCACCAACCACCGAAATCCTGCGCAATCCAGATATGCTTTATATTGCACTCGGCATCATTGGTGCGACGGTCATGCCGCATAATCTCTATCTGCATTCTGGCATCATCCAGACCCGTGACTATGGCCAAACAATACTCGAAAAGCGCGAGGCAATCCGCTATGCCACGCTTGATTCCACCATTGCGTTAACGTTTGCTCTGCTGGTCAATGCTTCCATTCTGATCCTCGCTGCCGCAAGTTTCCACGCAACCGGAAATACCGGCGTCGAAGACCTGGACAAGGCCCATGCCTTGCTCAATCCGCTGCTTGGTTCAGCGCTGGCACCAACACTCTTCGCAATTGCTTTGCTGTGTTGTGGCCTTAACTCGACCATCACTGCAACGATGGCAGGTCAAATCGTGATGGAAGGTTTCATCGATATCAAACTGAAGCCTTGGTTGCGTCGCGCTATCACACGCTTTGTCGCGATAGTTCCAGCCGCAATCGTTACAATCATGTATGGATCACAGGGAACCAGCGAGCTTCTCATCCTGTCGCAGGTTGTGCTCAGCCTACAATTGCCTTTCGCTGTCATTCCGCTTGTGATGTTTACAGCAGAAAAGAAAAAAATGGGCGCACTGGTGGCACCGCGCTGGGTAACAACTCTTGCGGCTATTACCGCCGCAATCATTGTCGTTTTGAACATGAAGCTTATTTATGACTTCTTCACAGGCGCACCCATTTGATCTGGCACAGTGGCTTTCCAACCCGGAAAGCCACTATTTTTTTATTTGACAGCTGAATTACCACCATCAGCATAAAGCGCTGAGCCGGAAACAAAGCTCGCCATTGGACCCGCAAGAAAGAGTGCCGCCTGAGCAATTTCTTCAGGCTTCGCAATCCGCTTCATTGCATGGAGGCTCGCCGCCCATTCTTTCTGCGCATCACTGCCTGCCATCGGCGTATCGACACCGCCCGGCAAAAGCGCGTTGGCTCTTATGCCTTGCGCGCCATAATCTGCCGTGATGCCCTTCACCAATCCTATCAACCCAGCCTTTGCAGCACCATAGAGTGACATTCCAGGAATTCCGACACTGGTGCCAACAAAGCTTGATGTAAAAATGATCGAACCGCCGCCGGACTTGAGCATGGATGGTATCTGCGATTTCGCTCCGAGAAATGCCGATGTCAAATTTCCGGCAATCACCTTGTTCCAATCATCAAGGCTTGTTTCTGCAAAAGGCCCGATAGGACCGACAGTGCCAGCATTATTAAAAGCAATATCAAGACGACCGAACTCACTTTGCGCAACGCCTATGAGTTTCTCATGCGTTTCAGCTCGTGAAGCATCACCAGCCACATAATATGCTTCACCGCCAAGCTCTTTGATAGCTTGGGCTACTGACACCAACCCCGCCTCATTGCGGGCATTTAGAACGATAGTTGCACCCTGCGCGGCAAAAAGCATTGCCGTAGCGCGCCCTATACCCGACGACGCACCGATAATAATTGCGACTTTATCTTTTAAGATCGACATGGAAACCTCCTTTATTAGGAAGCTCCGCAATAGATAGGCAACGTGAACACAACTATCCGTTTCCTGCGATCAAAGACATATGAGAAAGAATAAAGTGTCAGTCGGTCTATAAGCCGGGTTTTGTATGGCCGGACTTTCGTCCAACGTGGCAGCCATTCATCTGGGACGGATGTCGCCACCCGCCTCTTGCAACCCACCCGGACGACTGATCCGGAAACTGATTGCCGGTCCTTACGAACCGGCGCGCCGTCCCTATTCGGTTTTGCTCCCAATGGGGTTTACCGTGCCGCCTGTGTTACCACCGGCGCGGTGGGCTCTTACCCCACCCTTTCACCCTTACCCCGTCATCCCTGCCGCTCAAACAAGCGGTACGGAAGACGGGGCGGTTTACTTTCTGTGGCACTATCCCTGGGGTCGCCCCCGCCGGGCGTTACCCGGCATCGTATTTCCATGGAGCCCGGACTTTCCTCACCTGCCGTCTTTCGACATATGACAAGCGCGGCTGCCCGACCGACTGACGGCGCGTATATAGCATGATCGGACAAAGTGGGAACCGTGTTTCGCAAAAATCTCCACACAACAAAAAAGCCGGCAGCAAAACCACTACCGGCTTTTCGTTCACATCATCGGCCTGAAACTCTACGCGACCGACAACATAAATTCAGATGTTACAGACCAGCCATATAGGACTTAACTGAGCTGCAATATTTTGCAGAGGTTGGGTTCATACGCTTTGCGCCATGACCGGCATTATACTTAAGGATCGTGCCGCAAGTGCTGCCGCCGCCAAGCTTCTGAGCCATTGCAAGATACTTCATGCCAAACTGTATGTTGGTTGAAGGCTCGTAGAGACCCTTTGCAGAACCCGTGTATCCGAGACCACGCGCCGTCGAGAGCTTGATCTGCATCAGACCAATTTCACCAGCCTTGCCGCGAACATTTGGCTGGAAGTTGCTCTCGTGACGAACAACGGCATGCGCCAGCGACGATGGCACACCATAGGTTGATGCATAGCGATTGATGATCTGCGAATAAGCCTTGCCGCTAACCTTTGCGGACTTTGGTGCATCAGAACGTGCCTTGGAACGCTTTGCACTTTTTGCAGCGGGTGCAGCACGCTTGGTGATCACAGAAGCCTTTTTCGCGGCCTGCTTTGTTTCTGACCGTGCGGAACGCGAAGCCTTTTCTGACTTGTTGGCTTCAACAGCCTTGTTTTGAGCGCGGGCTTTCAGAAGATCTGCGAGATTGGTTGGCTCGTTTACCGGCGCACTGATCGCAGAATTTAGACCAAAAGAACTCATGGCGCCAATGAGGGCGCAAACAACTACAAATTTTGACTTCATAACCTACCGTCTTGGATCGTATTTATGGGCTTTGCTGGTCTTGGGGGCAGCATTGCCGTTTTATTTTTGATCCCGCTCAACAAGCATTTCACACGCTCATCACCGCCGGGAATGGCAGATCATGTGCTGGGGAAATGCAGCCGAAGATTGGTGGGGGAAGTAAAATAGTCTTACAGGTTGTAATAAACACTGTCACATTTCGTGATGCACGCATCAGGGAAAAAAGATCAATAATCAGCACGACTTCCGGTCTAATTTAATGAAATTACTACAGAAATATGAATCCTGCGTCCCAGAGCATGTTAAAAAATGGCGATACTCACGCAGTAACATTTTGCAGCGAAAAAATAAGCCTGTAGAGGGTATCTATAGTAGATACGTCGGCTACACCGTCCACATTTTGTGTCCGAAAATGCCGCTGAAAGGCCTTAATCACGATCTCAGTGGCCTCATCGAACACGCCATTGATCTCGATTTTGTATCCGTAAAGCGCAAGCATCGATTGCAAAGCCTCAACGGGTTGCCCGTGTTCGCCGCGCGCGAGAAAGCGTCCACCGCGGATCGGCGTTGGCTCGATGTAATGACCAATACCTGCTTCATGCAGTTGCTTCCATGGGAAGTTATGCCCCGGATCAGTCTTACGCTCTGGTGCTATGTCTGAATGCGCAAGCACGTTTTCGGGGCGGATTCCGTAGCGTGAGCAAATACTGCGGCACAGTTCGATAACCGACGCGACTTGCTGCTCAGCGAATGGCGGATAGTTTTCAAGAACGCCCGGATTGACGATCTCAATGCCGATGGAAGCCGAATTAATATCAGTTTCGCCTTTCCAGAAGCTGTTTCCTGCATGCCATGCACGCGCCTTTTCAGACACCATCTGCACAACGCGTCCATCTTCATGAACCAGATAATGTGCTGAAACTTCCCGCTCAGGAGACTTGAGAACCTCAAGTGCCTCCTCTGCTGTCGGCAGCCCCGTATAATGCAGGATCAGATAAGTCGGCGTCTTACCATCTTTGCGAAGCCCGAAGTTCGGCGAGGCATCAATAGTAGCGGTCGGATAATCCGGCTTTTCCAATGCAAGCGCTGGTAAGTCATCTGACGGCTTGATATCTGAACCACTCATGCGGCCTCCAGTTGCTTCACGACACTGGCCCAAGCACTGTTGATGGCAGCGAGGCGCGCATTTGCAATATTGATGAATTCGAGCGGAAGGCCTTCTGCAAAAAGCCTATCTGGATGATGTTCCTTAACCAGCGCGCGATATTTTTTGCGCGCTTCTTCAAAAGAAACACCACGATCCAAACCGAGAATGGCAAAGGGGTCGCCCTCGCCGCGACTGACATGCCGGAAAGCGATGCGGTCAAAGCCTTGTTCGTCATAACCAAAAATTTCGGCAACGTTCGAAAGAAACGCCATTTCCTTTTCATGCACATAGCCGTCAGCGGTCGCTATATGAAACAGTCCGTCGAGAATATCTTCGAGTAGATGACAATTCTCATCGCCTTCGCGACAAAGCCCCGCAAGCTGACGCGCATAGCTCTCGTAACCAGCGACGTCCTGCTGCGCGAGGTTATAAAGGCGCACCACATGCGCATGTTCTTCTTCGGGTACGGAGAAAATCCGCTGGAACGCGCGAAACTCATCCTGCGTCACGACACCATCAGCCTTAGCCATCTTGGCCGACAGTGCAATCATGGCGATGGAAAAAGCAACGCGTCTGCGCGTGTCTGCATCGCCTTCGAAAACTGTTCGCACAGCTTCAATCACGCTGGAAATAGCGCTGAGCGTTATAGAGGTGAAAAAATCACCGATTTGAACCCAGATCGACATGAATCGTTTCTATAGAATTCCGCAAAGGCTGGAAACAACAACTCGCGACAATCGACGAAAAAACAATAATTTAGCAATAAACAAAATAGTTATTGGGGCTGACGTTCTGAAAAAGAACGCTGCGCGGAACTCGCAGCGGCTTCACCGGCGGCCTGCGCCTGTTGCTCGGATTGTCCGACTGCTTTGGCTGCGGCTTCCGCGTTGCTGCGCGCACGCTCAATGGCTACAGCCTGTTGTTCGGGTGTCATAACACCGGAATTATCTTCCAGCGCCTTTATAAGATTAGGGCCTTCCTGCGCTTGCTGAACAGGTGCAGATGTCGATTGTTCCGACTGTGTCGGCGCGGCTGCCTGTTCCTCTGCACCTTTGCCACAGGCAGCAAGCGCAACAAGAACAATAGCAGAAATGAAAAACAAGAAATTACGGCTCATGACAAAAGACATAACCGAAGTCAGACGGCGTTTGAACACTGAAAACGCGCTCACCTCATCTTTGTTTTCAACAATCGCAGAATTTGTCACTCGTTCCGTTCCCTTCGAGGCAAATAGCGGCCCGAAAACGGACCGCTATCTGAATTCTGTGAATACCGTGGGCATTCACGTGACTATCACTGCAAGCTAGTTTGCAGGCGGAGTTCCGGTTGTACCTGGCGTTGAAGGCGTCGGTGTTGCTGGCTCAGGGGTAGCCGGAGTCGTTGTCGTGTTATTAGCCGGCGCTGCCGGTGCAGCTGGCGCTTCAGGCGCCGGCGCTGCCGGAGCGTTACTGGAATCTTTTGAATTGTCGCTACAAGCTGCAAGACTCAAAAACGATACGGCAGCAACTGAAGTGATCAAAAACTTCTTCACGGTGGCTCTCCTTACCCTAAGTTGAAGCGTTGCGGGGATATAGCCAACGCTCTCTGGTTTTTTGTGACTGACCCCTTAATGGCCAATCACCTTCATAAGACATTCGTCACATTACGCTTTTGTCCCCAGCGCTATTTCCAAGCGATGTTTTGACGATGCCAACATCTCAGGACGAAACGGCGAGCATGCGAAAAGGTTCTCTCAATTAGTTTTACGAGCGGTAACAAACCGCCATATTAACAAAGGACTAACCATAATTTTCGGCGTCACGCGCCTGTTACCCGATGATGTTTAACTCTGCCAAACACGTCTGGCTTCGCCAGTGATTTGGCACCGCAGGAACCGGGAACATGGCATGAAAACGCAGAGTACGAACGACACGATCCTCAAGCGTGCAGTCACTCAAAACAACGCGCTCTCAAAAGACGGTGCTTCGGAAAGACTGTTTGCCTGGCTGTTTAAAGGGCTGGTTTATCCGCAGATATGGGAAGACCCGGAAGTCGATATGGCAGCACTTTCCATAGAACCGGGGCATCGCATCGTGACTATCGCGTCAGGCGGCTGCAACGCACTTTCCTATCTGACGGCCGATCCAGCTTCCGTCGAAGCGGTTGACCTGAACAGCGCCCACGTCGCGTTTAATCGCCTGAAACTCGCCGCACTCAAGCACTTGCCGGACTACGCAACATTCTACCGCTTCTATGGAAAAGCCGATGACAAAGCCAATCTTGCAGCCTATCAGCGCTTCATCCAACCGCATCTTGATAACGAAAGCCGAGCCTACTGGGAAAAGCGCATCTCGATTTTCTCACGCGATCTCTACCGCCATGGCCTGCTTGGCGTTTTCATTGGTATGGGCCATCGCGTTGCCCGTCTTTATGGCATTGACCCGCGCGACATTCTCAAAGCACGCACCATGGAAGAACAGCGCACGTTCTTTGATACTGCCCTAGCACCCTTGTTTGAAAAACGCATGGTGCGCTGGGCCACAGCGCGCAAATCATCACTGTTTGGCCTTGGCATTCCGCCACAGCAATATGATGCCTTGGCAACAGCCGGAAATGGCGACATGGCCCTCGTTCTCCGTGCACGGCTTGAAAAGCTTGCCTGCGCCTTCCCTCTCAGCGAAAACTATTTCGCATGGCAGGCGTTTGGACGCGGCTATAGCAATAACGACGAGACCGGCCCTTTGCCGCCTTATCTCTCTCGCCTAAACTTCGACACTGTACGCACGCGCGGTGATCGCATGAGCGTGCGCAATGCCAATTATACGGAATTTCTCGCCAAGAAGCCTGCTTCGTCGGTGGATCGCTATATCTTACTTGACGCGCAAGACTGGATGAACGACGCACAACTCAACGCACTCTGGAGCGAAATCACGCGCACGGCAGCACCCGGTGCCCGCGTTATCTTCCGCACAGCAGCCGAGCCAAGCTTGCTGCCGGGACGTGTAGATGTCTCAATACTCGACCATTGGAATTATTGTGCAGAACAATCTCGTGCTTTGCATAACCGCGACCGCTCTTCCATCTATGGCGGCTTTCACCTTTATGTTCTGAAAGACGCATAATATGAGCGCCCATCAAAAACAGAGCAGCGGCATAGACCACGCGAGCCTGATGGACCGCGTCTATCGCCACCAACGATACTTCTACGACGCGACGCGCAAATATTATCTTCTCGGTCGCGATACAATGATTGCGGGCCTCAACGTTCCTCAAGGCGGCAGCGTATTGGAAATAGGCTGCGGTACGGGACGTAATCTGGTAAAAACCGCGAAGACCTACCCCACCGCAAAACTCTACGGCATCGATATTTCAGCCGAGATGCTCGATACCGCTCAAGCAGCTGCAAAGAGAGCCGGAATTGCGGAACGCATAGAACTAGAACGTGCTGATGCAACACATTTCAATCCAGTCAAACTTTTCAATGTAGACAGTTTCGACCGTATCTTCATTTCCTATGCGGTTTCGATGATCCCGCAATGGCAATCGGCTATTGCTGAAAGCATCCAGCACTTAAAGCCCGGCGGAGAAATGCATATTGTCGATTTTGGCGATCAGCAACACCTACCAAGCTTTTTCAAAAATGCCCTTTTCACATGGCTTAACTGGTTCCATGTGACTCCACGCGAAAACCTCTTTGCTGTGTCAGAGCAGCTTGCAAAAGAACAAGGCGCTCATTTGCAGAAAAAAGTCCTGTACCGCGACTTTGCATGGATCGCTATTATCCGCAAAACGCCCTAAACCTGCGACACAATATATATCGAGCAAAGTTTTGCCCGCCGACTGATGACGTCAGCATCGGGATCGCGTAACCCTAATCAAGACTGATTCGCGACACCGGGACTATCGTATGAACGCTACCGCCAGCCGCTGCTTTCTTGCCCTCGGGGCGTTTCTTCTGTCCGCTTGTACGACAGTCGATTACGACTTCGCCGACGTTAAAAAATCCGGCAATTCGATGCAGCAAATGGCACGACCATCCGGCACGATTAACGCGCCGCGTTTTGGTGATCGCAAACCGTTTGAATGGACTGGCCGCACACCGTGGCATTATCCAATCCATGGCACCGATGTTTCCAAATATCAGGTCGATGTCGACTGGAACGCAGTCCGGCGCAGCGGTATTTCCTTCGCCTTCATCAAAGCAACAGAAGGCGGCGACCGCTTCGACGATCGCTTCACTGAACACTGGAACGGCGCAAAACAAGCTGGCATTCCGCGCAGCGCCTATCACTTCTATTATTTCTGCCGCCCTGCAATAGAACAAGCGCGCTGGTATATCCAGAATGTGCCTCGCGATCCGAACGCTTTGCCGCCCGTACTCGACATGGAATGGAATGCACATTCGCCCTCGTGCAAACTGAGGCCGAATGAAGTCGTCGTGCGCAAAGAAATGAAGATTTTTCTTGATGCCGTTGAAAAGCATTATGGCAAACGCCCAATCATTTACACGACTGTCGACTTCTTCGATGAGAATAACCTCAACCAGTTGAGCGGCTATCCGTTCTGGCTGCGCTCCACTGCCGGTCATCCGACGGAGAAATACGGCCCCCATCCGTGGACATTCTGGCAATATACTGGCACCGGTACCATTCCCGGCATCAAAGGTGATGCAGACATCAATGTCTTTGCAGGCAGCGCGGCAGCATGGAAAAAGTGGCTCGAAAGCAACAAGGTCCGTTAACTCAACGATAAACGGAAGCTCACACTAAGTTTCGCTTCATTTCCATGACGTGATGAGGCAATAGGTTGAAAAACAAATGGGGACGTTATTTCCCTCTTTAATTGTGAGTTCTCTCGATGAAACTTATCGCTTCAGTGATGGCTGCCGCTTTACTGGCATCAACTGCAATTTCCCCTGCTCTCGCTTCTCCGGCCCCGTCTGCCGCAACAGACACGGCTAATCAGCCAAAGCCAGAATGCGAAATCGACTTTGGTCAGTGGATGGACAATCTGACCAAAGAAGCACGCGAAGCAGGTGTCGGCGAAAAGGGTATTGCTGAACTGCACAAGGCGACGCTCGAGCAGAAAGTTCTTGATCGCGACCGCAAGCAGACGGTTTTCAACCTCACCTTCACCGATTTTTCCAAGCGCCTGATTTCCGAAGCGCGCCTGAAGAATGGCCAGAACAATCTCGCCAAACATGCTGATGTCTTCAAGAAGGTCGAAGAAGCCTATGGCGTACCCGGCCCGGTTCTCGCAGCCTTCTGGGGACTGGAAACCGATTACGGCGCCATTCAGGGCGATTTCGATACGCTGAATGCACTGGTAACGCTCTCTTACGATTGCCGCCGTCCAGACTTGTTCCGCCCGCAATTGATCGCACTGCTTAAGCTTTTCGATACAGGCGTTGTTGATGCTGCCACAACCGGCGCTTGGGCTGGCGAAATCGGCATGATGCAGCTTCTGCCGAAGGATTATCTGGAACGCGGCGTTGACGGCGATGGCGACGGCAAGGTCGATCTGAAGAATAGCATTCCAGATGCGATGATGACCGCTGGCCGTATGATTTCCGAGCTCGGTTGGAAGCGCGGCGAGCCTTGGCTTGAAGAAGTGCGCATCACGCAGGATCTCCCTTGGGAAGAATCCATCCGCACCAATCGCAAGCCGCATTCGTGGTGGGCGCAACACGGTGTAACCGGCCTTAATGGTCCACTCGGCCCCGATGATGGCGATGCATCCCTGCTGCTGCCGTTGGGTCGCAAAGGTCCGGCATTCTTATCTTATGCAAATTTCGACATCTTCGTTGAATGGAACAAGTCGATTGTTTACGCAACGACAGCTGCCTATTTCGCGACCCGTCTTGCAGGTGCTCCAGCCTTTAATGCTGGCAATCCTGACCAAGGCCTGACACAGGAACAGATGAAAGAACTCCAGACCAAGTTGCAGGCGCGTGGCTACGACATGGGCAAGATCGACGGCGTCTTCGGCGTACTGACCCGCGATGCTGTTCGCACCGAACAATTGCGTTTAGGCATGCCTGCCGATTCCTGGCCAACACCGGAGCTGCTCGAAAAGCTCTGATATTGAAGAACTCGAAGGCGCGGACCACCTCCGCGCCTTTTTGCATTCCCCTTGCAAGTTGATCTCGTCATGTTTTCCACTTTGATCGTCGTGCTTCCCGTATTCGGCCTGATTTTTTCAGGTTGGCTGGCGTTCAAGCTGAAAATATTAGGCCCGCATGCAATAGCAGAACTCAACCGCTTCGTTGTTTATCTCGCCCTGCCCGACCTGCTTTTCGATATTATGGCCAACACCCATGGCAGCGATCTCTGGCAACCCGGCTTTATCAGCGTGTTTATGCTCAGCAGCGCCATTGCTTTCGTACTTCCATTTCTTGTTCGTCTTCGCGGCAAGCTTTCTCTCGCGGATAATGCGCTCGACGGCCTGAATGCCGCCTATCCGAATACGGGCTATATGGGCATCCCGCTTTCGATGATTGCGTTTGGCTCCGGTGTTCTCGCTGCAACGACGATCTCAATCATCATCACTGTCTGCGTGACTTTTGCTTTTGCAATTGTGCTGATCGAGATCGGTCTCCAAACAGAGAAAAAACCGCTGCACCTTATCTGGAAAGTTGCGCGCTCTCTGATGCGTAATCCGCTCCTGGTAGCACCGTTTCTGGGCGCATTGATACCGGTGACCAGCATCACCATTCCCGCCCCCGCCGAAACCTTCTTAAAAATGCTGGGCGGCGCCGCTTCACCTTGCGCATTGGTTGCGCTTGGCCTATTCCTGGCACAACCACGCAAGATTGAGCGCGACAGCGTCAATGCCATCGCCTTCCTCGTCTCAGTCAAACTTATTATCATGCCGTTGGCTACATGGTTGCTTGCGGTTTACGTTTTCAATCTCCCGACGCATCTTGCGCAAAGCGCCACATTGCTTGCAGCCCTTCCTGCCGGAACGGGCCCATTCATGCTGGCTGAACACTATCGTCGCGAGGCTGCCATCACGTCGAATGTCATCCTTTATTCGACTGTTCTTTCAGTGCTGACTCTCTCCGGTTTGCTGGCTCTGATCCGCTAAAACAGCAAAAGCCATCTTCAAAATTGGCAGTTTCATGGCTTTTTCATGAAATGTGAACAAATTTTTCAGGTAAAAATTTCAGAGACTTAGGTGTTAAACAGAAGGTTTTTTTCGCCATCACCGCATATTGCAGCAAGAAATCTTCTTTTGTTTAAACCGTTTTGCGCTTAAATTCAGGTTCTCTACCAGCGCGCATTCGACCAGTCATTGGCTCGTCGGGTGCATAGAAGGAGACAGACCGATGGGACTTACTCGATCTTTGAACGTCCTCATGATCTGTGCAGCATTTGCATTTGTTGCAGCGTTGATAGCGGGCGTCATTCCCTGAATGAGGGATAGCCTAAGCCATTAGACGACATCAGTTTTTGAGGATGAACTGATGTGTCTTACTGAAAGAAAAGCCCGGTTTAAAACCGGGCTTTTTTCATTTCATGCAACTTCAAGCGCAGGCTCGGCTTTTGGTCGAATGCCAATCATATGGCAAATCGCAAATGGCAGATCAGCGCGGTTCATCGTGTAGAAATGAAAATCCTGCACGCCACGCTCAATCAGGTCCATAACCTGCTCGGCAGCAATTGCGGCTGCAACCAACTGATGGGTCTGCGGGTCTTTATCCAACCCGTCAAAGCGTTCCGCAAGCCATGCCGGAATGTGGGTAGCTGAACGCGCGCAGAAATTGCTGACTTGCTTGAAATTATGCACCGGCAAGACACCCGGAACAATCGGGATATAAATGCCTGCTCGACGCACACGCTCCACATAACGCTCATAAAGATCGTTATCAAAGAAGAACTGCGTGATTGCTCGCGTTGCACCATTATCGACCTTACGCTTGAGCATATCGATGTCAGTCGCGAAATCCGGGCTTTCAGGATGCTTTTCCGGGTAAGCCGAAACAGAAATGTCGAAATCAGAAAGCTTACGCAGGCCACCGACCAAATCAGCGCCGTTCTGATAACCGCCTGGTGTCGGTACATATTTCTCGCCAATGCCGCTGGCAGGATCACCACGCAGCGCTACAAACCGATTGACGCCAAGCGCTGCAAACTCCTGCGCAACGCGATCCACTTCCTCACGCGTCGCATCCACGCAAGTGAGATGTGCCGCTGGCTGAATATCCGTTTCTTTCAAGATACGCGCAACAGTGCGGATCGTGCGCTCACGCGTCGAACCACCTGCACCATAGGTCACGGAGACAAACTCAGGCTCAAGCGGCGCAAGCCGCGTTACCGTTTCCCACAGGCGCTGTTCCATTTCTTCCGACTTGGGTGGGAAGAATTCGAACGATACCCGGGTGGTCTGGCCGATATCAGATCGGCGGGAAAGACCATAAAAGCCCATCAGACTGTCTCCGTCATGCTTGCATTGCGCGGTACCGGATCAGCAATCAGCAAACGCGGATCATGGGCAAGCCAAAGCTTCACCGTCAGTCCATCGTCACCATTTGCAGCCTTTGGCGCCAACTCAGTTGTTTTTGCAGGTTCCAGTCCTGCCTCTTTCATCCAGCCCAGCATCTGCTCATCACTGAAACCAAGCCGTAAATGCGCGTGCTCTTCGCGCAGAAACTCAAGCCGATGCGGGGCAAAATCAACAATCAGCAACCGACCGCCCGGACGCAATGCACGCGCAGCTTCCCGAATTGCAGCCAGTGGATCATCAAGAAAATGAAGAACCTGATGGATTGTCACCAGATCAAAATTCTCGCGCTCGACAGGCAACGCATAGACATCACCCTGCCGCACTTGCGCATTGGCAACCGATGCCAAATCAAGATTGGCACGCGCCACAGCCAGCATGTCGCGATTAATATCAATGCCAAGCCCACGCAAATAAAGCGGTGAGAACAGCTCCAACAAACGGCCAGTACCAGTCCCAACATCAAGCAGCGCCTGAAATGGCTTGTCGCCGATGATACCCCTGAGAGCGACCTCAACAGCACTTTCCGACACATGCAGCTTGCGGATTTCATCCCAGCTACCAGCATTGGCACTGAAATAGGCTGCAGCCTTTTCCTGGCGACTGGATTTAACTTGCGAAAGCCGCTCCATATCCCGTTCAAGCAAGGTGTCGGCACCATCGAGCTTTGACAGAAGATTGCGCGCAACTTCGCCGCAAACAGCATTATCCGACAGACGGAAATACGCCCATGCGCCTTCCTGATAGCGATCAATAAGATCGGCTTCACCAAGCAGCTTGAGATGCCGTGACACGCGTGGCTGCGACTGACCAAGAATTGTGGTCAGGTCCGATACGGTCAAATCGCCTCTGGAAAGAAGCGCAAGTATGCGCAGACGGCTTGGTTCAGCCACCGCTTTTAAAACATCCACCAGCTGATCGAGTTGCAAACGCAATACGCAACCTCCACAATCTAAAACATATAAAGATATGTTTATGTGAATTATGTAAATCGCGCAAGTAATTTTCACGCACCCATGCACAGTAAAACTGCCATGAAGCTCCAGTAGCAGTTTGAATGATTTAATAAGCAGAGTATGCTTGTTGCAAATCGCGCTGAAAGCCGGAAAGGAAGACAGCCATGGGTGCAAGCACCGAGCGCCAGAAGGCAGTTGCAAAATCGCTTACGCTTTTGCTCCCCGCAGTTCCCTATTCCGATTCAGAACCAATCCGTGCAGCGGCACTTGCTCCGCATATGAAATCTCTCCCACCATCTATAGCTGTCTGGCTAGCAACAGTTGCACATGTCCGGCACGCGCATACTGACTATGACGCTTTGCGTGATGATGGCTACGATAAAGATTCAGCACGCTTTTTTGTCATGGATGCAATCAATAAGAAGCTCACCGAATGGCGCGCTACACGGCTTGTCACCGCAGACGATGACGAGAAAGCGGACGCGTAATTCTCCGATTACTTCTGTGCAACAATAAAAATGCGCGGGAAACGAAGCAGCACACGACCATCATTCAGCGTTGGATAGAACGCTTCAAGTCGTGCCTTATACGCTTTGAGATACTCGCGCTGCTCCTCATCATTCAATGGATCGAGAAACGGGCGCAGCCCAGTGGACTTCACCCATTCAATGATTGCATCCACATCAGCCAATTGATGATTATAAATCACATGCCAGATATCGACGTGGGACGCATGCTTAATCAAAGCGTTATAGTATTCCGTCGCTGATGGCAGTGGTGCCCTACCCTTATCGCCAATTATAGCGTTAAATAGCCCGGTTTTGGCGACTTCACGCATTAAAATATGGGTTGGCTCTGACATATTATCCGGCATCTGCACTGCCAGATAAGCACCGGTCTGAAGCTCGGACAGTAACCTTTGCATCTGCTCAATGTGATCAGGAACCCACTGAAAAACAGCATTTGAAAATAGCACATCGGTTTCGGTATCTGGCACAAATTTGGTGAGATCACCAACATCGAAGTCCACTCGCGGCAAACGCACTTTCGCCTTCTTGATCATATCTGGCGATGTATCAAATCCCGAGATTTTTGCATTTGGCCAGCGCTGAACCAGAAGTTCAGTAGAATTTCCCGGTCCACAACCAATATCGACCACCTTACGCGGATTATCGATCTTTATCTGCGCCAGAAGGTCAACCGCCGGGCGGCTGCGCTCATCTTCAAACTTCAGATATTGCTGTGCAGACCAGTCTTTCACGGGACACTCCAAAAAATGAAAAAGGCCGGTGCGATGCACCGGCCTTTGTTTTCTTAGCGCGTCAGCGGCTTGTAGGTAACCCGCTTTGGATTGACGCTTTCAGGTCCGAGACGACGAACCTTGTCCGCTTCATAATCCTCGAAGTTACCTTCGAACCATTCAACATGGCTATCGCCTTCGAATGCAAGAATATGTGTCGCAAGACGGTCAAGGAACATACGATCGTGGGAGATGATAACGGCGCAACCAGCGTATTTTTCGAGCGCATCTTCAAGCGCTGCCAGCGTTTCGGTATCAAGATCGTTGGTCGGTTCATCGAGGAGCAGAACGTTACCGCCTGCCTGCAACATCTTGGCAAGATGAACGCGGTTACGCTGACCGCCGGAGAGATTGCCGACTTTCGCCTGCTGATCACCGCCCTTGAAGTTGAACGCACCGCAATAAGCGCGGGAGTTCATTTCAAACTTACCGAGCTTGATAATGTCGTTACCGCCAGAAATTTCTTCCCAGACATTCTTGTTCGGGTCGAGGTGATCGCGGCTCTGATCGACATAACCAAGATGAACGGTGTCACCGATGCGGATCGAACCAGAATCCGGCTTTTCCTGACCGGTGATCATCTTGAACAGTGTCGACTTACCGGCACCGTTTGGACCGATAACACCAACGATACCACCTGGAGGCAGCTTGAAGGTGAGGTTTTCGATCAGCATACGGTCGCCAAACGATTTGGTCAGACCTTCAGCTTCAATAACAACCTGACCAAGACGCTCACCGGCCGGGATCAGAATCTGGGCATCGCCCGGACGCTGATTGTTGGCAGCTTCAACCAGCTGGTCATAGGCCTTAATACGCGCTTTCGACTTCGACTGACGAGCCTTCGGGCTTGCGGCAATCCATTGACGTTCGCGCTCAAGTGCCTTCTGACGCGAATCTTCTTCGCGGCCTTCCTGAATCATGCGCTTTGACTTGGCTTCCAGATAGGCAGAGTAATTGCCTTCGTAAGGAATGCCGCGACCGCGATCAAGCTCGAGAATCCAACCGGTAACATTGTCGAGGAAGTAGCGATCGTGCGTGATGAGAAGCACTGCGCCTTCATATTCACGCAGGTGCTTTTCCAGCCAAGCGGTAGTTTCAGCGTCAAGGTGGTTGGTCGGTTCGTCAAGCAGCAGCAGATCAGGCTTCGAAAGAAGCAGCTTGCACAGTGCAACACGACGACGCTCACCACCCGAAAGCTTGGTAACATCGGCATCAGCAGGCGGGCAACGCAGAGCTTCCATCGCCATTTCAACCTGACTGTCGAGATCCCAGAGGTTCTGGCTGTCGATGACGTCCTGAAGAGCCGCACCTTCGTCAGCGGTTTCATCAGAATAGTTCATCATCAGTTCGTTGTAACGGTCGAGAATAGCTGTCTTGTCAGCTACGCCTTCCATGACATTGCCAAGAACTGTCTTTTCCGGATCAAGATGCGGTTCCTGCGCAAGATAGCCGCAAGTCGCACCTTCAGCGAGCCAGGCTTCACCGGTATAATCCTTGTCGAGACCAGCCATGATCTTGAGGATCGTCGACTTACCGGCACCGTTAGGACCAAGAATACCGATCTTCGCATCCGGATAGAACGACAGATGAAGGTTTTCGATAACCTTTTTAGCACCATAGGCCTTGTTCAGCCCGGACATATGATAAATGAATTGGCGTGCCATAAAGCGCGTCGTCTCCACGAGTTAGAAAGCGTGAACGGCCATTCGCCGAACCGCAAGGAAAAATTCTGCTGGCTATGTAGGCGAAATAGCGCGCGGAAGCAAATATGATCGCGCAAACTTCAGCTTGAAAAGCTTATAAACAAAATGAAACCGGGCGCGGATATTTCCGTCACCCGGTTTCCCCTCTGGCCACCACTCGGGAAAGTATCCTCCCTTTCACCGAATGGCCTGCTAGTTATGCCTTAATACCTAAATTCAACGCCTCTGGATTTCCTTCAAAACTCCGTCGACATCCCCGTTAAAGATAGATTTGCCTAGGTTTCTGCGGTTTTCAAGCGGAATTTGCTTAAAAATTGCATTTGCCTAAATTTAATTCACTCAACCTCTGGATGCCTTTTTAAGCGACACCACCAAAAGAGCATTTGACTATTTGCGCAGCATAAATTCAGATGCTTTTATGTCGTTTGAAACCATCCATCGCTTGCCGCTTAATGGCGGAATCGAATTGCCATTTCGGCAATCGCTGATTGCTGCACCAAAGGCTGCGCTGCACATCTGCCACGGACTTGCAGAACATTCAGCCCGTTACGAGCGGTTTGCTATGGCCCTCAACGCAGCAGGCTATAATGTCTATGCGCACGATCATCGCGGGCATGGCGCCAATATTGGTGCATATGCGCCAAGAGGAATATTCGCGCAAAAAGACGGCTATAGAGTGGCAATTGATGATGTTCTTGCCCTAAACCGCCATATTCATGCCTCGCACTCTGGCTTGCCGGTGGTTTTGTTCGGACATTCAATGGGCGGACTGATCGCGCTCAATTATACGCTCGTGCACTCAGAAACAATCGATGCTGCAGCCATCTGGAATGCCAACTTCAACGGAGGCGTTGAGAACAGCGCGGCGATGGCAATTCTGAAAATCGAGCGCATGCTGAAAGGCTCAGACGTCCCAAGTTCGATCTTGCCCAAGCTCACCTTTCGGGCTTGGGGCAACGCTATCCCCAACCATCGCACCGCGTTTGACTGGCTATCGCGCGATGCTTCAGAGGTTGAAGCTTATATCAACGATCCGCTTTGTGGCTTTGATGCAAGCGTCGCCTTATGGATCGACGTATTCCGCATGATGAAGGCGGGAGCAACCGACCGCAATTTTGCAAATATCCGTCGTGATCTGCCATTTAATCTTGTTGGCGGCGGCGAAGACCCTACAACAGACAAAGCCAAAGCCACCCGAAAGCTTGCACACAGAATGCAGGCCATGGGCTTTATCAAAGTAACCTGCACAGTCTATCCCGAGTCTCGCCACGAGAGTCTCAACGACTTAAACCGAGAAGAAGTGACGCAGAATTTTCTGAATTGGCTCGCGCAAGCTCTTCCGTCTGACAACAAGTCCGGCTAAAAGCAGCTGATATCCTGAAAAACTGGTCAAGCTCACGATTTCTTGAAACACTTGGTTTGCCCGGCAATCAATGGTATGGAGCCCGCCTTGCGCACTACAGGGCACCTGTACTGAGATATTATGCACACTGATTTACGGTAAATGCGCAAGGAATGAAGGAACTCCGCTTGTCAACACCGACGATTTCTGTGGTCATCCCCTGCCGCAACGAAGCCGACAATCTCGCTTTTCTGCTCGATGAAGTCGATAGCGCTATGCTGGGCCGAGCCTATGAAGTCATTGTCGTAGACGATGGCTCAACAGATTCTACCAGCGATGTGTTGGCTGGCCGCATCCATGCAGGCAAGCCGCTACGCCATATCCGCCATGATCGCTCATCCGGCCAAAGTGCTGCTTTGCGCTCGGGCGTTTTCGCAGCGCGTGGCCAGATTGTCGTGACAATGGATGGCGACGGGCAGAACAATCCTGCCTATCTGCCGGCACTTGCCGACGCTCTCATCAATGCTGGCCCTGCTTTTGGCATTGCTGCCGGTCAGCGCCTCAAGCGCACCGACACCAAACTCAAACAGCTTTCCTCGCGCTTTGCCAACAATCTGCGCGGTGCAATCCTCAAGGACAAAACCCGCGACTCCGGTTGTGGCCTCAAGGCGCTACACACCGATCTCTTCCGCCAGCTGCCATTCTTTGACGGCTGGCATCGTTATCTTCCTGCGCTCGCTTTGCGTGAAGGTTTTGATGTCGTTCATATCGATGTCACTGACCGCGAACGGCGCCATGGAAAATCCAACTACGGCATTCTCGACCGTGGGCTGCGCGGCATTCTCGACCTTTATGGCGTCTGGTGGTTGCGCAAGCGCCGCAAGGTGGTGCCGCGCGTGACGGAGATTACCCATGACTGATATTTTCACCAGCATGTCCCAGTGGCTTCACGATGTGTTCGTAGCACAGTGGGATGGCTGGATCATTTTGGGCTTTGTCGCGCAAGCCTGCTTTACCATGCGCTTTGTCGTGCAGTGGCTAGCATCTGAAAAAGCAAAAAAGAGCGTTATGCCAGTGGCGTTCTGGTTCTTCTCGCTCATTGGCGGCGTGCTACTATTGGTTTACGCTATTCAACGCAAAGACCCGGTCTTCATCGCCGGTCAAGGCTTTGGCCTGATCGTCTATATCCGCAATCTCTGGCTTATCGCCAATGAGCGGAAACGGTTGAAAGCAGCGAATTAATTCGTTTCACCAAACAAAAACGCCGATCTGAAATCCTCAGATCGGCGTTTTCTTTTATTGCTTTAAGGTCCGCCCTACCGAGCGATAATCCAATCCGGTTCCGGCAACATCGTCAGCTTTGTAGACATTACGCAGATCGATCAGCACATTGCCATCCATCGCTTTCGCGACACGTTTCAAATCAAGCGCCCGATAAGCATTCCACTCTGTCAAAAGCGCCGTAACACCCGCACCCTCTGCCGCTTCGTAAGCAGAACTGCACCAGACAACATCCGGCAATACTGCCTTTGCAGCATCCATCGCTTCCGGATCATGCGCGCGCACAGAAATGCCTGCCTTTTGAATGGCGGCAATTATGTCAATCGCAGGCGATTCGCGAATATCATCCGTATTCGGCTTGAAAGCGACGCCCAGCACAGCAACCGTTTTCGCGCCACTCTCACGAGCAGCGGCAATAATACGATCTGCCATCGATAGCTTACGCGCTTCGTTGACCGCGATTACTTCTTCAATCAGCGACTGCGGTGCGTCATATTTTTTGCCGGTCGCAGCAAAAGCGCGCGTATCTTTTGGGAAGCACGAACCACCAAAGCCCGGTCCAGCATGCAGGAACTTGGACCCGATACGATTATCCATGCCGATGGCGCGTGCAACTTCCTGCACATTGCCGCCGGTCTTTTCACAAAGATCCGCCACCTGATTGATGAACGTCACTTTCATAGCGAGAAAAGCATTCGCTGCATATTTGATGATTTCAGCGTTCTCCAGCGAGGTGACGACCATCGGCGTTTCACGCAGATAAAGCGGACGATAAAGCCGCTGCATCGCCGCCTTGCCGCGCTCGTCATCAACACCCACCACCACACGATCAGGGCGCATGAAGTCTTCAATCGCTGAACCTTCACGCAGGAATTCCGGGTTCGAGACCATCGAAAACTCAACGCCCGGCCGCGCAAGCGCTATACGGTCGCGAATACGCGCATTGGTGCCGACAACCACCGTCGATTTGATAACGACCACCGCACCCGGCTTCATCGCAGCTGCAATTTCATCAGCAGCTGCCTCAATATATTGTAGGTCCGCTTCATCATCGCCACGACGCGACGGCGTGCCAACTGCAATCAGGATCACATCAGCATCAGCAACGCTGGTCGCAAGATCGGTACTGAATTCAAGGCGGCCATCACGAATGTTGCGCCCCATAAGCTCATCAAGCCCGGGTTCGAAAATCGTGACCTTACCCGCTTCAAGCCGTTCGATGATCGATGGGTTCTTGTCGACACAGGTAACGTGAAAGCCAAATTCGGCAAAACACACACCTGAAACCAGACCCACATAGCCCGTTCCGATCATCGCCAGCTTCATATGTTCAGTCCTTTAATCTAACTTAGAGCCATCTATCATAGTCTGAGACGAGCAAATGCAGTGGCTGTTCGTTCTCTTCAATATCGGAAAAGCGGCCAATCGGCTCACGGAAAATATTGTCGGTCAGATCGTCGTTGACGGTCGATACTTCACCGATCAAAACATCGCCGCCCTCGCCCCAAAAGGCATGCCAGTTGCCCGGCAGAAGCGTAACGCTTTCACCTGGGCTTAGCTTCAAATGCGCACCGGCTTTCTGGGTCACCCAGCGCCCATCCGTTGCGACGGTCACATCAGTTTCTTCGTCAACGCTACCGTCGGCGCGCGAATTGAAGAGTTCCAGTACCAGCGTACCGCCACCGCGATTGATGATGTCTTCTGCCTTCACCACATGGCGATGCATTGGCGAAAGCTGATTCTTGCGCGAGATCATGATCTTTTCGGCATAAAGCATACCACCACCACGCTTGAGGTCCTCGGCATTGCCGTTGCGCGTGGTGAAAAGAAACAGACCAAGATCCGCAAACTTGCCCTGACCATAATCAGTAATATCCCAGCCAAGACGACCATCGAGAATAGCCTTTGAATCGCTTGACGTGCGCGTTTTCAACTCTTCAGGCGTCCAATAGGCAAATGGTGGCATGATATAACCAAAAGAACGGATGAAAGCATCGCTCTCGCGAATAATCTCATTAACTTCTGAACGTTTCATGGCCTGCGAGCCTCCCATGGAATGAAACCGAATATGTCAGGCAGCTTGGTAACTGGCTTTCTCCCATTTTGGCAATCCCGCGCATGCAACTCTCACATATTTGCAAAAAACTGCGCGAATGCCCGCGTGTCGTCTTTACGCGAAAGTCATGTCGCATCCCAATGCGCGTTTAGAACATTTCAATGATTGAATCATGACAACGGAAGCCAGTCTGAACATGAGCCAATGAACAGACAAGCCATTGAGATAATGGGAAAAGCACAGCTTCCGGAGGACAAAGGGAACATTCGGTCGAGCCAGCGTCGCTGAGAGAACAGCACCAGCCCGACCTTGATACGGACGCAAAGGGTCGAATCGATGGACGTTCGCAATGAAATGCTGGGGCTTTTGACCGGGCGCGACCCAAATTTCAGCCTCGAGCAGAAGTTTTATACTGATCCGGATTTCTACAAGCTCGATCTGGAAAACATTTTCTATCGCGATTGGCTGTTTGTCGGCCACGATTGCGAGCTACCCAAGACTGGCTCCTACATGACCGTTCAGGTCGGTGCATACCCTGTCGTCATTGTACGCGATGCACAGGGCGGTATCCGCGCGTTCCACAATTCCTGCCGCCATCGCGGCTCACGTATCTGCTCCGCCGAAAAAGGTACCGCAGCAAAGCTCGTCTGTCCTTACCATCAGTGGACCTATGAACTTGATGGACGCCTATTGTTTGCGCGTCAGGTCGGGCCGGATTTCAAGCCCACCGAATATGGTTTGAAGCAAGTGCATTGCGAAAGCGTCGCGGGATATATCTATGTCTGCCTTGCCGATGACGCACCCGACTTCAATAGCTTCCGCACTCTGGTTGAGCCTTACCTCGCACCGCACAATATCAAGGAAGCCAAGGTCGCCTTTGAAAGCTCGATCATTGAGAAGGGTAACTGGAAGCTCGTGTGGGAAAACAACCGCGAGTGCTATCACTGCGCGGCCAACCATCCGGAACTTTGCCGCACCTACCCGGAAGCACCGAGCGCTACAGGCGTTCAGGGCGTCATGGAAGACCCGGAAATCAACCAGCTCTGGAAAAACTGCGCTTCCATCGGCTTGCCTGCCGAGTTTAACATGTCGGAAGACGGCCGTTATCGCATTACCCGTATTCCACTTCTGCGCGATGCGGTGAGCTACACCATGTCGGGCAAGCCAGCGGTTAAGAAACCATTAAGCGATCAGGTATCGGGTAACACCAATATCGGCGCGATGCTGCTCTTCAATTATCCTTCGACCTGGAACCACCTGATGGCCGATCACGCCATTTCCTTCCGTGTGCTGCCAATCAGCGCCAATGAAACCATGGTGACGACCAAGTGGCTGGTTCACAAGGATGCGGTCGAAGGCGTTGACTACGACCTCGATGAGCTGACCCATGTGTGGATTCAGACCAACGATCAGGACCGCCAAATTGTGGAAGAAAATGCGGTTGGCATCCGCTCACCCGCTTACCAGCCCGGCCCCTATTCGGTCGAGCATGAGGGCGGCGTGATGCAGTTCCTTGAATGGTACACCAACACCATCACGCCTCGCCTGAAGGGCGAGACCGCGAAGCTCAGCCGCGTCGCGTAATTTGTAATGAACTTAAAGAAGTGAGAAGGCCATGCAGCCTCTGAAATATCTGGATGAGATGCTGCCGTGGAACGACAGGTTGCAGATGCTACAATGCATCTCGGCTATCGAAGAAGCGCCAGACGTCATGACCTTCTCCTTCAAAACACTGGAGGACAATTGGTTCCGCTACACGCCGGGCCAGTTCGTCACTCTTGAACTGCCGATTGAACGCGCTGA
This sequence comes from Brucella sp. H1_1004, assembly GCF_047308065.1. NCBI lineage: Bacteria > Pseudomonadati > Pseudomonadota > Alphaproteobacteria > Hyphomicrobiales > Brucellaceae > Brucella > Brucella sp. H1_1004. The sequence goes on from NZ_JAYKZA010000002.1 coordinate 2,013,872, forward strand.
TGGACTTGGGCCGGTGCTGCGCACCTACACGCTATCATCGACCCCTTCCCGCCCCTATCATATCTCCGTCACTGTCAAAGCGCAGAAGGATAGCATCGGCACGCGCTGGATGCTTGACCATCTGCGTCCGCCGATGACCATCAAGGCCTATGGCCCCAATGGCGACTTTTCGCTCGCCAATCATCCGAGCGAAAAATATCTCTTCATTTCAGCGGGTTCTGGCATCACACCAATGGTTTCGATGACGCGCTGGCTTTTTGACTGTGCACCGGCCACCGATGTCGCTTTCATCAACTGCGCGCGCTCGCCCGATGATATTATTTTCCGCAAGGAACTGGAACTGCTTTCAGGCCGTATGGAAGCCATGCGTCTTGCATTCATTGTTGAAGAATCATCGGCGCGCCATGTCTGGCCGGGGCTGCATGGCCGCATCGACCGCGCGCGGCTTGAACTGCTGGCACCGGATTTTCTCCATCGCAAAGTATTTTGTTGCGGTCCTGAGCCGTTCATGAATGGCGTACGCAGCCTTCTGGAGCAATCTGGCTTCAACATGGCCAATTATCATCAGGAAAGCTTCCAGCCTGCCAGCGAAATTTCTGCTGTACCCCTGCCAACAACATTGGCTGCAACGGGTGAAAAGCCAGCGGCTCCCGCAAAGCCTGCCGTGCCACCTGCAACGGTTGTCTTCACGCTTTCAGGTGTTGAAGTTGAATGCACCGAAAACGACACAATCCTGCTGACTGCCCGCAATGGCGGATTAAAAATCCCGAGCGCCTGCGAGTTCGGTATTTGCGGCACCTGTAAAGTCAAATGTATCGGTGGTGAAACCGAAATGACCCACAATGGCGGTATTCGTGATGACGAGATCGCGGAAGGCTACATCCTTGCCTGTTGCAGCCGTCCGCGTGGTCGTGTCGAAATTGATGCCTGATTAGGCTTTTTTCAAAAATTCCGTACGCAGCACGAGGCCTTTAACCTGCTTTGTGCTGCAATCCACTTCGTCCGGATTCCCCGTCAGACGAATACCCTTGACCAGCGTACCGCGCTTGAGCATTGTCGACGTGCCTTTTACCTTCAAATCCTTGATAAGCGTAACCGAATCGCCATCATTGAGCTGCGTTCCATTGCTGTCACGTGTGATTTCACCAGTCATAAACATCCCCTGTCAAAGTGAAATAAAGCCGGTCGGTAGCACCAAAGATGATGTAATACCAGAACGCGGGTAATGACTGGCATATGAACTCGTGTCTCAATATAATTGCAGTGAAGCATTCAGGAGCGTTTTATGATCGGACATGCCCTTCTCGTCGTTGATGTGCAAAATGACTTCTGCCCAGGTGGCGCGCTGGCCGTCGACAAGGGGGATGAAATTCTGCCCGCAATCAACCGTTTGATTGAAGAGAGCGAGCACGTCATTCTAACGCAAGACTGGCACCCGGAAGGACATTTGAGCTTTGCAACCAGTCACCCGGGACAAAAGCCGTTTAACAGCGTAGAGATGGCTTACGGACCGCAGACGCTATGGCCTGACCACTGTGTTCAAGGCACGCACGGTGCCGACTTTCATCCAGATTTGCAGTGGACCCGCGCGCAACTCGTAATTCGCAAAGGCTTTCGCATTGGCGTAGACAGTTATTCGTCTTTTTATGAAAACGACCGCAGAACGCCGACAGGCCTGTCGGGCTATTTGCGTGACTGCGAAATTGGCTCTCTGACAATCGCAGGACTGGCCACGGATTTCTGCGTCGCCTATTCCGCGCTTGATGCTATAGCACACGGTTTTCAGGTGCGCGTAAGGCTTGATGCTTGCCGCGGCATCGACATTGGCGGTTCGATGGATGCCATGCTTGATCAGATGCAAAAAGCGGGCGTTGAACTTATCAACGAACCCGCCTTAGCGTCTCATTTCATCTGATTACTTCTCGATCTCGCCGTCCGGCAGAACGACATAGATCAGCACGGCGATGATCGTGATGAAGAAGCGGAAGGCGGATTCAATTCCGTTCCAGGTGGACGACATCCACATGCCGAACCATTCGCCACCAATCGACATGAAGCCAACCTGCCAGACGAGAAAGCCGACCGAAAGACCAGCAATGCCCCACTTCTTGGAGTGATTGAAGCTCTTTGCATCGCCACCCAAACGGCCAAGCATCGCAAAAGCACCGATCCAGCAGAGAACGGCTGTCAATGTTTCAGCAGCAATGATCAGAATATAGCCCGCATTGTGCAGAGTATTGCTCTCAATAGCGCGATATTTGATGGTTGCATCCGGAAAGATTGTATCCATCAGAAGCACATGCTGCACGAAAGCAAAATTGCTCCCGTAGTCTGTGATATTGCCGAAAGAAACGAGTGTTGCAAAGAAAGCAATTGCTGCAACAAAGGCAGTTTTGCTTAAGCGAGTAACGACCATGGAAGACCCCTCTCCAAAAAAGTCGCAGCCGCAGTCGTTTCCGACTGAGGCATATGAAAATACACTCCGACGAGCCTTGTCGTGAGCAAGTTAACGCTCGCCAACTCTTTCGATTCGGTCAACAAAAAAGGCGGCAAGTACCGCCTTTCTCTTCGTTAAACAGTGCAAGACTTAGTGCAACGCGGCTTCGTCAGCCTCGTTCTGCCACTCCGGGTTCCGCTTATTATACCGGATCGACGACATGAATGAGAGACCTATCAACACCGCACCAATAAGTCCGGTAATCACTTCCGGGATGTGGAACAGTGTCTGCACATACATAATCACCGCCAATACGAGGATGGCATAAAATGCGCCATGCTCGAGATAGCGATACTGACCGAGCGTCTTTTTCTCGACCAGCATGATGGTCAGCGACCGGACATAAAACGCACCAATACCAAGACCAATGGCGATCACAAACAAGTTTGTGGTGAGCGCAAATGCACCGATAACGCCATCAAACGAGAAGCTGGCATCCAGCACTTCAAGATAGATAAACGCTCCAAGACCACCGCGATGCACCATATCGACCTGCTCCTGCGAAGCGTCGAGCACCGCGCCCAAGCCCTCAACCGCGAGAAAGGTCAACAAACCAAACAGCGCCGCCACAAGGAATGTGTGCGAATGCTCGGCATCAAGCTGATATGAGAAAAACAAGATCAGCGCGATCGCAACGCCGATCTCGATCCCCTGAATCGAAGCAAACTTCGACATTTGGCTTTCGATCACCTTGACCCAATGCACGTCCTTCTCGACATCGAAGAAGTACTTCATACCAACCATCAGCAGGAATGTGCCGCCAAAAGCCGCGATACCCGTGTGGGCCTCAGCTATCACCCGTGCATATTCGTTGGGCTGCCAGATCGCGAGTTTCAGCGCCGAAATTGGGTCCGTCCACATAGCGACCGCGACGATAGCAAGCGGGAAGATAATCCGCATACCGAAAACCGCAATGATGATGCCCCATGTCAAGAATCGATGCTGCCACTCCGGCGTCATATCACGCAGGATGCGCGCGTTGACGATAGCATTATCAAACGAAAGCGAGATTTCGAGAATACTCAAAACCGCACAGATGATGAAAACAGAGAGCATGCCTCCCACTGTGCCGGTCAATGAATATCCCAGCCATAAGGCACAGAGCAAACCAATGACCGTGAAAATCACAGGCCAGGTGAAATATCGAAAAGTGGTCATAACAAACCATCTAATTATCAAGTTTATGAGGCAGGCCGAACTATCAATCTGGCGAGAACACCAGACAAACGGCACTACTCCTGCGGCGCTCATGCTATGTAAGAAGCCCCACAGCCGCGAACAAGAAAAACAATGGCAAAATTGTGTTCACGAAAAAACGCAAAACTCAAGATTATGTGATCAGCCATGCCGCCTGGCATCTTACGGAGAAATGATGGCATTCATCGCGTTTGATCATCAGCTCGATACAATATTTACAGACAATAAAATATGATCGAACCTCAGAATACTGTGCTTGAAGGAGTCGGCACCCAGTTTATCTGCGAAAACAGTGGCGAGCCAGGCGTCAGGCTGAAACTCAATCATTCTGAAGCAAAACGCAGTGAAAATTTGGAAAATGAAAGCGCCATTCAAGAATATGACAACGTTCCATGAATGTATTTGGGGCGGCTCAAGATATCTGGCAGATCTGAGTATTTCATCTCCGATCAGCAAAGCTTATTTTCGTTCCAATTCTATGATCAGGCACCTCCGAATATTCAATCACACGAGGAGGATAAAAGCGAACCAATTGCCATTTTTTAGTTTATTTCTGCCAATAATTAACTTATTGATAAAAATAGAAATTTTGAGATTATACTTTCATTTTCCTAAATTACGCTCCAAGGGGATGGATCCGTTATGAAGCTGAATTCAAGCACTTATAACCGGAATTTTACGGGTAAAACTGTGCGTAATATTGCTTTAATCAGCACCTTTTTAATAACATCAACAGCGTCTGCTCTTGCTGCAGACGTAATCGCGCCAGCGCCTGCTCAGTCAGAGTTTCAGGATCAACAGAGTTGGAGGGTAATTTTTAGCCCTTATGTCTGGGGGGCTTCGCTCAATGGCAATGCAGGATTACTTGGGTATTCATCCAAGGTTGATGTCCCATTCAAGGACATTTTCAGCAATCTCGACATGAGCGCCATGGGCAATATCGAGATTACGAATGGCACGTTCGGCGTTTATTTTGATGGTCAGTACACCAAGACCAGTCAAGGCGAAGATGTCTTCCATGAACGTCTCGATCTCGACATTACATCGACCTCGCTCGCAGGTGGTGTTTTTTATCGAGCTTACCAGCAAGATCTTGATGGCCTCACCTACTTTGGAAAGCAGCGCGTATTTGCGATAGAGCCGACTGCTGGAGTCAGATGGACCCGGATCAAAGCAAAACTTAGTGTCGGGCCTTTCAGCGAGACACGTAAATCGGAATGGGCCGATCCGTTCATTGGCAGTCGTATATTATATGATGTTAGCGAGCGCTGGAACCTTTCCGCTGAAGCCGACATTGGTGGCTTTGGCGCAGGCACCAAACTGAGTGCACATGGTCAGATCTATCTCGGTTATCGTACGAAAACATTCGATTTGCCGACAATCTGGCGCGTTGGCTATCGAGCGCTGTATCAAGACTTCAATGACAAAGAAGGTCGTGAGAAGTTTAGATATGACGTTACGCAGCATGGGCCGGTCGTTGGCGTTTCGATTGTCTTTTAACAACCGATTATCAGGGCCACAAATTGCGCAGAAGATAGTCTTTGTGCAATTTGTGGCGTTTGCAAAATTTGTATAATCCTGCCTGAAATCTTCACTTTCTGATTTCTCTGTTATTAATCAAAAACAACAAGTGCCTATTTTAGGCTTGCAAGATTTCTCGAGATAACCTCAAATATACGAGGCAAACTGCGGGAGCTTGTATTATTTTTTGAATATTCCAACCTCACCAACGAATGCCACTTCCAGAATGGTAAGCAGGCGGGTTATGGCGTTTATTTTTGAGTTATCTGTGTATGTTTCTTTTTTGACATTCGCCATACTCGGACTATGCGTTTATTCCGTTGGTTATTTGGCACTACATATTCTCTCACACCATGCAAAGAATGATATTCTTTCCGTTCCGATCGGCGCATTTGTCAGCACAATTGCAACGGCTTGGGCTTTATCGCTGGGCTTTGTTGCCGCGGATATATGGACAGCCAATTCAAAAGCAGATCAGGCAACGAGCGACGAAAGGTCATCAATTTACCGATTAATTGGCGCAGCAAGCCCAGAAATTCTCAACGCCCCTCAACTGACTGCAACACTCATCGAATATCGACAAGCTGTCGTGAAAGATGAGTGGCTGGAGAATAGTAATATCGAGCCTGCACATTCTGTTGAGGCAGCCCTACAAAATATCCGCCGCGAAATCGTTGACCTCGCCAAAACCAATATTCCAACGCCAATTATCTCTCAGTTGGTCCATGACTTTGATGAGCTTCAAGATGCCCGCAATACCCGCCTGTCTGTAGGCGCGACATCTGTCGACATGTATAAGTGGTATTTGCTAATAGCATTGACCGTACTAACGGCCATTACGATAGCCTCAACGCATGCAGATCGTGCGCGTGCCGGCATTAAGGCACTAATTATTTATTCAATTACAGCTGCATTCAGCCTTTGGATTCTGGCAATTCATGCGAATCCCTATCAGGGCATTGAGCGACTTGAGCCTTCACAACTCTTCACCAGCCAGAAGCATGAGCAATCCACCCTATGAGACTTCTAGCTCCGATTATAACAGCGCTTACGCTCTACGCGACTTCATCAAGCGCCGAAGCGGCCACTTTCAGGGTTTGCCACGGTTACGACTGTTATTATCAAACCAAGCTCATCTTATCCGCTCAGGACTTGCGCCGTATCGACGCTATTATGAGCCGTGGTATCAAATCAGCTGCTGAAGAACAAAAATCGCTAAAGCGTGCTATCGCTTATTTCGAGGAACGCAGCACAGCTGTGATTGGCGTTCGTGACAAACCACGAATGCAGTTCGGGAAAGCACGGATAAAAGGACAGATGGACTGTGTTGATGAGTCTACCAACACAGATAATTTCATCCGCTTTTTGCATGCAAAAGGCTGGCTTAGACACCATCAGCCTGCGCGGAAAACCACACGCGGCAGTTTCATCGATGGCCGTTACCCTCATTGGACTGCCGTTATCACCGCAAGCGACGGCGAGCGATGGGCGGTCGATTCCTGGTATGAAGCTGGCGGCGGACAGCCTGACATCATGCCTTTAAAAGAATGGAAGCGCCGCGGATATAATGGCGAAAGATAAGTATTTTCAGTAAATACCCTTTCGAAGCCCCCAATAGTTTATATTGTGCAATCATATAATTAGTTTACCAATAAGCATATTCAGACAAGAATGAGTATGCTCGCCGCGAGGCGAAAGTGTTTTTGATTGAAGCCAATTATCTGTCGTTTCAACAATAGGGGGCCATTCATGGCATTTCTGAAGAAATCTTTAGCAGCCGCATGCACAAGCTTGCTTGTCACCACAAGTATGCTGGTCGCTCCAGTCGCAGAAGCCTGCACACGCGTGGTTTACCTCGGTGCAAACGACCATATTATCACTGCCCGGTCGATGGACTGGAAGGTCGACGTTGGCACAAATCTTTGGATTTTCCCACGCGGCATGGCCCGCACGGGCGAAACGGGTCCAAACTCGATCAAGTGGACCTCGAAATATGGCAGCGTCATCGCTTCCGGCTACGACATCTCGACAACGGACGGCATGAACGAAGCCGGGCTGGTTGCAAATGTTCTTTGGCTGGTCGAATCCGAATATCCAAAATTCGACGGCACAGGCCCCGGCCTTTCGATTGCAGCATGGGCGCAATACGTTCTCGATAATTTCGCGACCGTCGACGAAGCCGTACAAGAGCTTAGCAAAAACCCGTACACCATCGTAACCGAGGCAGTTCCAGGCGAAAGCCGCTTGGCCACGCTGCATCTTTCAATTTCTGACGCCAGCGGCGACAGCGCTATCGTTGAATATATCAACGGCAAGCAGGTCATCCATCATAGCCCGACCTATCAGGTAATGACCAACTCCCCGACGTTTGATCAACAGCTGGCACTCCACTCCTATTGGGAGCAGATCGGCGGGACAGTGATGCTTCCGGGTACAAACCGCGCATCAGACCGTTTCACACGCGCTGCCTTCTACATCAACGCCATTCCAAAATCAGAAGATCCGGTTGAGGCCATCGCGAGTGTATTTGGCGTCATCCGCAACGCTTCTGTTCCTTTCGGAATCACCACTCCTGATGAGCCGAACATTTCCTCGACCCGCTGGCGCACCGTGTCTGACCAGAAAGAAAAACTCTATTTCTTTGAATCCGCCCTCACGCCAAACGTCTTCTGGGTCGACCTGAAGACCATCGATTTTTCGGCTGACAAGGGCAAAGTCCAGAAACTTGACCTTGGACCGGATCAGAAAAACATTTTTTCTGGCGTCGTAAATAATGAATTTAAAGATGCTAAACCGTTCAAATTCTTAGGAATTTAATTGGTCTAGAATCAAATGCGTATTTGCTTGCAGAGAAAAATCTGAACCAATCGCCTGCTCAAGCATTGTCTTAGTACAACAAACCAGAACGGAGGAAATCAAATGGACTGGAATCGCGTAGAAGGCAACTGGAAGCAGGCCAAAGGCAAAATCAAGGAACAGTGGGGGAAACTCACCGACGATGATCTCGACCAGATTAACGGTCGCCGTGACCAGCTTGAAGGTAAGATCCAAGAGCGCTATGGGCTAGCTAAGGACCGTGCAAAGTCTGACATTGATGACTGGTATAAGCACCAGACGTGGCTTTCTTAAAAGAGTTGCCCTAACCCATTTAAAGCCCTGCCTTTGGCAGGGCTTTATTTTATTTTCGCTTAGCAGCGATCAACGCGCTTCAGCGAAGCAGACAATCCCATCAATGAGAATGTGTAACGGGTCTGTGTGCCGCGTGCGGACGTGGCTTGGACATTGACCGACTTGCCCGACCGCATAGCGCTTATAATGCGCCCCTCATCGCCGACATTTTGGGCCCATGCACGATTGCCTTCACTGAAGAAGGGAAACTGTGCGCCATCAATCATAACGTTAACGCGGCTATCTGCTTTTAACGGGTAACCCATAACAAGCTGTGGACTATAACTTCCGCCAGACTTGGAAATAATTATGAAATTGTCACCATGTCGCACCCCTGCCGGAAGAAAACTCGACGGCACAGTCAATGCGTAGCACTTATTCCCTGGTAATTGCGAGTTCTGATAGACACCCCAATCCCTGAATTCGCCAATATGACTTGTTTTAGCCGAAGCCGCGAGAGAACTCGCCATCAACCCTGCAAGCGCCAACGCAACAGTGGTTGTTTTTCTAGTCATTGCCTGAGACCTCCTAAATGAAATTCACATGACATGAAAAATTGTTTCATTACGTTACTATTTCTTTAACAAACTCCTAAAAAAATGTTGATGGTAAAAAGTCGGCAGCAATACCTTCGTCCGCCGAACGGCTAAGCAGCGAAAAATAATGCCAACCGTGCTTGACCATTAACACCGTTGCTTTTGTTTGACCAAACTGCTGTCTCGCCATAGAAGCAATGAAAAATGGTGGTTAAATGAAGTGCTATCTAATTAATCTCGATCGCTCTGTAGATCGGCTTGCTCTCATGCAGCAGCAGATGCACGCGCTGGGATTGGACTTAATCAGAGTGCCTGCTGTCCAAGTGGGCCAGTTTTCACCGGATATTGCTTCTCCAGCACTTTATGCTGGGGAAGTCGCCTGTTTCCTAAGCCATCGGAAATGCTGGCAGTTAGTAGTGCGAGGTGAAGATGAGTTTGCAGCTATTTTTGAGGATGATGTCCAGCTTTCGCCGAATTCTCACGCTTTTTTAAGCAGCACAGACTGGATTCCGTCAAATGCCGATCTCGTCAAAATCGAAACATTCATGCAGCCAGTTTTCCTTCGCAGAAAAGGAGCCCGCAAGGCTTTTGATCGTGAAGTCAGGATTCTTGCATCGTGGCATGCTGCCAGCGCCGGTTATATAATATCGAAGAAAGCGGCGGCTAGTTTACTGGAATCAACGAACTCATATTTAGAGCATCCTGTAGACTACTTGCTGTTTGACTGGGATTTGGGGATATTACAAAATGGCGGCGTTTATCAGCTTGATCCGGCTATTTGCATTCAGTTTGACAGGCTACCGTCCTATGACAAACCAATAAGCCCTACAATTGAGCGGCGCGAAGGCAGTGCCGCAAAGAGACTAAAGGGCAACCTCACAACAACAAAAAAAGTGCGCCGTGAAATTTTTAGATTAATGAAACGCGTTTATCATTTTCTGTCTCGCCGAAACGGGATTATTTGCAAAATAAATAAAGTCAAAATGAGGTAATATCAGAATTTCTCTGAATTTTAATTTCAGAATTGGAATGTTATACATTTATAACTTTACATTTGTTTTATTAATACTTTTTAGATGTAAGTATTATGCAAAAACCGAAACCCGCTGACAACATACATTTGATGATAGCATAAATATGGAAAAATGGTGGGCCCGGAGGGACTCGAACCCCCAACCAAGCGGTTATGAGCCGCCGGCTCTGACCAATTGAGCTACAGGCCCACACAACACTGCAACTACCTTAAAGAAACATGGGACACAAGCTGTCAATTACACAAGTTGCCCTAATACGCACATATTCGATTGCCATTCATGCAACCCAAGTCACAATTGACCTCATTTGAAACAGTTGATTGCAATTCAACAGCATTTCAGATCAGATAATGTGGCGTTTTGCTTTAGAGGAAACTTAAATACACGAGCAACAAAGCAGAAATAGCACTATCGCAAAGAATGCTTTGTAAAAGCTGCCTCAACATTCTCTACAGGAGATCTCATGAAAAACCGCGCTACTACTCTTCTTGCCACTTCGATTTCGGCAATCATGCTTGCAGGCATACTTGCACTGCCAGCCAAAGCGCAGGAGAATCAGATGACGAAGCAGCCCGGACGTATTTCCGTGACTGGCGAAGGCAAGACCACCTCCACCCCTGATATGGCGATTCTGAATCTCACCGTCTTGCGTGACGCAGAAACCGCGCGCGAAGCTATGACCGCCAATAATGAAGCCATGGCAAAAGTGCTGGACGCAATGAAAAAGGCCGGCGTCGAAGAGCGCGATCTGCAGACAAGCGGCATCAATATTCAGCCACGCTACGTTTTTCCAGACGACAAGAACGGCCTTAAGGAACCCAAGATCAGCGGCTATAGTGTTTCAAACAGCTTGACAGTGCGCGTGCGCGATCTGGCCAAGGTTGGCAATGTTCTGGATGAATCCGTAACGCTCGGCGTCAATCAAGGCGGCGACCTGACTTTCGTCAATGACGATCCGGCATCGACAATCAACGAAGCACGCAAGCGCGCCGTCGCAGATGCAATTGCCAAAGCCAAAACCCTTGCCGATGCAGCGGGCGTTGGGCTCGGTCGCATTGTCGAAATCAACGAGCAGAACCGCGGTTATATGCCGATGCCAATCGCACGTCAGGTCAAGATGATGGCAGCAGCTGCCCCTGAAGATTCAGTTCCCGTTGCAGCTGGCGAAAACAGCTACAATGTTTCGGTCAATGTTATTTTCGAAATTAAAGAATAAAGAAAGGGCGCTCCAGCGCCCTTTCCTTCTCTTTTGCGGCATCAAACAGAAAAAGCCAGCCTCAATGAAAGGCTGGCTTTTTCCATATTGAGCGACCGTTAGCGGATGATCGGGCAACCCCGTGCATTTGCAAAAACAACCCCGGTTGGGCGACCATGGCGGAAGCCACGCACCTGAACCGATTTCCCACGATAGGCAACGCGTGCATTACGAATGCCCATGCGATGCGCTTTCATCTTGGCATTCTCAACCGAACAGGCGGGGCCGCGGTAAGCTGGGCGGCCATGATGACGATTGCCACGATGATCTATCTTGATCAAAGGCGAATGTGTCGATGTGCTCAATGCTGGAGCGGAAGAAGGCGACGCTGCATTTGCAGATGCACTCGCTGAAAAGACGGCAGCAAGACCAATTGCGGCAGTGACAACAAGCGACTTGAACGAAATTGCGGACATCTTGAAATCCTTTCAAACTTTTATCAGGTGGCTCTGACCTGAGACACCCAATAAGTAGTCCATGAAAGATGAACGGAAAGCCAAGCCAGCGTTCATATCGTGTTCAGCTTGATAATAGTCACAAAACAATCGCCCCCGACGCATGGAATATTATTCATTTAAAGCAACAACTTAATCAAAGAGCGTGCTTGGATAGATGCTTACAGACTTCAATATTAAACTTAATTAATTTGCAGCAGTCGCCGCTCAGTCCAGCGGAACCATATGCTGGATATATTCTTCTTCATCGGCCAGCTCATGATCAAAAGCCGTTACTTTTCCACGGATGGACACACCTGCTTCGTAGATCGTGTCTGGCGAGCCCGACACAAGCGGATGCCACCAGTAAAGATCAGCGCCTTCGGCCACCAGACGATAGGCGCAAGTCGCGGGCAGCCAGTTGACCTCATGCACGATCTCAGGCGTCAGAAACACGCAATCAGGCACCGTCTTGCGGCGGTTCGGATAATCGCTGCACTTACAGCTTTCCGCATCCAGCAGCGTACAGGCAACCGTTGTCCAGTAGACTTCCTCGGTATCGTCATCGAGCAATTTATGCAGGCAGCATTGACCACAACCATCGCACAGGCTTTCCCATTCCTGTCGGTTGAGTTCTTCAAGAGATTTGGTCTGCCAGAAAGGTTTCTTATCCATGATGCTGCATATAGAGCATTTGCAGCAAAAGTGCGTAGCGGTTTTGCCTTCAATAGCGTGGGCAAATCGCCGCCCTTCCCTATTGAATGCTGAGCATTCTTGCGTTAGACAACCTTCGTCATCCTTATGACCGTAAGCGTCTTACGTTAGGCAACGCATCAATTTAGCTGGGAACGGCTATACGCTTTGATGTTTGCTTGCGCCTTCCCGCATAATATTCAGGAATACACATGTCTCAGTTGAACGGTTCACGCCGCAGAAAACTGCCAGCGCGTTATGCATCTGTTGTGATGCCGCTTATTCTATCAATCATGATGACATTCGTTGTCTCATTGATCGCAACAGCAAAAAGCCTTGGCTTTACGCATCCCGATCTCGCGTATAGCTGGATGACCTCGTGGGCGCTGTCATGGACCATCGCTTTCCCGGTCTTGCTGGCGATCCTGCCGATGGTCCGCAAAATGGTCAGCTTCGTCTGCCATACGCACTAAAACATTTCCAGCAAAAGTGCGTAGCGGTTTTGCGTAGGATAATGCGATAAAATAACGAAGGCATGCAAAAAGCCGCGCATTATCCATGCGCGGCTTTTTGCAAATCTATCAAAGCAGATTAACGGAAAATCGCTTCGCCCTGCTCGTCGATAATCTGGCGACCCTTATTGAGCGAAATGCTTGCAGCATCTTCAATGCCCGGGCAACGATCAGCACGCACAAAGCGATGCTCTTTCAGCTCGCCATCAATGGTCTTGGAGATCACACCACACACCTGATACTGGCCGCCTTCACTGTAAGGCGTTGCAACGATCAGGAAGTCTTTGTGCTCAAGGCGTCCGGCTTCTTTTGGCGCTGCTGGCGTTTGTTCTGCTGAGCCACCGCCAAAAAGGCGCTTCAAAAAAGACATAACGCTCCCTCTTCTTTAAAAAGAATCGCCCGACACCATATCCGGCATCGGGCGAAAAGGTCTTAGCTGTCGAGGAACGAACGCAGCTTGCGCGAACGGCTCGGATGCTTGAGCTTGCGCAGTGCTTTCGCTTCAATCTGACGGATACGTTCACGCGTGACCGAGAACTGCTGACCAACTTCTTCAAGCGTGTGGTCAGTGTTCATGCCGATACCAAAACGCATGCGCAGCACGCGTTCTTCACGCGGTGTCAGCGATGCCAGAACACGCGTGGTCGTATCGCGAAGGTTTGCCTGAATAGCTGCATCGATCGGAAGCAGCGCATTCTTGTCTTCGATGAAGTCGCCAAGATGTGAATCTTCTTCGTCACCCACTGGCGTTTCAAGCGAAATCGGCTCCTTGGCGATTTTCAAAACCTTGCGCACTTTTTCAAGCGGCATGGCCAGCTTCTCAGCCAACTCTTCCGGCGTTGGTTCACGGCCGATTTCATGCAGCATCTGACGCGATGTACGAACGATCTTGTTGATCGTTTCGATCATATGCACCGGAATACGAATGGTGCGTGCTTGATCGGCAATCGAACGGGTGATTGCCTGACGAATCCACCATGTCGCATAGGTCGAGAACTTGTAACCACGGCGATATTCGAACTTATCGACCGCCTTCATCAGACCGATATTGCCTTCCTGAATAAGATCAAGGAACTGAAGGCCACGGTTGGTGTACTTCTTGGCAATCGAAATAACGAGACGAAGGTTGGCTTCCACCATTTCCTTCTTGGCGATGGTTGCTTCGCGTTCGCCCTTCTGAACCTGATTGACGATGCGGCGGAATTCACCAATCGAAATCGCGGTTTCAGTGGCCAACATCTGAATTTCCGAACGCAGACGATCAATCGTGCGCTCTTCTTTCGTAGCAAAGTCTTTCCAGCCACGCGCAGACAGAGTGCCAACACGCTCTACCCAGTTCGGATCAAGCTCGTTACCCTGATATTCTTTCAGGAAGTCTTCGCGACGCACACCGAAGGATTCTGCCAGGCGCAAAAGCTTGCCTTCGTTCTGAACAAGGCGCTTGTTGATGTCATAAAGCTGCTCTACGAGCTGCTCAATACGGTTCTGGTTCAGCGAAAGGGACTTAACAGCCTTAATCAGCTGATCTTTCAGTTCCTTGTAGCGACGTTCCTGGCTCGATGACAGATCAGCTGAAGCTGCGAGACGGCTTTCAACCTGCTGGTCCTGCAACTTGCGCAGCTTGCGGTAGGTGTCAGCAATCAGATCAAGCGTTTCCATAACCTGTGGGCGCAGCTCGGCTTCCATAGCCGCCAGCGACAGGTTGGCTTCGTCCTCGTCTTCTTCCTCTTCTTCCGAAGGCATATCGCCGCCGACATTGGTAATGTCGTCGTCGTCACGCGAACGGCGCGGAGCCTTGTCGTCACGCGGCTTTTCTTCTTCCACGCGCTCAACAATCGGCGCCTGCTTGGCTTCTGGGCCAGCATAAGTGGTTTCAAGATCGATGATTTCGCGCAGCAGAATGTTGGATTCATTCAACTGTTCGCGCCAGATGATAATCGCCTGGAATGTCAGCGGGCTTTCGCAAAGCCCAGCAATCATCGTTTCGCGACCGGCTTCAATGCGCTTTGCAATGGCGATTTCGCCTTCGCGCGACAGAAGCTCAACTGTTCCCATTTCGCGCAAATACATGCGCACAGGATCGTCGGTGCGGTCAGTCGGCTCTTTCTTGGTGGTCGTGGCAGCAACGGCGGTGCCAGTTGCTTCAACCAGATCGCCGCCTTCTTCCTGCTCGTCATCGCTGCTGTTTTCGTCGCGATCAGCTTCCTGCTCATCGTCTTCAACAACATTGATGCCCATATCCGACAGCATAGCCATCGTGTCTTCGATCTGCTCAGATGTCACTTCTTCGGAAGGAAGCACAGCATTCAGCTCGTCCATAGTGACGTAGCCGCGCTTCTTCGCAACCTTGATCATCTTCTTGACAGCATCGTCAGAAAGGTCGAGAAGCGGCCCGTCGGTCGCACCTTCGCGCTCGACTTCGGCTTCTTCGTTTTCCTTAGCCTTCGTTGCCATATTGCTCGTCTCCAGGCGACACATGTCGCTTCTAAGATATATAGAGTGGCCAAACGGTTTTGCGAGAGCGCCGTTTAACTGTTGATTCTGCGAATAGCTGATTTCACGTTAATGCCGAATTAACCCTGCGGTTATTAACGAGCCCTGTTGGTTCCAAAATCCTGTGGGTTGATCCGGGGGCACTGGTCGCCTTGAAGGCCCTGCCCGCTCTTTAATTCTTGCCCGCTCAGGATGATTTCAGAGGTCCTCTTAGGGAATATTGATCAATATCAGTTCTTTAAATCCTTGCTCGAACTGTCGTGATTCCGTCATTTGTGCCGCACGTCAAGAGCGACTCACCTGATTCGGGTCTAAAAAGCGAATCATTTATTGTCGCGGCCCATTCTCTGGGCTTTTACGCAACGATACTTTCTACAAACGAGCATTCTAAGCCAGTTTGAAATTCCTGCGATCTATAGTGATTCGCTGGTTTCCAGATTACGAAGCACCGGGGGCACGACCCGAAGAAAGTCCGAAACCATCAATGAGAGCTTCGGTCGCCTCTGCCTGCGCAATCTGCTTTTGAATGTCGATAAGCCGGGCAAAGACTTCGCCCGTTTCGTCCGTATCAAGCGATGCTTCAACGGCGCGCAGCTCTCTATGTAGGGTGCGTGCGCGCTGATGCAAGTGAAGCGCCTGCTTTAAGGCTTCGCGCACATCGTCTTCAGCAGCCTGTGCCGTGGCAGTCCATTCACGGGTGCGTCGAACCATAGCTTCGAGACTCTCAATCGCTTCACCATGTCCCGCGGCGACCAGCGCTTTGCGCATGGCAAAGCCATCCTGAACATGATCAGATGCCAAAACATCAAGCATGGCGAAATGCAGCACTCTTAAAGCGTCGTGTTCAAAATCGAGCGTCGACATCGCCTCGAAATCTTCTTCGATAAGACGTGGGTGATTGAGCAACATCAAAACGATTGCAGTTTCACGCGCTGGCGCATTACGTTTCTTGACCAGATTAGAGCGCGTCAGTCTGTCATAATCAGCATTGCGCCCACCAAAGGCAGCACCGCCACGCCCCTGCTGCTGCGCTCCGCGTCCCTTAGCCTTATCGCGGTTGAACGTATTGCCGCCATTGTTTTGCCGCCGCTGGCCAAAAAATGCCTGCGCTCTGTCACGCATTTCCTGGCTATAATGACGCCGAATATCTTCATTCGCGATACGATTGGTGATTTCGCGCAACCTTGCTTCAAGCTCCGCACGACGCTCCGGCGTATCAAAAACACCGCTCGCTGTTTCCCGCGTCCAGACCATATCAACCAGCGGCTTTGCATCGCGCAACACCGCGTAAAACGCCGACGGACCTTCCGCCTTGACCAGATCGTCCGGGTCTTGCCCCTCGGGTAGCATCGCAAAACGAAGCGACTTTCCCGGCTGCAAGCTCGGAAGCCCAAGATCCGCCGCGCGATGCGCTGCCCGCAAACCCGCACCGTCACCATCAAAGCAAAGGATCGGCTCAGGGCTGATGCGCCATAACAATTCGAGCTGCTCTTCCGTCAACGCCGTACCGAGCGGAGCAACTGCCTGATGAATGCCAGCCTGTGCAAGCGCGATCACATCCATATAGCCTTCAACCGCAATGATCGGCTTTGCTTCTTCACCGCCCTGTGCCTGACAAGCTTTTCGTGCACGCAAGCCGTTATAAAGGATGCGGCCCTTGTGAAAGAGTTCAGTTTCTGGCGAGTTCAGATACTTCGCAGGCGCATCAGCAGAAAGTGCGCGACCACCAAATGCAATGATCCGTCCGCGCAGATCCTCAATCGGAAACATGATCCGATCACGGAAGCGGTCATAGGAAACAGCAATGCCTTCACCGTGCACCACCAGGCCACAAGCCTCAATCTGATCTTTTGCAACGCCTTTGGACGCTAAAAACTCTTTCAGCGCATTGCGTGATTCAGGGGCATAACCAATGCGGAACGTCTGCTGCGTAGCACTCGAAAGCCCGCGGTCACGCAAATAGGCTCGCGCCTTGGCACCAGCAGCAACCTGCAACTGACTTTCGAAAAACTGGGCGGCAAGCTCCATAACATCGAACAGCGTTGCACGTTGCGCTTCGCGCTTTTCCATTTCTGGATCACGCTCAGGCATCGGCACACCTGCCATATCGGCAACGCGCTCAACCGCTTCAGGAAAACTCGCACCTTCCAGTTCCGTCAAAAACTTGAAATGATCGCCCGTTACGCCACAGCCAAAGCAATGGTAACGGCCCTTGCGGTCTTCACAGTGAAAACTCGGTGTCTTCTCGCCATGAAACGGGCAGCAGCCCCAAAAGTCGCCCTTTGACGGATTGCTTTTCTTACGATCAAATGAAACACGCGTTCCGATCAGCGTCGAAATCGGCACGCGATCTCTGATCTCATCAAGGAATGACGGCGGAAAACGCATTACAACTGTCTCTCTCAGGTCAGCAAACTCTATAGTTTATAGACTATATAGGCTCGCGCGCACATGCAGTCCATCGCCCGTGCCAAACGCTCCCCGTTAATCACATGCGCCGGACGACCTTTATAGACCGCCCCCTTTGTCACAAAACTGTCATATAACTTTTACATTCGAGCTTCACGACTTGATTTTGGGGCATTTCAGGCCCATATTCCCCGAATTATATGATTAGCCGGAACATATTTTTTCTCTTTTTGTTGCGTAGACTTAACTGAAATATTTGTTCCCCCGCCTCCAACCTGAAAGGAGTTCCCGTGAACGGTTCTCTTGTCCTTTTGCATCTTGCTGGTGCTGTTGCTCTCCTTCTTTGGGCGACGCGCATGGTGCGAACAGGTGTGGAGCGTGCCTATGGTGATCGCTTGCGCCGTCGTTTGCGTAACCAGATGCAAAACCCGCTGCTCTCCATCGCCTTTGGTCTTGCGCTTGCAATTGCGCTGCAAAGCTCGACGGCAGTAACGCTTCTGGTCGGCTCCTTTGTCGGATCGGGCATTGTTGGCGGGGTTGCAGGCCTTATGGCTGTGCGCGGTGGCGAGCTTGGATCAGCGCTTGTTGTCAAAATTCTAAGCTATGACCTAACTCTTCTGGTCCCGCTCTGCCTTGTATCGGGCACCACCATTTTCATGACGACAGAACGACGCGATTGGCGACAGATCGGCCGCATTCTGGTCGGTATCGGCTTGCTCATCATGTCTCTGGAAATGACAGGCCACGCAACTGAGCCACTCCGCCAGAGCGAGCTGCTGCCAGTCATTGTTGATTATCTATCAAATGATCCGGTCACTGCCTATCTTCTGGCCGCGCTGATGACATGGCTGTTTCACTCTAGCATTGCCGCCGTCATTTTGCTCACCACCTTTGCCTCACGAGGGCTGATCACACCAGAACTGGCCGTGGTTATGGTACTCGGCGTCAATCTCGGCTCGTCGATCATCGCACCAATTCTCACCCGTCAGGCACCGCCAGAAACGCGTGTCGTGCCGCTCGGCAATTTGCTGATGCGTGGCGCTGGCTCGCTTATCATGCTGATCCTGTTTGAGACATTCAAACCCTCGATTGCGTTCCTGGGCGGCGACCCCGTCTCGCAGGTGGTCAACGCGCATATTCTGTTCAACTTGATCATCATGCTCGCTGGCATTCCACTTTCTGGACTGGTGCTGCGTGCGACTGAAGCATTGGTGCATCTCAACAGCGATAAAAATGCCCCAACGCAACCGCTTGAAGTCGAAGAATATAGTGCACTGGATAACGCGGTTCTCGACCGCCCTTCACAAGCGCTTGCAAATGCGACGCGTGAAGTTGTCGGCGTCTGTGACACCATTGAGGTGATGCTGCGACGCATTATCGACCTCTATGAAAACCCCGATCAGGCGCGCATCCATGAACTTGCAGCACTTGATGATCGCGTGGACAAGAAGCATGCTGCCATCAAGCTTTATCTGACAAGGCTTGCCAGCAAAAACCTCGATGAGTTTGAGGCACTGCGTATGCAGGAATTGATGGGCGCTTGCGTAAAACTGGAACAGGTCGGCGACATCATCGTCCGCAACATGCTCGCGCATGTACAGAAGAAAATGGACCACAATCTCGAATTTACCGAGGAAGGCTGGAAAGAGCTGAGCCACTTCCACGCCATGGTACTTGCCAATGCGCATATGGCCTTTAACGTGATCGTTTCGCGTGACGGACATACGGCACGCCAGCTCGTGCAGGAAAAGGATAATCTGCGCGATCTAGAAAAACAAACAAGTATGCGCCACTTCTCGCGCCTTCGCGATGGTTCAACACGCAGCATCGAAACCAGTACGATCCACCTCGACACAATCCGCGATCTCAAGCAGATTAACTCGCTACTGGCTTCAATGGCCTATCCCGTTCTTGAAGAACAAGGATTGCTCGGCACCACACGCTTGAAAACGATCAAGCAAAGTTCATAAAAAATGCTCAGAAAGGTTCCGACCTTTCTGAGCGCACAAAACATGATTTCATCTGACCAATGAAGCGATGGCACTAAAAATCGATCACCACTGAAGATGCGCTACGCTTTGCTTCACCATGGAACACGGCCTCAATATTATTGCCATCGGGATCGAGCACGAACGCCGCATAGTAATCCGGGTGATAAGAGCGCTCGCCGGGGGCGCCATTATCCTGACCGCCATTGTCCATCGCCGCTCGATAAAACGCATCGACTGTCGCCCGGTCCTTTGCTTGAAAAGCCAGGTGGTGACGCCCCGTCAATAGACCCAGTGCCGCCTGACTATCCGCAGAAGATACCACAAGCTCGTCAGCCCAGAAATAACCGTCATCCGTAACATTGATGGGGATGTCCAACACGGACAGAACCGCCGTGTAGAATTCCTGACTGGCCTTCAAGTCGCGGACGACGAGCTGAATATGGTCGATGAGGCGACCACGATGAAGTTGATTTGTTTCCATGGCCATTCATCCCGTTCTTGCATCTGCAACAGCACAGAACCAACAATTCTGTGCGCCGTGAATGACCAGAATGCGTCAAGACGATATTTCCGGCAACATAAAACGCTCGAACCGAGCATCATGCGCAGCAATAAAAATGCATTACCCGTGCCACGTCAGGGACGGCCCACTTATGGGCCATCCCAAGTTGCTATTGAAGAAGGGTTTTCACCAGAGCGCTTGCCTTGGTGAAATCCATCTGGCCTGCATAGCGTTCTTTCAGCGCTGCCATGACCTTGCCCATATCGCGCAAGCCACTCGCGCCAACATCAGCAATAACAGCTTCACAAGCCGCTTTGGCTTCGTCATCACTCATCTGAACTGGCAGAAAATCGCTGATAATCGCAATTTCTGCACGCTCGCCTTCAGCCAATTCGATGCGGTTGCCTTCTTCATAGATGCGTGCGGATTCTTCACGCTGCTTGACCATCTTACCAAGAATGCCAAGCAATTCTTCGTCACCAACCGGATCTTTTCCCGCACCGCGATTGGCAATATCGCGATCCTTGACCGCAGCCATGATCAGACGCAGTGTGGACAAACGAAGCTTATCCTGCGCCTTCATAGCGGTGGTCATTGCATCAGAAATCTCTTGGCGCAGCATAGGTGCCTCCTAATATCTTTAAACTGTTCAGTTAAAACTGCTTCTAGTCTGAAAGCAGGCGAATAAGCAATCACACGCTCCAATCCGACATTTCATCAAAAGCTTGCAATCAGGCGATTGACCCGGAGTGCAAGTTTCTCTATTGCTCAAAGCTTAGCAGGACATCGGCATGTGCTCACGGCGGGAAGTTTAATCCCCGCTGCTTTTTGGCGCATATATGGCCCCGAAAACATCGGTTTTCAAGTTGCTCAGTCTTGAGCGGCTGAAACACGGATACATGCCGCATGACTGATAAACCGAACACGCGCGCCAGACGGCGCTGCTAAACCACGCAGGAGTGCACGCCATGACCGAATCCCCATCGAAGACAGCACCCTGGACAATTGCCAAGCGAACCGCCGTTCTGGTGCTGGCAGATGGCACCGTCATTGAGGGTCAGGGCGTGGGCGCAACCGGCGCAATTGAGGCGGAAGTCGTCTTCAACACCGCCCTCACCGGCTATGAAGAAATCCTGACCGACCCTTCCTATGCAGGTCAGATCGTCACGTTTACCTTCCCACATATCGGCAATGTCGGCGCTAACGCAGAAGACATCGAAGACCTGACACCGGCCAACCGTCATGGCGCCGTCGGTGCGATCTTTAAAGCTGACATTACAAGCCCATCCAACTTCCGTGCTTCCGAACATCTTGATGCATGGCTGAAAAGCCGTGGCGTTATCGCATTGACCGGCATTGATACCCGCGCCCTAACCTCACTCATCCGCGAGCGTGGCGCACAGAATGCTGTCATCGCGCATGACCCGGAAGGCAAGTTTGACATCGACGCGCTCAAGGCTCGCGCTGCGAACTGGAGCGGCCTTGAAAACCTCGACCTCGCAAAAGACGTCACCATCGGCCAGAGCCAGACGTGGGACCAGACCCCATGGGCGCTTGGTGAAGGTTACGGCGAACAGGGCGACGCCCAGTATCATGTCGTTGCACTCGACTTCGGTGTAAAGCGCAATATTTTGCGTCTGCTCTCGGGCCTTGGCGCGAAAGTCACCGTTCTGCCTGCAACAGCAACCGCAGAAGACGTGCTGGCCTACAATCCAGACGGCATTTTCCTGTCGAACGGCCCTGGCGATCCAGCTGCAACAGGCGAATATGCAGTACCAACAATCCAGAAGCTCGTTGATAGCGAACTACCTGTTTTCGGCATCTGCTTGGGTCATCAAATGTTGGCTCTCGCACTGGGTGGAAAAACCGAAAAGATGCATCAGGGCCATCATGGTGCGAACCATCCAGTCAAGGATTACACTACCGGTAAGGTTGAAATCGTCTCGATGAACCACGGCTTCGCAGTTGATTCCGACAGCCTGCCGGATCACGTCGAAGAAACGCATGTATCGCTTTTTGACGGCACGAATTGCGGCCTGCGCGTCATCGGCAAGCCAGTCTTCTCCGTGCAGCATCACCCTGAAGCTTCGCCGGGCCCACAGGACAGCCACTATCTTTTCCGCCGGTTCATCAATCTGATCCGCGAAAACAAAGGCGAAGCCCTTCTTCCAGAACGCGAAGAAGCTGCATAAAGCAAAAAACAAAAAAGCCGGGATCAAACCCCGGCTTTTTCTTTGTCCATATTTATCGCAGCGATCAAATATCGCCGCTGAACGTATCGCAGGAATCGATCTTCCCGCTATCAAAACCGCGCTGGAACCATTTTGCGCGCTGTGCCGATGTACCGTGATTGAAGCTTTCAGGAACGACATAACCCTGAGAACGCTTTTGCAGCGTATCATCACCAATCTGGTGCGCGGCATTGATCGCTTCTTCGAGATCACCGGCCTCGAGAATACCCTTCTGATCAGTGTAATAGCCCCAGACACCCGCAAAGCAATCCGCTTGCAACTCAACACGCACTGACATCTGATTGGCTTGCGCCTCATTCATCTGCTGACGCATCTGATTAAAGCGCGGCAAAATCCCGAGAAGGTTCTGCACGTGGTGCCCGACTTCATGCGCAATCACATAAGCATTGGCGAAATCACCTGAAGCGCCAAACTTGGTTGCAAGCTCGTTGAAGAATGTCAGGTCAATATAAAGCTTTTTATCGCCGGGACAGTAGAAAGGCCCCGAAGCAGACGATGCCATGCCACAAGCAGAGCGCACGCCATTGGAAAATAGAACCATGGTCGGCGGGACATAGGTTTGTCCGCGCGATTGGAAAATACCGCTCCATGTGTCTTCGGTTTCCGCCAGAATAGTGCGCGCAAACTGCGTCGCCTCGTCATTGGCAACCTTGCCGCCAGTGCTCTGCTGCGAGGTCTGGGTCGGGTTAATACTACCGTCACCAAACAAAAACGGCAGCGGATCAATACCGACAGCCTTCAGCACAAAGAACATCACAACAAGAATGAGAATACCGGAAAGCCCACCGCCACGCATGATGCGAAAACCGGGGCCACCACCCATGCCACCACCGCGAAAGCCCCCGCCTCCGCTTTGTTGTCCACGTACGTCTTCGACATTATCGCTTTGTCTACGGCCTTGCCAGCGCATCCCGTCGCCTCTCCTGAAATGCTACGGAGACTTACCTTCACGCAGCAAACAATTCCATTAATTGCTTTATAGAGCAGCTTTAAGCTGCAAAATGTCAATATCCTGTAAGCCGATCCAGTTCACTCAATTTTGCCGACCATAATAGCCCGGCACAGAATCACGATTATGCGTTCAATCAAAAAATGTAATTTAGAGGACACCGCTAAATAAAGCGGGATTTGGAGAATAGGACCTTGAAAAAAAGTATATTTTTTATCTTAGCAATTAACTGCATTCTATTTTCATCTGAAGTGTTTGCCTGCACAAAATCTACGGCAGAATGCGCCATCGAATGCATGGACAAAGCAACATTCTGGGAAACTGCTTATTGCATGATTGGCACACAAGCACCTTCTAAATAGGATATTTTAAAAATGAAAAAAACGGCAATTGCCTGCCTCTTCACTGCTGCAATATTATCGACCAATCCGGTCTATGCTTGCATAAAGGACAATCTAGGACCAACCGATTGTGCAAAACGATGTATGAACATAACAGGCTTCTTCAAAAATATAGCCTGTACCCTCGGTAGCGATATGTCGCCACAATAGACAAAAATTCGCCGTCCCGATCTAAAACGAAAGGGGCGGTGTGTTGCAAATGCTAGAGAACAGTTACACATGGCCTTGATCTTCCGAATTGCGCCCAAAATTCCTTCATAAAAAATGCCTTAAATAATAACGAATTTAGTTTAAAGGGGTTCCGCTTTGGCTCATCATTGCCTATAAGGCCCACTTAGCCCAAAGAATATACTTCTGCCAACCCGCCGGAAATCCGCGCGGGCTTTTCTGGCAGGCTAAGAACAAGGATACGCCCCCATGCCGAAACGTACAGATATCAAGTCCATCCTGATCATCGGCGCGGGCCCAATTGTTATCGGTCAGGCTTGCGAGTTCGATTACTCCGGCACGCAAGCTTGTAAGGCGCTGAAAGAGGAAGGCTACCGCATCATCCTCGTCAACTCCAATCCGGCCACAATCATGACCGATCCGGATCTGGCAGATGCGACCTATATCGAGCCGATCACCCCGGAAGTGGTTGCTAAAATTATTGCTAAAGAGCGCCCGGATGCGCTTCTTCCCACAATGGGTGGTCAGACCGCACTCAACACTGCATTATCGCTCCGCCGCATGGGCGTTCTCGAGCGCTACAATGTAGAGATGATCGGTGCGAATGCTGAAGCCATCGACAAAGCGGAAGACCGCGCTCTTTTCCGTGAAGCCATGGAAAAAATCGGCCTTGATACGCCGAATTCCATGCTCGCGAACGCAACCGAAATCAAAGACGAAGACCGCAAGCGTCACGAAGCCAAGCGCAACGAAGTCAAATCGCAATATTCCGGCGACGAACTCGACAAGGCGCTCGACAAGCTTGAAACCGAATGGCAGCTCGGCGAAGTCGAACGCAAACAGCGTTACATGAGCCATGCGCTTGCTAAAGCCGCACAGGCCATGGATTACGTTGGCCTGCCAGCGATCATCCGCCCAAGCTTCACACTCGGCGGTACCGGCGGCGGCATTGCCTATAACCGGCAGGAA
This sequence comes from Brucella sp. H1_1004, assembly GCF_047308065.1. Lineage (NCBI taxonomy): Bacteria > Pseudomonadati > Pseudomonadota > Alphaproteobacteria > Hyphomicrobiales > Brucellaceae > Brucella > Brucella sp. H1_1004. Next base: position 2,038,853 of record NZ_JAYKZA010000002.1, read on the forward strand.
TTTTTCGAGATCATTGAGCGCGGCCTCGATGCATCGCCAACCACCGAAGTGCTGATCGAAGAATCGGTTCTCGGCTGGAAAGAATATGAAATGGAAGTTGTCCGCGACAAGGCGGATAACTGCATCATCATCTGCTCGATCGAAAACCTCGACCCAATGGGCGTGCATACAGGTGACTCAATCACCGTAGCGCCTGCGCTGACGCTGACCGACAAAGAATACCAGATCATGCGTAACGCCTCGATTGCGGTACTGCGCGAAATCGGCGTTGAAACCGGCGGCTCGAATGTTCAATTCGCGATCAACCCAGCCAATGGCCGTATGATCGTCATCGAAATGAACCCACGCGTATCGCGTTCGTCAGCACTTGCATCCAAAGCAACCGGCTTCCCGATTGCCAAAGTCGCAGCCAAGCTTGCAGTTGGTTACACGCTGGACGAGTTGGACAACGACATCACCGGCGGCGCAACACCTGCATCGTTTGAACCATCGATTGACTATGTCGTCACCAAGATCCCACGCTTTGCGTTTGAAAAATTCCCCGGCTCTTCGCCAATCCTGACCACCGCTATGAAGTCGGTCGGTGAAGTTATGGCCATTGGCCGTACTTTCCAGGAAAGCTTGCAGAAGGCGCTTCGCGGTCTTGAAACCGGTCTCACTGGTCTTGATGAAATCGCCATTCCAAACATTGAAGAAGGCGACGAAAAGAATGCGATCCGCGCGGCCATCGGCACACCAACACCGGATCGTCTGCGCATGGTCGCTCAAGCAATGCGCCTTGGTCTGACCACTGAACAGATCCACGAGGTATCGAAGATCGATCCATGGTTCCTTGAGCAGATGGAAGAGATCGTCCTAACCGAAGCCCGCGTCCGCGAACACGGCCTGCCGCAGGACGCTGAAAACCTGCGCATGTTGAAGTCCATGGGCTTCTCCGATGCGCGCCTTGCAAGCCTGACGGGCAAGGACGCGGAAGACGTGGCCAAGCAGCGTAACGAGCTGGACGTTCATCCGGTTTACAAGCGCATCGATACATGTGCTGCGGAATTTGCATCGCCAACCGCCTATATGTACTCGACCTACGAAACACCTTTTGTTGGTCAGCCGCGTTCAGAAGCAGAAGTTTCGGATCGCAAGAAGGTCGTCATTCTCGGTGGAGGTCCAAACCGTATTGGTCAGGGCATCGAATTCGACTATTGCTGCTGCCATGCGGCCTTCGCGCTCAATGATGCCGATTATGAAGCCATCATGGTCAACTGCAACCCGGAAACAGTTTCCACCGATTACGACACCTCGGATCGTCTCTACTTTGAGCCACTGACTGCCGAAGACGTGCTTGAAATTCTGCGCGTTGAGCAGGAAAAAGGCACGTTGCACGGTGTGATCGTCCAGTTCGGTGGCCAGACACCGCTCAAGCTTGCCAATGCACTGGAAAAGGCCGGCATTCCGATCCTCGGCACCTCGCCTGACGCAATCGATCTTGCAGAAGACCGTGACCGCTTCCAGAAGCTCCTGATCAAGCTCGGCCTTAACCAGCCAAAGAACGGAATCGCCTATTCGGTTGAGCAGGCTCGCCTGATTGTTGCCGACCTCGGCTTCCCGCTGGTTGTGCGTCCATCTTATGTTCTGGGTGGCCGTGCCATGCAGATCATTCATGACGAACGCGGCTTGCAGACATATCTTCTCGACACCGTTCCTGAACTGGTACCAGAAGACATCAAGGCTAAGTATCCAAACGACAAGACCGGCCAGATCAACACGCTGCTTGGAAAGAACCCACTTCTGTTCGATACCTACCTGACACAGGCTATCGAAGTGGATGTTGATTGCCTTTGCGATGGCAAAAATAGTTTTGTTTCCGGCATCATGGAGCATATTGAAGAAGCTGGTATTCACTCCGGCGACAGCGCCTGCTCGCTGCCAGTCCACACGCTTTCGAAAGACATTGTCACCGAACTCGAACGCCAGACAGCACTGCTTGCCAAGGCACTCAACGTCGGCGGCCTGATGAACGTGCAGTTCGCCATCAAGGATGATGAAATCTTCATTCTTGAAGTAAACCCACGCGCATCGCGCACCGTTCCATTTGTCGCAAAAACCATCGGAACCCCGATTGCCAAGGTTGCAGCCCGCATCATGGCTGGTGAAAGCCTTGAAGAAGCAATTAATGCCTATGGCGGCAAGCCACAGCCAAGTGCGCGTCCGCACATCGCTGTCAAGGAAGCCGTGTTCCCATTCGCGCGCTTCCCGGGTGTAGACACATTGCTCGGACCAGAAATGCGTTCGACCGGCGAAGTTATGGGCCTCGACTACGATTACGCATTGGCTTTCGCCAAGGCACAGCTCGGCGCAGGTGTCGAGCTTCCACGTGAAGGCACGGTGTTTGTATCAGTCCGCGATGAAGACAAGCAACGTGTACTCGGTCCGGTCCGCAAGCTGGCAAGCATTGGCTTCAAGGTCATGGCAACCGGCGGTACGCAGAAGTTCCTTGAAGAAAATGGCATTGAAGCTGTCAAGATCAACAAGGTGATCGAAGGCCGTCCGCATGTTGAAGATGCGATCCGCAATCGTCAGATCCATCTGGTCTTCAACACGACTGACAGTGCGAGTGCTGTTTCGGATAGCAAATCAATCCGCCGCGCAACCTTGATGCAGAAGCTGCCTTACTACACCACCATGGCAGGTGCAGAGGCTGCAGCAGAAGCCATTGCAGCACTCAAGGCTGGCTCAATGGAAGTTCGTCCGCTTCAGGATTACTTCCGCGCCTAACAAGCCGCACATATGATGACAAAAGATCGCAGATAAGTATCTGCGATCTTTTGTGTTTTGAAAATATATTTTATGAGAATAAACTCACAGAAAAATATCGAGTTTTTAGATGAGTGTGAAATTGTTTTTTTCCAAGTTCGACAAGCGACGAATTGAAATTTATATTGCTGGCGTCACTGGCGCTATACAGAATAAACCTTCATCTTTACCACACAATGATAGGCCAATGCTGTGTGGGACATGTGAAACGAAGGAAAATATCAAAAAGCGACATGATAACATTCTTAAGAATGGACTTCCGAATTTATACAAAACCTATATTAGGCAAGCGCAGGCGCTTTTCGCAGAAGTCGCTCCACGCTCTTGTTTCTCTGTTTATGCTGCCGACAGCCGAGTTCGCTTCGAAAGCCCCACGATAGTTAAGTCTCGGCTTATAAAGGACCAAGACGCCAAAGGCGTACTGCTTCCACTGGACCGCAAGCATCATTGGAACGCTTTATTGAATCTCAAACGCGATGACCGCCCGTTTGAAAGTAAGGACAATAAAATCATATGGCGCGGCGTCACGACAGGTATATTTCAGAAGAGAAATCCATCGGATGAGTATTCGCAGCGATTTCATGTCGCAAGCTTATCGAATTTAGCTGACGGAATAGATTTAAAGTATAGCGGCATCGTTCAGATTGATGATGATACAAGCGACATACCAATCAATGTTATAAAATCTTGTATTGGCGCAAAAATGACAATGGCAGAACAGCTCTCTTCCAAGTTTCTTCTCTCTTTGGAAGGCAATGATGTAGCGACCGGTTTAAAATGGATGATGGCCTCTAATTCTACTGTCTTAATGCCAACTCCAACATGCGAAACTTGGTTTTGCGAAAGTGCGCTGCAACCTTGGGTTCACTTTATTCCTGTTAAACAGGACCTTTCAGATATAAATGAGATTTATGAGTGGTGCCTTTCAAACCAAGAGACGTGCCGAGATATTGCGCTTAATGGAAAGCAATACGTTCGACAGTTTTTAAATAAAAGCACTGAGAAAATAATAATCAAAGAAGTAGTTCAAACTTACTTAGAAAATTTTGATGAAAAACTAAAATTTAGTATAAATGAAAGAATAAAACAAAATTACAATTACGCAACTCTACTTATTAAAGCATATAAATTCTCCAAATCCACCGAAAAATGGAATAATTACGTTTAAGATCAGCCGCGATCACACCTTATTCACTTTACAGCCAGCGAGAAGACAACCCATAGATGGGTCGCCTCAAAACAGGGAATTATCTAGCAAGAGCTGCCTTGCTGATGCGACAAGCGCAACGGATCAGCGTCCAAATCTATCTCAAGATGCAGCTTTTTCGGAAACAGGCCATTGTGACCCAGTCCCTTGCCAATATGTATCACGGATGCGGGTTTTAGCGGCCCTTCCAGAAGGTCATAGGCGCGCTTGCGGGCATCTTCATCCATGCCATCAAGCGTTCCATCAATCACAATCCAGCTTGGATTTTGCAGCACGAGTCTTGCCAAAGCGAGGCTTTGTTGCTCATCAGCCGTCAATGTCCGGTCCCAGCGCAATACACGATCAATTTGCGGCGCCAGTCGCTCAAGCCCGGCTAATCTCAAAACCTCAGCAACCTGACTTTTTGAAAAATCGGCAGCGTTGAGAGGATAGACAACCGCATCATGCAAGTTGCCCGGCGGTATGTAAGGCGCATGCGGAATGAAAACCACGCGGTCGCCCGCAGGCAAGCCAATCCGTCCACTGCCCCAAGGCCATAGGCCACCGAGTGCGCGGAAGAGCATGCTTCGCTCAGATTCTGTGGCACCCGTCACAAGCAGACGTTCACCGGGGTTTATGACGACCTTCTTCTCAACCAGATTAAGGCAGCCATCTGGTGCTGCAATCGACAGGTTATCCATCGTCAATTGCTCATTCGTATTGGTCTCGACGGTAATCTGTCGATCAAGATGGCCAATTTCATCCATGCGCAAAATCGCCTGCCGAAAGCTCGCGACACGCAGAAGCGTTGCCCGCCAGTCAGCAATCGCACCAAAATTATCGACAAACCAGCGCAACGAATTATGCACCTGCGTGAAGGCACCAACCGCCATCATCAGGCCGCCAAATGTCAGCCCACCAGAGAAATAAACAGGGGCAGCCACGAGGATCGGCGCAACAATGGTAAACCAGCCATAACCTGCCGTAACCCATGTGAGATTAGTCGTGGCAATGACGATACGCTTGATAGCGAGCAGCACAGCGTCAAGATCGCGATCCAGCCTGCGGCGCTCATCGGCCTCACCACGCGCCAGCGTCACGGCATCAATATGTTCGTTCACGCGCATCAGCGAAAAGCGGAAATCAGCCTCGCGCGCGTAGCGGTCTGCATTGTGATTAACGAGGCTACGACCGACAAACCAGGAAAGCAGTGAAGCGGAGCCTGCATAAAACACAGCCGCCCAAACCATGTAACCGGGAATAGAAAAGCTATAGCCCCAGACATGAAATACAAAACCGCTCGAAAGTGACCACAGCACACCGACGAAGCTTACAAGAATAACCGTCGATTGCAGCAAGTTGATGCCGAGATCGCTGGTTGTCTCCGCGAGATGCCGCGCATCTTCCTGCAAACGCTGATCGGGATTAATACCGATCTCGCCCGCCTTTGCCAAACGAAACGCCCGCCCCGGCTTCAACCATTGACCAACGAGATCTCGTGCCAGCCCATCACGCAATTTCAGCTTGAACATCTGGTTCAGCCAAGTCTGCGACACATTCAGAATGAGAACCGTGCCTGCAATCGCGAAGAAAATCAGCAGCTGATGGAAGAAGGCACTCAGATTGCGATCAGACAACGCATTATAGAAAGGCACATTCCAGCGATTGATCGCCACCTGCCCAACCGCAATCAGAACAATCAGCGCAAATATGCCCGTTCCCAGAGCAATAAGCTGATTGCGCACCGGAGAGACCCAGAATGCGCTCATCATCATGCGAACTTGCGAGAAAAGATCGTTGCCGTCGGGCATCACTTCGCCTTGCGGCTTCGTAAGGCGACGATCGACGCCTTGCGGCTCATCCTGCTTTGACTGGGATACCACGTCTTTCCTCATCGCATGTACGATTTCACGTTGCCGCTATTACTGACGAAATATAGTGACCAAAACCAGACAGAACCCTGTTGTTTTCAACGACTCGCGCGGCCTTGAGTACATATAAGATGTAACTTTCACGCGAGGATAGAGCGAGACACTCTAAAAACCTTCTGAAAAATATGGAGTGACCACAACTCTTCTCACAAATACCTTTACTCGCAGAACCGAAGAAATGAGAAAAAGCATTACGAAAATAGACCTTTAGAGAGTGCAAAGCCTGTCTTGTGCAGGTCAAATTTGTCGCATATAGTTCGCCTATCGATTTTTCGGTCAAGTGACTTTGCGACCCGCCCGGCCTGCCGTGCTTCCTGACGATCTCCTGTCCATAAATTCGATCCACAGGGACGTGTGCGAAGCATACGGACTAACGACTACTAATGTTACAAAGGAATTTCCCATGGCTACGGGAACAGTTAAGTGGTTTAACACGACCAAGGGCTTCGGCTTCATTCAGCCTGATCAGGGCAGCACGGACATTTTCGTCCACATCTCTGCTGTTCAGCGCGCTGGTCTGACCACGCTTGACGAAGGTCAGAAGATTTCTTTCGAAATCGTTGAAGACCGTCGTTCGGGTCGTTCATCTGCAGACAACCTCGTCGCAGTATAAGTTTTGCCCATAAAGCAAAGAAAAAGGCGGGGTAACACCCCGCCTTTTTCTTGATCGAAATTCAGGGCAGCCAATCCATCGGAACATGGCCTTTATCGGTAGCCACACGCGCAAGCCACGTCTGAACAGCCGGATACTGGTCCATAATGAAGCCACCGCGATGGGCCTCATGGGTATAAGCATAGAGTGCAATATCGGCGATGCTTATGGTATCGCCTGCCAAAAACGGCGTTTTCTTGAGCTGTGTTTCCATCACGCTGAGCGCCTTTTCGCCACCAACAAGCGTTGATGCCAATCGTTCAGGCGTCGCATCACATGCGCGCTCCGGATAAATCATCAAAGCACGGCGCACCGCAATATAAGGCTCATGGCTATATTGCTCGAAAAACAGCCACTGATAGACGAGCGCACGCTCATAGGCATCTTTTGGCAGATAGGCCGTGCCTTCTGCCAGATGAAGAAGAAGTGCATTTGATTCGGCAATGAAGCGCCCGTCTTCAAGTTCGAGCAACGGAACCTTGCCGTTTGGATTTTTGGCCAAATATTCCGGCGTTCGGGTCGAACCATCAAGCGCGGAAACCGCGATGTGCTTAAAAGGCTTGCCGAGTTTCGCAAGCAAAAGCCGTGGCTTATAACAATTTCCAGAATCTGGCTGTGAATAGATCGTGAGCATCTGCTTCTCCTGTGCAGCTATAACATGTCGATGCTGTTGCAAGCTGTCCAATCAGTTTCGTTGAACGAATAGGCGCGGATCGCTTATGGATAAGAACTTTTAAGCAACACAATTGCGCGAGACCGCAGAATTTGTTGCGAAACTGCAAAGCTTTTGTTGCGATTCGTGCGGCAATGCGACATAGAAAGCCCGCAAGACCGGACCACGCCCGGTGCCGGTTATCTGATCCTGCCATCTATGGAGATCTATCATGGCATTTCTCGCCGACGCCCTTTCCCGTGTAAAACCATCTGCGACCATCGCGGTCAGCCAGAAAGCACGTGAATTGAAAGCCAAGGGCAAGGACGTGATTGGTCTCGGAGCGGGTGAACCCGATTTCGATACACCGGATAATATCAAGCAGGCTGCTATCGACGCGATCAATCGCGGCGAAACAAAGTACACCCCAGTTGCTGGCATTCCTGAGCTGCGTCAGGCCATCGTTGCCAAGTTCAAGCGCGAAAACGGTCTCGACTATAAGCCAGAACAGGTCATCGTCGGCACCGGCGGCAAGCAGATCCTGTTCAACGCTTTCATGGCAACCCTGAACCCAGGTGATGAAGTCATCGTTCCTGCGCCATACTGGGTCAGCTACCCGGAAATGGTTGCGATCAACGGCGGCACCCCGGTTTTCGTCAACACGAAGATCGAAGACAATTTCAAGCTGACCGCAGCCGATCTCGAAAAGGCGATCACGCCAAAGACAAAGTGGTTGATCTTCAACTCGCCATCGAACCCAACAGGCTCGGCATACACAGAATCCGAACTGAAGGCACTGACCGACGTTCTCGTGCGTCATCCGCAGGTGTGGATCCTCACCGACGACATGTATGAACATCTCGTTTATGGCGATTTCGTCTTCACCACGCCTGCACAGGTTGAGCCATCGCTTTATGACCGCACGCTGACCATGAACGGCGTGTCAAAGGCCTATGCAATGACCGGCTGGCGTATTGGTTATGCAGCAGGCCCGCTGCAACTCATCAAGGCTATGGATATGGTGCAGGGTCAGCAGACCTCCGGCGCTTGCTCCATCGCTCAGTGGGCTGCTGTTGAAGCACTGAACGGCACGCAGGACTTCATCCCGAAGAACAAGGAAATCTTCCAGGCGCGTCGCGATCTGGTCGTCTCCATGCTCAATCAGGCAACCGGCATTCATTGCCCAACACCTGAAGGTGCGTTCTACGTGTATCCGTCATGCGCTGGGCTGATCGGCAAGAAGACAGAAGCTGGCAAAGTTATCGAAACCGACGAAGACTTTGTCACCGAACTGCTCGAAGCAGAAGGCGTTGCCGTTGTTCACGGTTCGGCGTTCGGTCTTGGACCAAACTTCCGCATTTCCTATGCAACTTCGGATGAGCTGCTCGAAGAAGCCTGCACACGCATTCAGCGTTTCTGCGCAAGCCTGCGCTAAATACTTTTATTATGACATGACGAAGGGGCCGAATGGCCCCTTTTTCGTATCTGCATTTCTCTTAAAAAATCATCTGCCCGGCGCAAAGCCAAAAAAAAAGCCAGACAAGTGTCTGGCTTTGAGTTTTGAAGGTGCCATTGAGGCAAACCTCCAGAGGGGAACACTCAGCGCGCGCAAATGGGAGGAGGAAACGCAGCGCTGAGATGCATTCTTTATGCATCGTGATTATTGTTTTTGCAACTCAACTTTAGCACAATGCAGCCATGCATTTTTTGCATGGCTTCTTCATTCGATATTATCATTTAAAATCAAAACCTTGAACGTTAACCAACCGAGTATGTTTCTTTATTCCCCACTCATGAGCCGCCTAAACGAAAGGCACATAGCTATAATGTATGCCTCATAAAATGGCAAAAAATCACACCGACAAGCAAATCAGGCCAACTGACAGCTGTCATTAAACAATCATCCAGCTGCAACCGATCTGTCATGATAGGCTCCTAGATACCGTTTAAAATTCCTAGCCCCCTTCCCCCATCGCGCTGCGCCGGAGCCTATCTTGCGGATCATCCAGATTACCGACACCCATCTCAGCCCAACCAAGCCGCACTTCAATGGCAACTGGTCACCACTCATTGACTGGATCGCTGATCAGAAACCGGACCTCATTATCCATACTGGCGACTTCACAATAGATGGCGCTGATGTGGAAGCCGATCTGATCTTCTGTCGTGAGCTGATGACAGACCTTCCCGCTCCGATGCTGTGCCTGCCAGGTAATCATGACATCGGCCATTTACCGGCAAGCAGGCAGCCAGTTAATGTCGAACGCTTACAACGCTGGCGCGACCATTTCGGCCCTGAATACTGGACACTGAATTTCGGAAAATGGCTGCTTATCGGCCTCAACAGTCTGATAATAGGCGATGGCTCGGCGCTGGAAGAAGTGCAATTCCAGTGGCTTGAAAAACAGCTCAACCAAAGCGAAGGTCGCCCCGTTGCGGTTTTTGGGCACAAGCCACTATTCATTGACCGGCCGGATGAAGGCGAAACCGGGCTCTGGGGTATCCCGCCTATGCCACGCCAGCGCTTGATGGAACTTTTCGCACGTCATAATGTGAAGCTTCACGCCAGCGGGCACCTTCATCGGGCGTGGTCGGGTGAAGTGGCAGGAATAAGCTATGTCTGGGCACCGTCAGCGGGATTTGTAGCACATGCAATAGATCGTGAACTTCCCGGCGACCGGATTGTCGGTGGGGTCATTCATGATCTTGATAACAAAGCGACAAGCAAAATAATTGAGATTGAAACACTGACACATCACGTCATCGATGATGTCATGCATGAGGTTTACCCGAACAATCTCAACCGGGAACAGCTAAAACCTCAAGAAAACCTGCCCGCTTAACAACACTCGATAGAAAAAGGCCGCGTAAGCAACCCTCCGCGGCCTTTTCTCACTCTTTGAAACCGATCAATAGGTCCAGTTACGCGCCTTTGAAAACAGGAAGTCGCGGAAAGCATGAAGCTTAGCCGAATTCTTCAACGCCTCCGGGTAGCAGAAAAATGTGTCGAAGGATGGAATTTCCTCAAGATCAGGCAGCAGCTGCACCAGACCTGATTCCTTGTCAGCCATGTAATCAGGCAGAACCGCCATGCCGACGCCGCGCTGCACAGCACGACGCACGGACAGAAGATTATTGACCTGCAAGACAGGAATACGTGCGCTTCCGTCCGTGCGACCTGCAACTTCCAACCAGTTCAACCCTGTCAGATAGCTCGGCGCAGGCTCACCGAATGTCACAACGCGATGCTGGTCGATTTCGTCGATGGAATTAAGCTTTCCATGCTTGGAAACATAACCCGCCGATGCATAGACGTGCATATGCACGGTGAACAGACGACGCTGGATCAGGTCCGGCTGCTGTGGCTGACGCAAACGAATTGCGCAATCCGCGTGACGCATCGTCAGATCCAGTTCCTCATTGTCGAGGATAAGCTGCAACTGAATATCCGGATAAAGCTCAACGAACTCCTGAATGCGCTCAATCAGCCAGCCGGAGCCAAGGCCGACCGTTGTGGTCACCCGCAGGCGCCCCGTCGGCTTCTCCTTGCTTTCGGCAAGTTTGGAGCGGACATTTTCGAGCTTCATCAGCACATCATGCGCTGTGCGATAGAGCGTTTCGCCCTGCTCCGTCAGAATAAGGCCACGTGCATGGCGATGGAACAACGGAACGCCGACATCAAGCTCCAACGCGCTGACTTGTCGCGAAATAGCCGATTGCGACAAATGCAGCGTCTGCGCGGCATGGGTAAAGGACCCCGCCTCTGCGGCAGCGTGGAAGATGCGCAGTTTATCCCAGTCGAGTGGTGCGACCACCTTCTCCCCCTCTCATTACTCCGCAGCTTCGTGCAGCGGTTCCTGTGCAGCCAGATAGCGCTCTGCTTCCAGAGCAGCCATGCAACCCATACCCGCTGCCGTTACAGCCTGCCGGTAAATATCATCAGTGACGTCACCAGCAGCAAAAATACCAGGGACATCGGTGGCGGTCGAATCAGGCGCAGTCCACAGATAGCCGTTTGGCTTCTGCTTAAGTTTGCCCTCGAACAAAGAAACCGCAGGTGCGTGGCCGATAGCGATGAAAACGCCATGAGCGTCGTGAAGAGCCGTCTCGCCGGTGACAACATTCTTCAGGCGCACGCCGGTCACGGTCGCGCCCACAGGCGGCTTGGCTTCAGTGCCGACGATCTCATCAATGACGCTGTTCCAGACGACCTTAACGTTATCGCGCGACAGCAGACGGTCCTGCATAATCTTTTCAGCGCGGAAGCCTTCGCGGCGATGAACAACCGTCACGCTCTTTGCGATATGCGAAAGATAAAGCGCTTCTTCGACAGCCGTATTACCGCCACCAACAACCACAACATCCTTGCCGCGATAAAAGAAACCGTCACAGGTCGCACAGGCCGAAACGCCGCCGCCCATGAAGGTCTGTTCGCTCTCGAGGCCCAGCCACTTGGCCTGAGCCCCCGTGGCAATAATCAGCGCATCACAGGTATAAACCGTCCCGCCATCGCCAATCAGGCGGAAGGGACGTGATTGAGTGTCAACTTCGGTGATGATGTCATAGACAATTTCCGCGCCAACATTCTGGGCCTGCGTTGCCATCTGGTCCATCATCCACGGACCCTGCACGGGTTCGGCATAGCCAGGATAGTTTTCCACGTCCGTCGTGATCATCAACTGACCACCCTGCTGTAAACCGGTAATGATAATCGGTTTAAGCATCGCACGCGCTGCATAAATCGCCGCCGTATAACCTGCCGGACCTGAGCCGATGATAATGACGGGCGCATGACGCTGTGACATGGGTAATTCTCCGGTCCCAAAAATCGATTTGATTTGCGGGCAGCTGGCTTAACAGAATCGCTCTCGCGCTCAACCAAGCCCATGCCCTGATATTAAGGCCAAGGTAGGTCCGTGAACTTACCATTGCAAGGCAAGACCGGGATTTGAACAACAATCCCCAATATCTTGTCGTCTTTCAGAGGAGCTTTAGATCACACCTGCATTGCAGCGGGCCAACTCCCACGTTAAACACTCAAGAAGCGAAGCTAATTTCAGGAAACGCTGGAGCCGACCGCCATTTATAAGACAGTCGCCAATATCTGTGCGCGCTTCGGCCTCGTGATGGCTGTTGCAATGTTGTTGCCTGCGGCTATCGACCTGCGTGATGGCAGCGACGACTGGCTGATCTTTATCCGCTCGGCTGCAGCAACAGGCGCAATATCTCTCCTTATTTTTCTTGCGACACAAAATCAGAATACCCGCTTCACGCCGCGCCTTGGCTTTCTGCTGACAGCGTCTTTGTGGCTGACAGCAAGCTTTCTCGGCTCGATACCGCTCTACTTCTCACATCTGCCGATCAGTTATGCGACGGCCTTTTTTGAAAGCATGTCAGGCGTAACATCGACAGGTGCGACGGCGCTTATCAATCTCGACGACATGCAGCGCGGTATTTTGTTGTGGCGCTCGCTTCTTTGCTGGATTGGTGGCGTCGGCTTCATTGGTTTGGCACTTTTGATGCTGCCATCGCTGCGTGCCGGTGGGCTTGCGCTTTTTCATATGGAAAACTCCGATAAGTCGGAAAAGATCCTGCCGCGAATGAACCAGATCGCGCTTGGTATCGTCACCGCTTATCTCAGCCTGACCGCAGCCTGCATGATCGCGTATTTTGCCGTCGGCATGAGCATTTTTGACGCTGTTAACCACGGTTTGGCGACTGTCGCCACGGCTGGCTTTTCCACGCATGATAATTCTTTCGCCTATTATGAAGGCAATCGAATGCTGCTGGTCGTCTCCACCGTGTTCATGGTTCTGTCAGCCTTGCCGTTTATTCTTTACATCAAAGCATTCATGCCGCGCCGGACTGAGCTGTTAAAAGACCCTCAAGTGAAGCTCTTCTTCACGATTGTCGTCGGTTTCAGCTTCATTCTTGCAATCGTCTTACGGCTTGGCACGCATATTCCGTTTGGTGACGCACTGATTGCTGCATCGTTTCATTTTGTCTCGGTCATCACCACGACCGGCTTCACAACAGAAGATTATTCGCTGTGGGGACCGCCAGCCATCGGCATTTTCTTCCTCGCAAGTTTTCTGGGCGGCTGTGCAGGATCGACCTCCGGCGGCATCAAAATGAACCGACTGATCATCTTGTGGAACCTGACACGGGCCAATCTCGCGCGCCTTGTCATGCCACACGCCGTCATAAAAATTCGCTACGGCTCGTCAGAAGTGTCGGGCGAAATAGCGCAGAACGTCCTGCTCTATTTGTTTCTCTACATTGCATCGCTGGTTATCGGCGCGGTTCTGCTGGCATCCCTCGGCCTCGATTTTGTATCGGCCTTCACGGGCGCGCTGACCGCACTCTCCAATGTCGGACCCGGATTTGGCGATATTATTGGCCCTGTCGGCAACTTCTCAACCATCCATGATCCGGCACTTTGGGTGCTTTCTTTCCTCATGCTGGTTGGCCGTCTTGAACTTATCACCATCTTTATCCTGTTCACACGGACGTTCTGGATGCGCTAACGACGCTTTAGACGGTTTACATCCTGTGATTTCTTTTGGTATGAGCAGGATTACATTGCGCTACGAAGGCGCTGAGTGTTTTAAAATTACAATTGACTGAAATTTCCTTGCGCGGAGTTTTATATGCCTATTAAGGCTGATCTGGATGACATCGATTGGAAAATCCTTCGGGAGCTCCAGAATGACGGGCGCATCACCAATGTCGAACTCGCTGAACGAGTCGGCATTTCCGCCCCTCCTTGCTTGCGTCGTGTGCGCAAACTTGAGGAAAGCGGCGTCATTCGTGGTTATCGCGCCATCCTGAACGGCAACGCACTCGGTCAGGATCTGGTAGCCTTCTGTTCCGTTGGTTTGCATCGTCAGGCAGATGCCGATTTGAAGGCTTTTGCGGAAAAGACAAAGCAATGGCCGTTGGTACGCCGCGCATGGATGGTTTCGGGCGAATCTGATTTCCTGTTGCATTGCGTTGCCCGTGACCTCAACACCTTCCAGACTTTCGTCATCGAAGAGCTGACGGCAGCACCGAATGTCGATTCCGTCCGCACAGCACTGACCATTCGTCCGGTTAAAGACGAACCTCTGATGATTCTCTGATCAGATCAAATTCCAAGAAAAAGCGATTGCGTCCTGCGCAGTCGCTTTTTTATTTGGACAAGAATTCAGCTGTTAAATACGCGCTCGTAAACCGCACTGATTGCAGCGGCTTCTTTTTCGAGCGGAAACGCTTCGCGCACATATGTTAGCGCATTTTCACCGTGACGCTCCGCCATCGCCGGATCGGCCAGATAAGGCTCAATTGCATCACGCAAAGCGTTGTCGTCACCGGCTGCAACGAAGCTACCCGTACCTTCAACGATCATTTCCGCATAAGCGCCAGCATCACTTGCAACGACAGCGGTTTTTGAAGCCATGGCCTCAAGCGGCGTCAGGCCAAAGCCTTCATTGCGCGATGGCGCAACATAGAGTGTCAAGCGCCGATACCAGATGCGCACATCCGGCACTTCGCCCAGAATACGAATACGATCTTGCAAGCCAGCCGCCGCAATACGCGCCTTAAGATCATCTTCAAATGCCTGATGCTCAGACGTCGTGCGGCCAGTAATGATGGCGGTCCAATCCGGGTATTTCGGCAAAAGTGCGATCATCGCATCGACGAAAAGGTCAGTACCCTTGGAGTGGCGCACACGTCCAAAACAACCAATCGCATATTTACCCGGCAAACCAGATGCACTGAACTGATCATCCTCACCGACAGGCGGATGAAACCGTTCAAGATCAACGCCATGCATAATCACGTCATGAGGCACTTCGAGAAAGCTTCCCGAGCGACCACTGGTCGCAATCACCGCATTCATGCGACGGATTAGCCATTTCGTGAAACGTTTGTGATGACGCTGTGCAGCGGAGGTAAACACCAGCCGCAGCTTCATGCGCAAGACGTCACGCATGAAAATGCCTGCCAGCATTTCGATGTTGCGGCGCGCATGCCAAATGCGAAAGCGGCGATTTGCGGGCTTTTTCCAGAAGGAGAAAAGAGCCGCCCAGCCAAGATGCGGAAGGCTCTCAGGCAGTCCCGGTCCCATTGTCGCAATGCTCAATCCCTTTGCGCGTTGCAAAGGAATGAGCTGTACGATGGTTGAAGTCACGCCTGAAAGGCGGCGCTTGAAATTTGGGGCGACGACCTCAACCTCATCGACAGGAACCGTCACATCAGACATCAGATAAACTTGAAGCCGATGATCTCGTATGAACGCGAACCGCCCGGTGCATTGACTTCGATCGTATCACCTTCGCCCTTGCCGATCAGCGCACGAGCAATTGGCGAAGAAATCGAAATGCGACCTTCCTTCACATTGGCTTCCTGATCACCAACGATCTGATAGACTTTTTCTTCTTCACTATCTTCATCGATCAGCGTAACGGTGGCGCCAAACTTGATTTTGTCGCCGGAAAGCTTGGTGACATCGATAACTTCAGCGCGACCAACGAGATCTTCCAGCTCGTTGATACGGCCTTCATTCAAGCTCTGCGCTTCTTTCGCAGCGTGATATTCCGCATTTTCGGAAAGATCGCCATGCGCGCGTGCTTCCGCAATTGCCTCAATAATATTGGGCCGTTCAACTTGCTGACGCGTGCGCAGTTCTTCCTTGAGGTTTTCAAAACCGCTAGGGGTCATCGGGAACTTTTCCATACCCAGTCCAGTCCTTTCCATCGCCCGCCACACTTCCCTCCGGGATTTAAGTGCAGCGGCAGTTTGATTGCCCGCCTGATTCTGCTTCACACTGGAACCAAAATCACCGTCCGACAGGTGAGATCACCCGGCGGTACACAAAAAGAAAACGGCCCCCGAAGCAATCGCTTCGGAACCGTTAAAAGAGATGTTGGTGAAACTATAGCATTTTAAAAGATCATTTCACGAACAAAAATGTCTGCCTGTTAATTATGCGCGGAAATCGCGCTATTTTTTCGAGACAGGCCAGCTTGCTGGCCACTTTTCAGGTCCACCAGCATAATTGCCGTCACAATCGCCTTTCGAACGCTCTTCAAGGAGAACGAAGCGCACTTTGCCATCCACGTCGTCGGTCGCCTTCCAGACGTCATAGGTTCCACAATCACCAATACCGCGACCTTTGAAAAAGGCAGTCAGTGTTCTGGAAGATTGCGACCAGTCAATGTTCCATGCTTCGTCCACTGTGCTCGGACCATCATCAGAGATAGTCGGCAAGGAAATTGGAACGACCTTATCATCCGACTGGCTGTAAAAGGTATAGGGCTGGTTGTAGGCACCCGGAGAACCACACGGCACGCCGATGAGGTTCGTTCCATCGGCTATTTTTGCATTGAACCCGCCACCATTCTGAAAGGGGTCTCCATCGTCAGTGCCACAAACCGAATCTTCGCCAATGAAATCTTTACGAATGGACTCTGGCAGTTCATTGATGGTTGTGATCTGCGACACGTCTGGCGCGGGCGGAGCCGCCTTATTGCCCTTGGCCTGCAAAGCCGCAACTGTGCCGTTCAGCGACTGTTGCTCATCCATATAAATCAACCCACCCACAAAACCTGAGAGCGAATAGCTATATGTTTTGCCATTATATTGCAGCGTCAGCTTCTGACCGGCTTTCATCGCATCAAGCAGCTTTTTTACGTCTGCGGCGTTTTCATAATAGCCTTGTCCATCATCAAGCTTCATCGCCGAGAGGTCGAAGGAAATCACCTGCTTGCCATCAACAGCAACGGCGATCTTGCCAGCCTTAGCGTTCTGATCAAAGCCGGACAAACGCAATGACGGCTGCGAATTGACTGCACTGCTGCGATAGAGACTGAATGATATCGGACCATTATCCGTGCTTTTAAGCGCAAGCGTACAATTGGATGCGAAATCGCATTGAACCCAGCTATCGCGAATTTGCTTGAACGCCGCAGCAGCGGGACCAGCATTGGCAAAAACTGCTGCAAGCGCAGCTCCTGCCAGAATGGCCTTGTTTCTAGTGAGAAAAGAAAACATGTAGCCCCTCCCGAAAAAGCATTCCCAAACACACCGCGCAAGGAAATCCCTTGCCGCCGTTATCGACTATTGCCTATAGCATAACTGCTAAGGGATGACGCGCCAAGCCGCTAACCTGATCCCGTATTTATGAGGCAATGATGACACGCGTTCAGGCAAATTTACTCCTTCTTCTGGCGGGTGTCATTTGGGGGATGGGCTTTGTTGCCCAATCAACCGCTATGGCCAGTATTGGCCCATTCCTTTTCATTGGCGTTCGCTCGGCTATTGCCGCAATCACTGTACTGCCATGGTCGATTGCCGAGGGCAGACGCTCACCCCATAGGCTGCAACGTTCGAACTATCTTTATTTCATGCTTGTTGGTTCGATGCTTTTCACAGGCCTCGTCCTGCAACAAATCGGCCTCATCACCACATCCGTTACCAATGCAGGCTTTCTCACCGGCCTTTATGTTGTGATGGTACCAGTATTGGGCGTCATTGTGTTTCGAAACTGGCCACACCCTATTGTCTGGCCAAGCGCTATTGCGTGCCTCGCAGGGATATTTCTACTGTCCGGTGGCACTTTAAGCGCACTCAAACAAGGTGACTGGCTCGTCATCATTGGCGCAGTGTTTTGGGCCATGCAGGTTTTGCTGATCAGCCGTGCCAATCGTGCGGGCCGCCCCATAACACTAAGCTGCGTGCAGTTTGCAACCGCCGCTGTGGCCGGACTGTCCATTGCTGTAGCGGTTGAAGACATTAACTGGAATTTCATAGCGCTAACGTGGAAAGAACTGCTGTTCACGGGGGTCTTTTCATCAGGCGTCGCATTCACGCTGCAAGCCATTGGCCAACGTTATACAACCTCGGCGCAGGCGGCGATTTTCCTCTCATCCGAAGCAATCTTTGCCGCGCTGTTTGGCGCAATCTTCCTCGGCGACCGCCTGACATTTATCGGTTTTATCGGCTGCGGACTGTTGTTTATCGCAATGATGGCAGTGGAATTGGTTCCGATGTTCTGGAAACGCAGAGCGGAACCTATCCCAGTGGCGGCTGAATAACCCAGCATTTCCAGCAACAGTACGAAAAAACTACCCGCGAAAAATCAGCGATGCGCCACCAGCAATCAGTGCAAAGCCGAGCACATGGTTCCAGGTAAAGGCTTCTTTGAGGTAAAAGATCGAGAACAGGCTGAAGATAACCAGCGTGATAACTTCCTGCATGGTTTTCAGCTGCGCGGCGGAATAGACTTCGTGCCCGATGCGATTGGCCGGCACTGCAAGAAAATATTCAAACAGCGCGATACCCCAGCTGACAAAAATAACAGTGATAAGCGGTGTACTCGTAAATTTCAAATGCCCGTACCAGGCAAAGGTCATGAATACATTGGAGCCGATGAGAAGTAGAATCGGCAAGACGCTTGGCGAAATGAGTGCTGACATGGGAAGAACTTTGGGGACCGAAAGGATCATGTCGCGGTCTGGCCCTCAACCGCAAAATACTATTAGCAGAGTGATATTGAAATTTCGCCAATCTTATGACCACCATCTGCCCGATTATCGCCATAGGCTTTAACAACAGCACTGACTGTTCGTTTACGCTTATGAGCTAATATGCGACGAAACCAGTACACAACTGAAAGGCATGGACATGAGTTTTGCGTTGTCCAACCGCTTTCATCGTTATGCATTGCCCACAGGTCTTGCGCTTTTGACGCTCTTAGCCAGTTGCTCGGGTGATCGTCCACCACGACCACAGGCAGACATTGCCAATGCAGATATTGTCGTGCCGCCACAAGCCCCACGGGAACCGCGCGTTGTTGGTCTCGCGGAAGAAATCGAAAACAATGCCAATGAAATGACAACGCAAAGCCAGCCACATTACGCGGGCGACTATGGCTTTGTCACACCAGTGCAAAATCCGGTCAGCACTGTTGAAAATATCTATGCGATGTCGAATTCCGAAACGGCCTGCCGAACGCGCTTAAAGCGTCTTGGTGTCGTCTTCACCGAAAAATCGCCGATCAATCAGGGTGGAAGCTGTCGCATCGACAACCCGATTGAAGTACGCGGTTTCAACAGCGGCAACATCGCTTTCAAGCCAGCAGCAACATTGAATTGCGAGGTGACAGAAGCCTTCGCACGCTGGATCAAGGGCGACCTGCAACCGTCAGCGCGTTTGCGTTACCTCTCAGGCATCAACACGATCCACAATGCGGGTGGCTATTCCTGTCGCACGATGAACCATCGTCGCGGCGCGAAAATGTCAGAGCATTCCAGCGGTAATGCTATTGACGTTACGAAAATCGTTCTGAACAACGGCAAGAGCATTACCGTTCGCAAACCCGGCTTCTTCGCCTTCCGCGAAAAAGGCTTGCTCAACAGTGTTCGCTCCGATGCCTGCTCGTATTTCACGACGGTCCTCGGACCCGGCTATAACCGCGAACATGCCGATCATTTTCATTTCGATCTGATGCAGCGCCGCAGCGGTCATCGCGCCTGCAAATAGCACAAAGCCCGGACATATCCGGGCTTTATATATTATTCCGCAGGGACCGGCGTTGGCTGTCCGCTCTTGTCGAGTGCAACCATAACAAACTCGCCATGCGTCACCAGATCCATCTCTTCTGCAAGATAACGCTGTGCCCACGCCTCCACGCGCAGCGTGATCGACGTCCGGCCAACACGCGTAATTTCCGTGTAAACACACAGTACATCGCCAATCTTGACCGGCTTCGCGAACGACATTTCGCGCACAGCCGCCGTTACAACGCGCCCCTTGGCACGTTCTGAAGCACGAATAGCGCTTGCAATATCCATCTGCGCCATAACCCAACCACCGAAAATATCGCCCGCTGCATTGGTATCATTCGGCATGGCCTGTGTCCGTACGGTCAACATGCCCTTTGGCGCGTTCAAATCAATCATCAATGTTTCCTTCGGTCACCTGAACAGAGTCGGGCGAAGTATGCGGTAAGCCGTGAACGAGGAAAAGTGCGACATGCGCACTACAGCCATGCGATAAAATTCATCATTTAAAAATCGAGTAAAATTTCAAATATTAATCATCACATCAGAACAAATTTGATCCTTTAAAGTAAAAATAATAAAAAGATAATATCTTAGATTTATATACAAATATAAGGATATTCGAATGAAAACAATAATAGCAACTTCTATTGTTACATTAGGACTTTTATTTGCAAGCAATGCGGAGGCGGCCAGTGGTTTAGCGACAGCTACTATAAATCTTCGTACCGGCCCCGGCACTCAATATCAATCTATGGGACGCATTCCAAATGGAGTCGTACTCAATGTAGCAGGCTGCACCAACGGATATGGTTGGTGCCGCGTCAATTATCGCGGTCTTGATGGCTGGGCGTCATCCCGCTACATCGCCGTGCAAACGGGCGGCGGATATACCACGAATGACAATTTCGGTCCTACTGCAGCGGCCATTGGCATTCCACTCATAGCTGGCCTCGTAATTGGCTCGGCAATCAACAATGACAATCGCTGGAATGGCGGCCCGAGATGGGGACCACGCCCCTACAATCCAGGTTGGGGGCCAGGTTGGGGAGCAGGTTTGGAACCAGGTCCAGTTCGTCCCGGTCCGGGTTGGCGCGGCCCCGGTCAATGGGGGCCGCCAAGACCACACTGGGGTGATCGTCCCGGCTGGCGTGACCATCCCGGCTACCATCCAAATTTCTACGGTCCGGGCGATCGCTGGCGTCCAAGGGGACCACGGTAAGCGACAGCTCCTGACAGCCTGATGTCAGGAGCCAAAGAATTCTGATAAGTGGTGCGGCGGTTTTAATCGCTGCACCCTTTTCATTTGTGCTGCGAAATTCCATATTGTGTCCATGGCTTCCTCAAAAGACAAATACACTCAGGATTCGCACGACGAAACACGCGGCTTTGGCGAAGCGCCACAGCGCGATTTGTCAGGCACACCATTCTCGGGCTCGATCTCTGACTGGGCCAAAGACATCGGCGAAGAGGCTGACAAACCTCAACCGAAAGCCAAAGCCCCAAAGGCACCCAAAAAAGTGCCTGAGCGCAGCAAGGAATCAACACGCAGCGCACGCGGCACCTCAATGGGCGGCGCAGCTTCAGCAAAAGAACGCGCTGCAGCAGGCCTTAATCCTGTCTCCGGTCTCGACATCAGCCTTGAAGACGCAACCACGCTAAACCCAACCGGCGCGACAGCAACCGTCAAGGCACTGTCCGATCTGATTGAATCCGGCAATCCGCTATTCAAGAACGGCGAACTCTGGACACCGCACCGCCCAGCCCGGCCACCCAAGTCAGAAGGTGGTATTGCGATCCAGATGGAATCGAATTTCGAGCCATCGGGCGATCAGCCGACCGCTATTCGCGATCTGGTCAGCGGTCTGGAAGATCAGGACCGCACGCAGGTTCTGCTTGGCGTCACCGGCTCGGGTAAAACCTTCACAATGGCGAAAGTCATTCAGGAAACGCAGCGGCCCGCGCTCATTCTTGCTCCAAATAAAACGCTGGCCGCGCAGCTTTACGGGGAGTTCAAAAACTTCTTCCCGAACAATGCCGTCGAATATTTTGTTTCCTATTACGATTATTACCAGCCGGAAGCCTATGTGGCGCGCTCAGACACCTATATCGAAAAGGAATCGACTGTAAACGAACAGATCGACCGGATGCGCCACGCAGCAACGCGTGCGTTGATCGAGCGCGATGACGTCATCATCGTGGCATCCGTTTCCTGCATTTACGGTATCGGTTCTGTCGAAACCTATACGGCCATGACGTTTGAAATGAAGATTGGCGACCGGCTCGACCAGCGCCAGCTTCTCGCAGATCTCGTGGCACAGCAATATAAGCGGCAGGACATCAATTTCGTGCGCGGCTCATTTCGCGTGCGCGGCGATACAATTGAAATCTTCCCTGCCCACTTAGAAGATCGTGCATGGCGCATCTCCCTTTTTGGCGATGAAATCGAAAGCATTGCCGAGTTCGACCCACTGACCGCTCAGAAAACCGGCGATTTGCAGTCGGTCAAAATCTACGCGAATTCGCACTATGTAACACCCCGTCCAACGCTCAATCAGGCGATCAAGTCCATTCAGGAAGAGCTTCAGCACCGCCTTGCAGAATTGACCCGTGCCGGTCGCCTGCTGGAAGCGCAACGCCTTGAACAGCGCACAAATTTTGACCTTGAAATGTTAGAAGCAACCGGTGTGTGCAACGGCATTGAAAATTATTCACGCTATCTGACAGGGCGTCAGCCGGGCGAACCGCCGCCGACGCTGTTCGAATATATTCCAGACAATGCGCTCGTTTTCCTTGACGAAAGTCACGTCACGGTTCCGCAGATCGGCGGCATGTATCGCGGCGACTTTCGGCGCAAAGCGACTCTGGCCGAATATGGCTTCCGCCTTCCTTCCTGCATGGATAACCGTCCGCTGCGCTTTGAGGAATGGGACGCCATGCGTCCGCAGACCATTGCGGTGTCAGCCACGCCGGGTAAATGGGAGATGGAAGAAGCTGGCGGCGTGTTTGCCGAACAGGTCATCCGCCCGACCGGCCTGATCGATCCGCCAGTGGAAGTGCGCCCTGCCAAAAATCAGGTTGATGATGTGCTGGGCGAAATCCGCGAAACTGCGCGCAAGGGCTATCGTACGCTCTGCACAGTGCTGACCAAGCGCATGGCGGAAGACCTGACCGAGTATCTGCACGAACAGGGCGTTCGCGTGCGTTATATGCACTCGGACATTGACACGCTGGAACGTATCGAAATTATCCGCGACCTGCGCCTTGGCGCATTCGATGTTCTGGTTGGTATCAACCTGCTGCGCGAAGGTCTCGACATTCCCGAATGCGGTTTCGTCGCCATTCTGGATGCCGACAAGGAAGGTTTCCTGCGTTCGGAAACCTCTCTGGTGCAGACTATCGGTCGTGCGGCCCGTAACGTTGACGGCAAGGTCATTCTTTACGCCGACAATATTACCGGCTCGATGCAGCGCGCGATGGATGAAACCAGCCGCCGTCGCGAAAAGCAGGAAGCTTACAATCGTGAACATGGCATCACGCCTGCCTCGGTGAAGAAGAATATCTCGGACATCCTCAACTCGGTTTACGAGCAGGATCACGTCCGCGCCGATATTTCGGGCTTTGCCGAAGAAGGTGCGATGATGGGTAACAATCTCGCCGCCCATCTTGAACATCTCGAAAAGCAAATGCGCGATGCCGCAGCCGATCTTGATTTTGAAAAGGCGGCCCGCCTTCGTGATGAGGTCAAGCGCCTGCGCGAAATGGAACTGGCGATTGCCGACGACCCGATGGCGCGGGAAGTGGAGCTTGAGAGCCCAGTAACCGGACGAACCAAGGGACGCCATAATGCTGGTCGCAAGATGCACCGGACTGTTGATGACGAGCCGAAAAAGTCACTCTTCGCCAAGCCGTCGCTCGACAATATGGGACCGGGCACCGACATGGCCAAACCACTGTTCCGCAAGAACACGCTGGATGAGATGACCGTCAAGCGGACGGAAAAGCCAGCGGGTGCGGACGATGCTCTGATCCGCCGCGAACGTTCAGGTATCGGCTCGTATGAAGATCCGGCTGAAACCGCCCGCAAAAAGCGTCGCCCCGGCAAGACTGGCCGACCGGGGCGATAAGCCATTAGTGTCGGGTGCTTAACGGCACTGCCCACTATTCGTGATGCGGTAGCCTGCACGTTCGGCTTCGCAGCGATTTGGGAATGTTTGCTTTGCATTCCCTCTGCGGGCACAAACCGGCATGTATTCGCGTGTGCAGGCAGCCACTGGCCCCGGACGACCCGGTCTCGTGCCTTGGTGCGGTGGACGCCCCGGGCGCTCCCCTCCCCAGCCGGAACCCGGGCCAGTTACTGGTCTTGAACCACACTGGCCATTTCCAACAATTCGATAACCATCAGCGCGGGCTTGGCAGGCATTGCCAAAAGTCTTGCGCGACGAACCGCGCTCACCACAAACCGGCGCATAAATCATCGGACACATTTGCGGCTGCGATGGGCCCGGTCTTACTGGTGGCCGATAATCTGGTCCACCTTCTGCCACGCAACCCGCCAAAAACATGACACCCGCCAACACGCTCAAACGACTGATTTTATTTAACAGCATGGCTCTCTCCCTCTTGATTAATTGGTAAATGGCACAGCAGGCGGGAAGAGCAAGGATATATCGGCGGATATTCCACTTTTACCCTCGAACCATATCGACATGACAAAAACTTGCTTTACTCTGCATTCAAGGATTTTGGGGTTTACGGGCGGAAAAGCTGCATGACGCATTCGCATCTGGCTATCGCAGTGGTTGCGCTTTTTCAGCTTTTTTGCTGGCCAGACTCTATTAAATCCGCATTCGCTCAAACCGAAACAGCAGCGGAAGTCTATGGTCCGCCGATGCCGCCGAAAAAAGCGGATCCCACTGTCGCGCGCATTTGCCAACTCATTGAAGAGAATGCAGAAAAACGGGGCATTCCAAAAGATTTTTTCGCCCGTCTTATCTGGAAGGAAAGCCGCTTTGATCATCGCGCCGTCAGCCCTGTCGGTGCGCAGGGCATTGCACAGTTCATGCCCTACACAGCCAAAGAGCGCGGCCTTGCTGACCCATTCGACATTGAACAGGCGATCCCCGCATCGGCAGGTTTTCTGAGTGAACTAAAAAGCGCCTTCGGAAACTGGGGCTTGGCTGCTGCGGCCTATAATGCCGGACCGGGTCGCGTTGGTAACTGGATGCGTTCAGGTGGCTTTCTGCCACTTGAAACCGAAGACTATGTTCTGGATCTGACCGGCGCACCTGCCGATAATTTTGCAGCGGGACAGGAGATCACCAACAGACCACTTGATGCGAAGCTAAGCTTTAGCGAAGCCTGCAAACGCCTGCCGATCGTCCGCACCGCAACAATCCCGATGTCGCGGATCAAGCCAAAACCATGGGGCATTCAGGTTGCAGGCAATTTCCGGCGCAGTGTCGCAGTTAATCAATGGAACCGTCTGCGCAAACAATTCAGTTCTGTGCTGGCCGGACATAACCCAGTGATCAGCCGTGTGCGCACACCAATTGCGCGCCGAGGCATCTATGCAGTGCGTATTGGAGCTGACAGTCGTGGCGAAGCGGATAACATCTGCGCTAAACTGCGCGCAGCGGGTGGCGCATGCATAGTTTTGCATAATAAATAGGCATTTGAGCATACTATACCATAGTATGAAGCGATATATTGCCTTAAGCTTGCTCTTTTTTGGTATTAAATTAGCAATATTCTGGTAATTTTTATACAAAATAACAACGATACCGTTTCAAAGATAACCAATGTCATATTTGGTAAAAAATTTGCTTGCCAAACCACGCATCTTAGATCAGTCTTCATGTGTCCGGGCAATTTGAGTACAACGGAAGACTGGAAGAACGGCGTGCCGGAACCGCTAGAAGTTCCGGGTTGGAGATCTAATCTCCGGCAATGATCGGTTCCTTTCCTAAGTCGATAACTGCCTGCATAACCCTCTGCCGGGTGTGTGGTGCGTTCGGCAGAAGTTGTAATTCCACCGTCTCTAATAAAACGGTGGCGCCAAGGAAAAGGAACGGATCCCATGGCACAGACCGGACAGGTCAAATTCTTCAACTCCGAAAAAGGTTTCGGATTTATCAAGCCTGATGATGGTGGCGCAGATATTTTCGTGCATATCTCTGCTGTACAGGCTTCAGGTCTGGCAGGACTTGCTGACAACCAGAAGGTTTCTTATGAAACTGAACCGGATCGTCGCGGTAAGGGTCCTAAGGCCGTAAATATCTCGGTCACTGACTAAAACCGATATTTTACTGATAAAGAATTTGATCCCCGGCTAATGCCGGGGGTTTTTTATTATACAAAGCCCCACCCTGCCAGGGCTTCTGGCCAAAAAAATGCGAATGTGAAACGCGTGAGTTAAGCGCGAAATATTACCGACGCTGCCTTTAATTTACCGGATGACGACACTTTCCACGAGGTCGTCACCATTGTTCAGCCTCCATTCATGTACAAACTATTAACTTGTTATTCATGATTGAAGCAGTGTGCCGATCCGGCCCTGCACATCAAAGAGATTGAAGTTGTGCTTCTGAAGGAGCGGACAATGAACAAGTTACTTAAGACAGCTATTCTGGCAGTTGCCTCCATAGCAGCAGTCTCAGCACCGCTCGCATCTGCTTCGGCAGACTCTTGGGGTCGTGGCGGTTGGGAGCGTCGCGGATGGGATGGCGGCGGCTATAATCGTGGTGGATGGGACCGTGGCGGCTGGGATCGCCGCCCCTATCGCCATCGTGACCGTGGCGGCGATGCACTCGCGGCTGGCGTCATCGGCCTGGCAGCGGGTGCACTCATCGGCAGCGCGCTGAGTCAGCCTCAGCCAACTTATGTGCAGCCAGCGCCAGTCTACGCACCACCGCCACCACCACCCGCCTATTATCCAGCACCGCCAGCCCGCAGCGTGCAATATCGTGCAGGTTATGAGCCATGGAGCCGTGGCTGGTATCAGTATTGTTCCGACCGCTATCGGTCGTTCAATGCAAACACCGGTACCTATCGCGGCTATGATGGCCGGGATCATTTCTGTTCCGCCAACTAAACGGAAAACAAAACATTAAAAGCCGCCTCAAAGGGCGGCTTTTTTCATACCTGAAGCAAATCAGGCATATCCGATATCATTCAGGAACGGATTGTTGCGGCGCTCTTCACCAAACCGTCCACCCGGGCCATGACCGCACAGAAAACCAATGTCGTCGCCAAGCGGCAAAAGCTTTTCTTTGATCGAACGAATAAGTGCCGCATGATCGCCACCCGGCAAATCAGTACGTCCGACTGATCCATTAAACAAAACATCGCCAACAATCGCAAAATGCGCTTCTGCATTATAGAAGACAACATGACCCGGCGCATGCCCTGGACAATGCAATACGTCAAACACATGGCCTGCGACGGTAACCTGGTCACCTTCCTCCAGCCAGCGATCCGGGGTAATATTACGCACGCCCTCGGTCAGGCCGTATTTCAGGCCAGTCGTTACCAGATTATCGAGCAAGAACGCGTCGTCTTTATGCGGACCGATAACATCCACACCAAGCTCATCTCTCAACTCTGATGCGCCACCCGCGTGATCAATATGGCCATGCGTAATCCAGATCGCTTCGACTTTGACATCCTGCGATGCAATCGCTTCTTTGATGCGCTCAAGATCGCCGCCCGGATCAATCACGACGCCTTTTTTAGTATCACCGTCGAAAAGGATCGTGCAGTTCTGCTGAAATGGCGTCACCGGAACGATGATTGCCTGCAATTGTCCCATTAAAAACTCCATTCAGTCAGCATGTTCAAAAATTATCGTCGCTCATGAGATAATGCAGCACATCACGCTTTCAAAGGCATAAAATAAAACGGGCGGCCAAAGCCGCCCGTTTCCCCTCTCACAGGAAATCAATCGGTTGTTGTCCCCACAACCGCGTTATTCTTTTAAGCTTTGCTTGCCAGGGAGTTTTTGATCAGACCGACGATTGCTGTGAGAACGAGGCCGCCCACACCACCACCCGCAACCTGACCGATCACACCATTAAGAACAGAATCCAGTCCGCCGCCGGATAACATCGGCAGAAGCTGACCAAGAATGACACCACCAATACCACCGGCGACCGTATTGCCAGCAGTACCGAGGCTCAGGTTTTTAACAGCGCCGGCAATATTGCCACCGACCGCACCCGAAACAAGCTGAAGAATGATAGGCAGTAGAGATTCCATAACCGTCACCCCATCTGAGTTAAATGCCGGAATAACGCGAGTCCGACTGGCAAAATCTTGAACTGAAACGTGTTAATGTCAAACAATAAGCATCAAAATAATAAAAAAGCGGCTTTAAAAGCCGCTTTTCCTGTTTAAAACAATGTTACTCTGCCGCTATGCGCTTCGGTTGAACTTCATTTACATAGTCCTTCATAAGCAACTCTGTAATTTCTCCAGGCGTAAATTGATATTTGCTAATTTCAGAAACCGGCGTCACTTCCGCAGCCGTCCCACATAGGAAGCATTCGCTGAAATCTGCCAGTTCTTCTGGCATAATGACCCGCTCAACAACTTCGAGACCACGATGCTTGGCAAGATCAATGATCGTACGGCGCGTGATACCGTCGAGGAAGCAATCAGGCTTCGGCGTATGCAAAGCGCCGTCTTTCACGAAAAATACGTTAGCGCCAGTAGCTTCTGCCACCTGACCGCGCCAGTCGAGCATCAGTGCATCCGCATAGCCCTTGGCTTCGGCTGCATGCTTGGAAATGGTGCAGATCATATAAAGACCAGCAGCCTTGGAGCGCGAAGGTGCAGTGCGCGGATCCGGACGGCAATATTCTGCGATGTCGAGGCGAATGCCCTTCATCTTTTCTTCAGGCGAAAAATAGCTTGGCCACTGCCAGATCGCGATTGCCAGATGAATGCGATTTTTCTGTGCGGAAACGCCAAGCGATTCCGAACCGCGCCATGCAATCGGGCGCACATAAGCATCTTCAAAACCCTGCTTTTTCAGCAGTTCACGGCAGGCATTGTCGATTTCTTCAACGCTGTAAGGAATTTCAAAGCCAAGAATTCGGGCAGATTCATGCAGACGCTCGGTGTGCTCTGTCAGCTTGAAAATCTCGCCGCCATAAGCGCGCTCGCCTTCAAACACTGCACTCGCATAATGCAGACCATGGGTCAGCACATGCACCTTTGCATCCTTCCAGGCGACAAAATCGCCGTCCTGCCAGATAAATCCGTCGCGTTGATCGAATGGAATCGCAGCCATTTTAGCATCCTCAAAGTTGGGCTTTGTTTTCCTGTCAGCCCGTTTGGCCCGAATGGGCCTTTCCCTAGTCAAATTCAGTCAGTTAAATCGATTAACTGGCACGGAAGACGTGTTTTTCTTCAAATAAAATGGTATTTTACGACCAAATACACTGATTTCAACGCAATCAATTGTGCTGAAATCAGCCAGATAAAGCATGTAAAACAAAGATATTTCCGGTAATTACGGAAAATAACGCTCGCTATTATGCATTACCGTCCTTATTGGACAGTATGTCACAGCAAACTGCGTAATTATCTCTCCTCCAACATGCCCAAGCGCAAACTTTATTCCAAAATAACCAGCCTGCACTTACCAAAAATTATCTTGGCGATTGAGTTATGTCAACAATGCTGACATATTTATCGCAACAAGATGGAGCCTAGATGTGAATTCGACCAACGACGTGAACTATATCAGCGATCCTCTGACGTGTCGGGAGGCTGACGATCTCAACGTCATTGAACTGCTGTTCTTCTCTTATCGCGATTTCACTGCCGATCCGGACCTGATCCTTGAAAAGATCGGATTTGGCCGCGCCCATCACCGTGTGCTGTATTTTATCAATCGCAAGCCGGGCATGACGGTCGCAGAACTTCTGGATGTTCTGCGTATCACCAAACAAAGTCTGTCACGCGTTCTCAAGCAACTCATTGATACAGGCCATGTCGTTCAGGAAACAGGCCTCGATGATCGCCGTCATCGTAAACTTTATCCAACGAAAAGTGGCCGACAGCTTGCTCTCTCGATCACTCTGCCACAGTCGCGCCGTATCGCGCGGGCATTGGAGGGAAGTCAGCCTGACGACCGGAAAGTCATTGAGCGTTTTCTTTACAACATGGTCAATCCTGAACGGCGTGTTCAGATTGATGACTTTGCAGCAGCCGAAGCAGCTGTGGAAACGCTCACATAGACGCGCCACTTTCCTGTCGTTAAGATGTAGCATGTCAGCATATTCTGTCAGGAAAACCAAAACTGGTTCACCTGATACAAATTGCTTGGAATTATTGCCACGCCCGCACGATTAAGCGCGTAGCGAGACGTGGAACAGGATGGGATCTAACGACGCCATGGCTCTAGAAGAAAAGAACCTTTCAGACGACGCGCCTCATCTTCTTGTTGTCGATGATGACACCCGCATTCGTAGCCTTCTGTCACAATATCTGACGACAAGCGGCTTCCGTGTCACCATGGCAGCCAGCGCCGCTGAAGCGCGCCGTAAGCTCGAAGGCATCGATTTCGATCTGCTGATTCTTGATGTGATGATGCCGGGAGAAACCGGCGTCTCGCTGACCCGTTCGCTTCGCGAACAGAAAAGCGTGCCAATTCTGATGCTGACTGCGCTGTCTGAAACCGACAGCCGCATTGATGGTCTGTCCGCAGGTGCTGATGACTATCTGCCAAAGCCATTTGATCCGCGCGAATTGATCCTGCGTATAAATAATATTCTGCGACGCGGAGCAGCTCCGGCGCAACCAAAGATCGAGCAGATCGTTTTTGGTCCATATACTTTCTTCATACCACGTCGCGAATTGAAGAAGGGCAGCGAGACAATCAAGCTAACGGATCGTGAACAGGACATCATGGCGATTTTCGCCGAACGCGCTGGCGACACTATCCCGCGTCATGAACTGACGGGACAGGACGGCGATGTCGGCGAACGCACCATTGACGTTCAGATCAATCGTCTGCGTCGTAAGATCGAGCAGGACCCGGCCAATCCGGTCTGGCTGCAAACCGTTCGCGGCATCGGCTACAAGCTAAGTATTGAATAGAGCGGAGCATCGCAAATTTCAGAGCGTGACCGAAACCATAAACTAGCAGAAGCGTCTGGAGTATTCTGAGACGATGACGTCCCTCTGGAAATCTCTATCGCGCTGGTTTGCGCGCCGTATGCCCAAGGGGCTTTACGCGCGCTCGCTCATCATCATCATCGCACCAATGGTGTTGCTTCAGGCGATCATTGCCTATGTGTTCATGGAGCGTCATTGGCAGATGGTGACGGAGCGGCTTTCAACTGCCGTTGTGCGCGATATTTCTGCGATCATCGACACGCTGGAAACCTATCCGCAGGAACCCGGCTACGACAATCTCATCCGTATTTCGCAGCAGCGTCTGGGGCTTAATATCTCGATCCTGCCACCGGACCCGCTGCCACCGCCGGGGCCCAAGCCTTTCTTCGCCATTCTCGACTACTTCCTGAGCGAAGAAATCACCCGCCAGATCAACCGCCCGTTCTGGGTCGATACCGTTGGCGATTCCGATCTCATTGAAATCCGCATCAAGCTTGAAGACAAGGTGCTGCGCGTCTTTGCGCGCCGCAGTCAGGCTTATGCGTCGAATACTGGCATCTTCCTGACATGGATGATCGGCACAGCGCTTGTGTTGCTCATCATCGCGGTTGCCTTCCTGCGCAACCAGATCAAGCCAATCCAGCAGCTTTCACAAGCAGCAGAGAGCTTTGGTAAGGGACGCCCCATGCCCGAAGGCTTCCGCCCGCATGGCGCGGAAGAAGTTCGCCGCGCGGGTATCGCCTTCATTCAAATGCGCTCACGCATTGAACGGCAGATTGAACAACGTACCGCCATGCTGTCAGGCGTTAGTCATGATCTGCGAACCATTCTGACCCGCTTCAAGCTGCAATTGGCGCTGACGGGCAACGCCATTGATACCGAGCCGCTCAATCAGGACATTGCCGACATGCAAACCATGTTGGAAGGCTATCTGGCCTTTGCACGTGGTGAAGGATCGGAAGAAGCTTCTACTTATGATATGCGCCTGCTCTGCGATAAGCTGGCCAATGAAGCACGTTTGCGCGAGCGCGGTTTCCAATATTCGATCGAAGGCGACAGCGAAGTCAATGTCCGCCCCAATGCCTTCTCGCGCCTTGTCAGCAATCTCGTTTCCAACGCATTCCGCCATGCGCAAAATGTTGAGCTCGCTGTCACGCATGATGATGGCTGGCTGAAAATCGTGGTGGATGATGACGGCCCCGGCATCCCGGAAGACCGCCGCGAAGACGTGTTCAAACCCTTTGTACGCCTTGATGAAGCACGCACGCAGGATTCAGGCGGAACAGGCGGGCTTGGCCTCGCCATCGCACGCGACATTGCCAGAAGCCATGGCGGCGACATTGAATTGGAAAACGCTCCTAAGGGTGGCCTGAGAGCAATTATTCGCATTCCGGCTTAGGGGTCGAAAAGCTGATACTCAGTCCTAAACCTTGCTGATTGCCTGTCCAATCACATAGCCAAGCGCTGTGGCAGCCAGACAGGCAAAGAGTGAAACAGCAACGTTCATAAGCGCACGACCGGGCATTCCCAGTCGCAGCAGTTCAAAAGTCTGTACACTGAATGATGAAAATGTGGTGAAGCCGCCGCAAATGCCGACCATAAAGGCAATGCGCCAGATTTCGGGGACCTCTATCCGGCTTGATGCCATGGTCATCGCCCCAAATAAGGCAATTGCAAATGAACCGATAATGTTGACGACGATCGTGCCCCACGGCAAATCACGGCTGACCGGTGCGAACCATATGACAAACCAATAGCGTAAAACACTGCCAATTGCTCCACCGATGGCGACGGCAATCGTTCCTTGCATCTGTTCCATTCCTATCCATTGCTTGCGCGATCAATGGCACAGAACATGCGGCCTGCACAAATCACAGATAGAAGATCAGAAAAGCTTGACGCCGTCTTGAACTTTTTTATCGATTGCCGCGAGCACCACATCGCCATTTTCGTCTGGAAAACCGAGTGTCAGCACTTCTGACATGAAAGGGCCGATCTGGCGGGGAGGAAAATTGACCACAGCCATAATTTGCCGACCGATCAAATCTTCCGGCTGATAGTGCTTGGTAATTTGTGCAGACGACTTCTTAATACCGATCTTATCACCAAAATCGATTTTCAGTTTAAAAGCCGGCTTGCGCGCTTCGGGAAATGGCACCGCTTCAACGATTGTTCCGGTGCGAATATCGACCTGCTCGAAATCGGCCCAGGTAATCGTTTCAGTTGCACTCATATCCAATCTCCCCACTCAGAAAAATCCCGGCATTTGAGCCGGGATCAAAACTCATCATGCGCGTCCGACGGTTTCGAACAGAACGCTTTCCAGCGATTCACGCGCGCTTACACCCGACCAGACGACAAACTGAAACGCCTGAAAATAGGTTTCGCATGCTTCCAGAGCCGCAGAAAGCAACACTTCAACCTGACGGCTTGTCGGCTCTGCACCGCCCGCCAGCAGAAGCGACTGACGATACATTATCGCGCCTTCCTGCTGCCAGAGATCGAAATGGCCCATCAAAAGCTTTTCATTGATGAGCGACAGCAACCGCATCACTTCATTGACGCGAGGTTCTGCAACCTTGATGTCAAAGGCACAGGCCAGATGCAGTGCTTCAAAATCCTCCATCCAGGAGAACGAGATGTGGTAGTCAGTCCAGTTACCCGCTACCGAAATTGCAATTTCGTCGTCGCCAGTCCGCTCGAACGTCCAGTCGTTTGAATTCGCAACATGCTCAATCACATCCACCGGATGTGCTTCGCGTGCAAATTCAAGCTCAAGAAGGCTCATGTCCGTTTCCTGTTCTGCGAAGCGTTCGTAAAAACGCCTCCAAATTCCTGACGCGCAAGTAATTGCTCGCCCGCACCCCGACCCACACAAGATTAAGCGCAGAAAAAAGGCACGAATTGATCGGTCGAGGAATCGACATGCCTGAACAACATGCAACGCCTCAATGGTACACGCACATACGCAACTGATACTGGAAAGCAGCCTGAAGACGCGAAAACTAAAACTACAGCCCCTCGCCGCTGCCTACATGACCACATTACGAATCATGTAGTGTTTTCAGTCTATTGATGCTGAATCTGAACGCTAGCCCCTTTTGTCGAAAGAGGCATTAAAGCATGTGGAAATATGAGAAGGACGGGTCAGAACCCCTGCCTTAAGCGACTCTAAGACAAGGGTTTTTGGCACTTATGGCCTGTTAATAAAAAATTATGAATTATCTTTGGATTTCGCTGCTGCGGCAGAGGTTTTTGCCGTTTTCGCAGTCGAATCAACTTCAAATTTAGCAAGACGCGCTTCAAGTGCTTCAATTTTGACAAGCAAAGCGGCATTTTCGGCGCGTGCTTTGATCGCCATTTCACGTACTGCTTCGAAGTCTTCGCGCTGCACAACATCAAGCGTGTTCAGCACGCGTTCGCTCTGCGAGCGTAAAGCAGTCTCGACTTCGCGGCGCACACCTTGCGCAGCGCCTGCCGCATCCGTCACAAGCTTTGCGAGTTCATCGAGAACCCGGTTCGATCCGCTGGTCATAGCTTTATTCCCTATTTCGATACGGTCTTGTTGAAAACCTCAATTTGAAATAGGGCCGTCTCGGTTCTGATGCAAGTGAAGCTGTATAAACGTGATGACTTGACCACTCAGATATCGTCGCGCATGGTCCGCCGGAAAATGGAGTTATTGAATTATGGAGACTTTGCAGTCTGCCTCTGGCCTCGCCTTTCCGAATATCGATCCGATAATCTTTTCGATCGGTCCGTTTGCCGTGCACTGGTATGGGCTGGGCTATGTCGTCGGCATCATGTTCGCATGGTGGTATGGCAAAAAGCTGCTTCGTAACCATCGCCTCTGGGCCAACAACCAGCCGCCTATGCAGCCGATAGCGCTCGACGACTTTGTCATTTGGGCAGCGCTCGGCGTGGTGATCGGCGGACGCCTTGGCTATGTGCTTTTCTACAACCCCGCTTACTACTTCTCCAATCCGCTAGCCATTCCAGCTGTATGGGACGGCGGCATGTCGTTCCACGGCGGCATCTTAGGCACCACGATTGCAATGATCTGGTTTGCACGCTCACGCGGCATCAAAGTCTGGAGCATGTTCGATACCGTTGCGGCTGGCGTGCCTGTTGGCCTCGGTGTCGTGCGTGTGGCGAACTTCATCAACGACGAGCTCTGGGGCCGCGTCAGCGATGTGGCGTGGGCAGTGCGCTTCCCGAATGGTGGCGGTCTGCCACGTCATCCAAGCCAGCTCTATGAAGCGTTCCTTGAAGGCTTCGTTCTGTTCTTTGTCCTGTTCCTGCTTGTATGGGTCGGCAAGAAGCTGAAAGCGCCGGGCTTTATCGCGGGCACCTTTGTTCTGGGCTATGGCATCAGCCGCATCATTGTCGAGTTCTTCCGCGAACCCGATGCGCAGCTTGGTTATCTATTCGGCGGCTGGCTCACCATGGGCATGATCCTGTCGCTGCCAATGGTGCTCATTGGTCTTTGGGCAATGTGGCGCGCAAACAGGGCCGCAGCAAAACATGCCTGAGGCAACACTGAAAGACTGGTTGAAGCGATTGATCGGCACGACAGGGCCGATCAGCGTGGCCGACTATATGGCCGCTTGCCTTGGCGACCGGGAACAAGGCTATTACACAACGCGTGAACCCTTCGGGCGCGACGGCGATTTCATCACGGCCCCGGAAGTCAGCCAGATGTTTGGTGAACTCATCGGTATCTGGTGTATCGGCGTTTGGGATGTCCTCGGCCGTCCCGATAACGCTGTGCTCTGCGAAATTGGTCCCGGCCGCGGCACATTGATGAGCGACATGCTGCGTACGATTGGCAAGCTTGCGCCACAAATGGCTGCTTCCATCCGTATTGCTATGGTCGAAACCAGCCCGCGCCTGGTCGAAAAACAGAAAGAAAAGCTCGCGCCTCTCAATGCTTCCATCGAATGGTTCGAACGCTTCGCGGATATTCCAAACACGCCACTGATCCTCGTTTCCAACGAATTGTTCGACGCAATTCCTTTCAGGCAATTCGTGAAAACCAATGGCCGCTTTGTCGAACGGCTCATCGCCCTCAACGAACACGACGAATTTCAGTTCGTCAGCGGCGCCGCTGGCATTGATGCAGCCCTCCTGCCCGAAGGTCATCAAATAGCACCTGAAGGCACCATTTTTGAAGCAGCTCCCGCGCGCACCGCACTGATGCAGGAAATCGCGCAGCGCATTACTGCGACGCGTGGTGCAGCCCTATCCATCGATTACGGCCATCTGCAATCGGGCTTCGGCGACACACTGCAAGCCATACTGAAACATGCCTATGATGACGTGTTTGCCCATCCCGGAGAAGCAGACCTGACCAGCCACGTTGATTTCGACATGCTGGAAAAAACCGCGCACAATTGCGGCTGCAAAACTGCCACCATGACGCAAGGCGATTTTCTGCTCGCTATGGGGCTGATCGACCGTGCCGGTCGTTTGGGCGCAGGACGCGATGCTGCCTTTCAGAATAAAATTCGCGAAGATGTCGAGCGATTGGCGTCACCCGATCAGATGGGAACCCTGTTCAAAGTGTTGGCCATCAGCGATCCCGCAACAGCAATCTTCCCATTCGCAAGCTCCTCATTAAACCAACTGTCAAAAAGCTGCGATTGACAAGCCAACCAGCCTCCCCCACCATCCAGCCGTTTTGAAAAGAGAAAACCCATGACCGATAAGCCGCAACCGCTTCGCTCCCCTTTGCTGGATGGCCCTGCCGGAACAAACGGCAAGCGCATTGCGCATGGTTTTTTCACACGCAAGGGCGGCGTCTCAGACGGCATTTATGCGGGTCTGAATGTCGGCAGCGGCTCCAATGATGTGCCAGAACTGGTTACAGAGAATCGTCGCCGTGTAGCTGAGACACTGGGCGTTGCGCCCGATCACCTGATCACAGTTCATCAGGTCCACTCGCCTGATGTGGTTTACGTGACCGAACCATTAAGCACTCCACGCCCCAAGGCCGATGCCATGGTCACAAACATTCCGGGCATTGCAATTGGTGCATTGTCAGCAGATTGCGGCCCTGTTCTGTTTGCAGATCATCAAGCAGGCGTTATCGGTTCGGCCCATGCTGGCTGGCGCGGGGCTTTTACCGGCGTACTCGAAAACACCATTGAAGCGATGATTAAGCTTGGTGCGAAGCGAGAGAACATCATCGCCGTACTTGGACCGACGATCGGCCCTGATAATTACGAAGTCGGACCCGAATTCTACGCAGAATTCACCGGCAAAGATGCATCTTTTGCCACGTATTTTCAGCCTTCCGACAAGGAAGACCACAAGCTTTTCGATCTATGGGCCTTTATCACCGACCGTCTGGCTGCCGCAGGCGTTAAGGCTGATGCGCTGCGTGAGTGCACCTATGCCGATGAAGACCAGTTTTATTCCTACCGACGCACGACGCATCGCGGTGAGCCGGATTACGGTCGCCAGATTGCGGCCATCGCCATTATCAAAGATTAGGAGATCTGTATGGCCCTTCACTTCGAGCCGGAAGAATTTGCCGCACGTCGCGACCGCCTGATCCTGAAGATGGAGGAAGAAAAGCTGGATGCAGTCCTGCTGTTTGCACAGGAAAGCATGTACTGGCTCACAGGCTACGACACGTTCGGCTTCTGCTTTTTCCAATGTCTCGTGGTCAAGGCCGATGGGTCTACCGTTTTGATGACGCGCTCTGCCGATCTTCGTCAAGCACGCCATACATCAAACATCGAGAATATCGTGGTCTGGACGGATCGCGACAATGCCAACCCGGCAATCGATCTGCGCAATATTCTCACTGAGCTTGATCTGCTCGGCACACGCATCGGTATCGAATATCAAACGCATGGCCTGACGGGAGCCAATGCCCGCAAGCTCGACGAACAGTTGCAGAGCTTCGCCAAGCTTTATGACGCCTCTGGCATGGTGGACCGGTTGCGCCTCTTAAAAAGTCCGGCTGAAATCGCCCTCATCAAACGTGCAGCAGAACTGAGCGATGACGCACTGGATGCCGCCCTTAAGCTCACAAAAGGTGGCGCCAGCGAAGCTGACATTCTCGCAGCAATGATGAGCGCCAACTTTGCAGGCGATGGCGATTATCCTGCCAATGAATATATTATCGGTTCCGGTGCTGATGCGCTTTTGTGCCGTTATAAATCCGGTCGTCGCACACTTTCCGTCAATGATCAGCTGACGCTCGAATGGTCCGGCGTTTTCCGCCATTATCATGCGCCCATGATGCGCACCATCATTATTGGTGAGCCGAAACCAGAACACCATCAACTTTACAATGCAGCACGCGAAGCGCTGGAAGCTGTCGAACAGGCCATGACACCAGCTTCTACATTTGGCGATGTGTTTGACGCGCATTCCCGCATTATGGAAGCGCACGGTCTCACCCGCCATCGCCTGAACGCCTGTGGCTACTCGGTTGGTGCGCGCTTCACACCATCTTGGATGGACCCGCAAATGTTCTATTCCGGCAATCCCGAGAGTATTCAACCGGATATGACGCTGTTTGCCCATATGATCATCATGGATTCAGACACAGAAACCGCCATGACGCTGGGCCAGACATATCTCACAACAAACGGCGCAGCAGTGGCTCTGTCGCGTCATTCTCTAGAGATGATTGTCAAGTGAGCCGAGATGAGCCATAAACTTCATTCACAGTGCAGGAGTGGTTTGCGCTTTCTGGAGCATGAAGCTGAACATGAACAAGGCTCATATTTCAATATTACTGTTACTGACAGGACTTCTAACTGCGTGCAACAGCACGGAATCCGCATTGAATGTGCAGGGCTCCAATCAGCAAACCGCACAAACCACACCGACAACAACTGAACAACCAGCGGCGACGACGCCAGCACAAACAACTACACCGTCCACCCCTCCAGCACGCACAGCGTCTTTGAAGCCGGGCAAGCTTTACATTGCGCCCATCATCGGCGCGCCGGTGAATGTTGTGACACCGCTCACCCATCGCATCAATGACGATGCGCGCGCCAAAGGTGTTGAGCTTGCTGGCAATGGCGGAACCGATGCCGCCTATGTTATGAAGGGTTATTTCTCGGTTCTTTCCGAAAACAACCAGACCACAATTCTCTATGTCTGGGACGTTATGGATGCCTCTGGCAATCGTCTTCATCGCATTCAGGGGCAGGAAAAAGTGCCGGGGGCTGCGGCAGACTCATGGAGCGTTGTTCCTCCTTCTGCCATGCAATCTATTGCCGATAAGACCATGC
The DNA here is from genome assembly GCF_047308065.1 of Brucella sp. H1_1004. Taxonomy (NCBI): domain Bacteria; kingdom Pseudomonadati; phylum Pseudomonadota; class Alphaproteobacteria; order Hyphomicrobiales; family Brucellaceae; genus Brucella; species Brucella sp. H1_1004. Next base: position 2,078,009 of record NZ_JAYKZA010000002.1, read on the forward strand.
AGGAATATTCGAGCTGGCTTGCGGCAAATCGCGCATGAAAAATCAGTTATGCGGCAAAAGACTGAAATCTTTTGCTGAATCATGGGCGCAGCCCTGTGGGAAAGAACTGTGACGGGCCTTTTTACTGCAATTGTGACCTCACAGGACTTGCAATGACAGTGACTCTTTGCAATAGGCCGCTCATTCGAGAAAACCTTGAAAACTGCGGCACTTGACACCCTGTGAAAAAGTACGCGGTTTTAAAGTTTTTAAAGAATGATCAAGCGAAGTCGAATTTGTCTTGGCATCACTTGAATTCAGAAATTACGTCCGTTTCACGGACTTTTTGCAACAGAACGTAACTGCTCCGGCTTCAGAGGCAAAAAGAATGAAACTATTCGCAGGCAACTCCAACCGGGTTCTTGCCGAATCCGTTGCTAAACATCTCGACATTCCGCTTGGCAAGGCGACTGTTCGCCGTTTCGCCGATCAGGAAATCTTCGTTGAGATTCAGGAAAACGTGCGCGGCGAAGACGTATTCGTTCTGCAATCGACCTCCTACCCGGCAAACGATAATCTGATGGAACTGCTGATCATGATCGACGCCTTCCGTCGTTCCTCAGCACGCCGCATCACAGCCGTTCTTCCTTACTTCGGCTATGCCCGTCAGGATCGTAAGCCCGGCCCACGCACGCCGATCTCGGCAAAGCTGGTTGCCAACCTCATCACCGAAGCCGGTGCAAACCGCGTTTTGACCCTTGATCTGCATGCGGGTCAGATTCAGGGCTTCTTCGATATTCCAACCGACAACCTCTATGCGGTTCCGGTTATCGCGCGCGATGTGAAGGCCAACTACCCGACCGGCAATTGCATGGTCGTTTCGCCAGACGTTGGCGGTGTGGTTCGCGCCCGTTCGCTGGCAAAGCGCATCGATGCGCAGCTCGCAATCGTTGATAAGCGTCGTGAGCGTCCGGGTGAATCGGAAGTCATGAACGTTATCGGTGACGTAACCGGCAAAGACTGCCTGCTGTTCGACGACATCGTTGATTCCGGCGGCACGCTCTGCAATGCAGCCGAAGCGCTGCTTTCCAAGGGCGCAAAAAGCGTTACCGCTTACATCACCCACGGCGTTCTGTCGGGTGGCGCGGTTGCTCGTATCGCTTCGTCGAAGCTGAAAGAGCTGGTGATCACCGACTCGATCCAGCCAACGACCGCGATCAACGACGCACCGAATATCCGCGTTCTGTCGATCTCCAGCCTGATTGGTGAAGCGATTGCGCGCACCGCGGCTGAAGAGTCAGTTTCAAGCTTGTTCGATTAATCTAATCAGAATGCCGAGACATGCCGCAAGCAGTAGCACCAGCGGCATGTTGAACTTCAAAACGATAAGCAATAATGCCGCCGCGCCTGCAATCAGGACGGCGGCATTGTCTATTGTGCTGACATCTGGCACCGGCAGGCTGAAAACGCCAATCTGATAATCGACCACTTTACCGAACAGCACATGCAATGAGAACCAGAGCGCCAGATTGGCGATAACCCCAACAACTGCAGCCGTGATCCCACCAAGCATGGCGGAGAGCCAGCGCAATTGGCGCAAGCGCTCAACAAACGACGCACCAGAGAGTATCCAGAGAAAGCACGGGACAAAGGTAAACCACAGCGCGATCAGCCCTCCGAACAAGCCTCCCACCAACGGCGGCAGTCCCGACAGATTGGCAGCGCCCACAAAGCCAACAAACACCAACACGAGCATCAGCGGCCCCGGTGTGGTTTCAGCCAGTCCCAGTCCGGTCAGCATCTCGCCGGGTTGCATCCATCCAAAATGATCCACCGCTTGCTGTGCGGTATAGGAAAGCGCTGCATAGGCACCACCGAATGTTACTGCTGCAAGCTTTGAGAAAAATGCGGCCTCCGCTGTGAACACATGCTGCCCGCCAAACACCAGATAAAGCGCGATAAGTGGCACAAGCCACAATCCACCCCATATCAGAGTTTGCAGCAGAAATTCACGAAATGCATTAGGCTCAGCGTGCATCACGCTGCTTCCCACGCCTCCACCTCGCAGCCAATGACGCGCGCCGCCCGCAAGTGCCGCCAGCACCACAACAATAGGAAAAGGCAATTTCAGAAAAGCAATAGCAACGAAAGCGGCAATCGTCACCGCATAGGAAAAACCGGAAACCAGTGTGCGCTTGGCCATCCGGTAAAGTGCTTCAAATACAATCGCCAGCACAGCAGCTTTGAGGCCGAACAAAAGTCCCGCAACAATATCAACATGGCCAAAGGCAACATAAAGCGCTGACAAGGCCAGCATAACCACAGCACCGGGCAGCACGAACAAAAGCCCAGCCAGCAATCCGCCGCGCCAGCCTTTGACAGCCCAGCCTGCATAGGTCGCAAGCTGCATGGCCTCCGGCCCCGGCAATAACATGCAGAAATTCAGCGCATGAATCAGTCGCTCCTGATCCACCCAGCGCTTCTCATCGACCAACACACGTTGCAGCATAGCAATCTGCGCAGCAGGCCCGCCGAACGACAACAGCCCGATTTTACCAAAGGTGGTAAATAACTCTCTGAAATCAGGCTGTAGCTCTGTTGTCATTGTTGCTCTCTGTATGGTCCTCCCAGCAGTTGCCGAGGATCATTACAGCTTCATGACAGTTTGCACAGAACCGCTTTATTCCGCAGCCGTCGCTTCATCGACCTGATCATCCGGCGCATTTGGATCGCCCGGTGCCGTCTCGCATTGGAGATCAGGAAAATTGACAATACGCAAGCCTTTGAAATCGTTGCGTACAACCAGCAATCCACGCTCTTCGAAATAGGTCAGCAATCGACGCGCACGGCTTAGCGAATGTGTCCCATAAGCGCGCGCCAGTGCTGCATCCGACGGGCAGACCGCGCCTGTCACCGCTGCCTGTGCGACAATCAGAAACACACCCTGAACATCATCAGTGAGGCTTTCAGACAGCGCCAGTGCCTTCTGCCATGTCTCACCGGTTGCCACATCGCTCTCGATACTGGCTTGCGCAACAGCAAGACGACGACGGAACGCAGGCAGAGCCAGTGGCTCACCCGGAACGCGGTGAATCCGGCAACGCACAAGAAAATCCTGATAAAGCACCGCAACTGAACGGAACGATGCTTCGGGATCGTCCACAATCTCACGCATCACCTTTTCAAGCAGGCTGTCGCGCTCGGCTTCCACAATGCCGGGGAACAAAGGCGCCTCAACAGGCTCAGCTTCCGGCTTTGGCTTTGCCACCTGTGCCAGAATTTCTGCCGTCGATGGTGCCGGAGGCGGTGGTGGTATGCGACGCACAACCGTACGGATTTCTTCCGGTGCGGGCGTGAAGATCAGGTCTCGCGCATCTTCCGGCGCATCTGGCAATGGCATGAGCTTTGGTGACGACGAACGCGCCGAGGTTTCAACCTTACCGATCTTGATCGGCAACGGGCGGCGCGACAAAGCAGGTCCAAGTGCAATGAAATGACCACGTTGCAGATCACGAAACTGCTCCGCCTGCTTGCGTTCCATCCCCAGAAGATCAGACGCGCGCGCCATATCAATATCAAGGAAAGTACGGCCCATCAGGAAGTTGGATGCCTCAGCAGCCACATTCTTGGCAAGCTTTGCGAGGCGCTGTGTAGCGATCACACCGGCAAGGCCTCGCTTACGACCACGACACATGAGGTTCGTCATAGCACCGAGCGAGAGTTTGCGCGCCTCGTCCGACACTTCACCGGCAGCGGCGGGCGCAAAAAGCTGCGCCTCATCAACCACCACCAGCATCGGATACCAGTAATCGCGCTCGGCATCGAAAAGGCCACCCAGGAAGGCTGCGGCGGCACGCATCTGCTGCTCGACGTCCAAACCTTCAAGATTGAGAACGACCGAAACACGATGCTGGCGAATGCGGCTTGCAATGCGGGTGAGTTCAGCTTCCGAACGCGCAGCATCAACCACCACATGACCGTGAAGATCAGCCAATGTTACGAAATCGCCTTCGGGATCGATAATGCATTGCTGCACCCATTGCGCGCTCTGCTCGAGCAAGCGGCGAAGCAGATGCGACTTGCCGGACCCTGAATTGCCCTGCACCAGAAGGCGGGTTGCGAGAAGCTCTTCAAGATCAAGCATGGCCTGTTTGCCACCACCAAGCGCCGCTGCCGAGGCAGAACCGCTTCCAGCAACAGAACCCATGTCGATACCGACCTGCATCTCGTTTCCTTTATTTTGTGAATCTTGCGACGACTCGGCAGGCAGAACCTACGATCGATCTGCCATGCGCTTAACATTTTTGACGCGGCCAATGCCACCCGTTAAGACAAAAGCCCACAGAAGCTGTGGAACGCCTTGCATGAAAAGCCCCTTTGTTCTATAGCACCGCCATCCGCGTAGACACCCTTGGAGGCAACGCGGAATGGATCGGTCCGGCCTTGCACCTTGTGAAAGGCGTTGCGGACTGTTTCATGTCGTTTGCTGAATCAAATCAAAAACGACACTCCAGTAACTTTGAAAGGTAATGCCATGAGCGATACTTACGTGCTCAAGGCCGATCTGCGCAGCCGGGTTGGTAAGGGGTCCTCCCGCGAACTTCGCCGCAACGGCCTAATTCCTGCAGTCATCTATGGCGACAAGCAGGAGCCAATCTCGATTGCTGTTTCCTATAAGGAAATCTTCTACAAGATCCACGGCGGCGGTTTCAAAACCACGATCGCAACGATCGAAGTAGACGGCAAGAAGATTCAGGTTCTCCCTAAGGACTACCAGCTGGATCCAGTTCGTGACTTCCCACAGCATGTTGACTTCCTGCGCGTTTCCGCGAAGTCAGTTGTTACTGTCAACGTTCCGGTTCACTTCAAGAATGAAGACGCAGCTCCTGGCATCAAGAAAGGCGGCGTTCTGAACATCGTTCGTCACGATGTTGAGCTGATTGTACCTGCGAATGCAATTCCAGAAGCACTCGAATTTGACCTCACAGGTCTTGAAGTCGGTGATTCTGTGCACATTTCGGCTATCAAGCTGCCAAAGAATGCAACGCCTGTCATTCAGGATCGTGACTTCACAATCGCTACAATCGCTGCGCCTGCCGCTCTCAAGTCGGAAGAAAACGCAGACGGCGAAGAAGAAGGCAAGGACGGCGAATAATCGCTGTCTGCATAAGAGGGTCAGACAACCATGCTGCTCATCGCAGGACTTGGCAATCCCGGCCCTCAATATGCGCGTAACCGACACAATATCGGTTTTATGGCGGTGGATGAAATATTCCGCCGCCATAGATTTTCCAACTGGCAGAAGAAGTTCAAAGCTGAGATCGCCGATGGCGTGATCGACGGCGAAAAAGTGCTTCTCATCAAGCCAATGACCTTCATGAACCTTTCCGGCCAGTCGATTGGCGAAGCCATGCGCTTCTACAAACTGACCTCTGCCGATCTCGTTGTGATTTACGACGAGCTTGATCTTGCGCCTGCAAAGCTGCGCATCAAGACCGGCGGCGGCTCAGGCGGTCACAACGGTATCAAATCTATCGACGCGCATGTGCAGAGTTTCGACGGTGGTAAAGACTATCGCCGCATGCGCCTTGGCATCGGCCACCCAGGCGCGAAAGAACTGGTGCACAACCATGTTCTTGGCGACTTCGCCAAAGTCGATAATGAATGGCTGGACAAGCTGTTTGGCGCTATCGCAGACAATATTGGCCTGCTGGCCAAAAAAGAAGACAACAGCTTCATGAACCGCGTGGCAGTTGTCATGGGAGATGGCAATCAGCGGCCCAACGGCTTCAAAGCTGACCCTGCACAGACAGCAAAGGCACCGCCAAAAGCACAGAGCCATATCCGGCAGGCGCGTCAGAACGCTGCCAAGCCAAATATTCCGGCGAGTGGCCCAATGGCTGAAATGCTCAAGAAACTCTTGGGCAAGAAGGATTGAGCCGCGACTTTTATGCGGTACTCTTGACGCTTCATAGCTACATGTCGCATAGCGACACCAGCTTTATCCAAGTCGCTTAGCGGCATTAATTCTATTCTAGTCTGACAGGTAAGATCATGGGTTTCAAATGCGGCATCGTCGGCCTGCCTAATGTCGGCAAGTCCACGCTTTTCAACGCGCTGACCAAGACTGCGGCAGCACAGGCTGCAAACTATCCCTTCTGCACCATCGAGCCGAATACCGGTGAAGTTGCAGTTCCCGATCCTCGCCAGAGCAGTATTGCAAAAATCGCTGGCTCGAAGGAAATCATCCCGACCCGCATCAACTTCGTTGACATTGCTGGTCTGGTGCGCGGCGCATCCAAGGGTGAAGGTCTGGGTAATCAGTTCCTTGCCAATATTCGCGAAGTCGATGCCATCGTGCATGTTCTGCGCTGCTTTGAAGACGACGACATCACCCATGTCGAAGGCCGCATCGATCCTGTGTCGGACGCTGAAACCGTTGAAACGGAGCTGATGCTGTCGGACCTCGAAAGCATTGAGCGTCGCATTGTGCAAATCCGCAAGCGCGCTTCGTCGAAAGACAAGGAAGCAACAACTGTTCTGCCAGTGATGGAACAGGCGCTGGAACTGCTGCAAAACGGCAAGCCGGTTCGTCTGATGCTCAAAGACATTGCACCAGATGATCTGCTGATCCTCAAGGGTCTTAATCTGCTCACCTCCAAGCCAGTTCTTTATGTCTGCAACGTCGCTGAAAGCGACGCTGCCAATGGCAATGCACATAGCGCAGCTGTTGCGAAAATGGCTGCTGAACAGGGTGCTGAGAGCGTCATCATTTCCGCCGCCATTGAAGCTGAAGTTGCCCAGCTTGCTGACGAAGAAGCCAAGGAATATCTCGACGCCATGGGCTTAGAGGAGCCCGGCCTCGACCGTCTTATTCGTGCAGGCTACAAGCTTCTCGACCTCATCACCTATTTCACGGCAGGGCCGAAGGAAACCCGTGCGTGGACCATCCGTCGCGGCACCAAAGCTCCGGGCGCTGCAGGTGTCATCCATACGGATTTCGAGCGCGGTTTCATTCGTGCACAGACCATCGCCTATGAAGACTATGTGAAGTTCAATGGTGAAGTCGGCGCCAAGGAAGCTGGCAAAGCACGGGACGAAGGCAAGGAATATATCGTCCATGACGGCGATGTGATGCTGTTCCGCTTCAATACCTGATACAACAAAGGCCGCTACAAAATAGCGGCCTTTTTTCTACGCATGTCTCCCAAAAGTGGGAACCGGTTTTGGGGGTATAGACATGCGCAGGCAAAGAAACAGAGCGGCAACGCCGCTCTGGTGGGAGGAGACCGGATTGACTGATAAGACGCCCAAATATGCGTATGAAGATTTTACGCAAGGACTGAAGCTTCCCTTCGGTCCACGCACGATCACCAAAGAAGAGATTATCGAATTCGCCCGTGAATTCGACCCACAACCTTTCCATCTTGATGAAGAAGCAGGCAAGGCAAGCGTGCTCGGTGGCCTCGCTGCTTCGGGCTGGCATACGGTGTCGCTTTTCATGCGCATGGTCTGGGACGCCTATCTCAAAGATTCGACTTCACAGGGCAGTCCGGGCATCGAATTTAACCGCTGGAAACGTCCCGTTTTGGCAGGTGACACGCTAAGCGGCTTCTCGACCGTGCTTGATCGCCGCCGCTCAAAATCCATGCCGCATGTAGGTTTCCTGACCGTCTATAACGAGATCGTCAATCAGCGTGGCGAGGTCGTTTGTGAGCTTCAACATACGGCCATGGTCGGTCTTCGCAACCCTGAGCGCGAAGGAGACGACACATGAGCTTTATCGAAGAGCATCTTGGAGAAGAACTGACCATCGGCAGCTATACGTTTACCGCCGAGGAAATCATCCACTTCGCTTCAAAGTTCGATCCACAGCCATTTCACCTTGATGCAGAAGCTGCCAAGAGCAGCGTGCTGGGCGGCCTCTGCGCATCGGGTTGGCATACCACAGCAGTCTTCATGAAGTTGAACGTGGCATCCATTTTCGAGGCAACCAAAAACGCAATGAAAAGCGGTGAAGTCCCGCCAACATTCGGCCCCTCGCCCGGCTTTGAGAACCTCAAATGGCTACGCCCGGTCTATGCTGGCGACACGATCACCTATAAGCGCACCGTCCATTCCATTCGTCCGCTCGGCTCGCGTCCCGGCTGGTCAATGCTCAACATGAGCAGCAGCGCTTACAACCAAAATGGCGACAAGGTCCTATCCTTCGATAACGCCGCTATGGTGAAGCTACCCGCTTAACAAAAAAGGCCCGGAAAACTCCGGGCCTTTTCATCTGAGGGTGAGGTGAATCAATCGCCTTCAAATTCCACAAGTGTACGGACCGGCACGCCAAGCGCTTCGAGTTTCTTGCGTCCACCAAGGTCGGGCAGGTCGATAATAAAGCAGGCCGCGACGATATTGGCTCCCATCTGGAGAAGCAGCTTGGCTGCGGCTTCTGCAGTGCCGCCCGTTGCGATAAGATCATCAACCAGAATGATGCGCTCACCCTTCTCGATCGCATCGCGGTGCATTTCCATTTCATCAATGCCATATTCAAGGCTGTAGGCAATGCGAACGGTATCCCGCGGCAGCTTGCCCTTCTTGCGGATCGGCACAAAGCCAGCCGAAAGCTGATGTGCGATTGCACCACCAAGAATGAAGCCACGCGCCTCGATACCAGCAACCTTGTCGACCTTGTTGCCCGCATAAGGATAAACCAGCTCGTCGACGGCACGGCGGAACGCCTGCGCGTCACCCATAAGCGTGGTGACATCACGGAACTGAACGCCCGGCTTCGGATAATCGGGAATTGTTCTGATCGAGTCTTTCAAAGTGGCTTTGAGCGTCGATTCCATTGTCAGTCCTTTCAGAGCAGAAGCTTATGGCTTCAGCCCGATCAATTGTATTGACCACCCTTCAACCACGATATGGCTGGCACGCCAAGCTGCTTCGCGCTGTTTTGAGCAACTTGTGATGCGCTGCCAACAAAAAAGGGCACCTGACGATGCCCTTCTCATTGCTCTGGTTATTTTATCAATGCTTCACATTTGACCAGATCGCACGCTTGGCGATGTAAACAAGACCAGCAAAGAGCACCAGGAATATAAGAACCCTGAAGCCCAGCTTCTTGCGCTCTTCCAGATGCGGCTCTGCGGACCACATCAGGAACGCCGAAACGTCCCGCGCATACTGATCAACCGTCTGCGGCGAACCATCGTCGTAAGTGACCTGATCGTCACTGAGCGGCTTTGCCATGGCAAGCGATTTTCCCGCAATGAAATACGGATTGTAATGCGTGCCTTCAGGAATATGCATGCCCGCTGGTGGCTGCTCGTCATAGCCGGTCAGAAGCGAGTGAATGTAATCCGGACCCGCTTCGGCATATTGCGTGAATATATCGAAGATAAAGGTCGGGAAACCACGTTCAACGGCACGCGCCTTGGCAATCAGCGAGAAGTCCGGAGGCGCAGCACCATTATTGGCAGCAGCGGCTGCATTCACGTTCGGGAACGGCGATGGAAAATGATCTGTGGCAATGGCCTTGCGAGTGAACATTTCACCATCCGCATTCGGTCCATCTGTGACTTCATATTCCGCAGCAAAAGCTTTCACCTGTTCCGGCGAATAACCAAGCGCTTCCAGATTACGAAAAGCCACCAGATTCATCGAATGGCAGGCTGAGCAGACTTCCTTATAGACTTTGAGACCGCGCTGGAGCTGTCCCTTGTCGTAAGTGCCGAAGGGGCCGGCGAAGCTCCAGCTTTCCTGTTTGGGATGATGGATGGGATAATGCTCAGGCTCCCCTTCGCCACCACCGGCGGCAAAAGCACCGCCCATCGTCACACCGAGCGCTACCAGCGGAGCAATACCGAAGACAGCGAAACTCTTGAGGATGTTTTTCATTTTTACGTCCTTCATCTCGCGCTTCAGCCGTTGATTTCTACTGGAGTAATCTCGGCCTTGCCTTCGTTCTTTTCCAGAACCGCTTCCGTGATCGAATTCGGAATACGCTTCGGTGTCTCAATCAGGCCAAGAACCGGCATGATGACGATAAAGAAAGCGAAGTAGTAGAGCGTGCCGAACTGCGCCATCATCGTGTAAACACCTTCCGCCGGACGCGATCCCAACCAGCCAAGGAAGATTGCATTAATGACAAACAGCCAGAAGAACAGCTTGAACCACGGACGATAAACTGCCGAACGAACCTTCGATGTATCGAGCCATGGCACGACAAACAGGATCGCAATCGAACCGAACATCACAAGGACGCCACCAAGCTTCGAGTCGATAGGACCAATGTTGAAAGTGATTGCACGCAGCATGGCATAGAATGGCAAGAAGTACCATTCAGGCACGATATGCGCCGGGGTCTTGAGCGAGTCAGCCTGAATATAGTTATCCGGGTGGCCCAGGAAGTTCGGCATATAGAACACGAAATATGCAAAGAAGACGAAGAAAACGAGCGCACCAAACGCATCCTTGATCGTCGCATAAGGCGTGAATGGCAGCGTGTCGGTCTTCGATTTTACTTCAATGCCGGTTGGATTGGTCTGGCCAGTTACATGCAATGCCCATACGTGCAGGATAACAACACCCACAATCATGAACGGCAGCAAATAATGCAGCGAAAAGAATCGGTTGAGCGTCGGATTGTCGACCGCAAAGCCACCAAGCAGCAATTGCTGGATCGGCTCACCTATCACCGGAAAGGCGGTAAAGAAGCCCGTGATAACCGTTGCACCCCAGAACGACATCTGACCCCATGGAAGCACATAGCCCATGAACGCCGTTGCCATCATCAGAAGAAAGATGACCACGCCGAGAATCCACAAAAGCTCACGTGGGGCCTTATAGGAACCGTAGTAAAGGCCGCGGGCAATATGAAGATAAACCGCAATGAAGAAGAAGGATGCACCGTTTGCGTGCATATAACGCAGAAGCCAACCGGAATTGACATCGCGCATGATCTTTTCGACCGAGTTAAACGCAATTGTCGTTTCTGCAGCATAATGCATTGCCAGCACGATACCGGTAATGATCTGGGCAATCAGCATGAAGCTCAGAATGCCACCAAACGTATACATGTAGTTCAGATTACGCGGTGTCGGATAGGCAACAAAGGAATCATAGACAAGGCGTGGCAAAGGCAGCCGCTCGTCGACCCATTTTTCGATGCCGGTCGAGGGCGTATATGTGGAGTGATGACCACTCATATTTTCTCTCCCCAAGATCTGTTTTAGCCGATCCTGATGACCGTATCGGAAGTGAATGCATATTCCGGAATATACATATTTTCCGGAGCTGGGCCGCTGCGAATGCGTCCGGCAGTGTCATAGGTCGAACCGTGGCACGGGCAGAACCAGCCACCGAATGAACCCGACTCACCAAGCGGCACGCAGCCGAGATGGGTGCAGACACCGACCATGACGATCCAGTTTTCCTTGCCCTCACCCGCCGAACGCGCGACATCCGTTGCTTCTGCATCCAATGGAAGATTGGCATTACGCGCAGCAATGTCTTTGAGATCGGTCAAGGCTGTCACCTTGGCGTCTTCAACTTCCTTGGCAGTACGATTGCGAATGAAGATCGGCTTGCCGCGCCACTTAACGGTCATTGAAGCTCCTTCTTCAAGGGAAGAAACATCAACTTCGATAGACGCTGCCGCGAGTGTCGAGGCGTCAGGACGCATCTGGTCGATAAACGGCCATGCAAAACCACCGACAGCAACGACACCGGCCATTCCCGTCGCAATATACAAAAAATCACGTCGTGTCGGCTCAGCCGTGTCGTGTTCGCTCACGTGCCAATTCCTTTTTAACCTGGATATCCAATTGAAAACTCCCCTCGTCTGCGATGCACTTGTGCAAAAGCAGCCCCGCCCTTTGCGCTCACACGCAACTGGCAGTTCCACAAATGCTTGCAGAACGAAATTCCCTCCATCTCGACAGTAAGGTGTAGGCAGGTTGAAAAGCCTTGTCCAGACGCCAACCCTATAGGACGGCACCATGTCGCAGGGAGCCTTTTGGCAAACTTTCAAATGCTCTCAACCAAAAACCTCCGCGCCAACCTCATGGTGCGCGGAGGTTTTTATGATGAAGAAAATAGCCTTAAATTAGTTATCTATGCCCAGAAAACCGCCGGATTGCCGCGCCCACAGACCAGCATAAATACCACCTTGCGCGATAAGCTCATCATGCGTGCCTTCTTCTGCAATACGCCCCTTATCCATAACAATCAGACGATCCAGCGCTGCGATAGTGGAAAGCCTATGCGCGATTGCAATCACTGTTTTGCCATCCATCAGCTGACGTAGGTTGTCCTGAATGGAGGCTTCAATTTCTGAGTCGAGCGCAGACGTTGCTTCATCCAGAATAAGGATTGGCGCATCTTTGAGAATTGCGCGAGCAATCGCAATACGCTGTCGCTGACCACCCGATAGCTTGACGCCGCGCTCACCTACAAAAGCATCGAACGACTTGCGTCCGTTGAAATCTTCAAGCCTTGCAATAAACTCATCCGCCTCCGCCTGTCGCGCGGCATCCGCAAGATCGTCATCCGTCGCATCATCGCGCGCCAGCATAATATTATCACGCAGTGAGCGATGCAGCAGTGCTGTTTCCTGACTGACAACTGCAAAGGCGCGTCGCAACGAGGCTTGCGTGACATCGCGAACATCCTGCCCATCAACGAGGATAGCACCCTTCTCAACATCGTAGAGCCGCAGGATCAGATTGACGAGCGTAGTCTTCCCTGCTCCCGAATGTCCAACCAACCCCACCCGTTCGCCGCCCTTGATGGAAAAATTTATATTATCAAGAACTCCGGCTGCTTTACCGTAATGAAAAGTGACATCTTTTATGTCGATACGCGCATCGGTAATGTGCAACGGCTTTGCGCCGCGCTTGTCTTCCAGACCAAGCGGCGCCGACAAAAGCTTCATGGAATTTTCGATCAGTCCGAGTTGTCGCAACATCCCGTTCAACTGCATCATTAAACGCCCGAGCAACATATTAAGACGCAGGATCAAACCCAGTGTGAAAGAAACCTGCCCGACGGTGATCGCGTCTTTCGTCCACAAATCAATGGTAATGCCCGCAATCACCACAATCATCACGCCCGAAAGCGCAGTCATGGCCAGCCGCACGCCTGTCAATGAGCGCATGAATGGAAAGACCGCCGCGAGATAGCGCTTAAAGCCATCACGCATATAGCGCTCATCATCATCAGCAGTGTTCAGCTTGATTGTCTGGATATTGGAATAGCTGTCAACGATACGTCCGTTGATCATCGAGCCTGCTTCGGCAGAGGCTTCCGCATTCTTGCGGATGCGTGGCAGATAGTGCTTTGCGATCAGACCAAAGGCTGCGATCCAGACAATGACTGCCGCCGCCAGGCGCCAATCGAGCTGCCCGACCAGAACCAGCGTCGTGATACTATAAATCGCCATGAACCAGACGACTTGAATGAGACTTTCAATCAGATCGCCAGCAGACTGGCCTGCCTGCCAGACTTTTGTGGCAATACGTCCTGCAAAATCATTCTGAAAGAATGCGTAGGACTGTCGCTGGACATAAGAATTCGCCTGCCAGCGGATCATATTGTAAAAGCCCGGAGACAGCGTCTGGCCTTCGAGCATCGTCGTGAGCGCTGTCACCAAAAAGCGGATAACAAGAACCGTAACAGCCATGAACAGCAGTTCCGGGCCCGCGGCTTGAAACAGCTCTGACCAACTGCGCTCGACACCCGCACGCCCCGCCTGATCAAGAATATCGACCAGCCTGCCGGTGAAATAAAACAGCCCAGCTTCAACCAGTGGCGCGAGACCGCCCACAGCCAGTGCCGCTGCAAGCGGCCATTTGGCCTGCCGCGCATAATGCCAGAGGAAGGCCAGCGTCGTTGACGGCGGTCTCAGCTGTTCCGGTTCGCGGAAGGGGTTAACCCAGCGCTCGAACAGGCTGTAAACCGCATTCATCAATTGCTTATTCCTCAGTTTACCAGCTCTGGTTCGCTCTGGTCGTCAAAACCAAGGAAGCCACCCGACTGACGCGCCCACAATCCAGCATAAATGCCGCCGAGCGCAACAAGTTCCTCATGCGTGCCATCTTCGACAATTTGGCCCTTGTCCATCACAACGAGACGATCAAGAGCCGCAATAGTGGAAAGGCGATGCGCAATCGCGATAACCGTCTTGCCTTCCATCAAGGTGTTGAGACTGTCCTGAATGGCTGCCTCCACTTCCGAGTCGAGCGCAGAGGTTGCCTCATCCAGAATAAGGATAGGCGCATCTTTGAGCATCACGCGGGCAATCGCGATACGCTGACGCTGACCACCGGAAAGCTTCACCCCGCGCTCGCCGACATGCGCATCCAGTCCGCGCCGACCTTTGGCATCGGTCAGCAACGGAATAAACTGGTCAGCCTGTGCCAAGCGAATGGCCCGCTCAACCATTTCATCCGTCGCATCCGGGCGCCCATACATGATATTTTCGCGCACCGAACGATGAAGCAACGAGGTATCCTGGGTCACCATACCGATGCTTGCGCGAAGGGAATCCTGCGTCACTTTTGAAATATCCTGACCGTCAATCAGAATACGCCCCTTCTCCAGATCGTAGAAACGCAGCAACAGATTGACCAGCGTCGATTTACCCGCACCCGAACGCCCCACAAGTCCGATCTTCTGACCCGCCTTAACGTCAAGGGACAAACCTTCGATGACGCCTTTGCCTTTGCCGTAATGGAAACCGATCTTGTCGAAATCCAGTGCACCCTTCGTCACATGCAGCACAGGCGCGTTCGGAACATCGACAACATTATGAGCACGCGAGATCGTCGTTATGCCGTCTTCCACCGTGCCTATATTTTCAAACAGCGCAGACATCTCCCACATGATCCACTGCGACATGCCGTTCAGGCGCAGCACAAGGCCAATACCCACAGCCACAGCACCAACAGAGATTGAGGCGTTCATCCAGAGATTGATGCCGATCAAACCCACCGCGAACAGCAGAATGCAATTCGACAGATAGAGCGTGAAGTGGAACATCGTAATCATGCGCATCTGGCGATGCACAGTACCCAGAAAGCCATCAAGGCTTTCTTTGACATATGACTCTTCTCGGCTTGAATGCGAGAACAGCTTTACGGTCGCTATGTTGGTATAGCTATCAACAATGCGCCCCGTCATGGACGAACGCGCATCCGCCTGCTGCTCTGAAATCACCCGCAGCCGCGGAATGAAATAACGAAGCAGGATCAGATACACCACAAGCCAAACCGCAAACGGGATCATCAGAACAATATCGGCTGATGCCGCAATAAACAGGGTACCGGCAAAATAGACGATCACGTAATTGAGCACGTCCAGCAGCTTCATCACTGTTTCACGAACGGCGAGTGCTGTCTGCATCAGCTTGGTCGAGATACGCCCCGCAAACTCGTCCTGAAAGAAAGACATCGACTGACGGATCAGATAGCGGTGCATCAGCCAGCGCACACGCATCGGATAATTGCCAAGCAATGTCTGGTGAATAAGCAGCGAGTGGATCAACACGACACCCGGCAGAATAACCAGCACAACGCCCGCTATCAGCGAAAGCCGCCAGCCTTCATTGCTTAGAAATGTCTCGCGCGACTGGTGCGAAAGCCAGTCAACAATATTGCCCATGAAGGCAAACAGCGACACTTCGATAATCGCGATTAGGGTCGTAAAAATTGCCATGCCGATAATCCATGGCCATGAGCCACGGGTATAATACATGCAGAAGGCAACAAGCCCACGCGGAGGCTCGCGAGGCGGTTCTTCGGGATAAGCGTCGAGTCGTTTTTCAAACCATGTAAACATGGCGCCTCTTTTACTTGCACCCTATAAAATATGGAAGACAACAACAGGAACAAAAAGGGAATATTTTTGTGATGTGTGGATAGACCGTATTCCCCGCACGTTACTGAGCAGAGATATGTTGATGCGAGCGTTTCGGCTGAGCTCTACTCTTGCAGCCTGCTGATTTGTGCGTTACCCGGCTTGTATGGATCTGCGCATCGCTCTTTACCAGCCCGACATTCCCGGCAATACCGGAACAATTCTGCGCATGGCCGCATGCCTCGGCTTCGCGGTAGACCTGATCGAGCCTGCTGGCTTCGACGTCTCCGACCGTTCTTTGAAACGCGCTGGCATGGATTATCTTGAACAGGCAGCCCTCACCCGCCACGCCAATTGGCAGCAGTTCAATGACTGGCGCCTTCAGTCAGGCAAACGACTGGTGCTGCTATCCACCAAGGCAGCTGTTCCCTATACGGCTTATCAGTTTCAGGAGAATGACATTCTTCTGTTTGGACGGGAGTCTGCGGGCGTTCCGGACAGCATTCAGGACATCGCGGATGCGCGGCTGATCATCCCGATGGTACCGGGTGCGCGCTCCCTCAATCTTGCGGTTTCTGTTGCACTCACTGCAGGCGAAGCTATGCGCCAGCGAAATCTCGAAAGCGATTCTTTTTCAATCCCATAAAAGATGAAGCGGAATCAGTTCCCGAAGCAGATTTGAATGCGCCGCAATCTTGTCGGCAGCACAGAATAAATAATTCCAATATCCGGCCAGAAAGGTTCTATCTCCAGTGAAACCATCGTTCCGCACTTTTACTCTAACAGCTTCGATTCTTGCGACCGCACTCGCTACACCCGCATTGGCACAAGCTTCCGAGACCATTGCGCCAAAGGTCATGGTCATCACCATGTTTGGCGAAGAAGCAAAGCCATGGCTGGAGGGTGAAAAGTTCACGCAAAAGATCAAGCTTGCAGGTCTAAGCCCTGAATATCCTGAGATTGATTGCACGGCGGAAGGCCTTTGCCACATGACCACCGCGATGGGCTTTGCCAATGCCGCAAGCGCGGTTGCTGCCATGGCGCTGAGCGATAAGCTTGACCTCAAGCACACCTATTTCCTGATTGCCGGCATTGCAGGCGTTGATCCAAAACACGGCACACTTGGTTCTGCGCATTGGGCGAAATACGCCGTCGACGCCAACCTCAACCATCGCATTGATATTCGTGAAGCCCCGGAAGGCTGGCCGACAGACTTCTTCGGACTTGGCGCATCGAAGCCGGGTGAAAAGCCAAAATGGGCGGCTGGCACGGAAGTCTTTGAACTCAATGGCAAGCTTGCCGATTACGCGCTCAAAACAACCAAAGGCGTTGAGCTTCTCGACAGCGATGATGCGAAGGAATATCGCAAGCATTACACGCAAGAAGCTGCAACCAGCGCACCAAAAGTCACGATCTGCGACACCGCATCGGCTGACACCTACTGGCACGGCACCAAGCTTGCTGAGGCAACCGAACAGTGGACCAAGCTCTTGACAGATGGCAAGGGCGAATACTGCACTTCGCAGATGGAAGACAATGCCACGCTGACCGCGCTCAAACGCGCAGGTGATGCAGGCAAGCTCGACTTCAATCGCGTTGCACTTCTGCGCACCTCTTCTAACTTTGATCGTCAGGGTAAAGACCAGACAGCATCCGAGTCACTCGCTGCAAAATCGGGTGGTTTCCCACTCGCAACGACCAATGCCTATCGCGTTGGCAAGACCTATGCTGACAGCATCATCAAGGATTGGAAGTCTTGGGAACAGGCACCGCAGACTGACGCCAAGTAAGCCTGTAATGCTATAACGACTCAAAAATCAAAGCGCCTTTCGATCACATCGGAAGGCGCTTTTATGGGAGCGCATCCCGAAAAGTGCGAAACGGTTTTCGGATAAAATGCGTGCTATCGCAAAAGGGCTATTCTGAATCCTGTTTCAACGACTTAGCGACGGAAATTGAATCAGTTCTCTAATCCGATGTCGGCAACCGTCGCATTGTGAATTCGATCACATCATCGGGACGCTCGCACCAACTCTCGATTTCCGTCCAATAGGCAGCTTTCGGAAAACTCTCGAACCATTCACGTGCTTTGTCGCGCGCCGCCTGTCGTGGCAAGGCAAATGTCTCCCGGACAAAGCCATCACGCGGGAGTCGGCTTTTATTGGCACGGCCTTTTTCAAGCTGCTTGCGCAAGCCTTCAAGCGGCGGTTTGGGCGGTGATGCGTTCATGCAATTGCCTCCCTGTTAGGAACGTTATGATCCCGTAAGGACTTAAGATAGGCAAGCAACACGCTGATGACGAGTCTTTTCTTGGGGAGAGGAAATTGCCCCTGCCACTCATCTTGTCTTCGCGCTATGCCAGCGCACAGGACTTTGCTAAGTCTCTTTTCTATAAAACGATGACGATACATTGCGTAAGAGGATACAAAAATGCAGCGCGACGAAATTCCGGCAATCATCCCGCAAGATATCGAAGAGAAAAAACTGGCCGCGCAGAACTGGTTTGAAGAACTGCGCGATCGTATCTGCGCGAGCTTCGAGCAGCTGGAAGACGACCTGCAGGGCCAGCTTTCCGATCAGGAACCAGGACGTTTCGTCCGCACACCTTGGCAAAAGGATGAAGGCAAGGGTGGCGGTGGGGTCATGTCCATCATGCATGGCCGTGTCTTTGAAAAAGTCGGTGTGCATGTCTCAACGGTGCATGGCGAATTCACCCCGGAATTTCGCAAGCAGATACCCGGTGCCGAAGAAGACCCACGCTATTGGGCCAGCGGCATTTCGCTGATCGCGCATCCGCAGAACCCGAATGTGCCAGCCGTGCATATGAACACGCGCATGGTCGTGACTTCGCGCCAGTGGTTCGGTGGTGGTGCAGACCTTACCCCAGTGCTTGATCGTCGTCGCACGCAGGCGGACCCAGATACACTCGCTTTCCACAAGGCTTTCCGCTTCATCTGCGAAAAGCATAAAGACATTGTCGACTACCAGCGCCTGAAAGAATGGTGCGACGAATATTTCTATCTGCCGCATCGCGATGAAGCACGCGGCATTGGCGGCATTTTCTATGACTGGCTGCACTCATCCGAAGAACAGGGCGGCTGGGAAAAGGACTTCGCTTTCACCCGCGATGTCGGGCGTGGCTTCTCGGTCGTCTATCCGCATCTTGTGCGCCAGAATTTCAACAAGGACTGGACACCACAGGATCGCGAAGAACAGCTGATCCGCCGCGGACGCTATGTCGAATTCAACCTGCTTTATGATCGTGGCACAATCTTTGGTCTTAAGACCGGCGGCAATGTGAATTCTATCCTCTCGTCCATGCCGCCTGTGGTGAAGTGGCCGTAACAGGAGGATGAAGCAGACAAAAGGGCGGGAATTTCCCGCCCTTTTTTATACATCGAACGCTGCGTGAAAGGTCACTTCACCGGATGGCATATGACCCTTCATCAAAAGGCATTGGAAATACTCGGCTCCAACGCCCTTAAGCTTCAGCCGCTGGTCAGCTTTGAAACCAAACCGGTGATAATAGGCCGGGTCCCCAACCAAAGCACAGCCGTAAGCGCCATCTTCCCTCAGCCGCTTCAGACCTTCACAGATAAGCGCACGACCAATCCCCTCCCCTTGCTTTTCCGGCTGCACTGATACCGGACCAAGCCCATACCAGCCACAATCAGCGCCATCGATGAGAACCGGTGAGAATGCCACATGCCCGACAACGGTGTCCCCTTCTAGGGCAACCAGCGATAAGGTCAAAGCCGATGCGGCACGAAGAGCATCGATGATTTCCGCCTCTTTCTGAGTACTATATGGCATCGTGTGAAATGCCTCAGCAGTCACATACCGGATCGAGGAAAAATCCTTCGGCTGTTCTTCACGGATATGCATTGAGCACCCCCCTCACCGGTTGTTGGCTTGAGCGCGGACGTTGATGCGTCCTTTGAGCGAAATGCGGTAGGCACTTCCTGCACGTGATTCGATCAGCCGTTTTCGCCGCAATTGCTGGAAAACAGCCATCGTGCAATCGGAAAGCACATAGCCTTCACGCGTGTAGCACTCGATTTCGCAGATACGTCCGTCTTCGCGCAGATGACGAATGTAGCCGCCCTGCGCCAGCACGTGAAGTACGCGCTGTTCAATACGTGAAATATTCATTGTTGTTATGCCTGGATGGAAACCACGACGAACATCAGCACACGTGGACAGAAATGCCTGTCCACGGCCAATGCCATTTCCGTCCCTAAACATCTGCGCTGTAACAACGGCGCAATTACCGTTCGGAACGATCAGAGGCGTCCTGCAATCTCCGGCATCAACAATTCCTTCTAAGGCGCATCCCGAAAAATGAAAACCGGTTTTCGGAACACGAAGCGCGACCCCATTCGCCGGGGCAAAGACAACTGGAGGGAAAACCCTCCAGAGGATTATTTAAGAACGGCGTAGTTCAAAGTCAAATCGCTCAGGCTTTTGGCTGATTGCGAAGCTTCTCAGCCTGCGCATAAAACTTCTTTTCCCATTCATTGTGGTTATCCAGCCCTTCTTTGATGAAGGGGGTGAAGATCGCCAAATTCATCAGCGCCCAGTTGACGAAACGGGCCGGGAATTTCAGCGGCTTCACGAAATCGACAAACAACACCACACGCGTATGCTCGGTGTGGTTCCATGCTTCATGCTCATAGGCATCGTCGAAAATCAAAACCTTGCCTTCCTGCCAGTGACAAATCTGCTTATCCACGCGGATCGCAAGCTTGTCAGCCGGCTCCGGTACGATCATGCCCATATGCAGGCGGAGCACGCCATTATAAGGTCCACGATGCGGCGGCAGATGCTTGCCCGGCTCGAAGATTGAAAACATGGCAGTCGTCAGACCCGGAATATGCTGCACCGCATTCCACGTGTTGGGACAGGCCTTGATGTTCTGTTCCGACTTCACCCCAAAGCCCAGCAGGAAAAATGTCTTCCAGTGATTGTCGGTCGAGATCGTCTTCACATCTGACGAAATATCCTGAAACGATGGCAGTTCGCTCTGACGCAGCAACACCTTTTCCAGCTCCGCACGGATTGCCGGATAGGCCTTCTCAACCTCAGCCGCCCACGGGAATGTCGCATTGTCATAAACTGGCGGATTGCCGAGCTTGGCATATTTCAGATTAAGCCGCTCCGCCCATGCAACGATGCCCATGAAGAAACGCGTTACCGCACCCGGCCGCTCCATTGGCGCAATGCCTTGCGTGCCAAAATTTTGCTTGGGATCAGAAGAAGCATTCTGCGAAATCGAAGGATCAGGATTGGACATGCCAAGACACTTTCAAAACAAAACTAAAAAACGTTCAGCCATAATCTAATGAAACCATTGCTGAATTTTACAAGTCATCAGCCGTTCATTTTATTGAGATCAAGTTTGTCCAGAAGCGTTTCGCGGTCAAGACTAAAACCGGAGTCAATCCATAAAGTTTCGAGGTTGCGCAGCACTTCACCGAGCCCCGGACCTTTTTCAATGCCAAGTTCCAGAAGATCACTGCCCGTCACCGGAAACACCAGCGGCTGATATTTTTGCGTCAAATCCAGCAGCCGTGAATAGCCACCCGCGCGGATCATCGCTTCATCGCTGGTGGCTGCTTCCTGACGCGCCGATGCATAAGAAAGCCGGATGCGGTCCTGTATCGCCTGCGAGCTGCCGCGATAAATAAGTTTCTTCAATGCCTGCTCAGAAGTCTCCGACTTAACTGCGTCCGCTCGCGCCCAGGCTTCAAGCCGCGCACGCTCGGCATTTGACATTTTGAGCCGTTTGCCCAGTTCCGTCATCCGCGCGGCATCTGGCGGCACAATGCTTTCAAGCCGCAACAGCGCATCAACCGGCCAGCCAAGATCAGCTTCGGTGCGCACGAGGCCATGAATAGCATCAATACCCCATTTTTCGCTTTCAGGCAGAATTGCGCTCAGTACACCGGACTGTCGCATCCAGAGCAGCGCGCGCGAGGGATCAGGTGCGGCCAGAAGCTTTTTAAGTTCCGACCAGACGCGCTCGGCGGATAGCTGATCGAGGCCGTCTTTCAGCCGCGCACTGGCACGCAGACCTTCTGTTTCGGGACGCCCTGTTCCGTACCAGGCAAAGAAGCGGAAAAAGCGAAGAATGCGAAGATAGTCTTCGCGGATGCGTTCTTCCGCATCTCCGATAAAGCGCAAGGTTTTCGTTTCAATATCGGCAAGACCGCCGACATAATCGATCACATCGCCATTCGCCGTTGCATAAAGCGCATTGATGGTGAAATCACGCCGCTCGGCATCCGCTTTCCAGTCTGTCCCAAAAGCAACCTTGGCACGACGGCCATCGGTCTCAACATCTTTGCGCAAAGTCGTGACTTCAAAAGGCTGACCGTGAACAACCACCGTTACAGTGCCATGCTCAATGCCAGTTGGCACTGGCTTAAAACCGGCTTCTTTGGCCAGTCGCACCGTCTCTTCCGGCAGATGGGTCGTTGCAAGATCAATATCACTGACAGCTGTTCCAAGCAGCGTATTGCGCACCGCACCGCCCACCACACGCACTTCGCCGCCATCGCGATTAAAAGCGGCGAAAAGCGCCTGCAATGGCTTCGCATGCAGCCACTTGGCCTTGTCAGAAATATTCACTGTATCGCTCAACGGTAGAGCCTTTCATAAAGTCCGCGAATGATGCCTGCTGTCACGCCCCAGATGAATCGTTCGTGATATGGCATAGCGTAATAAAATCGTTCCTGACCATTAAACAACCGGCTTTCGCGACGATGATTGTCCGGGTTCATGAGGAAAGAAAGTGGCACTTCGAAAATATCCGCAACCTCGTCCGGGTTCGGGTACACATCAAACGGCGTGTTGACCACCGCCAGAACCGGCGTGATGGAAAAGCCGCTGCCTGTAAGATAGCGCGGCATATGTCCGATGATCTCGGCCCGATCAGACACCAGTCCGATTTCCTCATTGGCCTCGCGCAAGGCTGCATTTTCAGCCGTGCCGTCTTCCGGATCGATGGCACCGCCGGGAAAGGCAATCTGGCCGGAATGTTTGCGCAGCTTTTCCGTGCGCCGCGTGAGCAGCAGAGTTGCCTCCGGGCCGCGATCCACCACCGGAACCAACACAGCCGCATCGCGCATTTTTGCCGTTACCATTGATTGCGTGAAGTCAGGATTGAGAGAATGATCGCCCGTCAGATCATCATGATCCGGCGTCCAGTGACGCACGCGTTGCGCAAAATCATTGGCCGAAAACAAATTTTGCACATGTTCATTCATGCAGTGCTGCCTCCAGCGCATCCGAAGGCATAATCGGGAAAACCACACCATTCGATCGAACCGCAAACATCGTCACGCCATCCACCTCAATCTCTTCACCCAATGCCACCAGATCGTACATCACTGCACGTCCGACCAGCGCCTCAAGTCGTCCACGCACATTGATATAGGGTTTGAGACCGCCGCTTTCATCATCGATAACAAAGCGTAGCGGATGCTCCGCATCCACCTCCACCACGTCACCAACATTGGTGCGGAAAGTCAGTATCTGTGCCTCTCCCTCACCCGAGACCTGCATTTCAACAGCAATAAAATGGGCGTTCTCAACGCGGATACCAATTTTTTCCACCGGCGTTACAAGATAGGTTCTGCCGTCTTCATCCTTGCGCAGCACGGTCGAAAACAGGCGCACAAGCTGCGGGCGACCAATCGGCGTACCCATATAAAACCATGTTCCATCGGCGCGGATTTCCATATCCAGATCACCGCAAAACGCGGGGTTCCAGCGTTCAACCGGCGGAATCCCACGCTCTTTGGTGGCGGGTCCACGGGTTGCATCTTCTTGGGCACGCGCAATCAGCGCTTCCAATCCGCCGATATTTTCAACATCACGCTCAACGCTTTGCGGCGTTTCGTTGCCTTCGGGGGTGATTTTTATCATCCGACTCGGTTATCCCTGTCCGAATGTGAATTTAACTCTTAAAGTCATGAAATAGTCACCGTTTCACGGCTTGTCAGCATATATAGTGTTTTTAACATTATATTGCAGGTGCGGATATTTTTGCGAGGTCCTTATGAGCGTAGTTGTTAGCCCCGAAATCGCCAATCCCGACCAGATTGTTGCCGAAGCAGAAGCAGCACTCGCTGACATCGCTCGCATCAAGGAAAATGTCGGAACGGTTATTTTCGGGCAGGAAAGCGTTATCGAACGCACGCTCGTTGCGATTCTTGCTGGCGGTCATGCGCTGCTCGTCGGCGTTCCGGGCCTTGCGAAAACCAAACTTGTAGAAACACTGGGAACAGTGCTTGGCCTTTCAGGTCAGCGCATTCAGTTCACGCCCGACCTTATGCCCTCCGATATTATCGGCTCGGAAGTGATGGAACAGGATGCCGACGGACGCCGCTCTTTCCGCTATCTCAAAGGCCCGATTTTCACGCAGCTTCTGATGGCCGATGAAATCAATCGCGCCTCGCCTCGCACGCAGTCAGCCCTTTTGCAGGCCATGCAGGAGTATCATGTGACCGTCGCCGGTCAGCGCTATGATCTGCCTGCGCCCTTTCATGTGCTGGCAACCCAAAACCCGCTGGAGCAGGAAGGCACCTATCCGCTACCCGAAGCACAGCTTGATCGCTTCTTGATGCAGATCGATATTCTCTATCCTGAACTCGATGCAGAACGCCGTATCCTGCTCGAAACCACAGGCGTTACTGAGGCAAAGCCGCATGCGGTTCTTGATGCCGAAAGGCTACGCCAAATGCAGGCGCTGGTGCGCCGTATGCCTGTTTCGGAAAGCGTCGTTGACGCTATTTTGAAACTGGTGCGCTCGGCGCGTCCTGATGCCGACAATGAACATGCAAAGAAGCATATTGCCTGGGGTCCGGGTCCACGTGCAAGTCAGGCGCTGATGCTCTGCGCGCGTGCACGTGCTCTTTATGAAGGCCGTCTCGCCCCATCCGTCGATGATGTGAAAGCGCTTGCTGAACCAGTTCTGCAACATCGTATGGCGCTTAATTTTGCAGCGCGTGCCGATGGAATGCATGTACGTGATATCATCGCCAATCTGGTGAAGGCTGCTGCTTAATGGTGATTGGCGCAGAAGTTTCATCGGCAGACCGCAAGGATACTTTGGCGCGTGCCCGAGCGCGTGCAGCCAGTATTCCCGATCTGCTGGTCGAAGCACAACGTGTCGTGAAGACCGTGATGAATGGCTGGCATGGCCGTCGCAAACGCGGTCCCGGTGAAAATTTCTGGCAGTTCCGGCCCTATGTTCAGGGCGAAACACTGGCCCATATCGACTGGCGACGCTCAGCGCGCGACGATCATACCTATGTGCGTGATCGCGAATGGGAATCCGCACACACCGTCTGGCTATGGTGCGATTTCTCGCCCTCGATGCTTTACCGCTCGCAGCTTTCATCCGTTTCCAAAGAAGCCCGTTCCTTGGTACTGACCCTTGCACTGGCAGAACTTCTTTCCCGTTCGGGTGAGCGCATTGCATTCCCATCACTGTTGCAGCCTTTTTCAGCGCGCAATGGTGCTGAACGCTTAGCAAGCGCTTTAATGCATGACACCGCCTCACGCCCCTTACCTGATATTGATCAGATCCAACGTTTTTCTGAAGTGGTGCTGGTGTCAGACTTCCTGCAACCGCTCGATGAGTTGACAAACCTGCTTGATAATCTCGCACGCCGTGGTGTTCGCGCGCATCTGGTGGAAGTGGCCGACCCGGCAGAAGAGACGTTTCCCTATTCCGGTCGTACCGAGTTTCGTGATCCCGAAACAGGCAACACGCTTGTAGCAGGCCGAGCCGAAACCTATGCGGAAGACTATCGCCGATTTTATATCGCGCGCCGCGATACGCTGGCCGATCTTTGCCGCCGCCTTGGCTGGAGCTTTACCGTGCATCGCACCGACACACCGGCTACGCAAGCTCTGTCACGCTTGCATGACGCTCTAAGCGCATCATCCGGGAGTGCCCGCTGATGAATTTTCTGCCACTTGCTTTTGGCACCCCCCTCATTTTGGCCGGTCTTCTGGCGCTGCCGGTCATCTGGTGGCTACTACGCATGACGCCGCCGCGCCCGCAGGAGGAAACCTTCCCGCCATTGCGCATTCTGGCACAGGTTTTCAAACGCGAGGAAGTGCCATCCAAAAGCCCATGGTGGATGACGCTGCTGCGACTACTCATTGCAGCTCTTGTTATACTCGCACTTGCGTCACCTATCTGGAACCCGCGTCCTGTTGCCCTATCCGGCAATGAACCGCTGGCCATCGTCATTGATAATGGCTGGGCTTCGGCGGAAGACTGGACACAGCGCGTTGCGGCGGCTGAAAAACTGATTGCCGATGCAGAAAGCTCGAACGCGCAAATTTACGTCCTTGGCACGGCAGAGCCTGCCAATGCCGAGATTGGCCCTTATGATGCCAGCCGCGCATTGGAACGCTTGCAAGCCGTACAGCCACGCCCGATCCCTGTTGATCGCAAGGCAGCACTGGATCGCCTGGCATCGACGGTGCCACAGGGCGAAAAAATCCGGCTGGCTTTCATGAATGATGGTCTGTCGCAGACGACTGACAACGATGCTTTCGCAAAGCTCAATCGGGATGATCGTTTGGACTCAGTGCTCTGGTATGCGGCTGATCTCGACCGCGTTGTGGCGCTGACCAGCATTGAAAACAAAGTCGATAGCCTAGAAGCAAAAGCAATTCGCCCTGAAGGCATAACCATGCCGCGCACGCTGACGGCTTCTGCCTTTGACGATAAAGGTCGTCGCATTGCAGAAGCGCCACTGTCCTTCGCTATAGGAAATTCAGAAGCGACAGCGCGCTTTAATCTGCCGGTGGAATTGCGCAATGACTTCCGCGTCATCCGCATTGATGGCATCCAGCAAGCGGGAGCCACACGTCTGATCGATGCAGGGTCAGAGCGCCGCAATATCGGCCTTCTTGCCAGTGGTGATGGTGACCTTGCACAGCCGCTTTTATCGCCGCTGCATTATATTTCGCGTGCGCTTTCGCCTTACGCAAACCTGATCGAACCACGTTCCGCAGACCTCATGAAAACTGTGCCGGAGCTGCTGGATGCAAAGCCCTCCGTCCTGATCATGGCCGATATTGGTACCCTGCCGCAACCTGTAGAGGAACAGCTTTCCAAATGGGTTGAAGATGGCGGCACGCTGGTGCGTTTTGCCGGACCGCGCCTTGCCGGCGCCAACGAAAACGACCCGCTTCTGCCGGTACGTCTGCGCAAGGGCGAACGCGCTTTGGGCGGGACACTGTCCTGGTCCGAGCCGCAAAAGCTTCGTTCATTTTCCGACAAAGGTCCATTTGCTGGGCTGACAGTCCCGGACGATGTGACCGTCTCACGACAGGTTCTGGCCGAGCCTTCCTTTGATCTCAACGACAAAGCCTATGCGACGCTTGCCGATGGTACGCCGCTTGTGACAGGTGAAAGCCGAGGTCGTGGCAATGTGGTTCTCTTCCACAGTTCGCCCGATGCCACATGGTCGAGCCTGCCTATTTCCGGTTCTTTTGTTGAAATGCTACGCCGCATCGTATCGCTTTCGCAGCGCACCAATGCAAAAGGCGACCAGCAATCCGTTTCGTTACCACCGTATCAGCTTCTTTCTGCCTCTGGCGAGCTAACGCCGCCCTCATCAGAAGCAAAGCCAATTGTGGTTGAAAAAGACAAACTGCCCGATGTCAGCATCAACACGCCACCCGGCTTTTACGGCAATGAAGACGGTTTGAAAGCGCTCAATATTTTTGAGGGAAGCAACATCAAACTGCTGCCGATTACGCCGCCCGCGCTTTCTGTTGGATTAACGCCTGCATTCTATGGTGCAGATCAGTCCATTTCGCTGCGCGGGCCATTCTTCGCAATTGCCGCGATGCTTCTGGCGCTCGACACATTGCTAATGCTCTGGCTGCGTGGCGCGTTCCGTCGTCGCATGAAAATCCGCTCGAAAATTGCAGGCATCGCCATTCTAATCGCTGCGGCTTCTGCTATCAGCCTGATGCCGGTCTCTGTGCCTTCCGCACACGCTCAAACCCACGATGACAGCAAGCCCGGCGATGAAGCCATTATCAATTCCGTCTCACAAACCCACCTCGCCTATATCATCACTGGCAATGCAGCGACCGATGACATCAGCAAAGCTGGTCTGCGCGGACTGACTTTTGCGCTTAGCGATAAAACAGCGTTAGAGCCGGGTGATCCGATTGGCGTTGATCCGGCCAAGGACGAGCTGGCCTTCTATCCACTGATCTATTGGCCGATTGATCCCGATGCGCCAATGCCGACGCCTGAAGCAATCGCCAAGGTGGACGCCTATATGCAGCAGGGTGGAACCGTACTTTTTGATACGCGTGACCAATTGCAGGCCGGTGCGAGCCTTGATGCATCGGCCTCCCCCGCCAATCAGCGCCTGCGCACGATTCTCGACGGCATGAATGTGCCGCCGCTTGAGCCTGTTCCCGACGATCATGTGCTGACCAAATCTTTCTTCATCATGCCGGATTTTCCCGGTCGCTATGAAGGCAGTCCGCTCTGGGTTGAAGCAACGGCATCACCCGATGCGACACGCGACCGGCCCGTGCGCACCGGCGATGGCGTCTCGCCTATCATGATCACCGCCAATGATTTTGCAGGCGCTTGGGCAGTCGACGAACAGGGCAACCCGATGTTGCCAACCGTGCCCAATGATCCGATGCAGCGCATCTATGCCATTCGTGGCGGCGTCAATATCGTCATGTATATGCTCACCGGCAATTACAAATCTGATCAAGTCCATGTTCCCGACCTGCTGGAACGGCTGGGGAACTAATATGAATATAGAGTTTGAACCCTTCCTCTCGTTGCCATGGCTGATTGGCATTCTCGCACCGCTGGCGCTACTCGTTTTGATAACGATATTCCTACGTATGCGCGGCGGAGTTATTCGTGGCCTTGCCGCCATTGCTCTTGCGCTGGCACTCCTCAACCCTGTCATCGTCAGCGAAGAACGTGAACCGCTGAAAAGCGTTGTGGCCGTTGTTGTTGATCGCAGCCAGAGCCAGCAACTGGGCGAACGCCGCGCCGATACAGATGCAGCGCTGAAAAGCGTGCAGGATCAGCTTGCCGCCCTGCCGCAATTTGAAACGCGTGTGGTGGAAGCAGCGGAACCCGGCAAGAACGATGATGGTTATGCAACGCGGCTATTCGGACCGCTTGCACGCACCTTGCTGGATGTTCCGCCATCGCGCGTTGCTGGCGCCATATTGATCACAGATGGTCAGGTGCATGATACTCCGGCCAGTAAGAACGCGCTCGGTTTTGACGCACCTGTTCATGCGTTGATTACAGGCAGGCCGGATGAGTTCGACCGCCGCATCAAATTCAACAAAGCGCCGCGCTATGGCATCAGCGGCAAACCGCTGGAAATGTCTTTCACTGTCATTGATGAAGGCAAAAGCTTAGGACAATCCGCACCTGTCGAAATTCGCGTTAATGGTGAGAAGGTCAGCGAAGAACAGGCAAGGGTCGGGCAGGAAACCCCGCTCACGATTGAACTGCCGCGCGCTGGCGTCAATATTGTCGAGATAACCACGCCAACACTTCCCGGCGAAGTGACCGATGCCAATAACCGCGCAGTCGCAACCATTGACGGAATTCGCGAAAATCTCCGCGTACTGCTGGTTTCGGGCGAGCCACATAATGGCGAACGCACATGGCGCAATCTGCTGAAATCCGATGCCGCCGTGGACCTCGTCCACTTCACGATTTTGCGCCCGCCGGAAAAGCAGGATGGCACACCAATCAACGAATTGTCGCTGATTGCCTTCCCAACACGCGAACTGTTCGTCGATAAGGTCAATGAGTTCGATCTCATCATTCTCGACCGCTATCAGCACCGCGATGTGCTGCCGTTGCTCTATTATGATTATATTGCGCAATATGTTGAAAATGGCGGCGCGCTGCTGGTAGCAGCAGGCCCGGAATATGCAAGCGATATGTCAATCGCGCGGACTCCGCTTTACAGTGCTCTGCCCGCCATGCCGACCGGCACCATCACGGAAAAAGCCTTTTATCCGCGCCTGACAGAGCTGGGCAAACGTCATCCGGTCACACGTGGTCTTGACGGCAGCGATCAGGAACCACCGCATTGGAGCCGCTGGTTCCGCACCATCGACATTGGTGAGCCACGTGGCGAAACCGTTATGAACGGCGCTGATGGTAAGCCGCTTTTGGTGCTCGACCGCGTCGGCAAAGGCCGCGTTGGCATGTTCCTGTCTGATCAGGGCTGGCTCTGGGCACGTGGCTTTGAAGGTGGTGGTCCCTATGCCTCGCTTTATCGTCGCATCGCGCACTGGCTGATGCAGGAACCGGAACTGGAAGAAGAAGCGCTGACCGCTGGCGGCAATGGCCGCACGCTCGCAATCCACCGCCAAACCATGGGCGATAATCCCGGTCAGGCAACAGTTACCACGCCATCGGGCAAAGAATTGCAGGTCAACCTCACACAGGGCAAACCCGGCCTATTCGACGGCACATTGCAGACCGATGAAATCGGTATTTTCCGTGTGAAGAATGGCGATCTGGAAACGCTTGCCCATGTCGGACCTGTGGATGCGCCTGAATTTTCAGACAGCATATCGACCACTGAACGCCTGCAACCAGTGGCAGATGCCACTGGCGGCTCGATCCATCGCGTGCATGAGAGTGCGGAAAGTTCTGTTGAGGTTCCAGCGATCACAGCTGTTGCGGCAGGCCGCGCGGCAAGCGGCAGCGGCTGGATTGGATTGCGCGAAACATCGGACACACAGCTTAAAAGCGTCAATCGTCTGCCACTATTTTCAGGATTGTTTGCGCTGGCCGCCCTGCTCTTTATCTTTGGCGGAATGTGGTATCGCGAGGGTCGGTAAACCGATCCCTCGCTTCCCCTCTTTTTAACTCTCAAACTCTGTTTGCGTGCTGAACAACGCCGCTCACGCCATTGAGCGCATTTGGCACAATCTCACAGGCAAGCATCCGACGCGGATCGACCGGCGCAGGCATGATCATTGAACCTGGTTGCACCATTTTGAAACCAAAAGGTGCATAGTAAGGTTCGTCCCCCACCAGAACAATCAGCTTGTGACCCGCGTTTTCAGCCGCCGCAATCGACATACGCATCAGCTTGCCGCCAATGCCCCGCTTCTTCCATTCAGGCCGCACAGCAAGCGGTCCAAGCAGCAAGGCTGGCGTCTTGCCAACCATAACAGGCGTCTGTCGTACCGATCCGACAACGATGCCCCCCATCAGCGCGACGAAGGACAGGTTCAGATCGTGCGGACCACCTTCACGAATGAAATGTGCCGCTTTGGTAAAACGTGCTGGACCAAAAGCCTCGGCATTAATCGCTTCGATCTCGATGTCGTGCGCCGCATTTTCCTGTGCGTAGGTCAGTTCAAGTTGCTGCATGGTGGATTTGCCTGAAGAGAGAGCTGGCGGACTAAAAAGCCCAATAGAATGCAATCTGCGCAGTTTGAGCGCAGTTCTAACTTTCATCGTCGGATGAAGCGCATTCCGGCCATTATTCTCTCCAGTGCGGCGTGATGAAACGATACCGCGATTTGAAAGTTGCCTAACACCAAATTGATCAGAGGTAAAACAAAATCTTTCAAAACGGCGGTTTAAATTTAGCTTTTTGGCACCGTTACGCACTGTTCACGCCTTGTTAGGCTGTCAATTGGCAGTTTTTGCCCTATTTTCCTTATCAAAAGGAGAAATCACATGGGACTTCTGGTTGACGGCAAATGGCAGGATGTCTGGTATGACACGAAAGCCACTAAAGGCCGTTTCGAGCGCTCGAAATCGCAGTTCAGAAACTGGGTCACAGCAGATGGAAGCGCAGGCCCAAGCGGCGAAGGCGGCTTTAAAGCCGAAGCTGACCGCTATCATCTCTACGTGTCTTATGCCTGCCCATGGGCGCACAGAACCCTGATTTTCCGCGCTTTGAAAAAGCTCGAAGACGTCATTTCTGTCTCCGTAGTGGATGCGCTGATGGCTGAAGAAGGCTGGACCTTCTATGGCACAACGGGCAGCACGGGTGACGCATTGTATGGCGCAAAACGTCTGCACGAAATTTACATGAAAGCTGATCCGCAGTACTCGGGCCGTGTGACGGTTCCTGTTCTTTGGGACAAGCAGCAAGAAACCATAGTTTCAAACGAGTCGTCTGAAATCATTCGCATGTTGAACAGTGCTTTTGACCAATTCGGCGATGCATCGCTTGATTTCTACCCGGAAGATCTACGTAGCGAAATCGATACGCTTAACGACTTCATCTATCCAAATATCAACAACGGCGTTTATCGCGCTGGCTTCGCCACGACACAGGACGCCTATGAGGAAGCCTTCGGGCAGGTATTCAGCGCGCTGGACACGCTGGAAGAGACGCTGTCAAAGAATCGCTATCTGACAGTTTCAAACCTTACCGAAGCCGACTGGCGTCTGTTTACAACGCTTGTGCGCTTTGACCCCGTCTATGTCGGGCATTTCAAATGCAATCTGCGCCGGATCGCCGATTATCCAAATCTCTCCAACTACACGCGTGCGCTTTATCAGGTTCCCGGTGTGGCTGAAACCGTGAATATGGAGCACATCAAGGGCCATTATTACCGCAGCCATAAGACGATCAACCCGACAGGTGTCGTTCCGCTCGGGCCTGAGATCGACTTTGCAGCACCGCATGACCGGGGCAGGTTCGCTAACTGAGCCTTTTCTGCAACAGTCCTTTCAGAACAGCTTTGTTTTCTAAAATCTTGGGCGCCTCTTTGATCCTGATCAATGGGGCGCTTTGCTGTGCAGTCCAGAGTGCACCCATCACTACCCAAGACTTTGAGACTCAGAACTTCAGGAGAGACTGATGAACCGCTTTGCCAAAGGGCTTCTCGCAGCAACAGCACTGACATTTGCAGCACCCGCAGCGTTCGCTGCTGACGCGATTGTCGCTCAGCCCGCGACCGAAATCGTTGCCGCTCCGCAGGCGCTGTCACCATGGCAGATCCGCGTGCGCGCACTTGGTGTTGTCGCTGAAAACAAGGGCTACGTAAACGGCGTTGATGGTTCTGGTCTCGATTACTCGAAGTCGATCACACCGGAACTCGACATCACCTACTACTTCACCGACAATCTGGCTGCTGAACTCATCCTCGGCACCACTTATGCCAATATCAATGGCACCGGCTCAATCGAAGGTCTCGGCAAGGTCGGAAAGGTCTGGATGCTGCCTCCAACGCTGACCATGCAGTATCACTTCACCAACTTTGGCGCTTTCAAGCCTTATGTTGGCGCAGGTGTGAACTATACAATTTTCTATAATCAGGATGCAGCAGGCGTTGATTATCTGAAAGTAAAGAACACCTTTGGCGGCGCGCTTCAGGTCGGCTTCGACTACATGCTTGATGAGCATTGGGGTATCAACTTCGACGTGAAAAAGCTGTTCCTCGAACCAAAGTTTGATGTCACAGTTGCCGGACAACCGATGACCGGCAAGGCCAAGCTCAATCCTTGGCTGATCGGTACAGGTATCACCTACCGCTTCTAAACAGAGATAAGGGCGCGAAAGCGCCCTTCACTTTACCAGTTTGGCAGTGGCTCCAGATCATGCAATGCCTCCTGCAAACGGCGCTTGGTGGAGGAAGTCGTTCCTACCGGCAAATTATCAAGCGGGAAGAAGCCTGCTTCCGCTATTTCCCTGTCACGCTGCTTTGGTTCGGTCTGCTCGAAAGCCCGACAGACATAAAGCGCCACGTGATCTCGTTTGGATGCATGCGCATTCTTATAAAGCGCGAACAGCTCAGGTCGTCCTGTCAGGCGAATATTGCCCTCCTCACGCAGCTCCTTTTCCAGCGCCTGCCCGAAGGTCTCGCCGCTATCCACCCCGCCGCCCGGCAATTGCCAGCCCGGAACATAGGTATGCTTCACCAGAAAAACGGAATTGTTCTTTTCATCAAAGACAATTGCCCTGACACCGAGCGTCATTGGGCGTCGCAGCAGAAAATAAGTATGAAATAAAAAATGGCGGAAGCGCATACCGTCAATCCTGAGCAAATGTCCTGCACGCATCATTGCACCAAAGACATCAATAAAAAGTCGCTAAATACGGTTTCGATTTAAAAAATAATACAGTACACCGAAACTATGTTTCGCCTCACCCATATTTCAGACATCCACCTGTCGCCGCTGCCCCGCATTCGCTATCGCGAGCTGGCATCAAAGCGCATCACCGGCTACATTAACTGGATGCGCAATCGCAAAGGTGCGATGCATGGGACCGTTTTGGATAATCTTATTGCCGATATGTTGGCCCAGAACCCAGATCATATTGCTGTAACCGGCGATCTGGTCAATCTGGCCCTCAATCTCGAAATCGATATTGCACATGACTGGCTGTTGAAACTAGGGGACCCGAACAATGTTTCGGTCGTCCCCGGCAACCACGATGCCTATGTGCCCGGTGCGCTGGATAAATCCTGCCGCAAATGGGAACCATGGATGCGTGGCGATGGCGTGGATAACCACGGCAAGCGACCTCTGTTTCCCTATATGCGCGAACGCGGACCCGTCGCAATGATCGGTGTATCATCTGCGCGTGCCACAGCGCCATTTATGGCGAGCGGCGATTTCCGCTCGGCACAGGCCAAACGTCTTGCGCTTGCGCTGGATGAAGCGGGGTCACGCGGACTGTTCCGCGTTGTGATGATCCATCATCCACCAATCCATGGCGCCACGCCAGCGCACAAACGGCTCTATGGCATTCGCCGCTTTCAGAAAGTCATAGCCAAGCATGGTGCCGAACTGGTCATCCATGGCCACACACATCTTGCAACGCGATATGACATTGATGGGCTAAACGGCAAAGTGCCCGTTATCTGTGTTCCATCAGCCAGTCAGAACTTTGGCGGGCATAAACCACCTGCACGTTATAACATCTTCGATATAGACCGGAAGCCGGAAGGCGGCTGGTCATGCCACTGGAAACAACACGGCATCGAAGATGAGAGCGAACGCATCATCAAAATTTCAGAGCAAATATTGTACTAAGGCATCCTGAAATAGCGGCAGTATTTCAGAATGCCTATAGATCAATCAAGCTAACCACTTGGTCGGTCTCATGCAGTTCACACACTACACTTTAATACTCGCGAAATGAAAAATCGCACTTCTTGAGCTTTGCGGCACGCTGCAATGCGGCCATTTCGCCTTTTAATCGCGCAACTTCCGCAGCCTTTATTCCATTGCCTTCATTAAAGAACAATATTGGCCAGAAGATCACCAAACCAACGCCCGTCTTGATCGCATCTTCAGTTGCTGCTGTATTTTGTCGGCCCATAGCCTTTGCTGCGCTCGTGGAAAGAAGAATGCCCTCACCAGCCAATGAGGAGCAGGAAAGCGTCTCATAAGGGGCTGATGATATATAACTTGGCTCGATCTTACTCGCACGCGAAGCGCATCCGTTTATAAAAAATAGCGGGCACAATAATAGTATAAGTTTGCTCATCGAACACCTAAATTAAAATAAATAATAATTTAGGTATATTTAATAATATGGTATTTTGATGGAAATATTATAACTTCAATATAAAGATATAATATAAATAATAAATTGCCAGTATAAATGAAGAAGGCGGCATGTATGCCGCCTTCTTTGTTTAACTACTTTGCAACCACGCGGTTGGCCGCTGAAACAATCGCTTCAAGCGAAGCACTCACAATGTTGTCGTTGATCCCCACACCGAACAATTTTCCGTCTGGATAAGCGACCTCAACATAGGAAATAGCGGCTGCATCCGAACCCTGTTTGAGTGAATGCTCGGAATAATCG
Source organism: Brucella sp. H1_1004 (assembly GCF_047308065.1). Taxonomy (NCBI): domain Bacteria; kingdom Pseudomonadati; phylum Pseudomonadota; class Alphaproteobacteria; order Hyphomicrobiales; family Brucellaceae; genus Brucella; species Brucella sp. H1_1004. The sequence continues at coordinate 2,113,672 of NZ_JAYKZA010000002.1, forward strand.
ATAACCGACATCTTCACGCCGAGATATTTCGACAGCGCATCGATAAAGCCATCAATCGGACCTGTGCCTTTGCCTTCGATATTCTTCGTCACGCCGTTATCGGTGATTTCAGCCGTGAGAATACGACGACCCTTCTGATCCGGATCAGGATAGGTGTGGTGATCCACAAACTTGATACGGCCTTCTGCCTGCTCCACATAGAGCTTCTGGAACTCTTCGTGAATGCGCTTCGACGGCAGTTCCTTGCCTTCATCATCCGTGATGTTCTGGATGATTTCGCGGAACTCAACCTGCAAATTGCGCGGCAGATTCAATCCGTAATCCGCCTGCAAGATATAAGCGATACCGCCCTTGCCCGACTGCGAATTGATGCGAATAATCGCCTCGTAAGAACGGCCAACATCCTGCGGATCGATTGGCAGATAAGGCACTTCCCAGATCGGCGAATTGGCGGTCTTGCGAACCTTCATGCCCTTGTTGATCGCATCCTGATGCGAACCGGAGAAAGCCGTATAGACCAGCTCGCCCACATAAGGATGACGCTCGGCAATCTTCAGCTGGTTTGAATATTCGTAGACATCTTTCATGCGATTGATGTCACGGCAATCCAGCTCAGGATCGATTCCTTGCGTGTACATATTGAGAGCCAGCGTCACCACATCGACATTGCCGGTGCGCTCGCCATTGCCAAACAAGGTGCCTTCAACACGGTCAGCACCAGCCATCAGGCCCAGTTCGGTGGCAGCAATGCCCGTGCCACGATCATTATGCGGATGCAGCGAAATGATCAGGTTTTCGCGATTGTCGAGGTTGCGGCACATCCATTCAATCTGGTCGGCATAAACATTGGGTGTGTTCATTTCGACAGTCGATGGCAAATTCAAAATCAGCTTGTTTTCAGCAGTTGGCTTGACGATTTCCGTCACCGCGTTGCAGATTTCCAGCGCCACATCCAGCTCGGTGCCGGTAAAGCTTTCCGGCGAATACTGGAAGCGATAGCCACCGCCTGCTTTCGCCGCCATATCCATGATCATCTTGGCGGCATCGGTCGCGATCTGCTTGATGCCCTTGACGTCCTTGTTGAAAACAACGCGACGCTGCAATTCACTGGTCGAATTGTAGAAGTGGATGATCGGTGTCTTGGCCCCTTCCAGCGCTTCAAAAGTGCGCGTGATCAATTCAGGGCGGCACTGCACCAGCACCTGCAAATCGACTTCATCGGGTGTTTCGCCCTGCTCAATTGCCCAGCGGCAGAAGTCAAAATCGGTCTGAGAAGCCGATGGGAAGCCAATTTCAATTTCCGGGAAACCCATATCGACCAGCAGACGGAACATACGTTCTTTGCGGTCGTGGCCCATCGGGTCAATCAACGCCTGATTGCCATCGCGCAGATCGACTGAACACCAGATCGGTGCCTTTTCGATGCGCTTTGCAGGCCATGTGCGATCATCGAGCTTCGGGAACGGGAATGGCGTATATTTCACAGCCGCATCAGGCATGCCTTTAGTCTTCACGGCGGAGACAGTCGTATTTGGATTATGGTTCATGGTCATCTCATCCTCCCGGCGTACTCAACAGTTCTGTACTGTCATAACGACCCGGTCATAGCTTCTTAAAATTCAAATTCGGATTTTGGGAAAGGAGCATGCGTCAGCGGGACTTCATCGACCGCCGGACGCTCCTTTCAACGAGCCCGGCGATCGCCGCTAAGGCCGAGTGTAAGAAGCGAGTTTAGAACGCAAACGTTCACGCGCGCGCTGAAAGCGGCGGCAGAATGTTCCAAAGATGTTGCGTCCTTCATAACCATGTCGATGCTTTTACACCTGAGGTTTGAAACGTGCAAGCTGCTAATTTGTCTTATGCAAACGGCACAGAACTCGTGCCAATCGGCAGCTTTGCCTCGTCTTCCGGTTCAACGTGAATCACGATTCGCGCACTATCGATCTGCGCTTTGAGCGCATCTTCGATTCGGTCACAGATAACATGCGCATCACCAACACTCATATCTGCGGCCACAACCAGATGAAACTCAATGAAGGTAACGCGGCCCGCAATGCGGGTCTTGAGATCATGCACCTCAATCGCACCACCGGCATTGGCCGAAATCACATCACGAATGCGCATTTCTTCCGCCGGCTCGACACCGATATCCATCAGGCCCTGTACGGATTTATTGATAACACCCCAGCCCTGCCAGAGAATGTTGATTGCGACCAGAATTGCCAGCAACGGATCAAGGATCGCCCAACCCGTAAGAACCGCACCGACAAGACCAACAAGCACACCGACCGAGGTGAAAACATCGGTCATAATATGCTGTCCATCTGCTTCAAGAGCAGGTGAACGCGCACTCCGCCCCGTGCGGATCAGGAGCGTTGCCCAGAGAGCATTGATCGCGGCGGCGCCCATGTTGATCGCAAGGCCAAGCCATGGTTCATCCATTTGGTGGGGTGCCTGCAGCGCAGACCATGCCTCTTTCACAATCAGCAAAGACGCAATCGTGATCAAAACACCTTCGACAACTGCTGAAATATATTCAGCCTTGTGGTGTCCAAACGGGTGATTACCGTCTGCAGGCTTATGACTGACACTGATCGCCCACCATGCACCGAAGGCCGCGATGACATTAACGATGGATTCCAGAGCGTCCGAATAAAGCGCGACAGAGCCGGTCAGCGCATAGGCCAGATATTTCAGCCCCATAACGCCCAGTGCAACAGGAATCGACCAAGCGGCGAGCCGCCGAACTTTTACATTCGCGTTCATCATGAACCTTCAGATACTTTAATTCTTATCCCGACAAGCGGGTTCAGGCTAACGAGAGGCCTATTGCGCATTCACTCCGGCAAAGCCGGCAAGCAGCATTTCGATGGGCGTTCTATAGCGCATAAAATCAAGAATTCGAAACCCTGATTTTTCACTTCACGCATTTAATTTTCTCTTGCGAATGCAATGCATTACAGTTGCAAATGGTTCGCTAAAGCAGATCTAAAAAACCATGATTTTATAACCAGATAAATACAAAACCGGCCGCAGCTTTCACCACGGCCGGCTTTTTGTTTTGCAACTCAAAAACGCAGTTAGTAGTTGCTGCGACGCGCTTTGTGCTTGCCCGCCAGATGCGTGACGACATTTTCGATCATTCGCATACCCGCATTATGACCCAGCGTCATGATAGATTCGGGATGGAACTGCACCGCCGCAACAGGCTCTTTCTTATGTTCAAAAGCCATGATGACACCGTCTTCCGTTTCTGCCGTAACCAGAAAATCATCGGGCAGCCGTTCAGGATCAGCAAAGATCGAGTGGTAACGACCCACCGTTATCTCCTTTGGCAGTCCTGAGAAAATACGCTCCGGCTTTGAAACGCGGATGCGTGACGGCTTTCCATGCATCGGAATGCGAAGCTGGCGAAGCGTCCCGCCATAGGCTTCCGCGAGTGCCTGAAGACCAAGACAGACGCCGAAGATCGGCAGCTCACGCTTTCGTGCTTTCTCAATAGTCGCTTTGCAATCGAAATCCTGCGGCGTGCCCGGTCCGGGCGACAGCACGACCAGATCAGGTTGAATGCGGTCGAACACCTCATCTGCGACAGGCGAGCGCACCGTCGAAACCGTTGCTCCCGTCTGACGGAAGTAGTTGGCGAGCGTGTGCACGAAGGAATCTTCATGATCGACCAACAGGATCGAAATCCCCTCGCCGACCTTTGCCGCAACGCGTTCCTCGGCAACCTGGTTGCTCTTCTGCGCTTCGCGCACAGCAGCGATCATTGCGGATGCTTTCAGTTCGGTTTCTGCTTCTTCCTCTTCCGGATTGGAATCGAACAACAGCGTTGCACCGGCGCGAATCTCTGCCACGCCTTCCTTGATGCGGATGGTGCGCAGCGTGAGGCCAGTATTCATATCGCCGTTGAAGTGCATCATACCGACAGCACCACCATACCATGCACGCGGACTGCGCTCGTATTCTTCGAGGAAACGCATGGCCCAAAGTTTTGGCGCACCAGTCACAGTCACAGCCCATGCATGGCTGAGGAAGCCATCAAAAGCATCCATGCCATCACGCAGTCGACCTTCGATGTGATCCACTGTATGGATCAGACGCGAATACATTTCGATCTGACGGCGACCGATCACACGTACCGAGCCCGGTTCACAGACCCGACTCTTATCATTACGATCCACATCCGAACACATCGTCAGCTCGGACTCGTCCTTCTTGGAGTTGAGCAGCTTCAAAATCTGTTCGGAGTCTGAAATTGCATCTTCACCGCGCTTGATCGTGCCCGAAATCGGGCAGGTCTCGATACGGCGACCATTGACACGCACGAACATTTCCGGCGATGCGCCAACGAGATACTCGTTTTCACCCAGATTGATGAAGAACGAATAAGGCGATGGATTGATCGACTTCAGACGACGGAAAATCTCTGATGGTGCCGTATGGCAGCGCTCGTAAAAAGTCTGTCCCGGCACGACTTCAAACAGATCACCGCGCTTGAAGCTATCCTTTGCGCGTTCAACCAGCTTGGCATATTCGCCCGGATTATGATCGCCGCGTGGCAGGTCACGCTCGGCAGGTTTGAAAGCCTGTACCGGCGTCGCGCGTGCAAGATCATGCGTCGAGGAACCGCCACAGCTGAACTCGTAGCGATCCACCCAGGCGCGCGCCGAGTAGTGATCCGCCACAAAGATTTCGTCGGGGATGAACAGCACCAGATCGCGCTGATCGTCGGGACGCTTCAGCTTGTACTGGATCGGATCGAACTGGAATGCGAGATCATAGCCGAACGCACCATAAAGGCCGAGATTTGCATCTTCTTCGGAGAAGAAAAGGCCTACAATTGCCCGCAATACGGTGAAAACCGAAGGTATGCGCGAACGCTCTTCTTCGGTGAATGTGCCGGTGGGTTCAGCAATCGTCAGCTCGATACGATCTTCATCGGCCTTATCGACCTTCACTTCGGCCAGCGCCTGAACCGTCTTTAAGACGGGACGCAGCAAGATTGTACCGCGCTTGTTCAGCGCTTCAATGCGCATCTGACGCGCGCGTGACGTGATTACGACCGGCGGATCTACAATTGCCGTATCCCATCGCGTATAGCGGCCCGGATATTCGTAATTGGAAGAAAACACCGCGCCGCGCCGCTCATTGAGAGCATCGATATAAGTCTCGATGGCTCCCTTATAAGCAGTCAGATGGCGCACACGTTCGACAACAATGCCGCCCGCTGTTTCGTGCGTGAATATCTCGCTATCCGCAATCTTCGCATTCATGACTGGCAATTCCCAAGTGTTATTCGTTATCGAGCACTTCCAAGGCTCAGGCCCCTCAACCAAAGCGCACCGTGCTTCGGCTTTTTATGCTCACATGCATTTCCCCCATAACCGGTTTCCACTTTTGGGAGACATGTGATGGTCTTATTCAAACAGCCAAACAAAAAGGCCGCCCGGATAATCCCAGCGGCCTGTTTCTAAACGCAAATGCACAAACGCCTGCGTGGCCGCTTTTAGCGAGCCCACCACCAGATTTTTGTTTCAATGCGCGAAATGTTCATGGCGATACTGTTAGCCTTCCCTTGCATCGCTTGCAACTGGAAAATTCAAGCCTTGTTCGCTCTCTTCACACTAAGCATAACGCTGACTGCACAAAGAAAATCCGGATCCAATGAAGCGATCCGGATTTTCCCTTTGCCCTTAATGAGGACAACTATGATGAAAGTTAGCAGGCACCTTTCATCAAGCCTAAACGGGCACCGCCCAAAATGCCAAATGTATAAGTATAATATGACTTTTAATATGCAGGGACATTACCATAGGTTGTATATTCATTGCAACTATAAAGTGTATTAAATTGATCAACAGACTTATATCGGCCGTTGGCAACGCATATTTCGAGCTGTCAACGTTATCAGCACTTCACAAGAAACAAACAAAAAATGATATATCAGGAGTTTTGTATGAGCGATTAAACATTTTCGCCTTGCGTCCGCCGCCAATTTCGGATTCATTTCCGTCGCAGATCATTTGCAAACAAACAAAAAGAGCCGTTCTTGCAGGCGGTCAAATGGGGACATCAATGAAGAATCTCGATGGGGTGGACAGAAGCATTCTGTCTGCACTTCAGGAAAATGGCCGACTGACCAACACTGAACTTTCTGATCGTATCAATCTTTCGCAAACAGCAACTGCTGAGCGCGTCAAACGCTTGACCCGTGAAGGCTATATTCTGGGCTATTCGGCGCATCTGTCGCCAAAAATGCTTGATCGCTCAATGCTGGTTTTCATTGAAATCAAGCTGGACCGCACCACGCCGGAAGTGTTTGAAACCTTCTCCACATTCACACGCAGCAATCCCGACATTCTGGAATGCCATATGGTGGCAGGTGGCTTCGATTATCTGATCAAAGCGCGGGTTACAGATATGGACCACTATCGGCGATTTCTTTCTGAAGCGCTGCTCTCCCTTCCCGGCGTGCGCGAATCCCATACCTACGCAGTGATGGAAGAAGTCAAAGAAACATCGCATATTGCGGTTTAGTTTAGCGTCGGCCTTTCTTCGCACACCACCCAACACGGCATACAGACTTAATTTGATATATTGCCAGAGGTATCATACGGGTATATACCCGCATTATGACAAATTCCTGCATATGTATTCATTTGCGTCAGGCAGCACGGAAAACCTCGGCCATTTATGACGAGGCACTGGCACCGCTTGGTATCAGCGTGGCGCAGTTCAGTCTGCTGAGAAAAATCGCGCGTGCCAAAACGATCTCGCTCACAGAACTGGCAGGCATTGCCGAACTTGATCGTTCGACAATGGGACGCAATGCAAAGGTCTTGCAGAAACTGGGCTTGATTGAGCCTGCTTCCAGCGATGATCATCGTGAAACCACGATAGCACTGAGCAATGAGGGCTATAGACTGGTCAAACAAGGTGAACCTTTGTGGGATCAGGCACAAAAAGAAATTGAAGTGCGACTTGGGCCCAAAGGTGTCGAACAACTTCAAACTCTTCTCGATGCCTTGTGATGATTGCCCATTGGGCTTGATTGAAAACAATGACTGAAACCTGCAACGTTTCTAAATAGCCTGCGGCTTCCCCTTGAAATTTCTTACCGGGCGAAATCCAGCCGAAACAGAAAGTACCGAAGATGATCTCTTCCCGCCTAGCCAGCTTTCTTGCACAGAGAAACATTCATTACGGATGGGTCATTGCCGGTATCACGTTTCTGACGATGCTGGCGACGGCGGCGGCCATGGGATCCGCTGGGATATTGATTGAGCCACTCCAACAGGAGTTTGGCTGGACCAATGCCAATATTTCATTCGCTATGGCGCTGCGCCTCGTGCTGTTCGGTCTGATGGGTCCATTTGCTGCTGCTTTCATGAACCAGTTTGGCCTGCGCCGCGTGGTCATGACGGCGCTTTTCATGATCTCATTTGGGCTTGTTGGCTCAATTTTCATGACTGAGCAATGGCAAATGGTAGCACTCTGGGGTGTCATCATCGGTCTTGGCACCGGCATGACGGCGCTTGTCCTTGGTGCTACAGTTGCTGCGCGCTGGTTTGAGAAGCGTCGCGGTCTCGTCGTGGGCATGATGACGGCCAGCAATGCAACAGGTCAGCTTATTTTCATGCCAATTCTGGCAAGCGTCAGCCAGAATATCGGCTGGCGTTCGTCACTGGTCATTGTCATTGCATTTCTGCTGGCAGCCCTCGTGCTAGTGCTGGTATTGATGCGGGATAAACCTTCGGATGTCGGCCTCAAGCCCTATGGCCGTACAGCGCCGATGCCTGCACCGGAACCAAAGAAACAGTTTGGCGCCATGCTGCTGTCTCCACTCGTGACGCTGCGTGAAGCCTCATCGACAACCACTTTCTGGGTCTTGTTTCTCACGTTTTTCGTCTGCGGTTTTTCGACGAACGGCCTGATCCAGACACACTGGATAGCGCTTTGCGGCGATTATGGCATCGTTCCTGTCGGTGCTGCCGGGATACTGGCAGTCATCGGTGCTTTCGATCTGATCGGCACCATAGCGTCCGGCTGGCTTACCGACCGCTATGATAATCGCTGGCTTCTGTTCTGGTTCTACGCGTTGCGCGGTCTTTCGCTAATTTATCTGACTTTCACTGATTTTTCGATCTACGAACTCGCACTCTTTGCGGTCTTCTACGGCCTCGATTGGGTTGCAACCGTACCCCCAACCGTCAAGCTTGCAGCGGAGAAATTCGGCCCTGAAAAAGCGGGAATGGTCTTTGGCTGGGTCTTCACCGGCCATCAGGTGGGAGCCGCAGCAGCAGCCGCCTTTGCAGGCGTCGTCCGCACGGATTACGACAGCTACACGCCAGCTCTCATTCTGGCCGGAGCGATGTGTTTTGCAGCTGCCGCGATGGTGTTCCTGATCAATCGCCCGAAATTGCAAACAGCGTTTCAAGCGTCATAATGAGCATCGCCCCAATCAGCGCGACGAGCCCAACGGAAAAGCTCACCGTCTCGCTTGGTCAGAAGCACATCTTCGGCAGAGCCATCATCCTTGCAAAGTTTGATGGTCACCTTGCCGCCGCCAACACGTGTTGGCGCGATGACCCGTGCTGATGCCGCAAGCGAAGGATCACGCGTCGCCGCGAGATAGACGAACTTCTCGTCTTCCCACGGCACGTCTGCATCTTTGGTCAGACGATGAATCCGCGAACGCGCAACACGGCGGGAAAAGTGGCACCAGTCGGGTGAGACAATCGGACAATCAAACTGATGGGTGCAAGGGGCTGCGATATGTGCGCCTTGTTCCAAAAGCACAGCACGCGCATCAAGAATGCGCTGCCAGCCAGCTGGTGTTCCCGGTTCCACAATCACAAACAAATGTTGCGCCGAAGTCCAGAGCTTTTCCACCAGTGCCTTGCGGTCAAGCGGTGCCAGTTCATCGAGCACATAAGCAATCGTCACCAGATCAGCCTGCGGCAGATCCGGCTTTTCTTTAATCAGATCTGCGGCCCGCCATTCGGTTTGAATTCCGATGTTTTCTGCAAGTTTGCTGCCCACAGTGCGGATTGCCGGGCTTGCTTCGATCATTGTAGCGGATTGCAGATCAGGCCAGCAATCGCTGGCGGCCCACAGTGCAGTCCCCGGACCGCACCCCACATCAAGCATTGTCTGGGGCACGAAGTCGGGGCAGACGTCCGCAACACTCTCCAAGCTTGCACGCACGGCGGCATAGGTCGCAGGAAGACGCGCCGCCAGATAGGCCTTGGCAGCAAGATCATCCGAAATATGCAGCCGTCCATCGCGGGTTTCCGCGCGATAACGCCGCGACAAAACCTCGGATGCGCGTTTCAAATCCGACAATGCAACGCCCTCAAGCGCAGTATCGACGGCCTGACGCAGTCTTGATGGCAACTCCATTCTATATCAGCGCTCCAGAACCTGCTTGATATCCACCAGATTGGAACGCACGCGCAGAATGTAAAAACCCATCGTTGTCAGATGCGATGGCGTAAACCACGCGTCAGGATTGCCGTTGGACACGATAAATGGCTGCATATCGAGCGCCGAACGCAACTGCCGTTCCATTTCGTCCCAGACTCCATCGAGGTGCTTTTCCGCCAGCACGCCACGGAAATCGGAATGGGCTGCACGCAGCAGGCCGTAATAGGCATAAAGCTGGCCATAAGCGAACCAGAAACGGTCATCGGCACGCGTATCGAACCATCCCGCATGATAGTTCTCTGCGCGATCCTTGAGGATTGCGGACGTCGAACCAAGATCACTCGCGATACGATCAACAAACTGGATCAGGTTATCTGCACGCGCATCAAAGGTTGCCTGGCAATTTTCCAGACGTGTATTGAACGAGCGCAAATCTTTAATCGCTGAACGATAATAGCTTGGCGTCGGTGTCTTTGGTCCAAATGGACTCAAGCCGAAATACCATGAATCTTCAGCAAACTGGAGGTTACCGCGTGCCTTCTGCAAATCATTGTCGATCTGCGAGGTGCCGCGCAGACGCCCGATATTGTCCACGAGTTCAATGGCCGTGCGTCTAACAGCGGCATTGATACCGCGCTGGAACGACGCTTTGTTATCGAGAAACGGCGTGCGGTCCCAGTCGATGCCAAAGAAACCAAGCTTGTAAAGCAGCATGGACGAAATCCATGCATTCTGATTCACGTTGAAATCAGTCAGATCAGCGGCAACTTCGGCGATAGCAGATGGCGAACACTTGCGCGCGGTCGACGGAATTTGCGCCGCCTGCATAGGCTGCGTCTCAGTCTCCTGCTGCGTTGTCGCATCGGCATCGCCGGCAGCAGGTGTCGTGTCAGTCCCGCTTGCACTGTTGTCAGAAGGAGTGGGCGTTGCAGCCAACGGCGCAACAGGCGCGGTCGACACTTGCTCACCGGGCGTCACAGCATCTTGATAGCTGTATTTGGCGGGGTAATCAGGATTGAAATTCGTCCAGACCTGCGTTTGCCAGATGAAATAGACATAAAGACCGCCAAAGACGACCACGAGCAACGCAATTGCAACTTTCCACAAATTTCCGAGTTTAAGAAAAAGCCGCCACATCGCGCCAAGCGGCACGGCAATCACTCGCGCCAGTGCTGCAATAAAACGGCCAAGGAAGGAGAAAAAGCCCTGAACTGCATTCCACACGATATAAAATCCTTCCTGCTGCCTGCAATTGCAGGCTCTCTGGCGCTCTCGTTCAACCAGCAACACTGCATCTGAAATGCAACGATCACCAGCCGGAAAATACTGCCGCTTGTCTCATTCTTCAAATAGAGTGTGGCGAGCTTTTCGACAACCATTGAGCAGCACCTCGCGCCAATTATCGCAGCTTTTCCTGTTGCGAGGGTTGAAACGAAACAAGCGGTGGGTAACATGGCACTCAGTCACCCCGCTTCGGCCAGAATTCTTTACGCGCCGATTTTTTGCCCGTCGGTCCAGAAAAACGAGTACAACACCCCCGGAAGTCGCAATCAGAAATATTTTCGCCGCAATGGTACTTGATCGGCGAAATCTTTGGTGTTTGCTAAAAGCTGGAACCGGAAAAACAATCAACCGTCAAAACGGCCCGGTTAATGGAGAGAAAAATGAAGTCCACATCGACGCCTTCGCTGAAACACGCCCTGAAAATGCTGGCTGTTACCACGGCCATCTTTGCCCTTCCAGCCGCGGCACAGGCTGCCGAAGCTGAAAGCTGCTCGACCGTTCGCTTCTCCGATGTCGGTTGGACCGACATCACCTCGACGACTGCTGTGGCGACAGAGATACTCAAGGGCCTTGGCTACAAAACCGATATCAAGGTTCTTTCTGTGCCAGTGACCTATGCGTCGCTGAGCAAGAAAGACATCGATGTGTTCCTCGGCTATTGGAACCCGTCGATGAGCGCCGATCTCAAGCCTTATCTGGATGACAAGAGCGTGGAAACGCTGCGCACCAATCTGACAGGTGCGAAATACACACTCGCGGTTCCAAAATATGCGTATGACGAAGGCCTGAAAGATTTCAAGGACATCGCGACTTTCAAGGATAAGCTTGGCGGCAAGATTTACGGCATAGAGCCAGGCAATGACGGCAACCGCCTGATCCTCGACATGATCACCAAGGATGCCTTTGGCCTCAAGTCCTTCGAACTCGCTGAATCATCGGAACAGGGCATGTTGGCGCAGGTCGCTCGCAGCATTAAGAGCAAAGATCCGGTTGTCTTCCTCGCATGGGAGCCACATCCGATGAACAAGCGCTTTGAAATCGCTTATCTCACCGGCGGCGATGATTTCTTTGGGCCGAACCTCGGCGGTGCGACGGTCGAAACCAATATCCGCGCTGGCTATGCGCAGGAATGCCCGAATGTTGGCAAGTTCCTGACCAATCTCGAATTCCAGCTTGAAATGGAAAACGAGATCATGGGCAAGATCTTGGATGACGGCGAAGAACCAGCAAAAGCTGCGACCGCATGGCTCAAGGCAAATCCTGCCGTGCTCGACAAGTGGCTCGACGGCGTGACCACGGTGGACGGCAAGGAAGGTCTCCCAGCCGTCAAGGCAGAACTCGGCCTGTAATTTTTGACAAGACAGGGCCGCAGCATCCTGCGGCCTGCTCGTTTGCACAAAATCAAAACCAGAAAGAACGCAGCAGGAGTCACAATCGTTGAACTGGCTGACGGACTATAAAATCCCGGTTGGACCGACCGCAAAGTCGGTGGTCGACTGGCTTACCGATAATATGAGCGGTTTTTTCGATGCGCTGGCATCTGTGATGCAGTGGCTCATCGATGGTTTGTTGTATTTATTACAACTGCCGCATCCTTTGGCCCTCATCGCCATTTTTGCAGCTATTGCGTGGTTCATACAGCGCCGCATTTCTGTGGTTTTCCTCACGATTATCGGCTTTTTGTTCATCATCAATCAAGGCTATTGGGATGCAACGCTCAAGACACTGACACTTGTTTTGTCAGCTTGCTTTCTCTGCATGGCTATCGGCGTTCCGCTCGGCATTACAGCAGCGCATCGACCAAAGCTCTATGCCGTCATGCGCCCAATTCTCGATTTGATGCAGACGCTGCCAACCTTCGTTTATCTCATTCCGGCAATTGTCTTCTTCGGCATCGGTATGGTGCCCGGATTGCTGGCAACAGCAATTTTCGTGCTACCAGCCCCGGTGCGGCTGACACATCTGGGCATCTCATCGACACCTTCCTCCTTGATCGAAGCTGGTGAAGCTTTCGGCGCATCCCGTCGTCAGCTTCTGTGGAAAATCGAGCTGCCCTACGCAATGCCACAAATTCTGGCAGGGCTGACCCAAACAATCATGCTCTCGCTGTCCATGGTGGTGATTGCGGCCCTTGTGGGGGCAGATGGCCTGGGTGTGCCAGTGGTTCGTGCGCTCAACTCCGTCAATACATCGCTCGGTTTTGAATCGGGCTTCGTCATCGTCGTGGTCGCCATCGTGCTTGATCGCATCTTCCGCGCCGGGCGCGAGAAATAGGAGAGCCGGTTATGACGATCATTTCTGTAGAAGACGTCAGCATCATCTTCGGCAAGCATGTCGATAGCGCCCTGGAACTGGCTGATCGTGGTGCCTCACGCTCGGAAATTCAGGCTGAGACCGATCTCGTCCTAGGCGTCCATGATTGCTCGCTCGATATTCAGGAAGGCGAAATTCTCGTCCTGATGGGCTTGTCCGGTTCGGGAAAATCAACGCTGCTGCGCGCCATTAATCGGCTCAATCCAATTTCGCGTGGTCGCGTTCTGATCCGCGATGGCGAACGCACGATTGATGTTGGCAATGCCGACCGCAAGACACTGCGTCACCTGAGGACGGAACTTGTCTCAATGGTGTTCCAGCAATTTGGCCTGCTGCCATGGCGTTCGGTTGAAGAAAACGTCGCCTTTGGCTTGGAAATATCCGGTATGGGCAAGCAGGAACGGCTCAACCACGCACGCGCCCAGCTTGAACTGGTCGGTTTGCAGGAATGGGCCACCCGCAAGGTGGGCGAGCTTTCCGGCGGCATGCAGCAGCGCGTAGGCCTTGCCCGCGCGTTTGCTACAGGGGCACCCATCCTGTTGATGGATGAACCATTCTCAGCGCTTGATCCGCTGATCCGTACACGCTTGCAAGACGAGCTCCTGACCTTCCAGTCCCGGCTTAAGAAAACGATTGTGTTCGTTAGCCATGATCTTGACGAAGCGATGAAGATCGGCAATCGGATCGCTATTCTGGAAGGCGGGCGCATTATCCAGTGCGGAACACCACAGGACATCCTCCTGCAACCCGCCAATCAGTATGTGGCGGATTTCGTCGCCCATATGAACCCGCTCGGCGTGTTGCAAGCGGGCGACATCATGACCCCGTTTGACCGCAATGCAGCCCCTCGCCCATTTGCAGCAACCACACGAAAAGAAACGCTTGTTCGGGAACTGATGAATGCCGTCGCGGACAGCAGCGGCGATGTGGGCATTGTCGAGAATGGTGCTATTATCGGAAAAATCAACGCCGATGACATTGTTCGGGCGCTCTCCTGGCATCAGCAGCGCGGACAGCATTAAAAAAAACGCCGCCTAAAAAAGGCGGCGTTTTCATTTTCAATTTAAAGAGCTTTAAGCTTGTGCAGCCTGACGTGCTGCCGCACGCGCTTCAACCCGGGCGCGGATTGCATCCACATCCGCACGCGGCGTCGCTGCAAACAGTTTCTTGGTGTAGTCATGCTGCGGGTTGTTGAACACATCGTCACGTGAGCCGTATTCAACAACTTCACCGAAATACATCACCATCACATCATCCGCGATGTAACGAACCACCGAAAGATCATGGCTGATGAACACGTAAGTCAGGCCAAACTCTTCCTGAAGATCAGCAAGAATATTCAGCACCTGTGCCTGCACCGAAAGATCAAGCGCCGAAACCGGCTCATCTAGAATGAGCAGCTTCGGATTGAGCATCAGTGCGCGTGCAATTGCAATACGCTGCCGCTGACCACCAGAGAACATATGCGGGTAGCGATTGAAATGTTCCTTGCCAAGGCCAACCTTGATAAGCATTTCCATCGATTTTTCACGACGTTCGGCAGCAGACATATTCGTGTTGAGCAGCAAAGGCTCAGCCAGAACATCACCGATCTTCTGGCGCGGATTAAGCGAGCCATACGGATTCTGGAACACGATCTGCACCTTCTGGCGCATTTCTGGTGTCAGACCATCACGGGCAATATTCACATCCTGTCCGCCGATCAGCAATTCGCCGGATGTCTGCGGATCGATCATGGTGAGGATTCGGGCAAGCGTCGACTTGCCACAACCCGATTCACCGACGATTGCGAGTGTTTTGCCCTTCTCCACCTTGAAGCTCACACCCTTCACGGCATGGACGACTTTCGGCTTGCCAAAGAGACCGCCACCAACATGGTAATCGCGCTTGATGTCGCGCGCTTCGAGAACAATCTCGCTCATCACGCTTCTCCTGCGGATTTATCTGCAAAGACAAAATCGGAAACCGTGGGCAGACGGTCGCCCGTCGCATTTTCCGGCAAAGCCGAAAGAAGCGCACGGGTGTAAGGATGCTTAGGCGCGGTAAACAACGACAACACGTCGGAGTCTTCCATCTTATGCCCCTTATATTGCACAATCACACGATCAGCCGTTTCAGCAACAACACCCATATCATGGGTGATCATGATCAAACCCATGCCATGTTCGACCTGAAGACGCATCAGCAGATCGAGAATCTGCTTCTGGATCGTCACGTCAAGCGCAGTGGTCGGTTCGTCGGCAATCAGCAGTTTGGGATTACACGCAATCGCAATCGCTATCATCACACGCTGGCACTGACCACCCGACATCTGATGCGGGAAGCTGGAGAGGCGTTCAGCCGCATCGCGGATACCGACCAGTTCAAGCAGCTCAATCGCACGGGCACGGCTCGCGGAACCCTTAAGCCCCAGATGGCGCTTAAGCACTTCCTCAAGCTGATAGCCAACCGTGAAACACGGATTGAGACTTGCGACCGGCTCCTGAAAGATCATCGAAATATCGCGTCCGATAATCTTGCGGCGTTCCTTGTCGGACATACCTTTCAGGTCCTGCCCGTCAAATGTCATACTGTCGGCGGTAACAGTCGCAGTCTTCGGCAGCAAACCCATCACGGCGAGCATGCCCACCGATTTGCCAGAACCGGACTCTCCCACGATTGCCAGCACTTCGCCTTTATCCACCGAGATATCGATGCCATCAACCGCTTTAAAAGGCCCAGTCGAAGTGTCGAACGAAACCGTCAAGTTCTTGATTTCAAGCAAAGCCATCGATCAGCTCCTCTTCAGTTTCGGATCAAGCGCATCGCGCAGACCATCGCCGACCAGATTGATCGCAAGAACAGTGATCAGGATCGCAAGACCAGGGAAAGTAACAATCCACCACGCACTCAAAATGAACTCGCGTGCTTCCGCAAGCATCGTGCCCCATTCAGGTGTTGGCGGCTGCGCGCCCATACCAAGGAAGCCAAGTGCGGCCACGTCCAGAATCGCATTCGAGAAGGACATGGTGGCCTGAACGACCAGCGGCGCAAGACAGTTTGGCAGGATCGTCTTGAACATCAGACGGAACCTGCTTGCACCAGCAAGCCTTGAAGCGGTTACATATTCCCGCTCTTTTTCGGCCATCACAGCAGCACGCGTCAGACGCGAAAAGTGCGGCAGCAAAACCAGCGTAATCGCAAGCACCGCGTTGATCAGGCCTGGTCCGAGAATAGCCACCAGAACCAGAGCCAGCAATAATGACGGGAACGCCAGAATAACGTCCATGATACGCATGAAAACCGTATCAATACCGCCGCCGAAATAGCCAGAAATAACGCCAATCGTGATGCCAAGGCACATCGAAATAATTACGATGACAAAGCCCACGAGCAGCGAATATTGAGCACCATAGATCAGGCGAGACAGAATATCACGGCCAACCGCATCCGTCCCCAAAAGGAACTGCGTGCTACCGCCCTGCTCCCAGAACGGAGGCACCTTCACGAAATCACGATATTGTTCGACCGGATTATGCGGCGCAATCAACGGTGCAAAAATCGCCACCAGAATGATTGCAAGAAATACAAATAGACCGATCACAGCGCCACGATTGACGCTGAAATAAAACCAGAAATCTTTCAAAGCCCGGAGTTTCCCGACTTCGTTTGTCACTTCCGGCTGGATAGCTGCCGACTGATTTGTCGCCGGCTGATTTGTTGGGTGTGTCATGATACCCTCACTTGTGCCGGATACGCGGATTGATCAGACCGTAAAGCAGATCGACGACCAAATTAACGATCATGATAATGAACGCAATGATCAGCAATCCGCTCTGGACGACCGGATAGTCGCGTCGCGAAATCGAATCGAGCATCCACTTGCCAATGCCGGGCCAGGAGAAAATGGTCTCTGTCAGGATCGCACCGGCCATCAACACACCGACCTGAAGGCCGATTGTTGTGATGACAGGAATCATCGCATTACGCAGCGCATGAAGACCAATGACGCGACGAAGCGGCAAGCCCTTGGCGCGTGCCGTGCGGACATAATCCTCACCCAGCACTTCCAGCATCGCCGAACGTGTCTGACGCGCAATAACCGCAAGCGGAATCGTGGCCAGAACGATCGTCGGCAGGATCAGATGCGATACAGCAGAAGTGAACGCCCCTTTCTGACCAGACAGCAAGCTATCAATTAGCATGAAACCTGTCACTGGAGGGAAGTAGTAAAGCAGCGAGATACGGCCTGAAACGGGCGTCAGTTGTAAGACACCCGAGAACAGAATGATCAGAAGCAGTGCCCACCAGAAAATCGGCATTGAATAACCGACCAGTGAGATACCCATCAGTCCCTGATCAAACCATGAACCGCGCTTGACAGCAGCGATGACGCCTGCCGGGATGCCGACAAGAATAGCCAGAATGATTGCACAGAATGCCAGTTCAACCGTTGCCGGGAACAGCGCAAAAAATTCGTCGATAACTGGCTTTTTCGTCACCAGCGACTGACCAAAATCACCATGCAGGAGATTGCCGACATAATGGAGGTATTGCTCCCACAATGGCCGGTCAAATCCGAGCTGAGCCAGCAATTGCGCATGGCGCTCCGGACTGACGCCGCGCTCACCCGCCATCAGCAGAACGGGATCTCCCGGCAGCACGCGCACAAAGGCGAAAGCAACAATCGTGATGCCGATGAAAGTCGGTATCAGATAGAGAAGTTTGTTAAATATGAAACGAAACATACAAAAACTCCGACCGGGTGCGGAGGAAACCTCCACACCCGGCCGCTGGTGTTGTCGGGATTTTACTCTGTGATATCGACTTCTTCGAAGCGATAGTCACCAAGAGGGCTCTGCTTGAAGCCCGTGACCTTGGCCGACATCGGCACAAAAACAGTCGAATGAGCAATCGTGTTCCAAGGAGCCTGCTCCTTAAAGATCACCTGAGCGTCTTCATAAAGCTTCACGCGTTCATCATGGCTTGTCGAAACCTTGGCCTTCTGGATCAGGTCTTCGAATGGCTGGTAGCACCACTGAGCGCGGTTGTTCGAGCCAACGCCTGCGCAGCCCAGAAGCGTGCCGAGGAAGTTGTCCGGATCACCATTGTCACCAGTCCAGCCGAGAATGACTGCACCGTCGCGGTCTTTTTCGCCGGACTTCTTGAGGTATTCAC
Organism: Brucella sp. H1_1004; assembly: GCF_047308065.1. Taxonomy (NCBI): domain Bacteria; kingdom Pseudomonadati; phylum Pseudomonadota; class Alphaproteobacteria; order Hyphomicrobiales; family Brucellaceae; genus Brucella; species Brucella sp. H1_1004. Next base: position 2,131,855 of record NZ_JAYKZA010000002.1, read on the forward strand.
CCCATTCCATCGAAACGATTTCAGCGTTTACACCAACCTTGGCAAGATCTGACTGCATCAGTTCAGCAGTACGACGTGCGTTTGGCATGTAAGGACGGCTGACAGGCATTGCCCACAGCTTCATCTTCAGATCCTTGACGCCAGCAGCTTCGAGAGCCTTCTTGGCAGCTTCCGGATCATACTTGTCGTCTTCGATCTTGTCGTTGTAGCTCCACATTGTCGGTGGAATCGGGTTCTTGGCAACCTGGCCCTGACCTTCATAAACACCATCAACGATTGCCTGCTTGTTGACAGCCTGATTGAGTGCCTTACGCACTTCTGGCTTATCAAATGGAGCAACAGTGGTGTTGTAAGCGAAGTAAGCGACGTTCAGGCCAGCCTGCTCATCGACCTTAAGGTTCGAATCGCCCTGAAGACCTTTAATGTCAGCAGGTGCAGGGTAAGACATCAGATGACATTCACCGGCCTTGAGTTTCTGCGCACGAACCGCAGGGTCAGTGGTGATTGCAAAGACCAGATCATCGATCTTAGGCTTGCCACCCCAGTAATCCGGGTTCGCCTTGAAACGAACAACTGCGTCTTTCTGATAAGCGACGAACTGGAAAGGACCAGTACCAACCGGGAACTGGTTAAGATCGCTCTGCTTGCCATCGGCTGCGAGCTTATCTGTATATTCCTTGGAGATGATCGACGCAAAAGGCATTGAGATATTTGCGAGGAAAGCAGCTTCCGGACGGGTCAGAATAAACTTGACGGTGTTGTCGTCAATCTTCTGAATTTCCTTGATCAGCGAACCCATTTCCATGGAATCGAAATATTCGTACGAAATGCCGGACGTATATTCGTGCCAAGGGTTTTCCTTGTTGCCCATACGGTCGAACGAGAAGATCACGTCATCAGCGTTGAAATTACGGGTTGGCGTGAAATTGTCACTCGAGTGGAACTTGACGCCTTCACGAAGCTTAAAAGTGTATTCCTTACCATCGTCCGAAACAGTCCAGCTTTCTGCCAGGCCTGGAACAACCTCAGTTGTGCCATTTTCAAACTCTGCAAGGCGGTTATAGACCGGATGCGCCGACGCATCGAACGTGTCACCACCAGTGTAGGCAGCAGGATCGAAGCCTTCAGGAGAAGCTGGCGAGCAATAGACAAAGGTCTTTGCCGATGCTGCGCCGCTCATCAGAGCGACAACTGCCGTTGCCGCCAGAAGTGTTTTATAAAATTTCATTTAGTGCCCGCCTCCACGGAAATATTATTGCGCGCACCCTAAGCGCGCAAGTGGCGCTTATCGAAACGTGTACAACCGAACAATGCAAGCGTAATTTTTAGAATCTAGTTATATTCTTAACCGATTTTCTAACCGAAAATTAGATTCAGATTCTTATATCGGGTCACTTTTTAGAAAATTGCGCTAAGGGCTGTTCATTTATAATAATCTTTACCCGCATAAGTTCTCTGTTTTGATATATGAGCTGCGGATTAAGAATCGAATTTTTCTCTGTAAAGATGCATTTCTGATATCAGCTGTCAGCGGTCACAGAAAACAATCAACAAGGGTATCTAGCGGGCCTAAAATCGCCCGTTGAAACAAATCGCCATATTTTTTGGGACAAATAGGGCGTTTTTTTATGCGTAGACATATAAGCAAGGACTTTAAAATTTCCGCATATAGTATTAATTTTTGTACTGCTCGCTCAAAAATGTAGCCGGGCAATTTTAACCTTATGCTGTCTTACGGGGGTATGACTGCAAATGTCTAACGAAAATTTTTTTGATTTAGTTGAAAATGTTGATTCCGCAGCGGATTTTCTTTCCGCATTAGCAAATAATAAGAGACTGCTCATTTTGTGTAAATTGCTTCACAATGAAATGTCTGTTGGCGCGTTAGCAAAAGCTATCGACCTCAGTCAGTCTGCTTTATCGCAACATCTGGCAAAACTGAGAGCGCTTGACCTAGTGTCTACACGACGAGACGCCCAGACAATTTATTATATTGTATCATCGCCTCATATCGAGTTGATGTTGTCTACGCTTTCAAGTCTCTATATGAATCCAGCTCCGCGTCGGCGCGAAATGGCGGCTGTACTCCATCAATAACATAACCTCATGAGGCATAAGTCGTGCGATGAAGGCAACACAACCCGGATCGCACGACTTTGTCGTCGAAATAACTGACGCCAATGATGTCAGGCTCGCAGCCTATAAAAACATCCGAGAAAAAGATCTGGTTGGCCGCCAACAGCGCTTTATCGCTGAGGGTAAAGTCGTTCTCAATGTTCTCTTTTCGGAAGCTGCGCGCTTTCAAACAGAATCCCTGCTTATTCTCGAAAACCGGCTGAGTGGCCTGCAGGATCAGCTTGCACAACTGCCAGCAGGTGTAGAGGTGTATTCCGTACCGCAATCCGTCATGGACCAGGTGGCTGGATTTCATGTCCACCGCGGCATTCTGGCGGTCGGACGACGCAAGCCTCAGCCTGAACTCGCGGACATGATCAATCGTTTGCCGGCAAACGCACTCGCCGTCGTTTTGTGTGGCATTTCCAACCACGACAATGTCGGATCGATCTTCCGCAATGCAGCTGCTTTTGAGGCAGATTGCGTTTTGATGGACGAAACCTGCTGCGATCCCCTCTACCGAAAAGCCATACGCGTTTCGGTTGGCGCGACATTGAAGGTTCCATATTTTCACGGCGCTAACATCGAAATGATTGTAGCAACACTACAGGCCGCCAAATTCAATATATTGGCGCTCAGTCCTTCATCAGAGTTGAATATCTATCAGGCGCCAAGCAACAATCGTCAGGCGCTGTTATTTGGCACTGAAGGCGAAGGGCTCCCTGCACATCTTTTACGGCAGCTCACGGGTGCGCGCATTCCCATGTCATCGCAATTTGACAGCCTTAACGTGGCGACGGCTTCAGGAATTGCCCTCTCCCGCTTCAGCAAATTTGGCTGAACACAAAAAAGCCTCCCGCAAATGTCGGAGGCTTTTTTTAAGCTGTTTAAAAATCGTTCTTAGGCAGCCGAAGCGCTGGCTGTCCCCGTAACAAGGCGACGGAGCATTTCCTCGGCGCGTGGTTCACGCTCCGAACGGGCGATGAACCCACCACCAAACACGCGCGCTGTATTACTGTCGTCAGAATAAAGCACGCAAGCCTGTCCGGGTGCAATGCCACTTTCGCCATCAACAAGTTCTACCCATGTCTTGCCGTCTGCATGATGCAGAACAGCAGGGCGTGGTGGGCGTGTCGAACGGACCTTGGCGAACACTTCCATGCCGCCTTCTGGCAGCGCATCAAGTGCTTGGTCACCGAGCCAGTTCACGTCACGCAAAAACACCTTGTGTGTTTCAAGCGCTTCACGTGGGCCAACAATCACCCGTGTATTGGCAGCATCAAGATGCACAACATAAAGCGGATCACCCGTTGCAACACCAATGCCGCGGCGCTGGCCAACCGTATAGTGAACAATGCCGTCATGACGTCCAAGCACACGGCCATCAATATGGACAATATCGCCCGGCGTTGCCGCTTCCGGCTTCAGCTTGGAAATAATGTCGGTATATTTACCCTGCGGCACAAAACAGATGTCCTGACTGTCCTGCTTTTTTGCAACAGTCAGTCCCATTTCTTCCGCAATCTCACGCACACGCGCCTTTGGCAGATGGCCAAGCGGGAAGCGCAGATAATCGACCTGCTCCTGGGTGGTTGCGAACAAGAAGTAGCTTTGATCGCGATCAGAATCTTCCGGACGGAACATCGCACGATGTTCGCCATTCAAACCACTGCGGATATAATGACCCGTTGCCAATGCATCGGCCCCAAGCTCGCGCGCGGTCTGCAACAGATCGGCAAATTTTACGGTCTGGTTACACGACACGCAAGGAATCGGTGTTTCACCGCTCACGTAAGAATTTGCAAACGTATCGATCACTGCTTCGCGGAAACGCGCTTCATAATCGAGAACGTAATGAGGAATGCCGAGACTTTCCGAAACGCGGCGTGCATCTTCGATGTCCTGACCGGCACAGCATGAACCAGCGCGATGCACAGCCGCGCCATGATCATAAAGCTGTAGCGTTACGCCAACAACATCATAGCCTTCACGTTTGAGGATGCCGGCCACAACAGAAGAATCGACGCCACCCGACATGGCGACGACAACGCGCGTGTCTTCCGGCTTTCCCGGCAGATCGAGGCTGTTCAGGCTCATGATTGAATCCAGCTTCCGGGCATAGGCCCTGCTTCTCAAAGTTTAGATTTGCGCCCTATATAGGTCAAACAATGGGTGCTTGCCAAGATGTCGCAGTAAAAACATCGTCTGATTTGCAGCAATTGCGCCACAATTTCGCGTGACATTTTAAGAAAAATGACTGGTGGTCCGGTTTTTTTTATGACTTACGCACTAAATAAGGCATTTTTTTGCAAGTGTTACCAGATAGTTACCAGCAGTTTAGGTAAATGTTAAAAGCTATAGGGGTAGTCTCAGTCTCGATTAGGTCCTTGAGTGTTGTGTAGAGAGTACAATGGCCGATCTGACAAGACCGCGTATAAAGTATGTTATCGGTCCCGATGGCAGTCCGCTGACCATCGCCGACCTCCCCCCCGCCTCGACAAGGCGCTGGGTCATCCGCCGAAAGGCTGAAGTCGTCGCCGCTGTTCGCGGTGGGCTTCTCAGCCTTGAGGAGGCATGCCAGCGTTATACATTGACGGTGGAGGAATTTCTGGGCTGGCAGTCCTCAATCGACGAGCATGGTCTCGCCGGTCTCAGGACGACCCGCATCCAGCAATATCGACACTAAGCTCTTGCTGTTTCTTTGAAACGGCAAGATCAAAATCAAACCCCGGCCGGTTCACTGGCCGGGGTTTTTCTTTTGGTTGATGCGACTATATGAGTTTGAAAGACATATGCTTTCGAAGGGTCAACTCATGGCTGGGAATATAGAGATTACAAAACTCGACGCTGCTGATAGCGGTCGCTATGTCGTCAACATTGATGGCGATCAAGCGGAGATGACCTATACGAAACGAAGCCCGACGCTCATTTCAATCGATCACACATTTGTGCCCGATTCGATGCGCGGCAAGGGTATAGGACAGGCGCTTGCGCTCAATGCCGTAGAAGACGCGCGCAAAACGGGTTGGAAGATCATTCCAATATGCAGCTTCATGCATGCGCAAGTGAAGCGCCATGGCGATTGGGCCGATGTTGTTGCGGAAGGCTAGAGCACATCCCGAAAAGCGCAAAACGTTATTGGAAAAAACGCGATCTACAACTTAGCGCAGATCGCGGATGCGGCTTGCAAGGCTTTTGGGGCGAGAGGTACCGTTGTCCGTTTTCTCAGCATCGAGCAGCTTGTTGATTGGCGAAGCAGCGCCTTCTTTGTCGGCTGTAGCGGCGACCATTCTTGCTGCCAGAACAGCCATTTCTTCGCGCAACGCGGCATTCTCTTTCAGAATATCTGCTGGTGTGCCTGTCACTGATGCTCTGTCACGCGCGTAACGTTCAAGCCGCTCCTGCGCATCAGAAAAATCAGCAATCAGTTTATCGAGCTTCTGCTGCAATTCTGTATTGCGGCGCTTTTCGCTTTTCAGTTCAGTCTGTGCGGCAGTCAATTGCGTCGAAACCTCATTATAGCGTGCAGATGCATCTTTCCGTTCCCGACGCATTTCGCTCATCTCATTTGTCAAACGGCCATAATCGGCCTCTTTGGTACTCAACTCTATACGCAGCGTATCGGTTAGCTCTTCAAGAGATGAAAGGTGTTTTTGCAGTCGCTGCACTTCAGCTTCAACAATTTCTGCTTCTTCAGCAGCATTATCACGTTCAATGGTGATTTCCGCTATTCGCTTGTCACGCGCGCTGAGCGTTTCGCGGAGCTCTACCATGTCAGATTCGAGCGTCGCAAAATGCTTGAGCTCATCGTGTTGCTGACCGATCTCAATCAGTTGGCGTGCTGATTTTTCACGTTCCAGCTTGAGTTGCTGCTCCAGCTTGCTGGCGATAACCGCATGTTCTGCACGCAAGCCATCACGGTCCGCGCGAATTTCTGCAAGAGTGACCGGGAGTTCGGCATGAATCTGCCGCCGCGCCAAGAAGAATGCACGGCGCCAGACTGAAGGCCCAAGCAGAACCACGACGAAAACCGCCACGAGAACGCCAAGTATGAAAATAAGCGCTGACTGGATCACGGCATTTCACATTTAAAAAACAGGAGCCGCCAGCCATATGGATAACTGGCGACTGTTCATGGTAACGATCAGAACGGGTTCCAGGTCGGTGAAGCGGAAAGCTTCAGATAACCAATATTGACACCCAACCGCGCACCAACGCCTGTGCGGATCGGCACCAGCATGATGTTCTGACGCTTGAGTACGTTGAAACCAACGCCTGCAATCACATAAGCCGAACCAGCGACACCGGCATAGCGGCCATAAAGGCTCTGGATATCGTCGAGATTATACACCAGCATCATAACGCGCGAGCCTTGACCGCCGAAATCCCAGCCGAGCGATGGCCCCTGCCAGAAAGTGCGGTGATCGCCAGCGTTCTTTGTGTAAAGCGTACCTTCGCCATAGGTCAGACCGCCAATGAAAGCGCCGGAGCCTTCTTCACCCAGAATGTAGCCATTGGGGAGGCCAAAGCTCTGGAATGCTTTTTCAACGGCACTGGCAATGCCGCCCGATGTAGAACCAAAAAATCTGTGTCCGGAATCAACAATTTCCTGAGACGAATATGTGTTGCTGCTCTGTGCCAGCGCATTGTGCGGCACCGCGATGATGGAGATCATGAAAGCCGCAACAAACGCTAAACTATACGCCGCGTTGCGGAACCTGATCTTCGACAGGGACGGTATGGCCATTTATAAATTCCTTTTGCCTACCAGCTTCTCTGTCTGACGCCCTGTTAAAAGCTTTAGCATGCGCTTCTTATGAACGCTTTTGACGAATCGTGCATATTCTAACCGCGAAATTCTTGTCTAAATCTTTATGCGTCGAAATTGGCTTTAGAATGGCAGAAAAAACAGCTTTCTTGCGGCAATCCAGCGTGGCGTGTATCCAGATTCGCAAGGTTCCCGATGATGATTCGTCGGGGTTTATGCTCATCAACTCATTGCCGTCTGACATCGGGATAAAAGTCGATCATCAGAGACGGTTCGCGCCTGGAGAAACCACCATGCCATTGCCTGTTACCCTGTCCGCACTCGATCTTGGTGCGCTTCTGTGCAGCCGTATCTGTCATGACATCATTTCGCCGGTAGGCGCGATCAACAATGGTCTTGAACTGTTGGAAGAAGGTGGTGCGGATGAAGACGCAATGGCGCTCATCAAATCAAGCGCGCGCAATGCCTCTGCCCGTCTCCAGTTTGCCCGCATCGCCTTTGGTGCCGCCGGCTCTGCAGGCGTACAGATCGACACCGGCGATGCGCAGCATGTCGCTACACAGTATTTCGCAAATGAAAAGCCGGAACTGACATGGGAAGGCGCACGCGTCCTGCTGCCAAAGAACAAGGTCAAGTTGTTGCTCAATATGCTGCTGATCGGCAACGCTGCTATTCCGCGTGGTGGCTCGCTGGCGGTGCGTCTTGAAAACGGTGATACGGACCCGCGTTTCGTCGTTACCGTAAAGGGCCGGATGCTGCGCGTCCCGCCGAAGTTCCTTGAACTTCATTCAGGCGCTGAACCGGAAGAGCCAATCGATGCGCATTCGGTACAGCCATATTACACGCTGCTGCTCGCTGAAGAAGCAGGCATGACGATCTCAATTCATGCAACCGCAGAAGATATCGTCTTCTCAGCCGAATAAGATCATAATGGCAGATAAACGAAAAAGCGCAGTGTAAAATCTGCGCTTTTTTGTTGCTTTAAAAAGCGTCTTGAAAACTGTTCAGCAGCGTTTGAAAAGGGTACGCGATAAAACAAAGCCCTGCTTGAGCAGGGCCTTATTGAAGAGCAAATGAAACTGCTTATGCGATTTCGCGCAGCTCTGTGCCATCTGGCTCACGCAGCACATAGCCGCGACCCCAAACGGTTTCGATATAGCTCTGGCTGCCCGAAACGGCATCGAGCTTCTTGCGCAGCTTGCAGATAAACACGTCGATAATCTTCAGCTCAGGCTCGTCCATACCGCCGTAAAGGTGGTTGAGGAACATTTCCTTGGTGAGCGTCGTGCCCTTACGGAGCGAAAGAAGCTCAAGCATCTGATATTCTTTGCCGGTCAGGTGTACGCGCTGACCACCAACTTCAACGGTTTTCGCGTCGAGGTTAACAATCAGGTCGCCGGTGGTGATGACCGACTGGGCATGCCCCTTGGAACGACGAACAATCGCATGAATACGGGCAATGAGCTCGTCCTTGTGGAACGGCTTCGTCATGTAGTCATCTGCACCAAAGCCGAGACCACGAACCTTATCTTCAATGCCAGCCATGCCGGAAAGGATGAGGATTGGCGTCTTAACCTTTGAAAGGCGCAGAGTACGCAGAACTTCATAACCGGACATGTCCGGCAAGTTCAGGTCCAGCAAGATGATGTCATAATCATAAAGCTTGCCGAGATCGATGCCTTCTTCACCCAGATCGGTGGTGTAGACATTGAAGCTCTCGGACTTAAGCATCAGTTCAATGCTTTGTGCGATAGCACTGTCGTCTTCAATCAAAAGGACGCGCATACTTATCCCCTTTCCGCCGCTGACCAGATTTCCCTCACGGCAGCTGACGGAACTGTCGTTGCCTTAATATGAAGGTGTCTGCAAATGGTTAACAAAATATGATTCTGGTTGGCAAGCCTTATTCTTTAACTATTAGAAAAAAACCGTATCCAACTGAATCATAAGAAATTCTCTCGCCCACTCGACACTCATGAATCACATTAAGAAAATCTCTTAAGTGATTCAATTGACTCTAGCTTTCACCTGTTACTCAAAAAGCACACCAAATTTACCGAGCCTTAATTCCTAACGCGTATGATTAACGTTGCAGGTAAAGAAATGGTTACCAAAAGAGCGGAATATTAACTTTTCGTTTCGCTAAAATTAACCACTCTTAACACTGCGTGCTTAGCGAAAGCCCTGAAAAGCAAAGCTTTGCAAAGGTTTAGACGGCACATTACGGGAAAACGACTCCCTTATATGCCTGTTAATAAAGTCGGGGGGAACGCCCCAACGTGTAGAAAGCTGGTTGGTGTTCAAGGAGTATTGCGTATGAAGCCACGTGAAAGCCTCGTCAGGCTGAAATTGTTCCAGGTGAAGGAAAAGCGCCGCCAACTGGGCCAACTGGACCTGATGATGGGTGAGTTCGAACGGATGGCCGGAGAGCTCGACGCCCAGATTCTATCGGAAGAAAAGAAGGCAGGTATCACTGACATCAATCATTTCGCTTATCCGACCTTTGCGAAAGCTGCACGCCAGCGTCGCGACAATCTATTTGGCTCGATTCGCGATTTGATGCAGCAGAAGGAAGCCGCCGAAGCTGAACTCGTTGTCGCCGAAGCGGATCTCGCGAAAGCAGAAGCGCTGGAAGAGCGTGACGGCGTCAAGGCACCGCGCGAAATCGTTGAGCGCCCGCTCAACCAGCGTCGCGCGATGATCGGTTAAAATAGCCGGAATCAATTACAAAAGGCACGGTATCCGAGAGGGCGCCGGGCCTTTTCTATTTTTAAAGCGTCAGCAGATAGTCCTCGAAACGCTGACCTTTCTGATGCCGGAATACTTGCCCATCGCTCACAACATTGGTGATGCGATCAAGTCGGAAGTTGCGGAAATCATTGCGACTTTCACACCATCCCGTCAACAGCCACACGGCATCAAACATCGTCAACCCGAGCGGCCTTACGCTGCGTTCAGTGGCTTTGTCCCGAAGGTCCAGATAGTCAATTTTCACGATGACGCGATCTCGAACCGCCCGCCTCAGAAATGATAGATGCAGGTTCGCCTTGCTATGTTCCTCAGTCATTTTTGATACAGCTCTGAGCGGAAGATTTTTATATCGATCCCCCGCACCCGACTGCATCGTGGCGCTGAGCTTGCCCGACACACGCTGCGCTGCAGCGGACAATTCTTGATCACCTCTTGCCACAACCAGCCTCACACCAAGCATAATCGCTTCCAGCTCATCGGCATCGAAGTGCAGTGGCGGCAGAAAATAGCCCTTCTCAAGCTGATACCCTAAGCCCGACTCGCCTCTGATCGGCGCACCCATGGCCTGCAAAGTCGCCATATCGCGATAAATCGTGCGGGGCGAAACCTCCATGAGCTCCGCAAGCGCCTCCGCCGAAACAGGCGCGGACGCAGAACGAAGTCTATCGAGCAAAGAAAAAAGCCGCAGAGTTTTCATAGGGAACGTCTATACCACATCCCTGACAAAAACTGTCAGGGGGAAGATGTATGTGCGGCACTCCAGATGAAAAGGAGTACCACATGAAAACCCCTTATTATGAAATCGTCGTTTACAAAATCAACGATGCCTCAACTGCCGACAAGGAACGCGACAACGCGCGCAAACGCATCAGCACCCTGCCCGGTTTTCTCTCATGGGTTCCATTCACCGGGGCAAGTGATACTGAGGATCGCGCCGATCTCGTGGCATGGGCCTCGATGGATGAAGCACTGGACGCAGCTAAGTGCGTTGGCACCGCACCAGAATTTGCTGCCTTCAGGGCAACCCTGAAACAAATGGTATCGATAGGCCATTACACAGCACTGCCAACGCCACAACTGCCTGCCACATCTGGCAATGGCATTGAGCTTGGTCGTTTTCGCCTGAAATCTGGCATAAGCGAACAAGCCATGCGCGAAGCCTATGCCGCGATGGTAAGCAAGCACCTCTCGCATCAGTCGGGCTGGCGTGGACAGCATCTCGTCAAACTTGCAGACGGTACTTTCGTTGACCTGGCTTTTGCGGATAACCAAACAATAGCCACCGAAATCTGCGCAAGCTGGCAGGGCAATTCAGACTGTGACGCGTTTCTGGCACTGATTGAGCCAATCAGCATGGAGTTCGGCACGATCCTCTGACCCGATCATGCAACGTGATGCGCTTATTGCGCGGCATATGCCAATTCACGTTTGCATTCCTGCTGCACCTGGTAGTAGGAATTGCGCGCGATGCAGAAACCCGTCCTCCCCGGGCAAGAAAAGGCCCGCGATAGATTCACGATCAGTCACAAACCAAAGCCAGTCCAATGGGGCTTGCTGCTGGTTGCGTCTGCAATTTTCATCTATATCGGCGAACGGCTTGGGCTACCGGCCGCATTCCTCTTGGGCGCGATGCTCGGCGCGATTGTTCTGGCATCACGCGAAAGCGCGATTAAGGTTCATACCCATTTCTCGCTGCTTGCGCAGGCAATTGTCGGCCTGCTGATCGCGCGCGCCATGACGCAGGAATTTTTCAGCAATATGGGGCAGCATCTGCCGATCATCCTGCTGTCGACCGGCTTCACGCTGCTCGCCAGCACGACGGTCGGTTATCTTCTGGCAAGGTTCCGCGTTTTACCGGGAACAACTGCCGTTTGGGGTGTCTCTCCGGGAGCAGCCACCGCAATCGTATTGATGGCTGAATCTTTCGGTGCAGACGCTCGACTGATCGCCTTCATGCAATATCTGCGTGTTGTTCTCGTTGCGACTGCCGCCTCGCTCGTCGTGATGTTCACAACCGATATCGAAATTGCGGCTCCAGCCGCCATAGAATGGTTTCCAGACATTCGCTGGCACACACTTGGCCCAACACTCGCCCTGATCGTCTGCGGTGCCTTTTTAGGGCAATTATCACGCATTCCAACCGGAGCCATGCTCGTACCGCTCGCTTTGGGCGCATTGCTGCAAGATATCGGCCTGATGACCATCGACCTGCCGCCATGGTTGCTGGCAGGCAGCTATATTTTCATCGGTTGGCGCATCGGCCTTGGCTTCACACGCAGCATCATTGCCCATGCAGCGCGCGCCTTTCCGGCCGTGCTCGGATCGACGCTTATTCTGATTGCCGTCTGCGGATTGTTCGGCATGGCGCTCGGCCATGTGCTCGGTCTTGATCCACTCACCGCTTATCTGGCCACAAGCCCCGGCGGGGCCGATACAGTGGCGATTATCGCAGCATCAAGCCATGTCGATCTGCCATTTATCATCGCCATGCAAACCAGCCGCTTTTTCATCGTACTGCTTGCTGGTCCGGCAATCGCCCGCTTCGTTGCGTCACGCATTGCGAACCGGCAGAAATAAGAAAGCCCGACTTTCGCCGGGCTTTTTCTCGATAACTGATTATCAAGCTTATTTGCCGTGGAAACCACGGATTGCCCCAATAATCTTGTCCTGATCTTCTTCCGAAAGATAAGGATGCATTGGCAGGCTCAGAATACGCGCAGGCAGCGCTTCCGAAACAGGCAGACCACCCGGTGCAATCGGATAATGCTTGTAAGCAGTCTGCAAATGCAGCGGCTTTACGTAGTAAATAACCGATGGAATACCAGCCGCCTGAAGATGCGCCTTCAGACCATCGCGGTTTTCGCTTTCAATCGAATACTGTGCCCAGGCAGAACGGTTGCCAGCAGGCAGACCCGGAACCTTGACGACGTCCTTGAGCAGCTCATTATAGCGCTTGGCAATACGGTCACGCGCTTCCATTTCGTCTTCAAGGATCGCCATCTTTTCCAGAAGAATAGCAGCCTGAATGGTATCAAGACGCGAGTTGAGACCAATGCGAACATTGTCGTACTGCGTTTCGCCCTTGCCGTGAAACAGCACTGAGCGCAGCGTGTCGGCCAGTTCGGCATCATTGGTGAACATTGCACCACCATCGCCATAGCAGCCGAGCGGCTTGGCTGGATAGAAGCTTGTCGCACCAACGTGGCCGAAAGCACCACACATGACATTGTCACGCTTGCCACCAACCGACTGCGCCGCATCTTCAATGATGAACAGGCCTTCGCGCTCCGCAATCGCAGTAATGCGATTATAATCAGCAGCAAGACCAAACAGATCGACAGGAATGATTGCCTTTGGCTCAAGACGGCCTTCCTTGCGGATCGCCGCAATCCCCGCTTCGAGCTGCTCGACATTCATGTTGTAGCTGTCGGCATCGACGTCAACGAAAACCGGCTCTGCGCCAACAAGCGCAACAACTTCAGCGGTTGCAGCAAATGTGAAGGACGGCACGAAAACCGCATGCCCCGGACCAATGCCGCGTGCCATCAAAGGCATCTGCAAAGCATCAGTACCGTTGGCACAGGCAATCACATGCTCAACGCCCAGATATTCACCGAGCTTTTTTTCGAACTCCGCAACTTCAGGACCGAGAATATAACGACCTTCCGCAACAACCTTGGTAACGGCGGCATTGAGACGGTCTTCGATACGCGCGCGTTGCGCTCCAAGATCAATGAACTGCATGTTGGCTCCAATTTATCTGGTCCGCCCCATCAGAAGCGAATCCGCGACAATTCTCTTATTCCTTCACGCCCCTCCCTGCCATGGGGGAGCGTTCAAAGTTTTGCGAGTTTCGTAACACCAGTTGACAGCAATTTCTGTCAAACGGTGGCTATTTAGAATGATTGACCGAACCTTCGGTCAAAATACGCAACACGTTAATTGCTTCCTGTCCATCGGTACGCGGTGTTTCACGAGTTTCGATGCAATGCAGGAAATGCTGCAATTCGCGTGTCAGCGGCATGCCCTCTTCGACAGCCACATATTCCGGCTCGACCGATTTGAAGGCCCACTGATCATTCTCACGCCAGACTTCATGCTTGTAGAATGCAAGCTTGCGATCCCAAGGCTCAGCATCGTCAAAGACCAGCATGCCCTTGGTTCCGGTCACGCTCAAACGACGCTCGCGATAAGAATTCAAACGCGATGCAAAAAGGTGCCCGCGAATACCGCTTGGAAATTCGAGATGCACATGGGCAAAGTCGCTGATCTTGTCGATCACCGCAGTCCCCTCACCGCGAACAGCTGACGGTTCTTCGCCGGTGATCGCGAGAATCATCGAAAGATCGTGCGGAGCGAGATCCCACAGCGCATCGAACTTGTCGTGGAACTTACCGAAACCAACGCGGTGCGAATGCACATAGCGAACATCGCCTATGTCGCCGCTTTTGACCATATCGAGCAGTTTTTCAAAAGCCGGATGGAAACGAAGAATATGCCCAACCATGAACACGCGATTGTTTTCGCGCGCCGCAGCAACTTCTGCCTCAGCGTCAGCAACTTCCAGCGCAATCGGCTTTTCAACCAGAACATCCTTGCCGTTTTTCACCGCTTCTATTGCATATTGCGCATGAAACTGCGCAGGCAGCGCCAAAACGATGCCATCAATATCGGGATGCGAGAAGAGTTCATCAACCGGAATATTCGGAACACCAAATTCAGAAGCGAATCGCTGCGCATTCTGTGGATTGGCGTCAGAAACACCCTGAAGGACACCGAGCCCCTTCAAGGTACGAATATGGTTGCCGCCCCAATAGCCACAACCCAAAACCGCAATACGAGGTGCCATATAACTATGCCTTTGCTTTCCGCTAGTTACTTATCTACGCAAAACATGGAAAACAAGACGAAAGCCATGTGGGGTCGTGTGGACGATTATTTTTCGGGCGTGGCGTGAGACGGATTTTCTTTATGAACAGGAGAACAGACCGCCGTGGAGTGTATCTCCACAAGGGCTGTTCGACGTATTCAGAGAGAAAATCCGCCACGTCCCGAAGGGATTTGATGAAAATCTCCCAGCTTAGCGTCACAAAACCTTGAGGGAGAATACTCCATCTTCGGTTTTGCTCCTAAATCTGTGAGATTTTCAGTCATACCACGCTCCAAAATATAATTGTCCACACGACCCAAGAGTGCTTGACAGGGTCCCATTACCCACATATACCGCCGCCATTCCTTGCAAGAACACAGTTCTGGAAACGCTGGAAACGGCGCTGTAAACTGTTTCACTGCAATGTGTGGCGGAGTAGCTCAGTAGGTTAGAGCAGAGGAATCATAATCCTTGTGTCGGCGGTTCGAATCCGTCCTCCGCTACCAATCCCCCCCACAAGTTTTTGCTGCTTCAGGCAAAGTTCGCTTTCAACAAAATAATCGAACTATTATAACCCTCAGCGAAAACGACAGCATGTCGCCAGGACGTGGGAAGCGGTTTTGGGGATAGGGGCATGCTTTAAAGACACATAGATAATGCGTGGCGATTAAATAAGATAAATTGCAACACGTATTAAGAGTGGGTGGTATGATATTTTTGAATCTCGCTTTTCTGATACTGCATCTGGTTTCGGTTATAACAGGCGTCGCCGCAGGTATTCTCTGGATGCGATCTGCAGGTGTTGACGTACCTGCGATTAAACCATCGAGAAAGCTGCGAAAGCCCGACGGGACAGTATCTGAAGAATGGGTCAATGAGGTCGCAACGAACCTCGATTCGCATCATAAAGGCTGGGTGAAGGCGACGCAGTTCAACAAAGCCGCAGCGACCGCTGCTGCTATTGCTGCATTAGCGCAAGCCGCTGTTTATGTTCTGAATATCGTACAGAATCTTATGTCGCTATAAATTGCACATCAGATATGCGAAGCTCGTCTTCGCAGACGAAGCAAAATAGCGGAGCCAAAATGAAATCACTGATTATATTCATTACATGGATTTTCGGCATCGCATGTGGGCTGTCGCTGGCAAGCTGGCTGATGGCAAATGAACGCATCGGCGATGCAATCGTGATGCTCTACACGTCGAGCATCTTTGCTGTCGTGGCATTTGTTGTTCTTGTTTATCTCGTTGCACGCCACGCGTTGAATAACAAACGCAACCGGTGACACTTTGCGACCAGAGGCAATTGATCGATAATGTCCTTGCTTACTAACCAGCCTCACCCGTCCATTGATCCAGTTTCCATCAAGCAGCTGGTCGACACGTTTTATGGTCGTGCGCGTGAAGATGAATTGCTCGGTCCGATTTTCACGAAAGCCGTCGCGGACTGGGATCATCATCTGGCGCAGATTGCGGAGTTCTGGTCATCGGTCATTCTCAAAACCGGCACTTATGAAGGGCGCCCGATGCCGCCGCATCTGCGGCTTGGCTTGAAAAGCGATCATTTTGATCGCTGGCTGGAGCTGTTCGAGCAAACAACGCGCGAGATCTTCCCACCGGAAGGCGCTGTGATCTTCATCGACCGTGCGCGGCGGATCGCTGATAGTTTCGAGATGGCGATAGCCACGCATGGCGGGACATTTTCAACGCCGCGTCATTCTCGCAAGCCATTATAAAAATGCCCGCCTCTTAACTAGAGCGTATCCCGAAAAGTGCGAAGCGGTTTTCGGAACAAGATGCGCGTAAAAACAGTTAGATAGAGCATTTCCAATGACTCAATCTAAACAGGAAATGCTCTAAGAGGCGGGCGTTTTAACTTTATGCGGCTGGCTTGGTATTTTCCGCCAAAAGCTGCTTCTCATGGCGAAGCAACATACCGAACAGATCACGTGGCTCATCAGGATCAGCCAGAAGATCAAGCTGCACATAAAAGCCTGTGTCTTTCAGCTTGTCACGGACATAACGCAGCGCAGAGAAATCTTCTGTCGCAAAGCCAACCGAGTCAAACAACGTAATCTGGCGCGCATCGGTGCGGCCTTCGATTTTGCCGGTAATCACTTCCCAGAGTTCCTTGACGGGATAATCTTCCGGAAGCTGCTGGATTTCACCTTCAATGCGGGTCTGCGGCGGATATTCAACAAAAATATCCGAACGGCGCAGAATATCGCCATGCAGTTCGGTCTTGCCGGGACAATCGCCACCAACCGCGTTAATATGTACGCCAGCGCCAACCATGTTGTCGGTCAGGATCGTGGCATTGAGCTTGTCAGCGGTGACAGTGGTGATGATATCCGCACCTTCCACCACCTCTTCGACATTCTTGCAGATCACAATATCAATGCCTGTGCCTTCGAGATTGCGCGCGCATTTTTCAGAAGCCGTGCGGTCAATATCGTAAAGACGCAGCTTGTCGATGCCAAGGATCGCCTTGAAGGCAAGTGCCTGAAACTCGCTCTGCGCACCATTGCCAATGATCGCCATCGTGCGTGCGTTCTTTGGCGCCAGATGCTTGGCTGCAACGGCTGACGTCGCCGCGGTACGCAGTGCTGTCAGGATGGTCATTTCCGTCAACAGCATCGGATAGCCATTGCCAACATCAGACAATACGCCAAAGGCTGTCACAGTCTGCAAACCATCGCGCGTATTCTTCGGATGACCGTTCACATATTTGAAGCCGTAAAGCGTGCCATCGCTTGTCGGCATCAACTCGATCACGCCTTCATCGGAATGCGATGCAACGCGTGGCGTCTTGTCGAAGCTTTCCCAGCGGCGGAAATCTTCTTCAACATAATCAGCAAGTTCCTTGAGAAAAGTCTCAACGCCGACAGACAAAACCAGCTTCATCATGTGATCAACACTGACGAAAGGTACGATATTGAGGTTCGGTTGGGTCATTCTAGCTCCTTACCATTCGGCGGCAAACTCTAATGGCTCGCCAGCCACGAATGCGATTTCTGAAATCAGTAATTGATGGTTGGACGATCCATGACACTGCGACCCAGAAGGCTCGCCATCAGGTCAACCATGACGGTTGCAGTGCGTCCACGTTCATCGAGGAACGGGTTAAGCTCAACGAGATCAAGGCTGGTCACCAGTTCGCTGTCATGCAGCATTTCCATGATGAGATGCGCTTCACGGAACGTTGCGCCGCCCGGAACCGTGGTGCCGACAGCGGGCGCAATCGATGGCTCAAGGAAATCGACATCCAGGCTCACATGCAGAAGGCCATTTTCATCCTTCACGCGTTGCAGAAAGCGGCGCAGCAGAGCGGCGACGCCATGCTCATCGATAAGACGCATGTCATAGACGGCAACGTCAGTCTGCTTGATCGCAGCACGTTCTGCCGGATCGACACTGCGAATACCCATCATGCAGACATTGGCCGGATCAATTGGTGCTGCCAATGGCGGGAAATAGCCTTCAAAGCCCTTCTGGCCCGTATAATAGGCCACAGGCGTACCATGCAGATTGCCACTGCCTGTTGTTTCCAGCGTGTGGAAATCCGTGTGCGCGTCAAGCCAAAGGACGAACTGCTTGCGGCCTTTTTCGGCAGCGCGGCGTGCAATACCGGGAACAGTGCCGGCGGCCAGAAGATGATCGCCACCAAGAAAAATGGGAAAACCTTCTTCACTCTCACGATAAGCAGCATCACTGATCGCTTCGATCCACGCCACAGCCTGCGGTAAAGCCTTGATCACAGAATTGGGGTGTGTCAGCGGGCGCAACTGAGCCGGTGCCAGATTGCCGAGATCCGTAAATTCATGACCGAGTTCGCGGATCGCATCCGCAATGCCAGCGGCGCGATAACCATCCGGGCCCATATTGCAGCCAAGACGACCAGTGCCCTCCTGAACAGGCAATCCCAAAATCTTGCAATGCATAAAGTAAGAATCCTTCTTTTTTCTATCTGAAATTCACCATTTACGCTTGGCGATGTGAAGCAACCGGATTGGCAATTTTATCGGTTTGGTTTATCAGAATGTCGGATTGGCTTTTCAAAATGGAGAAAACATGGACGATCTGGATGAAAAGCTCATCACGCTTTTACGTCACAATGGACGCCGCAGCATTTCCGATGTGGCCCTTGATCTGGGCGTTTCGCGCGCCACGGTACGCGCGCGTATGGAAAAGCTGGAGCAGTCTGGCGACATTATCGGCTATACGGTGATCCTGCGCTCTGATGCGGTTGATCTTCCCGTTCGCGGTATCATGATGATCGAAATCGAAGGCCATGTGGCCGATCGCGTGGTAAAATCGCTCGGCGGTTTCTCCGAAATTTCAGCCATCCACACCACAAATGGTCGTTTCGATCTGGTGGTGGAACTGGGGGCTGCAACGCTGACCGATTTCGATGCCGTGCTGCGCCGCATCCGACTGGTGCCGGGGATCAAGGCCAGCGAGACCAATCTCCTGTTGGCAACACCGCGCTCGACGCGTGCACGTCTGTAAATAAAAAGCCCGGTTCGAAGCCGGGCTTTTTGATTAAATGTCTGAATCAAAAAACGGCAGGCCGTGGCGAAAATGGTGTGTTTCGAGTACCGAAGCGGAGTGTACTTTTGGGTACATGAGCATCGGAACGCAGACAAATTGCCATTTGCAGACCGGCATGGCGGTTTTTAGAACAGAGACTAGGCGAGGATCGGATAATCCGTATATCCCTTGGCACCTCCGCCATACATATGCTGCTGATCCAGTTCATTGAGCGGCGCGTTTTCTTTAAAACGGCGCACCAGATCAGGGTTAGCAATAAACGGTTTTCCAAAGGCAACCACATCAGCGCGACCGCTTTCGATTTCCTTTTCCGCCAGATCACGGTCATAGCCATTATTGACCATCCAGGCAGCTTTGCCACCGGCATCGCGATAAACCTGCTTGAGACGCGCATAATCGAAAGGCTGTGGGCCCTGCTGGAAATCGCGCGGACCGCCTGTCGCACCTTCAATAATATGGACATAAGCAAGACCGTATGAAGCGAGCTTTTCGACTACATAATCAAACAGCGGCTGCGGATCGGAATCCGATGCGTCATTGGCAGGCGTTACCGGCGAAAGACGAATACCCACCTTGCCCGGCGCAACCGACTTTGTGATTGCATCCACCACTTCAAACAGGAAGCGTGCGCGGTTTTCGATGGAGCCGCCATATTCATCGGTCCGGTGATTGCTGTCCGAACGCAGGAACTGATCAATCAGATAGCCGTTTGCAGCATGAATTTCGACGCCGTCAAAACCAGCCACTTCGACAGCATCCTTTGCAGCCTTGGCATAAGTCGCAACGATCTCTGGAATCTCGCTCTTTTCCAGTGCGCGTGGCTCTGAAGTGGGTGCAAACTCGCCGGTGCCGTCTGGATGCACGAGATAGGTCTTCGACTTGGCCGTGATAGCCGAAGGCGCTACCGGCTTGCCGCCATTTGGCTGTAGGCTGTCATGCGAAATACGGCCAACATGCCACATCTGCACGACGATCTTGCCGCCTGCGCTGTGAACAGCGTCGGTGACGCGCTTCCAGCCTGCAAGCTGCTCGCCCGAATAAAGGCCCGGCACATCGGCATAGCCCTGCCCCTGATGGCTGATCGGCGTTGCCTCAGTGATGATGAGACCAGCACTAGCGCGCTGTTCATAATAGGTGACGTTGAGGTCGTTTGGCACAGCGCGGGGCGAGCGGTTGCGCGTCAGGGGTGCCATAACGATGCGGTTGGCAAGCTTGAGATCGCCGATTGTAACTGGATCGAACAATGTGGCCATAGATGCATTTCCTTCAAATGGGAACGATTGGGCGGATGAGTAAAATGGGATTAAAGATCGGACAGTGATTTGAGCAAGGCGGCAATTGCCTCCTCATCGCGCTTGTAGAAGGTCCATTGGCCAACGCGGTTGGGCGTAATCAGCCCCGCTTTGGTCAGCACGGACAAATGAGCAGAAACGGTGGATTGCGACAGGCCACACCGTTCAAACTGACCGGCGCACACGCCCATCTCCAAAGACATGTGCTGAGCGGAGAAATGCTTCTCCGGCTGCTTGAGCCAGCTTAAAATGTCGAGACGAACTGGATGGCCAAGTGCCTTGAGTATCTCGTCCAACGGCATAGCTGTTGCTATAGATTGATTATCCGACATCAAGGTCACCTCGCTGATCTTCATTCATATCGTCATTTCACGATATATGTATCGCTCAATTCCGATTTTAAAAGACCCTGCGCGTTCACAGGCGCGTGAACAAAAATATACGTGCTTTCCTGTGGACCATTATGGCGGTCGTGATTGCGTCAAAAACCTATCCGACTATGTTCGCGTAAAGATTTGAGATTGGAATGAATATGGCCAACGATATTAAGCGCATTGCCGCAATCATTGCAGCGGAGATCAACGCAAAGCCCGAACAGGCCATAGCAGCCATTGGTCTTCTCGATGAAGGCTCGACTGTGCCGTTTGTTGCGCGCTACCGCAAGGAAGTCACTGGCGGACTTGACGACACGCAGTTGCGTACGCTCGATGAGCGCCTCTCCTATCTGCGCGAGCTGGAAGCACGGCGCACTTCCATTCTGGAATCGATCCGCGGGCAAGAAAAGCTGACGCCAGAACTGGAGCTCAAAATCGCAGGCGTCCAGACCAAGGCCGAGCTTGAAGATCTGTATCTTCCTTATAAGCCAAAGCGCCGCACTAAAGCGGAAATCGCCCGCGAACGCGGTCTTGGCCCGCTTGCAGAAGCCATTCTCACCGACCGCAAGCTGGTCCCCGCAGAGATTGCCACACAATATGTCACCGGCGATGTTGCCGATGTGAAGGCAGCTCTTGAAGGCGCGCGCGACATCATTGCAGAAGGCTTCACCGAGAATGCTGAACTGATCGGTAATCTGCGTAACTATCTCAAAGAACGCGCGGTGCTCCGTTCGCGCGTTGTGGATGGCAAACAAGAGGCTGGCGCAAAGTTCTCCGATTATTTCGACCATTCCGAACGCTGGGCAAATGTTGCAGGCCACCGCGCTCTGGCCATGCTGCGCGGTCGCAATGAGGATTTTCTGTCGCTCGACATTGAAATCGACGCCGACGACACCTCCCCGGTAAAGCCGGTCGAACGCAAAATTGCAGCCGCCTATAATATCGGTGCAACGCTTCCAGGCGATCGCTGGCTGATGGAAGTTGCAGGCTGGGCATGGCGCGTCAAGCTCTCGCTCTCCTTGTCACTCGACCTCATGCGCGACCTGCGTGAACGCGCCGAGGAAGAAGCCATTAACGTCTTCGCCCGCAATCTCAAAGACCTGCTGCTCGCAGCCCCTGCCGGTTCGCGTGCCACCATGGGCCTTGATCCGGGCATCCGCACCGGCGTCAAAGTTGCAATCGTCGATGGCACTGGCAAACTGCTCGACACAACGACGGTCTATCCGTTTCCGCCAAAAAACGATGTGCGCGGCACACAGGCCGAACTTGCAAGCTTGATCCGCAAACACAAGATCGAACTAATTGCGATTGGCAACGGCACAGGCAGCCGCGAAACCGAACGCCTTGTCGTGGATATGCTCAACGTCCTGCCAGCGCCCAAGCCGCTCAAAGTCATCGTGTCGGAAGCAGGTGCATCGGTCTATTCGGCGTCAGAAGCCGCAGCCGCCGAATTTCCGCAGCTCGACGTATCGCTGCGCGGTGCGGTTTCCATCGCCCGCCGCCTGCAGGACCCATTGGCAGAACTCGTCAAGATCGAACCGAAATCCATCGGCGTTGGCCAGTATCAGCATGATGTCGATCAGTCCCGTCTGGCGCGTTCGCTCGATGCAGTGGTCGAAGATGCAGTGAACGCTGTCGGGGTTGATCTCAACACGGCATCCGCCTCACTGCTGGCGCGTGTATCGGGTCTGGGAAAGTCGCTCGCCGAGGCAATTGTTACGCATCGCGATCAAGCGGGAGCCTTCAAGAACCGCAAGGAGCTTCTGAAAGTCGCCCGCCTCGGCAATCGCGCTTTTGAACAATGCGCAGGCTTTCTGCGTATCGCCAACGGAACCGAACCGCTTGATGCGTCCTCCGTTCACCCGGAAGCCTATGGCGTTGCGAAAAAAATCGTTGCCGCCTGCGGCCGCGATGTGCGCAGCCTCATGGGTGACAGTGCGGCATTGAAAGCGCTTGATCCGCGTGTCTTTGTTGATGAGCGTTTTGGTCTGCCAACCGTGCGTGACATCATTGCGGAACTCGATAAACCGGGCCGCGATCCGCGTCCTGAATTCAAGACAGCGACCTTTGCTGATGGCATCGATGACATCAAGGACCTGAAACCCGGCATGATGTTGGAAGGCACAGTTACCAATGTTGCGGCCTTTGGTGCCTTTGTCGATATCGGTGTGCATCAGGACGGACTTGTCCATGTTTCGCAACTTGCGGATAAATTTGTTAAAGACCCGCATGAAGTGGTCAAGGCTGGCGATGTGGTGAAGGTGCGCGTGACCGAAGTGGATGTGCCACGCAAGCGTATCGGCCTCACGATGAGAAAGGACGGCGGAGAAGCCACTGCCCCGCGCAACAATGCGCAGCGCGACACAAAACCTGCACAAAAGCAGAACTTCACCCCGCGCAAACACGAGCAGCCATCAACTGGCGGTTTCGGTGCAGCCCTTCTGGAAGCAATGAAGAAGAAATAAGCAAAAAGGGCGGCTATAAAAGCCGCCCTTTTCACATTCAGATCTTGTTGCCGATTGGAAAGCCGGTGGAGACTTTTCTCACCGGCATTTCATCGGTGGGAATAATCCAGCCACCGCGAATGGCGACACGCACTTCATCGCCTTCTTCCAGTCTTACCGGATCGCGCACTTCAAAATGCAGGTGAATATCCGGTTTTGGCAGCGGATGTGCCTCGATACGCGAACCGCCACCGCGATAGACCGAACGCTTGACCCGCACGGGGATGCCGCCGACCTCGGTCAATGCCAGATCTTCTGAACGAACGCAGAGCTGCGCATTGGCACGCGGCATTTCAATGCCGGAACAACGCACCTCAGCACGGCTTCCCAGCACCAGCGCCTCGCAATGTCCCGCTTGCGCAAAAGACACGACCTCCGCCGGCAAAACCATGCCATGCGCGATGAAGGACGCGACCATTTCGCTGGCGGGTTCCTCGTAAAGCTTGCGCGGCGTATCGAACTGCTGAAGCTTGCCGTGATCCAGCACCGCAATCCGGTCAGCAAGCGCCATGGCCTCGGCCTGGTCATGCGTGATGTAGATGATCGTCGTACCGGTGCGCTTGTGGAAAGCCGCAAATTCGTCTTCCATCGAAGCACGCAAATGCACATCGAGATTGGCAAGCGGTTCGTCAAACAAGACCAGCGATGGGGCTGCGACCAGACAGCGGGCCAAAGCCACACGCTGCCGCTGGCCACCCGATAGATTGGCCGGGCGGCGATCACCAAACCCGTCCAGATCGACCAGCGCAAGTGCTTGGCGAACGCGCGCCTCGCGCTCGGCTTTGGCAACCTTTGCTACCCGCAGACTGTAGCCGACATTTTCAGCAACCGTCATATGCGGCCAAAGCGCATAATTTTGGAAGACGATGCCGACTTGCCGCTTTTCGGGTGGCACATTACCATCCACATGGGAAACGCGGTTGTCACCAATATGGATTTCGCCGCCGTCAACATCTTCAAAACCAGCAATCATCCGCAAAAGCGTGGTCTTGCCGCAGCCCGATGGTCCGAGAATGGCAACAAACTCGCCATCCTTCACATCAAGCGACACTTCAGACAGAGCCTGAAATTCGTTGAACACTTTAGAAACAGAAGCGATTTTCAGTCGCGCCATGGCAGCACCCCGTTTGGAAGACGCCGCGCAAACAGATTTGTTGCAAGCATCAGCATGAATGTCACCGCAACGGCCAGAATGGATATGGCAGCCGCATAGGCGGAATCGCCCGCCTGTTCAAAAGAAAACATCACCACGCCCAGCGTTTCCGATCCCGACGCCCATAAAAGCGCTGAAACCGTCAGCTCACAGAATGCGGTCATGAAAATAAGCACGCCGCCTGCAAGCGTCGCTGGTGCGAC
The DNA here is from genome assembly GCF_047308065.1 of Brucella sp. H1_1004. Lineage (NCBI taxonomy): Bacteria > Pseudomonadati > Pseudomonadota > Alphaproteobacteria > Hyphomicrobiales > Brucellaceae > Brucella > Brucella sp. H1_1004. The sequence goes on from NZ_JAYKZA010000002.1 coordinate 2,156,436, forward strand.
CAGAGGAAATATAATGGTCCTAAGGCGATAGAAAAGACCAGCGCCTGCAATTCGCGCGGCTTCTTCCAGCGCACGGTCAATCTGATGCAGACCAGCAACCGTTGGCCGCAGTGCCAGCACGAAGAAGCGCGCAAGATAGGCAAACAGGATAATCCAGAGCGTGTTATAAAGGCTGACACCCACCACTGGCAGCGGCTTCAAGAACATCAGCAGGCAAGCAATGGCCAGCACGACACCCGGTAACGCATAGGGCATCTCGGCTGCGAAGTTGAGGATCGGCGTCCAGCGCCGTTTGCGCCATGCAAGCATATAGGCCAGCGGAACCGCAATCAGCACAGCAAACACAGCCGCCGCAAAGGACAGCATCAGGCTATTGCCAAAGGCACGCGCGGAACCACCATGTTCAAACATGACAAAGCGGAAATTTTCCAGAGTGGCCGTCGCAAATGTCAGCGGCACGCCATAGGCCGGAACCAGTGCTGAAAGCGTCAAACCAATCAGCGGCAGAAACAGCACGATGACGATCAACAGCCATGCAGCCAGTTCCGCCCATATGCGCCATGCGCCAAGCGCAAAAGGTGCAGCGGGCAACGATGTTGAAACAATACGGAAATCGCGACGGCGCGAGGCATAATCTTGTGCTGCGATCCCTGCCATGGCGATCAGACCAATCAGCACAGAAAGCACAGCGACGCTGGAGAGCACGGCTGGCCCGCCGCCCGCAAGACGCTGATAAATCAGCGTTGGCAGAACGAGATAATTCGATGGAATGCCAAGAAATGCCGGGATGCCGAAATTGCCGACACACGACACGAAAGCCAAAGCCGCAGCACCGATGATCGATGGCGTCATCACCGGCAGAATAATGGTGCGCAGAACGGTCCATTTGCTGGCACCGGCACTCAGGCCCGCTTCCACCAATTCACGCGGGAGCTTGCGCAAGCCCGCTCTTACGATCAGAAAGACCAGCGGTCCATATTGCACGCCCAGCAGAAAGATAATGCCCCAGACGGAATAAAGCGGATTGCGGCTTCCCAGTGGCGGCGCCATGCCGATGATCTTGAGGAACTGGCTGGAAGGTCCGAAAAGCTGGAGCCACGCCAGCGCAGTTACCTGTGGCGCAATCAGCAGCGGGGTCACATAGAAAAGCACGAAGATATTGCGCCCGCGCATATCTGTAAGGCCGACGAGCAAGGCCGCCACAATGCCAAACACAAGTGCCAGCAGCGTGCCGCCAATACCGATCTGCAGGGAATGCCACGTGGCAACCCATGTGGAACGGCTGCTCAATGTTTCGGAAAGAACCGATGTCGAAAATTGTCCCTGCGGCGCAACAAGCTCAACAAGCAGCCGTGCCATTGGAAGCAGCGACAAAACAGCAACAATCAGCGTGACGCCAACAATCAGGGCCGTATCACGGCCCTGAATATATCGAAACATGCGCATTTTAGACTTTATCCGCCAAACAGCTCAGAAAACTGCTTCTTGTCGGCATCCGTCTGATTGAGAACCTTTTGGGTATCAATCGACATGATGTTGATCTTGGTGCCTTCTGGCAGCCATGCAGGACGGCCAACACTTTCCTTGGCAGGCAGATAGCCCTGCTCCAATGCCAGCTTCTGACCATCATCCGACAGGATGAAGTCCACGAACTTCTTGGCACCATCGACGTTCTTGGCGGTCGCCATAATCGCAACTGGTTCGGTTACGGCAGGCACACCTTCCGACGGAAACACGAACTCGATCGGCGAACCCTTGGCCTTGGCGTTGAGCGCCATGAAGTCAACGAGAATGCCATATGGCTTTTCGCCACTTGCAACCGACTTCAGCACAGCACCATTGCCCTTAACGCTTGCAAGTTCATTGACTTTGAGGTTCTTGAAATAATCCCAGCCAAGATCCTTATCGAGCGCAAAGCCGCTTAAGAGATAAGCCGCAGCACCCGAATAAAGCGGGCTCGGCATGACAACCTGGCCCTTATAGTCGGCCTTTGCGAGATCGGCCCAATGTTCAGGCTTTTGTGCAGCGCCTGTATTATAAGCAATGCCGGTGGTGATCAGCTTGGAGCCGAAATAGGTCTTGTCAGCGTCATAACTATCGGCGGAAAAACCATCGACCTTAGCCTCGGTGTAAGGCAGAAGGCGCTTGTCCTTCTTGAGACCTTCCATCGTCACCGCATCAGCGATCAGCAGAACATCAGGTTGCGGCGCGCCAGCCGAAAATTCGGCGGCAAGCTTGGTGAGGAGTTCGCTCGTACCTGAGCGGAAAATCTGCACATCCGTGTCCGGATTGGCCTTGCGGAAAGCTTCAACCGTCTTGGTCGCATCAGCTTCTGGCTGCGAGGTGTAAAGCGTCAACGTGTCGGCCTGCGCAACAACGATAGACAGAGCAAGAAGAGCAGGAATTGCTGTAGCGCGCTTCAGCATCTTGGTCATGGCGTTCTTTCCTCGAATTTCTGTGTGGTTTTCAGCAGCATGTGCCGCCGCTCCAGCGTGATTGCGCTGCATACGAGCCGAAATGGCACAGATACTGTCATATCGAGAAGCGCGATCATTCCTGTTCATGACTCACCTGTCAAACAAATCTCTAAAACATCTGCCAGAAAATCGGAACTGATTTCAGAAAGCAAAATGCCCTCCGGCAGATTTTTGATCCGCAGAAGGGCATCGATCCAACGATCATTTTACCTTCCGCATCCCTTCCACTCTGGAAGCGATGCGGATGCCATAAAGGACTTAGACTTCAATTATATGACAGTCTCAAATAATTATCTCAGCCGCATGTGCAACCTGTGCGCCGGCTTCATAATAGGCTTCGCGCAAACCACGGAAGCTCTGTTCCTTCGGATCGCTGACCGGAAGCGGCAGATCGGCCTCGCTGATTTCGCCTGAAACGAGCTTCGCCAAGTGCTTGCCGAACACCGTCCCCGGCGCAATGCCGCGGCCGTTATAACCGGAGAAGCCTACAACATTGCGTGCAAGGCGATGGAACTTCGGCAGACTGTCATTGGTCATGCCGATCTTGCCGTACCATTCCGATTCAAATTCCACGTCGCCGATTTGCGGGAAGAGACGTTTGAGCGACTTCTTTGCCCATGCCTTATGCACACTCGCACCCGTATTGCGCAGCGCACCGACGCTGCCAAACACAAGACGGCCCTGCTGGTCAAAGCGGAAAGACGACAGAACTTCCTTGGTGTCCCAAGCGCCCTGACGCTCCGGCAGAATGGAGCGCTTGATATTGTCCGAGAGAGGCTTGGTGGCCATGTTGAAATAGGGCAGATGCACAAGCTCGGCGCGCACTTCCGCCCACGGCACATTGGTATAGGCGTTGGTCGCAACCACTATCCAATCGGCTGTCACCGTACCAGAAGCCGTCTTGACCACCCATTTGCCGTTTTGTTCGCTGGCGCCGATCACAGGGCTTTGCGTGAAAATCCGGGCACCCGCAGCAACGGCTGCATGCGCAAGCCCGCGCACATAGGCAAGCGGCTGAATTGTTCCGGCGCGCAGATCGAGCAGCGATCCGGAATAGGCCTTGGTGCCGACCTTGGCTTCGGTTTCCTTTGCGTCGAGCAGCTTCACATTGGCACCGCGCCGCGCCCATTGTTCATAGCGGTCTTCAAGCTCCTTGAGACCTTTCTTACCAACAGCGCAATGCAGTGTACCCTGCTTTTCCACTTCGCAGGCAATCTTGTGTTTCTCGATGATTTCAAAAACCAGCTTCGGCGCATTGCCGAGCACATCAAGCAGACGGTCGCCATATTGCTGGCCAAGCACGCCCGGCAAATCATCCGGCATCACCCACATGCCAGCATTGACAAGGCCCACATTGCGACCGGAACCACCATAGCCGATCTCAATGCCTTCCAGTACGACGGCGTTGGTGCCTTTTTCAGCCAGATGCAAAGCCGTCGAAAGGCCGGTAAATCCGCCACCCACGATCACCACATCGGCGGCCAGGTCACCATTCAGCGACGTGGTCTTCGGTGCAGCAGGAGCGGTCTTTTCCCAAAGGCCATGCGAGCGCGGATCGTTCAACATTCAAGACAACCATTTCGTATAATGAAAAACCGGCGACTAGTGCCGTGCTGGCTATTTCACGCTGCGGAAGCCACAAGGACAGCAATATTTGCGCAACAATTCATGCTCGTTCGGAATGACCTATACTAAAGAACAACGTTCCCCACCTGTCCAGCGATCCACTGACAGAAAACCTGCGTCAGCGGGTTCTCAAGTTTGCCTTCCGGAACCACCAGATAATAGTCATTCTCGGTCCGCATCGGCTGCTCGAAAAGCATGACCAGTTCGCCGTTGCGCAATTCCTGCTCGATCAGATAAAGCGGCAACAGCGCGAAGCCAAGGCCCGCAAGAGCCGCCCCGATCACCATCGAAAACTGATCAAAACGGTGACCACGATAAGCCGACTTGCCTTCAACGCCACAGCTTTCAAACCATTGCGCCCACATTTTAGGGCGGGTCGCGAGATGCAGCAGCGGCTCATCTTCCAGCTCTTCGGGGTTTGCCGGATGGCGTGCTTTCAAAAGGCTCGGGCTTGCCACAGGCACAATCACTTCTGAGCACAGGAAGGTGCAGGTCGCATGCGCCCAGACCGGCTGTCCATAGTGAATGGCAAGGTCAAATGGCTGTTCTTCAAAGTCGAAAACGCCGGAACGCGAAGCCACATTGATAGCAATCCCGGGATGCTTTTCAATAAAATCCGGGATGCGCGGCATCAGCCAGCGTGTACCAAAAGTCGGCAGCGTCGCCACGCTGAATGACGATGTCGATTGCGCTGACGCCATAGCGCGCAACATGGTATCCTCAGTCTGGTTGAGCAGACGCCGCACTTCCGGCAGGAACTTTCGCCCTGCATCAGATAAAAGAATGCGCTGGCGGATGCGCTCAAACAACAAGACCCCGAGCTGACTTTCGAGATCCTTGATCTGACGGCTGACAGCGCTTTGTGTGAGGTTCAATTCGTTGGCAGCCTGCGTGAAACTGCCATGGCGGGCCGCACATTCAAACGCTTGCAGCGTGGCAATGTCGGGGATCAGTCTCCTGCTAAGCTTCATTCCAATCTCGCATTAACATAGTTGCGTTCGTCGCGATCATAACGGCAAAACGGCTGATATGATACATTTTCATCATAATCGCGGTATGTTTTTATTATCACACATACCTTCCAGGCAGACGAACCAACTTCTACGGAAGCTCTTGCAATGAACGCGCAGAAATTCGTTTCACCGGACGCCATTCGCTCCGCCTTTTCGGCAGCCATGTCGGCCATGTATAAGGAAGAAGTGCCTGCTTATGGCACATTGATGGAACTCGTCTCCGATGTGAACGCAAAGGTTCTCGCAGACGACACACATCTGCATGAGCGTCTGACGGAGACCGACTCGCTTGAGCGCATTTCCGAAGAACGTCACGGTGCAATCCGTTTGGGTACTGCCGCTGAACTGTCGATGATGCGCCGCGTTTTCTCGGTCATGGGCATGTTCCCGGTTGGTTACTACGATTTGAGTGCCGCTGGCGTGCCGGTACATTCCACCGCTTTCCGCCCGATTGACGATGCGGCCCTCAAGCACAATCCATTCCGTGTTTTCACATCACTCCTGCGCCTTGATCTGATTGCCGACGCAAAGCTGCGCGCAGAATCGGAAGAAGTTCTGGCGAAGCGTAACATCTTCACGCCGGGCGCAATCGCGCTTGTCGAAAAGGCAGAAGCCAATGGTGGCCTTGATGAAGCTGACGCAAAAACCTTCGTTGCAGAAGTGCTTGAAACATTCCGCTGGCACGATCATGCCAATGTCAGTGCCGAGCTTTACCATCGCCTCCACGATGCGCATCGCCTGATCGCCGACGTTGTGTCCTTCAAGGGTCCGCACATCAACCACCTGACACCACGCACGCTCGACATCGACGCTGTACAGGTTCAGATGCCGGATCGCGGCATCAACCCGAAGGCAGTTGTCGAAGGTCCACCAACCCGCAAATGCCCGATCCTTCTGCGCCAGACCTCGTTCAAGGCGCTGGAAGAAGAAGTCTCGTTTGTCAGCGCAGATGGCACCTGGACCCCAGGCTCTCACACCGCCCGTTTCGGTGAAATCGAACAGCGCGGCGTAGCATTGACACCGAAGGGCCGTGCGCTTTACGACAAGCTGCTCAACGATACCCGCGCAGTTGCACGCCCGGCGCCAGATGGTTCAAACTCGGCTGAATATGTGAAGGCACTGAGCGACACTTTTGCCGCTTTCCCTGACACATGGGCAGGCATTCGCGAAGAAGCGCTTGGCTATTTCGCCTACTCGGTTAAGGATGCCGCACGTCTTGCAGCTTTCAAACCTGACACCGATATTGAAACTCTGATCGAAGGCGGCGCTGTCCAGTTCGATCCGATTATCTATGAAGACTTCCTGCCGGTCAGTGCCGCTGGTATCTTCCAGTCCAATCTGGGCGATGACGACGCGCAGGATTTTGTGGAAAGCCCGAACCAGAAGCGTTTCGAGGAAGACCTTGGCGCCAAAGTTCTTAATGAATTCGAGCATTATGCCCGTATCGAACGCGAATCCATCGAAGCTGTACAGGCCCGCCTGAGCGGTCTTGAAGCAGCCGAATAACTAAGCATTTCCAGCAAAAGTGCGAAGCGGTTTTGCGTCGGACAATGCGTAAATATAAACAACGAGAGCAGTAACTACGAAACTGATCTAATTTGAACTGCTCTCGTGATTAAGCAGGCTAAGAGGATAAACATGAACACCGCTGTTAAAAAACTCGACGTGAAAAAAGAAGCCGCTGATCTGCTTTCCAAGCTTGGCGTTGATGCAGACCTTTACACGTCGGGCGACCTCGCTGGCTTCAGCCCGGTCTCCGGTGAACAGATCGCTTCGATCAAAACTCACAGCAAAGAAGATGCCGTCAAGATCATCGACAAGGCTGACGCAGCTTTCCGCGCTTGGCGCACTGTTCCAGCTCCAAAGCGTGGCGAACTGATCCGTCTCTTGGGTGAAGAACTCCGCGCTTCCAAGGAAGATCTCGGCCGTCTCGTATCGCTCGAAGCTGGCAAGATTCCTTCGGAAGGCCTTGGCGAAGTACAGGAAATGATCGACATCTGCGATTTCGCAGTCGGTCTGTCGCGTCAGCTCTACGGTCTTACCATCGCAACCGAACGCGCTGGCCATCGCATGATGGAAACCTGGCATCCGCTTGGCGTTGTCGGCGTTATCTCGGCCTTCAACTTCCCTGTTGCTGTCTGGGCATGGAACTCCGCTCTCGCTCTCGTTTGCGGCAACGCGGTTGTCTGGAAGCCATCGGAAAAGACCCTGCTCACCGCTATTGCATGTGACGCGATCCTGAAGCGCGCCATCAAGCGTTTTGGCGATGCTCCAGAAGGTCTGGCTGAAGTTGTACTCGGCGACCGTACTGTTGGTGAAGTTCTCGTTGACAGCCCGAAGGTTCCTGTTCTTTCGGCAACCGGTTCGACCCGCATGGGCCGCGAAGTTGGTCCACGCCTTGCAAAGCGTTTTGCGCGTGCAATTCTCGAACTCGGCGGCAACAATGCCGGTATCGTCTGCCCATCGGCCGATCTCGACATGGCGCTGCGCGCAATCGCTTTCGGTGCAATGGGCACCGCTGGTCAGCGTTGCACCACGCTCCGTCGTCTGTTCGTGCATGAAAGCGTTTACGACGCTCTCGTCCCACGTCTGCAGAAGGCATATGCCAGCGTTACCGTTGGTTCGCCGCTCGAAACCACAGCTCTGGTCGGTCCATTGATCGACAAGGTTGCTTTCGACAACATGCAGAAGGCACTCAAGGAAGCAGCTGCTCACGGCGGCAAGGTACAGGGCGGCGAACGCGTCGATACTGGCCATGAAAACGCTTACTATGTGCGTCCGGCTATCGTTGAAATGCCAAAACAGGAAGGCCCGGTTCTCGAAGAAACCTTCGCACCGATCCTTTACGTCATGAAATATTCCGACTTCGACGACGTGCTGGCGAGCCATAACGAAGTTGGTGCAGGCCTGTCCTCGTCGATTTTCACGCTCAACTTGCAGGAAGCAGAGCGCTTCCTTTCGGTTGAAGGTTCGGATTGCGGTATTGCAAACGTCAATATCGGCACTTCGGGTGCTGAAATCGGCGGCGCATTCGGCGGCGAAAAGGAAACCGGCGGCGGCCGTGAATCGGGTTCGGATGCGTGGAAGGGCTATATGCGCCGCGCAACCAACACCATCAACTACTCGAAGGCTCTGCCGCTCGCACAGGGCGTTTCCTTCGACATCGACTAATCGGCCTCACGATAGATCAAAAGAAAACCCCGCCAAAAGCGGGGTTTTTTTATGGCCGCAACGTATCGACCAGTTGAGATTTTTGCAATGACGTGGCGAAAATGGTGGGTTCTCGAGAACCGGAGCGGAGTGTACTTTTCGGTACATGAGCACCGGAAGCGCAGAGAGGCGCCATTTGCAGACCGTCAGTGCGTAAATATCGACTGGTCGATCACCCCATGCGTTCGGAGGCGAAGGAGCCTGGGCTAGCCGGGAATACGACGGTGCGATTGCCGTTGAGGAATGAACGGTGGTGAATATGCGCGTGAACAGCGCGTGCCAGAACCTGAGCTTCGACATCACGCCCAATGGACACATAATCAGCCGCACTCTGCGCATGGGTCACCCGCGCAACGTCCTGCTCGATGATCGGACCTTCATCAAGATCAGCCGTCACGTAATGCGCTGTCGCACCAATCAGCTTCACACCGCGCTCATAGGCCTGTTTGTAAGGGTTTGCACCCTTAAACGATGGCAGGAATGAATGATGAATATTGATGATTCGACCTGACATTTTCTGGCAAAGTGAATCAGACAGAACCTGCATATAACGCGCAAGAACCACAAGCTCGGTGCCGGTGTTCTCAACAATATCCAGCAGGCGCTGTTCGGCTTCCGGCTTGTTGGCCTTGGTGACAGCGATATGGTGGAACGGAATATCGTGATTAACGACGACCTTCTGATAATCGAAGTGGTTCGACACAACGCCGACAATATCGATCGGCAGCGCACCGATTTTCCAGCGATACAGAAGATCATTCAAACAATGACCAAAACGCGAGACCATCAAAAGCGTCTTCGTGCGATGGGCATTGTCGTGGAAGTCGAAATCCATCTCGAACGGCGCAGCTATCGGCGCAAATCCATCGCGCAGAACATCGAGCGCAACACCTTCTTCAGAAATGAAGCTGACGCGCATGAAGAAGCGACCCGTGTCAAGATCGTCAAACTGGGCGCTGTCAATGATATTACACCCTTTGCCCGAAAGATAACCCGAGATCGCAGCAACAATACCGCGGGTGGACTTGCAGGTGACGGTCAGGACAAAGTTATGCATCGGACTTCCTTTAAAGCATTTTCGAGCCAAAAGTGCGGAGCGGTTTTGCGTCGAATAATGCGTATTACCAATCGATAGAGCGGCTCTGAGATTTCCCATTAAGCGGAACCGATCCATCGTGCAGGCTCATTCGCATGATGATTTTTACTCTACAGAGCAACGATCACCATGCCAGAATGCGTAATGCACTGACCGGATTGCGCTATCAAGTCGATAATGCGTGATGAGCAAATTTGTAGGAGTATTCTTTAGACGGTCGACGTCACCTTGTTCAAATGACGGGGCTTATCGGGATCGTAGCCCTTGCGGCGCGTGACCGATTCAATGATCCGATAATAGTTGATGAGCGAAACCAGCGGGTCGAGATGGCCGTTGCCGGTGCTCGCAGACGGCACCCGATGGCCCGGCACCGAAGCATCACCAAACGAGACAAGGTTCGCGCCTAACGATCCAAGCCTGCCCAGTGCCTGAATGCTTGTTTCAAGCGCTTCATCCTGCGGTATGAACGACAGAATTGGGAAGCCGGTTTCCACCAGCCGCATCGGCCCATGCATCAGCTCGGCAAGCGAGAATGCTTCCGCATGAATATTGGCGGTTTCCTTGGCCTTGAGTGCTGCTTCAAGCGAAATGGCATAGGCCGTGCCGCGTCCACCTGTGAACAGCGACTTTGCCTCAACCAACAGGTCTTCCACTGCCTCACGACCTTCCGGCTTCGTTGCGGAAAGTGCTTCTGGCAAGCGGCTCAAACCCTCTTGCAATCTCGCATCACTGCTGGCAGCAGCCACCACGCCTGAAAGCGCAGCAATTGATGCAATAAAGGATTTCGTTGCAGCAACGCTTTTCTCTTCACCCGCATGAAGGTGGAGCACAATATCTGCACCCTTCGCAAGCGGACTATCCGTGACGTTGACCACTGCAACGGTTGTCGCCCCTCCCCGCTTTGCAGCGTCCTGCACCGCAATAATATCCGGGCTGGCACCCGATTGCGAAACCGTGAAATGCAGCCCTCCTGTCAGTTTCAGTTGTGCGCCATAAACGGAGGCCACCGATGGCCCAATCGAGGCAACCGGAATGCCGGTCGCAATCTCCATCAGATACTTGAAAAACGTCGCAGCATGATCAGATGAGCCGCGGGCCGCCGTCGTGATCATGGTGGGCGACTTTTCAAACAACCGACGGATTTCAGCAAATGTCCCGGCCTCAGCCTCAAGAAGTTTCGCCACGACAGAGGGTGACTGTTCGGTTTCTTGCAGCATCAACGATGGAGCAGTTTGCATGATCATTCTCCAGTTGGATCACTCAATCCATATCAATGTTGTGGCTGTGGCTCCACCGTTGTTTCATCTGCTTTTGCATCCGGCTCCTTGATGCGGAACCATGCAACATAAAGCGCTGGCAGAAACAGAAGCGTGATCGCTGTTCCGGCGATAATGCCGCCCATCATGGCATAAGCCATTGGGCCCCAGAACACTTCCCGCGCAATCGGGATCAGCGCCAGACTTGCAGCTGCGGCGGTCAATGCGATAGGCCGCATACGATGCTGGCTTGCCTGCACAACCGAATCCCATGGATGCATGCCCTCGCTGATGTGTTCCTCAACCTGAACGATCAGAATGACTGAGTTACGGATCAGAATGCCGATCAACGCCAGTACGCCGAGGATTGCAACAAAACCAAGCGGCTTCCCGCTTGGAAGCAGCGCCGCAACAACACCGATCAGTCCAAGAGGCGCAACGGCGACCACGAGGAACAAGCGCTGGAAGCTTTGCAGCTGAATCATCAGCACCGTTGCCATCACGAACAGCATCAGCGGTACAACAGCTGCAATTGGTCCCTGACTCTTGCCACTTTCTTCAACCGTGCCCGCCGTCACAATCGAATAACCCGCTGGCAGTTTTTCGATGAAACTGTTCACCGAAGGCTGCAACTCGCTGACGATTGTATCGGGCATGGTGTTATCGTTGATGCCAGCAGCAACGGTAATGGTTGGAATGCGCGAACGGCGATAAACAACCGGCTGCTCAAGCTCGTAGCGGAAATTGGCAATAGCTGCGAGCGGGACCGAAGTTCCGTTGCCCGTTGCGATTTGCAGGCTCTGCAATGTGTCAATGGAATCGCGTTCATGCTTCTGCGCGCGCACGATCACATCAATCAGATAGATCGAATCGCGCACTTGCGTGACCGGAATACCGCCCACCACGCTATTCAAGGTCGTTGCAATATCCTTGGATGAAATGCCAAGCTTGCGTGCCTTGTCCTGCATCACATCGACCCGAATAACCCGGCCCGGTTCATTCCAGTTATAGCTGACAACACCAAGGCGCTTATCGGCACTCATGACGCCTGCGAAATCCTGCGCGATGCCACGCAGTTGCTGAATGTCAGGCCCGGAAATGCGATACTGCACCGGTCGCCCGACCGGCGGCCCAAGTTCCAGGAATTTCACGAACGTATCAGTGCCAACATAGTCCTTGCGCAGCACCTCATCGAATTTTTCTTTCAGGCGATCGCGTGCGTCGACGTCTTTCGCGACCACGACCATCTGCCCGAAATAAGGATTGGCTGGCTGCACATCGAACGACAGAATGAAACGGATTGCGCTCTGCCCGATATAGGTACTCCAGTGTTCGATATCTGGATTGTCCTTAAGCATCGTCTGCTCAAAGCGCTCCATCTGCGCTTTGGTATCCGCAATCGAGCTGTTCTGCGGCAGTGTCCAGTCGATCACCAGTTCAGGGCGATCCGATTCCGGGAAAAACTGGCGCTCAATAAAGCCCATTCCAAAAACCGAGACGACAAACAAAGCGATGGTCGCTGTAATGGTGATCCATTTATGGCGCATCGCCAGCAGCAGTGTTTTTGAGAAAGCTTGAAAAAACCGGCTGGGCTTATGCTCATGATGCTTCATCTTTTTCGGCAATATCGTCACACCCAGCAGCGGCGCAAACAGCACCGCCACAATCCATGAAACGATCAGCGAAACCGCGATCACCACAAACAGCGTGTAAGTATATTCGCCTGCCTGACTGGAATTAAGGCCAATCGGGATAAAGCCCGCAATGGTCACAAGCGTACCTGTGAGCATCGGAAATGCGGTGTGCGAATAGACGTAAGTCGCGGCTTTATGGATGGGATCGCCGTGTTCAAGCCGCGCCACCATCATTTCCACAGCAATCATCGCATCATCGACCAGAAGCCCGAGCGAGATGATCAGCGCACCCAGCGACACACGTTGCAGCGAAATGTCCATCAGCGACATGACGAGGAAGGTAATCGCCAGCACAAGCGGGATCGAGAGCGAGACCACAAAACCAGCTCGCAGACCAAGGCTGATGAAGCTGACGGCCAGAACAATCACCACCGCTTCAAACAGCGCTTTGGTAAAACCTGACACCGCATCCTGAACCACTTCTGGCTGGTCAGCAACTTTGGAAACATTGATACCGACCGGCAGATCGGCTTTCACCTTATTCATCATCGCGTCAAGCTTTTCGCCAAACTCCAGCAGATTGCCATTTGGCTTCATACCAACTGCAATCCCAATGGCATCTTCGCCATTCACGCGGAAAATCGCTGTTGGCGGGTCAACATAGCCGCGTGTGATTGTGGCAACGTCCGAGAGGCGGAAGAAGCGATCATTGACGCGCAAATTGACGGCTCGAAGATCATCTTCTGAGTTAAACTGACCACTCACCCGTACGCTGATGCGCTCCGGGCCTGCCTGCACGACACCCGACGGCGTTATCGCATTCTGATCCTGAAGCGCTTTCAGAATAGCCTGCTGATCAAGACCAAGGGCTGCCACCTGACGAGTTGAAAATTCGAGATAGATCGCCTCATCCTGCGCGCCGATCAACTCAACCTTACCAGCGCTTGGAATAGTCAGAATTTTGGTTCGTACATCTTCCGCATAGTCGCGCAATTGGCGCATCGACAACCCATCGGATGTGAAAGCATAAATATTGCCAAACACATCGCCAAACTTGTCATTGTAATAAGGACCATAAACGCCCTCAGGCAAAGTGGGTTTGATGTCATCCAGCATGTGCCGAACCTCGGACCACGCCTTGGTCACTTGTTCCTTGCGCACAGTGTCTTTCAAGAACACAAACACCACCGACTTGCCGGGCGTGGTCACGCTGCGCGTATAATCAAGCGTATCCAGCTCTTCGAGCTTCTTTTCAAGCCGGTCGGTGACTTGATTCATCGTCTCATCAATGGACGCACCCGGCCAGCTTGCCTGAACAACCATCGTCTTTACGGTAAATTCAGGATCCTCCGCACGGCCAAGGTCGAGATAGGAGACAAGGCCTGCAACCAGAAAAACCAGCATGAAATACCAGACCAGCGAACGATGGTTCAAAGCCCAGTCAGAAAGATTAAAACCTTTTTTCACAGGCCGCTCCCCTTCGCATCCAGCCGGACTTTTTGTCCTTCTTCAAGCTGGTTCACGCCAGCCGTTGCCACGTAGCTACCCGCTTCAACATTATTGGCCATAAAACTATCGCGACCGCGCTCCACAACCTCAATATCATGAAGGCTTACGGTCTGCGTTTTGGGATCAACGACCCAGATTGCCGTTTTACCGTCTTTTTCCACCAGCGCCTCAATCGGCAAGATCACATGATCGTTCTGCGACCGTGTGCGGCCTGCGCGAATGGTTGCGCCAAGCCGGAAACCTTCTGGTGGATTTTCAAGTGCTATACGAACACGACGCGTGCGTGTTTGCGCATCCGCTTGCGGTGCAACTTCACGCACAGTTCCCTGCCCTGTGACACTTCCATCGGCCTGAAGCTGAACATGAAATGGCGTTCCTGCCGCAAAAAACTCAGTCATATTGTCAGGTATATCAAGAACGGCTTCGCGAATATCCGGTCGCGCTACTGTCATCACAGCCTGGCCTGCTGCAACCACTTGTCCAACTTCCGCATTGGTGGCGGAAATAACCCCGTCAAAATCCGGGCTTAACACAGCATAGCCACGCTGATCTTCCGCTTTGCGCAAACCAGCTTGTGCTTTTTCAAGCCCGGCCTGTGCGCTGTCACGCGCCTGTTTTGCGGCATCATAATCGGCTTGCGAAATATTGCTGCCTTTGAGCAGAATATGAAGACGCTCCTCACTCGCGGCAGCATTGGCATATTGCGCCTGCGCACTTGCAAGATCAGCTTTTGCCGACTGCACAGAAAGATCAAGTGCCGTAGGATCAAGCATGGCGACTGTTTCGCCTTTTTTGACGAGATCACCAACAATGACAGGACGCGCAATCAATCGCCCCAGCACCCGAAAAGCGAGATCAGTCGAATAGCGCGGCTCGATTGTACCGGCAAAACTGGTTTGTATCGCAGGCTTTGGCGTAGCAATTGTGTAAAGCACCGGACGAACAGGAGCGGCTTCTGCGGACTTATCATCCTCCTTGCCACAGGCTGCCAGCGCAACAAGCGCTCCCGCCAAAGCAAGAGAGCCAAAGATTTTCATAGACGGCTTCATTGCGCAGCTGCCCCTTCAAGACCCTGAATAATCTCTGTCTGGGCACCCGTGCGCAACATCTGCGCACCCTTGGTCACAACCAGATCGCCTTCATTCAGACCGGACGCAACGATCACCCGCTCTTTCTCAAAAGCAAGCACCTGCACCGGAACCAGCGCTGCGAGCTTCGTATCCTTAGCCACGCGCCACACAGCCGTATTTCCGGCATTCGATGCGACCGCGCTCCACGGCAGAATAAACACTTCCCGCCCATCCATATGCACGGTGCCGGTAACGATTGCACCAAGCGCCATTTGCTCAGGCACGTCCGAAATTCCAACCTTCACGCGCACAGTGCCAGTTTGCGCATCAACCACCGGCGAAATTTCGCGAATACTGCCTTCAGTCTTAACCTCTTCATCCGAAAGCAGACCCAGCGTCACACCCATGCCAATTTTGGCATGATTGACCAGCGTTTCCTGCACATCGAAAATCGCATCGCGTGCGCCGTCTTCGGCAATCGAAAACGCAGTCTGTGCGGCCTGCACCACCTGTCCGCTCTCGACGTTACGCGCCGTTATAACGCCTGAAACAGGCGCGCGCAGCTCTGTATAAGACAGCTCGTCACGCGCATTACTCAACTGGCTTTCAGCGTTGGTTATTGAGCTTTGCGCGGTGCGTAAAATCTGTTGCGCCTGATCGAACTGACTGCGCGTCGTAAACCCCTGCTCCAACAAAGCCTGTTGTCGTTTGAAACTTGCCTCAGCTTGCACGAGCTGCGCACGCGCGGCATCCTGCGAGGCCTGCGCAACCCGGATATTGGCTTGCTGCTCAGCATTATCGATGCGCGCAAGAACTTCGCCCTTATCGACATGCTGACCGATTTCGACAAGCCGTTCGACCACTTGTCCATTGACGCGGAAAGAAACATTGACCAGCGAGCGGGCAGCAATCGCGCCCGACAAAGTCAGTTGCGGCTGATACTCAACAAGCGTGCTTTCAACCACAGCAACAGGAATCGTCCCGCTCATTTCGGCATGTGCAACATAGCCAGAACCACCGACAATGCCGCTAGTCAAAAGAACCAGCGCAATAGCTCGAAGACGAACCTTTCTTATCTGCATAAGCGGAGGAATTTCACTAGCCATTTGAACGGTTCTCGCCTGTTTCTACGGCGCGCACAATGCTATTAAATGAGTGCTAAGGAAAGCACGCCTTCTAAACATCATTAACTGCCAATTCTGAATTCTCCGGAATATCGGCACCGCCGCCGGACAAAACAAGAAGCAGAATAAATTATCTGCGTGTATCTTCAATAAGTCGAACAACAGAAGCGTTGAGCGCATATTTTGTACGCTGTGTTCGCTCATCGCGTTGAAGAATAGAAATATAACCACCCTCTACGCTCAATGCTGCAATTTCGCGCAACACAAGCGCATGGGCAACGCCGAATATTCGTGCAAAACTGCGGCTGTCCGATGCAATTTCAAGTGCCGCGGCCGCAAGAATACCAGCACCCAGCCGCGAGATTTTGCCGGATTGCGCTTCGATTGCATCGACCAGCGCCATATAGTCAGTGGCGTCGGTCACGCACTCACAGCCTGCACCGGCCGGAATGAAACGATAACCGATTTTGATGTCGGCGTATCGCTGCCTTCACCAGCGCTGCCAAGCGGCACGAGCACATTCATCTCGGGATAATAGCCAGCAATACAACCACGTGGAATATCGTAAGGCACAAAACGGAAATCACGGGCAACGCGCTCAACACCATCATTGAATTCGCCGACAATATCGGCACGGTCACCCGCTTCAACACCAATATCCGACATATCGGCAGGGTTCATGAAAACGACCTGACGCTCACCATACACGCCGCGATAGCGATCATCCATGCCATAAATCGTTGTATTGTACTGATCATGGCTGCGGAAGGTTTGCAGGACGTAACGCCCCGGCTTGCCACGCGCCTGCTGATGTTCAACCGCTTCCGGCAATGCTCCACTCCAGAACGTCGCCTTGCCTTTTGGCGTTCGCCATTCCAATTCTCGCGCAGAATTGCGCAAATGGAAGCCGCGCGGCACCCGAACCCGCTCATTAAAATCGTAAAAATCAGGCAGCACCTTCGCAATATGATTGCGGATCAGATCATAGTCATCAGCCAGTGCCAGCCAGTTGACAGGCTTTGCTCCAAGCGTCGCATTGGCCATTCCAGCGATAATACCGATTTCCGAACGCAACAAGGACGATGCTGGTTTGTTGATACCACCCGAGCCATGCACCATGCTCATGGAATCCTCGACCGTTACAATCTGCGCAACGCCTTTGGAATTGAGATCAATCTCTGTGCGTCCAAGACATGGGAGGATGAACGAGTCCTGCCCCGGCACCAGATGCGAATGATTGAGCTTAGTTGCGATATGCACTGTCAGTCGTTGCGAAGACAGCGCTTTGGAAATGATCGGACTATCCGGCGTGGCGCGGGCGAAATTGCCGCCAAGCCCAATAAAGGCCTTCGCCGTTCCATCAAGCATGGCACCAATTGCAGCAAGCACATTATGCCCGGGCGCACGCGGCACCTCGAACCCAAACTCTTTTTCCAGCGCATCTAAAAACGCTGCTGATGGCTTTTCATTGATGCCAACAGTGCGATCGCCCTGCACATTGGAATGGCCACGCACCGGACACAGACCAGCACCCGTTTTGCCAATATTGCCGCGCAGCAGCATGAAATTGGTGATCTCGCGAATGGTGATGACGGAATGTCTATGTTGCGTGATACCCATCGCCCATGTGCAGATCACCTTGCCAGCCTGCATATAAATGCGTGCCGCATGTTCGAGTGACTGTCGCAACAAACCCGACTGATCTTCGATTTCTTCCCACGTTGTCGCATCAACAGCCTTGCGATAGGCTTCAAACTCGGCCGTATGCTGCGCCAAAAACTCCCGATCAAGAACCGACAGTTCACCCTTCGCCAGTGCTGCATCATCAGCCGCAAACACCGCCTTGGCCATGCCGCGGAAGGCGGCCATATCACCGCCAAGACGCGGCTGATAATAATCGCTGGCAATCGCTTCGCTGCCGCCACGCATCATTTCGAGCTTGTCTTGCGGATCGGAAAAACGTTCCAGTCCGCGCTCGCGCACTGGGTTGAAGACGACAATCTTCGCACCGCGTTCGGCTGCACGCCTGAGATCACCCAACATACGCGGATGATTGGTGCCGGGATTCTGGCCAACGACAAAAATCGCATCGGCATGCTCGAAATCCTCAAGCAGAACAGTGCCTTTGCCAACACCGACCGCCTGTGTCAGCGCAACGCCGCTCGCCTCGTGACACATGTTCGAGCAGTCAGGAAAATTATTGGTGCCATAAGCGCGCACAAAAAGCTGATAGAGAAAGGCGGCCTCATTGGAGGCACGGCCCGATGTATAAAACTCAACGCGATCCGGCGTATCAAAGCTGTTTAAAATACTGCCAATAGTCGCAAAAGCCTCGTCCCATTCGACCGCTTCATATTTATCGCTCGCCGCATTATAGCGCATCGGATGCGTCAAACGCCCGGCGTTCTCCAGCGCATAATCCGTCCACGAGCGCAGTTCGGAGACCGTATGCTCGGTGAAAAACTTGGGCGTCGTGCGTCGCTCGGTGGCTTCCCACGCGACAGCCTTCACACCATTTTCGCAAAACTCAAACGACGAGCCATGCTCCGGGTCGCCCCACGCACAGCCGGGACAATCGAATCCGTCGGGCTGATTGGCTTTAAGCAATGCCCGCGCACCCGTTAAAGGCGCACCGCTGGCCAGCAATTGCTTGCCGCAGCTTTTTAACGCACCCCACCCACCAGCAGCACTCGACTTCTTGCCGATAAATCCAGTGTCGTGAGTTTTGCTCATTTTGCTATCCTCGACTGCACAGCGCTTCGTGCCCGATTATCTATGTTTTTACGCCTCTTGACCTTCAATATGCGTCAAAAGTGGCCGCTAACTGTCTTAAAGTTATCTTTACTTTATACCATATGGCATCAACATCTCAGTCACAAAAGACACCAGATAGTATGGTCCGAAGAATTGTGGCATCAAATAACCGAGAGCAATGGAAACTGTGATGATTGTTTTCCTTGATTTCAGCAACGCAATCGGTCATTCGACTGGTAAACAAAACTGACCACAAGGGGTGGAGAATGCCCAAAATCGTTGAAATCGCCGACCTGAAACGATTGGCAAAGCGCCGTGTCCCAAAGATGTTCTTTGACTATGCAGACTCTGGCGCATGGACGGAATCGACCTATCGCGTCAATGAAAGCGATTTCTCGAAGATCAAGCTTCGCCAGCGCGTACTGGTCGATATGACCAATCGCTCTCTTGAAACGACGATGATCGGCGAAAAAGTTTCGATGCCTGTCGCCCTCGCCCCAACGGGTTTGACCGGCATGCAACATGCGGATGGCGAAATGCTGGCTGCACAGGCCGCCGAAGCCGCTGGCGTTCCTTTCACTCTGTCAACCATGAGCATTTGCTCTATCGAAGACGTAGCATCGGTTACCAAGAAGCCATTCTGGTTCCAGCTTTATGTCATGAAAGATCGGGAGTTCGTGAAGAACCTCATCAGCCGTGCCAAAGCAGCAGGCTGTTCGGCGCTGGTGCTGACGCTTGATCTGCAAATTCTCGGCCAGCGTCACAAAGATTTGCGCAATGGCCTGTCTGCCCCGCCAAAGTTCACGCCAAAGCATATCTGGCAGATGGCCACCCGCCCCGGCTGGTGTCTGGGCATGATGGGTACCCAGCGCCGCACCTTCCGCAACATTGCGGGCCACGCGAAAAACGTGACCGACCTTTCTTCGCTCTCCGTATGGACTGCCGAACAGTTCGATCCGCAACTCAATTGGAACGATGTTGCCTGGATCAAGGAGCAATGGGGCGGCAAGCTGGTTCTCAAAGGCATCCTCGACGAGGAAGATGCATTGATGGCGGCGAAGACCGGCGCAGATGCGATTATTGTTTCCAATCACGGTGGCCGTCAGTTGGATGGTGCGGTTTCCTCCATCTCGATGCTCAAGCCAATCGTCGACGCCGTTGGCGACCAGATCGAAGTACATATGGACGGTGGTGTTCGCTCTGGTCAGGATGTTCTCAAAGCACGCGCACTTGGCGCGCAAGGCGTCTTCATTGGCCGCCCGTTCCTTTACGGTCTTGGCGCAATGGGTAAAGAAGGCGTAACGCTGGCGCTCGACATCATCCGCAGAGAACTCGACGTGACAATGGCGCTTTGCGGTAAACGCAACATCAACGACATTGATCAATCCATCATCAAGTCAGCGAATTTTAACTAAAATCCTGACAACCATCTAAAATTGTAAAACCCGGCTTGTGTCGGGTTTTTTCAATAAAAACAGTATTTAAGACACAACTAAAACGTTAAATTTTAGTGTAACCTAATAAGAAGTAACCTTAATTTAAGTATATTCGTTTACCAACTTCAACCAACAGTTCGGGAGCTGTGGTGAAATTAGTCTGGAGTTGGTTAGATGAAGAATGTTTCAGCGATCGCGTTCATCGCCCTTGGTACAGCATTTTGCGCCAACGGAGCGCGCGCTGCTGACATTGTTTACGATGAGCCAGCTCCAACGATCATCGCTCCACCCCCTGTCGCATCCGGCTGGTATATTCGCGGTGACCTTGGCTATAATTTTAAGAACAAAACCGATGGCAACTGGAATTTCTGGAACCAGTTTGATCCACCTTATCGCGGCATCGACGACACCTTGAAATACGATAGTTTCAAGCTGAAAGGGGGCGCATCTTATGGCCTCGGCGTTGGTTATCGTTTCAACGAAATGTTCCGCACCGATGCCACGCTGGACTTTTTCCGAGCCAATATCAACGGCCGGACCAAGTGCACCAGTTATGTAAAGAGCGCCCACGGCCTCAATCCGGTTGAAGATAATTGCAATTATGAAGATGCTTCGACGGCAAATATCTGGACGGCAATGGCGAATGCCTATGTTGACTTGCCAAAGGTTGGAGCCGTCACCCCATATCTCGGTGCCGGTCTTGGTGCTGCCTATGTGAAATACGGCAATTGGGATACACGTCAGATATGCTCTGGCGTCACAACCCGTGATTGTGATTACCAATCCGACAAGAATGGTCTGGATAGCTGGCGCTTTGCCATGGGCCTGATGGCTGGTGTCAGCTACGACCTCACCCAGCAGCTGAAATTTGACCTGGGCTATCGGTATCTGCGCATCAACGGTGGCAAGGCCTATGGTTATGACGCTGCTGATCGCAGCACCAACCCATACGGCAACGCCGAAGGTCCGGGCGCAACAGGCGCACAGGCACGCGACAATGGCTTCAACATCCATACCGTCCGCGCTGGTCTTCGCTACGAGTTCAACTAATATCTGAAAAATAATTAGAAAAACCCGGCAAGAGCCGGGTTTTTTTATGTCCTCGTAACGGGTGCTTTTGATAAAAGCACAGTGCGTATTGCAAAGCTCGAATGAATGCGTGCGACGCCCGGCAATCGCGACAAAATTTCCTTGTGAATGATTTCATAGGAAGCAGCATTCTCCGCTTCAACGCGTAAAATATAATCAGCATCGCCGGTCATCAGATAGCATTCCTGCACTTCCGGATGGCGCCGCACGGCTTCTTCAAACCGGTTGAGATATTCTTCCGTCTGCCGGTCCAGCGTAATGCGCACAATCGCCACCAACCGCTCATCGCCACCCGATGAGCCGACAATTGCCGTATAGCCGCGAATAACCCCGCTTTCTTCGAGAATCTGAACACGCCGCAGACAAGCGGACTGCGAAAGCCCGACTTCGGCTGCAAGTTGGCTATTGGTCATACGCCCGTCGCGACGGAGGCAGCGGATGATATTACGGTCAATGCTATCGAGTGTCGGCATGCAGAATCTTCAATCTAGAAGCTAATAAATGCGTAATTCGTGTTAAAATTCGCATAATATGCGACAAATAGCAAAAACATTCGAATAGTCTTCGACTATCATTGAGCCTATCGCTTTGGTGGCAAGGAATTGTGATCCGCACCGCCGAGGCGATGTGCTTTTGGGAGGAAGCGGATTAAATTCCAGTCATCCCACTAACAAATTGAGTGCACTGGAAATGAGCCCTATGTCGATGCATTTTTCTCAAACAGAACGAGACCTCGCCGCTGGTGGCGTGCTGACCATCGACCTCCAAGCTCTGCGCCACAATTATGCGACCATTGCAAAACGCATCGCGCCAACGCGTGCGGCAGCAGTGGTTAAAGCAGATTCCTATGGCTTGGGCGCAAACCGCGTCGCACCGGCTTTTTATGAAGCAGGTTGCCGCGATTTCTTCGTCGCCCATCTTGGCGAGGCAATTGCCCTTCGCCCTTTTCTCAATCCTGATGCAACGCTTTATGTGCTCAATGGTTTGCAGCCCGGCACGGAAGCTGCCTGTGCACGCGAGAAAATCCTGCCTGTTCTCAACTCGTTGGAGCAAATTGCAAACTGGTCGGCACTTGCGGCAAGCCTGAACGAAAAACTGCCCGCGCTCTTGCAAATTGATACTGGCATGTCGCGCCTTGGCCTGTCCGCCAAAGAACTCGATCAGCTTGTCGATGACAAGCACCTTCTGGACCCTATCGACGTCAAATTTGTCATCAGCCATTTGGCGAGTGGTGATGAACCGGAAAACCCCGCCAATGCGCGCCAGCTAGCAGCTATGTCGGCAGCGCTTGCCCGTTTGCCAAAAATGCCCGTGGCATTTTCAAACTCCGGCGGTTGTTTCCTCGAAAAGACCTATCACTTCAATCTCGCCCGTCCGGGCGTAGCGCTTTATGGCGTCGGACCTGCCGCTGGCGAAAACCCGATTAAGCCTGTGCTGGAACTCTCCGCCCGCGTCATTCAGGTGCGCGATATCGATAAAGGTGCGGCGGTCGGTTACGGCGGCACATTCATCGCCGACAAGCCCATGCGCATTGCAACCATTGCAGTTGGCTATGCCGATGGCTGGTTCCGCGCTTTGAGCAATAAGGGTTCTGCCTTTTATGGCGACACACGCCTGCCGATTGTCGGTCGCGTGTCGATGGACTCCATCACGCTTGACGTCACGGCCCTGCCCGAAGGCACGCTCACACTCGGCAGCATGGTCGAACTCGTCGGCCCACATCAGCGGCTCGAAGATGTGGCACGTGATTGCGACACCATTCCCTATGAAATCCTGACTTCGTTAGGCCACCGCTATGCCCGTGTTTACGTGGATGGCCCAACACCAAAAGAAAAAGCATAAAACAGAGGCGAACATGCAGATCACCATTCTCGGCAGCGGCGTTATTGGCGTCACCACGGCCTATTATCTGGCCAAACAAGGTCACGAGGTTACCGTTGTTGACCGTGAAGAAGGCCCTGCGTTGGAAACCAGCTTTGCCAATGCCGGACAGGTTTCGCCGGGCTACGCATCGCCATGGGCTGCCCCCGGCATTCCATTAAAAGCCGCCAAATGGCTGTTTCAGAAACATGCGCCGCTGGTTCTGCGCCTGACCTCTGATCCAAAGCAATATAGCTGGCTGTTGCAGATGCTCGCGAACTGTACGGAGAGACGCTACAAGGTCAACAAGAGCCGCATGGTACGCGTGGCCGAATATAGCCGCGATTGCCTTATGGCACTGCGCAATGAAACCGGCATCCAATATGATCAGCGCACGCAGGGCACGTTACAGCTGTTCCGTGAGCAATATCAGCTTGATGGTATCGGCAAGGATATTGAAGTTCTGCGTCAGGATGGCGTACCGTTTGAAGTGCTCGACCGGGAAGACTGCGTGCGTGTTGAACCAGCTCTGGCCCGCGCCCGCGATAAATTTGTCGGCGGCCTGCGCCTGCCCAATGATGAAACCGGCGATTGCTTCAAATTCACCAATGAACTGGCCAAAATTGCCGAAGGTCTTGGCGTTAAATTCCGCTTTGGTGTGGATATCAAATCGCTGCTCATGTCTGGTGGCAAGGTTTCAGGCGTTGAAACTTCGCAAGGCATTCTGACGGCTGATCGTTATGTCGTGGCACTTGGCAGCTACACGCCAGCGCTGGTTAAGTCTCTTGGCCTCGACGCCCCAATCTATCCGGTCAAAGGCTATTCGATCACCGCACCGATCATCAATGAAGAGCTGGCGCCGGTCTCGACCGTGCTGGATGAAAGCTTCAAGATTGCCATCACCCGCCTTGGCGACCGTATCCGCGTCGGCGGCATGGCCGAGGTTTCAGGCTTCACCAAAGATCTGCCCGCTGCACGTCGTGCAACGCTTGATCTGTCGGTGAGCGATCTATTCCCCGGTGGCGATCTCAAGGCTGCAACCTTCTGGTCGGGCCTGCGTCCAATGACGCCGGATTCAACGCCGATCATCGGTGCAACCCGCTATGAAAATGTGTTCATCAATGCGGGCCACGGCACGCTTGGCTGGACCATGGGCCCGGGTTCCGGCAAGCTGCTCGCGGACCTTATCTCGGGTAACAAGCCAGACATTCAGGCTGATGATTTAAGCATCGCCCGCTACTCATAAGCGTAACACTATCAAAAACTCGGTGGTGTGCAGGCGCTCACCACCTCACAGGCCACTGGCCCCACGCATTTGAACCGATGCGGCAGCTTGCTTGAGAAATAATAGGCATCGCCCGGACCTAAGATACGACGCTCGCTGCCGACCGTCACTTCGATGCGACCGGAAATCACGATGCCGCCCTCCTCGCCTTCATGCATGAGCAGAACCTTACCGGTATCAGACCCCGGCTCGTAGCGCTCTTTGAGGATTTGCAACGAACGCGAGAACAAGTGATCACCCACTTGCCGATAGGAAATCGGCCCCTTGCCGATCTCCACCAGCTCATCCGCCTGATAGAAGACCTTGTGCGGTGCATCCGGCTCAAGCGCAAAAAACTCGGCCATTCCGATAGGAATTCCATCCAGAATGCGCTTTAATGCACCCACTGATGGATTGGACTGATTGGCTTCGATCAGCGATATGGTGGAATTGGTCACACCGGCCCGTTTTGCAAGCTCGCGCTGAGACAGATTCTGCCGCATGCGCACATAACGAAGCCTGCCCCCAATATCGATGCTCATCGACACGTCCCTTACTGTTTATGATGTTCGATATATCACAAACTTTTGTTTCAAAGCACATAATTTCAATGATTTAAATTTTATGAGAAAAGGACTTGTTGCCTTCGGTGATACATGTCCTTTTACTCCAAAGAGCCTCATTCAAAAAGCGGCATGTGCGCGCGAAAATGGTGATTTTCGAGTACCGGAGCGCAGTGTACTTAAAGGTACATGAGCACCGGAACGCAGCAAATTGCCATTTGCAGCCGCTCAGGGCGGCTTTTGGAACAGGCTATCAAATAGGAGGTCTGAATGCTTAACAACACCAACGCGCCAAGTCTTGATAACTTCTGGATGCCGTTCACGGCCAACCGCCAGTTCAAGGCCGCCCCACGCCTGCTCGCAAGCGCTTCGGGCATGTATTACACCGATGTCGACGGCAATCAGGTTCTGGACGGAACCGCAGGCCTCTGGTGCTGCAATGCCGGTCATGGCCGCAAGCAGATCACCCAGGCAGTCGAGCGCCAGATCTCGACCATGGACTTCGCGCCGACCTTCCAGATGGGCCACAACATCGCTTTCGATTTTGCTGAAAAGCTCGCAGCCATTGCGCCCGGTGGCCCGGATGCCAAGCTTGATCGCGTGTTCTTCACCAATTCCGGCTCGGAATCGGTCGATACTGCACTCAAGATCGCCATCGCCTATCAGCGTGCCATTGGTCAGGGCACCCGTACGCTCGTGATCGGTCGCGAAAAAGGTTATCACGGCGTTGGCTTCGGCGGCATTTCTGTCGGCGGCCTCGTCAACAACCGTCGTGTCTTCCCGCAGATTCCTGCCGATCATATGCGCCATACGCTCGATATTGGCCGCAATGCCTTCTCCAAAGGCTTGCCAGAACATGGCATCGAGCTGGCTGATGATCTGGAACGTCTGGTTCAGCTCCATGGCGCAGAAAAGATTGCTGCCGTCATCGTCGAACCGATGTCCGGTTCTGCCGGTGTTATTCTGCCACCAAAGGGCTATCTCGAACGCATCCGCGCGACCGCTGACAAGCACGGCATTCTGGTGATCTATGACGAAGTCATCACCGGCTTCGGTCGCCTCGGCACACCATTTGCGGTTGATTATTTCGGCGTTAAGCCTGATCTCGTCACCACTGCCAAGGGCCTGACCAACGGCGCAATCCCGATGGGGGCAGTCTTCGCCAGCCGCACAGTGCATGATGCGCTGATGACTGGCCCGGCCAATGCCATCGAGCTCTTCCACGGCTACACCTATTCCGGCCATCCGGTTGCCTGTGCTGCTGGTCTCGCAACACTTGAAATCTACGCCGAAGAAGGTCTTCTGACCCGCGGCGCAGAGCTGGCCGAGCATTGGGAAAATGCGCTGCATTCGCTCAAAGACGCACCAAATGTCATCGACATCCGCAACCTTGGCCTCGTTGGCGCAATCGAACTTTCGTCCCGCGAAGGCGCCATCGGCGCACGCGCTTACGATGTCTTTGTCGATTGCTTCAAGAAGGGTCTCCTGATCCGCGTCACCGGCGATGTGATCGCGCTTTCGCCACCGCTCATCGTGGAAAAGGAACAGATCGACACCATCGTTTCCATGATCGGAGATGCGCTTAAACGCGCGGCCTGATCACCACCCAGGTCAGGCTGCAACAGAGCGCCGCGCGTCCGATAGGACGCGCAAAGGACGCTCTGAAAATTTAACTACGCATCGAGCTTTCCAAAAATCGAAATCGATTTTTGGGCCGATGCTGTAGCCGCCGCTTTCCCCTGCGGCGGCTTTTTTTGTGAATCGCATTCTCTGGAATCGCGCGCAAAGGATTCTGCACATTATCATTTTAGCGGCCACTACGCGCGAAGCCACCAAAAGCGTAATAACGTTACATTACATCGCTAAATTCAGCTCTGCGACGGTGTAAACTTCGCCACAAGCGCATGACTATCGCCCGGATAAGTGAAACGCACATGCGTCACTGGTTGATCGGCATTCCATGTCTGACGCTCAACAACAAGACAGGGCGAACCGGCAGGTACGCCAAGTGTCGCAGCATTTTCCTCGGTTGAGACAACCGCGCGGATGGAATGCTGCGCATTGCTCCACGGCACGCATGAAACGAGCCATGGACCGGGTGACTGCTCGGCAAAATCGGTCTCTGCTGCGCCTGGCACGGCATCAAGACTGATAATGCGTTCTTCCAGCGCAAAGACCCGCTTTCCGGCATAATGACGGCAAACAAGTTCGATGAGCGGCGTGTGTCGTGGCATGTCGATATGACGTGCATCGGCAGGGCCGCTTAACCGCTCGTTTCGTTTCAGCAGCTCAAAACGATAAGGCTGCCCAAGCGCTGCAACCTCATCGCGAATATCATGGATTTCGAGAATTGCGGCTTGCGACTGCGGGACGGAAACAAAGCTTCCCGAACGGCGCTTTCGCTCAATCAGACCGGCTTTTGCCAGCTGCGTCAGCGCCTTGTTCACGGTCATGCGCGAGCAATTATAATACTCGGTCAGCTCGTGCTCGAACGGGATGCGATGACCGGGCTGCCACTCGCCAGAAATAATGCGCGTTTCAATATCATCCAGAATACGCTGATGCAGCGATAATGTCGGCTCTTCTTTTCCGGATGGATTGTCCTGCACGTCCCGCTCGCCCCATTTATTAGTTCAGCAATTCGCCGATTGCTTTCTGGAAAGCACGCTCTGCCGCATCGCGCAAGCGATGATGTCCGCCCTCCACCTGTTTCACGCCGCGCACCCACACATCAGAGGCACGCGCACGACCGGCAAAAATCCAGCCATCGAGAACCGCATCCCCTTTTGCATGGGGCAGACGCTCAACATCAAGCGATACAAAATCTGCTGAAGCACCTTGCTTCAATCCATCACCCTCACGACCCATAGCAATATTCCCGCCTGCCAATGCATTATCGAACAAGGCGCGTCCGGTCGAGCCTTCGTTTTTCGCCAGCACATTGCGCGCTCGATGCAGCAAACGCTGCGAATATTCATATTGCCGCAACTCATCGCCAATGCCGATCAGCACATTGGAATCAGAACCAACGCCGAAACGGCCACCATTGGCTTCAAAGACGGTAGCGTTAAATGTGCCATCGCCGAGATTGGCTTCCGTGACCGGGCAAAGACCCGCGATCGCACCAGCTTTCGCCATGCGCACGGTTTCCTCGTCAGTCATGTGCGTTGCGTGGATAAGGCACCAGCGCGACGACAATTCCTGATGGTCAAGCAGCCATTCGATAGGTCGCTGTCCCGACCACGCAATGCAGTCCTCGACTTCCTTGACCTGCTCGGCAATGTGAATATGCACTGGCGCGCCGGGCAACAGCTTTGCTGCAAATGTCAGCTCATCCGGGGTGACAGCTCGCAGACTGTGCGGTGCCACGCCAAGCACGGCACCCTCAAAACCTGAAAGCGCCTTTTGGCAGCCCTCGATCAGGCGCGCAAAACTCTGCTGATCATTGATAAAACGACGCTGGCCTTCATTGGGTTCGGCCCCGCCAAAACTCGAATGCGCATAAAGCACGGGCAACAGCGTTAGACCGATGCCAGCGCTTTGCGCTGCCGAGGCAATACGATCCGCCATTTCAGAAATATTGCTATAAGGCGTGCCGTCGCGATCATGATGCAGATAATGAAACTCGCCGACGCGTGTAAAACCGGCTTCCAGCATATCGATATAAAGCCGCAATGCGACTGCCTCCGCCTGTTCCGGCGTCATGGTCAGCGCGAACTTATACATGATCTCGCGCCAGCTCCAGAAACTGTCAGCCGATGGTCCGCGCCGTTCAGCAAGGCCAGCCATGCCATATTGAAACGCGTGGCTGTGGAGGTTCGGCATCCCAGCTACGATCACCTTGTAACGCTCGTCACCCGACTGCGCACCAACACCAGCTTCCACAGAAGCAATTTTTCCATGCGCCAGACCAAGCCGCACATCTTCTGCCCAGCCGCTTTGCAAAAGCGCTTGTTGCGCATGAATAAATTGCGTTTTTTCGACCATGGCGGACATGCTGTTTCGCTCCTCTTTCCATCCGTTTTGCAGCACCATTTTTCAACAGATCACAATCGGATGCATTTTTTCTCTTGGCGGCTTCGCTAATATGTATATACATTATCGAAAAACAGGGGAAGCGAGAAAACGCTCATGACACAGAAATCGAACTTCGTTTTGACCAATGCACGCATCGCCACGCTCAACGAGCAGGCGGAAGGGCTTGGCTTGATTGAAGCTGCAGCAATTGCCGTCAAGGATGGCAAAATCGCTTATGTCGGCGCAGAAGTTGATCTTCCTGCTGAATATGCCTCGCTTGAGAAGATTGACTGCGAAAACCGCCTGATCACGCCCGGTCTGATCGACTGTCACACGCATTTGGTCCACGCAGGCAACCGTGCACATGAATTTGAGCTGCGCCTGAATGGTGCCACTTACGAAGAAGTTGCGCGCGCGGGCGGCGGCATTGTTTCCTCTGTTAAAAATCTGCGCGCGGCCAGCGAAGATGATCTGGTCCGTGAAACCCTGCCCCGCCTCGATGCGCTGATTGCTGAAGGCGTGACGACGGTTGAAGTCAAATCGGGTTATGGCCTCGATACGCAAAGCGAGATAAAATCATTGCGAGCAGCCCGGCGTCTTGGGCATGAACGCGATGTTGCTATTCGCACCACCTTCTTGGGCGCTCATGCCCTGCCACCGGAAATGAATGGCGATAAAACGGCTTTCATCGACAAGATCGTCAATGAAATGCTGCCTGCCATTGCGAGCGAAAATCTCGCCGATGCAGTGGACGGATTCTGCGAAGGCATCGCCTTCCTGCCGGACGAAATCGCACGCGTTTTCGATGCTGCAAAGGCGCACGACCTGCCAGTCAAACTCCACGCCGATCAGCTTTCCAATCTGCATGGCGCAGCCCTTGCCGCGTCCTATGATGCGCTTTCCGCCGATCATCTCGAATATACCGATGCAGAAGGTGCAGCCGCTATGGCCAAGGCTGGAACTGTCGCAGTTCTGCTTCCCGGCGCTTATTATTTCATCCGCGAAACGCAGAAGCCGCCGGTGGAGCTTTTCCGTACCGCTGGCACAAAGATGGCGCTGGCCACCGACAACAATCCCGGTACGTCGCCACTGACCTCGCTTCTGCTCACCATGAATATGGGCGCAACCCTGTTCCGCATGACAGTCGATGAATGCATTGCAGGTGTCACCCGCGAAGCAGCCCGTGCCCTCGGCGTGCTCGACAAGACCGGCACGCTTGAAGTCGGCAAGGACGCGGATCTCGCGATCTGGAACGTCGAGCGCCCAGCAGAGCTTGTTTACCGCATCGGCTTCAACCCGCTGTGGAAGCGGGTTTTCAAAGGCCAGATTTAATCAGAGTTTATTTCAACGCGCACCTTGTCCGAAAAGCGCTTCACACTTTTCGGGATGCGCTCTTAAGGAGTTTTCCATGACCCTTATCTTGAAACCCGGCAGCGTTTCACTTGGCGTACTTGAACAGATTTACCGCGAAAATCATGCCGTTCGCATCGATCCGTCTTTCCATACAGGCGTTGAAAAGGCAGCTCGCCGCATTGCCGAAATCGCCGCCGGCGATGCACCGGTCTATGGCATCAATACCGGCTTTGGTAAGCTCGCCTCGATCCGCATCGCGCCCGAAGATGTAGCAACACTTCAGCGCAATCTGATCCTGTCGCATTGCTGCGGCGTCGGTGAACCGCTGAGCGAAAACATCGTGCGCCTCATCATGGCGCTGAAGCTCATTTCGCTTGGCCGTGGTGCATCAGGCGTGCGGCTGGAACTCATTACCCTTATCGAAGCCATGCTGGAAAAGGGCGTGATCCCGATGATCCCGGCCAAGGGTTCGGTTGGTGCTTCTGGCGATCTCGCGCCGCTTGCGCATATGGCCGCGACAATGATCGGCGAAGGCGAAGCCTTCTATCAGGGCGAACGCCTGCCATCTGCTGACGCACTGAAAAAAGCCGGCCTCAAGCCGGTTGTTCTGGCTGCCAAGGAAGGTCTAGCCCTCATCAACGGCACACAGACCTCAACCGCATTGGCATTGGCCGGCCTGTTCCGCGCGCATCGTGCATTGCAGGCAGCCCTCATCACCGGCGCACTTTCGACCGATGCGGCCATGGGTTCAACGGCTCCGTTTCATCCAGATATTCACACATTGCGTGGGCATCAGGGTCAGATCGATACGGCAGCAGCCCTGCGCAATCTCCTGTCTGGCTCGGTCATTCGCGAAAGCCATCTGGACGGCGACCAGCGCGTGCAGGACCCTTATTGCATCCGCTGTCAGCCGCAAGTTGATGGTGCAGCCCTCGACATTCTGCGCCAGGCTGCCTGCACATTGGAAATCGAAGCCAATGCCGTCACCGATAACCCACTCGTCCTCTCCGATGACAGTGTGGTTTCAGGCGGCAACTTCCATGCCGAACCCGTTGCTTTCGCAGCCGATCAGATTGCGCTGGCTGTGTGTGAAATTGGCGCAATTGCCCAGCGCCGCATTGCACTTCTGGTCGATCCTGCGCTTTCCTTCGGCCTGCCTGCGTTCCTCGCTAAAAAGCCGGGCCTCAATTCGGGTCTTATGATTGCGGAAGTCACATCCGCCGCACTGATGAGCGAAAACAAGCAGATGGCGCATCCGGCATCGGTTGATTCCACGCCAACCTCCGCCAATCAGGAAGATCATGTTTCCATGGCCTGCCATGGTGCACGCCGCCTGTTGCAGATGACCGAAAACCTCAACGCAATCATCGGCATTGAAGCATTGACTGGCGCGCTGGGTGTTGAATTGCGTGGCCCCCTTGAAACCAGTCCAGAACTGAAAAGCGCCATCGCCGTTCTGCGCGCGCATGTGCCGACACTCGACGTTGATCGCTACATGGCCAACGATTTGGCAAGCGCAAGCGCCATCATCGCCGACGGCTCGTTCACCGGCAGCATCAGCGCCCATATTCTGCCTGCACTGGAGATTTGAAATGAGCGCTTTTGAACTCCACCAGGGTTCGTCACCTGTCATTCTCGGCCTGCCCCACACCGGAACAGACGTGCCGGAAGACATCTGGGCGCGGCTCAATGACAATGGCCGCATTCTTGCCGACACCGACTGGCATATCCATCAGCTCTATGACGGGCTACTGGACAATGTCACGACAGTCCGCGCCACCTTTCATCGCTATTGCATCGATGCCAATCGCGATCCGGCAGGTGTGAGCCTCTATCCGGGCCAGAACACCACGACGCTGATCCCGGAAACCGATTTCGACGGCCTTGCAATCTGGAAAGACGGCGAAGCCCCCACCGAAGCCGATATTACAGATCGCATCACCCGCTTTCACAAGCCCTATCACGATGCCCTTGCCGCTGAAATCGAACGCGTGAAAGCAATCCACGGCGTAGCAATCCTTTACGATTGCCACTCGATCCGCTCGCATATCCCGTTCCTGTTTGAAGGCAAGCTGCCGGATTTCAACATCGGCACAGACCTTGGCAAGACCTGCGCACCGGAAATCGAAGCCGCAGCCGTGGAAGTGACCGAAAACGCCAGCGGCTACACATACATTCTCAATGGCCGTTTCAAGGGCGGCTGGACGACGCGCCACTATGGCAAGCCCGAAACCGGCGTCCACGCCATCCAGATGGAGCTGGCGCAATCAACCCATTTAACCACCGAGACCGTTCCCTTTGCCTATGACGAGGCGAAGGCAACAAAGCTTCGTGTGCATCTCAAATCCATTCTTGAGCGGCTTGAGAACATTGCCGCCGAACTGAAATCCTGAGGAGTAAACCATGTCCAACCCACGTCATAACGAGCGTGAAATCCGTGCTCCACGCGGCACCGAACTCAATGCGAAGAGCTGGCTCACCGAAGCACCGCTGCGCATGTTGATGAACAACCTCGACCCGGATGTTGCCGAGCGCCCGCATGAACTGGTTGTCTATGGCGGCATTGGTCGCGCAGCCCGCACATGGGACGACTTTGACCGCATCGTTGCAACATTGAAAACACTCAATGACGACGAAACCCTGCTGGTGCAGTCCGGTAAACCGGTTGGCGTGTTCCGCACCCATAAGGATGCACCGCGCGTTCTGATCGCCAATTCCAACCTCGTGCCCCATTGGGCAACTTGGGATCATTTCAACGAACTGGATAAGAAGGGTCTCGCCATGTATGGCCAGATGACTGCCGGTTCGTGGATTTATATCGGCGCTCAGGGTATTGTGCAGGGCACCTATGAGACCTTCGTGGAAGCCGGTCGCCAGCACTATGATGGCAATCTCAAAGGCAAGTGGATTCTGACCGGCGGCCTCGGCGGCATGGGCGGCGCTCAACCGCTTGCAGCCGTCATGGCAGGCGCTTGCTGCTTGGCCGTTGAATGCGACGAAACCCGCGCCGATTTCCGCCTGCGCACCCGCTATGTCGATGAAAAGACCCACAGCCTCGATGAAGCTCTGGCCAAGATCGACGAATGGACCAAGGCAGGCGAAGCCAAATCCATAGCTCTCATAGGCAACGCGGCTGAAATCTTCCCGGAACTCGTCAAGCGCGGCGTGCGCCCTGACATCGTGACCGACCAGACTTCAGCCCATGATCCGGTGCATGGCTATCTGCCAATCGGCTGGAGCGTTGCTGAATGGCGCGCCAAGCAGGAAAGCGATCCGCAAGCAGTTGCGAAAGCCGCCCGCGCTTCGATGAAGGTGCAGGTTCAGGCCATGCTCGACTTTCATAATGCGGGCATTCCAACGGTGGATTACGGCAACAATATCCGTCAGATGGCGCTTGAAGAAGGTTTGGAAGACGCGTTTGCCTTCCCGGGCTTCGTACCCGCCTATATCCGCCCGCTGTTCTGCCGCGGCATTGGACCTTTCCGCTGGGCAGCCCTTTCCGGCGATCCAGAAGATATTGCAAAGACCGATGCCAAGGTGAAGGAACTGCTGCCAGACAACAAACACCTGCATAACTGGCTCGACATGGCAAAGGAGCGCATCGAATTCCAAGGCCTGCCAGCGCGCATCTGCTGGGTTGGCCTTGGTGATCGTCACCGCCTCGGCCTCGCCTTCAACGAAATGGTTCGCAACGGCGAGCTGAAAGCGCCAATCGTCATTGGCCGTGATCATCTCGATTCAGGTTCGGTCGCGTCACCAAACCGCGAAACCGAAGCCATGAAGGACGGCTCCGACGCCGTATCCGACTGGCCGCTGCTCAACGCGCTTCTCAACACGGCATCGGGCGCAACATGGGTATCGCTCCATCACGGCGGCGGCGTCGGCATGGGCTTCTCCCAGCATTCGGGCATGGTCATCTGCTGTGACGGTTCGGAAGATGCCGATGAACGCATCGGTCGCGTGCTGTGGAATGATCCGGCCACCGGCGTCATGCGCCATGCCGATGCGGGCTATGAAGAAGCCCTCGACTGGGCAAAACAGCAGGGTCTTCGCCTTCCGGCGATCCTTGGAAACTAAGAATCCAATCGAAGGCGGCCCTTACGGGGGCCGCCTTTTTTCATGTTCAAAAATACACGTAATACCGGGGAATATCGATGACAGACACGACGCTTAGCGGCCGGGAACCCTCACGCGGAACGGCAGCACTCAAGCTGGTTGTATACAGCTTCATAGGAATCTTCTTCTTTTTCGTTCCTGTTACGATTGGCGGAAAATCCACTATTCTGCTTGATCATGCAGCCACGGCACTGGCAGCCCAATTGCGACCTGTCGCTCTGACACTTGTTTGTCTGCTGATTGCTTATGGTGCGTTTGGACCATTCTTCAATGGAACATGGAAGAAGAACCTGACGGAAAAAATCTTCTCGGTCTTGCGGGTGCTTGGACTAGTTGCAACGGTCATGTATCTCGCGAATCTCGGTCCGGCGTTGCTGTTCACGCCTGACATGCTGCCTTTTCTTTTTGACAAACTCGTGCTTTCCGTCGGCCTGATTGTGCCAATCGGCGCACTGGCACTTGCTTTTTTGATCGGTTACGGCCTGCTCGAATTCACCGGCGTTATCGTTCAGCCTGTGATGCGCCCCATCTGGCGCACCCCCGGCTGGTCGGCAATTGATGCCGTCGCATCATTCGTTGGCAGCTATTCGCTGGCACTTCTGATCACAGACCGCGTTTATAAAGAAGGCAAATATACCGCACGAGAAGCTGCAATTGTTGCAACCGGATTTTCGACGGTTTCTGCCACTTTCATGATTATCGTCGCGCGGACACTCGGTCTGATGGAATCATGGAACCTCTATTTCTGGACGACTTTCTTCGTCACTTTCATCGTCTCAGCGATCGCAGCGCGCCTGTGGCCGCTAAGCCGTATGGACCATCCGGAAGATCGCGACATGCCACTGCCAGCAGGCAAAGGTCGCATTGAAACTGCGATAGATGCGGGCATTACGCAGGCACAGAGCGCACCAAAGCTGTTGCCTCTGCTCTGGGCAACGTTCCTCGACGGTCTGCGCATGGCATCGATGATTTTGCCAAGCATTATGGCCGTCGGTCTTCTTGGCCTTTTGGCTGCAAAATATACACCGCTTTTCGATGTTCTGGGCCTTGCACTTTATCCATTCACATGGCTTGCGCAGTTTTCCGACCCAATGCTTGCTGCGAAATCCATGGCCTCCGGTCTCGCCGAAATGTTCCTGCCCGCCATTCTTCTCAAAGATGCAGATGTCGCGCTAAAGTTTGTTGCCGCTGTTGTTTCGGTCAGCCAGGTTCTGTTCCTGTCCGCTTCGATCCCATGCGTTCTGGCAACATCCGTACCGCTCAAATTCCGTGATTTGATCGTCATTTGGTACATCCGCACAGCATTGAGCATTCTGCTCACCGCACCCGTTGCTTTCTGGGCAGTATCAAACGGTTGGTTGAATTAATGGAATTCAAAGTCCTCAAAGCGAAGGACCATCGCCGCATGCCGTGGAAAAACGGCGGCGGCGTAACGGTCGAAGTCGCAATCCATCCGATCAATGCGTCGGTCGATAATTTCGACTGGCGCATTTCCACGGCAACCGTTGCCAATGATGGCCCCTTCTCGACCTTCCCCGACATTGATCGCACCTTGTCGGTTCTGGAAGGCAACGGCATTGTTCTCGATGTTGAAGGGGTGGAAACCACCCTCACCCGAGAGACAGCACCCTTTGCCTTTGCCGCCGATGCAAGCTCTGGTGCCCGCCTCATCGACGGCCCAATCACCGACCTCAATGTCATGACACGACGCTTGAGCTTCACGCATCAGGTCACCCGCATCGTCACAAATGATTCGGTAATCGTTGAAGCGGAAAGCGGCACCGTGCTTATTTTCTGTGCAGAAGGAAATTTCGAGCTGAAAAGCGACAATAGAATCGCGCATCTCGACCAGCATGACTGCCTGATCTTATCAGAAGATGCGCAGTTTTCTGTAGAGCTTACTGGGAGAGGCATCGCCTATAAGATTTCGATTATAGACATATAATCAAAGGCTTATTCGATATTTCGCGAGACGGACAAGCAAAGGTTTCTTTGCCTGTCTCTCTGGACAGAAATTGTGGTCCTGCTAATTTGTCTGCAAGAATATGTATATGCTTAAAACAAAAAGGGGTTCACATATGAGAAAATCTTGGTTGGCTGGTGCAGCCCTCGCAGCACTCACCCTTGCCTCTGCCGCACAGGCAGAAACCAAAGTCGCAATCGGCTTTTCCGGCTGGACCGGCTTTGGTCCGCTCACACTTGCGAAAGAAGCGGGTATCTTCAAGAAGAACGGCCTCGACGTCACGCTCAATAAAATTCCGCAGGCAAGCCGCCATCTGGCTCTGGCCTCCGGTGATATCCAGTGCGCTGCAACCACGGTTGAAACATGGATTATCTGGAACTCCGCTGGCGTGAAGTCCAAGCAGATTTTCCAGATGGATAAATCCTATGGCGCTGACGGCATTGCCGTGCGTGGTGACGTCAATTCCTTTGCCGATCTTAAAGGCAAGACAGTTGCAGCCTCCGCGCCCGGCACGTCGCCTTACTTCTTCCTGGCCTATATGCTCGCTAAAAACGGCATGACCACCAAGGACGTCAAAATCGTCAACATGGAACCGGGACCAGCAGCACAGGCTTTTGTTGCGGGCCAGAATGATGCGGCCATGACCTATGAGCCATATCTCTCGACCGTTCGCGCGGCACCGGACAAGGGCAAAATTCTCGCGACCACGCTGGAATATCCCGCTGTGATGGATACGGTCGGCTGCACACCGGACTTCCTTGAAAAGAACCCGGAAGCTGCCAAGGCGCTCGCCACCAGCTATTTTGAAGCGCTGGAAATGATTGCTGCGGATCCGGCCAAGTCCTATGAAATCATGGGTAAGGACGTAAAGCAGTCGGGCGAAGAATTTGGCAAGTCCGCAGCCTATCTGCGCTGGCAGGACAAGGCCGCCAACCAGAAGTTCTTTGAAGGCGAATTCAAGGAATTTTCCGAAGAAGCAACAAAGCTCCTGCTTGACGCTGGTGTCATCAAGAACAAGCCAAATCTCGACGAGATTGTCGACATCAGCTTTATCAAGTAAATGCCATTGCAGCGCAGACTCGGAGTTCACTCCGGGTCTGTTTTATTTCCGCCTCATGCTTGAGGCAGCCTGCGTGCCTGACTAAACGGATATGCCTATGCAGCCTATGCAACCGATCGGAAATGGAGCCCGAATTCTTCTGGGAATTCTGTTCTTCGTGCTTTTCTTTGCTTTCTGGGGCGTTGCGACGCTCGGAGGCTTTGTTTCGCCTACCTTCCTCGCCGATCCGATTACCATGGTTCAGGATGGGTATGATCTTATCGTCAATCAGGGTTTTATGTCGGATATTGGCATGACTGTCTGGCGTGTGTTGGGCGGCTTCATTATGGCAAGCATCGTGGCCATTCCGCTCGGAATAGCCATGGGCGCCTATAAGCCGATTGAAGCGCTGCTCGAACCCTTCGTTTCCTTCGCGCGTTATTTGCCAGCATCTGCATTCGTGCCGCTTCTTATTCTCTGGTCAGGCATTGGCGAAACACAAAAGCTACTCGTTATCTTCATTGGTGCCGTGTTCCAGCTCATTCTGATGATCGCTGTTATCGTTTCCGGCACACGCCGCGATCTGGTTGAAGCTGCCTATACACTCGGCGCCAAGGACCGCGGCGTCATTCGCCGTGTGCTTGTGCCTTCAAGCGCTCCCGATATTGCTGAAACGCTGCGTCTCGTGTTGGGCTGGGCCTGGACTTATGTGATCGTGGCAGAGCTGATCGGTGCATCGTCGGGCATCGGCTATATGATCATCAATTCCCAGGCGCTGATGGCGACCGGACAGATTATTTTCGGCATCATCGTCATCGGCGTTATCGGTCTGATTTCTGATCTGGCGTTCAAATACATCAACCGCTGGCTCTTTGCGTGGAGGTTTGCGTAATGCTTACGACAACCGAACAGGAACTCGTCGTCAAAGGCGTCAGCCGCACCTTTCCGGGTGTGCACGGCGGCAAGCCAACGCTGGCGCTGCAAGCGACCGATCTCATCATTCCAAAGAATGATTTCGTGACCATTCTTGGTCCATCAGGCTGCGGCAAGTCCACGCTTCTGCGCATCATTGCCGGTCTTGACAAGCCAACCACGGGCACGGTGACGCTGGAAGATCAGCCAGTCAAAGGACCGGGTGCCGATCGCGGCATGGTGTTCCAGTCTTATACGCTGTTTCCATGGCTGACCGTTCGGCAGAATGTCGGTTTCGGCCTGCGCGAAAAAGGCATGCCGGAAAAGCAGGCCCGTGAAATCATCGATAGCTATATCGACAAGGTCGGCCTGCGCGGATTTGAAAACCACTGGCCAAAACAGCTTTCAGGCGGCATGCAGCAGCGCACGGCAATCGCCCGCGCTCTGGCCAATGATCCAAAGATTCTGCTTCTCGATGAGCCTTTCGGCGCGCTCGACAACCAGACGCGTGGGCTGATGCAGGAACTTCTGCTCGGTATCTGGGAGCGGGAACAGAAGACCGTCATTTTCGTCACCCACGATATTGAAGAGTCCATCTTTATGGCGACCCGCGTGGTGACGATGACAGCCCGCCCCGGCAAGATCAAATCAATCACGCCAGTCAATATCGAACATCCGCGTTCTTATCAGGTCAAAGCCAGCCCTGAATTCTCCGAACTGCGCTTAAAGCTTACCGAAGAAATCCGCAGCGAAGCAATTACAGCTGCAAAACAGGCTGCCTGAAAATTATTGTTCCTTCTGATGAGATGGTATCTTAAGAAAAGGCTGCGATGTTCTTCGCAGCCTTTTCTTTCTAGCGCTTTGGATATGCGCTATTTTCAGGACCGTTCCATCATGGCCGTTTCAGCAGAACTTGAAGACCGCATCGTTTATGTGAATGGCGAATATGTCGCCGCACGCGATGCAAAAATCTCGATCTTTGATCGTGGTTTTCTCTTTGGTGACGGAATTTACGAAGTAACCGCAGTCCTTGACGGCAAGCTGGTCGATAGCGACCCACATATGAAGCGCCTGCGCCGTTCAACCGGAGAAATCGGTATTCCTATGCCGATGAGCGAAGATGAGATCGTCGAGATCGAACGCGAACTGATCCGCCGCAACAATCTCACCGAAGGTCTGGTCTATTTGCAAGTCACGCGCGGCGATGGTCGCGACCGTGATTTCGTCGCCAAGGGTTTGAAGCCATCAGTCGTTCTGTTCACACAGGTTAAAGCCCTCGCCAACCGGCCGGAAGTCACGACAGGCATTCGGGTGCTTTCACTCGATGATCTGCGCTGGAAGCGTCGCGATATCAAAACCGTCTGCCTTCTGCCACAGGCGCTTGCCAAGGAAATTGCCAAACATGCCGGTTGCGACGAAGCCTGGATGATCGAGGACGGCTATGTCACCGAAGGTGCATCGTCGACCAGCTATATCATCACGCAGGATGATGTCATCGTCACCCGCCCGAACAGCAATGCAGTGCTTCCTGGCTGCACACGTCTGTCCCTTTTGCAGCTGATTGCTGAAACCGGCATGACGCTTGAAGAACGCGCTTTCACGATTGACGAAGCTTATGCTGCGAAAGAAGCTTTCATGACCAGCGCGGGCACTTTCGTAACGCCGATTTCGTTCATCGACGACAAGCCTATCGGCGGTGGCAAGCCGGGTCCGGTCGCACTCAAGCTGCGTGAGATTTATCTCGACCACGCACGCCGGACCGCGATCTGAAAACAGTCGGGCCGGAACTCGGTTCCGGCCCGTTTTGCTCACGCTTCCCTCTCCCAAAAGAGCGGAGCAAAAGTGCTAAAACGTGCTAAAACACGTTTTTTGTGCGCATTTCGTGCTCAAAAGCGATGTTCAGAATGTGATTGCTGTGGCAAACCCATGGTAAGAATGTGGCAATATCGCGGCAAAACCCCTTTTTAGCGACGCTGGTTGTAAACATCGATGCAAACAGCACCCAACAAAACAATACCCTTGATCACTTGCTGATAGTCGATACCTATACCCAAGATCGACATGCCATTGTTCATCACACCCATAATCAGCGCACCGATCACGGCACCTGTCACACGGCCAACGCCACCATAGGCCGATGCCCCACCGATGAAGCAGGCGGCGATCACATCCAGCTCAAATCCAAGACCGGCTTTTGGTGTTGCCGTATTCAAACGGGCTGCAAAAACCAGCCCGGCAAGGGCTGCCAGCACACCCATATTGACGAATGCCAGAAAGGTCAGTCGCTCGGTTTTAACACCCGAAAGCTTTGCCGCATGGCGATTACCACCGACCGCATAAATCTGGCGACCGATCACCGTGCGCGTCGTGAGAAACGCATAGGCCGCAATCAGAACTGCCATAATAATCAACACGTTGGGCATGCCGCGATGTGAAGAAATCAGCAGGGCAAGATAAGCGATACCGGCAAACAACACGATATTCTTGATCACGAAAAAGGCGAAAGGCTCGGTTTCTACCTCATGCGCAATGTGACGCGCACGCGATCTTGAGTTCTGCCAGACGATGAAACCAGCAAGCACGAGACCGAGGATCAGCGATGTCAGATAGACACCACCCGTCACACCGATAAATTCGGGAATGAAGCCAGACGACAATTTCTGAAACATCGGAGGGAATGGACCGACCGACTGCCCACCGAGAACGGCCAGCATCAATCCTTTGAAAACCAGCATCCCAGCAAGGGTGACGATGAAGGATGGAATATTAAAATAAGCGACCCAGAAACCTTGCATCGCACCGATAATACCACCGGCAATCAGACACAGAATGGCAGCAATAGGAAACGGAATTCCCCACCGAACCATCATCACCGCCGCCAGTGCGCCGATAAATCCGCAGACTGATCCGACCGACAAATCGATATGTCCGGTCACGATAATCAGCAACATACCGAGCGCCATGATGACGATATAACTGTTTTGCAACACAAGGTTAGTCAGATTCAGCGGCTTCATCAACACGCCGCCAGTGACGATCTGGAAGAAGATCATGATCGCGATAAGCGAGAGCAGCATTCCCGATTCACGCAGGTTGTTTTTGAGATAACGCCCGATACCGCTCGGCGCTTTCTGGACTACGGTCTCGCTCATGATTGTTTTCCCTTATTGCGCATGATCGCACGCATAATGTTTTCCTGCGTTGCTTCTTCGCCAGCGACTTCGCCGACGAAGGCTCCCTCATGCATGACGACAATGCGGTCGCAAATCCCGATCAGTTCCGGCATTTCGGACGAAATGACGACCACGCCCTTGCCGCTGTCGGCCAATGAATTGATGATTGTGTAAATGTCGTATTTGGCACCCACATCGATGCCGCGCGTCGGTTCATCGAGGATCAGCACGTCCGGCCCGGTGAACAGCCATTTTGACAGCACCACCTTCTGCTGGTTGCCTCCGGAAAGCGTGCCTGTTTCCTGATAAACGTTGTGGCAGCGGATGCTCATCTGGCTGCGATAGTCATTCGCGACCTTCATTTCGCGAATGCTGTCGATCACGCCCTTCGGGCTGACGCCACGCAAATGCGCGAGCGATATATTGCGCGATATATTATCGCCAAGAACAAGGCCCAGCTTCTTGCGGTCCTCGGTCACATAAGCGAGCCCGGATTTGATAGCCCGTGCCACGGTAGAAATATCCACCGGCTTGCCATGCATCCGCGCTTCGCCAGTGATATTCGTGCCCCATGAACGCCCGAAAAGACTCATGGCGAACTCGGTGCGGCCAGCACCCATCAGGCCTGCAATCCCGACAATTTCCCCGGCGCGCACGTTGAACGAAACATTTTTAACCGAGTGTCGCTCCGGGTGCAGCGGATGATAGACCGACCAGTTCTCAGCCTCGAAAATCACTTCACCGATCTTCGGCTCACGCTTCGGATAGCGGCTTTCGAGATCACGATCGACCATTTTGCGGATGATCTCGTCTTCTTCGACCTCACCCTCATGACAATCCAGCGTTGCTACTGCACGACCATCACGCAGAACGGTGATCTTGTCCGCCACTTCACGAATTTCATTGAGCTTGTGCGAGATCAGGATGGAGGTAATGCCCTGCGCACGGAATTCTTTCAGCAATGCCAGCAATGCCGCACTGTCGGTTTCGTTCAAGCTCGCGGTAGGCTCATCAAGGATCAGCAGACGTACCCGCTTGGAAAGGGCTTTCGCGATTTCAACGAGTTGCTGTTTGCCAACACCAATGTCCGTCACCAGCGTATCGGGCGATTCCGTAAGACCAACCTTCTTCAACAGCACTTTCGTACGCTGATAGACTTCGCTGCGGTCAATGACGCCATAAGATCCGGGCGGATTGACGAGAAAAATATTCTCGGCAATCGACATCAATGGCACAAGTGCGAGCTCCTGATGGATGATGACAATGCCCAGCGCTTCGGAATCGTTGATATCGCGGAAGTGTCGCTCTTCGCCATCAAAGACAATCGAGCCGTCATAACTGCCAGAGGGATAAACCCCAGACAGCACTTTCATCAGCGTGGATTTTCCCGCGCCATTTTCACCGACAAAGGCGTGGATTTCGCCCGGCATCACCGTGAAATTGACGTCACTCAGAGCCTTCACAACGCCGAAGGATTTGCTGATACCGCGCATTTCAAGCAGCGGCGGACCACTCACATGTGGGCCTTCGCTGCCTGTCTCACGTTCAACAGGATTGGCTAAACTCATTCGCTCGCTCCCATGACAAACCTGCTCTGTCGTCAATTTATGAGAAGCTGCACACTCATAAAAAGACAACGCTGTCAATCTTTCGGCCTAACCCAGTTCGAAAACTGGGCGGCGGGGATCATGACAAGGAAGCAGGCATTATGGACGCGCCACAAAATGGCGCGTCCAGACACAAAATTACTTGATTTGGTCTTCTTTGTAGTAACCGCTATCGACCAGAACTTCCTTCCAGTTCGACTTGTCTACGATGACAGGCTTGAGCAGATAGGACGGCACAACCTTGACGCCATTGTCATAGGTCTTGGTGTCGTTCACTTCTGGCTCTTTACCACTCATCACGGCGTCAACCATATCAACGGTGACCTTGGCGAGTTCGCGGGTATCTTTGAAGATGGTGGAATTCTGCTCACCAGCAAGGATCGACTTGACAGAAGGCACTTCGGCGTCCTGACCGGAAACCGCAGGCATTGGCAT
This sequence comes from Brucella sp. H1_1004, assembly GCF_047308065.1. Classification (NCBI taxonomy): domain Bacteria; kingdom Pseudomonadati; phylum Pseudomonadota; class Alphaproteobacteria; order Hyphomicrobiales; family Brucellaceae; genus Brucella; species Brucella sp. H1_1004. The sequence continues at coordinate 2,200,032 of NZ_JAYKZA010000002.1, forward strand.
GTCGCCGCTGCCATAGCCAACACCCTTGAGTGAGGACAGAATGCCAATGGAAATACCGTCATATGGTGACAGCACAGCATCCAGCTTCTTGTCGGAATAGAAGGCTGAGAGGATCGAGTCCATGCGCGCCTGAGCGGTGGCACCGTCCCAGCGGAGTGTCGCTACCTTGTCCATGCCGGTCTGGCCACTACCAACGATAAGCTTGCCGCTGTCGATGTATGGCTGGAGAACGGACATTGCACCATTATAGAAGAAATAGGCATTGTTATCGTCTGGCGAACCGCCGAACAACTCGATATAGAACGGACCTTCCTTGTTCTTGAGATCCAGTGCTTTTTCAATCGACTGTGCCTGCAAAACGCCAACCTGGAAATTATCGAAGGTCGCGTAATAAGAGACGTTTGGTGTGTCGCGGATCAGGCGGTCATAAGCGATAACCTTGATGCCTGCGTCATTGGCCTTGGCCAGAACATCGGACAATGTGGTGCCATCGATCGACGCAACGACCAGAACTTTAGCACCCTTGGTGACCATGTTTTCAATCTGGGCCAGCTGGTTCGGAACGTCATCTTCAGCATATTGAAGATCGGTCTTGTAACCGCGTTCCTGAAGCACCTTTACCATGTTGTCGCCATCGGCAATCCAGCGTGCGGACGACTTGGTTGGCATTGCAACGCCAACGAGGCCCTTGTCCTCAGCATGTGCAAAGCCCGTAAATGCAAAGGCAGCAAGCGCTGCTGCCAGTGTGAATGATTTTATGCCTGCCATTATCTCACTCCCGTAATTGGGCTGTCTCATTGAGACTGCCATTCTCCCAAAACTTCCGCCCCCGCCCCATGCCCAGAACATCCTGAGCCTGAACCTGCGGAATACTTTTCAAACAAAATCCAGGCTCTCTCAGCCCGCGATCTTGTTCCAAGCCTCAACTGCACGCTGTGCGCGTTCACGCACATCGGCAACCGTCAAACCAGCCTTGTAAAGACTGGAACCAAGCCCGAAGCAGCTCACTCCCGCTGCCCGATAGGTTGCAAAATCATTCTCCGAGACGCCACCCACGGCACCCACCGGAATATCCTTCGGCAATACGGCACAGATCGCCTTGATGCCTTCAGCGCCCAGCACACTGGCCGGGAAGAACTTCAACGCCGATGCGCCTGCATGAATTGCGGCAAAGGCCTCGGTCGGTGTGAAAACACCAGGCATCGTCACCATGCCATGATGCGATGCGCGGCGAATAACATCAGGCTCGACATTCGGGCTGACCAGAAGCCTGCCGCCAACATCGTTCAACCGATCCACATTCTCAACCGAAAGAACCGTTCCTGCCCCAATCAGCACATGAGCAGGCGCGAGTTTCGCAGCCTTTTCAATGGATACGAAGGGATCCGGCGAATTGAGCGGAATTTCAATTGCCTCAAAACCCACCTCGATCAGCGTGGAAACAATCGCTTCCGTTTCTTCTGGCCGAATACCACGCAGGATAGCTACCAATGGATAGCGAAGCTTCGGCCATGCGATACGTTCGCTCATTGTGCGCCTCCCGCAAATGCGTGTTTTGCCGCCATAAACAGCCCATCGCGCACCAACTCATCGGCTTCGATGCGTTTTACTTTCACACCGGCAATCTCAAGCGCAGAAGCATAAAGCGCACCCATCATGCCATCGGAAAGCAGCAGGGCCTCGCTTGGTTTTCCAAACAATGTGCGGCCACCAGCAACTTCCAACCCGATCAACAGACCCGACAGACGTGCAAGCTGATCTGTCGGCTTAAAGTCATGCACCAGCCAGCCAGCACGCACCGTAAAGAGCGCATTGGCGATAAGCTCAGGTGTCTCAAGCGAAGTTTTAACACCAACCTTAAAGGCTGCACTCGCTGGATCAACCGGCCCTGCTCCTTCAAGCGCACCAGCCAGAACCGACCTCTCTTTGAGCAGAGCAAACAATTCACCTGTCATGAAAGAGCGATAATCATTAAGCTTGCCGTCTGCGATATGCACCCATTTCGCATGTGTACCGGGCATCACCACCACGGCATCGCGCGTGCCGCGATGCACCAGACCAAGCAGCTTGGTTTCTTCACCGCGCATCACATCCGGCGCATCTTCGCTGCGGCGGGCAACACCCGGCAGCATGATGACAGGGCGCTTTGCAGGCACGCGAACCGCAGCAGCAACAATACCTTCCAACCCGGCTGGCAGGCTCATATAAGGCGCTTCGACCCAGCCAGTCCGCGAACCTGCCATACCGCAGATCACGACCGGCAGATCATCCGGCGCATCGACGGATGCAAGATGCCGTTCGAGCAGCGTCTCAAAGCCCTTTTCTTTTGCCGAGATCAACCCGTCGTCACCGCGGCTTTCCCTGAGGACATGACCATCAACATCCAGCGTCCAGAGGCGGAACCGGGTGGTCCCCCAATCCGCCACTGCCGCAAATGGTGTTTTCGCACCAGACATTTAGTGGTTGTCTCGCGGCAGACCGCGCGTGTGCGCAATGTCCTGATATTTGACCGCATTTTCAAGAACCGCACCGGTTTCCATCTGCCCGACGACCGCGCGCTGGATTTCCTGCCAAGGCGTCTGGCTTTCGGGATATTTATAACCGCCAGCAGCTTCCAGAGCCTTGCGGCGCTCTGCCAGTTCTTCATCGGAAATCAGAATATCGGCTGTGCCGCGACCAAGATCGATGCGCACCCGATCGCCCATTTTCAGTAATGCCAGACCACCGCCAGCAGCTGCTTCCGGCGACGCGTTGAGGATCGACGGCGAACCGGAAGTACCCGACTGACGGCCATCTCCGATGCAAGGCAGCGAACTGATGCCCTTCTTGAGAAGGTAATCCGGCGCACGCATATTCACAACTTCCGCCGCACCCGGATAGCCGATTGGGCCAGCACCGCGCATGAACAGTACAGAGTGCTCATCAATCTCCAGCGACGGATCATCAATCCGGTGATGATAATCTTCCGGGCCATCAAAAACGATTGCCTTGCCTTCAAAAGCATTCGGGTCTTTTGCGTCGCTCAGATAGCGATTGCGGAATTCTTCCGAGATAACGCTCAGTTTCATGATCGCCGACGAGAACAGATTGCCGCGCAGCACGCGGAAACCAGCATGGCTCTTCAATGGCTGATCATAGGTCTTGATGACATTGCTGTCTTCAATCGTGGCATTTTTGCAGTTTTCACCGATGGTCTTGCCGTTAACAGTCAGCGCGTCCTCATGAATGAGGCCCTGCCCCATCAGCTGATTAACGACCGCTGGCACACCGCCCGCATGGTAATAATCTTCGCCAAGATATTCACCCGCTGGCTGGAGATTGACCAGCAGCGGAATATCCTCACCATATTTCTGCCAGTCGTCAATCGTCAGATCAACGCCAACATGACGCGCAAGCGCATTGAGATGAATCGGCGCATTGGTCGAGCCGCCAATCGCGGAATTGACGCGAATTGCATTGATGAACGCCTCCTTGGTCATGATGTCTGTTGGCTTCAAATCTTCATAAACCATTTCGACAATACGACGACCAGTCAGATAGGCCACTTCCTGACGATCACGATAAGGCGCGGGAATTGCAGCCGAACCCGGCAACTGCATACCAAGCGCTTCGGCAAGCGAGTTCATGGTCGTTGCCGTACCCATCGTGTTGCAATAGCCAGTCGATGGCGCAGACGAGGCAACCAGCTTGATAAAGCCCGCATAATCGATCTCGCCCTTGGCAAGCAGCTCACGCGCCTTCCAGACGATGGTGCCCGAACCCGTGCGTTCGCCCCGGAACCAGCCATTGAGCATCGGACCAACCGAGAGCGCAATCGCTGGAATATTGACAGTCGCAGCTGCCATCAGACAGGCAGGCGTGGTCTTGTCGCAACCAATAGTCAGCACAACGCCATCCAGCGGATAGCCATAAAGCACTTCAACAAGGCCGAGATAAGCAAGGTTACGATCAAGGCCCGCAGTCGGACGTTTGCCGGTTTCCTGAATAGGATGAACCGGAAACTCGATCACGATACCGCCCGCTTCACGCACACCCTCACGCACGCGATTGGCGAGCTCCAGATGATGACGGTTGCATGGCGAAAGGTCCGAACCCGTCTGCGCAATGCCGATGATCGGTCGCCCCGATTGCAACTCTTCCTGACTGAGACCATAATTCATGTAGCGCTCAAGATAGAGCGCCGTCATGTCGACATTGTCCGGATTATCGAACCATGCGCGGGAACGGAATCGTGGTGCTTTCGGATCGACGGGCTTATTCATTTCACTGTCCTGCGTGGGTAAGAGACCGCAGTGCGGCCCCAATTCCTAATCTTCAAAAACTTCAACGATATGGCGCTGTCCCATAAGGAAAGCGTCTGCAACATGCGTCAGCGGCGCGAGGTCAACATCGCTCTGCCCCGCACCAACCAGCTTCACGAAATTCTGGTAAAGGCGCTGATATTCACGATCCGGCTCGGCCATTTTCTCGCTGCCTGCGATGGTCAGACGGCTACCGCCATGGCTCAACAGCAGCGTTCCTTTATCAGTCTCGACACGAATATCCCATGTCTGCGGACCCGTCTGACGCCAGTCGAGTTCAAAGGAAACTGGCACACCACTTTCCGTTTCAAACGCAAGATCAGCTGCAATCGGTGCCGCACGATTTTCAGGGAAATAAAGATCGGACTTCGTCAGAAAAAACCGTTCCGGCAAAATATGCGTGACAATCGACAGCGCATTAATGCCCGGATCAAACACACCAAGACCACCCGGCTCCCAGATCCACTGCTGGCCGGGATGCCAATGGCGCACATCCTCTTTCCACGACACCGCAACAGAATGAATTGCAGCATCTTTCAGAAATTCGCGTGCAGGCTCAACGGCTGCAGCTTCGCGTGAATGCCAGGTTGCATAAAGCGTAACGCCCTGCTTTTCAGCAAAACGCGTCAGCGCCTGCACTTCCGAAATCGTTGCACCCGGAGGCTTTTCCAGCATCACATGCTTGGCAGCGCTGAGCGCTGCATAGGCCTGTTGAAACCGGCCCTGCGGCGGCGTGCAAAGCGATACCGCGTCAATGGCAATGTCGCTTTCAAGCAATTGATCGATGTCATGAAAGGATGGCAAACCATCAAGGCCTGCATTGCGGCTGGCAATGGCTTTGAGTTCAATACCATCAACAGCTTCAATGGACGGCAGATGCTGGTCACGAGCAATTTTGCCAAGACCAACAATTGCCAGATTGATATTGGATGCGGCCGCCATTTCAGAGCGCCTTCACAACAACGTCTTCGGCTTTCGCCTGCGCCAATTTATTGACCAGCGGATAACGGAAAGGCTTTGCCGAAATTTCGAACTGGTCGCCATTTTCCGTCTTCACACCTTCTGAGAAGGACAGTGTCGCCGTGCCAAAGAAATGCACATGAATGTCTCCCGGGCGACGGAACAGTTCATACTTGAAATGATGATGCTCCAGATTGGCAATTGTGTGTGACATGTTCGCTTCGCCCGACAGGAACGGCTTTTCAAAGATCACCTGATCCCCGCGCTTAATGCGCGAAACACCTTCAACGTGATCCGGCAGATCACCGACATAAAGCTCCGGCCCCAGCGACGCCTGACGCAGCTTGGAATGCGCGAGCCAGAGATAATTCTGCTTTTCCGTCACATGATCGGAAAACTCATTCGCGAGGCAAAAACCAAGGCGGAACGGCGTGCCGTCCGGTCCAATCAGATAGATGCCCGCCAGTTCCGGTTCTTCACCACCATCTTCGGCAAAAGCTGGCGAGACCAGCGCACCACCAGTTTCAACCAGTGCCGAACCATCGCCCTTATAGAACCATTCCGGCTGCACGCCGGTTTCACCGGGCTTCGGCTTGCCCCCTTCAACACCCATCAGGAACATACGCATGGAGTCGGTCGGCTTTTCAGCCGCCTGCGCTGCCTTGTGCATCTTGTCACGACCATCGGCAGATCCAAGATGTGTGAGGCCCGTACCTGCAACGATCAGATGTGCTGGATCTTCATGGGTAATGGGCAGACCAACGCGGCCATCTGAGAGCGCTGCATCAATATCAACTGCTTCGCCCTTGCCATTGCGTTCAACCTGTTCGCTCAGACTGATGCCGGCGGAAATTGCAGCCCATGCCAGTTCATAGGTCGTCGTTACGCCATTGACGACATGTGCAGCACCTTCATCATCGCAAGCGGCCACACGCGTTTCTCCGCTTGCATCGCGGAACTGTACCAGACGTAACATTGAACCTCCCATTTTCCGCAAAACTATCGCGGAACATTCTATCCAACCGCTCAGAGCACCCATGTGCGAAAGTGCGGCTCCTTCTTATTAATATGACTATTTTGTCAAACGCATACTTGTCAAGCAAGGGAAATGCCCCATACACCACCCTCTAAGGCCTGCATCAGGCAAGGCGAATATAAAACTATGTTTTAATTATATAATTTACGATTATGCACGTTTGTCGCACCCCTATTCCAAAGTAAATACAACAAAGACGCTTGCCATAAAGTAATATTATATGCTTCATAAACGAGAAGGCCGGGAGGGCCTTTTCTTTGGGAGGATCCATTATGAAACGCAGTCTGACGGCTCTGACGGCCGCATTTTCATTCGCTCTGATCTCAAGCGCGTCCGCCGCTTCACTTACGGTCGGCTTCTCGCAGATCGGTTCCGAATCGGGCTGGCGCGCCGCTGAAACAAGCGTGACAAAACAGGAAGCTGAGAAGCGCGGCCACGCACTCAAATTTGCCGACGCGCAGCAGAAGCAGGAAAACCAGATCAAAGCCGTTCGCGGTTTTATTGCGCAGGGCGTTGACGCGATCCTGATTGCGCCGGTTGTTGCAACGGGTTGGGATGCGGTTCTGAAGGAAGCCAAGGAAGCAGAAATTCCTGTCGTGCTTCTCGACCGCCAGATCGATGCACCGGAAGACCTCTATCTCACCGCTGTTACCTCTGATCAGGTCCATGAAGGCAAGGTCGCGGGCGACTGGCTGGTCAAGGAAGTGGGCGACAAGCCTTGCTCGGTTGTCGAACTTCAGGGCACCACCGGTTCTTCACCGGCGATCAACCGCAAGAAGGGCTTTGAAGAAGCGCTTGCAGGCCACGACAACATCAAGATTTCCCGCTCGCAGACCGGCGACTTCACCCGCACCAAGGGTAAAGAAGTCATGGAAAGCTTCATCAAAGCCGAAAATGGCGGCAAGGACATCTGCGCCGTTTATGCGCACAATGACGACATGGCAGTTGGCGCCATTCAGGCCATCAAGGAAGCTGGCTTGAAGCCCGGCACCGACATCAAGGTCGTCTCGATTGATGCCGTTCCTGATATTTTCCAGGCGATGGCCAATGGTGAAGCCAATGCGACGGTGGAACTGACACCAAACATGGCAGGTCCTGCTTTCGACGTCATCGAAGCGTTCAAGGAAAAAGGCACGGTTCCACCAAAGTGGATCCAGACCGAATCCAAGCTTTACACACAAGCTGATGACCCGAAGGCTGTTTACGAAGCCAAGAAGGGCCTCGGCTACTGATCTTCGGATTGAATTTCATGGTTTCGGGCCGCATCGACTGCGGCCCGGCGCTGCTTGCGTCGCGAAAGAGTGGGAAACGGCTTTTCGCGACATGCGTGAAATAGAAACAGAGCAAGTGCAGTGGTGCACTACATGCGACACGCTCTGGTTTTGAAATTCGCAAACGGAAGACTGCCATGGCTCGCCCCGACTTCGCTGTGCGCGAAACGCCAGCAACGCCGCTTCTTGAAGCGCGCTCAATTACCAAATCTTTTCTTGGTGTGACTGCACTCGATCACGTCGATTTCGCGCTCAATCGCGGTGAAATTCACGCGCTCCTTGGCGAAAACGGCGCAGGAAAATCAACGCTCATCAAAATTTTGACCGGCGCCTATCACGGCTTTGACGGTTCTGTTTTGCTTGAAGGCCAGCTCATCGCGCCCGCCTCTGTGATGCAAGCGCAAACGCTCGGCATTGGAACCGTCTATCAGGAGGTCAATCTTCTTGAAAATCTGACAGTCGCCGAAAACCTGTTTCTTGGTCGCCAGCCGCGACGCCTCGGCTTCATTGACCGTCGCCGCATGGAAAAAGATGCAGCCACCCTGCTCGCCCGATACGGCCTCACGATTGATGTCGGTGCACCTTTGTCGGCTTATTCTGTCGCCATCCGCCAGATCATCGCAATCGCCCGCGCTGTCGATGTTTCAGGCAAAGTTCTGGTGTTGGATGAGCCAACGGCCAGTCTTGATGCGCATGAAGTCGAGATGCTGTTTGGCGTCTTGCGCCATTTGAAGGCCGAGGGTCTTGGCATCATCATCATCACGCATTTTCTGGATCAGGTCTATGATATCGCTGATTGCGCAACTGTGCTGCGCAACGGTCGTCTGGTGGGCAGCCGCGATCTGTCGGAACTGCCTCGCACCGATTTGATTTCCATGATGCTAGGGCATCAGTTGCAGGAGACTGTCCGTCGTCAGCTAACTGAGGAAGTCAGCGACAGCTATTCCGCGCCCATCCAATTCACTGGCTTTGGCAAAAAAGGAAGCGTGGCCCCCTTTGATCTCGTGATCAAGCCCGGCGAAGCCGTTGGCATTGCCGGACTGCTCGGTTCTGGTCGTACAGAGACTGCTTTGCTTATGTTCGGCGTCGATCAGGCAGACAGTGGCACGCTTAGTGTTGACGGCAAAGATACAAAACTCCCCTCACCGGTCGCAGCCATTTCCGAACGCTTTGCCTTTTGTCCTGAAGAGCGCAAGACCGATGGGATCATCGGCGATTTTTCGGTGGCCGAGAATATCGCGCTCGCCGTTCAAGCCAAGCGTGGCTGGTCAAAACCGATCTCGTCACGCGAAAAGGCTGCCCTCGCCCAGCGTTATATCAAAGCATTGGATATACGCCCGCCTGATCCGGACAAACCGATCAAATTTCTGTCGGGCGGCAACCAGCAAAAGGCCATTCTGGCGCGTTGGCTCGCCACCGATCCTCGCCTGCTGATTTTGGATGAGCCAACGCGTGGCATCGATATTGGTGCCCATGCCGAAATTCTCAAGCTCATCGGCGAACTCTGCACCGAAGGCATGTCTCTTGTCATCATTTCCTCCGAATTCGAGGAGCTTGCAGCCGTGGCAAACCGCGTGGTGGTGCTCTCCGACCGTCGCCATGTGGCAGAACTCAAAGGCGAAGAAATCACCGCCGACAATATCGTGCGTGCGATTGCTGAGACCGGAAGTGATAAGGAAGCGGCAGCATGATCGCTCGCATGACCAGAAAACTGAAAAGACTAAGCCCACAACTGGCAGCCCTCGCGCTTATTCTGGCGGCAAATACCATCATCGCGCCAGGTTTTCTCGGTATTTCTTTTCAGAACGGACGCCTCTACGGGAGCCTGATCGATATTCTGGTGCGTGCTGCACCTGTCGCCATTCTGGCAGTCGGCATGACATTGGTGATCGCCACCCGCGGCATTGATCTCTCGGTCGGCGCGGTCATGGCAATCAGCGGCGCAACAGCTGCATCACTCATCGTGGCAGGCTATCCGCTGGCGATTGTCATACCCGTCGCCCTCGGCGTCGGACTCGTTTGCGGATTGTGGAACGGCTTTCTTGTCGCCGTCTTTGACATTCAGCCGATCATTGCAACGCTGATATTGATGGTGGCGGGGCGGGGCATCGCACAGCTTATCACCGAAGGCGCAATCCTCACCTTCAACAATGATTCCTTTGCAGCACTCGGTTCCGGCTCGCTCCTCGGTGTGCCCATCCCTGTTTTAATCTGGGTATGTGCAGGGCTGGCAATCGGATTTGCGGTGCGCTCGACAGCGCTTGGTTTCCTGATTGAAGCCACAGGCATTAACCGCCGTGCCGCCATGCTGGCAGGGGTTAAAGCGCGCTTTCTCCTGTTTAGTGTCTATGCAGTTTCTGGCCTTTGTGCAGCGCTTGCCGGGCTGATCGCAACCGCTGATATTCGCGGTGCAGATGCCAACAACGCCGGTCTCTGGCTTGAACTCGATGCCATTCTGGCTGTCGTCATTGGTGGCACATCGTTGAATGGCGGGCGTTTCTCGATCATGGCGTCGCTGCTTGGCGCGCTGATCATCCAGGCGATCAATACCGGCATCCTGATGGCTGGGTTTCCGCCGGAATTTAACCTCATCATCAAGGCAGGCATTATCGTCATCGTGCTGACATTCCAGTCGCCGGCAATCGTCAGCTTCTTCACCTTCCTGCGTGCTGAACGTAAAAACAGTGCCGCAAAGCCAACGCACCAAGGAGCACGGCAATGAGAGTGCTTCGCAATCTGCCTTTCGTCACAACAGTCGCAATTTTCCTGCTTGCCTATGCGATCTGCGTCATCCAGTTCCCGAACATGCTTTCAACGCGGGTGATCGGCAACCTTCTGACCGATAATGCCTTCCTCGGCATTGCAGCCGTTGGCATGACCTTTGTGATCATCTCCGGCGGCATAGACCTTTCGGTTGGATCCGTCATCGCCTTTACCAGCGTTTTTGTGGCCGTGCTCGTCGGACAGCTTGGCGTGCATCCGCTGATTGCTTTTGGGCTCGTACTGGTGATAGCAGCGCTATTTGGTGCGTGGATGGGGATGATGATCCATTACCTCGGCATCCCGCCCTTTGTAGCGACACTCGCTGGCATGTTTCTGGCACGCGGAGCAGCATTTCTGATCTCGACGCAATCTGTGCCGATTTCGCATCCGTTCATCGAAACCTTACAAGGCTTTTACTTCAGGCTCCCGGGCGGCGGCAGATTAACCTTTGTTGCCATGCTCATGCTGGCAGTTTTCATCATCGGCGGCATCATTGCGCATCGCACGCGTTTTGGTGCCAATATCTATGCGCTTGGCGGCAACGCGCAATCGGCAGAACTGATGGGCGTTCCGATTGGTCGGACCACAATTGGCATCTATACCATGTCGGGCGTGCTTTCCGGCCTCGCAGGCATCGTCTATACGCTCTACACATCATCGGGCTATTCGCTGGCAACTGTGGGTGTTGAGCTTGACGCAATTGCGTCGGTCGTGATTGGGGGCACACTACTCACCGGCGGTGCCGGCCTGGTGGCAGGGACGTTTGTCGGTATTCTCATACAAGGCCTCATACAGACCTATATTGTTTTCGATGGAACACTGTCTTCCTGGTGGACAAAAATAGCGATTGGTATCTTGCTGTTCTTGTTTATTGCGCTACAGCGAGGACTTGTATGGTTTTCCGATATAAGACTCGCGCGTCAACGCATGAAGGAGGCCTGAATTGGGATTACTGGAAACGGCCATAACCGGACGCAAGCGCCATAACAGCCACGCAGTTGTCGTGGGCGAACTGGGCCGCGGCATTGTCGCGGGCACAATTCCCGAAGGCTCGATACTTCCGGGCGATAACGAGTTATCGTTGCGCTTTGGCGTTTCCCGTACTGTTCTGCGTGAGGCGATGAAAACGCTTGGCGCAAAACGCCTCATTGAGGCCAAGGCCAAGGTCGGTACGCGTGTTTTGGGCAGCAGTTCCTGGAACTTCTTCGATCCTGATGTACTGACATGGCGCTTTGAAGCAGGCTTCGATGAAGTCTTCGTCGATCATCTGGCCGAAATGCGTATGGCGCTGGAACCAGCGGCGGCGGCGGCGGCTGCAAAAAACGCAACCAGCGAAGAACTCGTTGAACTTTACGCGCTGGCCGCAAAATTTGACGATCCCAAGCATACACCAGAATCCATTGCCAAGGTCGATCTGGAGTTTCATCTTGCGATTGCCCGCATGTCGGGCAATCCATTTATGCGTTCGGTCAGCAGTCTGATTGAAGCAGCACTTGCTATTTCATTTCAGCTCTCTTCGCCCGCAAGCTCGCCAGAAGGTATTGCCGAATGCGCAGCCAATCACTTGCGCATCGCCCACGCAATAGCATCGCGCGACCGTCAAAAAGCACGCGCTGCGATGGAAAACGTCATCACATTTGGCGTCGAACGCATCCGTGAAGAGATATGATCACGCTTAAGATACTTTGAGGTCAAACTGCGGATCACCACGCAGCGTATTGCTGACGGTGCAGATTTCCTCAGCCATTTCCGCAAGATGATGCTTTTCATCTTCGGTGAGATCGCCGTCGAAATGGAATGTTATATCGAATCGTTCGATGCGTGACGGGCCTTCATGGGCCTTATCGCCTTTTACTTCCACCCGAACATCGTTAAGCTTTTCACGTAAATCGAGCTTGGTCGCAGCAATGCGCGCGCTTAGCGCCATACAGGCAGCAACCGATGCATAAATCAGATCGAGCGGATTAAAACCCGGCTGGCTGACACTGGTGACAATCTCTACCGTACCGCCTGTCGGCGTGGTGATCGTCGGCAGCTTGCCATGCGGCATTTCCGCGACCGCTCCGGTTTCGCGGGTTCTGACTTTCAGTTCGCTCATGGCTGAACTCTCCTGTATTCAACACCGCGCGCAAGCCAGCAGCCGACGCTCAAACCTGTAATTTCACCTTTGTCGTCGCGTCGGAAAACAAGCTTCCACTCGCCGGGCGATGGTGCATCCATCGAACGCTGAACAGGCAGCAGCCAGACATCAGACCCGACACTATAAAGCGGGTACATGTCGCTCTTGCCAAGGAACCCTTCAAACGCGCCATAGATCGCGCCACCTTCGGAAACCAGCAGCAGATCGGCATGGAGTTCATCACTATGATATCGGCCAATAATGTCCTGTTTGGCTTCGCCTTTGACACGCTTCATGCTCAAGCGCAGATTTTCAGAGGCCCGCACAAGTTCGATTGTCTCGCCATCGCGACGGATTGTTGTCACGGCTGAACGCGCTTCATTTGCACTTACCACATCCATCATTTCCGGACTGGTGCCAAAACGTGCTTTCATGCGACCGTGGCCAGCATCTTCAAGGCTCAGTACAAGCCCGGTTTCATCATCCAGCCATGAGCCGAACCATGCTGAATCAGCCTCCACCCGCGACACTTCAGATGACGATACACCCAGAGCAATATTCATCAGTTTGAAGGCAACCTCTGAAGCACCGCCTTCAAAATTGAACATGGCAATTGTGGACAGGCGTTCATCCGCGCAATGCCAGCGCTGGCAGCGCCAGCCGCGCAATGCACCACCATGACCAGTCAGACGCTTACCGCCTGTTTCGTGAAGATTGAGACCAAAACCATAAGGCGCGGCGACACCGTCTTTGAAAGTTTGCGGCCCGCTCAACCGACGATAAAGCCCGCCCTCATCGTCACGCGTTGCATCGATGAACTGCTCCCAGGCAATCATGTCATTGAGTGATGCGCAGATGCCTGCATCACCCATCCATTGAATGCGATTGGTTGCAGGCAGAAAGCCCCGAACCGTATCGCCTTCATAACCCGTACATTCGTCAAACAGCGCCGTGTCGGGAATAAGCTCGGCACGCTTCATGCCAGCGGGCGCAAATATCCGCTCAGACAGAAGATCTACCAGCGGGCGCCCGGTATGGGCTTCGATGAGGTCTGCCAAAATGCGGAAATTGCCGTTGCAATAAGAGTAATGCGAGCCCGGTTCAAAATGCGTAGTCTTGAGACGGCGCAGCAGACTTTGAGCCTGTGCAGGCAGAAACACCCCTTCCGGATCAGCACCGCACAGAACGCTCAACGCCCAATAATCGCGCAGGCCAGACTGGTTGTTGCAAAGATCGCGAACGGCGGGACGCTCATCTTCAAACTTGTCGAGATAGGCTTCAAGCGCATCATCAAGCAACTCCGGTTCTCCAACCGCGTCAAGCAGCACAGCACAGGTAAACTGCTTGCTGACCGAACAGATCGGCATCCGCGTATCGAGCGTCATGGGCGTTCGTGTGCGAAGATCCGCAAAACCCCAGGCGTGTTGCAACACAACTTCGCCGTCCTTCACGACAGCAACAACGCCGCCCGGACCTTTGTAATTTTGTGGAATATGACGCACAAAGGCTTCAAGGGCAGACGTATCAAACTTGGACATGATCGACTCAGGACTCACATAATTCAATGTTTGGTAAGAGCCATCATTTCAAACGATCAATCAAGGCCATCGCAGCGTGTGGATTGTGCGCCTTATGGCCGCTGATGACATAAAGATAGACATCACGAGCCACATTATCAGGGAGCGGCGGGGTGACGGTTTTGAGACTGTCCGGCACATCATGGCCCGACGCTATCGCTTTCGCCCGCTCTGCCCAATGGTTAAGCTCGCCCTCACTGTAACCGAGCTTCTTGTCTTCCTGTGTGCCCATGATACGCAGATAAGCAAACGGAGCAGTCATGTCGGCAATTTCAACGAATTTGCTGTCGCCCGCAATCACCACCGCAACGCCATATTCCCGCAACAACGCGATGAAATCCGGTGAGTTGAAACTATCGTGACGCACTTCAACAGCATGACGCAGATCGCGCCCATCGACACGTTTTGGCAAAAGCTTGAGAAAAGCTTCAAAGTCGACTGGATCGAATTTTTTCGTGCCCATGAACTGCCAGTTGATAACGCCGAGCTTGTTTTTCAGCTCAAGAAGACCGCCGGTCACGAATTTCTCGATACTCTCGCCTGCTTCAGCCAAAACACGTTTGTTGGTCGAAAAGCGCGGTGCTTTGAGCGAAAAAACGAAGTCATCCGGCGTTTCGTCATGCCATTTGGCAAAAGTCGCAGGCTTCTGCGGACCATAATAGGTACTGTTGATTTCGATGGAGGTCAGCTTGCTCGAAGCATATTCGAGCTGGCGTTTTTTGGAGAGCTTTTCCGGATAGAAACTCTTCTCCCACTCCTCAAAAGCCCAGCCGCCAATACCCACACGGATTTTGCCTGAATTTGTCTCACGCATTTTATCCATACCTCCACGACATGAACTCATGAGAGTTACTCATGATATTTAGGCTGTTTTCACGGCCCCCGCTATGTTGTTATCTCTAATGCGTTTGTGAGGAGGAAACAAATGTCGGAAACAAAAGATCCGATCGTTATCGCCAGTGCGGTACGAACACCGATCGGAAGTTTTCAAGGCGCGCTCAAGGGGGAGAGTGCAACAGCACTGGGCGCTGTCACAATCAAGGAAGCGGTCCGCAAGGCTCAGCTGAACCCTGATCAAATCGACGAAGTGCTTATGGGCTGTGTATTGCCTGCAGGGCTGGGACAGGCACCCGGACGTCAGGCCGCAATTCATGCTGGCCTTTCTCAACATACACCCTGCTCGACCATCAACAAGGTGTGCGGATCGGGCATGAAAACCGTCATGCTGGGCACCGATCTCATTTGCGCAGGCAGTGCGGACATTGTGGTTGCAGGCGGCATGGAAAGCATGACCAATGCGCCCTATTTGCTCGAAAAAGCGCGTGGCGGCTATCGCATGGGCCACGGCAAAATCTACGACCACATGTTTCTTGATGGCCTTGAAGACGCCTATGACAAAGGCCGCGCCATGGGAACATTCGCGGAAGAAACCGCCGATCACTACCAGTTAACGCGTCAGCAACAGGACGAATTTGCCCTCCGCTCACTTTCTCTTTCACTCAAAGCCACTGAAGCTGGTTCTTTCGCAAACGAACTGGTTTCCGTTGCAGAGCTTGACCGCGACGAGCAGCCAACCCGCGCGAAACCTGAAAAAATACCAAACCTCAAGCCAGCCTTCCGCGAAGGCGGCACAATCACTGCTGCCAATTCCTCATCAATTTCAGATGGTGCGGCATCGCTTACCCTGATGCGCCTGTCCAAAGCTGAAAAGCTTGGCATAGAACCGCTTGCCATTATTCGCGGTCACGCAAGCCATGCACAACAGCCTGCCCTTTTCACCACGGCCCCGATTTTTGCAATGCGGAAACTCTTCGACAAAACCGGCTGGAATGTCCGCGACATTGATTTGTTTGAAATCAATGAAGCTTTCGCCGTTGTTGTTATGGCTGCAATGCAGGAACTCGACCTCCCCGCCGACAAGGTGAATATCCATGGCGGTGCCTGCGCTATGGGCCATCCGATTGGCTGCTCTGGCGCACGCATCATCGTCACGCTGCTTCATGCCATGAAGCAGAACGATCTCAAGCGTGGAATGGCTTCTGTCTGCATCGGTGGCGGCGAGGCAACGGCCATTGCACTGGAAGCGCTTTAAGCGGGGGAACAAATGGATATTGAAGGAAAAATCGCCATCGTCAGTGGTGGTGCATCAGGTCTTGGTGCTGCAACTGCACAGGCTCTGGCAGCCAAGGGCGCGAAAGTTGCAATCCTCGACTTCAACATTGAGGGTGCAAATACGGTGGCAGCCGCAATTGGCGGCATCGCCATTCAATGCAACGTATCGGACGCAGCGAGTGCAGAAGCTGCCTTCAAGGCAATCGGCGAAAAGCTCGGATCACCGCATATTCTGGTCAATTGCGCGGGCGTGGCACCAGCAAAGAAAATGCTGGCACGCGATGGCAGCGTCATGCCGCTTGATGATTTCCGTCGCGCTGTTGAAATCAACCTGATTGGCTCATTCAATCTGCTGCGACTTTTTGCCGATGTCGCATCCAAAAGCGAAGCCCTGCCAACAGGCGAGCGCGGCGTTGTCATCAACACGGCGTCGGTTGCGGCCTTTGACGGCCAGATCGGTCAGACGGCCTATGCAGCGTCTAAAGGCGGTATCGTTGGCCTGACCCTGCCTGCTGCGCGTGAATTAGCGCCGCTTGGCATTCGGGTATGCGCCATCGCACCCGGTATTTTTGAAACCCCCATGCTCAAAGGCCTGCCGCAACCGGCACAGGATGCGCTGGGCCAGATGGTTCCTTTCCCCCCGCGTCTGGGTCGGCCAGACGAGTATGCGGCACTCGCGCTGCATATTATCGAAAACAGCATGCTCAACGGCGAAACCATTCGGCTCGATGGTGCGCTGCGTATGCCTCCGAAATAGAGCGCATACGCGCCAAAGTCTTTGAGACATTTTGAGAGTAGGGAAATGCACAAATCCACAACCAACTCCAACACACGCAATGGCGGTCAGATACTGGTGGATGCACTTGGCATTCATGGCGTCGACCGCGTTTTCTGCGTGCCCGGCGAAAGTTACCTTGCAGCGCTGGATGCTTTTCATGACGTCAGTGACCAGATCGATTTGATTGTCTGTCGTCAGGAAGGTGGCGCTGCTTACATGGCGGAAGCCTATGGCAAGCTCACCGGCAAGCCCGGCATCTGCTTTGTCACGCGCGGCCCCGGTGCAACCAATGCCTCCGTCGGCGTTCATACCGCCTTTCAGGATTCCACACCGATGCTTCTGTTCATCGGGCAGGTCGCAAGCGATCAGGTGGAACGTGAGGCATTTCAGGAAGTTGATTACCGCCGCATGTTCGGCCAGATGGCCAAATGGGTGGTGCAGATCGATGATCCTGCGCGTATCCCGGAACTGGTCAGTCAGGCTTTCCATCGTGCGGTCAACGGACGCCCCGGTCCTGTGGTCATCGCCCTTCCCGAAGATATGCTGACATCACATGCGACCGTCAGCGATGCACCGGCTTACAAGCATGTCGAGATGCATCCGGGAAGCGATCAGTTACAGGACATGAAAGCGCTTCTCGAAAAAGCAGAGCGACCACTGATGATCGTCGGTGGCGGCGGCTGGAATGCGCAAGCGGTCCGCGACCTGCAAACATTTGCAGAGAACATGTCGCTGCCTGTCGCAGCATCCTTCCGCTGTCAGGATATGTTCGACAATCAGCACCCGCTGTATGCTGGTGAAATGGGAACATCGATCAGCCCGAAACTTGCGGCCCGGGTTAAAGACTCGGACCTTTTGCTGGTCGTGGGCGCGCGCCTTGGTGAAATGACCACGCAGGGCTATGAGCTTATCAATATCCCTGTTCCAAAGCAGAAGCTCATCCATGTCCATCCGGGCGCGGAAGAACTGGGCCGCGTCTATCATGCGGATATCCCGATCAATGCCAGTATGGCCGCCTTCCCCAAAGCAGCTTCCAAGCTTGAGCCTATCGCCAGTCCTCGGTGGAAAGCATGGGCTGAAAGCGCCAATGCCGACTATCGCGACAATCTTAAAACGCCGACAATTCCCGGTGCCGTTCAGATGGGCGAGATCATGGAATGGCTGCGCGCACATTTGGCCGAAGACGCCATCATCACCAATGGCGCTGGCAATTATTCGGCGTGGCCGCACCGCTTCTATCAGTATCGCACCTATCGCAGCCAGCTGGCGCCCACCAACGGCTCCATGGGCTATGGCGTTCCGGCGGCAGTGGCAGCAAAACTCACCGCGCCAGAACGTACGGTCGTCTGCTTTGCTGGCGACGGCTGCTTCCTGATGAACGGTCAGGAACTCGCAACGGCTGCGCAATATGGTGCCAATGCGATTTTCATCGTCGTCAATAACGGCATGTATGGCACGATCCGTATGCATCAGGAACGTACTTATCCGGGTCGCGTTTCCGGCACTGGCCTTGCCAATCCTGACTTTGCAGCACTCGCCCGCGCCTATGGCCTGCATGGGGAAACGGTGGAAAAAACGGCCGATTTTGCTGAAGCCTTCAAGCGGTGCGAGCAATCTGGCAAGCCGGGTCTGATTGAAATCCGCATTGATCCTGAGGCGCTTTCGCCCAAGATGACGCTGAGCCAAATGCGCGAACAAGGACTGGCGAAGCAGCGCTGACAGTGTTCAATTATCGAATCTTCAGGCCGGGTTTTCGTCTCGACGAAGGCCGGGCCTAACTTCCCGGGCGTCAATTCAATCCATTTAAATGCGGAGAATACCTCTAAAATTTACAGGGTTCGCCGCGATGTCACTTATGAACAGGCTGCAATGTAGGAAATACAACTTTCGTTTGGATTAATACAATTTAGAGTAGACATTTTTACTCAAGTCGCACATAAACCGCCCGGGTTGCAATGGGAGGGGACTTTGCGAACACTTAATTTATTTATTATTGGTTTTGGCTTCAGCGCATTAATTATCACCTGTATTTACGCAATGAACGGCGGATTGATCTGAACATTAGAGCGCATCCCGAAAAGTGTGAAACGTTTTTGGGATAAGATGCGCGTTAAAACAAATCGTTAGAGCGCCGATCTGATTCAATCAGATCGAAACGCGCTCTAAAGCAGGCTCTCGCCTAAAAAATTTGCCGACGCTTCGCGCACCGCACCAAGCATAAAATCACTAATCACACGTATACGTGGTGCGGCCATCACATCGACGTGGCAATTCATCCAGTATTCGCGTTCCAGATGCAGTTCTTTAGGCAGCACAGGCATAAGATCTGGATACTGACACGCAATAAAATAAGGCAGCACACAAAGACCGTAGCCTGTCAGCGTTGCGGTAAGCTGAGCGTGAATGCTTGAGCTTTGATAATTACAACGCTGTCCGGGCAAAATCTCACGCATATAATCAAGGCCGGGCGTAAAGACCATGTCATCTATATAACCAATGAACGGATGCCGTGTCAGATCTTCACGCGTTCTGATTGGCGGGTGACAGTTCAGATAATCCCGATGCCCGTAAATAAACAGCCTGTAAGGCGTGATCCGCTCGCTGTGATAAGGCCCGGTGCGCGGCATATGAAGCGTAATGGACAGTTCCGCCTCACGCCTTGACAACGACATAATCTGCTGGATCGTCACAACTTCTACAGACAAACTGGGATAGGATTGCGCTAACACTGGCAAGCGATCCGCCAGAAAGAAATTGCCGAAGCCTTCAAGCGTAGACAATCGCACAACCCCCGATAGAGCTGAGAAACTGCCCGTCGCTTCTGTCTGGAACTTCAGAGCCTCGCGCTCCATCACTTCCGCTGGCTCTACAAACCGCTCTCCCATTGGCGTCAACAGATAACCGCGCGGATTACGTTCAAAAAGCTTGGTCGCGAGCGACTGCTCCAGACGGTCGATCCGGCGCAAAACCGTGACATGGCTGGTGCGCAATTGCCGGGCGGCTGCTGAAAGCTGGCCAGTACGCGCCACAGCCAGAAAATATTGCAGATCATCCCATGCAAACTGGCGCACCACGTCCTCCCTTTCATCATCTGTACAATTTCGAACAGATGATGTTCAAAAATTGTTATTCTTGTACGCATTTGTCAATGCTACCGTTCTGACAAACAGCCCGACGGGAGGAACAGTTCGGGCTGAAGCAGAAGAGTGTATGACCATGAGGAGGTTTGCATTCTGATCTGAAAAGACTGCTTCACAGGAGGATTCCGTCTGATTTTTTGCGACGGATATGGAGTTTTTGGGAGGAATATTGAATGAAACTTTTTGCACTTGCGACGGCTGCACTTTTTGCCGCAACCGCGATTTCATCCGCAGCAGAAATATCAGACGGCAAAGTCAAAATCGGCATTCTGAACGACCAGTCGGGCGTTTATGCTGACTTCGGCGGCAAGTGGTCTTATGAAGCTGCAAAAATGGCTGCCGAAGATTTTGGCGGTACGGTGCTGGATGCGCCAATTAAAATCATCACAGCCGATCATCAGAACAAGCCAGACGTCGCCGCCAACATCGCGCGCCAGTGGTATGACACCGAACAGGTCGATGCAATCATGGAGCTGACCAGCTCCTCAGTCGGCCTCGCCGTTCAGGCACTTTCCAAAGACAAAAAGAAAATCACCATCAATACAGGTGCCGCGACATCGGAACTCACAGGCAAGCAATGCTCGCCTTATGGCTTTCACTGGGCCTATGACACCCATGCGCTTGCCGTTGGAACCGGCGGCTCTCTCGTCGAACAGGGTGGCGATACATGGTATTTCCTGACGGCCGATTATGCCTTCGGTTATTCGTTGGAAGACCAAACATCAAAATTCGTCACGTCAAAAGGCGGTAAAGTTCTTGGCTCCGTGCGCCATCCTTTGAGCACGACAGACTATTCATCATTCCTTTTGCAGGCACAGGCTTCCGGTGCCAAGGTGGTTGGCCTCGCCAATGCTGGACTTGATACATCCAACGCGATCAAACAAGCAGCCGAATTTGGCATCGTTGCCGGCGGCCAGCGCCTTGCAGCTCTGCTGTTCACCATTGCCGAAGTGCATGGCTTGGGCCTTGATGCGGCACAGGGCCTGACGCTCACCGAGGGCTTCTATTGGGATCGCGACGATGAATCGCGCGAGTTCAGCAAGCGCTTCTTCGACCGCACTGGCCGTATGCCGAATATGATTCAGGCAGGCACTTATTCCGCCGTGCTGCAATATCTCAAAGCCATCAAGGAAGCAGGCACCGACGAGACCGAAGCCGTCGCCAAGAAGCTTCATGAGCTGCCGGTCAATGATGTTTTCGCCCGCAATGGCAAGGTCGGGCCAAATGGCCGTATGATCTATGACATGTATCTCATGGAAGTGAAAAAGCCAGACGAAAGCAAGGCTCCATGGGACTACTATAACGTACTGGCGACCATCCCCGGCGATCAGGCTTACATGAAACCTGAAGAAAGCGGCTGCTCATTGGTCACACAATAAGAGGCTGGTGGGATGAACACAGCAACCCAAAATACTACGGCTCTGCGAGAAGCAGAGCCGTTGGAGATCGTTCTTTCGGCACGTGGGCTGGGCAAGTCCTTTGGCGGCTTTCATGCGGTGAAGAATGTCGATCTGGATGTAGAGCACGCCCGCGTTCATGCTCTGATCGGGCCAAATGGTGCAGGCAAAACGACCGTTTTCAACCTGCTCACAAAATTCCTCCAGCCGACGAGCGGCGAGATTACGCTACTTGGCGAAAACATCACCAAGACCAACCCTGCCAAGGTAGCGCGGATGGGTCTGGTACGTTCGTTCCAGATTTCAGCGACATTCCCGCATCTGACGGTGTTGGAAAACGTAAAGGTCGCGCTTCAACGCCCAAGCGGTCTGGCAACACAATTCTGGCGTTCGTTATCCATGCTTGATCGGCTTGATGCAAAAGCGATTGATCTGCTGGAGCGTGTGGGTTTGGCCGATGCGCGTCATGCGCTGGCGGCCGATCTTTCCTATGGCCGCAAGCGCGCGCTTGAAATCGCCACCACACTGGCGCTCGATCCCAAAGTGCTGCTGCTCGATGAGCCAATGGCAGGCATGGGCCACGAAGACGTGCACATCATTGCCGCTCTCATCTCCGATGTAGCGAAAGATCGTGCGGTGCTGATGGTCGAACACAATCTCAAAGTGGTGGCCGACATCGCCCATCACGTCACGGTGCTGCAACGCGGCGAAATCCTTGCTTCGGGTAGTTATGCCACCGTCGCGCAAGACGAGCGCGTCCGCACCGCTTACATGGGAACCGAACATGAATAGAGGCCACCCCTTGCTTTCCGTGCGCGGGCTTAATGCCTGGTATGGCGAAAGCCATGCGCTGCACGGCGTCGATCTCGATATCTGGCCCGGTGAAACCATCACGCTTTTAGGCCGCAACGGCGTCGGCAAAACCACAACGCTGCGCGCCATCATGGGCATTATCCGCAAGCGCACCGGCACGATCACGCTTGATGGGAAAGACATTCTGCGCGTGCCGCTGCATCGCATCGCCCGTACAGGCTTAGGCTTCGTACCGGAAGAACGCGGAATCTTTGCCACGCTCAACGTGCATGAAAATCTGCTGCTGCCGCCCGTAGTCGGCAAGGGCAGCGGAGCCATGTCACTCGACGAGATTTACGAACTCTTCCCCAATCTCTATGAGCGCCGCAACAGCCCCGGCACCAAGCTCTCGGGCGGCGAACAGCAGATGCTGGCCATCGCCCGTATTCTGCGCACCGGCGTGAAGGTAATGCTGCTTGATGAGCCGACGGAAGGTCTTGCGCCCGTCATCATCCAGCGCATCGGCGATGTGCTGGTCGAACTTAAAAAGCGCGGCATGACTGTGCTTCTGGTTGAGCAGAACTTCCGCTTTGCCGCCAAGGTCGCAGACCGCTTTTATCTGATGGATCATGGTGTGGTGACGGAAAACTTCCCAACCACTGAACTGCCTTCCCGCATGGCAGAACTTACACAAGCCTTGGGGGTCTGAACCAATGACAATGATCTTCGGTATCCCTGTGCAGGCGCTTCTCGGGCAGTTGCTTGTCGGCCTCATCAACGGGTCTTTCTATGCCATGCTGAGCCTGGGCCTTGCCATCATCTTCGGGCTTTTGCGCATCATCAATTTTGCCCATGGCGCGCAATATATGCTCGGCGCATTTGTTGGCTACCTGCTGTTAAGCGGCCTTGGCATCGGCTATTGGCCAGCGCTTATTCTCGCTCCACTGATCGTGGGTCTGGGCGGCGCTATTATCGAACGCGTTGCGCTTTCAAGGCTCTATAATCTTGATCCGCTTTATGGCCTGCTGTTCACTTTTGGCTTAGCGCTCGTGATCGAAGGCACCTTCCGTTACTATTATGGTGCTGCCGGTCAGCCTTATGCTGTCCCTCCATCACTTGCAGGCGGCAATAATCTCGGCTTCATGTTCCTGCCCAACTACCGCGCATGGGTGGTGGTTGCATCACTCGTCATCTGTATCGGAACATGGCTGCTGATCGAGAAGACCAAGCTCGGCGCTTACCTTCGTGCCGCAACTGAAAACCCGACACTGGTCAAAGCCTTTGGCATCAATGTGCCACTGCTGCTTACCTTCACCTATGCGTTGGGTGCCGCCCTTGCTGGCTTTGCCGGAATTCTCGCAGCACCCATCTATCAGGTCAGCCCGCTGATGGGGTCAAACATCATCATCGTGGTCTTTGCCGTGGTGGTGGTTGGCGGCATGGGTTCGATCCTTGGCGCCATCATCACCGGCTATGTGCTGGGACTGGCAGAGGGCCTGACCAAGGTCTTCTATCCCGAAGCTTCCAGCATCGTCATCTTTGTTATCATGGCAATCGTCCTTCTTGTGCGACCCGCCGGATTGTTCGGGAAGGAGGCCTGATATGACTGACACTGTTCTCAAAGCAACGACGGCACATCATCAGGCAAAAGCGCCAGCCCTCAACAGCCTCTCGGCCATCATTCTGGCGATTACCGTGGCCGGATTGGTCGTAGCACCTTTCATGGTCTATCCGATCTTCCTGATGAAGATGCTGTGCTTTGCGCTCTTTGCCTCCGCGTTCAACCTCTTGCTCGGCTATACCGGCATTCTGTCTTTTGGCCATGCAGCCTTCTTTGGCGGCGCTGCCTATGTGACGGCTCATGCCGTCAAAGTATGGGGTGTAACGCCTGAAATTGGCATTCTGCTTGGCATGCTCGCCGCAGCAGTGCTTGGCCTTATCATCGGCTATCTCGCTATTCGTCGTCAGGGCATCTATTCGACGATGATCACGCTGGCACTGGCGCAGATGTTCTTCTTCTTCTGTCTGCAAGCGAGCTTCACCCATGGCGAAGATGGTCTTCAGGGCGTGCCACGCGGCTATCTGTTTGGCTTCATCGACCTCAACCAGCCGATGAACATGTATTATCTGGTGCTGGCACTCTTCGTAATCGGCGTCTTTGCGATCTGGCGCATCATCAATTCGCCTTTCGGCATGATCCTCAAATCGGTGCGCGAAAACGAAAACCGCGCCGTGTCGCTGGGCTATTCCGTCAATCACTACAAGCTTGCAGCCTTTGTCATGTCAGCCGCACTTGCAGGACTTGCAGGCGGCATGAAGGCGCTGGTCTTCCAGTTTGCCACCCTCACCGATGTGGGCTGGCAGATGTCGGGCGAAGTGATCCTGATGACGCTGCTGGGCGGCATCGGAACGCTGATCGGCCCAATCGTCGGTGCAGCCTTCGTGGTGGCTTTGCAGAACTATCTTGCAACCTCCGACTTCCCCGTGACAATTGTCACAGGCGTCATCTTCATGGCCTGCGTTCTGCTCTTCCGTAAAGGCATCGTCGGCGAGTTCTATGCATCGCGGCTTGGAAAGAAACTATTCGGGTAACCGATATTTTCGGAGCCGCATGATCACAAGATAGCGGCTCCACCTTTTTACTGGATATGAATCATGACCGACACCTACGATTACATCGTGGTTGGCGCGGGCACGGCAGGGTGCGCGCTTGCGAACCGGCTTTCCGCAGATAAAAACCGTTCCGTGCTGCTGCTTGAAGCAGGCGGCAAAGACAATTACGCGTGGATTCATATCCCCGTCGGCTATCTTTATTGCATCGGCAATCCGCGCACCGACTGGTGTTTTACCACCGAAGCGGAAGCAGGCCTCAATGGACGCTCGCTCGGCTATCCGCGCGGCAAGGTACTCGGTGGCTGCTCCTCCATCAATGGCATGATCTATATGCGCGGTCAGGCCCGCGATTATGATCTGTGGCGACAGGCGGGTTGCGATGGATGGGGCTGGGACGATGTGCTGCCCTTCTTCAAAAAATCGGAAGACTATTTTGAAGGCGCAAGCGAGCTGCATGGTGCGGGTGGCGAATGGCGTGTCGAAAGCGCCCGTCTGCACTGGGATATTCTGGATGCTTTTCGTGATGCAGCCATTGCTGCCGGAATTCCAGCAACCGAAGATTTCAATCGCGGTGACAATGAAGGCGTGTCCTATTTCAAGGTCAACCAGAAGCGCGGTATTCGCTGGAACACGGCCAAAGCCTTTCTGCGCCCGGCCCTTGATCGCCCGAACCTGCGCGTTGAAACCGGCGCCCATGTTCGTCGCATCGAGATCGAAGAACTGCGGGCAACCGGCGTCACTTTCGATCAGAATGGGACAACCCGAACCGTCAAAGCAAAACGCGAGATTATTCTAGCAGCAGGTGCCGTCGGCTCGCCACAGATATTGGAGCTTTCAGGCGTAGGACGTGGTGATGTGCTGCAAAAGGCAGGCATTCCGGTTAAGCTCGAACGCAAACAGCTTGGTGAAAACCTGCAGGATCATTTGCAACTGCGCTGCGCTTATAAAGTTACCGGCATTCCAACGCTCAATGAAAAGGCCAGTAAGCTTACTGGCAAAGCCATGATCGGCCTTGAATATTTCCTGCGTCGCTCCGGCCCCATGTCGATGGCACCCAGCCAGCTCGGTGTTTTCACCCGCTCGGACCCATCCTATGAAACAGCCAATCTGCAATATCACGTGCAGCCCTTGAGCCTTGAGAAATTCGGCGAAGCCGTCCACCCCTTTCCGGCCTTTACTGCATCCGTCTGCAATCTACGCCCCGACAGCCGTGGTTCGATTCATATCAAGTCCCCTGATCACCGGACCCAACCGGCCATCCAGCCGAACTATCTCGCCACCGAAAGCGACCGTCGTGTTGCAGCCGATGCTATCCGCCTCACCCGCCATATCGTGGCGCAGGCACCTTTGCAGAAATATCGCCCGGAAGAATTCAAGCCCGGACCAAGCTATCAAACACAAGAACAATTGGAAAAAGCAGCGGGCGATATTGGTACAACCATTTTCCATCCGGTCGGAACGTGTCGCATGGGGGCGGATGCAGATGCCATCGTCGATCCGCGTCTGCGCGTAAACGGCATTCAGGGACTGCGCGTGGCCGATGCCTCGATCATGCCGGGGATCACCTCCGGCAACACGAATTCACCCACTTTGATGATTGCCGAAAAGGCCGCTCAGATGATTATTTCTGACAGTTTTTAGAACCAGATTCCTGAGAGGAAGCCACACAGAAAAGACAATCCGCTCACGCGACTGTGAACGCAATTTCACAATCGCTGAATCGCGTGAAGGTGAAATTATTTTTCTTGTTTCTTGACAAATAAACGGGAATTATCGCCCCTAAGGTGGGCAGGGGGAGAAAGATCATCTCATTTGATCGCTTTCCGGGACCGGCTCTCCAAAAAACTTTAGACAAGGAAAATAAGAATGTCGTCAGTCCTTTCCCGCTACTCGCTGACCCGCCGCGCGGGTCTGAAAGCCGCCCTTTTCACGGTTGCAGCCCTCACCATTGGCTTTGCGAGCGCCCCAAGCCATGCAGAAGACAAGACCATCAAGGTCGGCATCATGGGCGGCGAAGATGAAGACGTCTGGAAAGTCGTTGCCGAAGAAGGCAAGAAGCACGGCCTCATCATCGAGCGCGTCACCTTCAACGATTACAACCAGCCCAATGAAGCGCTGGAACGCAAGGAAATCGACGCGAACGCTTTCCAGCATAAGCCTTACCTTGACGAACAGATCAAGCAGCACGACTATAAGATCAGCGTTGCAGGTTACACTGCGGTCTGGCCAATCGGCATCTATTCGCGCAAGATCAAGAGTCTTGACGAACTGAAGGAAGGCGCAGTTGTCGGTGTACCAAACGACCCTTCGAATGAAGGTCGTGCGCTCCGCGTTCTCGAAGCAAGCGGCCTCATCAAGCTGAAGCCAGAAGCAGGTATCCTTGCAACACCAATCGATATCATTGAGAACCCGAAGAACATCGAAATCAAGGAACTTGATGCCGGTGTTGTGGGTCGCTCGATTGATGATCTCGATGTCGCCATCGTGAACAATGACTGGGCTGGCAAGGCTGGCCTCAAGAAAGAAGAAGCAATCGGTTGGGAATCCAAGGAAAACAACCCATACAACAACTTCATCGCGGTTCGCACCGAAGATGCAAATGCTGATTGGGTAAAGAACCTTGTTGCTTCCTTCCAGAACGACGCAGTGAAGGCTGAGCTCGACCGCGTTTACAAAGGCACAGGCATTCCAGCCTGGAACTAATTGCTATAAGTGACTGAAAGACCGCGCCGGAAAAGCATTTCCGGCGCGGCTTTTATTGACGTAAGCGAAAAAATTGCCCAAAAGCATCCGCGCGCTCCTCAAAAGCCGCCTATGCCCTTTGGCGTCATTTTCCTTGAAGCCTCATCAAACTATTCATTCGCAGCCGCCTTGCTGCGGGATAAAAAATAGAAGAAACGACCGTGACCATTGAACAGCCACCTGCCGCATTAGCGCCCATCGTCGCCATGAAAGACGTGCGTCGAATGTTCGGTGAAACACCGGCAATCAATGGCGTCTCTCTTTCCGTCGCACGCGGCGAAATCCTCGGTATTATCGGTCGCAGTGGCGCGGGTAAATCCACACTGATCCGCTGCGTTAACGGCCTCGAAAAACCCGACAGCGGCTCAATCCTGATTGAAGGTCGCGAAATCACCGGCCTTGGTGAAGACGCGCTGCGCCCTGTACGCCGCCGCATCGGCATGGTGTTTCAGCACTTCAATCTCATGTCGGCCAAGACCGTCGCGCAGAACGTGGCCCTGCCGCTCAAGATTGCGGGTATGCCAAAAGCTCAGCGCATCAAGCGCGTGGCCGAACTGCTGGATCTCGTCGGTCTCTCCGACAAGGCAAAGCAATATCCGGCACAGCTTTCTGGTGGCCAGAAGCAGCGCGTCGGCATTGCGCGCGCACTTGCTGCCGAACCCGCTGTTCTGCTGTCTGACGAAGCCACCTCGGCGCTCGATCCTGAGACAACCCAGTCAATTCTGGCTCTGCTCAAAGATATCAACACCAAGCTTGGCCTGACCATCCTGCTCATTACCCATGAGATGGACGTCATCCGCCGCATCGCCGACCGGGTGATTGTGCTGGACCACGGCGTCATTGCTGAAGAAGGTCCGGTGTGGAAAGTCTTTGCCAATCCGCGCTCGCCCATCACACAAAGCATGTTACAGGTGCTGGAGCCGGAACTGCCTGTCGTGTGGCGCGAACGTCTTGAGAAGACCGGCGATCTCGCCATTCTTAAGGTCAAGCTCTCGGGTGCCGCTGCCAAAGGCGCATTCTTCAGCGAAGCAACACTTGCGACCGGTATTGCGCTTCAGCTGATCCATGGCGGCATGGATACCATTCAGGGCGAGCCGGTTGGAACCATGTTCATTGGCCTGCCCGCGCAGGACCAAGCAAAACTAGACGCCGCAATCGCGTATCTCAACACCCACGCAGACGCCACGGAGGTTCTCGGCTATGTCTCAGGCAATGCTTAATCTTCTCTGGCGCTCCTTCTGGGAGACCATCATCATGACCGGCTTCTCGAGCTTGATTTCGCTCGTCGTCGGTCTGCCGCTGGCACTCATCATGATTCTGACGGAACGGGGTGGCCTTGCACAAAATCTGACAATCAATGCAATTCTCGGTGCCATCATCAATGGTTTCCGGTCTGTGCCTTTCATCATTTTGTTGGTGGCACTCATTCCGGTAACGCGCTTTGTTGTCGGCACATCAATCGGCACATGGGCATCCATCGTGCCATTGTCGATTGCCGCTATTCCCTATTATGCGCGTATCGCGGAAGTGTCACTGCGCGAAGTGGATAATGGCCTCGTCGAAGCTGCCCGTTCGATGGGCGCAAACCGCTGGACAATTGTGCGTGAAGTGCTGGTGCCGGAAGCCCTTCCCGGTATTATTGCGGGCTTTACGGTGACAATCATCACGCTCATTGGCGCGTCTGCCATGGCTGGTGCCATTGGTGCGGGCGGCTTGGGCGATCTGGCAATTCGTTACGGCTATCAGCGCTTCGAAACACAGATCATGGTTGCTGTGGTGATTATTCTGATCATCATGGTCTGCGGGATTCAGTTGATCGGCGATTATCTCGTCAATCGTCTCGACAAGCGCAACCTGCGATCACGCAGCTAGAATTTGCTCAACGAGAGGGTGTTTATCCCACCCTCTTTCGAAAACCCGCTTCCAGCGTATTGCCATCGGGGTCGAAAACGAGAGCCGCATAATAGCCCATCTCTTCGGGCCCCTGATAAGCCGGTGGTCCGCTCTCCTTGCCACCGCTCTGTATAGCAGCGCGGAAGAACGCCTCTACATCGTCACGACTGCCCGCATTGAACATCAGATGAAGATAGTTGCCCGGCTTGCCATCAGGCTGGTCTGCGCCAGCTTTCTGCGCTTTGTGGATCCAAAGAAAAGGCACGGGTGCCCTCTCCCCGCCACTGACAAAAAAACCCCTATCCGAATGTGGAATAACAGCCAGCCCAAGTTTAGGCATGCAGCTTTCATAGAAAGATAAGCTGCGGCGAAGGTCTTTGCTTTGAAAGCCGATGTGATCGAAGAGCGACATAGCCATGATTATATGTCGGCTTTTCATAAAGAAAAGCGGCGCTCCCTATTTTGGGGAGCGCCACCATCATTATTCTCGAAAAAGACAGGATTAGCCGCGTGTGCGCGCAAGTCCGGATTTTGCAGGCTGATAGTTTGGATCCAGCTGCGTCGCGCGCAAATAGGAATTTGCTGCCTTTGCCTTATCACCACGCTGTTCATAAACAACCGCCTGATTAGCCCAGCTTTCAGCAACATTGCCATCAAGGGTGATCGCCGTATTGAAATCGTCAAACGCATTGTCGAGATCGCCGAGCGCCAAATAAGAAATACCACGGCCATTGTATGGTTCAGGTGCAGTCGAATTCAGTGAAATCGCTTTCGAGAAATCCTCGATCGCCTGCTTATGCTGGCCCTTGGACTGATAGATCAGACCACGATTATGGTAAGCGCGGCCGTCCGTCGTCTGCAAGGCAATCGCCTGATTGAAATCACTCAATGCCTGATCAAGACGTCCAGCCTGACGATACACATTACCGCGACCAACATAGGCCGCATCATATTGCGGATTGATCTGGATCGCGCGGCTATAGTCCTGCGCGGCCTTACCGTTGTCATTCATGTAACGATAGATCAAGGCGCGGTTGGCATAAGCCTGATAGAAATTCGGATTGAGTGCTATCGCCTGATCAAAATCGCGCAGGGCTTCCTTATAGCGTCGTGCCTTACCATAGGCTGAGCCGCGAACATTATAAGCTTCTGGATCGCGCGGATTGCTCTGAATAACGCTGGTGAGCGAGCCAATGTTCTCGGTAGACCCCTGAGCACGATCAACCGTGCTCAACGCGGTTTGTGTCGAGGAGCTTTGGCAGCCGACAAGACCAAGAGCCAAAACAGCTGTTGCAGCCATCAGGCAGTTACGGGCAACAAATTTGCCGGACGAGTGCATCACCTTAAAGCGCATTGGCAACGGCAGCATTCCTTTCTGCATGAACGAAGCGCGGGAGCGTACCCAAGCTTGCATCTACTTTGTCCCCGGCTGTTTTCAACAACCATAATGTTTGCAGTGTATAGCACAGATGAAGACCGCAGGAAGAACGCCGATCAACTCAACTGGCCAGAAGCTATGCTTCTCTTTCATATCAAGCTCAACGCCACAATAAAGGTCAGTATATGGCGGCGTGCTGACACTTCAAAACGACATGTCTTATCTCGTGAAGCACTTTCAGAGCGCATCAACAAACGTTCAGACATGCAAAAACCGGCGCGAGCCATAAGCTGCACCGGCAAGCAAAAGGCGCCACACAGGCAGCGCCAATTTCAGGTCACTTAGCGAGCTGCGGTACGACCGCCGCCGATAAGACCTTCACGCTGTGCGCGCTTACGAGCCAGCTTACGCGAACGACGAACGGCTTCTGCCTTTTCGCGGGCGCGCTTTTCAGATGGCTTTTCATAATGGCCACGCATCTTCATTTCGCGGAAGATACCTTCGCGCTGCATCTTTTTCTTAAGAGCGCGGAGAGCCTGATCAACATTGTTATCGCGGACGAGTACCTGCACGTGTAATCCCGTATCGGTTAGAATTTCGATTGAGCCTGAGGCATTAAGGGCGTCTCTTAACGATGTTCAGCTGATAGAGTCAACTGTCTATACGCCCAAAGGCTCCCAAGCTTCGCAACATAAACGCTGCAAATTGGGGCTGGCATTACCAGATAGCCTAGCTTTTGTCCACCTCAAGATAAGACTTTGCCCGGTAATGGGCATAAATAATGGCTTCACGACAAATTATAGTGACGAAATCACACCATATCGGCTAGAGAGCCTCCACTTTCCGCACAATTCAGCCTCATTGCTCAATCATAGCAAAAAACGGTTCAAACACCGCTCTATCCCCAATCATTGATTCCTTCTGTCGAGATTTATGTCTTTTCGCAAACGACTCGTTATTCAGTTCACAGGCTATGAAGGCCTGCATCCCAAAGCCGTCCGCGTGCGCCATGCGCAGGCGCTGAAGGATTTCGACCGTTTGTGGCATGCGAAGACCAAATTGCCGCCGATGAAAGACGAGCCGGATGATTGCGGAACATTCACCGCAACGACTCACGGCAATGGCTGGCAAACAGAAACTGAGTTCTGCCAGTTTGGCACCGCAGACATCTTTGACGATTACGCAGCACGTTCCACGCCTAAGCGCATGCTAACGGGCTTCCGCGCCTTCATGAACATTTTATTCACAGGCACCCTGCTTCGCTATCTCACGACAAGCTGGCGTTTTGTAATGTTCTTCCTGTGGCCATTTCTGTTGTCGATTGTGATTATCGCAATCGCAGCGCTTATTGCCTATGCGCCGATATTTGCGGGTTTCCCGGTCTGGAACCTCGTTTGGTCACTGCCCATCGCGGCTGTGGTTGCAACCTTGCTCGTGCGCTGGCCGGGCGACCGATTCTTTATGTCCTATCTGCTGGATGACTGGTCTGCAGCCTATGACCGTATTTATGGTCGCAATGATAAGCTCAATGCGCGACGCAAAGCTTTCGCAGAAGCTTTGAAGAAGAAAATAGAAGAAAGCAACGCCGATGAAGTCGTTATCGTCGGCCACAGCCTCGGCACCGTTCCCGCCGTCGAAGCGCTTGCAGACCTTCAGCGCCAACGCCCGGACCTACTCAAAAAGCAGCCCGTATCGATGCTTGCCATCGGCTCGTGCCTGCTGATGATTGCACTGCATCCAAAAGCAAAAGCGTTGCGCGAAGATGTGCGTGTTGTGATGGAAGACAGTCCGGTTCTTTGGTCCGAATTTCAGGTTCTTACCGATATTATCCATTTTTATGGCTCGGATCCGGCAAAAGCCCTTAAGATCAAGACGCAAAACCCGCCACTTATCCACCGCATCCGCTTCAAGAATGTGCATAGCGAGAACCGCTACAAGCGCTCGAAGGGCAATTTCTTCCTGATGCACCTGCTTTACATGCGCGGTGCCGAAAAGAAGAACTTCTATGATTTTGGCATGTTCCTACATGGGCCATTTTTCTTCCGTGACTTGATGACGACGCATCAAGACAAAGCCGCCCCTCTTGATGAAGAAGGACGGCTCTTCGTTTCATAATGAGCGAAACTGTTATCCGCGAACGGGCTCAACCACAGCAATGGTGAGCCAGGTTGCAGTCAGAGCTGGCTTGACCATATTTTCGACTTCCAGCGTCACTTCGTAATGGTTCACGACGCGGCCCGATGGACGAATATCGGCATCTGCGAGCTTAAAACGGGCACGAACACGCGCACCGGTCTTCACCGGCGACATGAACCGCACTTTGTCAAAGCCGTAATTGATGCCCATTGTTGCACCTTCAAGCATTGGAAGTGCTTCAAATGCCAGCGTCGAAAGCAGCGACAGGGTCAAAAAGCCGTGCGCAATCGTGCCGCCAAAAGGCGTTTCCTTGGCTGCACGCTCTGGATCGACGTGAATGAACTGATGATCATCCGTTGCATCCGCAAACTGATTGATCATTTCCTGCGTGACTTCGCGCCACTCGGAACATCCGATTTCCGTACCGATCGCCTCGCGCAACTGGTCGAGCGTAATTGCGTCTTTCATTCCATGAAACTTTCTGCTGAACTGATACTCAGTTGTTATCTATTAAGAACACAACAGCAAGGCCGTTAATCAGGCAGTAACCAATATTTCACGGGCAATGTTGTCCCAATGATCAAAAACTCTGTGGGCACCCTTGGATGATAAGCGTTCAGCATGACCTTCATAGGTATGTCCGCCGCCCGTATAGCCAAAAGCCGTCATACCAGCCGCAATTGCACCTTCAACACCAAAAGGCGAATCTTCGATCACCACACAGCGCGCCGGATCGACACCCATCTTATCGGCAGCAAACAGAAACAAGTCTGGCGCAGGCTTCCCGCGCTTGACCATGCTGGATGAATAAACGGCATCACCAAAATATTGGCTGATCCCGGTCTTCTCGAGACTGAAGGCAATACGCTCTGGCTGCGAAGAAGAAGCCACGCAACGTTTGTTGGGCAGCACTTTCAGGAAGTCTGCAATACCAACCGCTGGCTGCAAATGCTCCGCAAATAAATCGCGCGTAATCGGCCAAAAATCATTGGCAGCACCTTCCGGCAATCGATGCCCGGTCATGCCTTCAATCATCGTTACAATGTCAGCAACCTTCATGCCAATGCCTTTAGCGACCGTTCCTTCCGGCAATGGCATGCCATGATTTGCATAGACTTGCTCAAAGGCGCGACAGGAAAGCGGTTCGCTATCGACGAGAACACCATCGCAATCAAAGATAACGAGGTCGAAGGGGGATGCGTTGCTCATGAGAACTCCGGTAGAATGCGTATTTTGTCGCGCCGATTTGAGATGCGCATGTTTCGTTGTTGATATAGAGACTGTTCGTCGATTGCGCATCATAACAATTGAAGCGTGACAAAAATTATCGCGGAGACCCTTATGACAACGAATGTGGCACTGGTTGGACTGGCGCGGGACTTACAAGCGCGCGCTGAGACAGGCAAACCCATCCGCATCGGTCTTATTGGCGCTGGCGAAATGGGAACCGACATCGTCACGCAGGTCGCCCGTATGCCCGGCATCGAGGTCGGCGCTCTTTCCGCCCGTCGTCTGCCGAACACTTTCAAGGCTGTCCGCACCGCCTATGGCGATGAAGAAAATGCGCGTGAGGCCAATACTGAAAGCGCTATGACCAGCGCAATCGAAAGCGGCAAAATCGCCGTCACCGGCGATAATGATCTGATCCTCTCCAATCCGCTGATCGACGTCATCATCGATGCAACAGGCATTCCGGAAGTCGGTGCTGAAACCGGCATCAAAGCAATTGAGCACGGCAAGCATCTTGTCATGATGAATGTCGAAGCCGATGTCACCATCGGGCCTTACCTCAAGGCACAGGCCGACAAGCAGGGCGTCATTTATTCGCTGGGCGCAGGTGACGAGCCTTCATCCTGCATGGAACTGATCGAATTTGTCTCAGCCCTTGGCTATGAAGTGGTCTCTGCTGGCAAGGGCAAGAACAACCCTCTCAATTTTGATGCCATCCCTGACGACTATCAGGAAGAGGCCGACCGCCGAAACATGAATGTCCGCCTGCTGGTGGAATTCATTGACGGCTCAAAAACCATGGTCGAAATGGCCGCGATTGCCAATGCGACTGGCCTTGTCCCGGATATTGCTGGCATGCATGGCCCTCGCGCCAGCGTCGATCAGTTGAGCCAAACCCTTATCCCACAAGCCGATGGCGGCGTTCTCAGCAAGAGCGGCGTTGTGGACTATTCCATTGGTAAAGGCGTTTCGCCCGGCGTGTTCGTTGTGGCCAAGATGGACCACCCTCGCCTGAATGAGCGCCTTGAAGATCTGAAGATCGGTAAAGGCCCCTATTTCACCTTCCACCGTCCATACCACCTCACATCGCTTGAAGTGCCGCTGACAGTCGCACGCGCGGTTCTATATGGAAAATCCGATATGGTGCCGCTGCCAAAGCCGGTTGCAGAAGTCTGCGCAGTCGCAAAGAAAGACATGCAGCCCGGCGAAAAGCTCGATGCCATTGGACAATATTGCTACCGTTCATGGATCATGACGACACCGGAAGCACGCGCCGCGAAAGCCATTCCTTGCGGCTTGCTGCAAAACGGAACAGTCACTGCACCAATCAAAAAGGGTGAACTCATCACCTATGCCAATGCAGCACCGCAGCCCGGCTCCAAGATTGCCGAGTTGCGCGCATTGCAGGACAAGATGATATACGGCTGATCTAACTTGTTCGATTACAATAAAAGGGCGGCTCGAAGCCGCCCTTTTTTTTCACCCATGCACTCCGGCCTTATGAGATTCGGGGAAATGGCGCGCCGAAAATGGTGGGGTTCGAGAACCGGAGCGGAATGTACTGAACGTACATGAGCACCGGAAGCGCAGAACCGCGCCATTTGCAGGCCGCCAGAACCCGAATATCAAAGGCCTAGTGGTCCAAAGCCTTGACGATGCTCTCCACCATCTTTTTGGCATCAGCGAAGAGCATCATGGTGTTGTCGCGGAAGAACAGCTCGTTTTCCACGCCAGCATAGCCTGATCCCATGCCGCGCTTGATGAACAGCACCGTACCGGCCTTGTCGACATCAAGGATCGGCATACCGAAAATCGGCGATTGCGGATCAGTTTTCGCTGCCGGATTGGTCACATCATTTGCACCAATCACGAAGGCAACATCAGCCGTCGCAAATTCCGAATTGATGTCTTCAAGCTCGAACACTTCATCATAAGGCACGTTGGCTTCAGCCAGCAGCACGTTCATGTGGCCCGGCATACGACCGGCAACGGGGTGGATTGCATATTTCACTTCCACGCCTTCGGCTTTCAGCTTGTCGGCCATTTCACGCAGCGCGTGCTGTGCCTGTGCCACTGCCATGCCATAGCCCGGCACGATGATGACCTTCGACGCATTCTTCATGATGAAGGCTGCATCGTCAGCGGAACCCTGCTTGACCGGACGCTGTTCGACTTCGCCGCTGCCGCCAGCTGCCACATCACCGCCGAAACCACCCAGAATAACCGAGATGAACGAGCGGTTCATGCCTTTACACATGATGTAGGACAGGATCGCACCGGATGAACCAACCAGCGCACCGGTAATAATCAGCGCCAGATTGCCGAGCGTGAAACCAATGCCTGCCGCAGCCCAGCCCGAATAGGAGTTGAGCATGGAAACGACGACCGGCATATCCGCGCCGCCAATCGGGATGATGATCAGCACGCCAAACACCAGTGCCAAAATGACGATCAGCCAAAACACGAAATGGCTTTCGGTATTGGTCAGAACGGCAATCAGGATCACGATTGCAGCAGCAAGGGCCGCATTGATGACATGACGCCCCGGCAGCATGATCGGCTTGCCCGACATACGGCCATCAAGCTTCAGGAACGCAATGATCGAACCGGTGAAGGTGATTGCACCAATCGCAACACCCAGCGACATTTCGATCAGCGCCTGACCGTGGATCTGTCCCACCTCGCCAATGCCAAAGGAATGCGGTGAGTAAAGGGCTGCGGCAGCCACAAGGACAGCTGCAAGACCAATCAGCGAGTGGAAGGCCGCCACAAGCTGCGGCATCGCGGTCATGGCAATGCGGCGTGCAATCACTGCACCAATACCGCCACCAATGGCGATACCGAGGATAATCAAAACCAGACCGCCAAAGCTTGGACGTGCCAGCAACAGCGTGGTGACGATGGAGATGCCCATACCGACCATACCGTAGGTGTTACCCTGACGGCTGGTGGTTGGGTGCGAAAGGCCACGCAGTGCCAGGATGAACAGAACACCGGAAACCAGATAGAGGAAGGCTGCGAGATTAACGCTCATGATGGCTCAGCCCTCACTTTTCTTTTTTCTTGTACATGGCGAGCATACGCTGGGTAACCAGAAAGCCGCCAAAGATGTTCACGCTTGCAAGGATGAGCGCGATGAAGCCGAAGCCGGTTGCCCAGCCCGAAAGCGAAAGACCGACTGCAAGAAGCGCACCCACCACGATCACCGATGAAATAGCGTTGGTAACAGCCATAAGCGGCGTATGCAGCGCAGGAGTCACCTGCCAGACAACATAGTAGCCGACGAAAATCGACAGAACGAAAATCGCAAGGCGGAAGACAAACGGATCAACCACACCACCGGATGCGGCATGAGCGGCAGCAGCCGCTGCATCACCTAAGCCGCCTGCATTTTCAGCGGCTTGCCTTACGGCATCCGCCGCCTGATTGAGGCTCTCAAGAGCTTTTTCGAGTGCTGTATCGGACATTATGCCTCTCCTCCATCAGCGGAAGTTTTTGCAGCTTTTGCCGGTGTTTTTCGGGTTGTTTTGGCGACAGGTTTTTGAGCCTCGCCTTCGGAAACAGCGGCTTTTGTCTTCGATGCCGCTTTTGGCTTCTCGGCTACAGCCACGGGTGCAGGTTCCACTTCAGCCTTGGCAAACGCCGGATGCACGACTTTGCCCTCGTGGGTCAGAAGTGTTGCCTTTACCAGCTCTTCCTGCGGATCAAACCGGAAAAGCTTTGTTTCCTTATCGACCAGCGTTTCGAGGAATGCATAAAGATTGCGCGCATAAAGCTGCGAGGCAGTGGCTGCAATCCGGCCCGGCACATTGAGATGGCCGACGATCTTCACGCCGTTAACCTCGGCAACCTGACCGGCAACAGCACCTTCAACATTGCCGCCGCGTTCCACTGCCAGATCAACCAGCACTGATCCGGGACGCATGGCCGCAACCATTTCCTTCGTCACAAGACGCGGAGCCGGACGGCCCGGAATAAGTGCGGTCGTAATGACAATATCCTGCTTGGCAATATGATCAGCAACGAGTGCCGCCTGCTTCGCCTGATATTCCTTCGACATTTCCTTGGCATAACCGCCTGAGGTTTCAGCCGTCTTGAATTCCTCATCCTCGACCGCAATGAACTTTGCACCGAGCGAGGCCACCTGCT
Source organism: Brucella sp. H1_1004 (assembly GCF_047308065.1). NCBI lineage: Bacteria > Pseudomonadati > Pseudomonadota > Alphaproteobacteria > Hyphomicrobiales > Brucellaceae > Brucella > Brucella sp. H1_1004. The sequence continues at coordinate 2,238,419 of NZ_JAYKZA010000002.1, forward strand.
CTTTTGCGGCAGGCCGAACGTCGGTCGCCGTTACAACCGCACCCAGACGACGCGCGGTCGCAATCGCCTGAAGTCCGGCGACGCCTGCCCCCATGACGAAGACGCGCGCCGCTGGAACAGTGCCAGCTGCCGTCATCATCATCGGCATTGCACGATCATAAGTTTCAGACGCATCAATCACTGCCTGATATCCTGCAAGATTGGCCTGCGATGACAGAACATCCATCACCTGCGCGCGGGTAATGCGCGGCATGAATTCCATCGTAAAAGCGGAAATCCCGGCCTTGCCCAGCGCTGCAACGGCATCTTCATGTCCGTAAGGATCAAGCATCGCGAAAAGGGCTGCGCCCGACCTATACCCTTTGAGTTCCGCATCGTTCGGACGGCGCACTTTCAGGATGACGTCTGCCGCTTTGGCGTCAGCCGCAGTGCCTATGCGCGCGCCAGCGCTCACAAAATCGGCATCGATGATACGCGATTTTTCTCCTGCGCCTTTTTCCACCACGACATCAAATCCAAGCGCGATGAATTTCTTCACCGTCTCGGCAGATGCCGCAACGCGGGGCTCAACGGGATCACTCTCTTTCGGAATGAATATAGTCTGGGCCAACTGGTTTCCCTTTCGTGGCTTGAGACGCACCGATCTAATTGGCATCGGATCGACGCTACACGTGTTAATTTTTTCGCGTACTTTTCCAAAAACAGCTTCACACTTTTCGGGATACGCTCTGATCCGACCTCACAGCCGGGCACAATGCGGGCGTCCCGGAAGAAGCCCTCAAAACTTGAACAGACGACATGCATAAAGCCCCGGTAAAGCGCGTTTTGCACCCATACCAAGGCATTCGATCAAATCGTGCGGATGATTGCTGGTTTAAATCCTTAAAGCAGGAACCAGGCAGCGGCGCAGATCAGAACAAACAGAACGGTCGCGGAGAAGAACCCACCCGCGAAAAAACCGAACGCCATGGAAGCCAGGAGTGCGACAACCGCTACTGTGCCCCATTTAAACATGCCCATGAAACCAGCATAGGTTTTATCATGCTCGGTATAATCCATTGGCGCGCCAAGTTCGGCCGGGGCCGTGTTGTGATGTTCTGCCATTTTTAGTTCCACCCATTGAGATATTTTGTCGAAGTTTAGACAGAATATCCGCAATCTTCAATGCACGACATCACAGTCAAAGGCCATTTAGAGCAACGGCTTCTTCGGTGGGTGTCGTCATCCCTCGTTCCGCATCAAGCGGCTCCGCGATCCAGATAACGTTTATTTTGGAAAATTGCCAGAATTAATTCTTTAAAGAAATTTTCAAAATAAATTTAATAATAAAATGAAATCATCATACATAAACTGGAGATGATCACCGTATCAGACACCCAGCCCAGTATATTTTGCTGTCGGCATAATCGTTAGCGGTCCCACACCATTGGCAATGCTACCAAACATGGCACGGCGTTCGTGCGGCTGCGATTTGAAAAAAGGAAAGCGCACCGCAACGGCATCGCGGATATTGCGAATAGGTGCCGCGCCTAGACCGACCTTGATGCCATACCCTTCATGCTCACGGGCTTCAGCCATAACGGTCGTACCAAAAATACGCTTATAAAACGCCATATGCTCTGGCTTTACCGATGCAAGACATTGATCCGCATCAAAATATTCAGAAGCCATCGCAGCGATGCGCAACGTCACATAGGGGATTGCCGGATATTCACTCAGCAATTCCGGATCCGCCGCAAAGCGTGTTGGATCGACGAAACTCATCCCGCTATTGAGTAGTGGATCAAGAATATCAGGAAAAAGCGCATAACTCGTGCCCCGACGATGGTCAGGCGTGATGTGATGAATACGCAGCGTGCTCACAAGCTGCCCATCAATATGAATGCCAAACACGAAGGCGTGGCTATCGCGGTCGATATCATCGACAATCGATGGCACAGCCGCTTCATGCATTACATTCGCAGTTCGATAGGAACGATAGCGCAGCCGCCCAATCTCCTCGAGATCTTCCGCGTGAACAATGCGTCGATATTCCACTCGATCCAGAAACTGCAATAGCTGCCGCGCGAAATTCGATAGTGGCGGTTGCCCACCGGAGACAGCTTCATTACTCATTCAAATTGCATCCGCACCCCGTCAAATCACTGCGCAGAATAAGGTGCTTTATAAGCGTGTAAAGGTGAAAGATTGAGTTTTTAGCACTTGTCGATGACATAAACTCTCATTGGTTCTTTCTAGCCTTCAATCTCGCATAATCGGCAGTTGTATAAATAAGAAATGGCCGCAAAAGCGGCCATTTTGGAGAGCAATTCGAACTATTCCAGCTCATTAGCCAGCGACTGAAACATGTGGATTGTTTCATCCTTCATCGCAGCGCCATTCACGTTGTAATTTGCATAGGCTGAGGTTTTCACAATTACCACACGCTTGACCGGATTGACGTAGATGAACTGTCCATAAATACCCACGCCCACGAAATCGCCCTGTGGCTCAGCCGGTATCCACCACTGATACCCATAACCATAGGAGACTTTTCCACCGGACATAGGACGACCGGGCATCAAATGGGGAGCATCCGGGGTGACTGAATCATGCACCCACCGGGTCGGTACGATTTGCTCGCCGCGATAATTCCGCCCCTCGTTCATATAAACCAAACCGAAACGCGCAAAATCACGAAGGACAGCATTCAAGCCACCGGCAGCAACAACTTCACCCGTTGAATCAGTCAGCCAATAGGCATCTGCTTCCGCTCCGAGTTTCGACCACAGTCTATCTTGAAAATATTTTTGAATCGGAACGCCTGTGGCACCTTCCAGAACCATTGCCAGAACCTGCGTATCCGCAGATACGTACTGATTGACAGTGCCTTGCGGACGTTCACTCTTTAAATGTGCTGTGAATTCAAAGACAGAACCCGTCAATATTTGGATAATGTAATGAACGATATCCGAATTGAGATCTCCGTAATCTTCATTGAACCCAATGCCAGATGACATTTGAAGTACATTTTTGACCGTAACGCCCTTATAACCACCCTCCGCTAACATCGGCGAATAATCGTCGACTGGTTTATTGAGGTCAATCAAACCATCTCGTACCGCATTCCCAATTAGAAATGATACGAATGATTTGGAGAGCGACATCGCTATAGACTGAGTTTGATCCGTATTTCCACGCGCATACTGCTCGTGAACGATTGCACCATCTTTTAAAACGATGAAGCCAGTCGTGTCGGTTCGTCGAAGCAAGTCGTCAATCTTACGTGTCTCGCCCTTATATTCATAAGTTTCAGGTAGTGTTTTCTCTGCCCTTGGCAGGACACCCACATCAGACGAATGTGGTACGCGAACCGAAGAATATTTCTTATAAAGACTTCGGAAATTTTGATCGATCACACTCGGCTCAAACGTTTGGGCATATTGATAAACGGCCCAATATTCGTGAATCTTTTTCCAGAAAAAAGCCGCCGAGATACCCATCAAAATAAGAATAAAAATTAGAGAATAAATTATTCTGCGCAAATATTTATTCATGTCCTCCCCACATGTCTAAAATTCACAAAACGTCTCTCAAAAAATTTCTAAGAGAATTGGATGATATGATCACATGTTATGCAGAGTTGAAAATCACTATAAAGTGCGGGCTACTTGAGTTATCAATGCCTAAATTAAAGGCCATGTATCGTCTCTATCGATCAGGCAATTGAGTGCCCGATATCGTGAATCAAGGTAGCCTTGGCAGAAGACGTTTTGATTTGGTCACCAGGCATAGGCTTGCCTAAGAGATAGCCCTGAACAAGATCAGCACCGGCCGCCACGCGCACAAGAGCCAATTGCTCTTCAGTTTCAACACCTTCAACTGTAACGGCCAAACCAAGCTCGTGCGATAACTGAGTAACGCCACGAAGCAGCATCAGCGACCGCCGATCTGTCGTAATATCCTGTACGAATGATCGGTCAATCTTTACCTTGGTGAGAGGCAAGCTGTTAAGATAGCTCAAGCTTGAATAGCCAGTACCAAAATCATCCAGAGCAATATTAATTCCGGCATTTTTCAGTCGCTGCAATACAAGCGAAGTTTGGTTACGATCAGCAATGATCGCGCTTTCGGTCACTTCGACCTCAAGCTGCCGCGCCGGAAGACCTGATTTTTGTAACGCATTCGCGATATCGCGCGCTATGTCACTGTTTTTCAAATCGATCGCCGACAAATTTACTGAAACACCGATGCGATCACCCCAAGACATACAGTCGAGACATGCCTGGTTCAGCATGAAACGAGTGATGTTCGTGATGATACCAATCTCTTCAGCAAGCGGGATAAACTCCACCGGAGAGATTGGACCGAGCTCCGAATGTTCCCAACGTGCAAGCGCTTCATAAGCGACAATGCGCAACGATTGTGCACTTACTATTGGTTGGTAGACGACTTTGATCTCGCGGTTTTCAATGGCAAGACGAAGATCGGCCTTCAGTTTCTGCCGTCCACGATACTTCGTATCCATCGCGCCAACGAACTGCGCCCAATGCGTACCTTCAGAGCCTTTTGCTTCATAAAGCGCAAGGTCAGCATTCATGTGCATGCTGGCAACGTCGCATTTTTCGATGCTTTCCGTGGCAACCCCGGCACTGATTTCAATGTGAATTTGATCACCATTCAAATCATAAACACCATTTACGACGGAAAAAACGTGTTCCATCACGGGCGCGACGTCATCGTCTCCCTTCAAATTGAATGCGAACACCACAAATTCATCACCACCGAAACGAGATGCAACGAAACGTTCCGGATCAAGAGAATTCAACCGGTCTGCAAAAAGACGCAGAAACATGTCGCCAACGTGGTGACCAAGCGTATCGTTGACGTGTTTGAAGTGATTGATGTCTATAACAATCAACGCAGCGAGAGAGTCTTGGGGATGATGCGCTCGCACGGAGCGCACCATCGTCTCAAAGTAATTTCTGTTCGGGAGTCCCGTAAGACCATCAAAACGCGCCATATGTTGAATACGCGCTTCAGACTCAACACGCTGCGTCACGTCTTCAAACATCAAAACAACGCCAGCATTCGACGTCTGGTTGCCAACGCATTCAATGTAACGATCATCGGATAATTGTAAAATATCGCGCGACTTCCGACCCGAAATAAGATCCTGCATCCGTGTTCTTATGCTGTTCAAATCATTATGCGGAAACAAGCCCTGTTTCGCACAATAGCGCAGTAAAACTTCCAGCCTGCGCCCCCTAAGTTTCGTATGCTCAGCGATTTTCAGAAGCTCTTTCGTCTTATGATTTATCACCGCTATACGCTGTTGCGCATCAAACATCAGCAAGCCTTGCGGCATGTTATTGAGAGCAGCGTCAAAACGCGTTGCGACAACCGAAAGGCGCCGCTTTCCCATAACCGCCGCAAAAAGAAACTCGCGCAGTCCGTTAGCCATCTGGATATTAGAAAGGAAATACGGAATTAACAGTAAGCCAATCACGACGTGAAAGGGTGTCCCCGCAAGAATAAGTCCAGCCAACACCGGAATAAGGGTGCATGCGGACATCAACATAACGGCTTTTGCAGACGCATAATTTCGTCCAACGATCGAAACGACTGACGCAAGCAGGATCGTCAAACTTGCCAGCTCGGCAAATGAATCGCGCAATACATAGCTTGAGAAGAAACAAAGCATTCCAAGCGTAGCGCAAACCAATGAAGCGCCGACCAAATATCGTGCTTCCCATTTGTCTAAATCAGCGTGAGATAAATTACCAAGTTTAGCCTGGTCAAATTTATGCATGTCGTAGAGACGACCAAGAGCAACAATCGTGAAAAAACCGGCAAAGCCCAAAAAGCGCCAGTCAGCGGTTTTTACATATATGACGACGCATGCCACCACATGGGCAAGCAAACCAAACCATAATGTCGTCCGATTGCCGTAAAGCGAACGCAAAAACGACAGTCGTACATCAACAGGCATCTCTGGTTGAAGGCTATGCCACATCTTTTTGATTGTACCCCTTTCAGAGGGGAATATGCCACTAATCACTTAAAAATACGTTTCGCCAAACTAAACCACAAGCTGTTATTGAAACAATCAAAAGATGTATTTTGCTTTTAAAGACTTTGATAAATATCGACAAGGTAAAATTGAGAATACAACCTTGACGCTTACTTTCGGAAATTTTTTAGTACAATCAAATTCTGATAGAATAAAAAGTAAAAATGCTCCATTTCATATAGATTAGGAAAATCCTCCGATATTAGGCCGAAAAGCGGATATAGCCGCTATTTCTAGTATGGTTTTCGACATAATGATCGAGAAATATAAAATTACCGCAGCCGCTGCCATTATCAGAAACGAGCTAACCGTTTTTTTAACTCACAAACAAAGACCACCAGCGATTGTAAGCGCAGAGCCTGTTTTGTACGCTGGTATACGAAGCAAACAGAAGCACGTCACCATCAATGAGCTTTATTGCTCCAAACTGCTTCATCGGATGAAAGCTTTTTTAAGTGAAGCGCCACCGGTCCACCAAGATATTGCACGTTGATTCGTGTCGGGAACCACCCGGCGCGATAGTATTCACACGAAGACCACAGGATGCAAACTTAAGCACCAATTCACGCGTCATTTTGCTGACACGGGCCTTCGACATGGCATCGGCAGCAGCGCTTTTTTGCGCTCGCTCCGCAAGAATGCTCGTCGTGTTAAAGATCACTCCCCCAGCTGCCACGACTAATCATAGGTTTTGCAACATCCTGCGACGAAGAAAAATTGATTATCGGTCATTTGCCCACCCCAAAACGCCAATCTAAGCAGTTGATTTGGAGCAGCATAAACTTTGCGTGCAAAGGGGCGTCAGCAAAAACCCACCACAACAACACTATATTTTACATGCAGATTGCGCCGCGATCACCGACGTATTAACTAATTCAACATCAGAAGCCTCCGCTGGAATCCTCTCGACTATGTCAAAACATCCTCGCCCGCTCATCGCCGTCCCCACCGATGTTAAGCCTTTTGAAAACTACGTCTGGCACTCGGCTCCTGAACAGTATCTGGCCGCAGCAATTGATGTTGCAGAAGTCACACCGCTTCTCGTTCCAAGTTTTGGCGACAAGATCGATATTGACGCAATCCTTGATGGCGTGGATGGCTTGCTGGTGACGGGAGCAAAATCAAACGTCAATCCAGAGCTTTATGGCGTAGAGCAAAGTGCGGCTTTCGAGCCATATGACAATGCGCGTGATGCGACATCGCTCCCACTCATCCGAGCGGCAGTCGACAAGGGCGTCCCCGTGCTAGCAATTTGCCGTGGCATTCAGGAGCTAAATGTTGCGCTGGGCGGCACGCTGGCCACCGAAATTCAGGAACTGGAAGGTCGCATGGACCATCGCGCGCCGGAATCAGACAGCCAGGCCGAACGATTTGCCATTCAGCATCCGATCAAGATCGCGCCAAACTCCTGTCTTGCAGAAATTCTCAAGTCCGACAGCGTGAAGGTCAACTCCGTTCACCGTCAGGCAATTGACAAGCTCGCCCCAATGCTGGCTGTCGAAGCCACCGCTGAAGACGGCACAATTGAAGCCGTCTCTGTCAAAAATGCAAAGGGCTTTGTCGTAGGCGTTCAGTGGCACCCGGAATATTGGGTCCAAACCGATGCACCTTCCCGCAAGATTTTCGAGGCTTTTGGTGAAGCTGTGCGCGCGCACAAGGCACAGCGCACAGCGTAAACCAATATCAGGCCTTCTTCAGGTTCGCGGTTTCCGGCACGGGCGTCAGTGCTTCGCCCTTGTCGAACCATGAAATCAGATTGTCGATCACGAGATCGGCCATGCCCTGACGGGTCTGTTCCGATGCCGAGCCAATATGTGGTAGCAAAACTGTATTTGGCGCATCAAGAAGCGCCTGCGGCACATTCGGTTCATTGGCGAAAACATCAAGACCAGCAGCGGCAATCGTGCCGTTCTTCAACGCCTCTGCAAGTGCCGCTTCATCCACGACTGAACCGCGGCCAATATTGATTAAAACGCCTTCAGAACCGAGTGCGCTTAAAACTTCCGCATTAACTGCTTTTTCTGTTTCCGCACCACCGGGCGCCACAAGAATAAGCGTATCGACCGCCTTCGCCAGTTCAAGCAGACTTGGATAATAGGTATAGCTTACATCATCAGCCTTGCGGCGATTGTGATAGGAAATCGGCAAGCCAAACGCTTCAATGCGATGGGCAACGGCTTTACCAATACGGCCAAGGCCGAAAATACCGACCTTACGGCCCCGCAACGACAGTTTTGAGAGCGGATAGCGGCCCTGCTTGACCCACTCACCAGAACGCAGAAACGCCTGCGATTTTGACAATTCGCGAACCGTATCGATCAGCAGACCAATCGTCGTATCGGCCACTTCGTCGGTCAGAACGTCCGGTGTATTTGTGACCATGACGCTTTTGGTGGCCGCATGTTTTGCATCAACCGCATCATAACCAACGCCGAAATTGCCAATGATTTCAAGGTTTGGCAGCGCATCAATCAGTCCAGCATTTACCGTCGACATGCTCGCAATGCCTTTAACATCACCAGCCCAGCTTGCTTCAACCAGCGCCGCATCTCCCTTGGGAATGCGCTTGACCTTGAACTCGCCCGACAGCCGCTGCACGGCATATTCGTTGAAATTACCGAGCACCAGAATGGTCGCTTCACGTTGGGTCATGCCAGCTTCCTTATGTTCATGCAAAAATAAAGCGAGCCAGGCAAATGGCTCGCTTATTGAAGAGAAATTCAAAGATTTTTCGGCTTGGATGTAGATTGTCGAATATGTAGTTCCGGCTTGATCAGTTCCTGATCATGCGAAACCTCTACGCCATTTAATTGATCAAGCAGCGCGCGAGCCGCACGGCGACCCACCTCGCGCTGACCGTTCCAAACGGTTGTCAGCGCAGGCGTCGCAATCGCTGCTTCTTCCAGATCGTCATAACCTGTCACGGAAATATCTTCGCCCGGCACAAGTCCAGCGCGCGCAATACCATTCATCAGACCAATGGCAGAAAGGTCATTCCAGCAGACCGCTGCCGTTGGTTTGTCTTTCAGAGCCAGAAACTGAGGAGCAACTTCAAACCCCGCCTGCTTGGTACGCGGGCCGGCAATGCGCCATTCCGGCTTTACTTCCAGCCCAGCCTTCTGCATGGCCTGCAAATAGCCCTGATAACGATCGCGACCTGTCGAGGTCTGGTCGGTACCACCGATCATCGCAATGCGCGTATGACCAAGCGAAATCAGATGATTGGTGGCAAGGCCAATACCATAAGCATCGTCGCCACGGAAAACCGGCGCATGAACGCCATCCACATCACGTGCAATCAACACAACCGGCAAGCCATTATCTTCGGCCAGCTGAATGTCTTCTGGCGGCGTACCAATGGCTGGCGACATAATCACGCCGTCGGCACCGAGCTGCAGCAGCGTGTCCATAAACGTGCGTTGCTTTTCGAGCTGATCATAATGGTTGGACAGAATGAAAGTCTGGCGCGACCGATCCAGTTCCGTTTCAATGGAACGCAAAATTTCAGCAAAGAACGGGTTCATGATGTCATGCACCACGACACCGACAATACCGGAACGTGACGTGCGCAGACTGGCAGCACGCCGGTTATAAATATAACCAATGGCGCGGGCGTGCTCTTTAATTTTCTCACGGGTTTGGTCCGCGACAAGCGGGCTGTCGCGCAATGCCAGCGAAACGGTAGCAGTCGAAACACCAAGCGCATCTGCGATGGTCGATAGCTTGATTTTCTGAGCCAAGTCGCCTCCCCGAAATGATCTTGCATCAATCACAACGGGAATCGCTTCAGATCATTTCAAAGAGAGAAGCGGCAATCCCATTTCAATTGGTTATGCCATTGCAATCATTGAATTGAAAGTTTTTTCAGCGCCGCGTTATGGCCTTACACTCATTCCACATCGTCATCATCAACAACTTCCTTGTCCAACTCGTCGGACAAGCGCATAGCACCCCGTTCATTGAGGTTGTTCTCCATGCGGCCAAGCATCTTGAGGAAAGCCTTGCGCTCTTTCTTATCGAGGCCTTTGAGCATGTCCTTTTCGGTCTTCTTAATCGACTTCTCAATGATCTTGATGGCTTCGATGCCCTGCGGTGTCAAATAGACATGCGACTGACGCTGATCGGTGTCAGACGCCCGCTTGACAACAAAACCCTGACTTTGCAGTCGCGTGATGGTTTTTGTGATAGTTGGCGGACGCACACCGAGACGCTGCGCTAAAACACCAGGCGGCAAACCATCTTCGGATGCCAGTTGCAGCATCACTGCATCCTGTCCGGCATAAAGCCCCAATTCGAGAAGACGTGTGGCAAGCACTGTCCGTGTGAGCCTTGCTACCGATTGCATCCGGTAGAGCATCACTGCCTTGTTGTCCTTGCTCATCGCCACCTCACCCTTGGTCAACCGACTAATAAAGTGCAATTTATAGTAAGATATTGTCTGACATATGAAGCCGCAAGCACCAGCAACATGTTAAGGTAAATATTGCAGCTGCAAAGTAACTTTGCCGCAGCAAATAAATTTTCGCGGCTAACATTGCACGTCTTTAGCACATGCGAAACGCAAATGTCGGAATCTGACCAATGGTTGCTGTTTTAATCGATCAACATTAGGCTCATGCCCGATAGTTTAAGAATATTCAGCTTGGAGAAAAACATGACCGACCTGCGCGACCAGAACAGCGACATGATTGTCGTCCTGCCACTTGGCGCTCACGAACAGCATGGTCCTCACCTGCCCTTTGAAACGGATACGATTATCGTTGAAGGCATTGTTGCGCGTGTCAACGAAGCACTGCCCGCTAATCTCAATGTCAATTTTCTGCCCGCACAGCCAGTCGGCTATTCCATCGAACATATGGATGTGGAAGGCACGCAAAGCCTCGCCTTTTCGGAAGCGGTCAATCAATGGATCGGTATGGGCGAAAACCTCCATGCAGGCGGCATTCGCAAGCTTGTGATGCTCAATGCGCATGGTGGCAATTCACCACTCATGACAATCGTTGCAACCGAACTGCGCACCCGCCTCGATATGCTGGCGGTTGCGACAAGCTGGACGCGTTTCGGGCTGCCTGAAGGACTGATCACACCAGAAGACAAAGCGCTCGATATTCATGGCGGCTTCATTGAAACATCGGTGATGCTGGCATTACGGCCCGATCTGGTCGATATGTCAAAGGCTCAAAACTTCCCAAGCAAACAATCCGACTTCGCAAAAGAGTTCAAACATTTGCGCGCCTATGGCCCGCATGCTTTCGGTTGGAAAATGCACGATCTCAACGCGCAAGGCGTTGCGGGCAACGCCAGCGCTGCAACTGCCGAAGCGGGTGAGAAAATCCTCGCCCACGCCGTTGCGGGCTTCCTCGAACTTTTGCAGGATGTGGATCAATTTGACCTTGCCCGCTTTACGCCGGACGTGTTGGCAAGAACGTGATTGGAGCGGGTGTTATAATATAGCATTGCATATAGCATTACCGGATACCTTCCCTTATATGAAATATCCGATCTGAAGCCTGACTGGTGCGCATCTGCGCGACCATAAAAAGGCAGCAACGCAAGAGGCATGAACAATGAGCCAGGCTGAAGCCCAAACTGAGGGCAAGTTGACCACAGAAGCAGCCCGCATTCCCGTTACCGTTCTGACCGGATATCTGGGCTCGGGTAAAACCACGCTTCTCAACCGCATTCTGACCGAAAATCACGGCAAGCGTTATGCGGTCATCGTCAATGAATTTGGCGAGATCGGTATCGACAACGATTTGATCGTCGAGTCAGACGAAGAAATCTACGAAATGAACAATGGCTGCATTTGCTGCACGGTGCGCGGTGATTTGATTCGCGTTGTGCAGGGCCTGATGCGCCGTCCGGGTCGTTTTGATGCGATCATCGTTGAAACTACTGGCCTTGCTGATCCGGTTCCAGTTGCGCAGACCTTCTTCATGGATGACGATGTACGCGCTAAGACAGTTCTCGATGCCGTTGTTGCCCTCGTCGATGCCAAGCATCTTCCACTGCGCCTGAAAGACAGCCGCGAAGCCGAAGACCAGATCGCATTTGCTGACGTGGTGCTGATCAACAAGACTGATCTTGTCACACCGGAAGAACTGGCAGCTGTTGAAGCAACAGTTCGCGCGATCAATCCGCATGCCATCATTCACCGTACCGAACGTTCGGCCATTCCGCTTGATCGCGTGCTTGATCGCGGTGCCTTTGATTTGAAGCGCGCGCTCGAAAACGATCCGCACTTCCTCGACCACGACCATCCGGATCATGTTTGTGGCCCTGATTGTGACCACGATCACGGGCATGATCATCACCATCATCATGGGCACGATCATGACCATACATGCGGCCCGGACTGCAATCATGACCATGGGCATGAACATGGCCACGACCACCATCATCACGACCATGCATCGCCGATCCATGATGTGACTGTAACTTCTGTTTCGCTACGTTTGGGTGAAGTCGACCCGGCGAAATTCTTCCCATGGATTCAGAATATCACCCAGACACAGGGTCCAAATATTCTGCGTCTTAAGGGCATCATCGCGTTTAAAGACGACCCGGACCGCTACGTTGTTCAGGGCGTGCACATGATCATCGAAGGTGATCACCAGCGCGCATGGAAACCAGAAGAAAAGCATGAAAGCCGTCTGGTCTTTATCGGACGTGAACTGGATGCGGCTGAACTCAAAGCTGGCTTTGAGAACTGCCAAGCCCAGTAAACTTAGCAAAGTAAAATTGGACACTGATGCCTACAGTTGCCCCACTCGACCTTCACGGTCATTGCCTTTACGCCCGTTTTATCAACGGCGTTCCGTTCTTTGCTCTGGCCGATGGAACCATCCATCGGCTGGATAACGGCCACCAGACCAGCGAAGCACATGACGGTTTACTGAGTGCAACGCTGTCCTTTGACGGCAAATCGCTGCTCACCGGTGGCGAGGATGGTCGTGTCTGCCAAACTGCATCGGATGGCACAGTCAAAGAGCTTGCCAAAGTTCCGCGCAAATGGATGACAGCAATTGCGAGCGGCCCAAGCGGCACTGTTGCTTTCGCCTCAAGCCGCTCGGCATGGGTGCGCACATCCAACGGCAAAGTGCAGGAATATCCGCAGGAGCGCAGCGTTGAAGGCATTGCTTTCGCGCCAAAAGGCCAGCGTCTGGCAATTGCGCGCTATAATGGTGCAACGCTGATCTGGACCGGCACGGAAACAAAGCCTGTGGAGTTGGAATGGAAAGGCGCACATATCGGGGCAATCTTCTCGCCCGATGGCCGTTTCCTGATCACATCGATGCAGGAAAACGCACTGCATGGCTGGCGATTGGAAGATAACAAGCACATGCGCATGACCGGCTATCCGGCCAAGGTTAAGGATTGGTCTTGGAGCGCGAAAGCCAAGTGGCTTGCAACCTCCGGCGCACCAGCGGCAATCGTCTGGCCATTTGCTGGCAAAGACGGCCCGATGGGCAAGGCACCTCTGGAACTGGGGCTTCGCGGCGACAGCATGGTCACATCCGTCGCCTGTCACCCAGTCGAAGATATCACCGCCATTGGTTATAATGACGGCATGGTGCTTCTCGTGCGCTTTGAAGACCAGAAGGAAGTTCTTCTGCGTCGTCCCGGTAAGGGTTCCATCACCAGCATGGGCTGGGACAATCACGGAACACGTCTTGCCTTCGGCTCTGAAACGGGCGACTGCGGCGTCATCGATATGACAACCACCTGACCAAACAGTCAAACAAAAGGCCCCGATTGGGGCCTTTTGATCACTTCGCTTTCATCGTGACCGTTGGCCCGCCATCGGGACCAAGGGAAGCCACCCATTGGCTGATAGCCGACGCATCCTTGTCGCCAAGCATATGATCTGCCTCGATCATACGGGCATCAACCTTCGCCCCACCAGCACGCAACAGTGCCGAGAGAGCCGGTGCGAATGGCGAGTAAAGCTTATCTTCCTGTCCGGTAATCGTCAGCACGCGCGTCTTGCCGAGATTGGCAACCGATACATTATCCAGAACCGGCATTGAGCGCATCAACACGGCACGCTTCACTAAGTCTGGGTGCAGCATCATGGTTGCTGCCAGCAGATTTGCGCCATTCGAATAGCCAACGAATGTCGCATGTGGCAGGTCAAGATCCTTCTCGTCAGCAAGGCGCGTGAGGAAAGTCACAAACGCATTGGCTTCAAGCTTCACATCTTTCTGGTCAAATTTGACAGGCGTAATGCGCTTATACCAGCGCGTACCACCATCCTGCATCACGCGACCGCGGACACCGAGAAGCGTTGCACGTGGCCAGATTTTTGATGCCATCGGAACGAGGCTGGTTTCATTGCCACCTGAACCGTGCAGCAAGACAATCAACTCGTTTGACGCGTTTTCAGGCTTATAAAAACGATAGATGAACCGCTTGCTACGCGAGAAATTCTGCTCCGGCGTCGTTTCAACATCCATTTTCTTGTCACGCATTGTTACGCCCTCACCCAGCCGGGGAGTGCCAGTTTCATCTTTCATAGAAGCAGAGATGCCGTTTAACGCCATGCCTTGTGACTTGCTCACAACCTTAACCGGCATGAGTTCACCCTCTGCAAAAGCAGTGGTTGTTGTTGCTGCGAGCGCCATCATTATGGCGGCTATAAACGTCTTCTTTACCATAAGAACAATTTGCCACTTATATGTTAACGAAGGTTTTAAGGCAGCCCCCCGGATCTGATTGAGACCCGTGCCAATTCAATTTACGCGGTGCTCTTAACAGCAGAGATTGAGCAAGAATGTGACGAAAACACGCAAAATTACAATCTGTTACATTACTGTTACACTTAATTTTGCCTATCAATATCGTGTGAGGCATAATTGAATGGCAAAAAAATCATTCTTTTGACGTGTTTAGAGCGAAAACTGCCCTAGCTTTAAAAAATAAACCTGGCGGAGAAAATTTCGATATGAGCAGCTTCAAGCCTGGCCGTTTTTCATCTGCCCGCCTCAATTCGGGCGATGTGACACCGAAAAGTCTCTATCTGCGTCGACGCGAATTTCTCATCGGCGCAGGTGCAATCGCTGCAACAGGCTTTGCATCAGGCGCTTTTGCCGATCCGCTGAAAGCAGCCGCTTCGGGCTATAAGGTCGATGAGAAACTGACACCAAAGGAAGCGGTCACCACCTATAATAATTTCTACGAATTCGGCACTGACAAGAGCGATCCTGCCGCCAATTCGGGAAACTTCAAACCGTTGCCATGGCGCCTGAAAGTCGACGGGCTGGTCAAACAACCCAAAGAATTCGACATGCAGGAGCTGATTGCCAAGATGCCGCTTGAAGAGCGCATCTATCGAATGCGCTGCGTCGAAGCATGGTCGATGGTCATTCCGTGGATCGGCTTTCCGCTGGCAAGCCTGCTTGCACAAGTCGAACCGCTCGGCTCCGCCAAATATATTGCATTCACAGGCGTTGTGCGGCCAGAGGAAATGCCCGGTCAGACGGGGCTGTTCCAGGTTCTGAACTGGCCCTATGTTGAAGGATTACGCCTTGATGAAGCCATGCATCCGCTGACCCTTCTATCAGTTGGCCTCTATGGTGAGACATTACCAAACGCCAACGGCGCGCCTGTCCGCCTTGTTGTGCCGTGGAAATATGGCTTCAAAGGTATCAAGTCGATCACGAAGATCAGCTTCGTGGAAAAACAACCGCCGACATCATGGCAGCAACAGGCGGCCAATGAATATGGCTTCTATGCCAATGTGAACCCCGACGTCGATCATCCACGCTGGTCACAGGCAACTGAACGCAGAATTGGCGAAGGCAGTTTTTTTAGCGCCAGCCGCCGCCCGACCTTGCCGTTCAACGGCTATGGCGAAGAAGTAGCATCGCTTTATACGGGCATAGATTTGCGGAAAAACTACTGACATGGTCGCCAAATCCCGCTCAGCGCGCATCAATGATTTGAAAATCTGGGGCCTCTACGCTGTCGGGCTGCTCCCCGCTGTGTGGACTTTTTATCTTGCCGCAACCGACCAGCTGGGCGCTGACCCGATCAAAAGCTTCGAGCATACGCTGGGACTATGGGCGCTGCGGTTTCTGATCCTGACGCTTCTCATAACCCCCATACGCGATCTAACAGGTGTCAGTCTGTTACGTTATCGACGTGCGCTTGGGCTGCTGGCCTTTTATTATGTGCTGATGCATTTCGCTGTCTATATGGTGCTGGATCAGGCGTTGAATATGTCGTCCGTCATTGCAGACATTGTGAAGCGACCGTTCATTACCATCGGCATGATCAGCCTTGTATTGCTATTGCCTCTGGCACTGACATCGAACAACTGGTCTATCCGAAAGCTCGGGCGGCGATGGGTTACGCTGCACAAGCTGGTCTATATAGCCATTGCAGGTGGTGCGATTCACTTTTTAATGTCAGTCAAAAGCTGGCCTGCTGAACCGGTTATTTATGCCGGAATTGTCGCAATTCTTTTGCTGTGGCGCGTGGCGCGTCCATTCTTCAAAACAGGCAAACAAACAAAGCGCCCGCGTGAAGCTGCACTAATATTAAAGAAATAAGTTACAGCAGCTTTGTTTCAAGAAACTCTAATCTATGAGATAAATCGGCTTACCCACAGGATAGGCGATGACATTGAACTGCAAATCATGCCAATATCACACCGCGATTGATAATTGAGACGGCAAGCGAATACGGGATATCCATGTCATCTATCTTGAAATCCAAACCCGTCCGCTTCACGGTCAAGTTCATCTTTGTCTTATTCGTTATACTCTTTGCAATCTGGTCCAGCTTTGCAATGTGGTTTCAGCTGCCCTTTGGCAATGCTGTACGTGGCTCAATCATTGTTGCGTGGCTGGCAATTGCGCTTTGGGTCATTGTAGGTGAACGCCAGTTCTACTGCCGTCGCAAACGTCTTCTTTTCTGTCTGCTCGCACTGGTCTTTCTTGGCTGGTGGTCAACGATTCGGCCATCACTCGACCGCATTTGGGCGCCCGAAGTTGCACGCACCGTCACCGGCAAGGTGGATGGCAATCAAGTCACGCTCTACAATGTGCGTGATTTCGACTGGCGGACGGTCGACGACTTCACGCCTGTCTGGAAAGATGAAACCTATAACCTAGACAAAATAACATCTGTCGACCTGTATCTTTCTTATTGGACGGGCCCGGCCATCGCCCACACCCTGCTGTCGTTCGGCTTTGAAGATGGGCGGCACGTCGTGTTCTCTGGCGAGATTCGTAAGGAGCATCACGAAAGCTACTCTGCAATTGGCGGTTTTTTCCGAGAATTTGAACTGGCGATGATCGCGGCAGAGGAAAGCGACATTATTTTCCTGCGCACCAATGTCCGCAAAGAAGATGTTTATCGCTATGAGATCGATCTTCCACAAGCAGCGGCGAAGGAGCTCTTCCTTTCTTACGTAGAGCAAGCAAACCAGCTTGCTCAAAAAGCCAAATTCTACAACACGGTGACGACAAACTGCACGACCATTATCTTCCAGATGGCGCGGTTTCTCGATCCGGGCATTCCGTTCGATTATCGCATTCTGCTGTCCGGCTATCTACCCGGTTACCTCCACGATCATGGATGGCTCAAAAATGATGGCAGCACCGTCGAAGAAGCCCGTCAGCGCGCATCCATAGATGCGAAGGCACAGGCAGGGGACCGCGAAGGCTATTCCGAACGCATTCGCCAATAAAAAAACCCCACTTGCGCGGGGTTTCAAATCAGCAACTGCAATCAATTAGATTGCAGCGGTGATGATGATTTCGACCTTGTAGTCAGGCGTTGCAAGCGCTGCTTCACCAGTCGCACGCGCTGGCGTATTGGCCTTATCGACCCAGCTGTCCCAGACTGCGTTCATTTCTGCAAAATCCTTCATATCAGCAAGCCAGATGATCGCCTGAAGGATCTTCGACTTGTCTGAACCTGCAGCGGCCAGCAGGCGATCGACTTCAACCAGAACGGCTTTGGTCTGGTCGGTCACGCTTGCACCTGGCTCACCAACCTGGCCAGCAAGATAAACGGTATTGCCGTGAACAACGGCCTGGCTCATACGTGGTCCGACTTCGATACGACGGATGCTCATGGTGAACTCCTCTCATGACTGCAGCGGATTTATCCGCATATAAAAAATGTGCAAGTTCTTATGAAAGCACCCGCCCGCTTTGGCAATGGCTGAGACGCATATAGTATCGAGAATTATTGCCGGGCGATTGACTCTTTCAGCCCCTTTCCCTATAAGCCGCACCACGTTCGCCCTTAAGGGTTAATGGGTGGCTTTTGCTATCCTGCTTTATGGGAAAAGAACTCGCTCCTGTTCAATAGAGCTTGGTCCTGAAACGTAAATATAGATTTCAGAAACGACCTGCTCGTCGAAAAGACAGAACCAAGAAGGGCCGCACACCGCGGTATTAAATAAATGAAGCGCACTTTCCAGCCATCCAATCTCGTCCGCAAGCGTCGCCACGGCTTCCGTGCACGTATGGCAACAGCTGCCGGTCGTAAAGTTCTTGCTGCTCGCCGTTCGCGCGGTCGCAAGCGGCTTTCCGCTTAATCTTTCCCCGCGCGAACAGCGCGGTGATTAAAGATATGAAAAAGCAGAAACAAATACTCCGCCTTCGCAAGAGAGCGGAGTTTTTGTCTGTGAGGAATGGTGAAAAACGGCGTGGTCCACTGTTTCTTTTGGAAGTCCGGGAACGGACAGAAGAAGAATCTGCGGCTGCCAAAATTGGCGAAAAGCCCCGCGCAGGCTTCACTGTCACCAAGAAAAACGGCAATGCAGTCGTACGCAATCGTATCCGTCGCAGGTTGCGAGAAGCAGTTCGTTGTCACGTAGGGAGTGACATGGCGCTCTCGACCGACTATGTGATCGTAGCACGCGAGCAAGCACTTACTGCGCCCTTTTCGCAACTGACCGCAGAACTCTCCAAACGCATTAAAGCCAAGGGTGATCGGCGGGGCGAAAAGAAACGCCGAACGGAAAGACCGGAATCAGGACCCGTCGATGGAAAATAATCGTAATTTCTTCATAACCATTGCCCTGTCCATCCTCGTATTAACGCTGTGGCAAGTATTCTATCTGGGACCGAAAACGGAAGCCCAGCGTGAACAGACACGCATTGAGGAACAACAGCGCCAGGCCCAGCAAGCCACTCAAAGTGGTCAGGGCAGCGCTCAGGGCGATACTCCACAGATTTCCGGCACTCCCGGTGCAGTGCCGGGCCAGCATGACAGTGCAGCCGCAGCGGGAACGCTGACCCGTGAAGCAGCTGTTGCGCAGTCGCAGCGCGTGGACATCGATACGCCTTCTCTGCGCGGTTCGATCAATCTGACCGGCGCCCGCCTTGATGATCTTTATCTCAAGAAGTATCGCGAAACGGTCGATCCGAACTCGCCTGAGATTGAATTGCTCGCTCCATCGGGTCTCAAGCAAGGCTACTTTGTCGAACTGGGCTTTGCCGGCAATGAAGCTGTTGGTCAGGTTCCCGGTCCGAACACCGTCTGGTCGGTGGAAGGCAACAACAAGCTGACGCCGTCAACACCTGTTACGCTGACCTACACCAACGATAAGAACATTACCTTCAAGCGCGTCATCTCGGTTGACGATGCTTATATGTTCGCAGTCGACGACACGATTACCAACAATACCGGCGCTCCAGTTTCGCTGGCATCCTATGGTCGCGTCACACGCTTCAACCAGCCTGAACATGCAAGTGCGACCTATGTTCTCCATGAGGGCCTCATCGGCGTCATGGGTCAGGATGGCTTGCAGGAAATCAAATATTCCAAAGTCGAAGACGACAAGGATATTTCATTCAAAGACGTCGTTGGCGGCTGGGTCGGTATCACCGACAAATACTGGGCAGCGACACTCGTTCCGCCTCAGACAGAAAAATTCACGGCCCGCTTCTCGCATTTCACCGATGGTCGCCCACGCTACCAGTCCGATCTTCTGAGCGCACCGGTTACCATTGATGCCGGTCAGTCGCAGACGATCAAGAACCATGTGTTTGCTGGTGCAAAGGTTGTTCAGGACATCCAGAACTACGAAACTAAGCTCGGCATCAAGCAGTTCGAACTGCTGATCGACTGGGGTTGGTTCTACTTCATCACCAAGCCGATGTTCTACCTCATCGACTGGATCTACAAGTTCTCCGGTAATTTCGGTGTGGCTATTCTGCTCGTCACCGTTCTTCTCAAGGGCCTGTTTTTCCCGCTTGCCAACAAGTCTTACAAGTCGATGGCCCGCATGAAGCTCGTGCAGCCAAAGATGACGGAAATCCGCGAGAAATATGCGGATGATAAGATGAAACAGCAGCAGGAAATGATGCGTCTCTACAAGGAAGAGAAGATCAATCCGCTTGCAGGTTGCTGGCCAGTTCTGGTGCAGATTCCAGTATTCTTCGCGCTCTATAAGGTTCTCTACGTCACCATCGAAATGCGCCATGCGCCGTTCTTTGGCTGGATTCACGACCTTGCAGCACCTGATCCAACATCGATCTTCAACCTGTTTGGTCTTCTGCCCTATGCAGTGCCTGCATTCCTCATGATCGGCGTCTGGCCAATCATTATGGGCATCACCATGTTCCTGCAGATGCGCATGAACCCGACGCCTCCGGATCCAACACAGGCGATGATCTTCACATGGATGCCGATCATCTTCACCTTCATGCTGGCATCTTTCCCGGCCGGTCTCGTGATCTACTGGGCATGGAACAACACACTGTCCATTCTTCAGCAGGGCTTCATTATGAAGCGTCAAGGGGTCAAGATTGAACTCTTCGACAACCTGAAAGGCCTCTTCAGGCGAAAGCCGAAAGAAGCAAAGAAATAAATAGATTAAAAGCCCTGCTCACGCGGGGCTTTTTTTGTGCCCCATCATGCTCAATGGTTGACAATACAGCGTGTAACCTTGATGCGTGTATTTAATAAAAGACACGTATCAGGAAGACGACATTGAGCGATCAGGACAAAAAGCTGGCAGCAGCCCAATTAGCAGCAGATGCGACACGCGCAGCGCACGCAGCCTTGGTCGAAGAAGGCCGGCTGTTGTTCAAGAAGTCGTGGATCTTCATCCGTGGCGTACCTTCTATGAAGTTTCTGCCGCTGGAAGGCCCTGTAGAAATCGCCTTTGCCGGACGTTCCAATGTCGGCAAGTCATCGCTGATCAATGCGATTGTCGGCAAGAAGGGTTTGGCGCGCACATCGAACACACCGGGCCGCACACAGGAGCTCAACTATTTTGTTCCCGATGGCTATTCGGGTGAGAACGGCGATTTGCCGCCGCTCGCACTCGTCGATATGCCGGGCTATGGCTTTGCCGAAGCACCAAAGGCCCATGTGGATGCATGGACACGTCTCGTGTTCGATTATCTGCGTGGCCGCACGACATTGAAGCGCGTTTATCTTCTCATCGACTCGCGTCATGGCATTAAGAAGAACGATGCCGAAGTGCTCGACCTGCTCGACAAAGCAGCCGTGTCGTATCAGATCGTGCTGACAAAAATCGACAAGATCAAAGCCGCTGGCATTCCACGCTTGCTTGAAGAAACCCACGCGCTCACGAAAAAGCGCGCGGCCTGTTTCCCCGGCATCATCACAACATCATCGGAAAAAGGCCTCGGCCTTGATGAGTTGCGCGCTGCTATCGCATTGGTTGCCAAGGAATAGTCTGAAATCATAAAGCGGTTTTCATAAGCGCCAAACTGCTTTAAAAACGCTCCCGATTTGCCCCGTCGCCAGCCATGGAAGCCACGATGACGACTCTTGAAAGTCCTGAAATGCAAGCGCAACTCCTTTCCGCAGCCCTGCCCTATATGCAGCGCTACGAGAACAAGAATGTCGTGGTGAAATATGGCGGACACGCCATGGGCAACCCGGAACTCGGCAAAGCCTTTGCTCGCGACATCGCGCTTTTAAAGCAATCAGGCATCAACCCAATCGTTGTGCATGGCGGTGGCCCACAGATTCAGGCCATGCTGACCAAGCTCGGCATTGAATCGCGCTTTGAAGGTGGCCTGCGCGTCACCGACGAAAAGACGGTTGAAGTGGTGGAAATGGTTTTGGCCGGTTCCATCAACAAGGAAATCGTCGCCCTCATCAATGCCGAAGGCGAATGGGCCATCGGCCTGTGCGGCAAAGACGGCAACATGGTTTTCGCGCGCAAGGCGCACAAGACCGTTATTGATCCCGATTCCAACATCGAACAAGTGCTAGATCTGGGCTTCGTCGGCGAACCGGCAGAAGTTGATCGCACGCTTCTCGATCTGCTGGCGCGTTCCGAAATGATCCCGGTGATCGCACCTGTCGCACCGGGCCGTGATGGGCATACCTACAACATCAATGCCGATACGTTTGCTGGTGCCATTGCTGGCGCGCTGGCTGCGACGCGCCTGCTGTTCCTGACTGACGTTCCTGGTGTTCTCGACAAAGACAAAAACCTCATCAAGGAATTGTCGGTTGCCGATGCGCAAGCACTGATCAAGGACGGCACGATCTCAGGCGGTATGATCCCCAAGGTCGAAACCTGTATCGATGCAATCCGCCGCGGCGTTGAAGGTGTTGTTATTCTCAATGGTAAGACACCCCACTCGGTTCTGCTTGAGCTTTTCACCGAGCATGGTGCTGGCACGCTGATCGTGCCATAAAAGACCGATGACCAACCAACCCGAAGCCTCGGCCTTTGCTCACGTCACTGACTGGGTATTTGACCTCGACAACACGCTCTATCCGCACGCCGCCGATCTGTTTTCGCAGATCGACGTGCGGATGACGAACTATGTCGAGAAGCTGCTTAATCTGCCACGCGATGAAGCACGCAAGATTCAAAAGCAGTTTTATCTGGAATATGGCACCACGCTCAAAGGCCTGATGGAATGTCACAAAATCGATCCGGACGATTTTCTCAAACACGTCCATGACATCGACTATACGTGGCTGACACCTGATCCGGCTTTAAGCGAGGCAATCCGCGCCCTGCCCGGTCGTCGCTTTATCTTCACCAATGGCGATCGCGGCCATGCGGAACGAGCAGCAAAGCAGCTCGGCATTCTCGATGATTTTGACGACATTTTCGACATTGTTGCAGCTGGCCTGACACCAAAGCCGGAGCGCGTGACCTATGACCGCTTCCTTGGTGCTTTTGGCATTGATGCGCAGAAGGCCGTGATGTTTGAGGATCTGGCACGCAATCTCGTTGTGCCAAAAACACTTGGCATGAAGACAGTGCTTATTGTGCCCAATAATTTTGAACCGACATTCTCAGAGATTTGGGAAAGCGATCCGGAATTCACCGATCAGGTTGATTACGTCACCGACAATCTGACCCAGTTCCTGCAAACCATAAATGCAGGCCGTTAAAAAAGCCCGGCTTAGAGCCGGGCTTTTTCTTTTTACATCAAAGCTTATAGAAATTCTTGATCTCGTCCCAAGCTTCGTCGGCTGTATCAACAAAGGTCAGCAACTCAATATCGGCAGGCGAGATGGTACCCTGCTCTGCCAGAAACTCAATATTGATCGCCTTGCTCCAGAACTCTTTGCCAAACAAAATAAGCGGCATACGTTCCATGCGGTCGGTCTGGATCAGTGTCATGGCTTCAAACAACTCGTCCATCGTGCCGAAGCCGCCGGGGAATACGCAGATTGCCTTCGCACGCATCAGAAAGTGCATCTTGCGCAGCGCAAAATAATGGAAGTTGAAGCAGAGTTCCGGCGTCACATAAGCGTTTGGTGCCTGCTCATGCGGCAGCACGATATTGAGACCAATAGTCGGCGCGCCAACATCGGCCGCGCCGCGATTGCCCGCTTCCATCACGCCCGGACCGCCACCCGTAACCACGATGAACTCACGATAATAGGTCGTCGCTGCATATTCAGAGCAGATACGGGCAAATTTGCGCGCTTCTTCATAATAGCGTGCATTCGCCTCTAGGTTTTTTTTCTGGACTTCGTTCTTCGCCGCCCATGCTTCGCCGCCGGGCTCTGGAATACGGGCGCCACCAAACATCACGACCGTAGACTTGATGCCACGATCCGCAAGAATCAGTTCTGGTTTCAAAAGCTCAAGCTGAAGCCGTATCGGACGCATATCGCGACGCGTCATGAAATCATCATCCATGAAGGCAAGCCGATAGGCTTCGGCCTCGGTCTGAGGAGTCTTTGGCACAGTACGCGCCTGTTTAACGGCCTCCTCAGAATTGGGGAAAGGCGTCCAGCCAGTCTTCTCCATCGGGTTCATGCTTGCCTGCTCCTTCAATTTCAATGCGTATTGTTGCCTTAGCATTATTTTCAGCGTTAAATTCTTAATCTGGCGCAATTGCGTTGAGTTATTTCAAACAATAACGCGATTGACCCATATCCTGCCTTCGCTTAATCACTTGGCTGACAACTGCCGACCAAAAAAGACGGCAGCCGCTTTTCCTGCCATTTTATGGAGACCGCCATATGACCAAGCCAGATTTCGCCCCCCTTGAAAAGGTCATCGAAAAGGCTTTTGACGAACGCGATGGCATCAGCACAGCAACCCGCGGCGAAGTTCGCGATGCTGTTGAGCAGTCGCTGCTTTTGCTCGATCGCGGTGAAGCGCGTGTGGCAGAAAAACAGGCGGACGGCAACTGGCAGGTTAATCAGTGGCTCAAGAAAGCAGTCTTGCTTTCGTTCCGCCTCAACCCAATGAAGATTATCAAGGGCGGCCCCGGCGAAGCATCATGGTGGGACAAGGTTCCTTCCAAGTTTGACGGCTGGACAGCCAATGAGTTCGAAAAGGCTGGTATTCGCGCCGTGCCTAATTCGGTTGTGCGCTATTCAGCTTACATCGCACCAAACGCGATCCTGATGCCATCTTTCGTCAACCTCGGCGCTTATGTCGATGAAGGCACAATGGTCGATGCATGGGCAACAGTCGGGTCCTGTGCACAGATCGGCAAGAATGTGCATCTTTCGGGCGGCGTTGGCATCGGCGGCGTTCTGGAGCCAATGCAGGCTGGCCCGACCATCATTGAAGACAATTGCTTCATCGGTGCGCGTTCGGAAGTCGTTGAAGGCTGTATCATTCGCGAAGGTGCCGTGCTCGGCATGGGCGTCTTCATCGGCAAATCGACCAAGATCGTTGACCGTGCAACCGGCGAAATCTTCTATGGCGAAGTGCCGCCATATTCGGTCGTTGTTGCAGGCACAATGCCGGGCAAGCCATTCCCGAATGGTGACGCTGGTCCTGGCCTTTATTGCGCTGTAATCGTCAAACGCGTTGATGAAAAGACCAGATCGAAGACTTCAATCAATGAATTGCTGCGTGATTGATTCTACCACTTGATCAAAGAAAAAGGCGAAGCTCGAAAGCTTCGCCTTTTTTATTTTACTATCAGACTGATTAGTTCTGGTAGCTCGAAGGCGACGCATCGCCGAAACGGTGTGCGGAGCCGTCGCTGTAGGTCTGTGTCTGGATCGATGCAGGAGCGGTGTAATCAACGCCCTGAGTTGCAACTGGCGTGCGATCATTTGCATACAGGTCTGCTGGAGTACCAACATTTGGATTTTCAGCGAAAGCAGCACCGGCGCTAAGGGCAACAGCTACGGCAGCAAGAGCAAACTTCTTCATTTTCATAATCCTTCTATCACCCCATCGGACGGCAATCTACCACTCCTTTCGGGGACTCCAGGTTGGCAAACAGCCATCCTCCGGGGAGATTCGTTAATTCACTATCTTACGATCCGTCAGCGAACAGCTTGGGAGGTCATGCTCACGACTTGATCAATTTCAACTATTGAGGCCTGCGATCAGGCCTCAATAGCGGATAACGGACGACATGCTTAATTCTGGAAGCTTGATGGCGATGCATCACCGAAACGGTTTGCAGAACCATCCATATAGGTCGACTGGCCGATTGCAGCAGTTGCGGTGTGATCAACACGCTGAGCAGCAACTGGAGTACGATCATTTGCATAAAGATCTGCTGGTGTACCAACATTTGGGTTTTCAGCAAAAGCAGCACCGGCGCTAAGAGCAAGGGCAGCAGCAGCAAGAACAAACTTATTCATTTTCTATCTCCTTAGTCACTTGGGCGACGTTCTCTGCGTCGTCCTCATGCATCTCAAATGGGTGACAGTGATGAAAAGTTCCAGTCACGAAAATGTTTTCCTAATCACACATTTGTGCAACCAATTTTTTCTAAACACACAAATGAAATGAATATTAATAAATATAATCAATACCTTAAATCATATATCAGCATTCACAAATACGTTATAAAGACATTTTTGTTCATTTTTTGCGAACAGTCTGTTATCGATTACTGTATCATATTAATGAACAATAAAGGGCGTTAGTCACAGTTGCAGCGCTGATGATTTAATTGAAAATCAGGCCAGTGAGCCTTTTGGTTTGTCAGCTCAATGACAAACAACAAAAAAGGTCGGCAAGCCGACCCTTTGTTTCAAACAAGTTCACCCGTTTTTCCGCCTGGATTTTAATTGCTCGCGACATTCACAGAACGGCCTGAAATTGAAACCCACTGCCCCGAATGCGACGGTGACTGCATTTTGATATAGCGATAAGAGGTCTTCTCAACCGGCAACACCTCTGATCGCATATTGTCGAGAATGTAATCACCACGATCTGTACGGACTGTCAGAACGATATGTGCCTCGCTCCCCTGCACCATAGTGATGAGCAGTTGCGAAGGGCTAATACCGCGAGCCATCAGTTTGGCGCGCTTCATCAGTACATAATCTTCGCAGTCCCCCTTCCCATTGCGAGGAATGGTCCAGTAATCGCGCTTACCATAATTATCCTGATCGGAAACCGGCTTGATCGCGGCATTGACCGAAGCATTGACGCTTTGCAGCAGCTTCATGCGATCTGGCGTCAGCTTCATCGGCGCAAGAGCGCGGTGCGAACCGCAATCACGCGGATTGCGCTTGCAATAATCAAGATGACCGTAGGGAATACTGGTGATCCCGCCTGCTTCACTCCATTGACCAGCCTTTGCCGGAGCAACAGCTGCGCCAAACAGCGCGATGAAACCTAATGCTGCTGTGGTCATTAAACGCATAGCGGATTCCCATTTTTAAAATGCCACGAAAGGCATTTGTAGAAACTGTTCCCGTTGACCGGCCCGTTTCCCGGGTCTCGCTATCAACCTTTTTTTAACTAACGATGACAAAGCCCCCTTGGTCAAGGAAATTTCATTCCCGAATTGCAACGATCTGAGAAAAGCTGCGATTTTTGCGCGTTCGCGAACTTGTTTATCTAAAGAGGCGATTGCTATTTCATCTGGGAGCGTCCCGATCTAATCTCAAGCCCATACGATTCTCAGAATGAAGCTTTGACATCATGAGCCTGCCTACCAATCCCGCCGATAACCTCGCCGCTCTCATCCGCTGTCCTTCCGTAACGCCCGCAGAAGGCGGCGCGCTTACGGCAGTTGCAGCGATGCTTGAGCCAATGGGCTTTTCCGTCCAGCGTCCAGTCTTTACCGATGAAGATACGCCCGACATTGAAAATCTGTATGCGCGCAAATCCGGCAATGGTGCTCATCTGATGTTTGCCGGCCACACAGATGTCGTGCCTCCGGGCAATGAGAGCGACTGGAAACATCCGCCTTTCTCCGCCGCTATCGAAGACGGCATTATGTATGGCCGTGGTGCAGTCGACATGAAGGGTGGCATTGCCTGCTTTGTGGCTGCCGTGGCGCGCCATATTGCAAAACACGGAAGCCTTAAGGGTAGCGTCTCCTTCCTCATCACAGGTGATGAGGAAGGCCCGGCAATCAACGGCACCGAAAAGCTGCTGCAATGGGCCAAAGAGCGTGGTGAAACGTGGGATGCTTCGCTTGTTGGCGAGCCAACCAATCCCGATACGCTCGGCGACATGATCAAGATCGGGCGTCGTGGCTCAATCTCCGGCACGATCACCGTTCACGGCGTACAGGGCCATGCCGCCTATCCGCACCTTGCAGAAAATCCAGTCCGTGGCATCACAACCCTTGTCGATAGCCTGCTCTATCCAGCTTTTGATGAAGGCACTGAAGATTTTCAGGCCAGCAATCTGGAAGTCACCACCATCGATGTTGGCAACAAGGCCACCAATGTCATTGCCAACAAGGCGTTAGCCTCCTTCAATATCCGGTTCAACGATACCTGGACCGCAGATAGCCTGAAGGCTGAAATCATTTCACGTCTTGAAAAGGCTTCGCGTAACGACCGTCTGCGCCCGGGCCGCGAAACGCCCATCAATTATGAATTGACATGGCGCGAACATCCAAGCCATGTGTTCCTGACACGCGATGAAAAGCTGATCGGCACACTCACATCTTCTGTAGAGGCTGTCACCGGCAAACGCCCCAAGCTTTCCACATCGGGCGGCACGTCGGATGCGCGTTTCATCAAGGATTACTGCCCGGTCGTCGAGTTCGGCCTTGTCGGACAAACCATGCATATGGTTGACGAGCGCGTGGCACTGGCCGACCTTGAAGGCCTGACACAGATCTACGAACGCTTCATCGCTGATTTCTTCGGATAAGGGAACGACATGCCCAGTCTGGATGATATTTTCAGATATTTCACGGGCGTCTGGAAGATGATGCTTGGCCGCAAAGATGGCCTTGCATATCTGGACATCTCAGCAGAAGATTTCTGGGCATCGTTTTATGCGATTATCGTGGCCCTGCCGCCGCTTTTTGCGACGTGGGTTGCCTATGCAGCGGATCTGACATCAGGGCAAGACGAAGCGGGGCTCCGCCTTGCAATCACTATCCGTGCAGCTTTCGTTGATATTGCAGCGTGGATCATACCACTTATCATAATCGGCCTGCTCGCCCACCGCATCGGTATCTCAAAACGTTACGCGCCTTACGTCATCGCGACCAATTGGGGCAGCGCGTTGCTGGCTTGGCTTTTCGCGCCCATAACATTGATACAACTATTCTTTCCGGGAGCGCTGGATTTTGCGACGCTGTTCGCTTTTGTGCTTTTCGGCATCTCGATTATCCTGAGCTACCGACTGACATTCATCGTGCTGCAACGCCCACATGCCTATGTCGCACCGTTTTATGCCTGTGTGTTTTTCGGCTCACTGTTTATCACAGTGGTCCTGCAACAGCTTTTTGGCATCGGAATTGGCGCGCAGACTTTTTAAAACGGAAACGGATAATCCACACCAACCAGATAAAGACCGTAAGGTGGTGCAACCTGACCGCAAGCTTTTCGATCTTTCGCTTCTAAAGCGGCCTGCAAATCATCAGCCGTCCAACGGCCAACGCCCACTTCCATCAGGCTTCCTGCAAAGGAACGGACCTGATTATGCAGGAACGAGCGCGCTGAAACCCGCATTTCGACATAATCGCCAGTGCGTGTAATATCCAGCCGGTCGAGCGTTTTGATCGGGCTTTTAGCCTGACATTGCGTGGCGCGAAATGTCGTAAAATCATGCTCACCAAGCAAGCGCTTTGCAGCCTCATGCATCGCTTCGTGGTCAAGGCGTTTCTGCACCCACCAAACGCGCTGATAATCAATTGCCAGCGGCGAACGGCGATTGTGAATGCGATAAAGATAATGCCGTCCACGCGCCGAAAACCGTGCGTCGAAAGCATCCGTCGTCTTCTCGACATTGAGAATGCTGATACGTTCATCCGCCATCACCAGATGCGCATTGAGCGCATCGCGCACTTTCGCAGCACCCCAATCTTTTGTCAGATCGACGTGAATGACCTGCGCGCTCGCATGAACGCCTGCATCGGTGCGGCCTGCCGCACTCAACGTCAGATCTTCTCCGCAGAACTTCTTAAACGCCTGCTCAATCGCGTTCTGCACGGCATGGCCATTTTCCTGCCGCTGCCAACCGACATAGGGCGTGCCATCATATTCGACTGTGATCTTATAACGAGGCACCGCTCAGAGAACCTTCGTCACAGACGCGCCACGCAGAAACTCCTGCGCGGGCAAAGGTTTACCACCTGAACGTTGTAACGTTACGAGCCGCACGGCCCCCTCGCCGCACGCAATCGTCAGGCGATCATCAAGTATAGTTCCCGGCACAGTTTCCTGAGCGCCGCTTCCCTCGCCCAATGTGGAGCGCTGGAGTTTGACACGTTCAACGACACCGTTGATTTCCATCTCGCACCAGGCGCCCGGAAATGGTGAGATGCCACGGATCGTATTGTGAACGTCCTGCGCAGGCTTCGACCAGTCGATACGCGCTTCGGCCTTGTCGATCTTGGCGGCGTAAGTGACGCCCTCTTCGTCCTGTGGCTGAAGTGTGAGACTTTCGCGCTCAAGCGCACCCAATGCACGGACCATCAGATCTGCACCGATAAGGCTTAAACGATCATGCAGCTCGCCTGCAGTCATGTCCGGCGTGATCGCAACTTTTTCCGCCATGGCGACAGGACCGGTATCAAGCCCCGCATCCATTTTCATAATCATCATGCCGGTTTCCGTGTCGCCAGACATAATGGCCCGCTGAATGGGAGCCGCCCCGCGCCAGCGCGGAAGAAGCGACGCATGACCGTTATAACATCCAAGGCGCGGCGCATCGAGAATGGCCTGTGGCAGCAGCAGGCCATAGGCCACCACAATCGCCACATCCGCTTCCAGGCTCGCAAAGACGTCCTGCTCTTCCGTGACTTTCAGGCTTTTCGGCGTGAAAACCGGAATGCCGAATTCCTCAGCCTTTTCATGCACAGGCGACTTGGTCACTTCCAATCCGCGACGGCCCGCCGGTCGCGGTGGCTGCGAATAAACCGCTACAACTTCATAGCCCTGTCCGATGATGGCTGTAAGGATTGGCACGGAGAAATCCGGCGTCCCCATAAAGACGATCCGCATCACAAAGCCCTGTTTGACGCACGCTGGCTGGCGAGCTTCTTGAACTTCTTGATGACCATATCGCGCTTGAGCTTGGAGATATGATCGATAAACAGCACACCATTGAGATGGTCGATTTCATGCTGCAGACAGGTCGCCATCAGCCCGTCGGCTTCCATCGACTTTTCCTTGCCGTCCGCATCAAAATAATTGACCTTGATGCTCGCAGGCCGCTCGACCTCGGCATAATAATCCGGGATCGAAAGACAGCCTTCTTCATAAACGCTGCGTTCGTCCGATGAAGCCATGATCTCTGGATTGATGAAGACATGCGGCTCCTTCGGAGCGTCTTCCTTGGCCAGATCAATCACCAGCATCCGCAGAGGTTCGCCCACCTGAATGGCAGCGAGGCCGATGCCCGGCGCGTCATACATGGTGTCGAGCATGTCGCCGGCAAATTTGCGCAATTGATCATCAAAGCGTTCAACTGGCTTGGACAGTTCACGCAGAAGAGGATCCGGAAGGATGATGAGTGGTTTAATAGACATGCGCTTCACGTAATCGCTTGCGCGAGAATCGTCAATTGTAACTTGTAAAACGTTCTTGTTTTGATCTCATCAAGACGACACGAATCAGCTAAGCTTATTCTATGGAAAACCAGAATCTCTTGAACGAACCGCTTTTGCAGCTTGGTGCAACCTCTTTCACGCTGGGAGATATCCTCCTTGCGGGCATTGTCGCGCTGGTCCTGTGCCTCGCCATTTTCCTCATTGCGGCAGCGCGTTCTGCGCGTCTTCGCGCGGTTGCGGAAGCACAGGCTGAAGACCGTGCGCGTGATGCGGAATACCGCATGGCGGAGATTTTGAAAGCACAATCCGAAATGCAGGGTCGGATGCAAACCATGGCGGAAGTCTTTGGTTCACGGCAGGCAGAGCTCAACCAATCGATCCGCGAACGGCTCGACGGTATGACGCATCGCATCGGCCAGACCATGACCGAGCAGACACGCTCCACCCATGAAAACCTCGCAAAGTTGCAGGAGCGCCTTGCGGTCATCGACACAGCGCAGAACAATATCCAGTCGCTTGCCGGTCAGGTCGTGCAGTTGCAGGCGATCCTTGCCAACAAGCAGACGCGCGGAGCCTTTGGCCAATCGCGCATGGAAGCGATCATTGCCGATGGCCTGCCACAGGGCGCTTACGAGTTTCAGGCGACACTCTCCAACGGCACGCGCCCCGATTGCCTTGTCAGGATGCCAAACAACGCGCCTTCACTGGTTATCGATGCGAAATTCCCGCTCGAAGCATGGAACTCCATGCGCGAAACCGAAGCGCCGGAAGCACGCAAGACAGCTGTTGCGCAGTTCCGTCGCGATATGGAAGTGCATATCAAGGATGTTTCCGACAAATATCTGATTACAGGCGAAACACAGGATACGGCTTTCCTGTTCGTGCCGTCGGAATCTATTTTTGCCGATATTCATGAGCATTTTGAAGCGCTGATCCAGCGCGCGCACCGGGCGCGGATCGTTATTGTCTCGCCATCGCTCCTGATGCTGTCCATTCAGGTCATTCAGGCGATCCTGAAAGATGCACGTATGCGCGAACAGGCGCATGTCATTCAGGGTGAAGTGATCCGTCTGATGGAAGACGTAGGCCGCCTTGATGAGCGTGTGCGCAAGCTGCAAACCCATTTCGTGCAGGCCAACAAGGATATTGACGATATTTTGGTGTCTTCAAACAAAGTCACCAAGCGCGGTGCGAAGATCGAAGCACTGGAATTTGGGCCGGCCCCTACTGATGAGGTTCAACAACCTAAGCGACAACAAGAAAACGCTCCCAGCCAAATGCGCCTGCGCGTGGTGGATGAGGATTGAAACCTACCAAAACAAAGAAGCCCGCAACTTGCGGGCTTTGTCTTATTGAGGTTTTGACGTCTTGTCAGAGTGGCCAAGATCGCGATCAGGCCAGACCAGATCACGCACGCGTTGCTTCAATACCTTGGCTTCCGGAAATCCGCCGTCCCGCTTGCGATCCCAGATGAGTTCATCCTGACCGCCCGGCATAGACAGATGGATTTCAAACACGCCACCTGTGCCGGGCCGCAATGCCACCTCGCCCAAGTCCTGCCCGAATGTCTGCAACAGCTCCTGCGCCAGCCATGCAGCCCGCAACATCCAATTACATTGCGTGCAATAGCTGATGGAAATACGAGGCAACGCTTTCATCAGATTTATCCCGATTACCATGCAATAGCAACATTGAAACAAAAAAGAGGTGCCCCAATGCACCTCTTTGTATTTTTAATCATCACCCATCTTGAGTGCCTGAATGAAGGCCTCTTGCGGGATTTCCACCTTGCCGAACTGGCGCATGCGCTTCTTGCCTTCCTTCTGCTTGTCCAGAAGTTTGCGCTTACGCGAAATATCGCCGCCGTAACACTTGGCCGTCACGTCCTTGCGCAGTGCCGAAATAGTTTCGCGCGCCACGATACGGCCGCCAATGGCTGCCTGAATAGGAATCTTGAACATATGCTGCGGGATCAGCTCCTTGAGCTTTTCGCACAACGCACGGCCACGCTTTTCTGCAGCCGAGCGGTGAACGAGCATCGAAAGCGCGTCCACTGGCTCTTCGTTGACCAGGATCGACATCTTGACCAGATCGCCCTCACGATAATCCGAGAGATTATAGTCGAACGAAGCATAACCCTTCGAGATCGATTTCAGACGATCGTAGAAATCGAATACGACTTCGTTGAGCGGCAGATCATAGGTGATCATCGCACGCGGTCCAACATAAGTGAGATCAATCTGCAGGCCGCGACGCTCCTGACAGAGCTTCATGATCGCACCGAGATAATCATCGGGCGTCATGATTGTGGCGCGAATCCACGGCTCTTCAATCGCTTCGATCTTCACAACGTCCGGCATATCCGCCGGGTTGTGCAGTTCTTTCTGCGAACCATCCTGCATGTTCAGACGATAGACAACCGAAGGTGCCGTCGTGATGAGATCGAGATCGAACTCACGCTCAAGACGTTCCTGAATGATTTCAAGATGCAGAAGCCCCAGGAACCCGCAGCGGAAGCCGAAACCAAGCGCCGCAGACGTTTCCATTTCAAACGAAAATGACGCATCGTTGAGACGCAGCTTGCCCATGGCGGCGCGCAGGTCTTCAAAATCTGCCGCATCAACCGGGAAAAGTCCGCAGAACACGACCGGCTGCGCTGGCTTAAAGCCCGTCAAGGCCGCTGCTGTCGGACGGCGGTCTTCGGTGATGGTATCACCGACGCGCGTATCAGCCACTTCCTTAATAGAAGCGGTGATGAAGCCCAGTTCGCCCGGTCCAAGTTCATCCATTTGAACCATTTTCGGCGTAAATACGCCGGTCCGTTCAACAGGATATTTCGCGCCCGTCCCCATCATGCGGATGGTTTGGCCCTTTTTCAGCACACCGTCGATAACGCGGACCAGAACGATAACGCCGAGATAGCTGTCATACCAGCTGTCGACCAGCATGGCCTTCAACGGCGCATTGCGATCACCCTCTTTCGGAGGCGGCAGCTGCTCGACGATCGCTTCGAGAACATCAGCGATGCCAAGGCCAGTCTTGGCCGAGATCATCACGGCCTTGCTGGCATCGATACCGATCACTTCTTCGATCTGGTTCTGAACGCGCTCAGGCTCTGCCGCCGGAAGATCAACCTTGTTCAGCACCACCACGATCTCATGGTTGTTGTCGATGGCCTGATAGACATTGGCCAGCGTCTGCGCTTCAACACCCTGTGAAGCATCCACCACCAGAAGCGAACCCTCGCACGCAGCCAGCGAACGCGAGACTTCATAAGCGAAGTCGACGTGTCCGGGGGTGTCGATAAGGTTCAGCACATAGTCCTCGCCGTTCTTCGCCTTATACGTAAGACGAACGGTCTGGGCTTTGATGGTGATGCCGCGCTCGCGCTCGATATCCATCGAGTCGAGGACCTGGTCTTTCATCTCACGCGTGTCCAGCCCGCCCGTCAATTGAATGAGGCGGTCGGCCAGCGTCGATTTGCCGTGGTCGATATGGGCGACGATCGAAAAATTGCGAATATGGTCAAGTGGTGTGCTCATGCGCGCGATTTACCAGTAAGCCGCGAAATCTCAAAGCGGTATTGCATGATTAATACGGGAAAAGCGGCCTTTGTCGCAGTCGTGACAACAAGTCCCCTTTGCGTTGTTGCCAAAAGGCGATAAATCAGCGCCAGAAAACATGCCGCAATGATCATGTCCGGCGTTAATAATCAGGCTTTCATGCAGGAGTTCAGGATGAAGACCGAACCAAACGAAGTTCACAACAGGCCGAAACTGGTCACCGTTTTCGGCGGCTCTGGCTTTGTTGGACGCGCGGTCGTAGCAGCCCTTACCAAGCGCGGCTATCGTGTGCGCGTTGCAGTGCGCAAGCCAGAAGTTGCCTATTATATGGCGCCACTGGGCAATGTTGGTCAAATTCAGATGCTTCAGGCCAATGTTCGCAATCGCGCATCAGTTGAACGCGCCATTATGGGTGCCGATCATGTGATCAATCTTGTTGGCATTCTTTCGGAAAGCGGCAAGCAACGTTTCAACAGCGTTCAGGTGCTTGGCGCCAAGAACATTGCCGAAGCCACCAAAGCTGCAGGCATCAAGCTTACGCATCTCTCATCGCTTGCAGCAGATGCAAATTCCGCATCCGATTATGCCCGCACAAAGGCAGAAGGCGAAAAGGCTGTTCTGAGCGTACTGCCCGATACGGTCATCCTGCGTCCGTCGATTATTTTCGGCCATGAAGACAGCTTCTTCAACCGCTTTGCCAATATGGCACGCTTCTCGCCATTCCTACCGGTTATCGGTGGTGGCGAAACAAAGCTGCAGCCGGTTTATGTCGGTGATGTTGCCGAAGCTGTTGCACGCGCCGTGGATGGCGATCTAACCGCAGGCACAATTTATGAACTGGGTGGCCCAGACGTTCAGCCATTCAAGCATTGGATGAAAGATATGCTCGGTGTCATCGCACGCAAGCGCATGATCTTGTCCATTCCGTTCTGGGTTGCTCGAATTCAGGCTTCAGTTCTCGGCCTGTTGCCAAATCCAATGCTCACCAATGATCAGGTAACGTTGCTCAAGTCCGATAATGTTGTGTCGGATCAGGCTGCCAAAGAAGGCCGCACTTTACAGGGCATCGGCATCAAGCCTGAAGCCGTCGATGCCATTCTTCCAGCCTATCTCTGGCGCTACCGCGTTGCGGGTCAATACACCAAGACCGGATTTGCATGAGATTGCAAGACTAACGAGTAAAGGGGCCGAAAGGCCCCTTTTCTTTTACGCGGAACGCTCCTCACCCCCAGATCAGAAGCGCTGCCATTCCAAGAGAACCGACAATCAGACGCCACCATGCAAACAGCTTGAAGCCATGGCGCGAGACATAATCAAGCAAATGCTTCACAACAAACACGCCTGAAATAAAGGCCATAATAAAGCCGACGACGATCAGCGCTGTGTCATTCATCGACAGCGAGCTGTGGCTTTTATAAAGGTCATAGGTGAAAGCACCGGCCATTGTTGGCATGGCGAGGAAGAACGAAAACTCTGCAGCAGAGCGCTTGTCTGCACCCAGCAAAAGTGCACCAACAATTGTCGAGCCTGAGCGCGATACGCCGGGGATCATGGCAAGGCACTGCACAAAGCCAATCGCCAGACAAATCGGCAGCGGATAATCCATCACATTATTATAACGCGGCTTGAGATCGAGTTGATCGACCCAGAGAAGAATAAAACCGCCAACGATCAGCATGATACAAACCAGCATCGGCGTTTCAAACAACACGCTTTTGATAAAGCCATGCGCCATTGCACCAATCACAGCGGCAGGCAGAAACGCCAACAGAATGCCGAAAACAAAGCGCCGTGTGCGGGCATCACGCGGAAAATCGGTCAGTATCTTAATGAGTTTTGACGAGTAGACCGTCAAGATCGCGAGAATTGCACCAAGCTGAATGAGCACCTCAAAGGTCTTACCGTTTGATTCAAAGCCCAGAAAATGGCCGATCAGCAGCAAGTGGCCTGTCGACGAAACAGGGATGAATTCCGTCAAACCTTCGACCAGGCCGAGAAAAGCGGCTTCCAGAAGATTATAAATTTCCATGAAGTCAGTACCTTAGAAGGTGGCAGGATAAAAATGGCGCATCTTGACGAGCTGTTAAGCATGAAAGTGCTACAATTAGCGCCTACAGCGATTGCTTGTCTCCATCAAGCTTAGCACCTATAACCTAAACATTCCGTTGAGGTGGCTTAAATCTCCTGACAGCAGAAAAACCTGCTGCCAGTGCAGATGCCAGCCACAATTCCTGAGCGGAATTCAATCAGAGCTTTTTTAGTCGAGAGTACCGCGTCGATTATGCTTACGCTTTTTCATCATCCTATGTCTTCAGGCTCGCGCTATGTGCGGCTTATTCTCGGTGAATACGATGTTGAAGCGGAAATGATCGAGGAACGCCCGTGGTCGCGCCGAAAAGAATTCCTTGCGCTCAACCCGGCAGCAACGCTTCCTGTGCTTTTGGCCGAACGCGACCTGCCCGTCGTCGGCGCAACCGTCATTGCCGAATATCTTGATGAGACGCGCGGTGCGTTGAAGCGCAGCCGCCGTCTTCTGCCAGAAAGCCCGATGGAGCGCGCCGAAGTGCGTCGCCTTGTCGATTGGTTTTTGCTCAAGCTCGAAAATGAAGTCACACGCCACATTGCCCGCGAGCGCGTGTTCAAGCTGCAAATGGCCGATGAAATGGGCGGCAGTGCGCCTGATTCAACCGCCATTCGTGCCGCACGCACCAACATTCGCCAGCACATGCGCTATATTGACTGGCTTGCAGCCACCCGCGACTGGCTTGCGGGTGGTCATCCGAGTTATGCGGATATCGCAGCAGCGGCTGCTATTTCCGTCCTCGACTATCTCGGCGAAATCGAATGGGGCGAGACAAAAGCTGCGCGCGACTGGTATGCTCGCATGAAATCGCGCCCTGCTTTCCGTCCGCTCCTGGCTGATCGTGTGCGCGGACTGGCTCCAGTGGCTCATTATGGCGATCTCGATTTCTGACACCAATCAAGCTGCGGAAAAAGCACTCAAGCTCAAGCGGTTTCTGATCGAAGAGGCGAAAGCTGTCGGCTTTGATGCCGTGGCTTTCACTGGTCCTGATTCCATCCCGCAAGCGCCCCGGCGTTTGCGGCAATATATTGCTGACGGCCATCATGCCGATATGCTTTGGATGGAAGAGACCGAAGAGCGCCGCGGCAATCCGAGCGTTTTATGGCCTGAAGTCCGGTCCATCATGGTGCTTGCCATGAATTACGGCCCGGACAGCAACCCGCTCGAAATTCTCAAACACAAAGACCGGGCGGCAATCTCGGTCTATGCGCAGAACCGCGATTATCACGACATCATCAAAGGCAAGCTCAAGCATGTAGCGAGCCGCTTTGCTGCGCGTGCAGGACAGGATGTCAAAGTCTTTGTTGATACGGCGCCCGTGATGGAAAAACCGCTTGCGCAGGCCGCAGGGCTTGGCTGGCAGGGCAAACACACCAATCTCGTCAGCCGAGAACTTGGTTCGTGGCTGTTTCTCGGCTCAATCTTCACCACAGCTGACATCCCACCCGATCAGCCAGATCGCGATCATTGCGGCTCCTGCCGCGCCTGCCTTGATGCCTGCCCGACAAAAGCCTTCCCATCGCCTTACCGGATCGATGCGCGGCGCTGCATCTCCTATCTGAGTATTGAGAATAAAGGCCCGATCCCGCTCGAGTTTCGCAAAGCGATGGGCAACCGCATCTATGGTTGCGACGATTGCCTGTCGGTATGTCCCTGGAACAAATTTGCGCAAACGACCAGCGAAATGAAGCTGAAAGCACGCGATGATCTCAAAGCGCCAAAGCTTGCTGATTTTCTCGCCCTTGATGATCCGAGCTTCCGCACGCTGTTTTCTGGCTCACCCGTCAAGCGCATCGGTCGCGACCGCTTTTTGCGCAATGTGCTGATTGCAACAGGCAATTCAGACGATCCGTCGCTGGTACCACACGTGGAAAACCTGCTCGAAGATCCTGCTGCGGTGGTGCGTGGAGCGGCTATCTGGGCCTTGAGCCAACTCACAGATCAGGAACATTTCAAAATTCTGAAAAATCGTCTGGCCTCACGCGAAGAGGATGATACGGTGCGTGCAGAATGGAAATTGGAGGACTGTTAGAATGCGCATTTTTCTGTTTGGAGCTGGTTATTCTGCGAGAGCCTTTTCCCGCCTGATGACCGGAGAGGCAGAGCGCATCGACGGCACCACGCGCAACGAACAGAATTTCCCACTTCTCGAAAAATTTGGCATCGCGCCGATCATTTTCGACGGTGATACCGCGTCTCCCGAATTGATCGACCGTCTCGCAAAATCAACGCATGTGGTTATTTCAATTTCACCGCGTGACAATGTTGATCCATCGCTTGCAATCGTTGAAGAAGCGCTGCGTCGCCCCGGTAATACTATTCGCTGGATCGGCTATCTTTCAACGGTCGGCGTCTATGGCAATTTCGATGGCAACTGGATTGACGAGACAGCACAGCGCCAGCCCGGTTCGCAACGTTCGCTTGAACGCGTTGAAGCAGAAGATGCATGGGAAGCGCTGAGTGAACGCCACGGCACGCCGGTTGCTCTTTTGCGCCTGTCAGGAATTTACGGCCCCGGCCGCAATGCTTTCGTCAACCTTGAACGGGGCACCGCACGCCGCGTTATCAAGGAAGATCAGGTCTTCAATCGTATCCATGTCGACGATATTGCCGGATCATTGCGCTTTCTTGCAGGCACCAATACCGGCGGCGCATTCAACATCACCGACAATGAACCAGCACCTCCACAAGATGTCGTGACCTATGCGGCCGAGCTGATGGGCGTTGTTCCGCCGCCGGAAGTTCCGTTTAACGAAGCTGAGATGAGCCCGATGGCGCGCTCATTCTACGGCGAAAACAAACGGGTCTCCAACCAGCGTATCAAAGCGTTGGGCTATGAATTTATATATCCCGATTACAAAGCAGCCTTTACTAAAATGTGGCAAGACGACAATTGGCGTTAAGGTGTATCGCGTAAAAGTGCGACCTAATTTTTGCTAACGACACGCACAAAATAAGTGATTAATTGCCGTTTTTATCAACGCGAAGCATAATTCACGCTATCCGTTCGTATGATTCGAGCAATATTTATTTGGAAACTGCCCATGGCTAAGAGATCTCTCTCCAAATTCTGGTCGCGTTTCGTCCTTGCAACCTGCCTTACGGCAATGATTGCGCCGGAATTCGCTGCGCAAGCTTTTGCGCAGGATGCACCCGCCAAACAGGCATTCGGTAGCAAAAAACTTCCCGTGGTAGCGCAAGAGCCGCAATCCATTGGATTCTATGCCAAGGGTTGTCTGTCCGGTGGCGTTGCGCTCCCGATTGATGGTCCAAACTGGCAGGTTATGCGCTTATCGCGCAACCGCAATTGGGGCCACCCGCGCACAATTGGGCTTCTGGAAAAGCTTTCCCGCGACGCCGCAAAAGACGGCTGGTCGGGGCTTCTGGTTGGTGATATTTCGCAGCCGCGTGGTGGTCCGATGTTGACAGGCCATGCCTCGCATCAGATCGGACTTGATGCCGACATCTGGCTGACGCCGATGCCAAAAAAGCGCTTTACAGATGCCGAACGCGAAAGCGTGTCTGCCGTATCGATGCTTAAAAATGATTCACTTTATGTCGATCCAAAAAAATGGACGCCAGCACGCACGGCACTCATCAAACATGCGGCCAGCTACCCGGAGGTTGAGCGTATCTTCGTTCATCCGGGCATCAAGAAACAGCTTTGCGATACAGTGACAGGCGATAGAAAGTGGCTTGGAAAAGTGCGCCCATATTGGGGTCATTTCTATCATTTCCACGTGAGGCTGCATTGCCAGCCAGGATCACCGGATTGCACGCCGCAGCCGAAAGTCACAGGCGGCGATGGCTGCGATAAGTCGCTTGCATGGTGGTTCACGGACGAGCCGTGGAAGCCAGCAAAGCCATCCAAAGAGCCACCCAAAAAGCCAAAGCCGGTGATGGTTTCAGACCTCCCAAAGGCTTGCGCTGCGGTGCTGAACGGTCCCTCGCCCGATTCTATCGCAGATGTGATCTATAATGCCAATTAAAGCATACAATAGAAAACAAGCTTTTCACTGGCTTATGGCTTCGCTATAGCTTTCAAACGATTTAA
This sequence comes from Brucella sp. H1_1004, assembly GCF_047308065.1. Lineage (NCBI taxonomy): Bacteria > Pseudomonadati > Pseudomonadota > Alphaproteobacteria > Hyphomicrobiales > Brucellaceae > Brucella > Brucella sp. H1_1004. Next base: position 2,279,538 of record NZ_JAYKZA010000002.1, read on the forward strand.
CTTAGAGCACATCCCGAAAGTGGGGAGCCAATTTCGGATCAAGATGTGCGTAAAAAACGTATGACAAGGTTATCATTCTCATGTCCGAACGTCTGCGCATTGCACTGATTGCCCATGATCTGAAGAAGGACGAGATGGTTGCTTTCGCACGCAGCCACGAAAAAGCTTTGGCGCACTACGATATTGTGGCGACTGGCACCACAGGCGGACTTATTCAGGAGGCCTGTCCTTCACTCAATATTCTGCGTGTTAAAAGCGGTCCATTGGGTGGTGATCAGCAAATCGGCGCAATGATTGCAGAAGGCACTGTGCAGGCATTGTTCTTCTTCATTGACCCGCTTTCACCACTCCCACATGACGTGGACGTGAAGGCGTTGACCCGCCTTGGCAGCGTCTATGACATTCCAATGGCACTGAACCCCGCAACGGCAGACAAACTTATAGAAGTGCTGGATTAATCCGTCACTCCGGTATCGCCCGCAAATAATAAGAATAAACGAGACAGCAAGGCACATGATGATGAACGCTGACCAGAGTTTTAAGTTTCCCGTCCTCGTCGGCGACATCGGTGGCACCAATGCGCGCTTCGCATTGCTTGTTGATTCTCATGCAGAGCCAAAAGAATTTCCGGTCGTTCAAACGGCTGATTACGCAACGATTGATGATGCAATAGAGCAAACAGTGCTCAACCACACATCCATTCGCCCACGCTCAGCAATTCTTGCGGTTGCAGGTCCGGTCGACGGCGACGAAATTGACCTCACCAATTGCGATTGGGTTGTTCGCCCAAAGCAGATGATTGCCAATCTGGGCTTTGAAGACGTCACGGTTCTCAATGATTTTGAGGCACAAGCGCTCGCCGTAGTCTCAATTGATAAAGACTATTTGCATCAGATCGGCGGCAATGACGAAGAGATCGTTGCCACGCGCGTTGTTCTGGGCCCGGGCACAGGCTTAGGCGTTGCCGGGCTTGTGCGTACCAGCAAGGCATGGGTACCAGTCCCCGGCGAAGGCGGTCATATCGATATTGGCCCACGCAGCGCGCGCGATTATGAAGTATTCCCGCATATCGAGACGATTGAAGGCCGCGTTGCAGCAGAACAGATCCTGTGTGGACGCGGCTTGCGCAATCTTTATCTGGCTATCTGTGCTGCCGACAAAGTAACGCCGGTTCTTGATACGCCGCCGGAGATTACCGCAGCTGGCCTTAATCGCAGCAATGCACAGGCTGTCGAAACGCTGGAACTTTTCGTAACCTATCTGGGACGCATTGCTGGCGATCTGGCGCTCGTTTTCAAAGCGCATGGCGGCGTCTATCTTTCTGGCGGCATTCCACAGCGCATTTTATCTGCGCTGCAAGCCGGATCGTTCCGCGCAGCCTTTGAAGACAAGGCACCACACAGCCATTTTATGCGCGAAATTCCGGTACGCGTCGTGGTCCACCCGCTCGCAGCTTTGAGCGGATTATCCGCATTTGCCCGCGCGCCGACGCGGTTTGAAGTCGCCACCAAAGGCCGTCGCTGGCGCGTTGACTGATGGGGCTTTTATTCTCAGGCATGGTCAAGCCACAAAGATAACGCTATAGAAGCGCTGCAAACAGACACCTATTGCGGCCTTTGGCTGCCAGATAAAAAGCACTTTGCCCGTGAGCTTATTCAAAAAGAAAAAGAAGAAGATCGACCCAAGCGAGGCCACGCGCGTCATTCGCCGCATGATGTCGGAGAATGTGCATCAGTATAAAACGAGCTACGCGATTGCAATTTGCGCATCTCTGATCGTGGGTGGCTCAAACGCTGCTCTGGCTTATATGATGAAGCCGATGATCGACAAGATTTTCTATGAACAGCAAATCGGTCTCATCTGGATTATCTGCGGCGCGATCCTCAGCATTTTCATCATGCGTGGTCTGTCGAGCTATATTCAGGCGGTCGAGCTTGCGAAGATCGGCAACAATCTGGTCGCCCGTTATCAAAAGCGCATTTTCGACCATCTGATGAAGCTCGGTCTGGATTTTTATAATGATACGCGCTCTGGCCATCTGGCCGCGCAAATCAACCAGAACGTCAACGGCATCCGTGACCTTCTGAATATGACCATAACCTCGATCGCGCGCGATTTCGTGTCGCTGATCGGTCTCGTCGGCATGATGTTTTATACCGACCCATATATGTCAGCAGCGGTCTTCCTGATTGGACCACCACTGGTTCTGGCAGTCGCATATATTTCACGCCGCATCCGCACCGTTACCCGTGATCTGGTGCATCTGAATTCGCATCTGCTCGGTGCGATGCAGGAATCTGTTCAAGGCATCGCCATTGTGAAAGCATTCACGATGGAAGACCAGCTTCGTGGCAAAATCGACCTGCTTATTGATCAGACCGAAAACCGCAGCAACAAAATTGCCCGTGTTTCAGAGCGCACCACCCCTATTTCAGAAATTCTTGCTGGCATCGCGATTGCGGGCGTGTTGGCCTATAGCGGCTATAATGCAATTCTGAACCAGCAGCCTCCCGGCTCGATGTTCGCGTTCATCACAGCCCTGCTTCTGGCATATGACCCTGCACGCCGCCTGGCACGTCTGCAAGTTGGCCTTGAACGCGCACTCGTCAATGCGCGCATGATATATGAAGTGCTGGATATCGAGCCCAATCAGGGTGATGCACCAGACGCAACAGAACTAAAGGCTGGTACAGGCGAGATCGACTTCCAGAACGTGCATTTTGCTTATGCAAATAAAGTGCCTGTTCTGCACGGCATAAGCTTTACCGCAAAAGCCGGTGAGACCACCGCTATCGTTGGCGCATCGGGTGCTGGTAAATCAACACTTATCAATCTTGTGCAGCGTTTCTACGATGTCACGGATGGGAAAATTCTGTTCGACGGACAGGATATTGCCAAAGTCACGAAACACTCGCTGCGCCATTCCGTCGCCTATGTCTCGCAGCAGCCTTACCTGTTTGAAGGCACGATTGCCGATAACATTCGCTACGGACGCCCGGACGCGACACAGAACGATATTATCGAAGCAGCCAAGCTTGCCAACGCGCATGAGTTCATTTTGCAACAACCACAGGGCTATGACACGCCCGTTGGTGAAAACGGCGTAACGCTTTCAGGCGGTCAGCGTCAGCGCGTGTCGATTGCCCGTGCAATTGTGCGCAATGCGCCGGTTCTGCTGCTCGATGAAGCAACCTCGGCACTCGATAACGAGTCTGAAAAGCGCGTTCAGCAGGCGCTCGATCACATCATGCATGACCGCACGACCATCGTGATCGCGCATCGACTTTCCACAGTCGTTAACGCAGATCGTATCGTCGTCATGGAAGCAGGCCACGTTGTTGAAGAAGGTCGCCATGGCGATCTGATTAAAATCCCCAACGGGGTCTATGCCCGTTTCTATGAACTGCAGAGCGGTAAAGACGAATTGCTTATCGGGAACAATGGCACGGAGGAAAAGTCCATTGGCTGAGAATGCTGAAATCGGATTGGTGGTTGTTGGCGCGAATGGCCGTATGGGACAAGCGCTTATCCGCGCTATCCATGCTATTGATGGGGCTCGCCTCGCGGGTGCCATTGCGCGTCCCGGCTCGCCATTTCTGGGCAAAGACGCTGGCGAAGTCGCAGGTGTCGGCAATTTCGGTGTCGCAATCACCGATGACCCACTGCCCGTTTTTGCAAAAGCGCAGGGTGTTCTTGATTTTACCACGCCCGCCACAAGCGTTGACTATGCGGGCCTCGCGGCTCAGGCGCGCATCGCGCATGTCATTGGCACAACGGGCTTTTCGAACGATGACAACGAAAAGCTTCTGGCGGCAGCCCGCCACGCAACAATCGTCAAATCCGGCAATATGAGCCTTGGTGTCAATCTTCTGTCTGGCCTCGTGAAAAAGGCTGCTCAAGCCCTTGGCCCTGAAGACTTCGACATTGAAATTCTCGAAATGCACCACAAGCACAAGGTCGATGCGCCATCGGGCACAGCGCTTCTGCTTGGTGAAGCCGCAGCCCTCGGCCGTGCAATCAATCTTGAGCAGAACAGCGTGCGTGTGCGCGATGGGCATACCGGCCCGCGTGAGCAAGGCACTATCGGCTTTGCAACATTGCGCGGCGGTTCTGTCATTGGCGACCATGACGTCATTCTGGCTGGCGAAGGCGAGCGCATCACGCTCTCCCATCATGCGCAGGATCGTTCAATCTTTGCCCGTGGCGCTGTGAAGGCAGCGCTTTGGGCGCATGGCAAAAAGCCCGGTCTTTATTCCATGCTCGATGTTCTTGGACTTAACGACTAACTTATTTTATCCCAACGGAGTGCTGCGATGTCTCGTACCCTCGTCCTGGTCCGCCACGGCCAAAGCGAATGGAACCTCAAGAACCTGTTTACCGGCTGGCGCGATCCGGGCCTGACCGAACAGGGCCATGCCGAAGCCAAGGCTGCCGGCCAGCGTTTGAAGGCCGCTGGCCTCAAATTTGACCTCGCATACACTTCGGGCCTTTCGCGCGCGCAGGTCACGTGCCAGCACATCCTCGACGAACTCGGCCAGTCCGATCTTGAAACTATCCGCGATCAGGCTTTGAACGAACGCGACTATGGCGATCTGTCCGGTCTCAACAAGGACGATGCGCGCGAAAAATGGGGCGAAGAGCAGGTTCACATCTGGCGCCGTTCATACGACGTCCCTCCTCCGGGTGGCGAAAGCCTGAAAGACACTGGCGCGCGCGTCTGGCCTTATTACCTGCACACCATCCAGCCACACGTTCTGCGTGGCGAAACCATTCTGGTTGCGGCACACGGCAACTCACTGCGCGCGCTCATCATGGCGCTTGATGGCCTGACACCGGAAGAAATTCTCAAGCAAGAACTCAATACCGGCGTGCCGATCATCTACAAGCTGAATGCCGATTCGACTGTCGCTTCCAAGGAAGTGCTTTCTGCATAAGGTTTTTTCGGGCGCGGAAGCTCTAACGCTCCGCGCCCGATCTGCGTTTTCCTGCCTTTTTGATTGCTTCAATCCGCAATGTGAAAAAAAGCTGATAGAAGTATGAAATCACGATTGACAGAAGCAGGCTGACCCCTTAGATCGGTCCTCGTCGCCCAGATGGCGGAATTGGTAGACGCACCAGCTTCAGGTGCTGGCGCTCGCAAGGGCGTGGAGGTTCGAGTCCTCTTCTGGGCACCATTTCCAAGTCTTCGGACCACTACCAAGGTCTAGAAGCACCCCAAAAAGGTCCGCGCAAGCGGACTTTTTTGTTACCTAAATCTTCCCGCGGCTGACCTTCAAAACACATAAGCGTGAGCTGAAACGCTCAGTTCAAAAATGAAACCAAAAATCAACAGTTGGCCAATAGAGCGGTCTGATAAATTCAGGCAAATTAAGGAAATGAAGCATGAAGAAGCGGATATTCTCACTCATCGCAATCGCAGCAATCGCTTTGGCCACAGCGGGATGCCAGACGACCGAATATAAGCCTCGCAACTGGGGCGAAGGCAAATCGGAATCGCAAGGCGCTCCAAGCGCAGGTCCGTCGCACATGGCTTAAAAAGCCTAATACAGTAAAAACAAAAAAGGCCGGCAAATTGCCCGGCCTTTTTTCTTTGTCGACAGTGCTGGTACATCCGCAGTCACCGCAACAGCTATGTCCTCATAGTGAAAGCGAATGGTTAATAAAACGTTAACCCGCCAAGCTTTCCTGCATCGCAAAGCTTTGGGCCTTGCCACATGCAACAACTCCGCGCATCCTGCCTGAAAGTGATTGCAAATTGAGGACGAAATCAGATGGCGCAGCCTACCTATGATCTTGAGTTTGGCGAGATAATTCGCTGGCTCAAAGAACATGGCCTCATTTTGCAATCCGATCTGGAAGGAAATAGCGAGCTCTCGACGCGAGCGGAACGTATGGGTCGCAAACGTCGACGTGGGGCAGAGAAGAAAAGCGAGCCGTAAGCCACACAAAAGGCCTCAGAAAAACAAGGGAAATGGCCTGACAAAAGCAATGGGGAGCGAAATGCGACACAAGAAGCTGTTCAATTTTGAGCATCATGCTGTGTTTTTCAAACTGTTTTTCATCTGTGCTGCCTGTGCGATTTTCAGCAGTCTTCTAGGCCAGAATGATGATTCCACTTTCTGGCGCTGGCTTTATTATCTCACGAAACCAACCGCAACATTGCTGTTGATCTGCGCTATTCTGGCAGCCCCGCGCCTGATCACGAAAAGCTACGGATTCACGATTTCTTTTGGTCTTTTGTTTGCAGCGGCAGGAGACTTTTTTCTGATGCTGCCCGGCGATTATTTTCTTGCAGGCCTAATCTGCTTTTTGATTACCCATTGCATCTATATCTATGGACTGTCTCGCAATACCAAATTCGCTGATAAAAAGCCTATCTTTGTAATCTTTGTCATTTTTGCAATTATGATTATCGCGGGCCTGTGGACCAGCTTACCAAATGCGATGAAAATCCCGGTTGTTATCTATGCGATTGCGCTGGGAGTTATGGCGGCTCAGGCTTTCAGCCGCGCAATATCCATGCCGCCCGAAACCACACAGCGCTACAGCGCATGGCTTGCAGCCGCGGGAGGTCTTTTCTTCATGGCAAGCGACACTTTGCTAGCCTTTAACCGTTTTTACACGCCAATCCCATTGGCTGGCCTTTGGGTACTCAGCACATATTATGCAGCACAATTCCTCTTTGCCCGATCAACCGAGAACTTTGCCTATGAGCGCTGATACCAAGCTTCGCCCGACCTTTCAGCGCTTAAGGCAAAGCTGGCTCGACGACCGCCCCTCCTATGAGCAGCGTGTCGATGATCTGCGTCTTTTGCGTAAGCTGCTGCACGAACGCCTTGAGGATATGGCAAAAGCGATCAATGCCGATTTTGGCAATCGTTCCATTCATGAAACATTGCTGGGCGAAGCCAGTGTCGTTTTCGCAGAAATCGACCACACTTTGCATCATCTTAAACGCTGGATGAAGCCGCAGCGCCGCAAGGCTGGTTGGAAGCTTTGGCCCGCGAAGGCAGAACTGCGTTTTGTGCCGCTCGGTGTTGTTGGCATTATTTCGCCGTGGAATTATCCGGTCAATTTGGCACTTGCGCCGCTTGTTGCGGCGATCGCCGCCGGAAACCACGTTTTTCTGAAACCTTCGGAACACACACCGAATACATCCGAGTTTCTGCGCAAGCTTATAGCGGATGTTTTCCCAGAGGACAGGGCAACGGTCATTCTGGGTGATGCAGAATTGTCAGCTGCCTTTTCCGCCCTGCCCTTTGATCATCTGTTCTTCACAGGCTCAACAGCTGTGGGGCGCAAGATCATGAAAGCGGCGGCTGAAAATCTCACGCCCGTCACCCTAGAGCTTGGCGGCAAGTCGCCAGCCATCGTCAATGAAAGCACCAATCTCAAACGTGCTGCGGCATCTATTGCGACTGGCAAATATTTCAATTCTGGTCAGACCTGTATTGCGCCCGATTATGTGCTGATCCATCACAGCAAGCGCGATAATTTTGTAGACTTGCTGCGCGCCGAAACACAACAGCGCTATGGCGGCGAAACGGCGCAAGCGGACCGCACCACAATCATTAATGACATGCAGCATTCACGTCTTGTTGGATTGCTTGATGATGCAAAAGACAAAAGCGAAGCCGTCATACCTTTATTGAATGAAGCAGCAATAGAGAGCCGGTCGCGGCTGATGACGCCAACACTTATTCTTGAACCAGCCCCGACCAGCGCGATCATGAATGAGGAAATTTTCGGTCCGCTATTGCCCATCATCAGCTATCGCTCAATTGATGAGGCAATTGCCGTTATATTAAACCATGAGCGGCCATTGGCGCTTTATTGCTTCAGCGATAACTCGGCAGAAATTGAAACTGTGCTTTCGCAAGTCGTGGCCGGTGGCGTCTGCATTAATGACACGCTTTATCACTTTGCCTGTGGCGACCTGCCCTTTGGCGGGGTTGGGCATAGCGGCATGGGGCACTATCACGGGCGCGATGGCTTTTTGACGTTCTCGAAAGCCATGCCAGTTCTAACCAAATATACACCAGCCTCAACGGATTTGATCAAGCCGCCCTATGCTGGCCTGACGGATCGGATCATTCGCTTCATCACAAGATAGAATATAAATACTGTTCAAACTGCAAAATGCCCTATTTAAGAATAACAATACTCTTCAAATCATAATGCGAGGCAGCAGCGCGTGCAGAAGAAGAAAACACCGGGGCGGATTTCTAGCAAAATATTGACTGCAATCCGTAATCGGCCCGGCTTCCGACCCCATCACCCCGATACGCCAGAAGGCGATATTACGATTGCGTCGTATAATGTGCATAAATGCATTGGAGTGGATAAGGTCTTTGATCCGCAGCGTACCGCCGATGTTATCAGTGAGATTGATGCCGATGTGATCGCGCTACAAGAAGCAGACAAACGCTTTGGCGAACGCTCTGGTCTGCTTGATCTCGGTCTTTTGGAAAAGCGCCATGGTCTCGTCCCGGTGCCGATCACGTCAACCATGCCCAAAGGCCATGGCTGGCACGGAAATATATTGCTATTTCGCGAAGGAGTTGTGCGCAATGTTCGCCAGCTTGCACTGCCCGGCGTTGAGCCACGTGGGGCGCTTGTCGCGGACTTGCAGTTTTCCTCTGGTCCTTTGCGCGTCATCGCCGCCCATCTGGGGCTTTTGAAACGCTCGCGTCAACAACAGGCCGAAAGCATCCTTTCTGCCTTGGAAGAAGCCGACACGCTGCCAACCTTGCTGATTGGCGATCTTAACGAATGGCGCATCGGCAAGCGTTCCTCGCTGGCTTCACTCATGCCAACCTTCAACCATGTCGCGACCGCAGTGCCGAGTTTTCCGTCACGCTTTCCGATCTTCGCGCTGGATCGCGTTCTCGGCACACCGCATAATCTGGTAACAGCTGTCGAAGTGCACAACACGCCGCTCGCGCGTATGGCGTCCGATCATTTACCGATTAAGGCCCATCTTGATCTCAAAACGGCTTCGAAGCTTTTGGAAGAGTTCAATCCATCGCTGCTGACAAGTAATTCCACTGTAGAAAACTAAAGATAAGGCGTTCCAAGCCAGATAATCCGGTCAATCAGCCGCTCATGGAATGGGCGATTTTTAAGCCGTGTGAGATTGACTTCACGACTTGTTTCGATTGCCTTGCCGATGCGTTCTTCCACCTGCAGGGCCACGTCACGATCAAGAATTTCAAGATCAATCTCGAAGTTCAGTCGAAGCGAACGCGCATCCAGATTCGATGAGCCGACATAAGACCATGCCCCATCGATAGTCATCAGCTTCGAGTGATTAAACGCTCCTCCGGCACGCCAAATGCGGCAACCGCCTTTGAGCAATTGATCGAACTGCGCGCGCATGGCGCGATCCACCAACTTAAGATTGTTGACACCCGGAATAACCAAGTCGACTGAAACACCACGCCGTGCGGCTGTGACTAGGGCACTGATAAATTCACGGTCCGGAAGCAGATAAGGCGACATGATCAGGATATGCTCCTGTGCAATTGAAAACGCGCCCATCATCATACGGTGGTTGGTCTCGATATTCTTATCCGGCCCCGAACCAACCACACGGATGAGCTTACCCGTTCCTGGCGGGTCATTGGGTGCAACGATGCTCCACGCATCCCCCGCCAAAAGCTCGCCCGTTGCAAAGCGCCAGTCTTCAGACGCCACATGAAACAGATCGGCAACTGCTGGGCCTTCGATATGAAAATGCGTGTCGAAAGCCACCTCGTCACCCGCAATGGCCTTCACAAAAGCGCCGCGAATGTTCATACCGCCGGTAAAAGCGAGCTTGCCATCAACGATCAGGATCTTTCGGTGTGTGCGCAAATTGGCATAGGGCAAGCGCAGACCCATGATGATATTACCGTTGAAGACATCAACAATAATACCTTTTTCCTTCAACAAGCCGACAATGCTCGGAATGGAATAACGTGCACCCACTGCATCGACCAGCACGCGCACTTCAACGCCACGCTTAACTGCTGCTTCCAGAGCATCGGCAAATTTCTGCCCAATCGCATCGCGATCAAAAATATAGGTTTCGAGCATAATGCTGCGTTCAGCCTTCGCAATGGCTTCCAGCATTTGATCATAGGCTTCGTCGCCCGTTTGCAGCATTTGTATATTGTTGCCGCTGGTAAAATCATAAAGGCTGACAGTGTCGCCGAGAATTTTCATCGCGCCGAACTGTCGGCCAAAAGCTGCGCGCACCCGGTCATTGGTGGTATCGAAATGAGACAGATGATACAGAGCTATATTGCCGAGATTTTCGCGTTGATGCTCGAGCGTATTTCGTCTGATGCGGTTAACACCAGCCAGACCATAAACCACTGCTCCAACAATAGGCGACAGCACGATGATACCGACCCAGCCAAGCGCCGTGCGGACTTCATCTTTCGTCATAGTGGCGTGAATGGCAGCGATTGCACCAAGAATGATCGACAAGACTGCGAGGATATGCGGCCAATAATGTGAAAGAATATCAAACATGAACCGACCTTATCCTCAAACGCACTGCGACAGCCTAGTATGGCGAACCCGAAACTCGTATCACTTTCAAGCAATTCTCGGAGCGAATTTCGGATTCTAAGCCATACGAGTAAAATTTTGAATCTAGTGTGGTTTACGGATTTGAAGTTCCTAAACGCGAATGCAACACAAATGATAGGGACTTCAAGCCCACCACACTAGAGATATAGTGGAAAGCCCGATCCGCCAACACTCATTTACCAAATAAACCAAACTTATAGAGTTCGCTGGTCAAATCTGCGATCTACTTTATATTAGCTGCGGGACTTGCAATCAGAGGGACATCTCATGGCAACAACGCAAAGTAATTTTAACCGGTCTAATCTTCCGACAGAAGTCACAACGAAATGGGGCTGGTTCGTCGCTCTTGGCGTAGCGCTACTGATTCTGGGTGGCATTGCGTTCGGCAATCTTGTGCTCGCTACCGTGGTTTCAGTTTACTATGTCGGTATCATGATGCTGGTCGCAGGCATCATCGAAATCATTCACGCATTCGGCGTTAAAACATGGGGCGGTTTCTTCTTCTGGCTACTGAGCGGCCTGCTTTATGCAGCTGCGGGTATTGTCGCATTCACCAATCCATTTCTTGCCGCCAGCGTCTTTACTATCTTTTTGGCAGCAGCGCTGATTGGTGCGGGCGTTTTCCGTATCTGGCTTGGTTTCCATTCAAAACCGGCGGCTGGCTGGGGCTGGATCGTTGCGGCTGGTGTTATCACCGCTCTCGCCGGTCTCGTTATTGCCATGCAGTGGCCTGTCAACAGCCTGTTCATTCTCGGCCTATTTCTTGCCATCGATCTGATCTTCCAAGGCTGGTCGTTCATTGCCTTCGGCCTTGGAATCAAGCGCTGATACAGGCTCTCAAGCGACACTAAGCGGCGTTCACACGCCGCTTTTTTCATTTCAACTCGACCTTTTGCCCAATGACTGCTAGATGCAGCGCAACATCTTCGCGGCGCGCGTTTTGCGCAGCCCAACCTTTCGCAATTACGAGTTTCTTTTATGTCCGCTCAAGACCATCCAGTTTCAAAGCGCCGCACCTTCGCGATCATCGCGCACCCTGACGCCGGTAAAACCACACTCACAGAAAAGCTGCTGCTGTTCGGTGGCGCTATTCAGCTGGCCGGGGAAGTGAAGGCCAAGAAAGATCGCATCCAGACACGTTCCGACTGGATGAACATCGAACGCGATCGCGGTATCTCCGTCGTCACTTCCGTGATGACGTTTGAATATAAGGATTGCATCTTCAACCTGCTCGATACACCGGGCCACGAAGACTTTGCGGACGATACCTATCGCACGCTGACAGCCGTGGATTCTGCCGTCATGGTTATCGACGCCGCGAAAGGTATTGAGCCACGCACACTGAAGCTCTTTGAAGTTTGCCGTATGCGCGATATTCCAATCGTGACCTTCGTCAACAAGATGGACCGCGAAGCTCGCGACCCGCTCGAAATTCTTGATGAGATCGAAGAAAAGCTGGCGCTTGATACTGCCCCGATCACCTGGCCAATCGGCTCAGGCAAAAGCTTTGCTGGCACCTATGATCTGCGCAACAACACTGTGCGCCAGAAGGATTCGGAAGAAAAGCCCACCAAAGTGAGCGGCCCCGAAGAAGCAGCAAAGCTTCTGCCAGAAAACGAACGTCAGGCATGGATCGACAGTCTGGAACTGGCGCAGGGCGTCTGCCGCCCGTTTGACCTCGCATCTTTCCGCGAAGGCCATATGACACCAGTTTATTTCGGCTCGGCACTCAAAAACTACGGCGTGCGCGATCTGATCGAAGCCTTCTGTGATTTTGGCCCAAGCCCACGCGACCAGCAGGCGGACAGCCGCATGGTCGGTGCGACCGAAGACAAAATGACTGGCTTCGTGTTCAAGATTCAGGCCAATATGGACCCGAACCACCGCGACCGTATTGCCTTCCTGCGCGTCTGCTCAGGCACACTGTCGCGCGGCATGAAGGCAAAGTTGGTCCGCACCGGCAAGCCAATGAGCTTGTCTGCACCACAGTTCTTCTTTGCGCGTTCTCGTCAGATTGCCGATGAAGCTTTTGCGGGTGACGTCGTCGGTATCCCGAACCATGGTACATTGCGAATTGGCGACACGCTGACCGAGGGCGAAGACATTCTGTTCCGTGGCGTGCCAAACTTCGCGCCGGAAATCCTGCGCCGCGTCCGTCTTGATGATGCAATGAAGGCCAAAAAGCTGCGCGAAGCGCTTCAACAGATGGCAGAAGAAGGCGTCGTACAGCTCTTCGTGCCGGATGATGGTTCTCCAGCGATTGTCGGCGTTGTCGGCGCTCTCCAGATCGACGTTCTGACTGAACGCCTCAAGATCGAATATTCACTGCCGGTCGGCTTTGAAATGTCACGCTTCTCGATTTGCCGCTGGATTTCAGCAGATGATCCGGCTGAACTCGACCGCTTCATTGCCTCGCATCGCGCCGACATCGCGCATGATCTTGATAATGATCCGGTATTTCTCGCGCAAAACGGCTTCTCGCTCAACTACGAAGCCGAGCGTTGGAAGGCGATCCGCTTTGCCACGATCAAAGACTATCAGGTTCGCGACAAGGCCTGATCAATTCATCCATCCGCAGATGCGTCAGCTTCTGCGGGTTTCGGATGAGATAGACTGTACGGATCAATCCGTCTTCGATCTCTATCGCAGCCACTTGCGGCAGGCCATCAGCCTCAAGACTCATATGGCCGGGCAAGCCATCAAACAGCGCAAAATGATTGACGGCAGGCACCTTGCCGAAAGCCTTTCGAGCGATCCCTTCATAAAGCCGCATAATCTTTTCGCGCCCGTATATCGGGTTGAGCGCAGCATTGCGGATACCACCACCGTCGGAATACATCACAACATCTTCCGCCAGAAGGCCTTTCAACGCCGTCATATCCCCGCTTCGGGATGCCTGAAAGAAAGCTTCTGCAATCGTGCGTCCACGATCCTCAGGCACGTTGAAACGCGACTTCTCCTGTCGAACATGGCTGCGCGCGCGGCTCGCCAGTTGACGACAGGCTACAGCATCGCGACCAAGCACACGCCCAACCTCGTCAAAGCCCATATCGAACACGTCATGCAAAAGAAATGCCGCCCGCTCCAGCGGCGACAGGCGATCAAGCGCCAGCATCAATGTAAAAGTGATGTCATCGCTGCGATCTTCATCAGTCTCGACGAGCGGTTCAGGCAACCATGTACCGGGATAGGTCTCGCGCCGCACACGGGCAGATTTCAGATGGTCGAGCGCAAGCCGGCTGACCACGCGCGTAAGCCATGCCTTCGGCTCGCGGATAATCTCCCGATCCGCAGCACTCCAGCGCAACCATGCATCCTGCACAATGTCTTCAGCCTCAGAATGCGTGCCCACCATTCGATAGGCAATGCGGATGAGCCGAGGCCGCAAGGCCTCGAAAACACCCGCATCATTGATATTTGGCTCAAGCGGCAGCTGCATCGGTTTTAACCGGATGAACGAGACGCAGGCCGACCGCAATGCGGTTCCATGCATTGATGGTGGTAATCAGCATAGTCAAATTGACGATCTCTTCATCTGAGAAATGCGCTTTCAAAGCATCAAAATCCTTATCCGGTGCGCCCGTCTGTGCCACGAGTGTCAGCGCCTCGGTCCAGCCAAGTGCCGCCCGCTCCCGCGCGGTATAAAGCGGTGATTCACGCCATGCAGCAACCAGATAGAGACGCTCTTCGGTTTCGCCAGCCTTCCGCGCATCAGCCGTATGCATATAGATGCAATAGGCGCAGCCATTGATCTGCGAAGCGCGGATTTTCACCAGCTCATAAAGGCTATATTCAAGCCCTGATGCAGCAACACGCTTTTCCAGCTCCACCATTGCCTGCATGATCTGCGGTGCGAAAGTGTAAGGGGCAAGTCTTTGTTCCATGATCTCTTCTCCTTGATATCGATCCATAATGGTCGCTCATCAACAGGACGAGATAGCTGCACCGGAATGTGACATGCCCGCTTAGAAAATTCAGCTTTTTATTGCGAGAAGAACGCTCGCAATTTTTTCTGCAAGCTTTTCAGCAACTTGCTCCTTGCTCATTTCCGGCCATTCTTCGATGCCAGAATGACTTAAGATACGCACACGATTGCGATCGCCGCCCATCACATCGCCAGACACATCATTGGCAACGATCCAGTCGGCACCTTTCTTGTCGAGCTTGCGAGTAGCATTGGCGAGGACGTCCTGTGTTTCCGCGGCAAAGCCTATTACAAGGCCGGGACGCTTCTCACTATGCCCAACACCGGCCAGAATATCCGGATTTTCAACCATACTGAGCGTTGGTGCACCCTCGCCCGGTTGCTTCTTGATCTTCTGATCCGCTGCATTGGCTGTGCGCCAGTCGGCAACGGCAGCAACCATCACAGCTGCATCAGCCGGAAGGCGGCTTTCGACCGCCGCCTGCATTTCCCGCGCGGTTTCAACATGGATGACATTGACCCGCTCAGGATCGGGGATGGTGACCGGACCGGAAACCAGATGCACCGTTGCGCCCAGTCGTGCCAAGGCTCCGGCAATCGCATGACCCTGTTTGCCCGATGAACGATTGGCAATATAGCGCACCGGGTCAATCGGCTCGTGCGTCGGCCCGGATGTCATGACGATCACTTTACCCACAAGCGGCTTTGCCTGTGGTGTGAGCAAGCTTTCAATGGCTGCAACAATTGCGAGCGGTTCACTCATGCGGCCTGTGCCCGCCTCTCCACTTTCCGCCATCTCACCCTTTTCAGGGCCAATGAAATGTACACCATCTTTTTCAAGTGTCACACGATTGCGCTTGGTTGCCGGATTATCCCACATGGCAGGATTCATTGCAGGCGCAAGCAACACCGGAATTTTGCGTGCCAGAAGCACGGCACTCGCCAAATCATCAGCAATTCCATTGGCCATTTTAGCCATAAGGCCAGCAGTCGCGGGTGCAACCACAATCAGATCAGCATCACGTGCAAGGCGAATGTGGCCAACATCCTGCTCGTCTTCGCGTGAGAAAAGATCGGTAAACACATGATCGGCAGCGACCGCACCAATAGTCAGCGGTGTTACGAATTCCTGAGCTGCCGCCGTCATCAGCGGACGCACATGCGCGCCACGCTCACGCAGACGCCGGATAAGATCCGGTGCTTTGTAAGCTGCAATCCCGCCGCTGATGATGAGAAGAATACGCTTATCGCGCAATGAACCGGAAACAGGCGACGAGGCAACGGCTACCGACGTTGCCTCTTCAAACCCGCCAAGTAGATGCCGCGCTTCTTCTTCCATCGAACGCCCGTTTTGAGCGGCACGCACACGCAGCCGTTCTTTGGCTGCGTCATCAAGATTGCGAATGGTAATACTGGCCATTTGATTGCACCGTATGTTTTCTGGTGCAATCAATGAAATCACTATCCCATTAGATAATCAACTAAATGTTGAGTTAAAGCTCGATATACAGTTTAATTGCAATCGCAGCCAGTGATATTGCAATCACGATCTGTGCGATGCGGCCCCAACGCGTATGGCGCGCTTCCGCCCTGCCAATGGCTTCCGCTGTCTCTGCATCAAAATGCAAACCCTTGACGGCCATCGCATCCATTGCAGCCGTGGCACGATCCATTCGTGCAACCATTTCAGGCGTTTTACGGGCGAAATGTAGCAGCGCATAAGCACTATCTTTTGCATCAAGCAACATGCCCTGCGGTCCGAGATTCTTGCGAATCCAGCCGCCGACAACCGGCTCTGCAGCTTTCCACATGTTGAAATGCGGATCGAGCGTGCGCGAAACACCTTCCACCACCACCATGGTCTTCTGAAGCATCAAAAGCTCAGGCCGCGTTTCCATGTCAAACAGCTCGGTTACTTCAAACAGCAGCGTCAGCAACTTTGCCATCGAAATGGTTTCGGCTGGCTGACCGTGGATTGGTTCGCCAATGGCGCGGATTGCCTGTGCGAAGCTCGCCACGTCATGCGTGTGCGGCACGTAACCGGCTTCAAAATGTACTTCCGCCACACGCAAATAATCACGCTTAATGAAGCCATAGAGAATTTCTGCCAGAAAGCGGCGCTGATCTTTGTTAAGCCGCCCGGTAATGCCGAAATCAACGGCAACAATGACGCCCTGCGGATCAACAAACAGATTGCCCGGATGCATATCGGCATGGAAAAATCCGTCGCGCAGCGTATGGCGCAGGAACGACTGGATCAGCGTTTCGGAAAGCTTTTTGAGATCAAAGCCTGCCGCTCTCAAGCCATCAATGTCCGACATTTTAATGCCGTCGATCCATTCAAGCGTCAGAACATCGCGGCCCGTGCGTTCCCAGTCCACGTTAGGAACGCGGAAGCCTTCATCGTCCTTGATATTTTCTGCAATCTCGGACAGTGCTGCCGCTTCGAGCCGCAGATCCATTTCGATACGCGTGGTCTGATGCAGCGTTTCCACCATCTCAACCGGACGCAAGCGCCGCGTAAAGGGTATATGCCGCTCCTGCATGCGAGCGACCATGAAGAAGCTTTCAAGATCACGTGCAAAACGCTGGCGTACGCCGGGGCGAATAACCTTCACCGCAACCTTATGTGGCGCGCCGTCTTTCATTACATAGGCTGGATGCACCTGCGCCATGGATGCGGCAGCAATTGGTGCGTCAAAGCTCACATAGAGATCATCGATCTTACGGCCAAGGGAATTTTCGACTGCTGAAACCGCTTCTGCCTGCGGAAAAAAATCAAGCCTATCCTGCAAAAGCTCCAGATCAGCGGCAACATCCTTGCCGACAATATCAGGTCGCGTGGCCAGAAACTGACCCAGCTTCACATAGGACGGCCCAAGCTTGTTCATCGCCCGCGAAATGCGTTCCGAGCGCGGCGCGTCTTTCGCACGTTTGCGCGCCAGAAGCTTCGCAGCCTTATGTCCTAACGCTGGCAATCCAGCCGCATCATCCACAGGCAGTGAACTCAGCACGCCTTCACGTGCCATGATCCAGCCAGCACGCATCAATCTCAAAGCCGCAGAAATATTGCTCATACTGATCTCAGAGCTTCCAGCCAGAATGAAGGGCTGCAATACCGCCGGTAAAATTGCGATAGCTCACACGCTCGAAACCCGCCTCGCGGATCATGCGCGCAAAATCTTCCTGCTTGGGGAATTTACGGATCGATTCCACAAGATAGCTGTAAGAATCAGCATCCCCCGTGATCATCTTTCCGATCTGAGGAATGGCGTTAAACGACCACTGATCATAAATCTTATCAAGCAATGGCATTTCGACCTCAGAGAATTCAAGGCACAGGAAGCGACCGCCTGGCTTCAACACGCGATAGGCTTCGGACAGCGCCTTGTCGATATGCGGTACATTACGGATACCGAATGAAATCGTGTAGGCATCAAAGCTTGCATCTTCAAAGGGCAGTTCTTCTGCACTCGCTTCAACAAATTCGAGATTGTCAGCCAAGCCCTTCTTAATCGCACGTTCACGACCGACGCCCAGCATCGAGCCGTTAATGTCGAGAATGGTGACATGCGCCTGACGGTTAGAGGCCTCAACAATACGGAAAGCAATATCGCCGGTTCCGCCAGCCACATCGAGAGATTTGAAGCCCGGACGCTTGGATGGCGCCAGCCAGCCGATCATCGCATCCTTCCAGACACGATGCAGGCCACCCGACATCAGATCATTCATCACATCATAACGCTTGGCGACTTTATGGAAAACCTCGTTGACCAGCCCCTGCTTTTCGCTTTCATCGACCGATTTGAAGCCGAATGAATGCTCCATGCCACCTTGTGCGCCCACGCGGTCTGCATTGCCGTTGTGCTGGCTCATAACTATCCTGCCGGTTCATGTGCGAAACGAAGCCGATCTCCGTTTTCCGTTTGCCTGATGCATATAAAGCTTGTACCGGACGATACAAGCACAGACCGCAAGCCGATACCCCTTTTGTGATCTCCACTTGCGCATCTGTGCAAAATGTTCAAAGAAATAGAAAACTGTGCGTGCGCGCCTGCCACGCGTTTTCTCCGGCTTAATTAGCCGTTACAGTCGATAAAGATAACAAGAAAAGTGGAAACAACATGGGCGTTAATGTCGTCAGCCATCCGCTTGTCCAGCACAAGCTCACCATTATGCGCAAGCGCGAAACTTCGACGGCCAGTTTCCGGCGTTTGCTGAAAGAAATATCGCTGCTGCTTTGCTATGAAGTGACACGCGATCTCGAATTGACCACCATGCATATCGAAACACCGATGATGCCAATGGAAGCGCCGACGCTTGAAGGCAAGAAGCTGGTTTTCGCTTCGATCCTGCGTGCGGGCAATGGACTTCTAGAAGGTATGCTGGATCTGGTGCCAGCAGCGCGCGTGGCACATATCGGTCTTTATCGCGATCACGATACGCTTCAGCCAATCGAATATTATTTCAAGGCTCCGGAAGATATCGTCAACCGCCTGATTATCGTTGTTGATCCTATGCTGGCCACCGGCCATTCGGCCATTGCGGCCATCGACAAGCTGAAGGAACGCGGCGCGACCAATATTAAGTTCCTGTGCCTGCTGGCAGCCCCGGAAGGCATTGAGCGCTTCACTGCGGCTCATCCAGATGTTGATGTCTTTACCGCCTCTATCGATGATAGCCTTGATGAAAAAGGCTATATTGTTCCGGGTCTCGGTGATGCCGGCGACCGCATGTATGGCACGAAGTAAGCTTCAAATCCTACGATAAGCCTTATATCAATCCGCGCTGACCACTCGATAATTGCTATTGAGCGGACAGTGCGGATTTTTTATCTTCTGATGATCAGCAGAAACGGAATAGTCCTATGTCCACGGATAACCGCCTGACAGAACTTGAAATTCGAGTCGCAGAGCAGGAAAAGACGATTGATGAGCTTTCATCTGCGCTTGCAGAGCAGTGGAAAACGATTGATCACCTCAACAAAAAACTGTCCGCGCTGACAGACCGCTTTCTGACACTGGAAGAACAGACGGCACCTGAAATCCCTGTCACCAAGCCTCCACACTGGTAATGCAATGATCGAAATCATAGAGCTAACGGACCGCCCCAACCTTGCAGCCACTTGCGCCAAATGGAACCATGCCGAATGGGGACAGGCGGCAGGCGCAACCGAAGAACAAATCGTCCATGCTCTGAATGAGCTGATCAACGCCACCGATGGTCAGGCCGTGCGTGCAGCGCTCTGGAATGGTGAACTGGCAGGCTTTGTTCTGCTCATTCACAATGATCTCGAAAGCCACCCGCACCTCAAGCCATGGGTTGCAAGCCTGCTCGTTGCACCGGAGTTTCGTGGGCGCGGTGTTGCCAAGGCGCTCATGACAGCGATTGAAACGGCAACTCATGAGCTCGGTTATAGCGAAGTCTATCTCTACACCGACAAGCCAGACTTTTACAGGAAAATCGGCTGGAGCGACTTTGAAGAACTGACCGGCGATGATGAAGCCATGCTGATCCTAAATAAGAAAATCGCGCGGGGCTAACCGCGCGATTTTTTTGCTTCTTATGATGCAGCCGGTATCGGGCAGCTCACGCCCGTTCCGCGCAGGCCGCAATAGCCATTCGGATTCTTAGCCAGATATTGCTGGTGATAATCTTCCGCATAATAGAACGTCGGAGCATCAGCAATTTCCGTGGTGATCGGTCCGAGACCACGCGACGTCAGGGCGGCCTGATAAGCATCCCTGCTCTTTTCAACCACTTCACGATCCGCAGCATCAAATGTATAAATCACCGAACGATAAGCCGTGCCGATATCATTGCCCTGTCGCATACCCTGTGTCGGGTCATGCTCCTCCCAGAAAAGGGTCAGCAATTCGTCAAGGCTCACCACCTTCGGATCATAGACGACCAAAACCACTTCGGCATGACCGGTCAGGCCGGTGCATGTTTCTTCATAAGTCGGGTTCGGCGTAATGCCGCCTGCATAGCCAACCGCAGTGACATAAACGCCCGGCACCTGCCAGAACAGCCGCTCTGCACCCCAGAAACAGCCCATACCGAATATGATTTTTTTCATGCCTTCCGGCCATGGCGCTTTGAGCGGCTTGCCCGATACATAATGCGAAGCCGCCGTCGGGAGTGCCGCAGCACGACCCGGTAAGGCGTCCTGATGCGAAGGCATCTCAACCTTCTTACGATAGCTGTCTAGGAAACTCATTCAACACCTCCTGAAGAGCGCAGAATATGCGCATGATGCGCAACGCTCTTTGACAAACCGATCATTATAGTCTTCTGCGACCGATCCTGACGATCGATGCTAGCGGGCGCTGAAACTACCAAAGCGTTTTTCACGACGATGACCAACCAAATAGAACAAGAATGCGAGAACGCCAAAAATCAGCCAGCCCGGTTGATCAAGCACAGGAACAAGCACCCCGTCCCAAGCGACTACGCCTATATAGTGCGTCACCAACGTTTCTGCATCCCCCAGGAGTTCCGGCGCACCAACAGCCCACATCTCCAGCAGTGGCTTCACCACGATTTCTTGGGCGCCAACTGAGCGTGCGCCATCCAAAACGGCAAAAATAACCGCCAGCGCCAGACATACCACCGCGAGACCACGCAATACAAAACGAAACACGGTTTTCTATCCTCAAGTCTACAGGCCAATATTAAGCGCGAAAATCCACGTTATTCATCGTCGAATATCATTTCAATTCGCAGGCGCAGCCTAACACGAGCCGAACAGAGCGCGCAGCCTAAACCTGAGACCAACTTACCCATAAAAATATCTTTTAAAAACAGCACCTTAATTACAAACGAAAAACTTTCGCACAGCCAAACACAAATTAACGCAAAAACTGACAAATAGCAGTTGATCATATGTGTATTCTGGCTATATTGCGCGCCGCAGCACCTGTTTTGGCAACTAACCAATGCCTGATTTGAACGGTGTCGTGTTTGCGAAAGTTCTTACCGCGCCTGCGGATTTCAAGACAGCAAATGAGTGGAGAGGTGGCCGAGTGGTTGAAGGCGCACGCCTGGAAAGTGTGTATACGGGGAACCGTATCGCGGGTTCGAATCCCGCTCTCTCCGCCAGATAATTCAATCAAGATACTTACTCAGACATATCAGCAATATTGCTGCGCACGCCCATTTGTATGCCTAAGCAATTTATTTTTTCCGTGCCTTCGATTTGGTCTGAAAATGACAAACCTTCACCCGATCTCCATTATTACCCTTACGCCCGACGCATCCCTCATTACCGGGATTTCCTTTGTAAAAATAAATCTCAGCGCGTCTTTTACTGTTGAATGTTTGGTTAGAAAAATTATGTCCGCCGACACGGACATTTTTACCAAACCGGACTTCAGCTCCGGCCACGGTCCCAAACGATGCTGCAAGCATAATTGCAAAAGCAAATATCCAATGCTTCATTATACGGCCTTTTTTGGTTTCAGGCTTCACAGATTGTCACATTAAAACTACTCGCGTAAATCATCATACAGCGATCTTGCGAAACGCTAAAAAGAATCATTCGATAAAGCCCTCGCCCGCGCTAAGTAGATAGAGGCTGAAAGGGCAAGGAACAG
Organism: Brucella sp. H1_1004; assembly: GCF_047308065.1. Classification (NCBI taxonomy): domain Bacteria; kingdom Pseudomonadati; phylum Pseudomonadota; class Alphaproteobacteria; order Hyphomicrobiales; family Brucellaceae; genus Brucella; species Brucella sp. H1_1004. Next base: position 2,301,636 of record NZ_JAYKZA010000002.1, read on the forward strand.
CGTCCCAAGACCGATAGGCCCCTAAGGGCCATCTACAGTCAAGTGGCTCCTGCTTTTTCAAGCCCGGTCTTACAGATTTTATTACTGAGCGTCCAGCAGCTCTACGGGACGCTGCACGGCGAACTGGGCACAATTCTCAATTGGACAGAGCGGCAAGCAATTGGAAAGTCTGCAAAAACAGCAAAACCCGCAGCGGGTGCTACGGGTTTGTCGTTA